>NZ_JAAGOH010000025.1 GCF_010499455.1 Ideonella livida | reverse complement strand
CCAGCACCAGCGCCAGCCGCCGCCGTGCCTGCCGCCCCGGCGCCCACGCCCGCAGTGCCGGCGCGTCCCCGTCCCGCACCGGTGGCCGCGCCCGCCGAGCCGGCGCCGGCAGTCCCGGCCAGCCCCACCCTGCAGGACCAGAACAACGAGCTGTCCATCAAGCTGCGGGCCGCCAACGAGGTGCATGCCCGTGAGCTGCTGGAGAAGAGTCAGCAGTTCCAGGCCGAGCGCCTGAAGTTCGAGCGTCAGCTCGAAGACATGCGCCAGGCGCACAGTGACGAGCTGGGCCGCCTCATGGCCTTGATGGTCCAGCAGGTGGATGCGCTGCAGCAGGAGCATAGCCAGAAGGTCCGCGTGCTGGAGGCGGAACTGGAGCGCCTGCGGCTCGAGGTGGGCCAGGGCGGCACCATCTCCACGCACCGCACGCAGGAAGTTCGCGGGGTCGGCATGACGCCGGGCCCGGTGGGTCGGCGCGGCCCCTGAGATCGAGTCCTGCCCGGCCGGGCGTTCTGCCGGCAAGGGTGCGGTCAAAGCGCCCGTGTCCCGCCGGACATGGGCCCAGGCAGGTACCAAGGAGGGAACATGGACGTGTGGATGGGTTTGGCGTGGCTGGTGGCGGGCATGATCGCCGGGGTGGTGCTGGGCCTGGCCCTGGGCAGCCGCAGGACGGAGCCGCAGGAAGGCCACTCGCCCTTCAACCGCCAACAGATGGACCTGCAGCGCGAGGCGCTGGAGCGCATGCGGGAATCCAACCTGGCTTTGGCGGCCCGGCTCCAGGAGTTGACCAGCCAGTACGAGCGGCAAATGGAGACCCTGCGCAAGACCCACGCCATGGAGCGCATCAGCGCCGAGGAAGACCTGCGGGTGACCCGCGAGCAGCTGCGCCGCATCATCTCCTCGGTGGAGGATGGGTCGAGCATCAGTGCCCAGGCCTTTGCCCCCACGCAGTTTGACGAGCCGGACGCCAAGCGCTCCTGAGTAGCAGGCCAGCTTTGCTGGCGGGCGAGGCCTGGCGGCCGCGGGAGCGGGCCGTCAGGGCGGTGGCCCCGCATGGGTGCCCGGTTCAGCCGCCCCAGGCGCCTTGCCGTGCGCCACGCCGCCACCACCAGTGCCACAGGCCCGTGGTTTCTCGGACCGTGGGCCCGGGCGCGCGCACGGGTTGCGGGCGGTGCGAGGCGGCGCGGGTCAGCCACACCGGGGCCAGCAGGCGCAGGGGCGGCTGCTCGGCTTCACCGGGCAAAGCGTCCAGGGTGGCGGGGTTGAAAGTCGGCATAACGAAATATTCAGGGTTATCCCTGATGCTTGAATCGTAATTCATAGCCAAATTGCGCGCCAGCCCAGGGTGTCGCATCCTGGTTTTGCAGGAATGCACAAAGCCCTGCGGGGCAGGGGGGCAGATGGCTCAGGTGGACTGGAGTGATCTTCGATATGCGCTGGCCATTGGCACCGGTGGCTCGCTGGCGGCGGCGGCCCGGCGCCTGGGGGTGAACCACACCACCGTGCTGCGGCGTCTGGACGCGCTGGAGCAGCAGCTGGGCGCCCGCCTGTTTGAGCGCCACCGCACGGGCTACCAGCCCACCGAGGCGGGGCAGCTGGTGCTGGAGCAGGCCCGGCGCATGGCCGACCAGGCCGACGAGATCGAGCGACGGGTGATGGGCCGCGACCGCGAGCCCAGCGGCCAGCTGCGGGTGACCACCGCCTTCGTCGTGATGGAGCACCTGCTGCCGGCGCCGCTGGCCAGCTTTGCGCGCCACTACCCGGGCATCGAGGTGGAGGTGACCGAGAACGCTTTCCTCATTGACCTGGCCCGGCGCAGCGCGGATTCCGCCCGCAGCTGGTCGCAGCGCGAGGCCGATGTGGCGGTGCGCATCTCTGCGCAGGTGGCCGACCACCTGGTGGGGCGACCCCTGGGGCCGGCCCGCTGCCGGGTCTACGCGCTGCGCGGTGCGCCGGACCTGCCCCAGACGGTGACGCCCCTGCATGTGCTGCTCAAGGAGGCGCCCTGGGTGGCCTTTGAGCATGACGCCCAGTCTCGGGTGTACGACCGTTGGATGCGTCAGCACCTGGCCGAGGCCAGCATCCGCGTGCGGGTGGACATCTTCAACGCCGTGGCGGCCATGCTGCACACCGGCATTGGGGTGGGCATCCTGCCCACCTTCATGGAGGACCGGCACCCCTCGTTGATCCCCGTGTCGGACCCCATCCCCGAGCTGGAGGTGCCGGTGTGGATGCTCACCCACCCGGACCTGCGCGACACCACGCGTGTTCGCCTGTTCATGCGCCATGTGGGCGACGCCATCAGCGAGCGTCTGCGCCGCGGCGAGTCTGGGGAAGCCGAGACGCCGCCAGAGGGGGCTTGAAATACCGGGTGGCGTACCGAGATGGAGGACATGAACCCTGCCACTGCTTCCTCCTCTGCCACGTCGCAGGCCGCGGCCTGCGCCCATGTGCCCTGCGCCCACTGTGGCGCGGTCAACCGCGTGCCCAGCGCGCGACTGGCGGAAGCGCCGGTGTGTGGTCGTTGTGGCCAGGCCCTGCTGCCCGGGCAGCCGATCGAGCTGGATGACCGCCGCTTGCCGGCCTTTCTGCAGGCCTGCACCCTGCCGGTGATCGTGGACGTGTGGGCGCCCTGGTGCGGGCCCTGCCGCAGCATGGCGCCGCAGTTCGAGCGCGCCGCCGCCGCCCTTCAGGGTCAGGCGGTGCTGGTCAAGGTCAACAGCGATGAGAACCCGGTCTTTGCCGGGCGTCACGCCATCCGCAGCATTCCCACCCTGCTCAAGCTGCAGGGGGGGCGGGAGCTGGACCGGCTGACCGGGGCGCGGCCGGCCGAGGCGCTGGTGGCCTGGGCGCGGGCTTGAGCCGCGGCCTCAGCGCGACTCGTGCTGCAGCATGACCACGGTGGAGACCACGTCACCCCGTTGGTAGTCCTCCGCGCCTGAGAAGGCCATCGTGGGGTCGGGCTGGGCCAGGCTCACCATGGCCTTGCTGCGCTGCAGCCCGCGGGCGGCGGCGGCCACTGCTGCCGCCTGTCCCGTGCCGCAGGCCGAGAGCCGCTCCCGGAACACCGAGGCCCAGGGCTGCGCCTGGGCGTCGTCCGGCAGGCAGGGGTAGAAGTACACGCGGATGACCTCCGGCCCCGGCGCCCCTTCCAGACGGATGCCGCGGTCTGCCGGCAGGCGGTTGGTGCGGTCGGGCCAGACGGTGTAGGTGCCCAGGTCGCTGATCTTGCCGGTGCTGTCGATGTTCTCCAGCCGCACCTGCCCGGGCAGGCTGGCGGCGTAGCGCAGCACGAACACGTCGCCGGTGCGCAGCACCGGGGGCTTGCGCGCCAGGGGCAGCTGCCGCAGGGGCTCGAAGGTCTGGGGGTCGAGCTGCTCCAGGCTGTAGCCGATGGCGGGCACCAGCCGCTGCGGGTCGGCGGCCGGCGCCTGGCTGGCCGCCGCGGCGGCGGCCTGCGCGGCCGTGGGGGGCTGGCTGCCGTCGCGCTGGCGCACCCAGCGGTGCCACAGGCGGCGGAAGAAGTCCGAGGGCGGCTCGCCCACCGCGGCCTCGAAGGCCAGGGCGCCCACCTGGCCGGCCACCATGCCCAGCAGGTTGGCCACCTTGGCGTCCGGGACGGCCTCTTCGGCCTCAGGCAGCTGCACCGGCTCGCCCTTCTGGGCCAGCGCCGGCGGGGCGGCCAGGGCCAGGACCAGGGGCAGCAGGGGGCTCAGCGCAGGGCGTCGGGACATGGAATTTCCTCAAGGGGCGGGCGGCAGCCGGGGCGTGTGCGGCCCGATTGTGGCGGCTGGCGTGGGCCGCGGCGGTGCGCCGCGGGCCCCGGTCGCCCCGGGCCGGCCCTGGGGCGCGCGGCGTGGCGTGCGCACTACACTGGCCGATGGTCCTCCACGAAGGACCCTCCACGGGCGCCTGCACAGGCCTCACCCGGCCCTCGCGCGCCCGCCATTTCCACACCATGAGGAGAGCCCATGAGCTTGATCCCCCACTGGCGCGAGGTCCCGGCACAAGCGGGCCGCGTCGTCGCCCCTGATGAACGACTGCCCTGGCCGCAGACCGCCGCGATGGGCGTGCAACATGTGATCGCCATGTTTGGCGCCACCGTGCTGGCGCCACTGCTGATGGGCTTCGATCCCAACGTCGCCATCCTGATGTCGGGCATCGGCACCCTGATCTTCTTCTTCCTGGTGGGCGGGCAGGTGCCCAGCTACCTGGGTTCGAGCTTCGCCTTCATCGGGGTGGTCATCGCCGCCACCGGCTACGGTGGGCAGGGGGGCAATGCCAACATCGGCCTGGCCCTGGGCGGCATCATCGCCTGTGGCGTGCTCTACCTGCTCATCGGCATGGTGGTGCAGGCCGTGGGCACGGCCTGGATCGAGTCGCTCATGCCGCCTGTGGTCACCGGGGCGGTGGTGGCGGTCATTGGCCTGAACCTGGCGGGCGTGCCCATCAAGAACATGGCACCCACCGACTTTGACAAGTGGATGCAGGCGGTCACCTTCCTGTGTGTGGGCCTGGTGGCCGTGCGCACCCGCGGCATGGTGCAGCGTCTGCTGATTTTGGTGGGTCTGATCGCCGCCACCCTGGTCTATGCGGTGCTCACCAACGGCCTGGGGATGGGCAAGCCCATCGACCTCTCGGCCCTGGCTGCGGCCCCCTGGTTCGGCCTGCCGAACTTTGCCGCGCCGCGCTTCGAGGGCAATGCCATGCTGCTCATCGCCCCGGTCGCGCTGATCCTGGTGGCCGAGAACCTGGGCCATGTGAAGGCGGTGAGCGCCATGACCGGCAAGGACCTGGACCGTTTCATGGGCCGGGCCTTCATCGGTGACGGCGTGGCCACGGTGGTCTCCGGCGCCTGCGGCGGCACCGGCGTCACCACCTACGCCGAGAACATCGGCGTCATGGCCGCCACCCGCATCTACTCCACCGCCATGTTCGTGGTGGCGGCACTCATCGCCATCGTGCTGGGCTTCAGCCCAAAGTTCGGGGCGCTGATCCAGACCATTCCGCTGGCGGTGATGGGCGGGGTGTCCATCGTGGTCTTCGGCCTGATCGCGGTGGCGGGCGCCAAGATCTGGGTGGACAACAAGGTGGACTTCACCGACAACACCAACCTGATCGTGGCCGCCGTCACCCTGGTCCTGGGCACCGGGGACTACACCCTGAAGTTCGGCGGCTTCGCGCTGGGGGGCATCGGGACCGCCACCTTTGGCGCCATCTTGCTGCACGCCTTGCTGCGCCGGCGCTGAACGGCTGCCGCACGGGGGCCGGCGCTCACCAGGCCTGCAGCCAGCTCAGGCCCCACAGGCGGGAGCGCACCGGCCCCCCCAGGCGGTCGGCTCCGTACTGCAGCTGCCAGCCCGATGCCGTCCCGGTGGCTGTCCCGGCCTCTCCTCCTGAGCGGCCCAGGCCCACCACCAGCCGGCGCTGGTGGTGCTGCCAACTCAGCCGGCCGTCCAGGCCCGCCGCCAGGGGCTGACGCCAGTCCAGCGCCGTCAACCAGCCCCAGCCGGGCAGCTCCTGCGCTTCGATCCCCGCCCAGCCGCCCCCCGGCAGCGCCCCGGCCAGCGCCACGCGCCAGCGGCCGCGCCGGAAGACCGTCCGGTCCGACTGGGCGTAGCGCCCGCTCACCAGCGGGCCGTACTGCACGAAGCCGTTCTCGTCCACGCGGGTGGTGTCGGAGTCCAGGCGCATGCGCTGTTCGGGCAGGCCCCGCCAGCGCAGCCACCCCAGGTCCTGCAGCGCCACCGAGGCCCGCCAAGCCTCCTGCGTCCAGTCCAGGCCGGCCTGCAGCAGCACGGCGTGCCCCAGGGGGGCCACCGGCCCCTGGAAGGGAAAGCGCAGACCGTTGTCGGTCCGGGAGGCCCCCATGTCCAGGCTGTAGCGGCCGGTGTCGGCGTCGTAGCCCGCGGTGCCGGAGAGCTCGCGCTCGCGCCAGCGGTGCAGGCTCAGGCCCTGCGCGGCCAGCCGGACTTGCCAGGGGCCCTCCTGCAGCCGCCGGCCCAGTGCCAGCCCGCCGCCGGTCATCTGCCGGAAGCGGGCATTGGTGCGCCAGTGCTGGTCGGCGTCCGGGGCCTGGCCCTGCTCGGCGCGGCGGGCCAGGTCCAGTGCCTGGGCATGGGCCACCAGGCTGGCGCTCTGGCGTGCCAGCAGGCCCCAGTCCCAGCCCTCGTGGCGGACCGTCAGCCGGACCTCGTCTTCCACATAGCAGAGGTTGCGACCCTGTCGCGGGTCCACCCGGGCCAGCACGTCCTGCCGGCGGCCCAGGTCGGCCAAGGGCAGGGCGTCGCAGTGGCGGTCGCTGCTCAGCTGCAGGCCGGCCTGCCACACCGGCGCGGCGGTGGCGGTGGCCGCCCAGGCCGCCAGCAGGGTGGCGGCGGCCCGCCAGGGGGCGCCGCGCCGTGGCGCCGGGCGGCGTGGGGTGGGGGGGGGAGCGTCGGCGGGCAGGGGCATGCGGGCCTGGAAAGCAGCAGGCCCGGCGGTGCCGGGCCTGAGGTGTGCCACAGGAGCCGGACGGCTGAGGCCGCCGTCCGGGCGGGCTCAGAGCCCGGTGTCCAGCGAGATGAAGCTGTGGTCCACGAAGGTCATCAGCAGGCTGTCGCTGTCGAACTGGCCGATCAGCGTGTCGCTGGCGTACAGGTCGGCGGTGGTCGCCCCCTCCAGCCAGTCCATGCGCAGGGCGGCCGTGGCCTCGTGAAGCTGGAAGTGGTAGAGGCCGGTGTTGGCGTCCCGGGTGCCGCTGATGGTGACCACCACCGTGGGCGAGCCGTTGACCAGCGAGCGGTACTGCAGGGCCATGGCCGCCGGGTCGGTGCTCTGGTCGCTGGTCATGGAGGTGCTCATGGTCACCTCCAGCACCGGACGCGAGGGCGCGGTGAGGGTGCCGGTGAAGCTGAAGCCCATGGTGAAGTGGTTGCTGGCACTGTCACCTTCAACCTCGGCCAGGGCCGCGTCGTACTGGGCGAAGTCGCTCACGTCCACGGTCAGGCGTCCGGTGATCACGTCCTTCATGACGCCGCTGGCGTCCGCATTGCGCAGCGACCCGGTGAAGCTCCAGCTGGTGGGGGCCAGGCGGGTGCCGGACTTGTCCAGGGTGCCGTTGTCGAGCGCGAGGACCCCCTGCACCTGCGAGGCACTGTTGCCCCAGGTCAGGTCCAGACGGGCGCTGCGCCCACCCGACACCCCGCTGGAGGCCTGGGTGGTGTCGTTGATGTACACCAGCTTCGACCCGGCAGCCACGGTCATCGTGCTGTCCAGCGTGCTGCCGCCGTCCCGGAACACCTGGATCTGCCCGGCGACCTGCACGGTCTCCAGGTCCAGGCCCAGCGTGCCGTCGGCGGCGACGGCACGTGAAGCGCTCATGTCGACCGTGCTCTTGCCGCTGGGGTTGTAGAGGGCCATGCCTTGGAGCATGGCGGGCATGCCGCCTGTGACGCTCATGCTGCGCAGCTCGCCATCTGCCCAGTCGAAGGTGCCGGTGCCCGTCTGGCCGCCCAAGGTCCCGAGCGTTTCGTTGACGCGCCTTTCGCTGCTGTTGTTGCTGTTGATCAGCCAGGTCCAGTAGCTGTTTTCGCTCACCATCTCCCGCTTGACGGTGTTCATGGTGTAGCTGAAGCCGGTGCCACTGTCCGGAATGATCCGGTAGGTGTAGGTCAGGGTACGGGTGCGCGGCTGTTGGACTTGCAGGCTGTTGAGCTCCAGGCCCACCTGGTAGTTTTCCTTGGCGGTCCGGCAGCCCACGGCGACGGCTTCGGCGGGTGTGGTGGCCAGCACGGTCAGGGTCGTGTCGGCATACACCGAGCAGGCCCGGGAGGATTGGCCGCCCCCCGGTCCGGTCGACCAGCCCCACAGCACGTAGTTCTGGGTGGTGAGTCCGCTCTTGAAGCGCTTGTACAGGTCCAGGCCATGTTGCAGGCCGTCAACCATGTCCGAGAACTGGTCGGCCGGTGCCTGCACGTTCTCCAGGGCCGCCCGGAACTTGTAGGCCTCCTGGTTGGCCGCGCCGGCCGTCTGCAGCTCGGAGGCGCCGCCGCGGGTCAGCAGCGACATCACGTCGCTGCGGATTTGCAGGAACAGGGCCTTGGCCGCGCTGATGAGCGAGCCGGTCTCCACCGGGGCGGCGTCACAGCCGCTGCCCTCGCAGCCGAGGTTGGCCTGGATCACGGCCAAGCTGGTGGGCTGCACATTGCCGTTGAGGTTCTCGTCAAACACCCAGGTGACGGCGGTGTTGAGCGAGGCCGACACGTCGGTGCCGCTGCTGGTTTGCAGCTTGATGGTGTCCAGCTTGGCGGAGGCGGCCAGGGTCTGCACCACGCACTGGGCGCGCTCGCCGGCGTTGGCCTGGTTGCAACCCAGGGTGTTCTCCTGCGCCATGCGCGAGAGCGCCGTCAGCATCACCGCCTGGGCCTTCTCGCTCTCGGTGTCGGCGGTGGTGGTGGTCTGCACGTCCACCTGGGCGGGGTCAAAGCCCAGCAGCTGGCTGACGGTGGACAGGCCCTGCTGCACATTGGTGCTGGTCAGGCCGCCGGAGCCGGTCTGGGCCGCGGAGACCGCCATCTCGGTGAAGGCGGTGACGTTGCGGGTGAGGGTGACGGTGCCCGAGCCGCTGGGGATGAAGGGCGCCCGCATGGTGAAGCCCACCGGCAGGCTCTGGCGCTCGCCGGTCACTTCATCCAGGTGGGTGGTGCCGGTGATGGCCTTGACCTGCACCACGTAGACCTGGCCGGCCGTCGGGGTGAAGTTCAGGCGGTACAGGCCGTTGCTGTCACTGAGGATGGGTGAGGCCAGCACCGGGGTGGTCGAGAGGCTGCCGTCGGGGTTGGCCGCGTAGACGTTGACCTCGGCGTTGGCCATCAGGCCCTTGGTGACGACGCCGGTGAGCGTGAGCTTGTCCGATGCCGGTGGCGGCTCTTCGCCGCCGTCTTCCTTGCTGCCGCCGCTGCCGCAGCCCGACAGTAGGGCCGCGCCCAGCAGGGCGGCCACCATCCAGTGCTTGTTCATCAGGATCTTCCTCGCACGTTGCCGGCCCGCTCCGGGGCCTGGTTCTGGCCGCCGCGTCCGTCCTGGCGCGCGGCGCGCAGGCGCCGCGGGCCTGCAGGCCCCGGCGCCGTGTGGGGGGGTCAGAGCTTCCAGAGCAGCTCAAGACCGGCGCTCATCGCCCGGGTGCGTGACTCGGGCAGTTCCGCCGCGCTGCCCTCGGTCTCGCGCTCGCGCTGGGACAGGCTGGCCTTGCCCCACAGGCCCAGGTGCAGGCCCCGGTAGACGGCCCGGCTGTAGCGGCCTTCCAGGGCCACGTCATAGCCCTTGGTGCCCGAGAACTCGTACTGCGGGCTGTTGGTGTTGGTCACCCGGCGCCACACCGGCACGCCGGCCAGCACGCGCAGCCCCAGGTGGCTGTCGCGGCCCTTGACGCGCTCGGACTCCAGCGCCAGACCGGCCATCAGCAGCACCTCGCCCGAGGTTTCCTCCACCACCTGGCCGGGCAGGGCGGTGACGGCATCGTCCACGCCGGGCTGGAAGGAGTAGCGCTTGAAGGTCTGGGTGTTGACCGCCGGGCCGGCCACGGCAAACACCGGGCCGCTTAGCCGCCAGTGCGCCAGCAGCTGGGTGTGGGTCTGCGACAGGGTGAACTGGTTGGTCTGCACCAGCGGGTCGGTGATGGGGATCGGGCCCGAGCCGCTGGGCAGGCTGGCCGCGGTGGTGGTCCAGCGCTCGGTGGTGGCGCTGGGGTAGAAGGTGCTGGCGCTGTCGATGGAGAACAGCAGGTCTTCGTCCACCACGTAGAGCGCGCCGGAGATCAGCATGGGGCTGCTGGTCTTGGCCTTGCTGCGGATGCCGTAGAGGCTGGCTTTCTCCTGGTAGTCGATGGTCTGGCGGCCCAGGCCGAGGAAGTAGGAGAAGCCCCGGTCGGCGCGGTCGTCGGCGGGTGCGCTGGTCTGCGGGCGCAGGTCCACCGCCTGGGCGGTGAGTCCGGTGAGGGCGAGCAGGGCGGCGGCCAGCGCGCGCCGCGGGAGGGGGGGCAGGGTCATGGTGGGCGGGCGTTGGCGGGGCTGCGGCTGCGGCCGGCGCATGGGCACCGGCGGGGCCGTGGCTCGGGTGGGGATGCACCTCAGTTTACGAGCCGTTCACGGCCCGCAAACATCCACCGAAAGGGCCAATCCCTCGGTATTTGCCCCGCTTTTCAGGCCCCTGCCCGGTGCGGGGCGGCCTCAGGCGTGACCGGCCAGCAGCTCCACATTGCCCCCGGCGGCGGCGGTGTTGACGGTCACCGTGCGCTCGGCGCAGAAGCGGTAGAGGTAGTGCGGGCCGCCGGCCTTGGGGCCGGTGCCCGACAGGCCCTCGCCGCCAAAGGGTTGCACCCCGACCACCGCGCCGATCATGTTGCGGTTGACGTACACATTGCCCACCCGGGCCTGGCGGGCCAGGGCCTGGGCGCGGGAGTCGATGCGCGTCTGCACGCCAAAGGTCAGGCCGTAGCCCAGCGCGTTGATCTGGCGCACCAGGGCGCCGGCGTCGGCCGCGCCGCCCTGGCGGGCCTGCCCCGGGCCCCAGCGCACCACGTGCAGCACTGGGCCGAAGATCTCGGCCTGCAGCTGGTCCACCCGGGCCAGCTCGAAGGCGGCGGGCGCCACCAGCGTGGGCCAGCGCGCGGCCAGCTCCGCGGGCAGCGGGGTGCTGGCGATGGGGCGGGCCTCGCGCTCCAGCCGGGCGAGCTGGGCGCGGATGCCGGCGTGGGCTTCGGCGTCGATGACCGGGCCCACATCGGTGCGCAGCTCGGCGGGGTCGCCCAGGCGCAGCTCGGCCATGGCACCGGCCAGCATGTGCAGGATGGCGTCGGCCACGGCCTCATGCAGGCACAGCAGGCGCAGGGCCGAGCAGCGCTGGCCGGCCGAGCGGAAGGCGCTTTGCACCACCGCGTCCACCACCTGCTCGGGCAGGGCGGTGGAGTCGACCACCATGGCGTTGAGGCCGCCGGTCTCAGCGATCAGCGGGACGATGGCGCCGTCCTGGGCGGCCAGCGCGCGCTGGATGTGCTTGGCCACGGCGGTGGAGCCGGTGAAGCACACGCCGGCGGTCCGGGGGTCGGCCACCAGGGCGGCGCCCACGGTCTCGCCCGGGCCGTGCAGCAGGGCCAGGGCGTCGGCCGGCACGCCGGCCTCGTGCAGCAGGGCCACAAAGGCCGCGGCCACCGCCGGGGTCTGCTCGGCGGGCTTGGCCGCCACGGTGTTGCCGGTGACCAGCGCGGCCACCACCTGGCCGGCGAAGATGGCCAGCGGGAAGTTCCAGGGGCTGATGCAGACGAACACGCCGCGGCCGGTGCAGCGCAGGGTGTTGCGCTCGCCGGTGGGGCCCGGCAGCACCACCTCGCCCAGGCGTTCCTCGGCCTGGCTGGCGTAGTAGCGGCAGAAGTCGATGGCCTCGCGCACCTCGGCCACGCAGTCGCCCAGGGTCTTGTGCGCTTCCTTGACCAGCAGGCCGCAGTAGGCGGGGGTGCGGGCCTCCAGCAGGTCGGCGGCGCGGCGCAGCACCGCGGCCCGCTCGGCCAGCGGCCGGTCGTCCCAGGCGTCAAAGCCCTGGTGCAGGCGGGCCATGGTGGCGTCCACCGTCGCCGGGGTGGCCAGTGCCACGGCCGGTACCACCGCCTGCGCCACCGCCTGGGTCAGCGGGGCCAGGTGGGCCGGGCAGCTCACGTCCCAGCCGGCGGCGTTGGCACGGCCCGCGCCATAGAGCGCGCCGGGCAGCACCAGGCCTTCAGGGTCGGCGGCAGGGGCGCCGGCCACGGCCTGCGCCTGGCTGGAACGGGTCAGGGTGGCCGAGGCCAGGGTCAGCGGCGAGGCCAGCAGGGCCACCGGCGCCACCGTCGGGTCGGCCAGCTGGTGGACGAAGGAGGAGTTGGCGCCGTTCTCCAGCAGCCGGCGCACCAGGTAGGCCAGCAGGTCGCGGTGCTCGCCCACCGGGGCGTACACGCGGCAGGCCACGCTGCCGTCCTGCAGCACCTCGCGGTACACCCCTTCGCCCATGCCGTGCAGGCGCTGCATCTCGTAGTGTTCGCCGGGCCGGGCGCCGGCGGTGGCGGCCAGCTGGGCGATGGCGGCGATGGTGCCGGCGTTGTGGGTGGCGAACTGCGGGTAGAGCACCTGACGGTGCTGCAGCAGGGCGTGGGCGCAGGCCAGGTAGGAGACGTCGGTGTGCTCCTTGCGGGTGAACACCGGGTAGCGGGCCAGCCCCAGCTCCTGGGCGCGCTTGACCTCGCCATCCCAGTACGCCCCCTTGACCAGGCGCACCATGAAGCGCAAGCCGTGGCGCCGGGCGATGGCCGCCACCTCGTCGACCACCGCCAAGGCGCGGGTCTGGTAGGCCTGGACCGCCAGGCCAAAGCCGCGCCAGCCGGGGTGGCTGGCGGCGATGCGCTCGGCCAGGCGCTCGAACACCAGCAGGGACAGCTCCAGCCGGTCGACCTCCTCGGCGTCGATGGTCAGGTTCAAGTCGGCCGCGGCGGCCTTGCGCACCAGTTGCCACACCCGGGGCAGCAGTTCGGCCATCACCCGCTCGTGCTGCGCGGCCTCGTAGCGTGAGAACAGGGCCGAGAGCTTGATCGAGATCCCGTCGCTGCCCTCGGGGCCGGCGGCCGGTTGCCCGTGGGCCCGTGCGGCCAGGGCGCCGATGGCCTGCAGGTAGGCGGCCAGGTAGCGCTCGGCGTCGGCCTCGGTGCGGGCGCCTTCGCCCAGCATGTCGTAGGAGAAGCGCAGCCGGGGCTGGCCGCGGCGCAGGGACTGGGCCTCGTCCATGGCCTCCTCGATGCTGCGGCCCAGCACGAACTGCCGGCCCAGCAACTGGATGGCGCGCACGGTGGCGGCCACCACGGTACGCGCGCCCAGCCGTTGGAACACGCCGGGCTCGCCGCCCTGGCCCCCCTCGGCCGCGGGCAGGAAGTGCTTGGCCAGCCCGATGGCCTGCGAGGACAGGCGCGCCAGCAGGGCATGCTCGCCGCCGTCGCCGGCGAAGTCGGCGCGGCCGAGCTGGTCGGCGGTCAGGGCGATGGCGGTGTCGGCGTCAGGCACGCGCAGCAGGGCCTCGGCCAGGCGCATCAGCGACAGGCCTTCGGGCTGGGAGATGGGGTACTCCTTGAGCAGGCTGTCCAGCGCCCAGAAGGGGGCAGGGTGCTGGCGCACCGCCTCCACCCAAGGGGTGGCGCGGGCCAGCACGGCGGCCCAGTCCAGCGCGCCCTGCAGGCGCGCCAGGGCCTGGGTCAGACCGGCCGCCTCGGGCTGGTACGGAAATGGCAAGCGTGCGGCGGGCACCGGCGGCGCGGCAGGCGTGAAGGTGGCGGAGTCGGTCATGGTGGTGGCAGCCCTGATGGAGAGATCGACAGCTTATGGAGACAATGGCCGAGAGAGATTCGGAACTTTGCTCAAACGGCGGAGTTATTCAAACCATGAAACCCAACATGGATACATCAGAGACGGAGCGTGAGCTCGACAAGATCGACCTGCGCATCCTGCGTGTGCTGCAGAAGGACGGGCGCATCAGCAACCTCAAGCTCGCCGAAGAGGTGCACCTCTCGCCCACGGCGGTGCTGGAGCGGGTCAAGCGCCTGACGCGTGAGAACTACATCCTGGGCTACGAGGCCCGGCTCAACCCCGCCAAGCTGGGCGCCGGGCTGATGGTGTTCGTGGAGGTGCTGCTGGACCGCACGGTGCAGGACGTGATGGACAGCTTCCGTGCCGCGGTGCAGGTGCGGGCGGAGATCCTGGAGTGCCACCTGGTGGCCGGCGGCTTTGACTACCTGCTCAAGACGCGGGTGTCGGACATGGCGGCCTACCGGGCCTTCATCGGCGATGTGATCTGGTCGCTGCCGGGCGTGCGCGAGACCCGCACCTATGCGGTGATGGAAGAGGTCAAGAACACCACGCACCTGAGCCTGTAGGCGTGGCCGAAGGGCCCGCCGTGGCCCGGCTACGGGCGGGGTGGGGTCTGCAAGCGGGGGGCCAGGCGGGCCTGCAGCGCCAGGGCTTGCGCGTGCAGGCGCCCGGCTTCCTCGGCCTGGGCGGCGTCGGTCAGCAGAGGGGGCAGCAGGTCCAGGGCCTGGGCCAGCAGGGGCCGTGCTGCCGCGGTTTGGCCCAGCGCGGCGTGGCTGTTGGCACCCAGCAGGGCCAGTTGCGCCAAGCGGCGGCGGGCGGTGGGGCTGCTGCCGTCGGCCACCAAGGCCTGCCAGCGTGCGTACGCGGGCAGCACCACGGCCAGGGCCTGGGCATGCTGGTGGTTCAGGGCCAGGGCTTGCCCCAGCTGCGGCGCCAGAAACAGCGGCGCCTGGGCGTGCCGGCCCTGCGGCCCCTCGTCGCGGGCCAGGGCGGCGGCGGTGTCCCAGCTGGTGCGGGCGGCGTCCAGGGCGGCCGGCCCCTGGCCCTGGCGCAGCAGCACCAGGGCCAAGGTGTTGGATTCGACCATCAGGCCTTCACGCCATTCCAGGTTGTGGGGCTCGGCCACCAGGTTCTCCCGGCGCAGCGCCAGCGCGGCCTCGGCCGCTTGCCGCGCCGGCTCCAGGGCGTTGCGGCCCAGGTGCACCAGGGCGCGACCGCCCAGCACCGTGCCCAGCTCATGGCGCAGGTAGACCCGCACCGAGGGGTCGCCGGGCACCCGCTGGCGGTCCAGCGTGGCCAGCAGCCGGTCCTCGGCCAGCAGGGCGCGCAGATCGGCTTCGGCCCGGTCAAACAGGGCCAGGGCCTGGTCGGGCTGGCGCAGGCTGGCCATGGTGGGCTGGTCGTGCAGTTGCGCGGCCAGCAGCAGGCTGCCGGCGCGCACGCCCAGCAGGTGGGCGCGGCCTTCGTCTCCGGGGCCGGTGGCCAGGGCCTGGTCCAGGCGCAGCACGGCCAGGGTGAGCGACTCCAGACCGGCGCCGGGCTGGCGCTGCAGGCGCCGCACCTGAGCCAGGGCATTGAGCGCCCGGGCGTGCCAGCTGGCAAAGCGCCAGTCCCCGTGTTGGGCGTCCCACGCCGCTTCGCCTTGCGCCACCGCCAGCTTCAGGGTGTTTTCGGCCTGGGCCACCAGGCGCTCGTCGGTCATGTCGCGCTTGCCTTGCAGCTCGCCCAGACGGGCCAGGGTGGCCGCGCGCAAGGCTTGAAGGCCGCTGTCTTGGGGCAACGGGCCGGCCAGGGTGTCGAGCTGGTCCAGGGTGCTGCGCAGCATCTCGGCCTGGGCTTCCGGCCCGCCGGGCAGGGTGCTGACCGCATCGCCAAAGCGGAACACCAGCTCGCCGGTGATGCGTTTGACCGCGGCCAGCTGGGCCCGGGCCTCGTCGCGGGCCTGCGCCGCTGCCTCGGCCTGCCACCGGGCGGCGCCCAGGCCACCGACCAGGCTGGCCAGGGCCAGGGCCGACAGACCCACGGGCAGCCACTGGCGCCGCAGGAATTTGCGGGCCACATAGGCCCAGCCTGCTGGGCGGGCCTGCACAGGGAAGCCGCCCAGAAAGGCGCGCACATCGGCCGCCAGCGCCTCCACGCTGGCATAGCGCCGTTCGGGCAGCTTCTCCAGGGCCTTGAGCAGGATGTTGTCCAGGTCGCCCTGCAGGCGCCGGCGGTGCTGGGTCCAGCGCGGGTCGGGCACCTCGTCGGGGCTGAGCGCGCTGGGCCGGGTGGGCGTCTCCTCCAGCACGCTGCGCAGCACCTCGTGCGGGCTGCGGGCGCGGCGGCCGTAGGGGCGCAGGCCGGTCAGCATCACGTAGAGCAGCACGCCCAGGCTGTAGAGGTCGGTGCCGGTGCCAATGGGTTCGCCCCGCGCCTGTTCCGGGCTGGCGTAATGCGGCGTGAAGGGCCGCTGGCCGGCCTGGGTGGTGTCGGCCGCTTCCCAGCCGCCGGCCGTGGGGTCCAGGGCCTTGGCGATGCCGAAGTCCAGCAGCTTGACCTGGCCTTCGGCGGTGACCAGCACGTTGCCAGGCTTGAGGTCGCGGTGCACCAGCAGCTGGCGGTGGGCATGCGCCACCGCGTCGGCCAGTTGGAGGAACAGGGCCAGACGGGCCTCCAGCGGCAGGTTCTCGGTGGCGCGGTCCAGTGGCAGGCCGTCCACCTTCTCCATCACGAAGTAGGGCTGGCCGCCGGCGGTGCGGCCGGCGTCCAGCAGCCGGGCGATGTGCGGGTGCTGCAACCGGGCCAGGGCCCGCTGCTCCAGGGCAAAGCGGGCCAGCACCGCCTCGGAGTCCATGCCGCGCTTGAGCACCTTGACCGCCGCCTCGCCCTGCCAGGCGCCGTCGGCGCGCCGCACGCGCCAGACCTCGGCCATGCCCCCCGTGCCCAGGCGGTCCACCACCGCCCAGGCACCCAGGCGCTGGCCGGGCTGCAGCGGCGGGTCGGACGGGGCCGGGGCGTCCGGCGGTGGTGCCCCATCGGCCCAGCGCGCCGGGGTCTGCAGGAACCCGGTGTCCGGCGCGTCGTCCGGCGGCGCATGGGCCAGCAGGCTGCGCACCTCGTCGGCCACGGCGGCGCTGCAGTCCCCGGCCTGCACCTGGGCCTGCAGCCAGCCCAGGCGCTCGGCCTGCGGCAGCCGCTGGGCGGCCTCGAACGCTGCGCGGACCTGCGCCCAGGCCGGGCGTGCGGATGGCGTCGGGGGGACCGGCGGGCTCATGCGCGTGCCGGGCAGGCGCGGCCGGGGTGTGCCGGATTCAGCGGTGCGCACCCATAATCGCGCACATTGCTGCAATGTGTCCGGGCCCTGGTGACGTGCATGGTTTCTGATCCCTTCGCCCAAGGCGGCGCCGATCCCGAGCTCACGCTCTGGCTGTCGCAGTTCAGCGGACCCGATCCGCAGGCGGGCCAGCGCCTGTTCGAGGCCCTGTACGACGAGCTGCGCCGCATGGCCCGCGGCCACATGCGCAAGGAGGACCCGGGCCACACCCTGAGCGCCACCGCGCTCACCCACGAGGCCTGGTTCCGCATGGCCGAGCAGACGCGCACGCACTGGCGCAACCGCTCGCACTTCCTGGCGGTGGCCTCCACCATGATGCGCCGCATCCTGGTGAGCCATGAGCAGGCGCGGCGGGCGGCCAAGCGCGACGCCGACGTGACGGCGCTCTCGCTGTCGGGCCTGGACGACCTGGCCGCTCCCAGCGACCGTGACGTGCTGGCGGTGCACGAATGCCTGCTGGCCTTCGAGGCGCTGGACCCGCGCGCGGCCAAGGTGGTGGAGCTGCGCTTCTTCGGGGGACTGGAGATTGACGAGATTGCCGAGGTGCTCGACATTTCTCCGGCAACGGTCAAGCGCGACTGGACCCTGGCCCGTGCCTGGCTGCACCGGGAACTGAGCGCCACGCCGTCTCCCGCCCCCCTCGCCAGAAAAGACACGCCATGAGACACGAACTCTCCGTCCTCTTTGACGCGCGCAAGCGTCTGGACATCGCCGTGGAGGCGCCGCTGCCCGATCCCTTCGAAGCCCGCCGCTGGCTGGATCAGGAATTCGTGCGCCTGGATTGCAGCCCCCTGCGTGCCAGTGGCAAGGTGCTCACGGCCGACAAGGTGCTGGCCCTGGCCAGCGAGGTGGGCGAGTCCGGCTTTGAGGACGAGCATTGGCGGCAGGCCTTTGCCCAGAACGCCTGCGCCGCCCTGGCGCGCCCGCTGGTGGTGGTGGACGTGGGCGCCATGACGGTGACCTGCTGAAGGCCCGGCCCGATGCCTGCGCGTGCGCGCAGGCGGGTAGTTCCGCCCTTCGGGGTGGTCCGGTGGCACAGGAGAAGTCGGCGTTGGGCTCACACCGGCATACGCAGGCGCCGCCGGCCAAACGGCTCAGTCCGTGGTGTGTTCGCCGCCAGCCTGCTGACGGGCCAGGCGCTCACTGCGCCAGTACACGTCGTCACCGCCCAGGCCGTCGAGGTTGGCGCGGTTGAGCACCCGGGCCAGCACGAACAGCAGGTCGGAGAGCCGGTTGAGGTACTGCCGCGGTGCGGGGTGGACCGCCTCCTGCGCGGCCAGACGCACCACCGCGCGCTCGGCGCGACGCGCCACGGTGCGCGCCACATGCGCCAGCGATGCACTGCGCGTGCCCGCCGGCAGGATGAACTCCATCAGCCGCGGCAGCGCCGCGTTGTGCTCGGCCAGGGCCTGGTCCAGGCGCAGCACGGCCTCGTCCTGCAGCAGGCGGTGGCCGGGCATGCACAGCTCGCCGCCCAGGTTGAACAGCTCGTGCTGGATGGTCACCAGCAGCTCGCGCACCGCCTCGGGCAGCGGTTCGGCCAACAGCACACCCAGGTGGGAGTTCAGCTCGTCCACGTCGCCCATGGCGTCGATGCGCAGGTGATCCTTGGGCACGCGCTGCCCGTCACCCAGTCCGGTGGTGCCATCGTCGCCGGTGCGCGTGGCAATTTGTGTGAGTCGGTTGGCCATGCGGGCATGTTAGCCAGCCGGGCGTCGGCGCCGCCAGGCCAGCAGCGACAGCCCGGCTGCCAGCAGGGCCAGTGGGGTGGGCTCGGGCACGGCCGCTGCACTGCCCAGCAGCGTCACCTCCGACAGGCCCGTCCAGCGGCCCGCGCTCACCAGGGTCAGCTGCAGATAGCGACCGCTGGCGGCCCCGCTCGACAGCAGCTCGTAGGTGGGCGTGGCGTCGTTGCCCAGCGCGCGTTCGGCGGCGCTGAAGGTGCGCACGATCTCCGGCCCATAGTCCACCCCGTTGGTCGAGAAGCGCAGCCGCGCCTCGGTGGGGATGTAGACCGCGGCGCTGGGGTAGGCGATCAGGCTGGTCTGCACGCTCTGCACCAGGTGCTCGGTGCCCAGGTCCAGGGTCAGGACGGGCGAGACGCCGTCCCACATGACATAGGGCGACCAGTTCCAGTAGCCTGAGCCCACCGAGCCGCCCACCACCCCGTCGGTCAAGTCCCCGGTGCCCCCGGACAGCAGGCCGCCGGCGCGGCTCCCGCTGTAGGTCTGGTCGTCATAGCCATAGAAGCCATAGGGGCCGTCGGGGCCGCTGTAGGACTGCACCGCAATCGGGGCCAGGGCATGGCCCGTCATCGGCAGCAGCAAGCCGGCCAGCAGCGGCCAAGGGGTCAAGGGGTGCGTCAACAGGGGCATGGACTTCTCCGGAGCGTGGGGGGCGCGCGGCAGGGCTGACTGGGAAAGGCCTGCGCGGCTCACCGGTTTACGCAGCGGCGGCAGACGGTGCGGCTCGCGTGGCAGGCACCACGAACAAGGGGGGGGGTGATCCCCGCGTCTGGTGGCCGTGGCCGATGGGCAGGCGGCTTGGGCCGGCGTCCAATGGCACCACCGCGCTGGCGGCGGCTGGGGGACCGGTGCGCTGCGGGCTGCGCCGCCATGACCGGCCGCCAGCGCCATGCCGACCAGGAGCTTCAACATGTCCTTCCATTCCGCCTGTCTCCCTGCCCTCTCTGCCTTGGCTGTTGACGGGTCGCGCCGCCGCAGCAGGATTCCTGTCAAGCGGGCCGCGCTGCTGGTTTTGCTGGCGCTGCCGGCGGTGGCGGAGGCGGCCAACGCCCCCAAAGACCGCTGGGAGGTCACCCAGAGCATGACCGTGCCGGGTAGGGTCCTGCCGCCGTCCACCCGCACCCTGTGCCTGGACCGTGGCGTGGAAGAGCAGGGGCCCCCCGGCCTGCAGGAACACCAGTGCCAGGTGCTGGACACCCAGCGCCAGGGTGCCACCACCCGCTGGACGCTGCAGTGTCCCGAGGGGCGGGGCACCTTCGAGCTCACCCGGGAGGGCCCGGATGCCTACAGCGGCCGGGTGGAGATGGTCCAGGGGGGCCAGACCTTGCAAATGGCCCTGAGCGGTCGCCGGCTGGGGGTTTGCGCCGCCGAGCTGCCCGAGCCCATGGCCCCGTGGCAGGCCGCCGCTGCCGCGGCGCAGGGACAGGCCCATGCCGCGTTGCTGCAGGCCTGCGGCCAAGCGGTGCTGAACCTGCAGCCGGCCCTGTTCCGGCAGCCCGGCCTGTGCAGCGCCGAGCAGCAGGCCGGCTTCTGCACCCGTGCCCGCACACCGGAGGGCCTGCGTGCCCTGGCGGGCCGGCCGCGCCAGCCGGGTGTGCCGGGGGCCGATGACCTGGGCGATGCCAGCGCCGTGTGCGGCGTGGACCTGGGCGTGCAGCGCCAGACCCTGTGCGCCGAGGCCGAACGTGCGGAGGACCTCAAGACCCTGGCCCAGGCCTGTGTGGGCGAGGGCGGCCATGGCCAGAAACTGGTGCAGCGCGAATGCGTGGGCCGTGGCGATTCCCTGCCCGTGGCCGAGAAGTACCGTGAGTTCTGCGCCGCCCATGCCGCGGCCGGCGCGCTGCCGGTGGCGGCGGCCGAGCCCGCCGCGCCTGCAGCGCCGGCCAAGCGCGACAAGGCCGCCGAACGCCGGGCGCTGCTGGAGGAGGCCCTCCAGCGCGGCAAGGACGCATTGCGCGGCCTGGCCCGCTGAGGGCCCGCGCGCCCGGGCAGGCCTGCAAGCCTGCAGGCCCACCCGGCATCGCCCCCCATTGGCCACGGGCGGGGGCAGGCCCAGAATGCGGCGGCATGAACGCCCCCACCCATGCCCTGGACCTCCTGCCTCCGCGCACCGCCCCGGCCGAACTGCTGGCCGCCCTGCAGGCACACTTTGGCGACCGCTTCAGCGCTGCCCGCGCCATGCGCGAGCTGCACGGACGGGACGAGTCCCCCTACGAGGTGCCGCCGCCCGACGCGGTGGTCTTCTGCGACAGCACCGAAGACGTCGCCTTTGCCGTGGCCCAGTGCGCCCGCTTCAAGGTGCCGGTCATTCCCTACGGGGCGGGCAGCTCGCTGGAGGGTCACCTGCTGGCGGTGGAGGGCGGGGTCAGCCTGGACCTCTCGCGCATGAACCGGGTGGTGGCGGTGCAGGCCGAGGACCTGACCGTGACCGTGCAGCCCGGCGTGCTGCGCAGCCAGCTCAACCGCGAGATCAAGGACCAGGGCCTGTTCTTTCCCATCGACCCCGGCGCCGACGCCAGCCTGGGCGGCATGACGGCCACCCGCGCCAGCGGCACCAACGCCGTGCGCTACGGCACCATGCGTGAGAACGTGCTGGCCCTGACCGTGGTCACCGCCCGGGGCGAGATCGTCCACACGGGCACCCGAGCCAAGAAGAGCAGCGCCGGCTACGACCTGACCCGCCTGATGGTGGGCAGCGAGGGCACGTTGGGTGTGATCACCGAGATCACCCTGAAGCTGCATCCCCTGCCAGAGAGTGTGGCCGCGGCCATCTGCTTCTTTCCGGACGTGGGCGCGGCGGTCAACACCACCATCGCCCTCATCCAGCTGGGCGTGCCCATCGCCCGCTGCGAGCTGCTGGACGCCAACGCGGTGCGCGCCGTGAACCACCACGACCACCTGGGCCTGCGTGAGGCGCCCATGCTGCTGATGGAGTTCCACGGCAGCCCGGCCGGCGTGCAGGAGCAGGCGGCCACGGTGCAGGAGCTGGCGCTGGAGCACGGCGGCGAGAGCTTCCAGTGGGCCACCACGCCCGAGGAGCGCACCAAGCTCTGGACCGCCCGCCACCACGCCTACTTCAGCGCGCTGCAGATGAAGCCCGGCTGCCGCGCCATCACCACCGACACCTGCGTGCCCATCTCGCGCCTGGCCGAGGCGGTGACGGTGGCCGCCGACGAGGCCCAGGCCTCGGGCCTGCCCTTTTTCATCGTCGGGCACGTGGGCGACGGCAACTTCCACATCGCCTACCTGATCGACCCGGCGCTGCCGGCCGAGGCCGAGACGGCTGAGCGCCTGAACCAGGCGGTGGTACACCGGGCCATCGCCATGCAGGGCACCTGCACCGGCGAGCACGGCATCGGCCTGCACAAGCAGGGCTTCCTGATCGAGGAGACCGGCGAAGGCGCCGTGGCCCTGATGCGCGCGGTCAAGCAGGCGCTGGACCCGGACCACATCCTCAACCCGGGCAAGATCTTCCGCCGCTGAGCGCGGCGGCCGCGGCCGCCGCGTGTTCAGCCGGCGGCCTTGAGGAACAGGCCGCGGTCGGGGGAGAAGTTGGCGTGCAGCGGGATCAGCGCGCCGCCCAGGGCGCGGGCGTCCGAGCCGATCTGGCCGGGCAGCACCTGCGGCGGGGTCACCCCTTCCCAGCTGTAGGCCTGCAGCGCGGTGGCCAGCTCGGCCAGCAGCGCCTGCAGCAGCGGGCGGCTGAACGAGCCGTCCAGGATCACGCTGTCCAGGTCCAGCAGGCAGGCGGCGCTGTTGATGCACAGGGCGATGCCGCGGGCCGCCTCCTGCAGCCACACGCGGGTGACCGGTGCCCAGCCGTCCTGCAGGGCGCGCGCATCGCCCAGGGCGCTGGGGTCCAGGCCGGCGGCGCTGTACCGGGCCTCCAGCGTGAGCAGCGAGGCCTGGCTGAGCAGCTGCGGCGGCGTGCCCTGCGGCGTGACCGCCAGGCCCAGCGGCAGCGAGCCGACCGCGCCGGCGTTGCCGTGCAGGCCGGCGCGCAGGTGGCTGTCGAGCACCAGGCCGCCGCCGATGAAGGTGTCCACGAAGATGTAGAGGAAGCTGGTGATGGTGCGGCCGCGTCCGGCCACCAGCTCGGCCACGCACGCGGCGGCCGTGTCCTTGAGCAGGGCGGTGGGCAGGCCGGTCTGGCGTTCCACCTCGCCGGCCAGGTCAAAGTCGCGCCAGCGCTCGGCCAGGTCGTCGGGGTAGCCCAGCAGCTGCTGCCAGCCGCCCAGCGAGAGCGGCGCGGCCATGCCGATGCCCTGCAGGCGGCTGGCCCGCGTGCCCAGGCCGGCCACCATGGCCTGCACGGTGCCCACGATGGCCTGCAGCACCTGCTGCGGTTCGGGGTGGGGGTAGTCCAGGCTGGAGCGCTCGCGCACCTGGCCGGTGAAGTCGATCAGCAGCACGTCCAGGCTGCGGCGGCCGACCTTGACCCCCAGCGAGAAGGCCCCCTCCGGGTCCAGGCCCAGGGGGACCGAGGGCTGGCCCACCTTGCCACGCAGCGGGCTGCCCTTGACCAGCAGGCCGTCCTCGATCAGGCGCTTGGTGATCATGGACACCGTCTGCGCGGTGAGCTGGGTCAGGCGGGCAATCTCGGCCGCGGGCAGGGCGCCGTGCAGGCGGATGGCCTGCAGCACCACGCGTTCGTTGTACTGGCGCAGGCCGCCTTGGCTGGAGCCACGAGGCTGCAGCGCCCGGCGGCCGCCGGCTGGCGCGGGGGCGGGGGCGGTGGAGGGGGGGAGGGGGGTGGCGGGGGCGGCCACGGTGTCAGGGGGCAAGTACTTCTCCGATCACGCCCTTCTTGAACAGGAAGTTGCCATACGGCTGCAACTCCCCGGTCAGCACGATGGCTTGGGCGCGGCGGACGCGATCGTAGAACGCAAACCGTTCAGTGGCCTTGCATTGCCCGGGCTGGGCATGGCCGGCGGCGGCCAGCTGGGCCAGCATGCGGCGCTGCAGCGCGCTGAGGTAGCCCTCGGGCGTGTCGCAGACCTTCATGAAGGCCACGGGCTGGTCCACCGCCGCATCCAGCGGCAGCAGGCTCAGCACCGCCTGGGACACGCGCTCCACGCCCGCCCCGGGCAGGTGGATCAGCGGCTTGGGGCCGTGCGGGCCCTCGGCCAGGGTCTTGGCGGTGAAGTTGGCGTCGGCGATGACGATCTCGTCGCCGTGGCCCATCTCGGCCAGCACCTTGAGCAGGTCCGGCGTCAGCAGGGGGTCGATGCCTTTGAGCATGGTGGTGTCTCCCGGGGGGTCAGTGCGCCAGGCAGTCGGCCGGGATGTCCTCGGGCTTCATCGCGCCGGTCATCACGGCCACGGTGTCGCTCATGCTGATCTTCTTGGGGTTGAGCACTGCCGCGCGGCGGCCCAGGCGGGCCACATGGATGCGGTCGGCGATCTCGAAGACGTGCGGCATGTTGTGGCTGATGAGGATGACCGCCAGGCCCTTGTCGCGCACGCGGCGGATCAGCTCCAGCACCATGTTGCCCTCCTTGACGCCCAGGGCGGCGGTGGGCTCGTCCAGGATGACCACATGCTCGGCGAAGGCGGCGGCGCGGGCCACGGCCACGCACTGGCGCTGGCCGCCGGAGAGCGTCTCCACCGCCTGCGTCATGCTGCGGATGCCCACCTTCAGGTCGGCCATGCGGGCGATGGCGGTCTCCAGCATCTTCTTCTTGTCGAGCTTGCGGAACACCGAGCCCATCACGCCCTCGCAGCGGATCTCGCGGCCCAGGAACAGGTTCTCGGCGATGGTCATGGCTGGGGCCACGGCCAGGTCCTGGTAGCAGCACTCGATGCCGGCGCGCCGGGCGTCGATGGGGGTGCGGAACTGCACCGGCTTGCCGTCGAGCAGGATCTGGCCTTCGTCGGGCACCACCGCGCCCGAGAGTGCCTTGATCAGGCTGGACTTGCCGGCGCCGTTGTCGCCGATCACGGCCAGGATCTCACCGGCGCGCAGCTCAAAGTCCACGCCGTCCAGCGCCGTCACCTGACCGTAGCGCTTCACCAGGCCCTGGGCCTGCATCACGATTTGCGTCGTGGCCATCTCAACGGCCCCCCTTGCGAGAAAGTTGGTCCACGGTGACGGCCAGGATGACCAGGATGCCGGTGATCAGCACCTGGTAGACGGAGGACACGCCCATCAGCGTCAGGCCGTTGCGCAGCACGCCCACCACGATGGCGCCGGCCAGCGTGCCCAGCACCATGCCGCGGCCGCCGAACAGGCTGGTGCCGCCCAGCACCACAGCGGTGATGGCGTCCAGGTTCTCGGTCTGGCCGGCGTTGGGGTCGCCCACGCTGGTGCGGGCCACGGTGAGCAGCGAGGCGATGCCGTAGAACACGCCGGCCAGCACGTACACGCCCAGCAGCACGCGGTCGGTGGGGATGCCCACCAGGCGGGTGGCCTCGGGGTTGTTGCCCACGGCGTAGACGTGGCGGCCGGAGGCGGTGTCGCGCAGCCAGTACCAGACGCCCAGGTACAGCGCCACCATCAGCACCACGCCGTAGGCGAACTGGGTGTCACCCAGACCGAAGGTGTTGCCCAGCCAGGTCATGGACTCAGGCACGTTGGAGACGGTTTGCGCGTCGGAGTAGAGCTGGGTGATGGCAAAGGCCACGTTCATCGTGCCCAGGGTGACGATGAAGGGCGGCAGCTTGATGCGCGTGACCAGCAGGCCGTTGACCAGGCCGAACAAGGTGGTCACGCCCACGCCGCACAGGATGGCCAGGGGCACGGGCAGGCCGTATTCCACGGCGAACTTGGTCATCACGATGCTGCCCAGGGCCATGAGCATGCCGCAGGACAGGTCGATGCCGGCGGTCAGGATGATCAGCGTCTGGCCGATGGCGATCACGCCCACCACCATCACCTGCTGCAGGATGAGGGCAAGGTTGGCGGGCGTGAAGAAGTTGTCGGTGGTCAGGCCGAAGACCACGCAGGCCACGGCCAGCGCGATGAAGGGCCCGAGCTGGCTCAGCGGCGGCAGCTTGTCTTTCAAGGTGTTCACGGGAGACCTCGGGGAAGGTGACGAAATGGGAGGTGTGATCCCGGCGCAGGCCCGCGGCGGCGGGCCTGGGGACCGGGTCCCCGCAGGCGGCGGGGACTCCGGCGGGACAGGAGGGGGTGGCGGCGACGGGGCCGCGCCCTGTCCGTCAGGGGCCGGCCCGGTGGGGTCGGCGGTGCCGGCCCCAGGTCCGGGCAGGTGCCCGGGCCTGGGGCCTGGGACGGCTGATTACTTGTTGCCCCAGCACAGGTCGGTGCCGACCTTGACGCTCTGGCTCTCGACGCCGGCCACGGCCTTGTCGGCGATCAGGGTCACGCCGGTGTCGACGTAGCCGCTGGCCTTCTTGCCGCCCTTGGCGTAGTCCACGCCAGCGGCCACGCCCATGGCGGCCATCTTCAGCGGGTACTGCTGGCTGGTGGCGGCGATCACGCCCTTGCCCACATCGGCCACGCCGGCGCAGCCGCCGTCCACGGAGACGATGATCACGCCCTTCTCCTTGCCGGCCTTCTTCAGCGCGTTGTAGGCACCGGCGGCGGCGGGCTCGTTGATGGTGTAGACCACGTTGATGTCCGGGGCCTTCTGCAGGCAGTTCTCCATCGCGGTCTGGCCCTTGGCCTGGTTGCCGTCGGTGTCGGCGGCGCACACGGTCTCAGGCGTGGACGACAGCTCGTTGGACTTGGCGTCATTGGCCTTCAGGCCGAAGCCGGTCATGAAACCGTTGTGGCGCTGGGCGCCCACCGGGTGGCCGGGGAACAGGTCCAGCATGGCGATCTTGGCCGGCTTGCCGCCCAGGGCGGCCTTGGCGTATTGGCCGATCAGGATGCCGGCCTTGTAGTTGTCGGTGGCGAACAGGGCGTCGGCGCCGTCGAACGGGCTGTCCAGCGCGATCACCTGCACGCCCTTGGCCTGGGCCTTCTTCACCGCCGGGATGATGGCGTCGCCGGAGGAGGTGATCAGGATGGTCTTGGCGCCCGCGGTCACCATGTTCTCGATGGCGGTGATCTGGGCTGCGGTGTCGCCGTCCTTCTTGCCGGAGGCGGTCATCAGCTTGGCCCCCAGCTTCTTGGCCTCGGCCTGCGCGCCTTCCTTCATCTTCACGAAGAAGGGGTTGGTCTCGGTCTTGGTGATCAGGCCGATGATGGGCTGGTCGGCGGCGATCGCGGCGCCGGACATCAGCATCACGGAGGCGGCCACGGTGGTCAGGACGGTCTTGAACATGTTGTCTCCAGGCTGGTTGGGAGTGGTGTCCGCCCGCCCGAGGCAACTGCGTATCGCCCGGCAGCGGAACGGTATAGATTCTGCGCCCGGATCTTTTATTAAATCAAGTTGATTGATTTATGGAAAACCCCGATCCAGCCCGCCGGCCAGAGCGGCGATGCTTGAGCCCGTGACGTCCTGCCGGGGGTCAGGGCCTTGGCCGCCCCTGCCGGGCGTGCCCTGGGGGTCATCGGCCGGCGGTGCGGGGGCTCAAGTCCGCCGTGCGGCGGGCGTCTTTGTCGTGGAGAGAGAACTCATGTTTGTCGTGTGTGGAGAGGCCCTGTTTGACGTGTTCGCCGCGGGCGACACGGCCACCGGCCTGATGATGGATGCGCGCATCGGCGGCTCGCCGTTCAATGTGGCCGTGGGCCTGCGGCGCCTGGGCCAGCCCGTGGCCTTCCTGGGCGGACTCTCGCGCGGTTTTCTCGGCGAGCGCCTGCTGCGCGCCCTGCGCGAGGAAGGGGTGGATGAGCGCTGCCTGGCCTTGCTGGAGGCGCCCACCACGCTGAGCTTGATCGGGGTGGACGAGGCCGGTGTGCCCTCCTACAGCTTCTATGGCGCGGGCTGCGCCGACCGCCTGCTGCCCCTGTCGGCGCTGGACCGCCTGCCGCCCGAGACCCAGGCCATCCAGTTCGGCAGCTACGCCATGGTGGTGGACCCCACGGCCAGCACCCAGCGCGCCCTGGTGGAGCGCGAGCATGGCCGTCGTGTCATCGCCTACGACCCCAATGTGCGCCTGAACGTGGAGCCGGACCTGGCGCGCTGGCGCGACACCCTGGACTGGATGGCGGCCCGCACCCACCTGCTCAAGGTGAGCGACGAGGACCTGGCCCTGCTGTACCCCGGCGTGGCCCATGCCGAGTTGGCCGCGCGCTGGCGGGCCGCGGGCGTGGCCATGGTGGTCATCACCCGTGGGGGTGAGGGCGCCACCGGCTACCACGCCCAGGGCGAGGTGCCGGTGGCACCGGTGCGCGTGGCGGTGGTGGACACCGTGGGCGCGGGCGACACCTTCCAGGCCGGCATGCTCACGGCCCTGGCCGAGCGCGGTGCCCTCAGCCCGGACGGCCTGCGCGCGCTGCCGGCTGAGGTCTGGGCCGAGGTGCTGGCCTTTGCCGCCCGGGCGGCGGCCATCACCTGTGGACGCCGCGGCGCCGACCTGCCCCGCCGCCACGAGGTGGCCTGAGCCGCGCCGTCCCTGGCCGGCGTGAACTCCGCCACGCCGGCGCGCGTGACGCCTCAACACCCTGCGTGCCGCGGTCGATACCGGGACGATGGGCAGGGACGCGCGGCGAGTGCGCGCCCCGGCGCCGTCCGCAGGAGCCCGCACCGTGTCCCTCACCGACCCCTACATCCAACGCGCCCGCAGCCTGCCGGCCATGCCGGAGGTGGCCAGCCGGCTGCTGCAGTCCTTTGAGCGCGAGCAGGTCTCGCTGCATGAGCTGGCCGGCCTGATCGGGCAGGACCTGACCCTGTCGGCCAAAGTGCTGCGCCTGGCCAACTCGGCGCGCTTCAGCACCCGCCATACGGTGGCCACCCTGCCCGATGCAGCGGCGATCCTGGGTCTGCGCACCCTGCGGGACCTGACCCTGTCGGCGGCGTTGTCGGCGGTCTTTCCGCCCCTGCCTGGTTTTGACCGCATGGCCTTTTGGCGCGGCACCCTGGCCGTGGCCGCCTACGCCCAGGTGCTGGCCCCGCTGACCGATGCCGAGCCCGACACCGCCTACATCGGCGGCCTGATGCTGCGCACCGGCCGTCTGCTCATGCTCATGGAGAGCCCCTCGGACGACGCCGAGGTGGAGCGCCACGCCCTGGACCTGGACAGCCGCATCGGCTTTGAGGCCGTCATCCTAGGCTGCACCCATCCCGAGCTGACCGCCGAAATGGCCCGGCATTGGAATTTCCCCCGCGCCATGGTGCAGGCCTTTGATGCCGCTGCCGACCCCATGGCGGTGCGACCGTTCTCGCCCCTGGGCGCGGCCCTGCGCCTGGCCAGCGTGGTGGCCGACTGCCGCGAGAACGGTGAAGACCTGGGGGATGGCCTGCGCATGACCCATCCCGCGCTGGTGGCCCACCTCAAGCTCGACTTTGACCTGCTGGAGCGGCAGCTGCCCGACCACCGCCTGGCCACCGCCGGGGCCGAGGTGCTGATGCACTGAACCCGGGGCGGGCCCTGCTGTCCGCTGACCGTTTCCTGCCGGGCCGCACGACGACCTTGCAGCCCTGCACACTCCGCCACGGTGGCGGCGCCAAGCCGTGCCCGCATACTGCGTGCCTGTCCAGGCGCGCTGCGGTCCCCGGGCCCGTGGGGCCCCGGCGCGGCCGCCGCCACCCGTGTCCCCGCATGCAGGCCGTCCTCGCCGTCACCCTTCCCTTCTTCGCCCTGGTGCTGGGCGGCTGGCTGGCCGCGCGCCGGCAAATCCTGCCCGAGGCCGCGGTGCCGGGGCTCAACGCCTTCGTGCTGTTCTTCGCGCTGCCGGCCATGCTGTTCCGCTTCGGCATGAACACGCCTGTGCTGGAGCTGCTCAACCCGGTGGTGCTGGGCCTGTACCTGTTGGCAGCGGCGCTGGTGGTGTTCTTCACGGTGGCGATGACGCTCTCGCCCACCGTGCACCTGAAGGACGCAGCCTTTGGCGCGCTGGTGGCCACCTTCCCCAACACCGGCTTCATGGGCGTGCCGCTGCTGGTGGCGCTGATGGGCCCGGCGGCGGCCGGGCCGGTGATCTGCATCGTGCTGGCCGACATGATCGTGACCACCTCGGTGTGCGTGGGCTTGGCCCAGGCGCATGAGGCCAGCGGCCAGGGGCCGCGGGCGGCGGCGCTCAAGGCGGCGCGCGGCGCGCTGTCCAACCCGCTGCCCTGGTCCATCGCGGCGGGCGGCCTGGTGGGCGCCCTGGGCCTGCCCCTGCCTGGGCCGCTGCTCAAGATCGTGGGCATGCTGGCGGATGCCGCCTCGCCGGTGGCGCTGTTCACCATCGGGGCGGTGCTGTGGCGCTCGGGCCAGTCCGACCGGGCCAGCGGCCGCCAGGCGGCGGTCTCCAGCTACCTGCCGGTGGCGCTGATCAAGCTGCTGATCCACCCG
Source organism: Ideonella livida (assembly GCF_010499455.1). GTDB lineage: Bacteria > Pseudomonadota > Gammaproteobacteria > Burkholderiales > Burkholderiaceae_C > Ideonella > Ideonella livida. Next base: position 35,412 of record NZ_JAAGOH010000025.1, on the reverse strand, counting down.
CTGGTGGTGGGGGCAGGCTGCCTGGCGGTGCGCCAGCTGGGCCTGCCGTTGACGGCCTTCCAGACCACCGTGCTGGTGCTGGCGGCGGCCCTGCCCAGTGCCAGCAACGTCTCGCTGCTGGCCGAGCGCTATGGCGCCGACAACGGCCGCGTGGCCCGCATCATCCTGGCCAGCACGGCGCTGGCCTTTGTGACTTTCACCCTGCTGGCCTGGGCCCTGGGGGCGCAGCCCACGGTCTGAAGGCGGCGGCCTGGGGTACCGGGCGGGTTCAGGCCGCCTGGCCCAGCAGGCTGCGGGCCAGGGCCTCGGCCACCTCGATGCCGTCCACGCCGGCGCTCATGATGCCGCCGGCATAGCCCGCGCCCTCGCCGGCAGGGTACAGCCCACGGGTGTTCAGGCTCTGGTAGTCGCGGCCACGGTTCATGCGCAGCGGCGAGGAGGTGCGTGTTTCCACCCCGGTGAGCACCGCGTCGGCCATGCTGAAGCCTCGGATCTGGCGCTCAAACGCTGGCAGGGCTTCGCGGATGGCCTCCAGCGCGTAGGTCGGCAGGCTTTCGCGGCCCTTCTCGCTCAGGTTGGTCAGGTGCACGCCGGGCTTGTAGGACGGCATCACCGAGCCAAAGCCCTTGGCCGGCCCCTTCTGGCGCTTGATGAAGTCGCCCACCAATTGGCCGGGGGCGATGTAGTCGCCACCGCCCAGCTCATAGGCCCGGCTCTCCCACACGCGCTGGAAGGCCATGCCGTCCAGCGGGTTCACCGGGCCGCTGCCGCCGGGGTCGCGCCGGTAGTCCTCGGGGCTGATGCCCACCACGATGCCGGCGTTGGCATTGCGCTCGGCGCGCGAGTACTGGCTCATGCCGTTGGTGACCACGCGGTTCGGCTCGGAGGTGGCCGCCACCACGGTGCCGCCCGGGCACATGCAGAAGCTGTAGACCGAGCGGCCGTTCTTGGCGTGGTGCACCAGCTTGTAGTCCGCCGCGCCCAGCAGCGGGTGCTTGGCGTTGGGGCCAAAGCGGGCGGCGTCGATCACGCTTTGCGGGTGCTCGATGCGGTAGCCGATGGAGAAGGGCTTGGCCTCCATCTGCACGCCACGTTCGTGGGCCATGGTGAAGCTGTCGCGGGCGCTGTGGCCCAGGGCCAGGATGACGTGGTCGGTGCGGATCTGCTCGCCGCTGGCCAGGGTCACGCCGCGCAAGTGGCGCACGCCGTGGGTGTCGGTCTCGATGTGCAGGTCGGTGACCTGCTGCTCAAAGCGGATCTCGCCGCCCAGGGCCTCGATGTCCTCACGGATTTTCTCGACCATGCTCACCAGGCGGAAGGTGCCGATGTGCGGCTTGGCCACAAACAGGATCTCCTCGGGCGCGCCGGCCTTGACGAACTCGGTCAGCACCTTGCGGGTGAGGTGGCGCGGGTCGGAGATCTGGCTGTAGAGCTTGCCGTCGGAGAAGGTGCCGGCACCGCCTTCGCCGAACTGCACGTTGGACTCGGGGTTGAGCACCTTCTGGCGCCACAGGCCCCAGGTGTCCTTGGTGCGCTGGCGCACGGTCTTGCCGCGCTCCAGCACGATCGGGCGCAGGCCCATCTGAGCCAGTACCAGCGCGGCCAGGATGCCGCAGGGGCCAAAGCCCACCACCACCGGGCGCAGTTTCTCGCCCGAGGTGTAGAAATCCGCCGGCGCGTGGCCGACGAAGCGGTAGGTGGTGTCCGGCGCGGGGCGGATCTGGGGGTCGCCCTGCAGGCGCGCCAACACGGCCGCCGCGTCCACGCCCGGCGCCAACACGCAATCCAGCGTGTAGGTCAGCACGATGGCGGTCTTTTTGCGGGCGTCATAGGCGCGCTTGAAGACCTCGATGTCCTGCACCTGCGCGTCCTTCAGACCCAGCCGGGCCAAGGCGGCCGGGCGCAGGGCCTCGGGTGCGTGGTCCAGCGGCAGGCGCAGCTCGGTGATGCGGATGACGCCCGAGCGCTGGGGCACGGCGGCAGCGGTGGGGGCTGGCGGGGTGGCGGAGGCAGGGGTCATGGCGTGGCAGGGGGCTGTGGTGACATCGGGGGCGCGTGGTCATCGCGCAGACAGGGCGCACGGGGCCCGGACCGGCCAGGCGACGCCAGAATGCCAGCGGCCCGGGCGTCTGGCCTGGTGTCCCCGGTGCGGGGGCGTCAGGCCAGCCCGCCCGGGCCGGCTGGGAGCTGCGGCGCCTGACGGCGCCGGGAATCAGCCCTGGTGCGGGCGCTTGCCCGGGTTCTTCTTGGAGCGGGTGTGCGAACCGCGCTCCAGGCTGCAGCGCTGGCCGGTGGGGGCCGTGAAGGCGGAGCCCTTGGCGGCGCCGGGACGCGGGGTGGCCTTGCGGTCGGCTTCGGTGACGATCTTGTTGCCCATGGTGTTTCTCCTGTCGAGCGGTTGCTGTGAGGCGGGTGAGGCGGGTCGCCCGCCACGCAGGCGCGGACAGCCACCCAATCAAAACCCTCAATTAGGCCACAACCGCGGCCTTTGCGGGCCTGGCGCCCCCCATGAGGCGCGGGCCGGCGGCAGCGGGTGGCGCTCCTAGAATTTCCCGATGCACCTCACCTCCCCCCCCGACGGCCCCGCGGCGGCCCCCCGTTCCCCCCTCGGGGCCCTGCACCGCGCCGGGGTGGTGATCCTGCTGGGGCTGGCCTCGGGACTGCCGTTGGCGCTCACCGGGCAGGCCTTGCAGGCCTGGCTGAGCGTGAGCGGGGTGGACCTGGCGACGATCGGCTTCCTCTCGCTGGTGGGCCTGCCCTATACCTTCAAGTTCCTGTGGGCGCCGCTGATGGACCGCTTCGACCTGCCGGGCCTGGGGCGGCGGCAGGGCTGGCTGGTGCTCAGCCAGCTGCTGCTGGCCGCCGGCCTGTGGGGCCTGTCCCGGCAGGACCCGGCCCAGGGCCTGGGTGCCCTGCCCTGGCTGGCGCTGGGGGTGGCCTTCCTCTCGGCGTCACAGGACGTGGCCTGTGACGCCTACCGCACCGACCTGCTGCCGCCGCGTGAGCGCGGACTGGGCTCCTCGCTCAATGTCATGGGCTACCGGCTGGCCATGGTGCTCTCCGGTGGCGTCACCCTGATCTGGACCGATGTCGCCCAGGGCGGGGGGTGGACCTGGCCGGAGGTCTACCGCTTCTGCGCCGCCTTGATGGCCGGTGCCGCGGTGCTCAGTGCGCTGATCCTGCCGCGGCTGCCCCGGCCGCAGGGGCCGAGGCCCCCGGCCCGACGCGACCTGCAGGGCTTCGTCGCCGTGCTGCTGAGCGCGGCCGCCGGCTACCTGTTCACCCGCCATGTGCTGGATCCGCTGGCGGTGGCCGCCCTGGGGGGCGGCTGGGCCGGGCGCGCGGCGCTCAGTCCCCTGGCCCAGCGTTGGGCCGACCTGCTGGCGCTGCTGCTGGGCCTGGCGGCCACACTGCCGCTGGCGGCCTGGGCGGCGCGCCGCGCGGGCTTTGACACCCTGCTCAACGGCCTGGGCAGTTACCTGCAGCAGCCCGGGGCGGTGGCCTTCCTGGGCCTGGTGGTGCTCTACAAGCTGGGCGATGCCTTCGCGGTGTCGCTGATGACGCCTTTTCTGCTGCAGGGCGTGGGCTTCACCTCGGCCGAGGTGGGCCTGGTCAACAAGCTGATCGGCCTGTGGCTGACGGTGGCCGGTGCTCTGCTGGGCGGCGCCCTCATGCTGCGCCTGGGGCTGTGGCGCGCGCTCATGGCCTTCGGCCTGTTGCAGATGTTCAGCAACCTGGGCTTCTGGTGGCTGGCGGTGGCCGGCCGCTCGGCCGAGGCGGCGCTGCTGATCCCGGCCTTTGACTGGGGCGTGCTGCGCCTGACCCAGCCCACCCCGGTGGACCCCGGCTTGCTGGCGGTGGTGGCCCTGGACAACCTGAGCGGGGGCATGGGCACCGCGGCCTTCGTGGCTTTCCTGATGAGCCTGACCAGCCAGCGCTTCAGCGCCACCCAGTTCGCCTTGTTGAGCGCGCTCTCGGCCATCGGCCGGGTCTGGGTGGGGCCGCTGGCCGGGGTGCTGTCCACCGCCATGGGCTGGCCGGCGTTCTTTGTGCTGTCCACCGCCATGGCGACGCCGGCCCTGTGGCTGCTCTGGCGTCTGCGGGCCGAGATCCGCGCCCTAGAGCTGCCCACCGGCTGACGCCTGGCCGCCACCCTTGCCAGAATGTGGACCTGTTCCCCAGCCTTGACCGGATCACCATGACCTCGTGCCCTGCGTTCCACACCGATGCCGAGCTCGCCCTGCCGCCGCTGGTCCAGGCGCGGCGTGCCGCCACCTGCGCCTGCCACCAGCCGGTGGACCGGCATCGCCGCCGGCTGGGTGCCGGCGCCAGCCTGGCGGTGGCCGGGGCCTGGGGCCTGGCGCCGCTGAGCGCCCTGGCCGCCGAGGAGGGGGTGCGCGGTGAGGTGGGCAGCACCTCGCGCTTTGCCAAGCTGGTGTCGGCCGAGGAGGTGGAACAGGCGGCGCAGCAGCAGTTCACCCAGATGAAGCAGGAGGCCGCCGGCAAGCGGGCCCTGGCCCCGGACGACCATCCCCAGGTGCTGCGCCTGCGCGCCATTGCCCAGCGGCTCATTCCCTACACCCAGCCCTGGAACAACCGGGCCTCGGCCTGGAAGTGGGAGGTGCAGCTGTTTGGCTCCAAGGAGCTCAACGCCTTCTGCATGCCCGGCGGCAAGATTGCCTTCTACTTCGGCATCCTGCAGCGCCTGCAGCTCAGCGACGACGAGGTGGCCATGATCATGGGCCACGAGATGGCCCACGCCCTGCGCGAGCATGCCCGTGAGCGCATGGGCAAGTCGGCGGCCACGCGGGCCGGTGCCGGGCTGCTGAGTTCGCTGCTGGGCCTGGGCAACCTGGGGGATGCGGCGCTGAGCATGGGCGCGCAGCTGCTGTCGCTGAAGTTCAGCCGCGAGGACGAGTCCGAGGCCGACCTGGTGGGCATGGAGTTGGCCGCCCGCGCCGGTTACGACCCGGCCTCAGGCGTGACGCTCTGGCAGAAGATGATGAAAGCCAGCGAAGGGGCGCCGCCGGAGTTCCTCTCCACCCACCCCGCCAGCAAGACCCGGATCCAGGAGATCCAGAGCCACCTGCCCAAGGTCAACGGGCTGTACGCCAAGGCCGCGCGGCCGACGCAGCGCTACCAGCCGCCGGTCTGATCGACGGCATCCGGCGCCGCGCCACGGGGCGTCAGGTGCCGCGCACGTAGGGGTTCTGCCGGCGCTCGACGCCGAAGCTGCTCTCCGGGCCGTGTCCGGGGATGAACACCGTTTCATTGCCCATGGGCCACAGGCGCTGGGTGATGCTGTCGATCAGGGTGTCGTGGTCGCCGCCGGGGAAGTCGGTGCGGCCGATGGAGCCGGCGAACAGCACGTCGCCCACGAAGCAGCGCTGGATCTCGGCGGCATGGAACACCACATGCCCGGGGGTGTGCCCCGGGGTGTGGCGCACCGTCACCGTGGACTGGCCCAGCTGCAGCACGTCGCCGTCGGCCAGCCAGCGGGTGGGCGTGAAGGCCTCGGCCGGTGGAAAGCCGAACATCTGGCTCTGCTGCGGCAGGCCGTCGATCCAGAACTGGTCGCCGGGGTGCGGACCGATGATGGGCAGGCCCAGCTCGCGTGCCAGGGTGCCGGTGCCGCCGGCGTGGTCGATGTGGGCATGGGTCAGCCACAGCGCCACCAGCCGGATGCCCAGCCGCGCCACCTCGGCCTTCAGGCGCGGCAGGTCGCCGCCGGGATCGACGATCACGCCTTCCTGGGTCTGGTCGCACCAGAGCAGGGAGGCGTTCTGCTGGAAGCCGGTGACCGGCACGGTGTGGTAGCGCAGCATGGGGGGGTCTCAGGCGGTGGGGGGAGCGGTCAGGATTCTTCCAGCAGCGGCTTGAGGAAACGGCCGGTGTGGCTGGCCGCGCAGGCGGCGATCACCTCCGGCGGGCCTTCGGCCAGCACGGTGCCGCCACCGGAGCCGCCCTCCGGGCCCATGTCGATGAGCCAGTCGGCGGTCTTGATGACGTCGAGGTTGTGCTCGATCACCACGATGGTGTTGCCCGCCTCGCGCAGCTGGTGCAGCACCTTGAGCAGCAGCTGGATGTCGGCAAAGTGCAGGCCGGTGGTGGGCTCGTCCAGGATGTAGAGGGTGCGGCCGGTGTCGCGCTTGGACAGCTCCAGCGCCAGCTTCACGCGCTGGGCCTCGCCGCCCGAGAGCGTGGTGGCGCTCTGGCCCAGGGTGATGTAGCCCAGGCCCACGTCCATCAGGGTCTGCAGCTTGCGGGCGATGGCCGGCACGGCGCTGAAGAACTCGCGGGCGTCCTCCACGGTCAGGCTCAGCACCTCGGCGATGTTCTTGCCCTTGTAGAGCACCTCCAGCGTCTCGCGGTTGTAGCGCTCGCCGTGGCAGACGTCGCAGGGCACGTAGACGTCGGGCAGGAAGTGCATCTCCACCTTGATCACGCCGTCGCCCTGGCAGCTTTCGCAGCGGCCGCCGGCCACGTTGAAGCTGAAGCGGCCGGCGCCGTAGCCGCGTTCGCGGGCGGTGGGCACCTCGGCAAACAGCTCGCGGATGGGGGTGAACAGGCCGGTGTAGGTGGCGGGGTTGCTGCGCGGCGTGCGGCCGATGGGGCTCTGGTCGACGTTGATGACCTTGTCGAAGGCGTCCAGGCCCTCGATGGCGTCATGGGCCTCGGGCTCGGCATGGCTGCCGTAGAGCTTCTTGGCCACGGCGGCATAGAGCGTGTCGTTGACCAGCGTGCTCTTGCCGGAGCCCGAGACGCCGGTGACGCAGGTGAACAGGCCCACGGGGATCTCCACCGTCACCCCCTTGAGGTTGTTGCCGTGGGCGTTGACCACGCGCAGCGCGGGGATGGGGCGGCTGTCGTCGCGCAGGCGGCGCTGGACGGGCACGGCAATGCGCAGCACCCGGCCCAGGTACTGGCCGGTGAGCGAGTCCGGGTGCGCGGCCACCTCGGCCGGCGTGCCCGCGGCGATGACGCGGCCGCCGTGGCGGCCGGCGCCCGGGCCCATGTCCACCACGTAGTCGGCGGCGCGGATCATGTCCTCGTCGTGCTCCACCACCAGCACGCTGTTGCCCAGGTCGCGCAGGTGCTGCAGGGTGCCGATCAGGCGCTCGTTGTCGCGCTGGTGCAGGCCGATGCTGGGCTCGTCCAGCACGTACATCACGCCGGTCAGGCCGGAGCCGATCTGGCTGGCCAGGCGGATGCGCTGGGCTTCGCCGCCAGACAGGGTGTCGGCGCTGCGGTCCAGGCTCAGGTAGTTCAGGCCCACGTCGTTGAGGAACTTCAGGCGCGAGCGGATCTCGCGCACCACCTTGTCGGCGATCTCGGCCTTGGCGCCGGTGAGCTGCAGACCGCTGAACCAGGCCAGCGCGCCGGCCAGCGTCAGGTGCTCCACCTCGTAAATCGGCTTGCCCGGGGCGGCCGCGTCACCGGGGATGAACACGTGGCGGGCTTCCTTGCGCAGGCGGCTGCCGCCACAGTGCGCGCAGGGGCGGGTGATCTGGTAGCGCGCCAGGTCCTCGCGCACGGCCACCGAGTCGGTCTCCTGGTAGCGGCGCTCGAAGTTCGGCAGCACGCCCTCGAAGGGATGGGCGCGGGTGACGCTGCGGGTCTTGCCGGTCTTGCCCTCGGCCTGGTAGGTGAAGGGGATCTCTTCGGTGCCCGAGCCGTGCAGCACCACCTGGCGGAAGGCCTCAGGCAACTCCTCCCAGGGCAGCTCGATGTCCACGCTGTAGTGCTCGGCCACCCGCTGCAGCAGCGAGAAGGTGTAGCCGTTGCGGCGGTCCCAGCCCTTGATGGCGCCCGAGCCCAGGCTCAGGCTGGGGAAGCCCACCACCCGCACCGGGTCGAACACCGTCTCCATGCCCAGGCCATCGCAGTGCGGGCAGGCGCCCATGGGGGCGTTGAAGGAGAACAGCCGCGGCTCCAGCTCCGGCAGCGAGTAGCTGCAGATCGGGCAGGCGAACTTGGCCGAGAACAGGTGCTCGGCGCTGCTGTCCATCTCCAGGGCGATGGCCCGGCCGTCGGCGATCCGCAGCGCGGCCTCGAAGCTCTCGGCCAGGCGCTGGCGCATGGCGTCGCCGGTCTTGAGCCGGTCGATGACCACATCGATGTCGTGCTTCTCAGCCTTCTTGAGCGTCGGCAGGCTCAGCGCTTCGACGATGACCCCATCGACCCGGAAGCGCACATAGCCTTGGGCCTGCATGTCGGCAAACAGCTCGGTGAACTCGCCCTTGCGGTCGCGCACCACCGGGGCCAGCACCATCAGCTTGGTCCCTTCAGGCAGGGCCAGCACCGCGTCCACCATCTGGCTGACGCTCTGGGCCTGCAGAGGCTGCCCGTGGTCGGGGCAGAAGGGTGTGCCGGCGCGGGCGTAGAGCAGCCGCAGGTAATCGTGGATCTCGGTGATGGTGCCGACCGTGGAGCGCGGGTTGTGGCTGGTGGCCTTCTGCTCGATGGAGATGGCGGGCGCCAGCCCCTCGATCACGTCCACATCGGGCTTGTCCATCAACTGCAGGAACTGTCGGGCGTAGGCCGAGAGGCTCTCGACATAGCGGCGCTGGCCCTCGGCATACAGGGTGTCGAAAGCCAGGCTGGACTTGCCCGAGCCCGACAGGCCGGTGATCACCACCAGCGCGTGCTTGGGCAGGTCCAGGTCGATGTTCTTGAGGTTGTGGGTGCGGGCGCCCCGCACCGACAAGGTGCCGGCGGAGGTGTCTGGGGACGTGGTCATGGCAGGAGGGGAAGGGCGCAGGGCCGGCGAAACGCCGCAAAGGGCCAACCGGTCATGATAGCCAGCCCGCCCCGCGGCCCGCCAGACGCCAGGTGCCCGCCACGGCGTTGGACGCCCCGGCGCCAGGGGGTAAAAAAAATGTGAACCGGTCTGTCATCCGGCCGCCATCGGCCGGCGTTGTCTGCTCACGGCGCCCATCACCTGACCCCGACACAAGAGACGCCGACCTGATCTGGAGTTGCCGCCATGCAGAAATCCGCCGTGTTCAACAAGATGCCCGCCCGCTTTGAACGCCAGGCCGCCGAGCGCCTGTCCGACAAGGGGCAGAAGTTCGAGCCCTTCTGGTCGGGCGCCCTGTTCGGGGCCGACCGCCGCGCTGCCCAGCGCCTGCAGAAGGCCGACCAGAAGCGCTGAGGTCCTGCGGGGCCGCCCGCCGTCCCCCTCCCGCACGGGCGCCTTGGCGCCCGTGCCCGTCTGGGGGCGGCCCCGGTGGCACGCCAGGTTGGGCGGAGTCCCTGACCGCTTCCCGGGCTGTCGCCCGGAGCGCGGCGACCCCCAGGGCGTTTGTGCATACTGGCCGCGCCATGTCCGCTGCCAACGTCATTCCCCTGCTCGCCGGCACGCCGGCCCTGTTCAACCCGCAGGCGCGGGTCTGTGCCGAGTGCGGCATCCGCAAGCACGCCCTCTTCGGCGCCCTGGACCTGACGGCCCTGGACCAGATCCACGTCCAGATCGCCACCATCCGCCTGGCCCCCGGCCAACTGCTCTACAGCGCCCAGGCGCCTGGCCAGGCGGCCTACACCGTGCGCAGCGGTGTGGTGCGGCTGGAGCGCCTCAATGAACGCGGCGAGCGCCGCATCCTGCGCCTGGGCGGGCGGGGCGACACCCTGGGCATGGAGGCCATGCTGGGCCAGTCCTATGCCGCCGACGCGGTGGCCTGCACCGAGGTCGAGGTCTGCCGCCTGCCGCGCAGCCTGGTCGACGAGCTCACCCGTGACCAGGTGGAACTGGCCCGCGACATGATGCGCCGCTGGCAGCGTGCCCTGGACGACGCCGACGAATGGCTCACCGAGCTGTGCGCCGGTCCCGCCCGCCACCGCATGCTGCGCCTGCTGCTCAAGCTGAGCGAATACGCCGATGGCCAGGCCGTGTGGCTGCCCTCGCGCCTGGAGATGAGTGCCATGCTGGACATGACCATCGAGACCGCCAGCCGCACCCTGGCCCAGCTCAAGCGTGAGGGTGTGCTGGAAGCCCCTGACCAGAAGCATGCGCTCATCCATATGGACGTGCTGCTGGACGCCCTGCGCCGCGACGCCGCCGAGGCCTGAGCGGCCCCTGGCTTCCGCCTGCAGCGCCTGGCCGCCCGGCTTTCAGGCGCGGCCGTCCGGCCCCCAGACCCCTCCGGCCGGCCGGGTACGGGCGACGCCATCGCTTCTGGCTCGTTAGGCTCTCGCCCGCACGCGCGTCCCTGGCCATGCCGGAGCGCGCCTGCCCAGGCGCGCCGTGCCCTGCACCGACCCGTCTGGACCATCTCAAGGGACTGGACGAGGGAGAGCGGGTGATGGATGCGCCGATGCGGCTGGTGTTTGCCGGAGAACTGATGCCGGGTGCCACGCCCGAGGCGGTGCGTGAGCGTCTGGGCGCCTGGCTGCAGTTGGACACCCCGCGGCTGGACCAGATGTTTTCCGGCCGCCCTGTCGTCATCAAGCGCGCGGTGCCCTCTGCAGAAGTGGCGGCCTGGGTGAACCGTTTCGCCCAGCGCGGTGCGGTGCTGCGGGTCCAGCCGGCCCACGCCGAGGCAGTGCCGGCATCGGGTGGGGCCGCCCTGCGCACGCCGGCATCCGCGCCGGCGCCGGCCCCGGTCCCGGTGCCGGGACGGGTGCCTCCCACCGCGACCGCCATGCCCCCGGCCCACCGGCCTGCCCGGGTGGAGTCGCCGGCGCTGCGCCTGCCGCCGGCGGGCCGCACGCCCATCGCCCCGCTGCCGAGCCTGCCTCAGGTGCCGCCGCCGGCACCGGCCCGCCGGGCACCCGAGCCCGATGCCAGCGCCCCTGACAGCAGCGGCTTGTCCCTGGTGCCCCTGGCGCCCCAGGAGTCCGTGGCCCCCCTGCCGGACCCCTTGGCCGTGGCTGCCTCGGCGGCTGCTGCCGCCGAGGCCGGAGTGCCCTGGGTGGTCTGCCCCCAATGCGGCACCCGCCAGCGCATGCAGGCCTTTTGCCAGGAGTGCGTGACCGACCTGGCCCGGGCCCTGGCGGCCCGTGAGGAGGAGCGCCAGGCCGAGCGCGAGGCCCGTCAGGCCGTGGCCTCGGGCGCAGCGCGGCCCGGCCACCGTGGTGGGGCCGCCCCCGTGCAGGACGCCCAGGAGCCCGGCCTCTTCGGGCGCCATATCGACGGCCGCCTCAACCGCAAGAGCTACCTGGCGGGCGGCTTGCTGAGCATTACCGTGCTGCTGGGCGGGCTGATGCTGCTGGCCCTGGCGCCCGGGGCCGTGATGCTCCTGCTCAACGCCGTGCTGCTGGTCCTTGTGGGCGTCATGGGCCTGCGCATGACCGCCCTGCGGTTGCACGACGTCAACCTCTCGGCGTGGTGGCTGCTGCTCACCCTGGTGCCCACGGTGGGGCAGATCTTCAGCTTCGCCCTGGCCATCTGGCCTGGCACCGAAGGTGACAACGACTATGGGCCGCCGCCCGCCGATCGCCATGGGGGCGTGCTGCGTGTCTGCGCCGTGGTGCTGGTGGCCGTGCTGCTCATCGGCAGCAAGATGGCGCTGAGGGCCTTGGAGCGTTTTATGCGCGACCTGCCCCAGCAGTCCGAGCAGTCCGACGAGGCCGCCTTTGCCGACGTGCCGCCGCAGCTGGCGGCCGAGATCGACGCCTACCTGGGCAAGTCCGAGGCCGCGGAGGCCTTCCGCCAGCACTACCTGCTGGAAACCGGTCACCGCGCGTTTGCCGTGTCGCCGCAGGGGGCCTATGGGTGGTCCAGTGGCCGGGCCTCGCCGGCGGCGGCCGTCGAGGTGGCCTGGAACCACTGCGAGCAGGCCCGCCAGCCCTACACGGCCGAGTGTGTGCTGGTGCATGTTGACCACGCCTGGGTCAACCGATGAAGGCTTTGGAGATCCCCCTCAACCCAGGGTTAACCCTGGGTTCTGCTCGGGCATTCATGGCGGCACCACAAAACTCGGGCATGTTCGCAGGTTCCTGACAGGAGCCGCTCATGAGCCAGACGCCTTTCCCGCCCCCCCTTGCCGGTCGCCGCGGCCTGGTGTTGGGGGTGGCCAACGATGCCAGCATCGCGTGGGGCTGTGCCCGGCAGCTCCATGCCCAAGGCGCCCGACTGGCCCTGAGTTGCCTCAATGCCAAGGCCCGTGCGGTGGTCAGTCCCTTGGCCGAGGCGCTGCAGGCCAGCCTGCATGAGTGCAACGTCGAGGCGCCGGGGGCCATCGCCGGCCTGGTCGAGGCGGCGGCGGCCGAGCTGGGCGGTTTGGACTTCGTGGTCCATTCCATCGCCTTCGCCCCCCTGGCCGAGTTGCATGGCCGGGTGGCCGACAGCACGGCCGAGGGCTTTGCGCGGGCCATGCGGGTCTCATGCCATTCCTTTGCCGAGCTGGCCCGGTGTGCCGAACCCCACCTGGCCGCCCGCCAAGGCACCCTGGTGACCATGAGTTACCTGGGGGCCGAGGAGGCGGTCCCGAACTACGGCCTGATGGGCCCGGTCAAGGCGGCGCTGGAGTCCCTGGTGCGCTACCTGGCGGCCGAGCTCGGGCCGCAGGGCATCCGGGTCCACGCCGTCTCGCCCGGCCCGATGCCCACCCGGGCCGCTTCGGGCCTGGCCGACTTCGACGGCCTGATGGCCACTGCCGCCCGCACGGCGCCGCTGCGTCGCCTGGTCACCCTGGACGAGGTGGGCGCCCTGGTCGCCTTCCTGGCGGGGCCTGGTGCCACCGGCATGACCGGCCAGACGCTGTACGTGGATGCAGGCGAGCATGCGGTGCGTTGAGCGCGGCGTGGACCTGACCCCTGAGAAGGAGGACCTGACATGACGGGCATGGCCGGCGCCGAGGGCGCCCACGGCGTGGTGCACAACCACACCTTCGATGAACTGCAGCCGGGCCAGCGTGCCGAGTTGCACCGCACCCTGGCCATGGACGACATCAAGGCCTTCGCGGCGGTGTCGGGGGACGTGAACCCCGCCCACCTGGACGCGGCCTGGGCCGAGACCACCCGGTTCCACGGTGTCATCGCCCACGGCATGTGGGCCGGGGCGCTGGTCTCCAGCCTCCTGGGCACCGAGTTCCCCGGGGCCGGCACCATCTACCTGGAGCAAAACCTGCGCTTCCACCGTCCGGTGCGCGTGGGCGACGCGCTGGTGGTCAGCGTCACCGTGTTGGACAAGGACCCGGCCACCCGCAACGTGCGGCTGGACTGCGCTGTCGTCAACCAGGTGGGCGAGCAGGTGGTCAGCGGCCAGGCGCTGGTCAAGGCCCCGTCGCAGAAGATCAGCCGGCCCCGGCTGGCCGCACCCACGCTGCACCTTTTCGACCCGGAGGCCCGGCTGGCGGCCTGGGTGGCCGCGCAGCGCCCGGCGCAGCCCGCGCGCTGTGCGGTGGTGCATCCCTGTGACGCGTCGTCGCTGCGCGCGGCTGTGCAGGCCGCCGCCGCGGGGCTGGTGCAGCCCGTGCTGCTCGGACCTGCGGCCCGGCTGCAGGCCCTGGCTGACAGCCTGGAGCTGACGCTGGCGGGCTGCACCCTGGTGGACCAGCCCCACAGCCATGCGGCGGCGCAGGCCGCCGTGGCCTTGGCCGCGCGGGGTGAGGTCGACCTGCTCTGCAAGGGCAGCCTGTCCACCGAGGAGCTCATGCTGGCGGTGCTGGCCGAGCCGGCCCTGGCCACCGGCCGACGGCTCTCGCACGTGGCGCGCTTTGAGGTGCCTGCCTACGGCCGACCCCTGCTGGTGACGGATGCGGCGGTCAACATCCGACCGGACCTGGCCGCCAAGGCCGACATCCTGCGCAACGCCATCGACCTGGCCCAGGCCCTGGGCGTGGCCTGCCCGCGGGTGGCCGTGCTGTCGGCCGTCGAGACGGTGACGCCGCGCATCGCCTCTACCCTGGACGCCGCTGCCCTGTGCAAGATGGCCGACCGCGGGCAGATCCGTGGCGCGGTGGTGGACGGTCCGTTGGCCTTTGACAACGCCATCTCCATGGAGGCGGCAGGCCTGAAAGACCTGCACGGTCCCGTGGCCGGGCAGGCCGATGTGCTGCTGGCGCCGGACCTGGAGGCCGGCCACCTGCTGTCCCAGCAGCTGGAGTACCTGGCCGGTGCGGCCAGCTGCGGGGTGGTGCTGGGCGCGCGTGTGCCCGTGGCCCTGGCCCTGCGGACCGGGGCCGCCAGCGCCCTGCTGGCCTCCATGGCCTTGGCCGGCCGGGCACTGGCGGCCTCCACGTCAGGGGGATAACTCACAGATTGATGCCAACGGGGGTGCGGGGGCGGACAGGGCCGCTAGACTCCGTGTTGGCACCTGGGTCGACGGGCGCACCGAATTGGGCGGCGCGCTGGCATTCACCGGCCGCAGGGAAGCCTTCTATGGGACATGAGCAGTAGCATGCCCGGTGCAAGCATTCTGGAGTTGCAGCAGTTCGGTCTGACGGCGGGCGAGCGCGTCCTGCTCAGCCGGGTCGACCTTCGGGTGCCCGCCCGCGGGGTGACGGTGCTGACCGGTCCGGCCGGCGGCGGCAAGTCCATGCTGCTGCGCGGCATGGCGGTGCTCTCGCGCGATGTCGGCCGCATGGTCCACCACGGACGGGCGCAGTTCCATGGCGCGCCGCTCCAGCCCCGCAACCGGCCCTTCATGGCCTTTCCCAACCCGCCGGGCATCCGCCTGTCAGTGGAGGAGTTCATGCGCCGCTGCCACCGGGCACGGCAGCCCAGTCAGATCCTGGACCTGGACCTGGCCTGGCAAACCCTGGCCTGGCATGGCTGCGGCGATCTGGTGGCCCTCAAGCAGGCCGAGCTGGCCGACCTGAGCGTGGCCCAGTTCCGGCGGTTGGGTATCGGCATGGCCGCCGTCATGGGGGAACCGCTGGTGCTGCTGGACGATCCCACGGCGGGCCTGCCCCGCGCCGGCGCCATCAGCGTGCTGTCGCTGATGAGCCAGTTGGCCAAGGACCGCGCCGTGCTGGCGGTGATGCGCCAGATCGAGCACATCCGGGCCATCGGCCAGCTGGTGGTGCTGATGGCCCACGGCCAGGTCTGCGCCGCCGAGCCGGTCACCACCTTCTTCCGTCCGGCGGCGGACTCGCCAGTGGCGCTGTTCCTGCGCACCGGCCAGTACCTGCCGGCTTCACCCACCGCCACCCCGGCGGCTGTGTCAGCCGCCATGCCGCGGCCCGCCGAGCCCTTGGCTCCGCCCACCGACTGGGGGGACGTGGCCTCGCCGGCGCCTTCGGATTTCCTGGAGTCCCGCGAGCCGACGGCGCCGCTGGCGCCTCGTCCCGGTCTGCCCGTACTGCCCGCGCCGATGCGCTGGGTCGAGCCGGGGCGGCTGGGTTGCCTGCTGCTGCCCGCGGGCCAGCGCCTGCTCGACAGCACCCTGACCACATTGCGCCAGCTGGGGGTGGGCACGGTCCTCACCCTGGGCCTGGAAGGGCCGGCCATGGCCGAGTCGGCCACTCTGGCGGGCCTGCAGCTGCGGGCCGCCGCCGACGCCGGTACGGTTCACAGCACCGCGGGCCTGGCCCAGCTCATCGGCCAGGTGGCCGAGGGCCTGGACCATGGGCAGGTGGTCTGCGTGCTGGCGCAAGAGGGCGCCGGTCTGGCGGCGCTGATGGCGGCGGGCTGGCTGGTGCGGCAGGGCACCTCGGTGGCCTCGGCCCTGCACCAGACGCAGGCCCTGGAGGCCACCTTCCGCTACACCGCGCAGGAGGAGTGGCAGCTCATCAAGCTGGAGGCGGCGCTCAAGCGCCAGGGCGGGCGGGCGCCCGAGCCAGTGCGCTGAGGCGCCCAACGGCCCCGTCAGGCGGGGTAGCCCTCACAGGGTATGGCGCGGCTGCCAGCCTTCGCGGGCGCTCTCGCAGGCCACGCAGCGCAGTGCCCAGGGCTCGGCCTGCAGGCGGGCCAGCGCGATGGGCTCGCCGCAGTCGGTGCACAGGCCGAAGCCGGGATGGTCCAGGCGCATCAGCGCCTGCTCGATGTGGCCGAGCTCCTGGCGCTCACGGTCGGCGCGTGCCAGCGCCACTTCCCGATCGGCGTCGCGCTGCGGCGCATCGTCCCCATCCTGCAGCAGCAGCTCCGTGGCGTAAGCCACGCGGTCCTGGCCCTGCAGCTGGGCCTGGCGCTGTTCGATCAGCTGCAGGCGTCGCGCCTGCAGGCGCTGGGCAAGTTGGGCACGTTGTTCAGAGGTGGGCAGAGCGGTCATGAGGCTTCTCCTTGTGCTGCCATGGTCCCGCCGCGGCGCGGGCTGGGCCTTGACCCGTCTCAAGCCCGGCCGCAGCCTGGGCCGGCCTCCTAGAATCCGGCGCCATCCCTTCTGCTGCACGCCCTTGCCGGCCCTCCTGACATGTGCCAACTCCTGGGCATGAACGCCAACACGCCGACCAACGTGATGTTCAGCTTCACCGGCCTGGCCACCCGCGCCCAGGAGCACAAGGACGGCTTTGGCATCGGCTTCTTCGAGGACCGCGGCGTGCGGCTCTTCGTGGATGCGCAAAGCGCCCGCAGCTCGCCGGTGGCGGCGCTCATCAAGACCTGGCCCATCCGCAGCAGCCAGGTGATCGCCCACATCCGCAAGGCCACCCAGGGCCAGGTGGCGTTGGAGAACACGCACCCCTTCCAGCGCGAGCTCTGGGGCCGCTACTGGGTGATGGCGCACAACGGCAACCTGGTGGACTTCCACCCCCGGCTGCATGGCGCCTTCCGGCCGGTGGGGGACACCGACAGCGAGCGCGCCTTCTGCTGGCTGATGCAGGAGCTGGCCAAGTCGCATGCCAGCGTGCCCAGTGTGGAGGAGCTCAGCCGCACCCTGGCCGAGCTGTGTCCGCGTCTGCACCGGCACGGCACCTTCAACATGCTGCTGTCCAACGGGCAGGCGTTGTGGGCCCACTGCTCAACCCATCTGCATTGGGTGGTGCGAGAGCACCCCTTCCGCCCCGTCTCGCTCAAGGACGAGGACCTGCGGGTGGACTTTGCCCAGCACACCACGCCGCATGACCGCGTGGCCCTGGTGGCCACCGAGCCCCTGACGCGCGACGAGGCCTGGACGGCGATGCGTCCGGGCGAGCTGCGGGTCTTTGTCGAGGGGTTGCCGCGGCCGGTCTGAGCGGCCGCCGGGCGGCGTCAGCGGCTGGGCAGACCCAGCAGGCGCATCACCATCTGCCGGGTCCGGGGCGGATCGATGGGCTTGGTGAGGAAGCCGTCCATGCCGGCGGCCAGGGCTTCGTCCTGCTCATGCTGCAGGGCGGCGGCGGTCAGGGCCACGATGGGCAGCTGCTGGTGGGTCCAGTCCAGGCGCAGGCGCCGGGTGGCGGCCAGGCCGTCCATCTCGGGCATCTGCAGGTCCATCAGGACCAGGTCCACCGGTTGTCCGCGGCGCGCGGCCTCCCGGACCGCCGCCACCGCCTGGGCACCATCACCCACCTGCGTCACCTCGGCGCCCCAACCCTCCAGCATGGCCGCCACGATCAGCATGTTGACCGCGTTGTCCTCGGCCACCAGCACATGCACCCCCTGCAGGGGCTGGCCGTCCATCAGGGTCAGGCCGCTGCTCTGGGTGGTGGCCGCATCGGCCGCCGGAAGGGGCAGTTCCAGCCAGAAGCAGCTGCCCTGGCCGGGCTGGCTGTCCACGCCCACCTCGCCGCCCATGAGCTGGGCCAGCTCGCGGCAGATGGACAACCCCAGGCCAAAACCACCGGCACGCACCGCCTGCGGGCCCTGGGCCTGGACGAAGGGCTGGAACAGGCGGGCGCAGGTGGCGGCGTCGATGCCGGGTCCGGTGTCGTGCACCTCGAAACGCACCCGGTCGCCCGCAGCGGGTTCCACCACCAAGTGCACGCCGCCCTCCCGGGTGAACTTCAGTGCGTTGTGCAGGAAGTTGACCAGGATCTGGCGCAGCCGGTCCCAGTCGCCCACCACGATGTGCGGCAGCTGAGGCGCCAGTGACACCTCCATCTGCAGCCCGCGCGCATCGGCCAGGGCGCTGAAGGCCCCGCCCAGCGGATCGAGCTGGGCCGGCAGGTCAAAGGGTTGCGGCTGCACGCTCAGGCGGCCGGCCTCGATGCGGCTGAAGTCGAGGATGTTGGAGAGGATGCGCGAGAGCGCCTCGGCGCTGTCGCACAGCAGCTCGATGTAGCGGCGCCGGCGCAGGTCGTCCAGTCCGGGGTCCCGGGCCATGCCCGCCAGGCCCAGCAGGGCGGAGAGCGGTGTGCGGATCTCGTGGCTGGCCCGCGCCAGGAACTGGCTCTTGGCCCGGCTCGCCGCCTCGGCGGCGTCACGGGCCTCGGTCAGGGCGCGGGCCTGGGCGGCGGCCTGCTCGGCGCGCTGGCTCTCGGCCAGCCGCTGGGCCCGGGCCTCTTCCGTGATGTCGCGGGCGGCGATCAGCACCACCTCGTGGCCCTGCAGCGGGGCCACCTGGCAAGCCAGCTGGACCACCATCTCCTGCCCGTCATGCCGGCGGAAGCGGCCGCTCCAGGCCAGGGGGCGACCCTCGCGCCGCAAGGCCATCATCCAGACCAGGCGGTCGGCGGGATTGACCCACAGGCCCAGGTCCAGGGCGGTGCGCCCCAGGGCCTCATGCGGCGCCCAGCCGGTCATGCGCTCGAAGCCGGGGTTGACCCACAGCAGCCGGCCGGTGGCGCGCTCGGTGATCACCAAGGCATCGGGCAGGTAGGTGCACAGCACCTCGGCCCAGGGGGGATCGGCCAGCGGGTCGAGGGCGGCGGCCTGTCCGCCAGGAGGGGCACCGCCCTGGCCGTCGCTGTCGCCGGCGTGGTCAGCAGCGGGCCGCCAGCGGGCCGCCAGGCCGGCGCCCAGGCTGGCCCCCAGGGCGCCCAGCAGGGGGTTGCCCAACCAGCCGCTGCCCAGGGCGGCCCCACAGGCTGCGCCCAGCGCGATGCGCAGCAGCTCATGCAGGCGCATGGGCGCGGTGGGCGTCGAGGCGGGGGCGGGCATGGGGTGTGGCGGGCGTGCCGCGGTAGGGCTGCGTCAGTGTGCACCCGTTGGGGCTGGCGCGTAATCTGTTTTTGGGTGGCGTGCTTCGTTCCGGGGGGGCGCAGCGCCGGTGCCCTGTCCGGGCGCCGGCGCCGGCCGGCTCAGGTGGCGGGGGCGAAGCGGGCGCGGGCCAGCTGTTCTCGGGTGGCCTGGGCCACTTGGCGGGCGGCCAGGGCGTAGTCTTCGCCCTGGCTGGCGTAAAGCACGGCCCGCGAGGAGTTGACGATGATGGGCGCGTCCGGCCGCCAGGCGGCGGCCACGGTGGCGGCGGCGTCTCCGCCCTGGGCGCCCACGCCGGGAATCAGCAGCGGCAGGGTGGGCGCCAGCTCGCGCACGCGCTTGAGCTCCTCGGGGAAGGTGGCCCCCACCACCAGGCCCAGGCGGCCGGAGGCGTTCCAGGGGCCGGCGGCCAGGCGGGCCACTTCCTCGTAGAGCTTCTCGCCCGAGGCCAGGGTCTGGAACTGCAGGTCCGAGCCGCCCGGGTTGGAGGTGCGGCACAGCAGGATCAGGCCCTTGCCGTCGTACTTCAGGTAGGGCTCGATGGAGTCGAAGCCCATGTAGGGCGAGAGCGTGACCGCATCGCTCTGGTAGCGCACGAAGGCCTCGCGGGCGTACTGCTCGGCGGTGGCGCCGATGTCGCCGCGTTTGGCGTCCAGGATGATGGGCACATCCGGCGCCACGCGGCGGATGTAGGCCATCAGCTGCTCGAGCTGGTCCTCGGCGCGGTGGGCCGCAAAGTACGCGATCTGCGGCTTGAAGGCGCAGACCAGGTCCTTGGTGGCATCCACGATGCGGGCGCAAAACTCGAAGATCCGGCGCTCGTCACCCTTCATGCCCACCGGGAACTTGGCCGGTTCGGGATCCAGGCCCACGCAGAGCATGGACTCGTGGCGGTGGGTGACGTGGTCCAGCAGGCTGGTGAAGTTCATGGGGGGCTCCGGGTTCTGGGCGTCGTGGGGGGCGGCGGTCTTCAGCCGATGCGGCGGGCCAGCTCGACGGCGCGGCCGATGTAGCTGGCCGGGCTCATGGCCAGCAGGCGGGCCTTCTCTTCGGCCGGCAGGTCGGTGCTGTCGATGAAGCCCTGCATCAGCTCGCGGGTCATGGGCTTGCCGCGGGTGAAGGCCTTGAGCTGCTCGTAGGGCTGGGGCAGGCCGTGGCGGCGCATCACGGTCTGGATGGCCTCGGCCATCACTTCCCAGGCCTCGTCCAGGTCGGCGGCCAGTGCGGCCTCGTTGATCTCCAGCTTGCCCAGACCGCGCAGCAGCGAGTCATAGCCCAGCACGGCGTAGCCCAGGGCCACGCCCATGTTGCGCAGCACGGTGGAGTCGGTCAGGTCACGCTGCCAGCGGCTGATGGGCAGCTTCTGGCTCAGGTGGGCCAGCAGGGCGTTGGCCAGGCCGAAGTTGCCCTCGGCGTTCTCGAAGTCGATCGGGTTGACCTTGTGCGGCATGGCCGAGGAGCCGACCTCACCGTCCTTCAGGCGCTGCTTGAAGTAGCCCAGCGAGATGTAGCCCCACACGTCCCGCGCGAAGTCGATCAGGATGGTGTTGGTGCGGGTGACGGCATCAAACAGCTCGGCCATGTAGTCATGCGGCTCGATCTGGATGGTGTAGGGGTTGAAGGTCAGGCCCAGGCCGCCTTCGACCACGCCGCGCGAGAAGCTTTCCCAGTCGGTCTCGGGGTAGGCCACGCTGTGGGCGTTGTAGTTGCCCACGGCGCCGTTCATCTTGCCCAGCAGCTTGACCTCAGCGATCACCGTGCGGCTGCGCTGCAGGCGGGCCACCACGTTGGCGATTTCCTTGCCCACGGTGGTGGGGCTGGCGGTCTGGCCATGGGTGCGGCTGAGCATGGGCACGGCGGCAAAGCGCTGGGCCATGGCGGTCAGGGCGGCGATGATCTGGTCCAGCGTGGGCAGCACCACCTCGGCGCGGGCGGCCTTGAGCATCAGCGCATGGCTGGTGTTGTTGATGTCCTCGCTGGTGCAGGCGAAGTGCACGAACTCCAGGGCGGCCTCCAGCTCGGGCACGCCCTTCATGCGCGACTTGATGAAGTACTCCACGGCCTTGACGTCGTGGTTGGTGGTCTTCTCGATGTCCTTGATGGCCTGGGCGTCGGCTTCCGAGAAACCGCTGGCCAGGGCACGCATGTGAGCGCGGGCGGCCTCGGACAGCGGGGCGTAGCCCGGCAGGCCGGCGTCGGACAGGGCGATGAACCACTCCACCTCCACTTGCACCCGGCGGTGCATCAGGCCGTACTCCGACAGCAGGGGACGCAGGGCGGCGACTTTGGCGGCGTAGCGGCCGTCCAGGGGGGACAGCGCCATCAGGGCGGAGTGGGTCATGGAGCAGGCGGAGGGAGGGTCAGGGGAGCGGCCCGTGTGCGGTCTGCCACAGGCGCGGGGCGGCGCCGGGCCGCACTTGAGGGAAGTCCCTGATTTTAGACGGTGTGCGGTCCGGGGGAATCTGGGGGGCCCGGGCAGCGGACGAAAGCCCCTCGCTAGAATCGCGCCGACCCCAGGGAAGTACCAAGATCCAATCCATGAAACTGCACGGCTCTCTCACCAGCCCCTATGTCCGAAAGGTCCGTATCGTGCTGGCCGAAAAGAAGCTGGACATCCAGTTCCTCCAGGAGGACGTGTGGGGCAGCGAGGCCATGCTGGCCGTCAACCCGCTGGGCAAGGTGCCCTGCTTGGTGATGGAAGGCGGCGAGGCCATCTTCGACTCCCGCGTCATCGTGGAGTACGTGGACACCCTCTCGCCGGTGGGCAAGCTGCTGCCGCCCAGCGGCCGTTAGCGGGTGGAGGTGCGCACCTGGGAAGCCCTGGCCGACGGCCTGCTCGACGCCTGCGTGTCCGCCCGCATGGAGGCCACCTGGAGCGGCCGCACCGATGCCCAGCGCTGCCAGGCCTGGATCGACCGCCAGATGGTGCGTGTGGAGTCCGCCCTGCAGGCCATGGCCCTGGGCCTGGGCGAAAAGCCCTTCTGCGCGGGCAACCACTTCAGCCTGGCCGACATCGCGGTGGGCTGCGCCCTGGGCTACCTGGACTTCCGCTTCCCGGCCATCTCCTGGCGCGAGCGTCATGGCAACCTGGCCCGTCTGGCCGACAAGCTGGCCGCGCGGCCGAGCTTCGCCGACACCCTGCCGCCGGCCGCCTGAGGCCGCGTTCGGCTAGGCCGTCTCCTGCTTCGCCGCCCCGCGGGTGGCCGACTCCTGCGTTTCCTCCCGTGCTGAAGGCGTCGGGTCTGCTGTTGTTTCGCGGGGGCTGAAGGCGTCTGCCCGTGCCCGGGGCCAGTAGCGGGCGAAGATCTCCGCCGGCCAGGGTTGCTGGCCGCGCTCGGCCGCCAGCAGGCTGCCCGGGGCCATGAAGCGCAGGTGGTCGGTCAGCAGGCAGACCTTGCCGCTCTCCATGCGCCGCATGATGTGCTGCGGGCCGATCTGGTTGGGGTGGTGCAGGCCTGCGGCCTGCACCAGCTCCTGCAGCGCATGCAGGGTGTTGCGGTGGAAATGGGCCACCCGCTCGATCTTGTCAGTGACCACCAGGGCCCGTTGGCGCACCGGGTCCTGGGTCGCCACGCCGGTGGGGCATTCGCCGGTGTGGCAGCTTTGGGCCTGAATGCAGCCCAGGGCGAACATGAAGCCACGCGCCGAGTTGCACCAGTCGGCCCCCAGGGCCATGGCCCGGGCGATGTCAAAGGCGCTGACGATCTTGCCCGAGGCGCCCAGGCGGATGTCGGCCCGCAGGTTCAGCCCCACCAGGGTGTTGTGCACCAGCAGCAGCCCCTCCTGCAGCGGCATGCCCACGTGGTCGGTGAACTCCAGGGGCGCGGCGCCGGTGCCGCCCTCGGCCCCATCCACCACGATGAAGTCCGGCAGGATGCGCGTCTGCCGCATGGCCTTGGCGATGGCGAACCACTCCCAGGGGTGGCCCACGCAGAGCTTGAAGCCGGTGGGCTTGCCACCGGAGAGCTGGCGCAGCCGGTCGACGAACTGCAGCAGCTCGATGGGGGTGGCGAAGGCCGTGTGGCTGGCCGGTGACACGCAGTCCTGCCCGGGCGTCACGCCGCGGGCGGCGGCGATCTCCGCCGTGACTTTGGGGCCGGGCAGCACGCCGCCGTGGCCGGGCTTGGCCCCCTGGCTGAGCTTGATCTCGATGAGCTTGACCTGAGGGTCCATGGCGTTGGCCACGAAGCGTTCCTCGCTGAAATGCCCGGTCGCGTCGCGGCAGCCGAAGTAGCCTGAACCGATCTCCCAGACCAGGTCGCCGCCGTGCACCCGGTGGTGGGCGCTGATCGAGCCCTCGCCCGTGTCATGCATGAAGCCGCCCTTGCGCGCGCCGCCGTTGAGCGCCTGGATGGCGTTGGCCGACAGGGCCCCAAAGCTCATGGCGGAGATGTTGAACACGCTGGCCCGGTAGGGCTGGGCCCGGCCGCCACCGATGGTGATGCGGAAGTCGTGCGAGGCCAGCTGGGTGGGCACGATGGCGTGGTTGATCCACTCATGGCCGTGGGCATGCACATCCATCTGGGTGCCGAAGGGCCGCTTGTCCGGCTGACCCTTGGCCCGTTGATAGACCAGGCTGCGCTGCTGGCGCGAGAAGGGCGCGGCTTCGTTGTCGCTTTCGATGAAGTACTGGCGCATCTCGGGCCGGATGAATTCCAGCAGGTAGCGCAGGTGCCCGATCACCGGGTAGTTGCGCAGGATGGCGCGCTTCTGCTGGCGCAGGTCCTGCCAGCCCAGCATGCTGCCGGCCAAGCCCGGCAGCACCCACAGCGGATGCCAGCCGGCCCACAGGGCGCCGGCCGCGCCGGCCAGCGTCCAGACGACGCACAGGCCCAGGGTCGCCCAGCGCAGGGGCAGGAGGTGGTTGAGGCGTGACAACCAGCGGGGCATGGCGCTCTCCGGGAGGGCCGCCTTGGCCCCCAGGACTGCATGGTGGGGCCTGTAGGGCTGGGCGGCCGGCCGATATGCCGTGCGAAAGCCCGTCAGTTTGTCGCGTCGGCGTGGCTTTCTGCTGCCGTCTGGCTGGCCGAGCCGGTGCCGTCGTGCACGCGGCGGTACTGGACCAGGTCCTCACGCTGCCGCCACTTGAACGTATTGCCCGCCTGGTCCCGACGGCTGTACTCTGAGGCGACGGGAGCCCCCACCTCCGGGCTGTACCAGTGGGTGGTCAGCCAATACTCCTGCCAGCGCTCGTGGCCCCGGCTGGCCGTGACCCATTCCCGCAGGTCCACCCGGTACGCCATGAAGGTGCCCGCGGGCACTTGGACCGACTCCTGGCCCGCGACCCGCAGTTCGGCATCCACCGCATAGAGGATCGCCTGGTCGGCCTCGCCTTCCGTCAAGCTGTAGCGCAGCCGCTGATTGGGAACGGTCTGGGCGAGCTCGTGCCAGATGGGTCGGTAGGGGCTGTACCGCTGGGCAGGCCTGCCGGGAATGGCGCCCAGCGCACGCAGATGTCCCTGGCGGTGCAGCTCGGCCTTGTCCTGGCCCTGCAGGCTGCCGTCCGGCTGTACGGCGGTGACCACGATCTCGTATTCGCCCAGCTGGCGCTGTGTCCAGCCCTCCCGCACTTGGTACTGCCAGCGGTCGCCCACGCCGTAGCCAAAGGGATTCAAGGCAGGTGGTGGTGCCACGGCGGACCGCTCCTGCTCCACCGCTCTCAAGTGCAGCATGCGTCGCAGCGCCTCCTGGGCATGCTGACCCGAGGGAAAGCGCCGCAGGTAGGCCTCCAGGGGGCCTGCCTGGCTGGCGCGGCTGACCGCCTGCCACATGGCGTCGTCCAGTTCAGCCTCGGGCGAGGGAAGGGGGGTGGCCTCGGCGGGCGTGGGCGGCTTGGCCGGGGCCGCAGCGCTGGCGGCTCCCTCGGGCTGGAGGGCCGCGGCGAGGGCGCCGCCGGGGCGGATGGGGGTGAGGAAGTAGAAGTCGCCTTCCAGGGACGTGCTCTCCCAGGGGATCTGCCGACCTTGCGATTCCCGTCGGACCGCCGCGCGCACTTGCTTGAAGACGTCCTCCACTTTCAGGCCCGGGGTCCGCATGGCACGCAGCAGGTGTTCGGTGTAGAGGCCGTTGCTGCCCACCCCGTCGCTGCTGACGGAGCCGGGCGCGGTGGCGAAGGCCACCAGGGTGCCCACCGGCGCCTCCATCTGGGCCAGGCCCTGCTGCTGACTGCGGAAGCTGCGGGCGAAGGGATTGTTGCGGCAAGCGTCCAAGACCAGCAGGTTCGTGCTGTTGCCTGCAGACTCCATTTTGTCTAGCACCGCCTGGGCGTCCAGGGCGTGATAGGCCACTTCGTCTTCCCGCTGGATCTCGGCGCCCACCGGGATCAGGTAGTTGCGGCCCTTGATCTGCATGCCGTGTCCGGCGAAGTAGAACAGGCCGGTGCTCTGCCGCCCGCTGCTTTTGAGGCTGTCGCCGAAGTCGCGCACGGCGGCCTGCATCTCCCGCAGGGGGGCGTTGAGCTTGAGGACCACCCGAAATCCGCTGGCCTCCAGGGCGGCGGCAATCGCACGGGCGTCGTTGGTGGGGTTGGCCAGCGGCGCGTCCGCATAGTGCCCATTGCCGATCACCAGGGCCAGCCGCAGACCCTCCGCCGTGGCCAGCCCGGGTTCCCCGGTGGCGGACGGGGTCGCGGTCCATGCGGGGGATGTGGTGGCCATGGACGCTTGGGGCGTCACGGGGGATGGGGCCGCCGTCGTGCCCGGGATCCCCGCGGCGGGTGTTGGTGCCAGGGGCGAGGCGGCGACCGGCGCCGGGCGTGGCGAGGCCTGACCCTGGGCGCTTGCGGGACCGGTCGGGCGCGCAGCGGAGGTGGCCGTGGCGGGACGCACCCGGGCGTCCGCCGTGGCTGGGCGGGGGCCCGTACCGGCCCCGCGGCCGGTGATGGGCCTGGGGGCGTCGGGCTCAGTCTCGGGCAGTGGTGGTAGCCGCAGGTCCGGCGCGCCAGCGCTGCGTCCCGGCTGGGCCGCCCCGGTGAGGGGGGCGTCGGCCGGGCCGGGCGTGGCCGCGTCGGCCGGTGCTCGGGGGGAGACCTCGGTGGCATGGGCGCCCTCTGCGACCGGGGCGATGCCGGAGCCCGTGGGGACCGGGCCTGCGGAACGGGGCCAGATCATGAGCATCGGGGCGGGCAGCTGGGCGGTGGGCGCCACTTCAGTGGCGCTGGCCCGCGGGCCAGCCGCCGGTGTCGGCCGCGGTGTGGTGCGGCGTGTGCCCGCCGCGGGACTGCCTGCGGGCGTGGCGGTGGTGGTGGCGCTAGGGCCCGGCGACTGGGCGCCCGCACTGGCGGCGGCGCACAGCAGGAACGCCGAGACCGGTCCGCAGGACCACCGAGACCGGGAGCACCGGCCTGCGCGCTTGAATCGGATCATGGACACCTCGCCTGATGGGCGACCTGGTGGCCGATGAGGCACCCGTGGTCGCCCTGACTCTCTTGGTTGGAGTTGGGGGCAGAACCGGATACCGCGTGGATCCTGCGCCGATGTGATCGTGTCGAATGGTAAACACAGGGTCTTCCCTGAGGGGCAACAGTCCACACGCGCAGTCGGACTTGTCCGCACAGTCCGCTGTTGATAATCCCCGGCGTGCCCGCTTGCCGGCCGGCGCGCTCCCACCGCAGTTTTCTCCTGTCCGACATGACCGACGACCGTCCGCCCCTGCTGTCCCGACTCCGCGCGCGGCTGGCCGCCCAGCCCTGGCTCTGGCCCGTGGTGGTCCTGGGCGCTGCGGGGGGGGCCGGGCTGCTGCTGGTGCTGCTGGCTGCCCTGGTGTATTTCCCGCAGCTGCCGGCGCTGGACCGGGTGACCGACTACCAGCCGCGCCTGCCGCTGCAAGTCTTCACCCGTGATGGGGTGGAGATCGCCCAGTTCGGCTCCGAGCGCCGGCAGTACCTGCCCATCGCGCAGATCCCGCGGCGCATGCAGGACGCCATCGTCACGGTGGAGGACATCCGGTTCCGCGAGCACAGCGGGCTGGACTTCCGGGGCATCGCGCGCGCGGTGTTCAACGTCTTCACCCGCGGCCGGGTGGAGGGGGCCTCCACCATCACCCAGCAGGTGGCGCGCAATTTCTTCCTCTCGGCGCGACGCACGCCCGAGCGCAAGATCAAAGAAGCGCTGCTGGCCCTCAAGATCGAGGGGCAGCTCTCCAAGGACGAGATCCTGGAGCTGTACATGAACCAGATCTACCTCGGCCAGCGCGCCTACGGTTTTGGCGCCGCGGCCCAGGTGTACTTTGGCAAGCCGCTGGCGGAGCTGTCCATCGCCGAGTGCGCGATGCTGGCGGGCCTGCCCAAGAACCCGGCCTTTGCCAACCCCATCACCAACTTCGCCCGGGCCAGCGCGCGCCAGCAGGTCATCCTGGCCCGGCTGCACGAGACCGGCACCATCTCGGACACCGAGTACGCCGCCGCCAAGGCCGAGAAGCTGGTGATCCGCACCAAGCTGCAGACCACGGTGCATGCCGAGTACGTGGCCGAGATGGCCCGCAAGGCGGTGTACGACCAGTTCGGCGAAGCGGCCTACACCTCCGGCATCAAGGTCTACACCTCGCTGGTGGCCGCCGACCAGCAGGCCGCCTGGGCGGCGCTGCGCCGCGGCGTGCTCGACCACGAGCGCAAGCAGCCCTGGCGCGGCCCTGAGGCCCAGGAGGACCTGCCCGACGACGACAGTGCCGACACCGTGGCCGCCCAGATCCTCAAGGAGCATCGCGATGACGAGGACCTGCGCGTGGCCCTGGTGCTCAAGGCCAGCCCCAAGTCGATCACCGCCCAGCTCGCCAGCGGCGAGACCATCACGGTCGGTGGCGACGGGCTGCGCCTGGCGCAGCCGGGGCTGGTGGCCAAGCCCACGGCCGAGCTGTCGGTGCACCGTGGCTCGGTGATCCGGGTGGTCCGGCACGAGCGGCAGGGCTGGCAGGTGGCGCAGTGGCCCCAGGCGCAGGGCGCCCTGGTGTCGCTGGACAGTGGCACCGGGCGGGTGCGCGCCCTGGTGGGCGGCTTTGACTTCACCCGCCAGCAGTTCAACCACGTCACCCAGGCCTGGCGCCAGCCCGGCTCCAGTTTCAAGCCCTTCCTGTATTCGGCGGCGCTTGAGCATGGCGTGATGCCCCAGACCCTGATCAACGATGCCCCGCTGGTGCTGCCCGGCGCCGGGGGTCCGGGGGACTGGAACCCGCAGAACTCCGACGGTGAGTTCGACGGCCCCATCAGCCTGCGCCGGGCCCTGGCCAAGTCCAAGAACCTGGTGAGCATCCGCCTGGTGCAGCAAATGGGGGTGGGCCCGTCGCGCGAATGGGTGGGGCACTTCGGCTTTGAAGCCGCCAAGCACCCGGACAACCTCACCCTGGCCCTGGGCGCCGGCAGCGTCACGCCGCTGCAGCTGGCCTCGGCCTACGCGGTGCTGGCCAACGGCGGCTACAAGGTCAGCCCCCTGGTGATCGAGCGCATCGTCGACGGCGAGGGCAAGACCGTGTTCGAGGCCCCGCCCGCGCCGGCGCTGTCCGAGGACCTGCGCGTGGTGCCGGCGCGCAACGTCTTCATCACCAACAGCCTGCTCAATGAGGTGACCCGCAGCGGCACCGCCGCCCGCGCCCAGGCGCAGCTGGGCCGCCCCGACCTCTACGGCAAGACCGGCACCACCAACGACGCCGTGGACGCTTGGTTCGCCGGCTTCCAGCCCGGCATCGTCGCGGTGGTGTGGATGGGCTACGACGAACCGCGCAGCCTGGGCAGCCGCGAGTCAGGCGGGGGCCTGTCCCTGCCGGTCTGGATCAGCTACATGGAGCGCGCCCTGCGCGGCGTGCCGGTGGCTCCGCAGGTGCCCCCCGAGGGCGTGGTGGAGGCCGGCGGCGACTGGCGCTATGCCGAATATGCCGAGGGCGGCTGGCTCACCGGTGTGGGCCTGGAGGAGCCGGGCGCGGCAGAGGCGGCGGCCTCCGCCGCGGCGGGCGCCAGCGCCACCGGGCCGGCGCCTGTGGCGGCCTCCGCACCTGCCACGCCCGCCTTGCCTGTCACGCCAGTGCCGCCACCGGCCCTGCCGCCCGCGCCGGCCTCGGCCCCCTGAACCAGGCGCGGGCCGCCTGCCGGCCCGCCGCGACATCTCAACGACTGGAGACAGATCCCATGGCCTTGTATGAACTCGATGGTGTGGCCCCCGTGGTGCCCGACTCGGCCTGGGTGGCCGAGTCGGCTGAGGTGATCGGGCGGGTGGAGCTGGGCGAGGACGTGAGCGTCTGGCCCGGTTGTCTGATCCGGGGCGACCAGCCCGAGCCGGTGCGCATCGGCCGCGGCAGCAATGTGCAGGAGGCCACGGTGATGCATTCGGACGCTGGCGTGCCGCTGACCATCGGCGAGGACGTCACCATCGGGCACCGTGCCACGCTGCACGGCTGCACCATTGGCGATGGCTCGCTCATCGGCATCGGCGCGGTGGTGCTCAACGGCGCGCGCATCGGGCGCCACTGCCTGGTGGGCGCGGGCGCCCTGGTCACCGAGGGCAAGGTCTTCCCCGATGGGGTGCTCATCGTCGGCAGCCCGGCCGTGGTCAAGCGTGAGCTCAGCCCCGAGCAGATCGAGCGGCTGAAGCTCAGCGCCCAGCATTACGTGGCCAACGGCCAGCGCTTCAAGACCCGCCTGCACCGCGTGGGCTGAAGCCCGCCGGCTCCCCGGTGGCGGGGGCGGTGGCCACCGGCGTGCTGGCCGGCCGGCGCGCCTCGCGCCAGGCCTGGGGCGACTGCCCGCACAGGCGCTGGAAGAAGCGTGAGAAGTAGGCCGGGTCGGCAAAGCCCAGCGCCAGGGCAATCTGCTTGATGCTCTGGCGGGTGTAGGCCAGCTCACGCTGGGCCTCCAGCAGCAGGCGGGCATGCAGCAGGTCCAAGGCGCTGCAGCCGGCGGTGGCGCGGCACACCCGGTTGAGCTGGGTGGCCGTGAGGCCCAGCTCGGCGGCCAGGTCGCTCACCCGCGGCTGCAGATGGAAGCGCGAGGCCACCAGCGCGCGGTAGCGCACCAGATGGTCGTGCGCCCGCCGGGGCGGGCCGGCCGCGGCCCCCGCCGGCGTCGTGTCGGGCAGGGCCCGCGCCAGGCCCAGCACCCAGCGCAGCCACAGCGCATCCAGCGTCTGGGCGCGCCAGGGGGCATGGCCGGTGTATTCCTGCGCCAGCTCGTCCACCAGGGCCTGCAGCGTGCGCGCCAGGGCCGGGGTGCGGCGCAGGGGCAGGTGGGCCGGCTGGCCCAGGCGGGCCAGCAGCGTTCCATCGGCCGCGCCCAGGCGCTGCAGCAGCGGCAGCAAGTGGGCCGCCTGCACCGTCAGCACATGGCCCTGCACCCCGGGCTCGAAGCGAAAACCGTGCGCCGCCAGTGGCGGCACGCTGACCACGCAAGGCCCGGTCAGGGGCTCGGTCCGGCCGTCCAGCCAGGCCTGGGCCTGGCCGCTGCGAAGGTGCAGAAATTGCTGGAATCCCTCGTGGCGGTGCGGCCGGATCTCCCAGTCGTGCAGTCGGCTGCGCGCCGAGATGGTCTCCAGGTGCCACGGCTCACTGCCCTGTGCTGGGGCGGGTTCGCCGTAGAGCTGGTAGGCCGGCAAGGGCTGGTCGGGCGGCGTGGAGGGCAGGGTAATCACCGCCTCAGTATGTTCCATAAGTGCAAGACCCTGCCGGGTCCGTGCATGGGCGAACCGGGCCGTGCGCCGCACACTGCCGGGCATTGCGGGGCCTGCCGGGCCCCGACCTGCTGAACCCTTCCTGAGGTGATCGCCATGCGTACCCAAGTCGCCATCATCGGCGCCGGCCCGTCCGGCCTGCTGCTCGGAGCCCTGCTGCACAAGGCGGGCATTGACCACGTCATCCTGGAGCGCCAAACGCCCGAATATGTGCTGGGCCGCATCCGCGCCGGCGTGCTGGAGCAGGTGGCCGTGGACCTGCTCAACGAGGCGGGGGTGGGCGAGCGCATGCACCGTGAAGGCCTGCCGCACGACGGTTTTGACCTGTGCTTTGGCGAGCGCCGCCACCGCATCGACCTGCATGCCCTGACCGGCAAGCGCGTGATGGTCTACGGCCAGACCGAGGTCACCCGCGACCTGATGGACCACCGCACCGCCGCCGGCCTGCACACCGTGTACGAGGCCGCCAACGTCAGCCTGCACGACTTTGACGGCAGCCAGCCGCGCGTGCGCTACGAGAAGGACGGCCAGACCCACGAGATCCAGGCCGACTTCATCGTCGGCTGCGACGGCTACCACGGGGTGGCCCGCGCCAGCGTGCCGGCCGGCGCCATCCAGAATTTCGAGAAGATCTACCCCTTCGGCTGGCTGGGCGTGCTGGCCGATGTGCCGCCGGTGCACGAAGAGCTGATCTACGCCAACCACGAACGTGGCTTTGCGCTGTGCAGCATGCGCAGCAAGACGCGGGTGCGCTACTACGTGCAGTGCCCGCTGGAAGACAAGGTCGAGCAGTGGAGCGACGCCGCCTTCTGGGATGAGCTCAAGCGCCGCCTGCCGCCCGAGGACGTGGCCCGCATGGTCACCGGCCCGTCCATCGAGAAGAGCATCGCCCCGCTGCGCAGCTTTGTGGCTGAGCCCATGCGTTTTGGCCGCCTGTTCCTGGCCGGCGACGCCGCCCACATCGTGCCGCCCACCGGCGCCAAGGGCCTGAACCTGGCGGCCTCTGACGTGGGCATCCTCAGCCGCGGCTTGGCCGAGTACTACGGCGGTGCCGCCAGCGGCCGTGAGGCCGGCATCCACAGCTACTCGCAGCGCGCCCTCTCCCGCATCTGGAAGGCCGAGCGCTTCAGCTGGTGGTTCACCTCGCTGATGCACCGCTTCCCTGAGAACGGCGAGTTCGGCCGCAAGATGCAGGAAGCCGAGCTGGACTACCTGGTCAACTCCGAGGCCGCTATGACCGCCATGGCCGAGAACTACGTGGGCCTGAGCCTGGGCTGAGGCCCGGGCGCCGCGTGCCGGCGCCGGCCCGTTCAGCCCCCGGCGCCCCGCCGCAGCCGGCGGGCGACGCTGGCCAGCGCCAGCAGGCTCAGCAGGCCGCAGCTGAGCCAAGAGGCCAGCAGGGCCCCGGCGTCCACCGGGCTGCCCTTGAGCACCTGGTTGAGCAGGTTGAACTGCGCCAGGCCCGGCACCCAGCGCTGCCAGGGGGATTCGCCCTCCAGGCTGAACAGGGTGACCATGGGCAGCATCTGCACTGCCAGCACCACCAGCGTGCTGCTGGCCTGGGCTTCCTTGACGGTGCGGCAGGGCAGGGCCACGGCCATCAGCACCGCGGCCATGGCCGCGGCCAGCGGCAGCAGCAGCACGATGAAGCGCAGGGCCTCGGCAGGCCCGTAGCGGAACAAGGCGGCCAGCGATTCGCTCTGCAGCAGCCATTGCCCGGGCAGGAAGCTCAGGCTGCTGAGCACCGCGATCAGCAGGCCCACCGCCGCCACCGCCGCCCACTTGCCCAGGGCCAGCGCCCAGGGGGGCACGGGGTTGAGCAGCAGCGGCTCCAGGGTGCCGCGCTCACGCTCGCCGGCGGTGGTGTCCAGTGCGGCGTTCAGCGCGCCGTAGAGCACCGCCATCAGCACGAAGAACGGCAGCATGCCGGTGACCCGCGCTGCGCGCGCCGCCGGGTGGGCCAGATCCTCCTCGGCCACCCGCAGGGGCTGCAGCACCTGGGGTGACACCCCGCGCAGGGCCAGTTCCAGGCGGGCGCGTTCGTGGGCAAAGCCCTGCAGCAGGGCCTGCAGCTGCTGCGCCGACCCCTGGGCCCGCGGGTTGTCGCTGGCGGCCACCACCGTCACCCGCGGCGCGCGGCGCTCGCGCAGGGCCTGCTCGAAGTCGGGTTCCACCCGCAGCACCGCCTGGGGCAGGCGGTTCTCGCGCAGCAGGCGCTCATGCTCGGGCGGGGCTTCGCGCAGCTGCCAGCCCTGGCGCAGCAGGTAGTTTTCCAGGGTGGGGGCCCGGCCCAGGCCCTGCACCAGGGCCTGGCGGCTCTGGGCACGGGCCTCCATGTCCGACACCAGGCCGGAGAGCAGCACCAGCACCAGGGGGCCCATCAGCACCGCGCTGACCAGCACCATGAGCAGGGTGCGGCGATCGCGCAGGGCGTCGGTCCACTCCTTGCGGAACACTGCCCAGGCCCCGGCCAGGGCGCTGCCGGGTGGGGTGTCAGCGCGGCGCATGGTCGGCTCCTGCGTCCAGGGGGCCCCCGGGGGCGGCGGCTGGCGTGTCCTCAAAGGCCAGGGCGACGAAGGCTTCCTCGAAGTCCTGCCGCCCGGTGGCCTGCCGCAGCGCGGCCACGCTGCCCTGGGCCACCGTGCGCCCCTGGGCCACCACCACCACGTGGTCGCACAGGCGCTCCACCTCTTGCATGATGTGGGTGGACACCAGGATGCACTTGCCTTGCCGGTCGCGCAGCTCGCGCAGAAAGTGCCGCAGCGCACGCGTGGCCACCACGTCCAGGCCGTTGGTGGGCTCGTCCAGGATGATGTTGGCCGGGTCGTGCACCAGGGCGCGGGCCAGGGCGGTCTTCATGCGCTCGCCCTGGCTGAAGCCATCGGCCCGGCGGTGCAGCAGCGGCACCATGTCCAGCCACTGGGCCAGTGCCAGGGCGCGTTCATGGGCATGTTCAGCGCTCATGCCCTGCAGTTGGCCGTGGTAGATGATGTTCTCCAGCGCGGTCAGCCGCGGGTACAGCCCGCGGGCGTCGGACAGCACGCCCAGCCGGGCCTGGGCGGCGCGCGGCTCGGGGTGCACCGGCAGGCCATCCACCTGCACCCAGCCGGCATCGGGCGCCAGCAGGCCGGCCACCAGGCGCAGCGTGGTGGTCTTGCCTGCGCCGTTGGCCCCCAGCAAGCCGGTGATGCAGCCGTCGGCGGCGGTGAAGCTCACGTCGGCCACCGCGGTGATGGGCGCACGGGCGGGCCCGGCACGGGGCCGCCAGTCCCGCAGGCGTCGTGGCGCAGGAAAGCGGCGGCAAAGGTGTTCGGTCTGGATCATCGCGGGGCGGCTGCAGGCGGCTGGGTCGGCGGGGGCGTGTCCTGCCGAGGGCGGGCGCCGTCTGTCAGGGGGAGCGGACGGGGCAGGCCCAGGCTGCAGGAGCCCCAGGCCACGGCGGTGAGGGGCACCGAGCCGCCGGCTGGCGGGGCGCCCAGCGCACCGGAGACGCGCAGGGCGGCGGCCTCGTCAGGGGCCTGGATGAAGCGGCGCACCCGGTCGGCGACGCAGGGGTGGGACAGCAGGCCGTGGCCGCCGTGGGTCATCACCTCCAACCGTGCCTTGGGGCCCAGGGCCTGGGCCACGCGCAGCGCGTGCCGCGGCGGGGTGACCGGGTCGTCACCGCCGGCCCACAGCATCACCGGCGCCGGGCTGGGTGGCAGCGGTGCGGGCGGGGCGCCGGTGGGCCAGCCGCGGCACAGGGTCTCGTACTGGCGGCGCAGCGGGCCGGGCCGGGCGCCAGTGGGCAGGGGGGCCATGTCCTCCTGGCACACCACGGCGTAATGCAGGCCGTGGTAGAGGCCCGGCCCCCCGTCCGTGCCCTGCAGGCTGGCGGCCAGGCCCAGCAGGCCGTCGGGCCGTCCGGCCATGGCAGCCTCCATGGCGCGAGGCAGGCCGGCGGCCAGCGCGGGCTGGTAGAGCGGAGCGCGCAGCAGGCCGGCCACCTGCTCGGCGTCCAGGCGCACACGCTCCAGGGTTCCGGTGAGTGGATGGGCCAAGGTGAAGGTCTGCGGCAGGCGTGCCAGCCAGGCCTGCCACCGCGCGCCCAGACGGGGATGGGCCTGGTGGCAGGCCGGGTCGGCCGCGCAGGCCGCCAGCCAGCCGTCCAGCGCGGCCTGCGCGTCCTGCTCGGCGGCGTCGGGCAGGCCCATGCCCGCCGGGGCCACACCGTCCAGCACCAGGCGCCGCACGGTCTGGGGCTGCTGGCGCAGCAACTCCAGCGCCAGCCGCGTGCCATAGGAGACGCCGATCACGTTCCACTGCGCCACGCCCAGGGCCTGCCGCACGGCCTCCAGGTCGGCGGCGGCCTGTGCGGTGCCATAGGCCGTGAGCCGCCCCCCGGGCAGGCGTTCCAGGTCCTGGCGGCAGGCGGCCAGGGCCCGGGCCTGCGCCTCGGTGCCGGCCAACTGCTGCGACAGCGGGGCGGTGGCGGGCTGTTCCAGCGCCGGGCAGCGCAGCGGTGCGCTGCGTCCGGTGCCGCGCTGGTCCACCAGCACCAGGTCGCGCTGCTGGCCCAGCGGGCCGACCAGGGCCTGCAGGGTGGCGGCCAGCTCCACCGCGCTCTGTCCCGGGCCACCCACCAGAAACAGCAGCGGATCGGGCCGGGGTTGGCGGGCCAGCGCCGGCAGCACCGCCACCTGCAGCGTGATCTGCGTGCCGTGGGGATCGGCAGGATCCAGGGGGCGGGCCAGGGTGCCGCAGCGCACGGCGGTGGCCAGGCCCGGCAGGCGGCAGGGCTGCAGCGACAGCGCGGGCGCGGGCGCGGGCGCGACGGGCGGCGCGG
>NZ_JAAGOH010000024.1 GCF_010499455.1 Ideonella livida | reverse complement strand
GGTGCAGGACGGCGCGGCGGGCGGCGCGGCGGGGGCGGGCGCGGGTGCCGTGGCCAGCAGAAGTGGCAGCAGGACGGCGCACAAGCCCTGTCGCAGGCGGGCGGGCGTGGGCGTACGGTGTCGGGGCATGGGCAGAGTGTCGTCGCAATGCCGGGGCGCGCGACCGGGGGCTCACGCCGCCGTGTCTGGGGACGTGGGTGGGGCGGGCGCCGCGTCGAGGAGGCTGTCGGCGTCACCGTGACCGGGCAGGTCGTCCAGCGCCGCCAGTCCGGGCTGGGCCAGCGCGTCGGCCGCGGGCTCGGGTGTGGCCCGGGCCAGGGCCAGCCAGATGGCCAGGGGCACCTGGAACGGCCGGCGCGGCGCCGGCCGCAGCACCTCCAGCCGGCCGTATCCGCCTTGGCCATCGGGATGGGCCACCATCACACCGAACACGTCCGGCACCTCGTGGGCCTGGCCGATGCCGGCATGCAGCACGTACCAGCACTCGCTGGCCATGGCGCGGTAGGCCTCCCCCTTGGCGGGGCGCTTGAGGTCGGACAGCAGGTCGGCCCGTCGCACCTTGATCTCCAGGGCCACCGGCAGCACCTGGTCCTCGCGGGAGCTGGGGCGGATGGAATAGACGTCGGGCATGGCCATGACCCAGCGCAGGCCGGCGGCGCTGGCGCCGGGGCGGGCCGGGCCGCCGGCGGGGGCCTCGGGCTGCAGCAGGCTCAGCAGGTCGGGGCCGGGGATGGAGGCGGGTGGATCCCAGGTGTCGTCGCGGGCGGCAACGGCTGGTGCGCCGGGGGCCAGCAGGGCCTGCGGCACGGCGGCGCGCAGGCTGAGGCCACGCCAGACCAGACGGCCTTGGCGCTGCTGCTCCTGGGCCACCCGGGCCACCAGGCCCTCATGGCCGTCGCGGGCGCGGCGGTGGCGCTGGTGGTGGCCGGCTAGGGCTTGCAGGCCGGCAGGGGTCAGCCGCAAGGTTTGGCGGCCGGCGGCGTCGGTCTGGGGCTCCAACAGGCCCGCCAACAGCAGGTCCAGCTCCAGTGGGTCCTGGTGTGGCCAGCCGGCGCTGCGCCAGAGTTCGCGCAGCCGGCGCAGGTGCGCCGGCCCCAGCGGCCGGCCATCGGGCAGGAGCGGTAGGGGGTCGGCCATGGCGGGGCCCGGCAGCCAGGGGACAGGTCGGGTCTGGCCGCGGGGTCGTCGTCTCAGGCGACGACCTGCACGCCCTTCCAGAAGGCGACCCGGCCGCGCACCTCGGCGGCTTCGTCGCTGGGGGAGGGGTAGTACCAGACCGCGTCGGGGTTGAGCTCGCCGTTGACCAGCAGGCTCATGTAGCGGGCCTCGCCCTTCCAGGGGCAGGTGCTGCGGTGGTTGCTGAAGGTGGTGTGCTCGCGGCGCAGCGAGGTGTCGGGGAAGTAGTGGTTGCCTTCCACCAGCACCACGTCGTCGCTTTCGGCGATCACCACGCCGTTCCAGAGGGCTTTCATGCGCTGTCTCTCCTGCTTGGCGGGGACGGTGCCGGCGCCACGCAGGGCGCCGGCCTTGGCTTCAGCTGAAGACGGCCTCGTAGTCCTGGAAGATCTCGGCAGTCAGCGCGCCGTTCTTGTCCCAGACGATGGCGGTGTAGACCGAGTTGTCGGCGATGTCCTCGTCGTCGGAGTTGTAGACGTCGAAGGATTGCGACTCGATGCTCACGGTCAGCGAGGTGCCCGAGGTCTTGGTGCTGTAGGCCGAGGCGCTGCGATAGGCCTGGTTGGTCACCACGGTCGAGCCCGAGACCTTGAGGGTGACGGCCTCGTCGGCGATGGACGAGGCCGCATGCACCACACGGATGCGGTAGCGGTTGGTGGCCTGCGAGACGCGGTTGTCGTCGCTCAGCACGGTGACTGCGGCGTCGGCGGCGTTGGCGCCGGTCACCAGCAGCGTGGTGTCGGTGCCGGCGGCCAGGGTCACCGACTGGGTGGCCAGGGTCGTGCCGTCCACGGTGGTGGTCAGGGTGTAGGTGCCGGCGTTGACCAGTTGGTACACGTCAATGGTGCTGGACTTGAGCGCCGACACCAGGCTCTCGCCGCCCAGCGACAGGCTGACCTTGGCGCCGTCGGAGACGGTCACGGCCGCGCGCACCCGGGCCTGGGTGTTGGCCAGGGCGGTCACGGTGTTGCCGCCGTGCGGCACCAGCAGCGCGCTGACCAGGGCGGCGCCTTCGCCGGCGGGCACCAGCACCAGGGTGGAGATGGACTTGTCGGCCAGGGTGATGCCCGAGACGTCCAGGCGCAGGTCCGACTTGTCCCCGTACTTGGTCACGCGCAGGCGGTAAGTGCCCTTGTCCAGCGTCTGGGCCGCGGCATGCTTGACGCGCATGGCCTCCTCGTAGGGCACCAGGTCGTCCAGCGCTTCGTCTTCAGCCGAGAGGTAGACGTCCAGCAGGCCGGCGTCGTAGGCGGTGTTGAGGATGGACAGGGAGACCTCGCCGCTGTCGGGGGTGTCCTCGTCGTGGGCGATCACGGCGCTGGAGACGCTGCCCGACCAGCCGTAGGCGACCACGGTGTAGTCGACGTCCGAGGAGAAGGCGATGCTGCTGTTGGTCGACAGCTTGGTGCTGGAGCCGGCCGACCTGAGCACCACCTCCGGGCTGCCGTCGTCGATGCTGGCGTAGCTGCTGAGGGTGCCAAAGGCGGTGGCGCTGCTGACCTTGCTGTCGTCCACATACAGGTCCAGCGAGCCATAGCCGCGGCTGGCGTTGAGCAGACGCACCCGCGACGTGCCGCTGTCATCGCCTGAGCCGCAGCCCGTCAGCATGGCCAGAGGGGTGGCGGCCATCAGGCCGAGCAGGGTACGTTTCTTCATGCGCAGGTCCCGTGAACACAAAAGCTGGAGCCCGGTATTGTGAACCGATCTGTATTGCGGGCCTGTTGCCGGCACGGGCGCCAATTTCGGCACATCCTGGCCGGGCTTGAGGGCCGCGCCTCTGGCTTGGCCGCGGGTGGCGCTGCATCATCGTGGCTGTGGGCGCCAGATGGCGTCCTCGCCCCTCCCCCTTTCGCCGCCGACCCTTCCCGACCATGAACACCGTGTCCGCGCTGACCCCCGTGGTGGCCCCGGTCCGGGCGCTGCCGGAACGTCCCCGCGCCACCGCCCAGGAAGGCGACGGCGACTTGGCGCGCTCGCTGGACCAGCAGGCCCGCGACGAGGTGGACCGCCAGGCCCGGGCCCTGCAGCAGCTGGCCCAGCGGGTGGAGTTTGCCCAGCGCAACGTTGCGCTGGTGCAGGGGGGGCTGGACCTGGAGCGCTCGCCAGCCGAGCACCAGTCGGCCACTGCCAGCTATGCCGCAGCGGCCCTGATGGACCAGGCCATGCAGGCGCGGCGCACCACGCTGCTCAGCGTGGCCTGAGCGCCGCCGGCGGATCAGGGATCAGTCGTCGTCCTCGGTGGTGCGGCGGCTTTGGAAGACCACGCCCACGGCCACGTTGTAGTTGAAGGCGGCCGCGGTGACCGGGCTGCGCTGCGCCTGTTCCAGCAGCTGGGTCGCGCTGACCGAAGTGCCCAGGCGCCAGTTGGGGTGCAACTGCCAGGTCAGCGCGGCGCTGGCGCTGACCGCCTGCGGCCCGGGCTTGGGGTGGTAGGGGCTGAGCAGCCCGCCGCTGGCCGCGGCCGAGGCCTCGCTTACCCCGTAGTAGCTGCTCATGTAGGTGCGATCGGCCACCCCCATGCCCACGCCGGCGCTGAAACGCCAGTCCGGAGCCAGCGCCGTGCCAAAGCCCAGGTCGGTGCTGTAGATCGTGCCGCCGTCGTGGCCCAGCAGGTCCACGCTCAGGCTGTTGCCCCAGGACCACTGGTGGGTGATGCGGTAACGCGCCATGGCCCGGGCCCGCAGGGTGGAGCGCACCTCGGGCAGGTGGCGCAGCACCGGATCGTCGGGGTCCACCTCCCGGCCGCGGTCGGTGCGCAGGCTCACCCCGGTGTTCCAGCGCGAGGTGTCCCACAACACCAGGGAGAAGCCCAGGGCCTGGCTGCTGCCGCGGCCACGCTCGATCAGGCCGCCCATGGAGCTGGTGATGCGCAGCCGCCCGTACTGGAACGACATCACGGGCTTGGTGCTGAGCGCCAGGGCGCCCTGTCCGGGCCGCTCGGGCGAGGCCACCATGGCCAGGCCCAGCTGGTAGCCCCGGCCGAAGATGTCGCTCATGTCCTCCATGGTGTCGGTCAGCGCCGCCATGGGCAGGCGAAAGGGCAGCAGCAGGTCACTGAAGCTCACGCTGGCGGCGTCAGCGCCGCCTGAGGAGGGCCCTCCGCCGCCGGGGGCGATCACCGGCTCTGCCCGGGCCGCAACGCCGGCCCAACCGGTCAGGCACAGCAGCAGCAGGGCGGGGCGGTTCATGCGGGATCTCCAGGGCGTTCGGTCGGCGGTCGGTGGGGTACAACAGGAAAGACCCCATGATGCATGGTCCATGCCCGGGTGTCATGGGGGCGGGGTGGCCTGGCTTCCCAGAACAGGGGCTTGACGGCAAACTAAGGGGTCTTCCATGCGCTTTCTGGCGCGCCGCGCCCAGGCGCCTGTGGCATGGTGCAGGCTACTGGGCCGACACCTGCGGCGCCCGCTCCTCCCGCCTGCCACCTGATGCCCTCCACCCTCGCGCCCCTGACTCCCGTCCCCTCGGCCCCCCCCCGCGGCGCCATCGGTCTGGGGCAGCGCCGCTGGCGCCTGAGTGTGGTCGCGATGGTCTTCACCATCATCCTGCTGGTGGGCACTTGGGCCATGGTTGGTCTGCTGCTCAAGGTCAAGTGGGACGACACCCTGACCGCCGAGGTGCGGCAGAACACCAACCTCTCCAGTGCCCTGCAGGAACAGACCCTGCGGGTGCTGGCCGCCACCGACCAGGCCGCGCTGCGCCTGCGCGATGCGGTACGCGCCGGCCAGGGCACGCCCGATCTGGTGCGCTTCGCCAACGAGACCGGCCTGGCGCCCAAGATCCTGGTGCAGCTGTCGCTGGTGGGGGCCGACGGCCGGTTCATGGGCAGCAACATCGACCCGGACGGCACCAAGACCGGTCATGTGGACCTGTCTGAACGCGAGCATGTCCGTGTGCATCTGGCGCCCGGGGCCCTGCCGGTGCCGGGCAACGGCCTGTTCGTGGGCAAGCCGGTGCTGGGCAAGGTGTCCAAGCGCTGGACCATCCAGCTCTCCCGCCGCATCGACGGTCCGGACGGGCAGGCCCTGGGGGTGGTGGTGGCCTCGCTGGATCCCGTGTACTTCGAGGACGTCTACCGCAGCGTTTCCCTGGGCACCCAGGGGGGCGTGACCCTGGTGGGCCGCGACCTCAACATCCGTGCCCGGGTGCTGGGGGGCGAGAGCGTGGGCATGGGCTCCAACCTGGGCCGCGAGAGCCCGCTGGCGCGCAGCGAACTGGCGCCTTTCGGCCATTTCATCAGCGCCAGCACCCTGGACGGCATCGAACGCATCTCGGCTTACCGCCAGGTGGGCGACTACCCGCTCTACGTGGCCGTGGCCACCGGCTTGGAGGAGGCGCTGGAGAGCTGGCGCGACACCCGCAACCTGGTGGTGCTGCTGGCCGGCCTGGTGTCGCTGGCGCTGGTGGCCACCGCCGTCATCTTCCAGATCAGCCTGAGGCGGCTGGAGAAGGCGCATGAGGCCCTCAAGGACAGCGAGGCCCAGGCCCAGAGCGCCAACCGGGCCAAGAGCGAGTTCCTGGCCGCCATCTCCCATGAGCTGCGCACGCCGCTCACCAGCATCCTGGGCTTCTCCGAGCTGATGGAGCGTCGGCTGGACAACCCGAAGTTCAAGGAGCAGGCCGGCCTGATCCGCAAGGGTGCTGAGCACCTCAACCGCCTGCTCTCGGAGATCC
The DNA here is from genome assembly GCF_010499455.1 of Ideonella livida. Classification (GTDB taxonomy): domain Bacteria; phylum Pseudomonadota; class Gammaproteobacteria; order Burkholderiales; family Burkholderiaceae_C; genus Ideonella; species Ideonella livida. The sequence goes on along the minus strand of NZ_JAAGOH010000024.1, from coordinate 60,161 downwards.
TGGACCTGGCCAAGGTCGAGGCCGGGGCCATGGCCATCCATCCCGAGCCCGAGGCGGTCATGCCCCTGGTGCAGGGCACGGCCGACTTCTTCGCCCTCACCGCCTCGGCCAAGGGCCTGGAAATCCGGGTGCGCATCGCGCCGGACGTGCCGGTGCATGTGCGCTGCGACGGCCTGCGGGTCAAGCAGGTGCTCAACAACCTGATGTCCAACGCCATCAAGTTCACCGAGAAGGGCCACGTGCTGATCGAGGTGGACACCGCGCCGGACCATGTGCGCTTCCATGTGGTGGACACCGGACCGGGCATCGCCCCGGAGCTGCAGGAGCTGATCTTCGAGAAGTTCCGCCAGGGCGATGACCGCGTGAGCTACCAGCACGGCGGCACCGGCCTGGGCCTGGCCCTGTCACGGGCCTTGGCCGAGCTGATGGGCGGCACGCTTACGCTTTACTCCCGCGAGGGTGGCGGCGCGCGCTTCACCCTGAGCCTGCCGCAGCTGGACTGAGTCCGGGGAGGGGGCGCCGGGCGGGGCTGCGATGATGCGCCCCATGCGCCTCCAGATCCTCTCCGACCTGCACCTGGAATCCGAAGATTTTTCGCCCGAGCCTGCCCCTGGCGCCGAGGCCCTGGTCCTGGCCGGGGACATCGACACCGGCTGGACCTCTTACGCCCGGTTTGCCGGCTGGCCGGTGCCGGTGCTGGTGGTGGCGGGCAACCACGAATTCGACCGCCGCGAGATTGGTGCCGCCTGGCGCGACCTGCGCGCGCTGTGCGACCGCCTGGGCCTGCGCCTGCTGGAACGCGAGAGCGTGGTGATGACCGGTGACGACGGCCGCCCGGTGCGCCTGACCGGTGTGCTGCGCTGGAGCGACTTCGACCTCTTCGGGGCTGCCCAGCGGGAGCGGGCGCTGCGTGCGGCGGCCTACTTCCAGCGGGTGCAGCAGAGCACGGTGGCCGACGGGACGACCGAGCGACCCTTTGACGCCCTGGCTGTGCGCGAGGCGGGTCTCGCCGATCGGGCGTGGTTGGAGTCGGCCCTGGCGGTGCCGCTGGCGCAGGCTGGTGCCGTGGCTCAGGTGGTGATCACTCACTTTGCGCCCAGTCTGCGCAGTGCTGACCCCCGCTACGGGCGGCAACCGGGGACTGCCAGTTTCTGCAATGCCGACGACGACCTGCTGGCTCGCGCGGACCTGTGGATCCACGGCCATGTCCACTGCCGCCACGACTACCGGGTGGAGCGGACCGGGCGGCTGCCCGCGCGGGTGGTGTGCAACGCCCGGGGGCTGGCCCGCAAGGGCGAGGCCGACGGCTTTGACGGTTTTCGCGTAGTCGAGGTCTGAAGTGGCGGGCCTACACTGAACCCAAAGCCCCAACCCTGTTTCCGAACGTCCTATTGAAGGAGACCCGATGAAGATCCTCGTCGCCGTCGATGGCAGCGCCTACACCAAGCGCATGCTGGCCTACCTGGCTGCCCATGACGAGTGGCTCGGTGCCCAGCACGCCTACACCGTGGTCCACGCCGTGGCCGCGGTGCCGCCGCGGGCCGCCGCCGCTCTGGACAAGGCGCTGCTCAAGTCCCACTACGAGGAGGAGGCCGAAAAGGTGTTCAAGCCCATCCGCACCTTCTTCACCAAGCAGAAGCTCAACGCCGAGTTCGTCTTCAAGTCCGGTGGCCCGGCCGACGTGATCGCCGGCGTGGCCGAGAAGGGCGAGTTCGACCTGTTGGTGCTGGGCTCGCATGGGCACAGCGCCCTGGGCAACCTGGTCATGGGCTCGGTGGCCACCAAGGTACTGGCCCACTGCAAGACCCCGGTGCTGCTGGTCCGCTGAGCGGACCTTGCGGTGGTGGCCGCGGCCACCACCGGCCTCACCCGCGTCCCTGGGGACGCCACTGCGGCCACCAGCGCCGCGTCCGCCCGCCCGGGCTTCCCCCGGTGGCCGGAACTTGCTGCGGACCGGCCGGTGCCGGCGCCTGGTCCAGCGAAAACTCCAAACCCATCACCGTCCCCATGTCCGCCGGATCCTGGCCGGGTCGGTCGCGGGCCGCGTGCGCCTGGCGCCAGCGCTGGAACAAGCCGGAGCGGGAGTGGGGCGTGGACATGATCGGGTCTCCTGGCGGGTGATGCCGGGCCGCGCGAGGCGGCGCCTGGAACCCTGGTTGTCGGTCATCCGGCGCCGTCGATAAGCCCCGAGAAGCAGCCCCAAGCGCGGGCAATCCCCCAGGTGTGCGGGCTGTCACGCCTGGTGGCGGGCGGCGGGCCCGGCAGCGCCGCGGCACGGGCTCCGCGGCCCGCAGCTTCATTAGCAAAACTGATGAAACCTGAAATGAATTTACTGATGTTCATGCGCCCGGGGCGCCTGCCGACAATGACGCCAGCGCAGTGAGGCCCGGTGCTCGGGGTGGACTGCGGTCTGCAGCACAAGGGAATCAGCATGCACATCGTCGTCCTGGGCGCCGGCATCATCGGCATCTCCACCGCCTGGCACCTGCTGGAGCTGGGCCATCAAGTCACCGTGGTGGACCGCCAGCCCGACGCGGCCCTGGAGACCAGCTTCGCCAACGGCGCCCAGATTTCGGTGAGCTTCTGCGAGCCCTGGGCCAACAAGGACGCGCCGCTGAAGGTCCTCAAGTGGATGATGCAGGACGACTCTCCCTTGCTGTTTCGTCCCCGCCTGGACCCGAACCAGTGGCGCTGGGGCCTGAAGTTCCTGACCCAGTGCACCGATGCGGCCTTTGCCCGCAACGTGCGCCAGCTGGTGGCCCTGGGCGCCTACAGCCACGCCACGCTCAAGGACATGGTCTCGCGCACCGGCATCACCTACGACCGGCTGGAGCGCGGCATCCTGCACTTCTTCTCCACCGCCGCCGACTACGAGAGCGGCGCGGCCGCGGCCGAACTGATGCGCCAGTACGGTGTGGACCGCCGCGTGCTCAACCGCGAGCAGGTGCTGCAGGTCGAGCCGGCCCTGGCCGCCTTTGGTGACCGCATCCACGGTGGCACCTTCACCCCCAGCGACGAGTCGGGTGACGCGCTCGTCTTCACCCAGAAGCTGGCCCGGCTGTGTGCCGAGCGCGGCGCCACCTTCCTGTGGGAGCATGAGGTCAAGGGCCTGATGGCCGCCGGTGGCGAGGTGCTGGGGGCCCGTCTGCGCAACGTCCGCACCGGCGAAAGCCGCACCCTGCTGGGCGACCAGACGGTGGTGGCCATGGGCTCCTTCACCGCCCCGCTGCTGCGGCCCCTGGGCATCGGCCTGGACATCTACCCGGCCAAGGGCTACTCGGCCACCCTGCGTCTGAAGCGTCCCCAGGACGCCAGCGTGGTCAGCTTGCTGGACGACACGCGCAAGATCGCCATTTCCCGTCTGGGCGACACCATTCGCATCGCCGGCACGGCTGAGATGGCGGGCTATGACACCGGCTTGGACAATGCCACCGCCAAGGTGCGCTGCGCCGCCCTGGTACGCCGCTACGAGGAGCTGTTCCCGGGGGTGGCCGACACCAGCGAGCCGAACTTCTGGGCCGGCCTGCGCCCGAGCACCCCGACCAACATTCCCTACATCGGCCGCGCCGCCCGGCTGGGCCGCCTGTGGCTGAACGCCGGACATGGCACCCTGGGCTGGACCCACGGCGCAGGTTCGGGCAAGGCTTTGGCCGAGCTGATGAGTGGCCGCCAGCCGGAGTTGGCCTTCAATTTCTGCGGTCCGGTGGCCCGCGATCCGCGCCTGCAGGTGGCGGTGGCCGCCTGAGGCCACTGGCGACCCCGGGCGGCTCAGTCCACGGGGTTCAGGTTCTCGGCTTGCGGTGCCAGGTCGGCCGAGCCCGGTGCCATCCGGCGGCAGGCCGGGCACACCGCGTCGGCCACCAGCCGGGTGCCCGGCGTGGTGGCGCCCGACCAGATGGCTGGCGCTGGCAGCCAGCGTGCCTGACGGTCTGCAGCGGCCGGTGGCAAGCCGCCCACCTGGCCCTGCCGGGGCCACAAGGACAGGCACTGGCTGCAACGCCACCAGCGGCCGGTGGCCGCCCGGGTGATGACCTGTGGCAGGGCTGGGCGCTGGCGGGAGGCCAGCAGCTCGTGGCGCACCCGCACCACGCCGCCTGGCAGCGGCTCCACCGTCATGCGCAGCTCACGCACCCTGTCCGGCGCATCGCAGCGGTAGGGCCGGCTGCGGGGCTGTCCGGTCAGGCGTGCCGCGGTCAGCAGGGCTTCCAGGAACAGGCGGGTGGCGTCGCCGCTCACAAAACGCCGCAGCGGCTGGCCCACCACCGCGGCACGCAGCAGGGGCTTGCCCCCCGCCGCCATGGCGGCGGCATCCCAGTCGGGCGAGACGTCGAGGAGGCGGTCGTCCGCGTCCAGCAGGTACCAGCTGGACAGGCCCTGGCCGGCGGGCATGTCGGTGGCGTCAGGCATCGACAAGGGCCTGCTGCGCCTGCAGGCTCTGGGTGATGGCCTCGGCGGCGGCCGGGGCCTGGAACAGGAAACCCTGTAGCAGCATCGGGCCGTGGGCCTGCAGGGCGTGGCGCTGGGCTTCGGTTTCGACCCCCTCGGCCACCAGCCGCAGCTCCAGTGCCCGCGCCAGGCCGACGATGGCGGCCACGATCTCCCGGTCGTCGCGCTGGTCCACCATGCCCTGGACAAAGCTGCGGTCGATCTTGATCTCCTGCAGCGGCAGCGTGCGCAGGTGGGCCAGCGAAGAGTAGCCGGTGCCGAAGTCGTCCAGGGACAGGCGCACCTCGATGGCGTGCAGGCGCCGCAGCAGCGGGGCCAGGTGCTCGCCGGGTTGCAGCAGCGCGCTCTCGGTCAGCTCCAGCACCAGTTGCTGGCCGGGGATCTGGTGGCGCAGCAGGCACTGCTGCAGCCGGTCGGCAAAGCTGCGGTCGCGCAGCTGTCGTGGGGAGATGTTGACCGACAGGCTGATCTGTCCCAGCCCCAGCGCGCGCCAGCGGGCCAGTTGCTCGCAGGCCTGGTCCAGCACCCAGTCGCCCAGCGCGTCGATCAGGGAAGTTTCCTCGGCGATGGGCAGGAACACCGAGGGCGGGATCCATTCGCCCTGTGGCGTGCGCCAGCGCACTAAGGCTTCCAGTCCCAGCCAGCGGCCGCTGCCGGCCTCCACCTGTGGCTGGTAGTGCAGCTGCAGTGCGCCGCTGGAAAGGGCCTGGCGCAGGCCGCTCTCCACCGCCAGGCGGGTGCGCGCGCTCTCGCCCACCTCGGCGGAGAAGAACTCGTAGCGCCCGCGTCCGCCGCGCTTGGCCCGGTACATGGCGGCATCGGCGTGGCGCATGAGCACCGCGCCGTCCTCACCGTCCTCCGGGTACATGGCGATGCCGATGCTGGCGGCGGTGCTCACCAGGCTGTCCTGCAGACTCATCTGCTCGGACAGGGCGCGGTGGATGCGTTCCACCGTCTGCAGGCAGTCAAAGCGGTTGCAGCGCTCCAGCAGCAGCACAAATTCGTCGCCGCCCAGGCGGGCCACGGTGTCGGCGGTGCGCACGTTCTCGGCGATGCGCTGGGCGGCCTGGCGCAGCAGGGTGTCGCCAGCCTCATGGCCCAGGCTGTCGTTGATGTTCTTGAAGTTGTCCAGGTCGATGAAGCACAGCGCCAGCTCGTGCTTCTGGCGCTTGGCCGCCTGCACCGCATGCTCCAGGCGATCCAGCAGCAGGGCGCGGTTGGGCAGGCCGGTGAGGGTGTCGTGGGTGGCCAGCCGCTCGGCCTGGGCGCGCGAGGCCACCAGGGCCGAGATGTCGGAGAACACCCCCACGTAGTTCACCACCTCGCCGTCGTCGGCGCGCAGCGCGCTGATGCTGAGCCACTCCGGATAGATCTCGCCGTTGCGGCGGCGGTTCCAGACTTCGCCTCGCCAGGCGCCCTGGGCCCTGAGGGTCTGCCACATCTGGTCATAGAAGACTGCATCGTGGCGTCCGGAGCTCAGCAGCCGCGGCTTCTTGCCCTGGACCTCTTCCAGGCTGTAGCCGGTCACCGCGCTGAACGCCGGGTTGACGCGCAGGATGGTGCCCTGGGCGTCCGTGATCATCACGCCTTCGCGGGTGACGTCGATCACCCGGCTGGCCACCCGCAGCTCCTCCTCATGCTCGCGCCAGCGGCTCAGGTCCAGGGCCTGCACGCACAGGGCCACGGTGGCACCCTCGGCGTCGTTGACCACATGCCGGTTGGCCCACCAGAAGCGCGGCGTCTCCTGCACCACCAACCGCTCCTCACGCTCCAGCACCTGGCCGCCAGGCAACGCCAGCGCATCCAGATCGCCCTGCCGCAGGGGCTGGGACAGGCTGGGTGGCAGGGCCTGGGCGTCGGTGCGGCCGATGAGCGAGCCCGGCGCCACACCCAGGAACTCGCAGTAGCGGTCGTTGGCGAATTCGTAGCGGCCGCTGGCGTCCTTGACGGCCACCAGCGCACCGCCGTGGGTCATCAGGGCCAGCAGCCGCTGTTCCACGGCCTGCGTCTTGCGCTCCGCGCGTGCCAGGTCGGTGTTGTCCACCAGGGTCAGCACCACGCCGCGACGCTCGCCGTCCAGCACCTTATGGCCCAGGTGCAGCACGTACTCCCGGCCGTCGGTGGTGCCCGGCAGGGGCACCACCAGGGGGCTGGCCGAGCGCTGGGCCTGCTCCACCCAGGGCTGCAGGTCGGGCATGCCGGGCGGGCGGGTGACTGTGGACAAGTGCAGGCCCTCGCAGCCCGGGCTCAGCCGGAACACGCGGGCCGCCGACTGGTTGAAGCGCCGCAGGGTCAGGTCGGGGTCGATCACCAGCAGGGGCAGGTCCACGCTGTTCTGGATGCTCTGCAGCTCCTCGGAGAGCTGCTGGTAGCGCCGCCACTGGTGGTTGAGCTCGGCGTTGACCGTGGCCAGTTCCTGGTTGGTGGCCTGCAACTCCTCATTGGCGGCCTCCATCTCCTCGTTGCTGGCCTGCAGCTCCTCGTTGGTCGCCTGGGATTCCTCGTTGAGCGCCTGCATCTCCTCGTTGCTGGCCTCCAACTGCTCGACCAGCGTCTTGAGTCGTTCGCGGGCATCCTGGAGGTCGCGGTCCTCTGCGCCCGTCATGCTGCTGCGGGCAGGGCTGCGCTGGCGCCCCGTCAGGGGCAGGAAGGCCAGCAGGGCCAGGCGCTGCCCCTGCTGGCCCGTCCAGGGGTGCATCTCCAGGCGCCAGCGTCGCGGCGACCGGCCGCGGCCCAGGCTGATCTCCACCTGCTGGGCGTGCACCCCGTCGGGCAGCAGGGCGCAGAGCAGGCGCAGCTCCGACTCCACCTCGGGCCGGGCCAGGGACAGGATGTCCCAGGTTTGGGCCCCCGGACGCAGGGCCAGGAAGGGCTCCACATCGCCATGGACCTGCAGCACCTGCAGCTGCTCGTCCAACAGCACGCAGGCCGGCAGGTAGTGGCCCGCGGCCAGGCGCAGCAGCTGCGTGGCGGAGTCGGGGGCCGGCGCGCGCCGCGAGGGCGCCGGTGCCGCGGGCAGGCGGTAGCCGCCGGCGTCCCGCAGGGGCTGGGCCGGGCCGGTACGCACGAACAGCCGGTGCTCCTTGTGCAGCGGATGGAACTGCTGCTCATGGTGCAGCACCGACTCGCTGCGGCCCAGCATCAGCAGGCCGTCGGGCCGCAGGGCGTAGTGGAAGGCCGAGAGGATGCGTGCCTGTGTCTCGGGCTTGAGGTAGATGAGCACGTTGCGGCAGCTCACCAGGTCCAGCCGGGGGAAGGGCGGATCGCGTGTCAGGTCATGCCGTGAGAACACCACCCGCTCCCGCAGCCGCCGCGAGAACTCGTACTGCCCACCGACGGCGGTGAAGTAGCGCTGCACCAGCGCCGGCGGCAGGTCCACCAGGGCGGCGGGGGCGAACAGGCCCCGGCGGGCCAGGACCAGCGCGTCTTGGTCCAGGTCGGTGGCAAACACCTGCAGCCCCCGGTCGCCCGGGGGCTCACCCAGGGCCTCGACCGCGGCCATGACCAGGGAGTAGGCCTCCTCACCTGTGGCGCAGCCGGCCACCCAGAAACGCAGGGGGTCGGCCAGCAGGTCGCGGTGGGCAAAGCGTTCGCGCAGCGTCGCCACCAGGGCGTCGAAGGCCGGGGCGTCGCGCCAGAAGCTGGTGACGGAAATCAGGGTGTCGCGTGCCAGCTGCTCCAGCTCGCCCGGGTCGTCGTGGCAGACCTGCAGGTAGGCGCTGAGCGTGCCAGCGTGCCGGACCTGCATGCGCCGCGACAGGCGCCGCAGCAGCGTGCCCTCCTTGTACTCGCCGAAGTCGATGCCGCAACGCCGGCGCATGCGGGCGATCAGCTCGGCGAGCTCCCCCTCGGCCAGGGGCGGCAGGGTGGTGGCTGCCAGGGTGGACAAGCCGCCGCGGGCGTCGGACAGCCAGTCCCGCAGGGTCGCGCCCATCTCCTGTGGCGCCAGCACCTCCTCGGCCCCCACCGCCCGGATGGCGGCGTCGGGCATGCCGGTGTAGCGCGCGGTGTCGGGCCGCTGCACCAGCGCCCGACCCCCGGCCGCCCGCAGCTGGCGCAGCCCCAGCGCGCCATCGCTGCCCGTGCCCGACAGGATGATGCCCACCGACAGCTCGGGCTGGTGTTCGGACAGCGAAGCCAGGAACAGGTTGATGGAGGGACGCGGCAGGGACTGCGGGTCCGGCACGCTCAGCCGGAACGCCTGGCCGTCGAATTCGGCATGCGCATTGGGCGGGGTGATGAACACCAGGCCGGCCTCCGGCCGGTCGCCGTCGTGCAGTTCGCGGACCTGCAGCGGGGTGCAGGGCGCGAGGATCTCGGCCAGCATGGAGCGGTGGCTGGGGGCCAGGTGCTGCAACACCACGTAGCAGGCCGGGACGTCTGGCGGCAGGCTGGGCAGCAGCAGCCGCAGGCTTTCCAGCCCGCCGGCCGAGGCGCCGATAGCCACGATGTTCAGGGGCGTGGGAGCCGCCGTATCTTCAGGGCGGGAGGGCGCCGCGGCCCGTCGCGAGGGGGAGGTCTTGGGCATGGGTCCGGACGGCGGACTCGCTTGCCGAACAGGCCAAGCAGGCCGGGTCAAATTCAGGTCAACCGTGACAGCATGTCACATTGACGCAGCGGCGGCCAGCCCGACAGTCCGGTTGGTGATGCCGCCGCTGCAGATCTTCACGGTTTGGCCTTGCCCCCCTTGCGGGCGGGGCCTGCGGGGCGTGGGCCACCAGAGCCCCCTGAGCCCCCTGAGCGTCCGGTGCCGCCCCCGGCCGCTCGGGGGGCGGCACCGCCTTGTCCGCGGGCTGGACCGCGGGCCGGGCCGCCAGACGAAGGGCGCGCGCCCGGGCGGCCCGCCGGTGCGGCCGGCGCAGGTCGCCGCGGGACCGGTGCCGGTGCCGCCGCCCGCCGTGCCGGGGCGGGTGGGGCGACGGCCGGCCGGGCGGCCGGACGGACCGGCTGGACCGCGGGGCGCGTCTGATCGGCCAACAGCATCACCGCCGTCACCAGGTCTTCCACCGCCTCTTCCGCGGAGTCCGGCTCGCCCACCTCCTGGATCACCGCCAGCAGGTCGTCGGCGTCCTCCAGGTCGTCCGGGTCAAAGGCGCGGTAGATGAGCGCCAGGCCCTCCAGCGCCTCATCCTCGGCCTCGTCCATCAGTGTGGGGAACAGGTCCAGCGCCATGGCAAAGCCGGCGCACCAGGGCAGCACCAGGGCCAGGGCGTCGTCGTCGTCCACCTCCTCGCTGTCCTGGAAGATCCAGGGGTCAAACCACTGGCGCGTGGCGATGGCCGCATCCAACTGGGCGTACCGGCGGCGGACCTGCTGGCGCAGGGGCTCCAGCGCAAAGCCCGCCGGCAGCGGGCGGCCCTCGGTGTCGATCACATGGGCCAGCCACATGGCCTCGGGCACCGTGTGGGGCTGCAGCAGCACGCCGCAGAGGTAGCCGTCGAGCAGGCTGGGGTCCAGGGATTCGAGCGGCGCCGGCACGGCGGCCAACAGGCGGTCCAGTTCAGCCAGATCGCGGGCCGACCAGTCCTCGGGCAGGGGGGATGCAGGGGCAGACATGGCCGCATTGTGCGCCCCGCAGGCCCGCAGGGCGCGACGCGGGCGTCCTGGTTTGAATCAGGGGAAAAGCGCCAGTGAATGGTGGTTTATCCCCAATTCTGCTGAGTTACGGCGTGTACCTTTGGGCGTATAGTGCTTGACAAGGGTGCTGGTTATGCACCAAGAGAGTGAAAACGCAGCGGCACGGTGCCGTGGCGGCGCCTCTTGGTCTTGTGGTGCGGCACCCACCGGCCCAACGACGTCCTCCTGGAGGACTTCTCCCGATCAGGCCCGCAAGGGCCGGGTCGGTTTTTTTTTGTGCGCCGCGCTGCGGTCCTCGTCCGGCTGCGGTGTCAGGTGCCAAAGCCGGCGCTGAACTGCCGCCGCAGCCAGGCGGTCAGGGCCTGCACAGCCAGCGGCACCTGGCTGGTGTGCGGCCGCAGCACCCACAGCTGGGTGCCGAAGGTGCCCACCGAGCGCCAGTCCGGCAACACCGCCACCAGCTCGCCCCGGCCCAGCCAGGGCTGCAGGCTGAAATCGGGCAGCAGGGCCAGACCCAGACCGGCCAGGGCCATCTCGCGCAGTGCCTCGCTGTTGTTGGCCGCAAAAGGGCCGTGCACCGGCACGCTCAGGCGGGCGCCGCCGGTGGCGGGCTCGAAGCTCCACAGCGCCTGCTCGCCGGGCCGGGGATAGAACAGGCAATCCAGGGTGCTCAGGTCTTCCGGGCGACGCGGCAAGCCCTGGCGCGCCAGGTAGCCGGGACTGGCCACCACCCAGGAGCGGGTGTCGCACAGCGGCACGCCTACGTGGGTGTCCGGCGGGTGGCTGGTGTGGCGCAGTGCCAGGTCAAAGCCTTCCTTGGCCAGCGAGACCAGGCGGTCCGAGAGGTCCAGCTCCAGCCGCACCTGAGGGTGCTGGCGCAGGAAGTCGGGCAGGCGCGGCAGCAGTTGTTGGCGGGCCAGCGCCACCGGCGCGGTCAGGCGCACCAGGCCGCGGGGGGCGGCGGCCAGGTTGCGCACCCCGGCCAGGGCGTCGTCAATGGTCTCGAAGGCGGCCCGGCTGCGCTCCACCAGCTGCAGGCCGGCCTCGGTCAGCCGCACGCTGCGGGTGGTGCGCTGCACCAGGGGCACGCCGGCGGCGCGTTCCAGCTCGGCCACCCGCTGGCTCATCGCCGCCTTGGAGCAGGCCAGGCGCTGGGCTGCGGCGGTGAAGCTGCCGGTGTCGGCCAGCACGGTGAGGGCGTGGACATGGGCCCACAGCGGCGTGGCGCGGTGGTCGGTGGGGTCTTGCATGGGGTCGACATCATGGACGATATTGAGCTGGATTGTTCGTCAGCGTGAACAATGATTCCAGTTCCGCACCCTAGGCAGCCCCAGGGCCGCTGCCTAGACTGCCGGCCCAAGGTGATGCGCACCGCCAGACGGTCCGCCACCCTGTCGTCCTCTTTCCCACGCCTTCGGAGCGCTTCACCATGGCCCTCGCCCCCGTGTCCTTCACCTCCTCGGCCGACGTTGGCCACTACATTGCCGGCCAGGTCGTGGCGGGTGCCAGCGGCCGCTCGCAGGCGGTCTACAACCCGGCCACCGGCGCCGTGGCGCGCCAGGTGGCGCTGGCCTCGGTGGACGAGGTGAACGCTGCTGTGGCCGCCGCGCAGGCCGCTTTTCCGGCCTGGGCCGAGACCCCGCCGCTGCGCCGCGCCCGCATCCTGACCGCCTTCCTGAACCTGCTCAACCAGCACAAGGACACCCTGGCGGCCATGATCACCGCCGAGCACGGCAAGGTGTTCACCGACGCCCAGGGCGAAGTGACCCGCGGCATCGAGATCGTCGAGTTTGCCTGCGGTGCGCCGCAGCTGCTCAAGACCGACTTCACCGACCAGATCGGCACCGGCATCGACAACTGGACGCTGCGCCAGCCCCTGGGCGTGGTGGCCGGCATCACCCCGTTCAATTTCCCGTGCATGGTCCCGATGTGGATGTTCCCGGTGGCGCTGGCCACGGGCAACACCTTCATCCTCAAGCCCAGCGAGCGTGACCCCTCGCCCAGCCTGTTCATTGCCGACCTGCTCAAGCAGGCCGGCCTGCCCGACGGCGTGTTCAACGTGGTGCAGGGCGACAAGCTGGCGGTGGACACCCTGTTGGCCCACCCCGACGTGAAGGCGGTGAGCTTTGTGGGCTCCACCCCGATTGCCCAATACATCTACGAGACCGGTGCCCACCACGGCAAGCGGGTGCAGGCCCTGGGCGGCGCCAAGAACCACATGGTGGTGATGCCCGACGCCAACGTCGAGCAGGTGGTGGACGCGCTGATCGGCGCGGCCTACGGTTCAGCCGGCGAGCGCTGCATGGCCATCTCGGTGGCGGTGCTGGTGGGCGACATCGCCGACACGGTGGTGGCCAAGGTGGCCGAGCGCGCGCGCACTCTCAAGATCAAGAACGGGCTGGAGTTGGATGCCGAAATGGGCCCCATCGTCACCGCGCAAGCGCGTGACCGCATCGAGGGCTACGTGACCCTGGGCGTGGAAGAGGGCGCCACGCTGGTGGTGGACGGCCGGGGCCATACCGTGGCGGGCCACGAAGGCGGCTTCTTCACCGGCGGCACGCTGTTCGACCATGTCACGCCGCAGATGCGCATCTACAAGGAGGAAATCTTCGGCCCGGTGCTGGCCTGCGTGCGCGTCAAGGACTTTGCCGAGGCGCTGGCGCTGATCAACGCCCACGAGTTCGGCAACGGCGTGGCCTGCTTCACCAGCGATGGCAATGTGGCGCGTGAGTTCAGCCGCCGCGTGCAGGTGGGCATGGTGGGCATCAACGTGCCCATCCCCGTGCCCATGGCCTGGCACGGTTTTGGTGGCTGGAAGAAGAGCCTGTTCGGCGACATGCACGCTTATGGCGAAGAAGGCGTGCGCTTCTACACCAAGCAGAAGTCCATCATGCAGCGCTGGCCGGCCAGCATCGGCAAGGGCGCCGAATTCGTGATGCCCACGGCCAAGTGAGGCCGACGGGGGCGCAGGCCTTGCGCTCCTGTCTGGGGCGTGACGCCTGCACGGTGGCCGCGGGCTGCCGCTGCAACCGGTAATGCACCCGTAACCCGCGACGGGAAAGGCCTGCCGATAATGGCCTTTCCCGGCGGCGTCATCTGGCGCAGGACCGGACCCCACCAAGACACCACCGGAGACCTGCATGCCCCGCGCTACCAAGATCGTTGCCACCCTCGGACCGGCCTCCAGCGACGCCGACACCCTGGAGCGGCTGCTGCGCGCTGGCGTGGACGTGGTACGGCTGAACTTCAGCCACGGCAAGGCCCAGGACCACATTGACCGGGCCAACCTGGTGCGCGAATGCGCCCGCCGCGTGGGCAAGCCCGTGGCCCTGATGGCCGACCTGCAGGGGCCCAAGATCCGCGTGGGCAAGTTCGCCCAGGGCAAGATCATGCTGGAGACGGGCCAGCCCTTCGTGCTGGACGCCGGCCGCACCGAGCTGGGTGACGAGCTGGGCGTGGGCCTGGACTACAAGGAGCTGCCGCGCGATGTGAAGCCCGGCGACACCCTGTTGCTCAACGATGGCCTGATCGTGCTGACCGTGGACACCGTCAAGGGCGACCAGGTCCACACCCTGGTCAAGATTGGCGGCGAGCTGTCCAACAACAAGGGCATCAACAAGCAGGGCGGCGGCCTGACCGCCCCGGCCCTGACCGCCAAGGACATGGAGGACATCAAGACCGCCATGTCCTTCCAGTGCGACTACCTGGCGGTGAGCTTTCCCAAGAACGCCACCGACATGGAGATGGCCCGCCAGCTGGCCAATGTGGCCGGTGAGCCGTGGCGCCACAAGCCGGCCATGATCGCCAAGATCGAGCGCACCGAGGCCATTCCGCAGCTGGAGGCCATCCTCAAGGCCTCCGACGGCATCATGGTGGCCCGCGGTGACTTGGCCGTGGAGGTGGGCAACGCCGCCGTGCCTGCGCTGCAAAAGCGCATGATCCGCATGGCCCGCGAGATGGACAAGATCGCCATCACCGCCACACAGATGATGGAGAGCATGATCGTCAACCCGGTGCCCACCCGCGCCGAGGTGAGCGACGTGGCCAATGCCGTGCTCGACGGCACCGATGCTGTCATGCTCAGTGCCGAGACCGCCGCCGGCAAGTACCCGGTGGAGACGGTGGAGCACATGCACCTGATCGCCCTGGAGGCCGAGCGCGCGCATGAGGTGCGCCTGGACGCCGACTTCACCAACAAGACCTTCGGCCGCATCGACCAAGCCATCGCCATGGGTGCGCTGTTCACCGCCCACCACCTGGGCTGCAAGGCCATCATCGCCCTGACCGAATCGGGCTCCACCGCCCTGTGGATGAGCCGCTACAACATCCGCGTGCCCATCTACGGCCTGACCCACAAGGCGGGCTCGCAGGCGCGCATGGCGCTGTACCGCAACGTGCGCCCGGTCCTCATGCCCATGAGCGATGACCGCGACCAGGCCCTGGTCCAGGCCGAGCGCCTGCTGGTCAACAACGGCCTGCTCAAGCCGGGCGACACCTACGCCATCACCTGCGGCGAGCCCATGGGCTACCCCGGCGGCACCAACATGCTCAAGGTCTGCCGCGTGGCCTGAGCGCCCGACCGGCCCGGCGGTCCCCGCTTGAGGGGTGCCCGGGTGCAGGGGCGGTCGCTAGAATTCCCGAGGTTACGGTGCGGTTACAGCGCCGACGGCTTCCGGGGGCTTCAGGGCCTTGCGGCGGCGTGCCAGGTTCACTCACCCAACGGGAAATTCCATGCCCCTCGTTTCCATGCGCCAGCTGCTGGACCATGCCGCCGAATGCGGCTATGGCATTCCGGCCTTCAACGTCAACAACCTGGAGCAGGTCCAGGCTGTGATGGCCGCCGCCGACGAAGTCGGCGCGCCGGTCATCCTGCAGGCCAGCGCCGGTGCCCGCAAGTACGCCGGCGAGCCCTTCATCAAGCACCTGATCCAGGCCGCCGCCGAGATGTATCCCCACATCCCGCTGGTGATGCACCAGGACCACGGCACCAGCCCCAAGGTCTGCGCCGGCGCCATCGACCTGGGCTTCGGCTCGGTGATGATGGACGGCTCGCTGCGTGAGGACGGCAAGACCCCGGCCGACTTCGCCTACAACGTCGACGTCACCCGTCAGGTGGTGGCCATGGCCCACAAGGTGGGCGTCACCGTCGAGGGTGAACTCGGCTGCCTGGGCAACCTGGAAACCGGCGACGCCGGCGAGGAAGACGGCATCGGTGCCGAAGGCAAGCTGGACCACAGCCAGATGCTGACCGATCCGGAGGAGGCCGCCCGCTTTGTGCAGGAGACCCAGCTGGACGCCCTGGCCATCGCCATCGGCACCAGCCACGGCGCCTACAAGTTCAGCCGCCCGCCCACCGGTGACATCCTGGCCATCTCGCGCGTCAAGGAGATCCACGCCCGCATCCCCAACACCCACCTGGTGATGCACGGCTCGTCCTCTGTGCCGCAGGAGCTGCTGGCCATCATCAACCAGTACGGCGGCAAGATGAAGGAAACCTACGGCGTGCCCATCGCCGAGATCCAGGAAGCCATCAAGTACGGCGTGCGCAAGATCAACATCGACACCGACATCCGCCTGGCGATGACCGGTGCGGTGCGCAAGTTCCTGGCCGAGAACCCCGACAAGTTCGACGCCCGCGAGTGGCTCAAGCCCGCCCGCGAAGCCGCCAAGGCCGTGTGCAAGCAGCGCTACCTGGAATTCGGCTGTGAAGGCCAGGCCGCCAAGATCCAGGGCCGCACCCTGGTGGACATGGCCGCGGCCTACGCCGCCGGCCAGCTGGCCCAGCAGGTCCTCTGACCCCGGGCCACGGGGCCGGCGTTCAAGCCGCCCCGTCTTCGGGCTTGCCGCCGGTGGCGGCGGCCCGCTGCGCGCGGCGCTTGGCCTCGGCGCGCTCCTTGCGCAGCGCCTCCCGCCGGATCTCCCGCTCGCGCTGCAGCGCCTCCAGCTCCTGGAGCCGCGCAGCCCGCTTGAGGGCCGGAGCCCCCACCTTGGCGGCCACCTTGGCCATCACCGCGGCCATGCCCGGCCGCGCCGCCGGCTTGGCGGCTGCCGGCGCCTTGACGGGCGCGACCTCCCCTGGCGCGGTGTCGACCGGCAGCGCGGGCAGGGTTTCGGGTTCGCCGGACGCGGCGTAGCCGTAGAGCCGGCGGCCGGGCAGGCACAGCGCCTTGATGAAGGCCACCTCCTCCGCGCTCAGCACCCCTTCCTCCTCATGGCTCACCGGCGCGGTGTCCAGCGCCGGAAAGTCCTCTGCCCGGAAGGGCAGGCCCAGATGCGCCATCAGCGCCTGCACCCCGGCGCGGGGTTGGGCGGTGAAGCGCTCGTAGTGCAGCTCCAGCACCCGGCCCGGGGCCAGCTGCTTGAGCTGCTGCATCAGCGTGACCGACTCGTTCCAGTACGAACACGCCCCCACCAGCTGGGCGATCTTCATCACCTTGCCGATGCGCAGGCTGGCCGCCACATCCAGCGGGTTGCGCACGATGTGCACGAAGCGCGCCTGCGGGAAGTCGGCCGCCAGCTGGGCGGCGCCATAGATGTTCTGCGGCGTCTTGTCGAACCAGCAGCGCGCCCCGGGCTTGCTCATCGCCACGAAGGCGGCCATGTAGCGGTGCACCAGCTCGGCTCGCGAGCGGCTGCCGGCCAGCATCTGGGCGAAAGCCTCCTCCGGCACGCCGTCGATCTGGCGGTGGCGCTTGAGGGTGTTGCTGTTGCAGAAGGCCTGGAAGCCGGGGGTGCCGAAAGGCTCTCCCGGGCGGTAGAAGTGGGTCTCCTCCGGGCAGGCCAGCAGAGGATGCTGCCGCAGGATGTTGCGCAGCATGGTGGTGCCTGAGCGCACGCAGCCCAGGATGAAGAACGGCGGCAGGAATCCCTCGGCGGCGGGGGGCGTGGTGGTCATCGTGGCTCCAGGAGAGGCCGGCAAGGGGCCGCGGGGCTGGCGCTGCGCGTCAGGGCGGCGGCCTCTTCGCCGGTGGGTTCCGAGGATTATCGGCGCGGCGCATGAAGGCTTTCGCCTTGGGCTGGGGGGGGGCGCGGCCGCCGACGGGCCCCGGCGGTCCGTGGGTCGCCGCGGTGACCCGGTGCCCGTGTCGCCGCTGGCAGAATTTGCGTCGAACGATCGTTCTATTTTGTCCTGGCCCCCGCCTCACCCGGCCGGCGGGCCGGCCGGCACCCTGACCTGTCGCCCCCCATGCACGTCCCACGTCCCGCCCCGGCCCAGCCCGCCGACTCCTCGTCCACCGCCTGTGCGGGTGCCGTGCCGGCCGGCCCGGTAGGCGCTGCCCGCACCCTGCCGGCCCTGCTGGCCCTGCGCATCGCCCTGACCCCGCAGGGCGAGGCCTACCGCGCCTACGACGCCACCGCGCAGTGCTGGACGCACCTGAACTGGCAGGCCACCGGGGCGCGTGTCATGCGTTGGCGCCGTGCCCTGGTCGCCGGTGGCCTGCCCGCCCAAGCACGGGTGGCCATCCTGCTGCCCAACGGCCTGGACGCCATGAGCATCGACCAGGCCACCCTGGCCGAAGGGGCGGTGCCGGTGCCGCTGCACGCCATCGACAACCCGGCCTCCATCGCCTACATCCTGGCCGACTGTGCCGCCTCGCTGCTGGTGGTGCGCGAGCGTGCCCAGTGGGATGCCATCTGTGCCGTGGGCACACCGCTGCCCGCGCTGCAGGCGGTGATCGTCACCGAAGGCGGCGTGGCACCTACCCTGGACCTGGGTGGCCATCCTGCCGCCGCTGTGCCTGCCCGGGCCCTGGCCGATTGGCTGCAGGCCGGCGAGCAGGCTGCGGCCCCGCTGGGGGAGGGCCCGGGGCCGGACGACCTGGCCGCCATCGTCTACACCTCCGGCACCACCGGCAAGCCCAAGGGCGTCATGCTCACGCACCGCAACGTGCTGGCCAATGTGCAGTCGGTGCTGGGGCGGGTGCAGCCCACCGAGACCGACCGTTTCCTGTCCTTCCTGCCGCTGTCGCACACCTTTGAGCGCACCGCCGGCTACTACCTGGCCATTGCCGCCGGCAGCTGCGTGGCTTATGCCCGCTCCGTGCCGCAACTGGCCGAAGACCTGGTGAGCCAGCAGCCCACGGTGTTGATCTCGGTGCCGCGCATCTACGAGCGGGTGAACGCCCGCATCACCGAGCTGCTGGCCGCCGCGCCCGCCAAGGCCCGGCTGATGGCGCTGACCCAGGCCGTGGGCTGGCGGCGCTTCCGTGCCGCACAGGGGCTGCCGCCCGATGCCGACGGCGCCCCGCGCTGGTGGGATGCCCTGGTCTGGCCCCTGCTGCAGCGCGTGGTGGCGCGTCCGGTGCTGGCCCGCTTTGGCGGCCGGGTGCGTGTGGCCGTCAGCGGCGGGGCGCCGCTGCCGCCGGCCATCGCCCGCGCCTTCATCGGCCTGGGCCTGCCGTTGCTGCAGGGCTACGGCATGACCGAAACCTCCCCCGTGGTGGCCGCCAACGGCCTCACCGACAACGACCCGGCCAGCGTCGGCCGCCCCCTGCCCGGCGTGGACGTGCGTATCGGCGAGAACCGCGAGCTGCAGGTGCGCGCCGCCTCGGTCATGCGCGGCTACTGGAACCGTGACGAAGACACCGCCCGCATCCTCAGCCCCGACGGCTGGCTGGGCACCGGCGACCAGGCCGAGATCGTCGGCGGGCGCATCCACATCCGCGGCCGCATCAAGGAAATCATCGTCACCTCCACCGGCGAGAAAGTGCCCCCCGCCGACCTGGAGCTGGCCATCACCGCCGACCCGCTGTTCGAGCAGGTTTTTGTGGTGGGGGAGAACCAGCCCTTCATTGGCGCCGTGGCCGTGGTCAACGCCGTGGAATGGGCCCGCTTGGCCACCACCCTGGGCCTGCCCGCCGCCGACCCGGCCAGCCTGCGCCACCCGCGCGTGCTGGAGGTGGCGCTGCAACGCATCGCCACCCAGGCCGCCAGCTTCCCGCGGTATGCCGTGCCGCGTGCCGTGGTGCTGAGCACCGAGCCCTGGACCATCGAGAACACGATGCTCACCCCCACACTCAAGCTCAAGCGCCTGAACCTGATGGCCCGCTTCGAGGCGGAGCTGCGGGTGATGTACGCGCCGCGCTGAAAACACGGATGACGCCAAGGTCAAGGCGCTCGCCGTTCAATCCGGACATGGCCACTGCCGCACACCGGAGCCTGCGATGTCCCACGCCACGCCCCTGACCCCCAGCGAGATCCAAACCGCGCTGGCCACCCTGCCCGGCTGGGCGCTGGCCGAGGACGGCCGTGCCCTGTGCCGCGAGTTCCGCTTTGCGGATTTCGCCGCCGCCTGGGGCTTCATGAGCGCCTGCGCGGTGGCCGCCGAGGCGCTGAACCACCATCCCGATTGGTCCAATGTCTGGAACCGGGTCAGCGTGCGGCTGAACACCCACGACGCCGGCGGTCAGGTCACCGCGCGGGATGTGGCGCTGGCGCAGCGGATGCAAGGGCTGGCGGGCGGCTGACCCGCTGACGCCTCAGCGTCCCTGCTGCTGGCGGAACTTCTCGGCCTCCCAGTTCGCCAGGGCGTGGGCTTCGGCGGGCGGCAGGCAGCGGGGTTCGGGCGTGTCGGGCAGGCGGCGCAGCACGTCGCTCCAGCAGGCCAGCATTTCCTGCGCGGCCTCGCCCAGGTCGGGGCGCACCAGCACGCCCAGACCCGGCAGGGCCACCACCGGGGGGCGGCCGCCCTGGGGGCCGGCCTGGTGGGCCGGGCCGGCCAGCCAGTGCGCCCATGCGGGCAGGGCCGCGAGGGCCGTGGTGGCGTGTGGGGGGCAGGGGGCAGTGGCCAGCTGATCCCCCAGGAAGACCACGTGGTCGGGGTAGAGCACCCCCGCCTGGGCCCGGCGCAGGTGGGCCGCATCGGCGGCTATGGCGTGGGCCCGGGCATGGGTGGGCAGCGCCCAGTCGCTGGCCTGCGCCAGGGCGGCCAGCGCTGAGGTGTCCACCGCGGGCAGCGGGCGCAGCGGGCGGCGCAGGGCGCTGACCACCCCGGTCAGGCGGCCGGCGGCCATCTCGGCGGTGTCGCCGCCCACCACCAGGCCGTGGTTGGCCAGCAGCAGCACGTCCGGGCCCTGGCCCGGCAGGGCGGCGTCCAGCCGGGCGGCCACGGCCCGGGTCAGGTCCAGTCCGGGCCGGGCATAGGGCACCCAGGTCCAGCGGAAGGCGGCCAGTGCGGCGGCCAGGCCCAGGGGTGGCCCTTGCAGGCCTTCACCTGGGGCGGGGGGCAGCACCCCCCAGGCGATGGCGTCCACCGCATGCACATGCAGCACCACGGCGTGGGGCATCAGGGCGTGCAGGGTGGTCTCGATGGAGGCCCGCAGGCCGGTGGCCGCGGCGTCGGGCCTCAGGGCCGGACCCACGGGGTCGGCCAGGCCGGCGCGCACGCCGGCGCGCACCGCTGCGCCGTCCACGGGGACGAACATCGGCCGCGTTCGGGCGTCGCGCAGCCACAGGCCGCTGCCCTTGACCCAGAGGGTGCCGTCGGGCTGCTTGAGGCTGGTGTTGCCGCCGGCGGCCTGGATGAGGGCCGGGTCGGCGCCCAGCCGGGCAGACAGCTGGGCCAGGGTGGCCAGCGCCGGGTCGGGCGCGGCGGTGGGGGCGTGGGGCATGGTCGAGGGGTGTGGACAAGAAGGGCAGAGGGCGGTGGGGCGGCTCACCAGGCTAGGCGGGGCAGGACCCAGGTGGGGGAGGGGGCGTGCGCGGCTTCGGGCTCGGCCAGCAGTTGCCGCAGCGTGGTGTGCAGGCGTGCGGGGTCGGCCCCCAGGGCGGCCCAGTGCGGGTGCAACCCTGGTGCAGACGCCGGTTTGTCCAGAGGCTTGTCCTCAGGGCTGTGCACGGTCTTGTCCCCGCCATGGATCCTGCAGGCATCCACAGCCTTGTCCACAGGATGGTCGGCCGCGTGGGCGGGCAGGCCGAAGGCGGTGGCGGGCAGGCCGGCGGCAATGAGGCAGCTGTCCAGCCCGGCGGCGGCGGCGCCGGCCACGTCATGGGCCAGGGAGTCGCCCACGGCCAGCAGGCGGGTGGCGCCCCAGGCGTGCAGCTGGGCGATGCAGGCGGCGTAAATGGGGGCGTGGGGCTTGCCCAGCCAGAGCACGCGGCGCTCGGCCTCGTCGGCCGATCCCCCGGTGGCTTGCAAGGCCGCGGCGTAGGCCTGGGCCACGGCGCCGCAGCTGGGCTGCAGGCCCCGGGCGGTGAGCCGCTGCAGGTCGGGGTTGGCGCACACCAGGGGCACGCCGCGCTGGGCGGCGGGCGTCAGCCGGGCCTGCAGCGCAGGCAGGTCCAGGTCTTCGCGCAGGCTGGCCAGCAGCAGCAGGTCCGCATCTTCGGGCTGGGCCACCAGGGTGTGGGGCAGGCCGGCCAACAGGGGCGCATCCGCCTCAGGTTCGGCCACCCACAGGCGCCGCGCGCCGGCAAAAGGCCAAACCGCGGCGGCGGCCAGCTGTTGATGGGCCAGCTCGCCGGAGCTGAGCACGCCGTCGATCTGGTCGGCGCCAAAACCAAAGGCGGCCAGTCGGCGCTGGTTGTCGGCCGCCCGCTTGCCGGAGTTGCTGAGCACCAGCACCCGCTTGCCCTGGGCGCGCAGCGTGGCCAGGGCCTGGGCGGCGCCGGGGTAGGCGTGGCGGCCGTCATGCAACACGCCAAACTGGTCGACGATGAAGCCCTCGTACTGCGGCGCCTGGGTCAACAGCTCGGAGAGGGTGTCCAAGAAACGCGGGGTGGCGGCGCGATCGGTGTGCGCTGCGGGAACGGCCAAAGGGACGGGGGGCGTGGCGGTCATGGCACAGGCAGGTGGGGGTCGGGCGGGGCGTGAGGGGTCTCAAGGGGTATCGGCTGGCCCTGCGGGCCCCACCGTGTGGCCCAGCGCCTGCCAGGCCAGGCGGGCGGCGCCGCAGGCGGCTTCGTCGTGCGGGGGCTGGCACAACGGCACGCCCAGGCGGCGCTGGCGCAGCGTGGTCCAGCCGGGGTTGCGGGCGCCGCCGCCCACGCTGAACACGCGGCGCAGCGGGCCGGCGCCCAACTCGGCCAGGCGCTGGTAGCCCAGGGCCTCCACGCCGGCCACACCTTCCAGCAGGCCCTGGAAAAAGCGCAAATCGTCGTCCGGGCGCGGCGTGGTGCGCGAGGTTTGTGCGGGGTCGTTCACCGGGAAGCGCTCGCCCACGCCGGCCAGCGGGTGGTAGTCGAGCCCGGTGGGCTCTTCGGGGCGCAGCCGTGGCGTCAGCTCGGCCATGCGGGCGGCGCTGAAGTGCTGCAGCAGGGCCGCGCCGCCGCTGTTGGAGGCGCCGCCGGCCAGCCACAGGCCGCCGGGCCCACCCAGGCGGTGGCTGTACACGCCCCAGGCCGCGGCCTGCACCGGCTGGGCGCAAAGCTGCTTGAGCACCAGGGTGCTGCCCAGGGAGGTCACGCCGTCACCCACGGCACAGGCACCGGTGGCCAGAAAGGCGGCCACGCCGTCGGTGGTGCCGGCGGCCACCAGGGTGTCGGGCGGCAGGCCCAAGGCGGCCGCCACGCCGGGGTCCAAGGGGCCCAGCGGTGTGCCGGGGGCCAGCACCAGCGGCAGCGCCGCTTGCAGGCGAGCGCCCGGCGCCGTGGTCAGGGCGGCGGCGTCCTCCTGCGCCTGCAAGGCGCTGAACCAGTCGGGCCAGGCGCAGGCCTGCAGGTCAAAGCCGAGCTTGAGCACGTTGTTTTCGTCGCTCACCGCCAAGGGCGCCGGGCCGGCCGGGCGCGGGCCGCGCAGCTGGGCAGCGATCCAGTCGGCCTGGTGCAGCAGGTGGGCGCCCTGCGGGTGCAGGCGGCACAGGCGCAGGGCGCGGGCCAGGGGCGAGGCGGCGCCACGCGCCGGGCTGTCGGCCGGGGCGCAGGCGGCCACGCGGGCGGCTTCGGCCGGGGCGCTGGCGTCGGCGTACATCCAGGCCGGGCCCAGGGCTTGGCCGTGGGCGTCGGTCATCAGCAAGGTGCCGGAGGTGCCGTCCACCGCCAGGGTGCGCACGCCACGGGCGGCGGGGCCCAGCTGGGCCACCAGCGCGGCCAAGGCCTGCCGGACCGCCTGCCACCACAGGGCGGGGTTTTGGGTGAGGGTCTCCAGGCCGTCCGGCCCGGGCTGGCGCAGCGGGGCCGGCAGGGCCACGCGCGCCTGGGCACGCAGGGCGCCGGCGGCGTCCAGCGCCACGGCGCGCACGCCGGAGGTGCCCAGGTCCAGGCCCACGGCCAGCGGGGTGAGGGAGGCGGAGGGGGTCATGGCGCGGCGGCGGCGGGGGCGCCCTGACCGTTTCCGCTGGCGTCGGCGTTTTGCGCATTCGCGCCGTAGTGGCGGAAGGCCACCAGGATGCGGTCCATCTCGTCGTCGGGCAGGATCACCGGGGTGCCGGTGGCCAGCGCCAGCAGGTACTGGCGGGCCAGCGCCTCCACCTCCAGCGCCAGGTGGAAGGCGGCCTCCAGCCGCGCTCCGGTGGCGATCAGGCCGTGGTTGGCCAGCAGGCAGGCGTGGCGGTCCTGCAAGGCGGCCAGGGCGTTGGCCGAAAGCTCGGCGGTGCCGTAGGTGGCGTAGTCGGCGCAGCGGATGTCGCGCCCGCCGGCCTGGGCCACCATGTAGTGGAAGGCGGGCAGCGGGCGGCGCTGCACGGCCAGCGCGGTGGCGTGGGTGGGGTGGGCGTGCACGATGGCCTGCACCTCGGGCCGGGCGCGCAGGATGTCGAGATGAAAGCGCCATTCCGACGAGGGCTTGAGCGGCCCGCCCCAGCGCCCGTCTTCCAGGCGCATGAAGGCCAGGTGCTCGGGCTGCAGCGCGGCGTAGTCCACCCCGCTGGGGGTGATGAGCAGGCCGGGGGTGCCAGCGCGCGTCCAGCGCAGCGAGAGGTTGCCTGAGGTGCCGGCGGACAGGCCGCTGGGCCCCAGGCGTCGGGCATGGGCGATCAGGGCCTGGCGGGCGGCGAGTTCAGCGGCGTCCAGGGTGTCGCCGGTGGCGCTGTGCAGCGCGGGGTCACGCGCGGCGGTGGCGCCCGGGGCGGGCGCGTGCGCGTGGGCAGGGCTTGTCATCGGGGTGGACATGGCCGGGCTCCTTCAGGCCGCCGAGGCCGTGGCGGGGCGGCTGGCTTCAGCACGCAGCGCCGCCAGGGCGGCGCGCTCGCCGGCCACAAAGGCGCGGTAGTCGGCCACCTGGGCGGCGGTCTGCTCGGCGCTCCAACCCAGCAGCGGGGCGATGAGGGCAGCCACCTGAGGGGCCACGGCGTCGCCACCGTCGGGCAGCTCCCAGGCCAGGTGCAGGCGGCGCACCATCACGTCTTCCAGGCTGCGGGCGCCTTCGGCGGCCACGGCGTGGCAGACCTCGGCGCCCAGCACACGCGGGGCACCGGGCAGCGGGCGGGCGAGTGCGGGCTGCTCTGCGGCGTGGGCCAGCACGGCGGCCAGTTGGTCGCCGTGGCGGCCCAGCAGCAGGCGCACGGTGGGCTCGGGCAGGTCCAGTGTGCGGGCCAGGCGCGGGGCCTCGTCACGCAGGCTCGCCCAGGCGGTGGCGCCCAGCAGGGGCAGCTGGGCGGTGGGGCAGGGGCGGGCGGCCGGTGGCGCGCCGGGGCCGGCCAGCGCGGCGTTCACCACGTCTTCGGCCATGCGGCGGTAGGTGGTGTATTTGCCGCCGACGATGGTGGTCAGCCCCACCGGCCCAGGCAGCACGGCGTGGTCACGCGAGAGGGCGCTGGTGGTGCCCTGCCCTTCCACCGGCTTGAGCAGCGGGCGCAGGCCGGCAAAGGTACCCAGCACATCGTCCAGCGTGACCTTACGCGACAGGTAGCGGTTGAGGTTGTCCAGCAGGTAGCGCACGTCGGCGGCCTCGGCCACAGGGCGGCCCTTGTCGCGGTCCCAGGGGGTGTCGGTGGTGCCCACCAGCCACTGGCCGTACCAACGCCGGGCGATGATGACCGAGTCGTCGGCCCGGGCCAGGATGCCGGCCTGCGCGTCGATGGCCTCACCGCGCAGCAGCAGGTGCACGCCCTTGGCCGGCTGCACGCGGAAGGTGCTGGCGCCGGCCAGGCGCTGCAGCTCGTCGGCCCACACGCCACCGGCGTTGATGACGGCGCGGGCCCGCAGCGTGTGGCGCTGGCCGGTGTCGGCATCACGCACCACCACGCCTTGCACGGCGCCGTCTGCGGCCTTGAGGAAATCCACCACCGGCGCGCCTGAGATGACGGCCGCGCCCAGGCCGGCGGCGGTGCGCGCCACGGCCAGCGTGTGGCGGGCTTCGTCCATCAGCGCGTCGTAGTACTGGATGCCGCCGGCGGCGCGGGTGTCGTCGATGCTGGGGAAATGGGCCTTGAGGCCGCGCCGGCTGAAGTGGCGCTGGCGTGGCACGGCGCGGTGGCGCAGGCCGAACAGGTCATAGAGCGTGACGCCGGCGCCCACGTACAGGCGCTCCCAGGCCGCGCCCAGCGGGAACACAAACGCCTCGGGCCAGGCGATGTGCGGGCAGAGGGTGTGCAGCATCAGGTCGCGCTCGGCGATGGCGTGGGCCACCAGGCGGAAGTTGAGCTGCTCCAGGTAGCGCAGGCCGCCGTGGAAGGTTTTGCCCGAGCGCGAGGAGGTGCCGGTGGCCACGTCACCCGCCTCCACCAGCACCACCTTCAGGCCACGGGCGGCGGCGTCCAGCGCGGCGCCCGCCCCGGTGACGCCGGCGCCGATGACCAGCACGTCGGCCACGCTGTCTTGGGCGCGGGCCAGGTCACGCTGGCGCTGGGCCGGGTTCAGGGCGCTGGCGGCCAGGTCCAGCGGCGGCAGGCCGGGCGCGGCCGGGGCCTGCGCGGCAGCGCGGGCGGCCTGGGCGAGCAGGGCGTGCGCCGAGGCGGCGGCAGCCGAGGCACCAGCCACAGGGCCGGCATGGGCACCGGCGGCCACACGGGGGGACAGGGGGGCGTTCATGGCGGAGGGGGGTTGGAGAGGGGGACCGGGGCGGGGCTCAAACCAGCACAGCCACGGCTCAGCAGGGGTACTGCAGCGGCTCACCCGCCAGGTGGCGGCGCAGCTCATCGGCCACCATGGCGGCGGCCACGCGCACGGTCTGCAGCGAGGCGCCGGCGATGTGCGGCGTGAGGGTGACGTTGGGCAGGCGCAGCAGGGGGTCGTCGGGCTCGCAGGGCTCCACGCCAAAGGTCTCCAGCCCGGCGCCACGCAGGTGGCCGCTGGCCAGGGCCTGGTAGAGCGCGGGGTAGTCCACCATGGGGCCGCGGGCGGTGTTGATGAAGGTGGCGCCGCGCTTCATTTGCGCAAAGGCGGCGGCGTTCAAGAATCCAGTGGTTTCGGGCGTGACACGGGCGTGCAGCGAGACGATGTCGCTCTGGCCCAGCAGCGTGGCCCAGTCCACCTGCGCCACGCCGGCGGCGCGGTCCACCTCATCGAGGCTGACGTAGGGGTCGTGCACCAGCACGCGGCAGCCCAAGGGGCGCAGCAGCTTGGTGACGCGCCGGCCGATGTGGCCGTAGCCGATCAAGCCCACGGTCTGGTTGCACAGCTCATCGCCGGTGAGGTCGGCGCGGTAGAGCTCGCCGCGCCACTCGCCCTGGGCCAGGGCCACATGGCCGGCGGTGATCAGGCGGGTCTGCGCCAGGATCATGCCGAGGGTGAACTCGGCCACCGCGCTGGCGTTGCGCCCCGGCGCGTTGACCACGGTGACACCGCGCTGGCGCGCCGCCGCCATGTCGATGTTGACCGGCCCGCCGCGGGAGACGGCGATGAACTTGAGCGCCGGGCAGCGGTCCAGCAGGCCGGCGGTGACCGGTGCCAGGTGGTTGACCAGCACCTGCGCATCGCCAATGAAGCGGGCCAGCGCGGCGGGCTCGCCCAGGTACTCGCGCAGGCCGCTGAGTTCGGGGTCGCTGGCCTGGCCGGCGTAGCCGTGGGCCATGGGCACGTCAGGCCAGTCCAGCTCCAGGGTGCGCAGGTCCAGCGCGTGGCCGGGCAGCGCGGCCTGCAGGGCCTGGGTGAAGAAATCGGCCTTCATGAAGCGGTCACCGATGACGGCGATGCGGAGTGCGGACATGGGGAGTGATCCGTGAGGAAGGGGGGGAGAAGGTTCAGGACAGCGCCGCGGCACGGGCGTCGTGGGCGTCGTGGGCTTGGCGGGCCGCCGCCAGGGCCGCCCAGCCGGGGCGGGCGGCCTCGGCCTGCTGGCGGTAGACGGGCATGAGGGCGTCGTAGAGGGCGGTGTGCTGCGGGTCGGGGGCGGTGACGCGGGCGCCCAGCTGGGCGTCCACCCAGTCCGGCAGGGCGTGGCGCAGGCTGGGGACCACGCCCACGGCCACGGCGGCGCACAGGGCAGCACCGGCCGCGCCGCATTCCTCGCGGTGCGACACCCGCACCGGCCGGCCGGTGACGCTGGCCAGCAGCTGGCGCAGGGCCGGGCTGCGGGCGGCACCACCGCTCAGGCGGATTTCCTCGGGCAGCGGGCCCAGGGCCTCGTAGCAGTGGCGGGCGGCCAGGCAAATGCCCTCGAACACCGCACGCGCTGTGCCACCCAGGCCCAGCCGGGTGGTGAAGCCGCTGAGCTGGGCGCGGGCGTGGCCGTCCACAAAGGGGCCGCGTTCGCCGTTCTCAGCCACGTAGGGGTGGAACAGGGCTTGGCCCGGTGCAGCCTCCAGCACGGCGGCGTTCAGGCGCTGCAGCAGCTCAGCGCGTGGCGGCACGGTGGCACCCATGAACTGCGCGGCCTCGGCCAGCCAGGCCAGGAGCCAGTCGATGTTGAGCGTGGCGGCCATGTGCGACATCAGCCGCACCTGCGCACCGGGCAGCGGCATGGCCATGGTGTAGCCGGCCTCGGTGCTGGGCTGGATGTCGGCGGGCTGGTCGCTCACCCAGCCGTGCATGCCGGTGCTGCCCAGGATGGAGCAGCCCACGCGGCGCAGCGCGCCGTGCTCGCCCACCGCCACGCCGCCACCGCCCAGCACGGTGGCCGGCACGTCCATGATGGCCAGGGCCACCGGGGTGCCGGCCCGCAGGCCGCAGTCGGCCGCCGCCGCCGCACTGAGCGGGGCGTGGTGGCGGGTGCCGTCCACCAGCGGGGGCAGCAGGTGGGCCCAGCGGGCCAGGCCCAGGGTGGCCAGCACCTCGGGTGCGTAGGCGCGCTGGCGCCAGTCGCCAAAGGTGAAGACGCCTTCGCAGGGGCTGGTGGCGCGCTCGCCGGTGAAGCAGAAGTACAGCCAGTCTTTGGCGTGTAGCGCGGTGGCGGCGCGTGCCAGGCGCTCGGGCTGCTGGGCCTGCAGCCACAGCAGCTGGCTGCTTTGCAGGCTGGGGTTGAGGGCGGTGCCGGTGCGGGCCACCAGCGCGGCATGGGCCGGGCTGGCGCGCAGGGCCTGCACCTGCGCGGCACTGCGGCCATCCAGCCAGAGCAGGGCGGGGCCCACGGGGCGGCCCGCGGCGTCGATCAGCCAGGTGCCGTCGCCCTGGGCGGTGGCGGCCAGGGCCAGGGTGCGGCGGGCCAGGTCGGGCACCTGCTCGCCCAGGGCGCGCAGGGTGGCGGCGGTGTCGGCCCAGGTGCGGTCCAGGTCCTGCTCGGCGGCGCCGCCGGGGCTCAGGCGCACGGTGTTGGGCGTGCTGGCCACGGCGATCTGGCGGCCCTGCAGGTCAAAGGCCACGGCCTTGATGACCGAGGTGCCGGCGTCGATGCCGATGAGGAGGTCGGGGGCCGGGGTCATGCGGGTCTCCGAAAGGGGGCGCGGCGGGCGGATGGGTGAGGTGGGCGTGTGGGCTCAGCGCAGATCGGCACCGTGCACCAGGGCCTGCTCGCTGGCGCTGTCGAACAGGTGCAGGGCCGACAGCGGCAGCGCCAGGTTCACGGGGGCGCCTTCGGCCAGGTCCACCGCGCCATCGGTCACCACCAGCAGGGTGTGGCCGCCCAACTCCACGCCCACATGGCTTTGGTCGCCCTGCCACTGGTTGAAGGACAGCTGGCCTTGGGCCGCGCTCTCGGTGCCTTGGGCGCTGTGCGTGCTCCCTAAGCGCACCTTGTGCGGCCGCACGCCCAGGTGCACGGCTTGCCCTTCATGCAGGGCCATGGCCTGTGCTTCGGGCAGGCGGGCCAGCGGGCCAAAGTGCACGCTCAAGGCGGCGGCGGTGCTGCCGTGGGCGGTGACCACGGCGCGCAGCTCGCCACCGTCCAGGTGCAGGCGGGCGGGCAGCAGGTTCATGGCGGGCTCGCCAATGAAGCCGGCCACAAAGAGGTTGGCGGGCCGCTCTTTCAGGTCTTCAGGCGAGGCGAATTGCTGCAGCACGCCGCCGCTCATCACGGCGATGCGGTCGCTCAGGGCCACGGCCTCGGTCTGGTCGTGGGTGACGAAGACCGAGGTCATGCGGTGCTCGATCAGGTACTCCTTGATGCGTCCGCGCAGCACGGCGCGCAGTTGCGGCTCCAGCTGGCTCATGGGCTCGTCGAGCAGGTAGAGCTCGGCCTGGCGCACCAGGGCGCGGGCCAGGCTGACGCGCTGCTGCTGCCCGCCGCTCAGGGTGGGCGGGTAGGCGTCGAGGATGTCGGTGATCTCCAGCAGCGCGGCCACATGGGCCACGCGGCGCTGCACCTCGGCGGCGGGGGTTTTGCCGCGCAGCAGAGAGAAGGCGATGTTGTCGCGCACCGTCAGCGGCGGGTAGAGCGCATAGCCTTCAAAGGCCATGGCCACGTTGCGCTCGGCGGGCTTGAGGTCATTGAGCACGCGCTCGCCCAGGCGGATGCTGCCTTCGCTGACCGACTCGAAGCCGGCCACCATGCGCAGCGTGCTGGTCTTGCCGCAGCCCGAGGAGCCCAGCAGCGAGATGATCTCGCCGTCGTGGATGCTCATGTTGAGGGACTTGACGGCGCGGTTGTCGGGTTTGCCCTTCTCGCGGTAGATCTTGCTGACCTGTTCCAGGGTGAGCGCAGCCATGGGGTGTTCCGTGGGGTGGGGTGAGTCGGGGGATGGAGCTCAAAGCCGCGCGCCGGTGGCGCGGTCAAAGAACAGGCTGCGGCCGGGCGCCAGGCGGGCAAAGCCGGGCACGCGCTCGCGGGTGGCGGCCAGCTCGGGGTCTTCGGGGCGGCTGGCCAGGATCTCCACACTGCCGGCTTTGAGCAGGGTGACGGTGCGCACGTTGATGGGCATCACCGCCTCCAGCGCCACCGGCAGCGCGCCGGCCTCGGGCGCGGTGCTGAAGATCACGTCTTCCGGGCGCACGCCCAGCACGCAGGGCTGGCCGGCCAGGTCGGTGCGGCTGTCGGGCAGCAGCAGCGGCTGGCCGGCAATCTCCACCGCCATGCCGCCAGCCACACGCTGCGGCGTGACCTCAAACAGGTTGATCGGCGGGTCGCCAAACAGGCGCGCCACTTGGCGGGTGCGCGGGTTGCGGTAGATGCCAGCGGGGGTGTCGATCTGCTGGAAACGGCCGCCTTCGAGCACGCCGATGCGGTCGCCCAGGGCCAGGGCTTCGCGGTAATCCTGCGTGACGTAGAGCACGGTGGCGCCGGAGGCCTTGAACAGCTTGGGGAACTCCAGCCGCATTTCAAAGCGCAGCTTGGCGTCCACGTTGCGCAGCGGGTCGTCCAGCAGCAGCACCGGCGGCTTGTGCACCAGGCTGCGGGCCAGCGAGGTGCGCTGCTTTTGGCCGTTGGAGAGCTGGCGCGGCAGGTGGGTGAGCACGTGCTCGATCTTGAGCAGGCGGGCGGTTTCCTGCACGCGCTGGCGCAGCGTGTCTTCGTCCAGGCCCCGGGCGCGCAGCGGGCTGGCGATGTTCTCGAAGGCGCTGAGGTGCGGGTAGAGCGCGAAATTCTGGAAGGCCATGGCCACGCCGCGCGATTCGGGGCCCTGCTCGGACAGGTCGCGCCCGTCCAGGCGCAGCGTGCCGGCATCGGGCGCCATCAGCCCGGCAATGTGGCGCAGCAGCGTGGTCTTGCCGCTGCCCGAGCCGCCGAACACCACCAGGCATTCGCCGCGGCGCACATCGAGGTCCAGGCCGTCGAGGACCTGCTTCTTGCCAAAGGCCTTGCTCAGGCCGGAAATCTGGAGGTAGGACATGGGGGTTCCTGGCGAATTCACGTTCATCCCTTGACGGCACCCATGCTCAGGCCCTCGACGAGGTAGCGCTGGGCGAACAGGGCGATGGTGGCGGTGGGCAGCACGCTGAGCATCAGCGCCGCAGCAATCTGGCCGTACTGGATGCCCGAGGCGGTGATGAAGGCCAGCGCCCCCACGGTGACGGGCTGCACGCTGGAGCTGCCCAGGATCAGCGCGAAGACGAAGTTGTTCCACGCGAAGATGAAGGCCAGCAGACCGGCGGCGGCGATGCCCGGGCGGGCCAGCGGGATGGCGATCTTCAAGAAGGCCTTGAGCCAGCTGTGGCCGTCCAGGCGGTAGGCGTGCTCGATGTCGGGGCTCAGGTCTTCGAAGTAGCCGCGCACGATCCACAGGATCAGCGGCAGCGTGATCAGCTGGTAGACCCAGATCAGACCGAGGTAGGTGTCATACAGGCCGATCTCCTGGAAATACAGCTGCAGCGGCAGCAGCACCAAGATGGGCGGGGCGAAGCGAAAGCTCAGCAGCGTGAAGGCGATGTCTTCGCCCAGGCGGAACTTGAAGCGGGCGAAGGCATAGGCCGCCGGCACGCCCAGCAGCAGCGACAGCAGCACCGAGGCGCTGGACAGCAGCAGGCTGTTGCCGAGGTTGACCATGTAGTCGCTGGTGAGCGTGCCCACATCGGTCTTCAGCTCACCGCGGATCAGCGAGGTGTAGTTGTCCAGCGTGGGGCTGAAGGCCAGCGTGGGCGTGCTACGCAGGATGTCGGCATTGGTCATGAAGCTCATCAACAGCACCCACACAAAGGGGAACAGGAAGAAGAGCCCGACGACGGTGAGGGCCACGGCGCGGCCGGTGCGCGCAAGCGTTGCGGTGTTCATGGAAGCGCTCCGGTGAGGGTGGGGTCAGGCCTGGCCACGGGCACGCTGGCGCAGCTTGAGCCAGTGCTTGATGAAGACCGTGGACAGGGCGTAGGTGATGGCCCAGAGCACCAGCACCAGGGCGGCGGACTTGCCGATGTTCGAGAAGCTGAAGGCCTCCAGATAGGCCTGGACCTGGAAGACGGTGAGCGAGTCGCCCGGGCCGCCCTGGGTCATCGAATAGATGATGTCGAACTGCTGGATCGAGTCGAGCATGCGGAACATGCCGGCCGTGAGGATGTAGGGCGCCAGCATGGGCAGGGTGATGCGGAAGAACACGAAGCTGGCGGGCACGCCGTCCAGCTCGGCGGCTTCAAAGGGCTGGCGCGGCAGGGCGCGCAGGCCGGCCAGCAGCAGCACGGTGATGAAGGGGGTGTAGACCCAGGTGTCCACCAGCACCACGGTGAACATGGCGGTCTCGGGGCGGCTGCTCCAGCCAAAGTCCTCCACGCCCACCTGACGCAGCAGGAAATTCAGCACGCCGAAGCCCGGGTTGGTCATCAGCTTCCACATCAGGCTGGCGATGGCCGGCGCCACCATCAGCGGCAGGATGAGCAGCACGCTCATCAGGTTGTTGACCCGGTTGCGCTCCTTGAGCAGCAGGGCGATGCCCAGGCCCAGCAGCAGCTGCACGCCCACCGTGGCCACGGTGTAGGTCAGCGACACACGCACCGTGTTCCAGAAGGCCGGATCGGTGAACAGGCTGATGTAGTTGTCGAACCAGACGTAGGCGCGGGCGTCGGGGAACGACAGGTTGTAGCGCTGGAAGGAGTAGCCGACGGCGGTGAAGAACGGCACCAGGATGCCGATGCAGACCAGCAGCGCCGGCAGGCTGAGCAGGTAGGGCAGCAGGGCCTGCAGACGCAGCGGACGGCGGCGCGGCTCAGGGGTGGGAATGGAGAGCGTGGGCATGGCGGCAACCCCTTCGGGTCTGGGCGGGCCGGCGGCGCCGGGCGGTGGGCGCAGGCGGGCCCGGCCACCCGCGCGTGGCGGCGGGTGGCGGGTCTTCAACAGGAGGCGGAGTGGGGTGCGGCGCACCCCGGCGGCGCGGGCCGGCAGGCACCGCACGGGCCCCGGCAAGGGCCCGTCGGGCCGCCGCGGCCTGGTTCAGGCCATCAGGCCAGGCCCACGTCCTTGAGCTTGCGTGTCAGGGACTCGGCCAGCTTGTCCAGGCCCTCGTCCACCGGGATCTGGCCGCCGTACATCTGCTGCAGCATGGCCGCCCAGTCGGTGGTGAACTCGGGGAACAGCTGCTGCGGCGTGAAGTGGATCTTGGCGTTGGTGATCGAGTCTTGGTACTGCTTCAGGTAGCCGGGATAGCTCTTTTCCAGGCGCTGCTGGAACTCGGGGTTGGCCCACACCGACTTACGGATCGGGTTGACCAGGTCGCCCTTGGTGGCGCCGAAGGTGGTGTTGTCGGTGCCGGTGGCCCACTGCATGAAGAACCAGGCGGCTTCTTGCTGCTTGGAGAAGGCGCTCATCGCCAGCGACCAGATCCAGATGTTGGGCGTGGGGGCCTTGGCCTCGGGGTTGGGCGTGAAGCCGCTGAAGGCCAGGTTGCCCGCTTCCTTGTTGCCGCCACCGTTCATGAAGTAGCCCAGGATGTCGGCGTCAAAAATCATGGCCGACTGGCCGGCGCCCAGGTCGTTGCCGACCTCGTACCAGGTGTAGTTGGTCCAGTTCTTCGGGCCGCCGTTCTTGAGCATGTCCACCCACATCTTGTGGAAGGCCTTGCTCTGCGGGCTGTTCATGGCCGGGGTGAGCTTGCCGCCGGCGCTGGTGAAGTCCTTGCCGCCGTAGTTCACATAACCCGACAGGAAGCCGGCGTGGATGGTGGCCCAGGAGCGGCTGCCGCGCACGCCGATGCCGTACATCTTGCCGGCCTTGCTGATGGCCTTGGCCTTGTCGATCAGGTCCGGCAGATTGGTGGGCGCCTTCATGCCCATGCCGTCCAGCGCCTTCTTGTTGTAGGTCAGCGAGTTCAGCTCAAAGCCCCAGGGCAGCGCCCACTGCTTGGCCCCGGCGGCCCCCAGTTGCGAGCCGGCCTTGCCGTCCCAGGCGGTGGAGGTGCGCAGGCCTTCGTAGATGTCGTCCCAGGCGTAGGCCGACGAGGTCAGCTCCGGGTTCTTCAAGAAGGTGTTCAGGTCCACGATCTGGCGCGCCGGGCCGTACTTCCAGGTCTGGTAGGCGCCGGTCATGAAGGCGTCGTACTGGCTGCTCTTGCTGGCCAGGGCGGCGGTCACCTTGTCAAAGTACACGTCCTCCGGAAAGATGTCGTAGGTGACGTTGATGCCGGTCAGCGCCTTGAAGTTCTCGATGTTCTTGAGCATCGCATCCACGTAGGGATGCTTGTTGAGCAACAGCTTGATGGTCTTGCCGCTGTGCTTCTTGAAGTTCACCCCGCCTTGGGCCAGGGCGTCGGTGGCCACGGCGTTCAGCGCCAGGCCCGCCGCGGTGGTGGAGAACCCCATCACGCTGGCGCGGGTCAGGAATTCGCGCCGGCCCAGTCGGTTCTCATGGCAGGCCCGTGCCAGGGCCTTCAGTGCGTCGGACATTCTTTTGTCTCCTCGGTAGCGTTTCAATGACGTCTCAAACCGGCGTGCCGGCAGGGGGGAGCCCTGCCTTCAGCGCGCCGACACCTCCGGGCGAAGCACCTGCCGCGCAGTGGCCTCATCCACGATCAGAGCGGTGAGCACACCGCTACGCAGCACGGCGCGGATGGCGCCGGCCTTGTACGTTCCACCTGCCACGGCCAGCACTTCGCGGCCCCGCAGGTCTTCGAGCGACGCCCCCACGGCGCGTCCGTTCATCTCGCTGTCCACCATCCGCCCTTCGGCGGTGACGAATCGGCCCGCCACCTCGCCCACGGCGCCGGCGTCGATCAGCGCCTGGCGCTCGGCCGCCGTCACCGAATGGGTGCGCTGCAGGTGGGCGTTGGGCCCCAGGTCGCCCACGCCCACCACACACAGCTGGCAGTCGCGGATCAGGCCAAACACCTGCTGCACCCCGCGCTGGGCGCGCAGCACCTCGGCATCGGCCTGGCTGTCGGCGATGAAGGGCACGGGCAGGAAGAAGCACTCACCGCCGGTGCGCTCGGCCAGCCGGGCGATCACGTCAAAGGGGTTGGCGGCGGACGAACGCGTCAGGCTGCCCAGCAGCGAGACAAAGCGCATGTCCGGCAGGCTCAGCTTGGGCAGGCGATCCACCAGCGCGGCCAGCGTGCGGCCGTGGCCCACACCCACCGCGCGCAGCTGCCCGGCCTCCAGCTCGCGCACCAGGTAACGGGCGCCGGCCACCGCCAGCGCCGCCATTTCGCTGCCCGGCTCGTCGCCGTCGTCCTCATCGCGGGTGTTGGGCACCACCACCGCACGCTTGAGGCCAAAGGTCTTCATCAGCTCGTCTTCCAGCGCCATGCACTCGGCCGGCACGCCCTCCACCCAGAACTTCACCAGCCCGTTCTGCATGGCCGCGGCCACCAGACGCTGCGCCTTGATGCGCGACACACCCAGGCGCTCGGCAATCTGCTCTTGGGTGTAGCCACCCACGTAGGCCAGCCAGGCGGCGCGGATGGAGAGGCTGTGTTCGGAGTCCATGGCAGGGTCTCGGAAGGTCTGGGAAGCGCGTGAAGCGGGTGGGATCGGAAGGTCTGCAGCGTCTTTTGAACAATTGATCAGCTGCTGCAATGTTGTTCATTGTGTGGAGCCCACGCAACCCGGGTCAAGCGCGGCGTAGAGGGGGTTTTCCCACCCGTTACACACGCTCAAAGGCTTGTTTTGGCTTGAGAAATTGCTCAAGTGATATGCAATTTCAGGAGGCGCATACCGGCTTGCGAAAACGCACACCACGCGGCGGATCGCGGCCTCTCCTGGCAGATCACGCCAGACACCGCACGACGGAGGCCACCCAGGCGCGCCGCCGGGGCGGCCTCCGCGGGTTCAAGCCAGCGCCAGCGCGACCCACGGCGGTCCAGGGCGGACCGGGGTCGTCAAGGCCCCCAGGCGGGGGCCAGCCCAGCCGCAGGGCGCGGCCGGGTGGGAAGGGTCAGGTGAAGGCGCTCAGCGCTGCACGCGCTGGGCCATGGCCTGTTGCACCAACTCGGGCGTCACCTGGTGCATCTCGTCAATGCGCACGTCGGCCAGGGCGAGCACGTCTTCGCTCAGGGGGAACTCGGGGCCGGGGGCGGCGATGATGGCCATGCCGGCGGCGCGCAGCGAGCGGATGCCGTTGCCGCTGTCTTCCACGCCCACGGCATGCTCGGGGGCCACGCCGATCTTGGCGAGCACGTCGAGGTAGATGTCGGGCGCGGGTTTGCCGTGCACCACGTCGTCGCCGTAGGTGGCGGCCAGGAAGACCTGGTCCAGGCCGGTGGCCTGCATCACGTAGGTGGCCAGCTCGTTGGGCGAGCCGGAGGCCAGGGCCACCTTGTAGTGCTGGGCCACGCGCTTGACGGCGGCCACAGCGCCTTCGCGCTCGGGCAGGTGGGCTTGGTACTTGCGCAGCAGGCGGGCCTTGATTTCGGTGGCGATGGCCGCGTCGTCCATGCCCAGGCGTTCTTGCAGTTGCAGGCGCTCCACCATGATGCGGCTCCACATTCGGGTGTTGCAGCCCATGGTGGATTCTTGGTCTTCGGCGGACCAGACCAGGCCGTGGTCGGCGGCAAACTCCTCGCGCACCTGGCGCCAGAGCACCTCGGAGTCGATGAGGATGCCGTCCATGTCGAAGACGACGGCGTCGATGCGGGGGGCGGATGAGGTCATCTCAAGGGGCTCCTGGGGGTGGGGCGGCGTGCCGGGCCGGTCAGACCACCGATTGCAGCAGACGCTCCAGGGCCTGCTCAAACTGCGCCAGGCCTTCGGCCTGCAGGCGTTCGCCGGCGGCGCTCAGGTCCACGCCGGCGGCTGCGGCGGCGGCCAGGGTGGCGCGGGCCTGGGGCAGCGCGGTGTCCAGCGTGCGGGCGGCTTGGCCGTGGTCGGCAAAGGCGGCCAGGGTGGCGTCGGGCACGGTGTTGACGGTGTCCGGGCCGATCAGGCCTTCTACGTAGCGGGTGTCGCGCCAGGCGGGGTTCTTCACGCCGGTGCTGGCCCACAGGCACAGCGGCGGGTGGGCGCCGGCGGCGCGCAGCGCGGCAAAGGCGCTGCCGCCAAAGCGGTCCAGCCAGTCGGCGTAGGCGGCGCGGGCGTTGGCCAAGCCCAGCTCACCGCGCAGCGGGGAGCCTTCGGGCAGTTGCGCGTCCAGCAGCGTGTCCACCCGGCTGACGAAGAGGCTGGCCACGGCGCGCACGCGGTCCAGCGGCAGGCCGGCGGCGTGGCGGCGGGCCAGGCCTTCGGTACAGGCGGCCAGCACAGCGTTCATCTGCGCGGCCGAGAAGATCAGCGTGACATTGATGTTGATGCCCTCGGCCAGCGCGGCGCTGATGGCGCCCAGGCACTCCGGCGTGGCCGGGATCTTGATCATGGCGTTGGGCCGGCCGATCTCGGCCCACAGCCGGCGGGCGGCGGCCAGGGTGCCTTCGCCATCGCGTGACAAGCGGGGCGAGACCTCAAAGCTCACGTAGCCGGCGGCGGCGGCGCTGCGCTGGTAGACGGGGCGCAGCACGTCGCAAGCGGCTTGCACGTCGGGGATGGCCAGGCGCTCAAAGCGGCGCTCCAGGTCGGGCTCTTCGTTGCGCAGCGCGGCCAGGGCGGGGGCGTAGGCCGGGTCGTTGGCCAGGGCGCTGGCGAAGATGGCGGGGTTGCTGGTCACGCCGGCCACGGCGTGCTGTTCCACCCAGGTGTGCAGCGCGCCGCTGGCCACCAGGCTGCGCGAGAGCTGGTCCAGCCAGATTTGCTGGCCGTGGCGGGCCACGGCGGCCACACGGCTGGGCTGATCGCCGTGGCCCAAACCCAGCACGCGGCGCACGGCGCGGGCCACGGCCTCGGCGGTGATGCCGAAGTGCTGGAACAGCGCGGGCGCGGGGCCCGACTCACCAAAGCTGTCCAGGCCGACCACGGCGCCGTTCAGGCCCACCACCTGGCCCCACCAGCCGGTGGCACCGGCTTCCACCGCCACGCGCGGCAGGCCCGGGGGCAGCACGGCGTCGCGCCAGGCGGCGTCTTGGCGCTGGAAGCGGAACCACGAGGGCAGCGAGACCACACGCACCGCCAGCCCTTGCGCGGCCAGCGCGGCCTGGGCGGCCACGGCCAGGCCCAGTTCAGAGCCGGTGGCCACGATCACGGCCTGCGGCGCGCCGCCCTCGGCCTCTTTGAGCACATAGCCGCCGCGGGCGATGGCGGCCACCTGGGCGGCGTCACGCGGCTGGTGCGGCAGGTTCTGGCGGCTCAGCACCAGGCAGCTGGGGTGGTCGCTGGCCTGCAGGGCCAGGGTCCAGGCGACTTGGGTTTCCACCGCGTCGGCGGGGCGCCAAACGTCCATGTTGGGGATCAGGCGCAGGGTGGCGGTTTGCTCCACCGGCTGGTGGGTGGGGCCGTCTTCGCCCAGGCCAATGCTGTCGTGGGTGAAGACCTGCACCACCGGCAGCTTCATCAGCGCGGCCATGCGCAGGGCGTTGCGGGCGTACTCGCTGAACATCAGGAAGGTGCCGCCAAAGCCTTTGAAGCCGCCGTGCAGGGCCACGCCGTTGAGGATGGCGGCCATGCCGAACTCGCGCACGCCGTAGTGCAGGTAGTTGCCGCCTTGGCCGGCGCGCAGGCGCTCGGGCGTGACGCTGACGCAGCCGGGCCAATTGGTGAGGTTGGAGCCGGTCAGGTCGGCCGAGCCGCCCAGCAGCTCGGGCAGGGCCGGCGCCAGCGAGGCGATGGCGTTCTGGCTGGCCTTGCGGCTGGCCACGGTCTCGGCTTTGTCCACCACACGGGCCAGCGCGGCGGCGGCGGTGGCGGCAAAGCCTTCGGGCAGGGCGCCGGCCCAGCGGCGCTGCAGCTCGGCGGCCAGCGCGGGGTGGGCGGCGGCGTAGGCGTCCAGGCGGCGCTGCCAGTCGGCGCGGCGGGCGGCGCCGGCTTCGCGGGCGTTCCAGGCGGCGTAGACGGTGTCGGGCACCTCAAAGGGGCCGTGCGGCCAGCCCAGCGCGGCCTTGGTGGCGGCAATTTCGGCAGCGCCCAGCGGGGCGCCGTGGCTGTCGTGCGTGCCAGCCTTGTGGGGCGAGCCAAAACCGATGGTGGTGCGGCAGCAGATGAGCACCGGGCGCTCGGTTTGGGCGGTGGCCTGGGCAATGGCCGCGTCCAGCGCAGCGGGGTCGTGGCCGTTCACGCCCCGGATGACCCGCCAGCCATAGGCCTCGAAGCGGGCGGGCACGTCTTCACTGAACCAGCCGTCGGTGTGGCCGTCGATGGAGATGCCGTTGTCGTCCCAGAAGGCCACCAGCTTGCCCAGGCCCCAGGTGGCGGCCAGGGCGCAGGCTTCGTGGCTCACGCCTTCCATCAGGCAGCCGTCCCCCAGAAAGGCCCAGGTGCGGTGGTCCACCACGGCATGGCCGGGGCGGTTGAACTCGGCGGCCAGCAGCTTTTCAGCC
Organism: Ideonella livida; assembly: GCF_010499455.1. Classification (GTDB taxonomy): domain Bacteria; phylum Pseudomonadota; class Gammaproteobacteria; order Burkholderiales; family Burkholderiaceae_C; genus Ideonella; species Ideonella livida. The sequence goes on along the minus strand of NZ_JAAGOH010000024.1, from coordinate 20,700 downwards.
AGCGCCATGCCCACGGCGTTGGCAATGCCCTGGCCCAGCGGGCCGGTGGTGGTTTCCACGCCGGGGGCGTAGCCCACCTCGGGGTGGCCAGGGGTTTTGCTGTGCAGCTGGCGGAAGGCCTTCAGGTCGTCGATGGACAGCGCGTAGCCGGTGAGGTGCAGCAGGCCGTACAGCAGCATGGAGCCGTGGCCGTTGCTCAGCACAAAGCGGTCGCGGCCCGGCCACTGTGGCTGGGCCGGGTCGTGGCGCAGGTGGTGGCGCCACAGGGCCTCGGCGATGTCGGCCATGCCCATGGGCATGCCGGGGTGGCCGGAGTTGGCTTGCTGAACGGCGTCCATGGCCAGGGCGCGCAGGGCGTGGGCCAGGGTGGTGCGACTGGGGGTGGACGGGGTGGAGAGGGTGCTTGTCATGGGGCGGTGCGTTCGGACGTGGGGGCGCCGGCCGCGTGCGCCAGGGCAAGGCGGCAGCCGGATGGGGAGCAAGAAGAAGACGGAGGCGGCGAGGCCGGCACGCAGGCCGCACGCCACCCGCCGCAGGGCGTCAGGCCGGCAGGCGCTCGCGCAGGGCGCGGGCCAGGGCTTGCAGGATCAGCGCGCAGGAGGTGGCGCCGGCGTCCAGCACGCCGATGCTGCGGGCGCCCAGGCGGGCGGAGCGGCCAATGCGGGCCTGCAGGGCGCGGGTGCTTTCTTTGCCGGCCTCGGCCGCGTCGGCCATGGCCTGCAGCGCGGCCGAGAAGCCGGCGCCGCCGGCTTGGGCCTCACGGTAGGCGGCCAGCGCGGGCACCAGGGTGTCGATCAGGGTCTTGTCGCCCACCTGGGCGTTGCCCATGCCTTGCACGTTGGCCACGGCGGCGGCCAGGGCGTCACCAAACAGGGCGGCGTCCAGCGCGGGCTGGCCTTCCAGGGTGTTCACAAAGCCCAGGAAGAAGCGGCCGTAGAGCGGGCCCATGGAGCCGCCGATGTCGTCCATCAGCGCCTGCGAGAGCTGCTCGAAGGCGGCGGGCAGCACGGCGGCGCCCGCGCCCAGGCCGTCCAGCCGGGTGCCGCAGCCGGTGAAGCCCTTGGCCATGTTGATGCCGTGGTCGCCATCGCCGATCAGGCCGTCGATGTCGCTGAGGTACTGGCGGTTTTCAACGATGGTGGTGATGAGGGCGCGCACCACGTCCCCCGAGGTGGCCAGGTCCACCGTGGGGCCGCTGACGGCACGCGGGGCCACGGCGGCGCGGGCGGCGGGGCCCGCGGCGGTGGTGGCCGCTGCGGCTGTGGCGTTGCGGCTGAAGTCGCGGGCGGTGCGTTCACCGCCACCCACCTGACCCACGGTCAAGCCCACCGTCATCCCCACAGAACGGCAAGGCGCCTTCAGCAGCGCCTCCAGCTCGTCATCCAGCTGCATCAGCGTGAGCGTGACGCCCATCATCTCCAGGCTGGTGAACAGGTTGCCCACGAAGTTGACGGCCACCGTCAGGCCCTGGGCCTGCAGGCGCTTGGCCACCTCGCCATAGAGGATGTACTGCTCCATCACCGGGGTGGCGCCCAGGCCGCTGATGAGCACGGCCACGCGCCGGTCGGCCACACCTTCGCCGATGAAAGGCAAATCGGGCAGCAACACCTTCAGCATCATCTCGGCCATCTCGGCGGCGGTGGCGGTGGGGCGCACGTCAATGCCGGGCTCGCCGTGGTGGCCAATGCCCACTTCCATGGTGCCGTGGGCGATGTGGAAGTTGGCGTGGCCCACCGCCGGGATCACGCAGGACGACAGGCCCACGCCGATGCTGCGGGTGCGGGCGATGGCCTTCTGGGCGGTGGCAATCACCTCGTCCAGGCTGGCGCCGGTGTCGGCCTTGGCGCTGCCCACCTTCCACATCAGGATCTCGCCGGCCACGCCACGGCGGCGGGCTTCGTCGCCCTTGGGGGCCGAGGGCACGTCGTCGTTGGCCACCACGGTCTTGACGGCGATGCCCTCGCGGGCGGCCATCTCGGCGGCCATCTTCACGTTCATGTTGTCGCCGGCGTAGTTGCCATACAGGCAGGCCACGCCCGCGCCGCCGTCGGCCGCGCGCATCGCGTCCAAAAAGCTCTTGGCGGTGGGCGAGGAGAAGATTTCACCAATGGCCACCGCGTCGCACAGGCCGTCGCCCACATAGCCCAAAAACGCCGGCTCGTGGCCCGAGCCGCCGCCGGTGACGATGCCCACCTTGCCGCGCTCGGGTGCCTGCACCCGCTGCACCACCCGGGGGTTGTGGGCGCTGGCGCGCAGGGTGTCGCTGTGGGCGGCCAGCCAGCCGGTGAGCATGTCCTCGACCACGAGGTCGGGCTGGTTGATGACGCGGTTCATGGTCATGTCAGGTGTCTCCGTGGGGTGCCGGGCCGGGCCCCTTGCATGGAATGGAGCGTTCGGCCATGGTTGAGCATTCGCTCATGCTTTGCGCAACTGTAATGGGCTTCGCGCCCTGCGGCAAGACGGGGCGGGAGAGCCCCCGCCCGCCCCCGGCCCCCGGGTTCAGAGGCCCGGCTTGCGCGCGGCCTCGGCCGCCTCCGCCAACTGCCGGGTGAAGGCGCCGGTGGGGCCCTCCTGCCAGGCCTGGCGCACGGGCAGGGTGGCGGCCACAAAGGGGTCGGGCTTGACGTAGTTGAGCTTCATGCCGGCCGCCCGCAGGCGCTGGAACATGCGCTCCTCACCCTTGAGCATCAGGTCGCGCTGGTAGCGCGTGGCCTCGGCGGCGGCCTCCTGCAGCACCTGGCGGTCGGCCGGGCTCAGGCGCTCCCAGGTGCGGCCGCTGATCAGCAGGGGCGTGGTCTCGTACTTGTGGTTGGTCAGGCTCAGGTAGGTCTGCACCTCGTAGAGCCTGGCGCTGTAGATGTTGATGAGCGGGTTCTCCTGCCCGTCCACCTGTCCGGCCTTGAGGGCGGCCGGCAGTTCGGAGAACTTCACCGTCTGCGGCGCGGCGCCCAGGGCCTTCATCAGCGCCTCGGTGGTGGGGTCGCTGGGGATGCGCATGCGCAGGCCCTTGAGGTCGGCCGGCGACTGGATGGGCAGCTTGGAGTTGCTCATGTGCCGGAAGCCGTTGTCCCACAGGCCCAGCACCACCAGGCCCTGGGCGGCCGAGAGCCGGCCCAGCTCCTTGCCCACCGGGCCGGAGAGCACGCGCCACACCTGGTACTGCGACTCGAACAGGTAAGGCAGGCCCAGGGCGGCGTATTCGGGCACATGCTTGGCCACCGGGCCCTGGGAGTTGGCGGTGATGTCGATGCGGCCCTCGCGCACCGCCTCCAGCACGGCCGTGTCGTCGCCGCTCTGGTTGGCCGGGCTCACCGTCACCTGCAGGCGCCCGCCGCTGCCCTTGGTCACCAGCTCGGCAAAGCGCTCGGCCGCCTGGTGGCGCGGGTTCTCCTTGGCCGCGCCGTGGGCCAGGGTCAGGGTGAGGGCGGGCGCGGCCCGGGCTGGCAGGGCCAGGCCCGCGGCCGCGGGCAACAGCGCGCCCAGGCCGGCGGCCAGCAGGCGGCGGCGCCGGGCGGTGGTGGGCTGGGCGGCGCGGGGGAGGGAGGTCAAGGTCATGGGCGGTCTCCTGGAAGTGAAGGCGTGGCGGTCTGTGCCGCTTGGCGCCGGGGACACCCGCCACGGCGGGTGCGTGGCAGGGGTGAGCATTTGATTGTGGCGTTGACAAGCGCTCATCCTGCATGCGGTAATTCGCCCCGTGTATGAGCGGATGCTCAGTGTGTGAGCAAATCCGTACCGATGGAACGCCAGGAGACGCACATGAAGATCGCCGTGGGCTGCGACGAAGCCGCATACGACATGAAGGAGGCCATCAAGGCCGAGCTGACCCGTCAGGGTCATGAGGTGGTGGACTTCGGCACGCACGACGGCGCGCCGGTGCTCTACCCGGACATCGGTGTGGCCCTGGCCGAAGGCGTGGCCGCCGGCCAGGCTGAGCGCGGTCTGCTGTTCTGCGGCACCGGCATCGGCATGGCCATCTCGGCCAACAAGGTGCCGGGCATCCGCGCCGCCCAGGCGCACGACACCTACTCGGCCGAGCGCGCCAGCAAGAGCAACGACGCGCAGATCATCACCGTGGGCGCCCGTGTGGTGGGGCTGGAGCTGGCCAAGGCCATCGTGCAGTCCTTCATCAGCAGCCAGTTCGAGCCGCGCTCGCTGCCCAAGATCGAGGCGCTGTCGGCCCACGAGCGGCGCCTGCGCCAGGGCTGAGCCCGACCGGTGGACCCCGCGGCCAGGCGGGTGCCACCGCCCGGCCGCGGTGGGCTCCGACACAATCGCGGCATGAGCACTGCCCCCGTCCCTGCCGCCAGCGGCCCCATGAGCACCGAGGAGCTGACCCGCATCGCCACGCTGTACTACGTGGACGGCCAGACCCAGGAGGAGCTCTCGCGCCGCTTCGGCATCAGCCGGGCCACGGTGGGGCGCATGCTCAAGCGTGCCCAGGACCTGGGCATCGTCGAGATCCGCGTGCAGCACCACCCCACCCTCACGGTGGACCTGGAGCGCGAGCTGGTGCGCCGCTTTGGCATCACCCGCGCCCTGCTGAGCGTGGACCACGCCGACGCCGACAAGCAGCGCGCCCTGCTGGCCGGCCTGGTGGCCACCTGGCTGGACCGCAACCTGAGCGACGAGGCCATCGTGGCCGTGGGCATGGGCCGCAACGTCAGCGCGGTCAGTGAGCACGCCATGCCCGCCGCCCGCCGCCGGCCCACCTTTGTCTGCGCCATTGGCGGCAGCTACCGCGGCGGCGAGACCATGAACCCCGACCACATCTGCCGCCGGCTGGCCGCGCGCTTTGGCGGCGAGAGCGAAACCCTTTACGCCCCGGCCATGGTGGACGACCCGGCCGTGCGCGCCGCGCTGCTGGACAACGACACCGTGCGCCAGAGCCTGGACAAGGCCCGCCGCGCCGACGTGGCCCTGGTGGGCATCGGCGACATGAGCGAGCACAGCAATATGGTGCGCATGGGCTGGTTCAGCGCCCAGGAGATCGGCGAGGCCAAGCGCCAGGGCTCGGTGGGCGACATGATGGGCTACGACTTCATCGACATCCACGGCCAGCCGGCCATGACCCCCATCCAGGGCCGGGTGGTGGGCCTGAACGCCACCGACCTGCGCCGCATCCCCAACGTGATCGCCATCGCCGCGGAGAACAGCAAGGTCACCGCCATCCTGGGGGCCCTGCGCACCGGCACCATCGACACCCTGGCCACCACCGCCAACAACGCCATGGCGGTGCTGCACCTGGACGACGCCACCCGGCCGGCGGCCGGACGCTGAACGGCCCCCGGCGACGCCGCGGGCGGTGGGTCGTCCCCTTGGGGGACTCGACAGCCACCACGAAACAGGAAAAATAGGCTTTTTGCTGGCGGGGAGCCGGCACCGGTGCAGTTTGGCCAGGCGGGTCCCGTGCCCGTCGCCCGGCGGGCGACGTCTCGAACCCATGTCCTGAGCGCCCCCCCGATGTCCTCCTGCCCCCGTGCCTCGATCCTGGCCCGCCACGCCGTCACCGTGCGGGGCCAGGGCCCCCGTACCCTCGTCCTGGCCCACGGCTTTGGCTGCGACCAGTCGGCCTGGAGCCGCCTGATCCCGCACTTCGAGGCCGACTGGCGGGTGGTCAGTTTTGACCACATTGGCGCCGGCGACAGCGACCTCCTGGCCTACGACCCCGACCGCCACGGCAGCCTCTACGGCCATGCCCAGGACATGCTGGACATTGCCCAGGCGCTGGCGCTGGAGGGCGCCGTGCTGGTGGGCCACTCCGCCAGCGCCATGGCCGGCCTGCTGGCCACGCTCCAGGCGCCCGGGCGCTTCTCCCATCTGGCCATGATCGGCCCCTCGCCGCGCTACCTCAACGAGCCGGCGCTGGACGGCCGGCCCGCCTATGTGGGCGGCTTCGAGCGCCCCGACCTCGACGAGATGTTCGACCTCATGGAGATCAACTTCGAGGCCTTTGCCCAGGCCATGGTCCCGCTGGCCCTGCACCAACCCCAGCGGCCCGATCTGGCCCAGGAGCTGGGGCTGAGCTTTGGCCGCATGGACCCGCGTATCGGCCGGCGCTGGGCGCGGGCCATCTTCCTGTCCGACCACCGTGACGCACTGCCCCGCGTGGCGGTGCCCACCCTGGTGCTGCAGTGCCGCGACGATGCCCTCGCGCCCCAACCGGTGGCGGAGATGATGGTGGCCCGCATGCCCGGCAGCACGCTGCACATGCTGCCGGCCAGCGGCCACTTTCCCCACCTCAGCCATGCCGACGAGGTGGCCGCGGCGCTGCGCGACTGGCTGAGCCGTCAGGGTTGCTGAGGCATGACCGCCCCGACGGCCGCGCCCCTTCTGCCTGCCGAGCTGCTGGCCCTGCCGGGGGCCGTGGCCGCCTTTGACGACGGCGGGCGGCTGCACTGGGGCAATCCTGCGCTGTGGCGCCTGCTTGATGAGCCGGCGCCGGCCGGGTCCGGCCCTTTGCCCCGTGCCCGGCTGGCCGAGCTTTTCACGCCCGCCGCGCGGCTGGTCTACCAGACCGGCGTGCTGCCGGTGCTGCTGGCCACCGGCCGGGTGGACGAGGCCTACCTGACCCTGCGCGGTGCGCCGGGCGCGCAGGTGCCGGTGGTGGCCAATTTCTGCCGCTGGCGCCCCGCGGGCGCGGCCGATCCGGGCACCCTGAACCTGGTGGTGCTGGTCCAGCTGCGCGACCGCAAGCGCCTGGACGCCGCCTTGCTGCGTGCCCGGCGCACCAGCGAGCAGGTGCCTGGCGTGCTCTGCCAGCTGCTGCTGCCTGCCGATGGCCGGCCGCGGGTGCCCTGGAGCAACGAAGCCCTGGCCCTGCTGCTGGACGTGTCGCTGGAGGCGATGCAGCAGGACGCCCGGCTCCTGCTGCACCGTGTGCTGGCCGCCGACCGGCCTGCCCTGCAGGCCAGCCTGCGGCAGTCGGCGGCCGACATGGCCCCCTGGCACCACACCTTCCGGGTGCGGGTGCGGGGTCGGGTGCATTGGCTGCAGGGACGGGCCACGCCCCAGGCCTTGGCCGAGGGGGGCATGGTCTGGCACGCCTACCTGGAGGACGTGACCGAGCACCGCCAGTTGCAGCAGCGCCTGCTGGACCAGGAGGTTGCTGCCCGGGCCGCGCAGGCCAAGACCTTGTTCCTGGCGCGCGTCAGCCACGAGCTGCGCACCCCGCTCAACGCTGTGCTGGGCTTCACCCGGCTGCTGGAGGCCGACCCCACGCTGGCCCTCAGCCCCATCCAGCGGCGCCACCTGAACCAGATTGCCCATGCCGGCCATGCCCTGCTGGCCCTGGTCAACGACCTGCTGGACCTGCACCGCCTGGACAGCGGTGGCGAGGTGCTGGCGCCCCAGGTCTGCGGGCTGGAGGCCCTGGTGGCCGATGCCTGCCAGCTGGTGGAGCCCCTGCTGCGGGGCGCCCACCTCACGCTGCACCAGAGCGTGCCCATGGGCCTGCAGGTCTGGGCCGACCCGCGCCGCCTGAGCCAGTGCCTGCTCAACCTGCTGTCCAACGCCATCAAATACAACCGGGCCGGCGGGCTGGTGCAGGTGCAGGCCTTGAGTCAGGCTGGCGAGGTGGGGTTGGCGGTGCGCGACACCGGGCACGGCCTGAGCGAGGCCCAGCGCGAGCACCTGTTCGAGGCCTTCAACCGCCTGGGCGCCGAGCAGCAGGGGCAGGAGGGCACCGGCCTGGGCCTGGTGATCACCCGCAGCCTGATGCAGCGCATGGGGGGGCGCATCGAGGTGCAGAGCCAGCTGGGGCTGGGCAGCTGCGTGACCCTGTGGCTGCCGGCTGCGCCCCCGCCCCCGCCGCAGGGCGGTGCGGCGCCCGGGTCGCCGGTGTTCGAGGGCCCCGGCCAGGCGCGGGTCGTGGGGCAGGCGGCGGGACAGGACGCCCCGGCAGCCGCACCGCTGCCGTCCTTGCCCTTGGTGCTGTATGTGGACGACGGCCCGCTCAACCTGGTGCTGATCCAGGCCGTGGCCGCACAGGCCAGTGCCTGGCGGCTGGCCTGCGCCGCCGATGGGGCCGAGGCCCTGGCCCTGGCGGCCCAGGAGCCGCCGCACCTGCTGCTGCTGGACCTGAGCCTGCCCGACATGGACGGCGCCACCCTGCTGCGCCAGCTGCGGGCCCTGCCGGGCCTGGCGCAGGTGCCGGCGGTGGCGGTCTCCGCCCACGACCGGACCCATGCCCAGGCCCTGGGGCTGGCACAGCCCTTTGACCATTACTGGACCAAGCCGCTGGACCTGGCGCGGGTGCGTCAGGCGCTGGACGGCTGGCAGGCCGGGGCCGGCCTGCCGGACGAGCTGGGCTGGAGCCCGCCGCCGCGGGCCTGAGCGGCAGCGCCGCGCCACCGGCACCTGCGGTCCCGCCCGAGTGGGGCGCCACAGGGGCCGGCGCCGCAGCGCGCACGCTTCAGACCAGCCAACCCTTGATGCGGGCGGCCAGCGCGTCACGGCTGATGCCGTAGAGGTCGTGCAGCGTGGGCAGGGCGCCGGCCTTGAGGTAGGCGTCGGGCAGGCCGGCCAGCTCAAAGCGGGTGGGCATGACCCGGGCGCGCATCAGGGCGCTGCTCACCGCCTCGCCCAGGCCGCCGATGACGGTGTGGTTCTCGGCCACCACCACCAGGCGGCCTTCTCGGCGGCAGGCCTCCACGATCGTGGCCTCGTCCAGCGGCTTGAGGGTGGGCACGTGCAGCACGCCCACATCCACGGCGTCGGCCGCCAGCGCGGTGGCCACCTCCAGCGCGCGCATGGTCATCAAGCCGGTGGAGACGATGAGCACGTCGCGCCCATCGCGCAGCAGCTTGGCACGGCCCAGCTCGAACTGGTAGTTGTATTCGTCCAGCACACGTGGCACCTGGCCGCGCAGCAGGCGCATGTAGACCGGGCCGGCGTGCGCGGCGATGGCCGGCACCGCCTGCTCGATTTCCAGCGCGTCGCAGGGGTCGATGACGGTCATGCCGGGCATGGCGCGCATCAGCGCCAGGTCTTCGCAGGCCTGGTGGCTGGGGCCGTAGCCGGTGGTCAGGCCGGGCAGCGCGGCGCAGATCTTCACCGGCAGGCCTTCTTCGCTGATGGCCTGGTGGATGAAGTCGTAGGCGCGCCGGGTGGCGAACACGGCGTAGGTGGTGGCAAAGGGCACAAAGCCCTCGTGCGCCAGGCCGGCGGCCGCACCCATGAGCACCTGCTCGGCCATGCCCATCTGGAAGAAGCGCTGCGGCTGCTGCTGGGCAAAGATGTGCAGGTCGGTGTACTTGGCCAGGTCGGCGGTCAGGCCCACGATGTCGGGGCGCTGCTCGGCCAGGGCGGCCAGGGCATGGCCGAAGGGCGCGGGGGTGGTGCGCTGGCCCTCGCCGGCGATGCTGGCGATCATGGCGCTGGTTTTCAGGCGCACCTTGGGGGCGGCGGCGGGCGCGTTGGCAACGGCGGTGTTCATGCGGCAGCTCCTGGGACGGGGGCTTGGGCGGGGGTGTCCAGCGCGGCCAGGGCCAGCGCCCATTCCTCGGCTTCCACGCGGATGAAGTGCGCCTTGTCGCGCGATTCCAGGAAGGGCACGCCGCGGCCCAGCTTGGTGTCGGCAATCAAGATGCGCGGGGCGCTGCCGGGGGCGGCGCGCAGCGCGGCCAGGGCCTGGCGCACGGCGGCCAGGTCGTTGCCGTCCACGCGGCGCACGATCCAGCCGAAGGCGGCCCATTTGTCGGCCAGAGGTTCGTAGCGCATCACGCCGCTGCACGGGCCGTCGGCCTGCATGTTGTTGGCGTCCACGATGGCCAGCAGGTTCGACAGGCCGTGGTGGGCGGCGGCCTGGGCGGCCTCCCAGGTGCTGCCTTCGTCCAACTCACCGTCGCCCATCAGGTTGACGACCCAGCGGTCCGAAGCCTTTTGCTTCAATCCCAGGGCCATGCCCACGGCAATCGTCAGCCCCTGGCCCAGCGAGCCGCCCGAGATCTCCATGCCCGGCGTGTACTGCGCCATGCCGCTCATGGGCAGGCGGCTGTCGTCGCTGCCGTAGGTGTCCAGCTCGGCCTCGGGGATGACGCCGGCCTCGATCAGCGCGGCATAGAGGGCGATGGCGTAGTGGCCGCAGGACAGCAAGAAGCGGTCGCGCCCTTCCCACTTCGGTTCGGCCGGGTCGTACTGCAGAAACTCGCCGTAGAGGGCGGCCAGCACGTCGGCAATGCCCAGGGCCTGGCCTACATAGCCCTGGCCCTGCACCTCGCCCATGCGCACCGCCAAGCGGCGGATGCGCTGGGCGCGCTGCTGCAACGCGGCCAGGGTGGCGGGCGCGGCGTCGGCCTGTGGCGGACGTTCAAGAACGGCAGTCATGAGGAAAGCTCCGAGGTGGAAGAAGTCGTGGCCGCGGCCGAGCCTGGGTCCAGATGGCGGTGCACAAAGGCCAGGGCTTCAGCCAGGCGGGCCTCGATGTCGGCCAGGGGCACGCGCCAGGCCGAGCGGCTGGGCTGGGCGTCGGGGCCGCGGTGCAGGCGCATGGGGATCTCGATGCTCAGATGCAGCGAAGCGGGGGTGGCGGCCAGGGCCTGCACGATGCGGTCGCAGCCGATCTCACCCTCACCCAGGCCGGTGAAGAAGTAGCCCTGCGGGGTGCGGCGCACGTCCTTGATGTGGGTGTGCACGCACAGCGGCAGGGCGGCCAGGGCGTCGGCCACGGTGTCCACGCCGGGGCGGTGGGAGATGGTGTTGCCGGCGTCGTAGTTCAGGCCCACATGCGGGTGCCCGATGCGCTGCAGCAGGCCCGGGCCGTCGGCAGCCACGTTGAGCAGGTTGTCGCTGCCATCGCCCGGGTTCTCCAGGCCGATCACCAGGCCCAGCTCCTCGGCCAGGCGGGCCAGTTGCTGGATGTTCTGGTGAAAGCGCGCGGCGTTGCTGCGGGCGGCGGCGTTGGTGTTGATGACCTTGGCGCCGATGCGCGCCGCAAAGGCCATGCGGCCGGCGAACACGGTCAGCGCATCGGGCCGGCCCAGGTCGATGTGGCTGGACATCGCGTGGCATTGGATGCCGGCATCGGCCAGCCAGCGGGCGTATTCCACGGCCCGGGCCTCGGTGAAGGCGCTCTCGTCAAAGGGCTCGGTGTAGCCCACGATGTAGGCCGGCTCCACATGGGTGGCGCCGATGCGCGCCAGGCTCTCCAGCATGTGCGGGGCGGGGTAGCCGTCAAAGGGGGCGCCGGAGATGGAGACGGTGCGGGCAGCGGAGGACGCAGCCGCCCCCCTGCCAGCGCCAGCCGGCATGGAATGGGGTTGCATGGTGGGGCTCTTGTCGTGAGGGGGGAGGGGCGCGGGCCGGCCAGCGGCTGGCCCGCTCAGGAGCGTCAGCGGAAGATGGCCGCCGGCACGTAGGACACCAGGGCAAGCACGCCAAAGGCCACGAGGTAGAAGGGGCCCAGTTCCTTGACGGTCTGGCCGACCTTGACCTTGGCCACCGCGCTGGTGATGAACAGCGTGGTGCCCACCGGCGGGGTGTACAGGCCGATGGCCAGGTTCACCGTCATCATGATGCCCAGCTGCACCAGGTCCATGCCGATGGCGTTGGCCAGGGGCACGAACACCGGGGTCAGCAGCAGCACGGCGGCGGGCAGGTCGATGAACATGCCGCAGACCAGCATCAGCAGGTTCATCAGCAGGATGATCACCCAGGGGTTGTCCATCCACTGCTGGGCCCAGCCCACCACGCCGTCGGGCATGCGGTCAAAGGTCAGCAGCCAGCCGATGGCGGCCGAGGCCATGATCACCAGCAGCACCACGCCGGTGGCCAGGCCCGCCTCCACGATGGCGTGGTGCAGACGCTTGAGGCCCAGGTCACGGTACACCGCCGCCGAGACCACGCCGGCGTACAGGGTGGACAGCACGGCCACCTCGGTGGGGGTGGCGATGCCAAAGCGCAGGAAGACGATGATCAGCACCGGCAGCACCAGGGCGGGCGAGGCGTAGAGCAGCTGCTGGCTGAACACGCTCCACTCCAGCTTGCGGGTGTCGCGGGGGAAGTTGCGGCGCTTGCCCACCCACCAGCAGGCCACCATGAAGCCCGCACACATCAGGAAGCCCGGCAGCAGGCCGGCGACGAACAGCGAGGCCACCGAGGTGTTGGAGGACAGCGCGAACAGGATCATCGGGATCGACGGCGGGATCAGGATGTCGATGGTGGCCGCCGCCGCCAGCGTGGCCGCCGAGAAGGCCGGCGGGTAGCCCAGGCGCTTCTGCCAGGGGATCAGCAGCGAGCCGATGGCCGAGGCGTCGGCCACCGCCGAGCCCGAGACGCCGCCGAAGATGGTGGACGACAGCACGCCCACCTGGCCTGGGCCGCCGTGGAAGCGGCCGATCAGGCTGGAGAGCACGCCAATGAGCGCCTCACCGAGCTTGCCGCCCATCATGAGCGTGCCGGTGAGCATGAAGAAGGGAATGGCGATCAGCGGAAAGCTCTGCACCTGCGCCACCATCTGCTGCACCAGCAGGTCCAGCGGCACGCGGTCGGAGGTGGCGGCCGCGGCCATGGCGGCGGCCAGCAGGGCGTGGGCGATGGGCATGGCCGCCACCGCGCAGACGCCGAAGACGAGAAGGATGAGTCCGGTCATGTCAGGGGTCTCCGGGGGTCAGGCCACGTGCACGTCGGGGGCGGGGGCGTCATGCAGCACGCCGGCGCCCAGGTGGCCGCGCAGCGCCTCCCAGGCCGAGACCAGGGCCAGCACCGCCAGCATGGCCATGCCGCCCATCACGCAGCTGTAGGTCACCGAGCCGGGCACCTGCAGGATGGGCGACTTCTCGTCGGCCACGATCTCCAGCATGTCCCAGGTGGCCTTGGACAAGGTGCCGTACAGGCCGGCCACGGCCAGCCACACGGTGACCGACACCCCACGGCGCACGGCCGCCGGCACGGCCTCCATCAGGAAGCTGGTGGTGATGTGCGCGCCATGCGCGGCGCCCAGCACCACGCCGGCCATCACCAGCCAGGGAAACAGCAGCTCGGGCAGCTCGGCCGCCCACTGCAGGCTGGCGCCGGTGCTGTAGCGCAGCACCGTGTTGACGCACAGGATGACGAAGATGGCCGCGGTGGTCAGCCACATCACGGTCTGGCAGGTGAGCACGATGGCCCGTTCGAGGAACTTCATGGCAACGGTCCGGCAGCGGGCGGCGGCAGGCACGCCCGGGGTGGGGTCGCGGGGCCCGGCGCGCAGGCGCGGCGCCGGGCGTTCTGCGGCTTACTTGCCGCGGGCGGCGGCGATCACCTTCTTGACGAAAGGGCCGATGGGGCTGGCCATCCACTTGTCGTCCACCGCGGCGGTGGCCTGCTCGAAGGCCGCCTTGTCCACGGCATCCACCCGCACGCCCTTGGCCTTGAGGTCGGCCACCAGCTTGTCGTCGGCCTCCTGCGAGAGCTTGCGCTGCAGCGCGGTGGCCTCGGCGGCGGCGTCGTGCAGCACCTTGCGGTCGGCCTCCGACAGGCGCTCCCAGCTGCGCTTGCTCATCAGGAAGGGCGTCATCTCGTACTTGTGGCCGGTCAGCGAGATGAACTTGTTGACCTCATAGAGCTTGCTGGCGTGGATGTTCATCAGCGGGTTCTCCTGCCCGTCCACCACCCCCTGCTGCAGCGCCACGTACAGCTCGGCAAACTTGATCTGCTGCGCCTCGGCGCCCAGCGCCTTCATGATGTCCACCGTCACCGCGTCGGGCGGGGTGCGCATCTTCAGGCCCTGCAGGTCGGCCGGCTTGAGGATGGGCTTCTTGCTGTTGGACATGTGGCGCACGCCGTTGTCCCAGTAGCCCAGCACCACCACACCCTTGTCAAAAGACTTCTGCGCCAGCTCCTGGCCCAGCGGGCCGTCCAGCACCTTCCAGGCCTGCGGCAGGCTCGGGAACAGGAAGGGCATGCCAAAGGCCGCGTACTCCGGCACCACCGCGGCCACCGCGCCCTGCGAGTTGGCCGACAGGTCCAGCGCGCCGGTGCGCAGCGCCGTCACCATGGCCGCGTCGTCGCCCAGCTGGGCCGAGGGCGAGACCTGCACCTCGATGCGGCCGCCGGTCTTGGCCTTGACCAGCTCGGCGAACTTGACCGAGGCCTCGTGGCGCGGGTTGCCCGGCGCGGCGCCGTGGCCCAGCGAGAGCTTGACGGTCTGGGCCTGGGCGGCCAGGGGCAGGGCCAGGACGGCGGCCAGCGCCAGCGCGGCGCGGGTGAAGGTGTGGCGTTGCATGGTCAGTGTCTCCGGGGGATGCCGGGGGGCATCACAAAGTGGCTTGTGGTGTGCGGCCGGCGGTCTGCGCCGCCAGCTCGTGAGGCCCGCCAGGTGGCCACGATCGGAGGCGATCATGGCCCGGCCGCGGGCCGCGGCCGTGGTGTGGAACCCTAGTGTCCGGGGCCAATCAATGGATCAGCATGCCGCCGTTCACGTCCAGCGTGACGCCGGTGAGGTACTTGGCCAGGTCGGAGGCCAGGAACACCACGCAGCCGGCCACGTCCTTGGGCTCGCCGATGCGGTTCAGGGGGATCTGCTCCAGGATGCCCTTCATGCGGTCCTCGGGGATCAGGCCCTTGTTGATGTCGGTGGCGATCAGGCCCGGGGTGACGGCGTTGACGCGGATGCCGTCGATGCCGAACTCACGCGCCATCGCACGGCCCAGGCCCAGCATGCCGGCCTTGGCGGCCGAGTAATGCGGGCCGCCCAGGATGCCGCCGCCGCGCTGGGCAGACACCGACGAGGTGTTGATGATCGAGCCGGACTTCTGCTCGCGCATGGCCGGAATCACCGCCTGCGACATGTACAGCATGCCGCGCAGGCTCACGTCCAGCACGGCGTCGTAGTCGGCGCCGGTGATGTCCAGCGTCTTGCGCGGCTGGGTGATGCCGGCGTTGTTGAACAGGATGTCGATGCGGCCCAGCTTGGCCAGCACCTCGGCCACCGCGCGCTCGCAGGAGGCCTTGTCCACCACGTCGGCCACCACGCCCAGGTGCTGCGCGCCTAGCAGGGCGGCGGCTTCGGCGGGTTTGGCGCGCTCCAGGTCGGCGATGACCACGGTGGCGCCCTGCTCGGCCATCATCTTGGCGGTGGCAAAGCCCAGGCCGTTCAGGCCGGCGCCGCCGGTGATCAGGGCCACTTTGTTCTTCAACAGCATTGCATGTCTCCAGGGGGATCGGGAAGCGCTCCTGCGGGGACGGATGAGGGATCGAGGAGCGATGGCCGCGATTCTTTGGGGCTGGCAACATGACAACAAGCGATAGTATTTCAGGGTTACATGAAGGATTGTCATGATGCGCCGCACCCCAGGGTTCCCCCTGTTGTGGCGGACGGGCCGACTCAGGCAAGCGTCCGGCGTGATGGTCTTCACATCCTGAGGAAGCCCCCATGGCGCGTCTGCCCCCCTTGCCCACCCTGCAGGCCTTCGAGGCCGTGGCCCGGCGCCGCAGCTTTGCGCTGGCCGCTACCGAGCTGGCGCTGACCGCTTCGGCCGTCAGCCACCAGATCGCCAAGCTCGAGGACTTCCTGGGCGTCAAGCTCTTTGACCGCAGCGCCCAGGGCGTGCGCCTGAGCGCTGCCGGCGAGGGCTACCTGCGCCGGGTGGCCGGGGCGCTGGGCGCCATCGGCGCGGCCACCGACGATGTGCGCCAGGGCGTGCGCAACAGCCTCTATGTGCACGCCAGCCCCAGCTTCGCCAGCCTCTGGCTCATGCCGCGGCTGGCCAGCTTTGCCCAGGAGTGCCCGGGCATCTCGCTGTTCCTTTCGGCTTCGCCCACCCACAGCGATTTCGCCCTGGGACAGGCCGACCTGGACATCCGTTACGGCCGGCCGCAGTGGCCCGACCTGGTGGTCGAGCCTCTGTTCGAGGAGCGCATCCTGCCGGTGGCCAGCCCGGCCTTCATTGCCCGCCACGGCCTGCGCGAGCCTGCCGACCTGCTGCACACGCCCCTCATCCAGTCCACGGTCAGCATCGTGCAGTGGACCGACTGGTTGGCTGCGCGCGGCGTCACCCAGGCGCCGGAGCGCTTTGCCCTGCGCTTTGACCGTGCGCAGCTGGCGTTGGACGCTGCGGTGCAGGGGCTGGGCGTGGCGCTGGAGAGCGCCACCATCGCCGGCACCCACCTGGCCGAGGGCCGGCTGGCGCCCCTGTTCGACCCCGGCTGGGCCGTGCCGCTGCAGGCACATTTCCTGGTGTATCCGGCCCGCCATGCCAAACGGCCCGAAGTCGAGGCCTTTAACCGGTGGCTGCAGGCGCAGGCCGGCCTGGCGGCTTCGGCGGGCTGAGCGCCGACCCAGCGGCCGCCGGGCATGCCACCATGGCCACGCCGGCGCCAGCCGGTCCCTTCCATCGCCGCCCAGGAGCCCCGCCATGTCTACCACCCCCGTGTCTCTGCCGCCCGGCACCGTGCGCCTGCACCGTGTGATCCGCACCACGCCCGAGCGCATCTACCAGGCGTTCCTCAGTCCGCAGGCCATGGCCAAGTGGCTGCCGCCTCACGGCTTCACCGCCACCGTGCACGAGATGGACGCCCGCGTGGGCGGGCACTACCGCATGAGCTTCACCGACTTTGCCAGCGGCCACAGCCACAGCTTTGGCGGCGAGTACCTGGAGCTGGTGCCCGGCGAGCGGCTGCGCTACACCGCACAGTTCGACGACCCCCAGCTGCCGGGGCAGATGACCACCACCGTGCGCCTGACCGGCGTGTCCTGCGGCACCTTGATGGAGGTCGAGCAGGGCGGCATCCCCTTTGCCATCCCGGTGGAGGCCTGCCACCTCGGCTGGCAGGAGTCGGTGCAACTGCTCACCCTGCTGCTCGAGGGCTGCCAGGGCTGAGGGCCACCTGCTGCGCCCGTGGGGGAGGAGTGGTCAGATGGGTTTGACAGGCGGTAGTTGAAAATGTCAAGCGCTTACAAATAACCATCTAATTTTGTGGGTGCTCCGGCCGACATCGTCTTTTCGAGATCAGGGTTCATACTGATCGCAGAAGACGATTCAGTCTCCTGCGGGGAGGCCGCCGTGAAAGATTACCGACTGTCCATGGATGGGCTGCCGCCGGCAGAAGGCCAGCGGCTGCGCGTCTTCATGCAGTACCTGGACGTCAGCCATGGCGTCACTTGGCACTTGGCGGCGCCCGAAGAAGGGGTGGACTTGCTGCTCTGGGGCCACGAGACGCCGCCCGATCCTCAGCGCCACCCCCACCGTCTGCTGGCTTGGGTGCTGCCGCCGGAGGCCCCCCACCTCCAGCGCGACCTCGAACTCCACCGCCCCTGCCAGCTCGAAGGTTTCGTCGGCCTGCTGCGCCGCGCCGAGCTGCGCCTGGCCCTGTTGGCCGCCGGTCACGGCCGTCGCGTGGCGGCCACACCACCGCCTGCAGAAATGCAGACCGTGCCGGCGGCCGCGCGCCAATCCCTGCCGCCGCCTGCCGGGGTGACCCACCCCCCGCGGCCCGCCGGCCCGGCGCCGGCCCCGTCCGGCACCCGTTTCTACCGGCTGCGCCGCTGGCCCGATCGCGGGCTGCTGGGCGGACATCCCCTGCACCTGCGCCTGGCCGGCTACCTGGCCACCCGGCCGCTGCCCCTGGCGCAGATCAGCCGGCTCTCGGGCCTGTCGGCCGCGCAATGCCAGGACTTTCTGGACCTGCTGGAACACCACCAGCTGCTGGACGTCTGCGTGGGCGCGCCGCCCCCGCCCCCGCCCCCGCCGGCCTTGCGTGCTGCGCCCGTGACCATCGACGCCAACCCGGCGCCGCGGCGCTCGGCCGGTGTGGCCGACGGCCCCCCGGCCCGCGCCCCCGCGCCGGCGCCCGCAGGCTTCATTTCGCGCCTGCGCAGCCACCTGGGCCTGAACTGAGGAGAGTTCCTGGATGGAAGCCAAGATCGTGTTCACCGGTCCGCCTGGGGCGGGCAAGACCACGGCCATTGCCGCGATCAGCGACGAGCCGCCGGTCAACACCGACGTGGCCAATCACGATCCCCAGCTCGGCAAGGCGCAGACCACGGTGGGCCTGGACTTTGGCCTGCTGCGCCTGGGGCCGCAGGAGCAGGTCCGCCTCTTCGGCACGCCGGGGCAGGGCCGCTTCGACTTCATGTGGCGCATCCTGGCGCGTGAGGCCCTGGGCCTGGTGCTGCTGCTGGACAACAGCCGCCCGGACCCGGTGGACGACCTGGTCCAGTTCCTCGATGGCCTGGGTGAGGCGCTGGAGGGGGTGGCCTGCGCGGTGGGCGTGGGACGCACCGAGTCGCACCCGCAGCCCACGGTGGAGGCGCTGATGGATGCGCTTCAAGCCCGCGGTCAGGTGTATCCGGTGATGGCGGTGGATGTGCGGCGGCGTGAGGACGTGCTGCTGCTGCTGGACACGGTGCTGGCCCAGGCCGAGGCCGGGGTGTGGGAGGACATGGCATGAAGATCGACGACGCGCTGCAGGCGCGCTGCGCCCAGGCGGCTCAGGCCCTGCTGGGACGGCTGGAAGACGCGCGGCTGGTGGTCATTGCCACCGAGGACGGCTTTGACGTGGCCAGTGCCGGCCGCGACGGCGCTGAGCCCGCCCGCCTGGCCGCCATGACCAGTTCCATCGCCGCCATTGCCGAAGCGGCAGGCCGCGAGGTGGCGCTGGGGGAGGTCAACAGCTTTGTGGTCGAGGCCCAGGGCGGCTACCTGGTGCTGCGGCCCTGTCGCAGCGCCGGCGTACGCCTGGTCCTGGCCGCCCTCACCGGTCGCCAGGGCCTGCTGGGCCTGGTCATGCATGCCGTGGCCGAGGCGGCCCGCGGACTGGAGGCGGCATGAAGGCGCAAGTGCTCGCGCAGGTCCTGCAGGACATGGTGGGCGAGGCGCCGGGTGTGCTGGGCTGCGCCCTGGTGGAGGCTGGCAGCGGTCTGCTGTGGCAGCGGGCCGGGCAGGACTTCGGGCCGCACCTGGTCTGGGAAGCCGCGGTGGACTACTGGCGGCTGCAGGAGCGCCTGCACGGCCATTTCGAGCCCCTTGGCCCGCTGGGCGCGGCCACGCTGCACCACCGCCTGGGTGTGGTGGTGGTGCTGCCCTGCGTGCCTGAGCATCCGCTGCTGCTGGTGGCCGTGGGCCGGCACCGCGAAGTGGACTGGGCCGCGTGGCAACACCTCAACCTCCGCCTGGCCGCCCTGCTGCGCCAGGCCATGGCGCCGGCTGCCTGAGACCGGACACCTCACACCAGGACCGCCGGCGCACGAAGGGGACGCCGTGCGGTCTGCCTGTAGAAGTTCCCCCCAAAACCGCGAGAAGCAAGATGGCAACGATTCGACAAACCCTGGATGAACTGATGACCTGCGACGGCGCCATGTGCGCTGCGGTGGTCGATTCGGAGAGCGGCATGATGCTGGGCTCCACCGGCTCCGGCGTGGACCTGGAAGTGGCCGCGGCCGGCAACACCGAGGTGGTGCGCGCCAAGCTCAAGACCATGCGCCAGCTGGGCCTGAACGACGTGATCGAGGACATCCTGATCACCCTGGGCAAGCAGTACCACCTGATCCGCCCGTCCTCGCGCAAGGAAGGCACTTTCGTCTACTTCGTGCTGGACAAGGGTAAGAGCAACCTGGCCCTGGCCCGGCGCAAGCTGCAGGACGTGGACAAGAACCTGACGTTCTGAGCCGGGGCTGAACCCGCCGTGGCGGCGGCGCCGGGCCGCGCGCACACGTATAGTCCGCGGCCCCCCCAGCCGCTGCGTCCGCCGCCATGACCCACCGCCCCGACATCCAGGCCCTGCGTGGCTGGGCCGTGGCCCTGGTGGTGCTCTACCACGCCGGCGTCCCCGGCCTTTCGGCCGGCTACCTCGGGGTGGACCTGTTCTTCGCGGTCTCGGGCTACCTCATCACCGGCCTCGTGCGGGAGGCGGTGGACGCCGGCCGCTTCAGCCTGGCCGGTTTCTGGCTGCGGCGCCTCTGGCGCCTCATGCCCGCTGCCCTGGTCACCCTGGCGGCCACCACGCTGGGGGCCGCCGCCCTGCTGGATGCGCCGGAGTGGCGCGACTACCAGGCCCAGCTGGCCGGCGCCCTGGGCTGGAGCGCCAACCTGGTGCTCTGGGGGCAGGGCGGCTACTTTGCCGGGGCCGCCGCCGAGAAGCCCCTGTTGCACACCTGGTCGCTGGCCGTGGAGGAGCAGTACTACCTGCTGCTGCCCCCGCTGCTGGTGTGGGTGGTGCCCCGCCTGCGCTGGCGGGCGGTGGTGGCCGCCCTCAGCCTGGCCAGCCTCGGCCTGATGGCCTGGCTGCAGCAGCACGCGCCCGACGCCGCCTTCTACCTGCTGCCCGCCCGGGCCTGGGCGCTGGGCCTGGGGGCCTGGGTGGCGCTGGGCCCGGCCGGTGGCCCGGCGCCCACCCCCCCGCACCGCACGGCCTGGGCCCGTGGCCTGGCCATGGCCGTGCTGGTGGCCCTGCCGCTGTGGCCCTGGCCGCAGCAACTGGGGCCCCACCCGGGGCTGGCGGCGGCCGGGATGGTGGCGGCCACTGCGGTGCTGCTGCGCCTGCCGGGTCCCGTGCCTGCCGGGCGGATGCTGGGCCGTCTCCTGGTCTGGCTGGGTGACCGCTCCTACGCGCTCTATCTGGTGCACTGGCCGCTGCTGGCCCTGCTGCAGCACGCCTGGATGGGTAGCCCTGGGCCGGGCCAGCCTGGTGGCAACAATAGCCTGTCCCTGTAGCAGCAAGTCCCCTGGCCAATAGGCGCACTTTGAACGAACTGACGGTCGAATGCGGAAGTGCTTTGCCTCAAGC
>NZ_JAAGOH010000023.1 GCF_010499455.1 Ideonella livida | reverse complement strand
TTGACGTCCTGGCTCAGCAGCAGGCTGATCTGCGTGCGCTCCTCCATGCTCAGGCTTGAATATGCTTGACCCATCGCTTCAAGTCATTGGCTCAGTTGAGGTGTTGCACTTCAGTCTAGAGCCCAGGGGTGCCTATGGGTAGCTAGGTAGTTTGCCGTCTAATCGAGACAGGAGAAATCATCACAGATTCCCCCCTCTCACATCACCGGACGTACGGGTCACGTATCCAGCGGTTCGGGTTGTTGAATGCAGTCTGCCCACGTGCTTCATGCCGTTTTCAGTGGCACTAGGCTGGGCAGACCAAGACTTGAGAAGGTCGTCGCCAGCAGGGCCAGCGATTGCGCCGGGGTCATCGAGATGCGCCACGGGCCATGCGCGCTCTTGCTCACGTTCCAGGCTTCTCGCACTGTCACGCCGCGTTTGCGCAGTTCCCGGTAGCAGGCCGATCTCCATTGCTTCCATGAATCGCAGCGTAACCGCCGCCGCAACCACCTGTCCACGTCGCGCGGAGGGCTCAGTACCTCGGCAATGCCGAAGTCCGCTCTCCAACAGAACAACGGCCGGTGTGAACCTCGAAGCGCTAGACCAAACGACTGCCCATGCGTGAGGTGCCGACCACACTGGCAACGCACCCGGCCCTTACCAACATTCCCGCCCATCAAGCCCCCGGCGCCAGCGTGCCCCCACGCCTCCCCCCCGGCCCACGCAGCAAGCTGACACCCCCCGCCACCAAGGCCAGCACAGCCGACGCGCCCAATCCCCACTGAACGGCCTGGGCCACCGGCAGGGCGTGGAACAGCAGGCCGATCATCAAACTCCCCAGGGTTTGGCCGGTGAGGCGGGCGGTGCTTTGGGCGCCGCCGGCGGCGCCGCTGCGCTCGGGCGGGGCGTTCAGCAGCATGTTGCGGTTGTTGGGCGTTTGAAAGAAGCCGAAGCCCAGGCCGGCCAGGCCGGCCAGGGCGGTGAACAGGCTGGTGAACAGCCAGGGGTGAGCCGCCATGGGCACGGTGGCGCACAGTGCCAGGCCCAGGGCCAGCACGGCGGCACCGGCGGCGCACAGCCAGGCGGTGGGCAGGCGGTCTGACAGGCGGCCCGCCAGCGGGGCGGCCAGCATCACCGCCAGGGGCCAGGGCATCATCAGCAGGCCGGTGGCCAGCGTGCCTTGGTCCAGCACATGCAGCAGGTAAAAGGGCATGGCCAGGGTGCCGGCCATCTGCCCGGCAAAGCAGCAGACTGAGGCCACGATGGAGAGGCGAAAAGCCGGGCTGCGCAGCAGATCCAGCGGCACCAGGGGGGCGCGGCGCGGCAGCTCCCGCCGCACCAGGGCCACGCCGCACAGCGCGGCCAAGGCCAGCAGCGCGGCGCCCTGGGCGGGCGTGTCCAGCAACTGGTCGGCGCCCAGCACAAAGCAGGCGAAGAAGCCGGCGTTCAGGCCGATGCTGAGCCCGTCCAGCGTGCGCGCTGTGCCGGGCACCCGTGGCAGGCGGGTGCAGGCGGCCAGCACCAGGGCGCCCAGCGGCAGGTTGATGGCGAACAGCCAGCGCCAGTCGGCCACGGTCAGCAGCGCGGCGCCCACCGCCGGCCCGGCAGCGGAGGCGCCGGCCACCGTGAGCGCGTTCCAGGCGATGGCCCGGCCCAGCAGGGCACGCGGGTAGGTGAAGCGCAGCAGCGCCAAGCCCAGCGGCATGACCGAGCCGCTGCCCACGCCCTGCAGGCAGCGCCCCACGATCAGCCAGGGCAGCGAGGGCGCCAGTGCGCACAGCAGCGATGCCGCCACGAACAGCAGCAGGCCTGCGGTGAACACCCGGTGGTAGCCCACCCGCTCGCCCAGCGCGGCGGCTGGCAGCAGGCACACCACCACCGCCAGCTGGTAGGCCGTGGCCACCCACACCGCGTCAGCCGGCGTGGCCAGCAGGGCCTGGGCGATGGCGGGCAGCGCCACGTTGGCAATCGAGGTGTCCAGCACCACCAGCACGATGCCACCCAGCAGCGCCAGCATGGCCCACCAGCGGCGCGGGGTGGGCAGGCCGCCGGCACTCGGGTTCGCCTCGGGCGCGCCACCCTCGACAGGTGCGGCAGGCGCTGGCGGCAATGCAGGAACGGTCATGACAGAGGGCCGGCGCAGGCCGGCGGGGAGGAGGCAGAACCCGCCAGCGTAGTCCAGCGTGCTCAGGCCTGGCCAAGGCGTGGCCAAATGCCCGGCGGTACCGCGGGCTTGCCTGCGGCCGTGCCCCGGCCCCAACATGCAGGGCCCCACCCCGCACCCCAACGCCATGTACCTGCCCGCCCACTTTGCCGAACCCGACACCGCCGCCCTGCACGCGCTGATGCAGGCCCACCCGCTGGCCACGCTGGTGCGCCAGGGCCCGGACGGGCTGGACGCTGACCACCTGCCCTTTCACCTGCTGCCCGACACCGGCCCCAGCCACCCCTATGGCACCTTGCAGGCGCATGTGGCACGCGCCAACCCGCTGTGGCAGCAGGCCGACGGGGCCGAGGTGCTGGTGATGTTCCACGGGCCGCAGGCTTATGTGTCGCCCAGCTGGTACCCCAGCAAGCTCGCCACCCACCGCCAGGTGCCCACCTGGAACTACGAGGTGGTGCATGCCCACGGCCGGCTGAAGGTGCATGACGATGCCCGCTGGGTGCGCGCCCTGCTGGCCCGCCTGACCCGCACCCATGAAGCCGACCTGCCCCAACCCTGGAAGATGGGCGACGCCCCGCCGGACTACCTGGACGAGATGGTGGCCAAGGTGGTGGGCATTGAGCTGGTCATCACCCGCCTGGTGGGCAAGCGCAAGCTCAGCCAGAACCGGGACGAGGCCGACCGCCTGGCCGCCGCCGACGCCCTGGCGGCGCGCGGTGCCGACGAACTGGCCCGCCACATGCGCGGGGCGGGCGGCGCCTGAGCCGCGACTGAGCGGCCCGGCGGATTGCCCACGGGCCACAGCGCGCCGCAGCGCGACGCAGCACGACACTTAGCGCAGCTGGGCGATGCGAAGCAGGTTGGTGGTGCCGGAGACGCCAAAGGGCATGCCGGCGGAGATGACGATGTGCTGCCCCGTCTGGCCCAGGCCGGCCTGGCGCACGGTGGCCTCGGCCAGGTCGGTGATCTCGGTCACGTCGGCCACGTCGTGGCACAGCACGGCCTGCACGCCCCAGACCAGGGCCAGGCGGCGGGCCACGGCCAGCCGGGGGGTCATGCCGATGATGGGGGCCTGGGGCCGCTCACGCGCCATGCGCAGGGCCGAGTAGCCGGAGCTGGTGTAGGCCACGGTGGCCACCGCCTGCAGCAGCTCGGTGACATGGCGCATGGCAAAGCCGATGGCGTCCGGGGCGCTGCCCGGCGGTGTGGAGCGCGAGGCACCGATGGCGGCCAGGTAGTGGGCGTCGGCCTCGGTGTGGCGGATGATGCGGCCCATCATCTGCACCGCCGCCACCGGATGGCGGCCGGTGGCCGACTCGGCCGAGAGCATCACCGCGTCGGCGCCTTCGTAGACGGCGGTGGCCACGTCCGAGGCTTCGGCCCGGGTGGGCACCGGCGCGTTGACCATGGACTCCAGCATCTGCGTGGCCACGATCACCGGCTTGCCCGCATGGCGGCAGGCCTCGACGATGCGCTTTTGCAGCACCGGCACCTGTTCGGCCGGCATCTCCACGCCCAGGTCGCCGCGGGCCACCATCACGGCGTCGGTCTCGGCCACGATGTCGGCCAGCGCCTCGATGGCGGCGGGCTTCTCCAGCTTGGCGACGATGCCGGCCTGCTCGCCCACCAGGGCGCGCAGCTCGGTGATGTCGGCCGCGCGCTGCACGAAGGACAGGGCCACCCAGTCCACCCCCAGCGTCAGGCCAAAGGCCAGGTCGCGGCGGTCCTTCTCGGTCAGCGGGGACAGGGGCAGCACCACGCCGGGCACGTTCACGCCCTTGCGGTCGGACAGCGGGCCGCCGGCCACCACCTGGGTGTCGGCATGCTCGGGGCCGCAGGCCTGCACGCGCAGGCGCAGGCGGCCGTCGTCCAGCAGCAGCTCGGCGCCGGGCTGCAGGGCGGCAAAGATCTCGGGGTGCGGCAGGGCCACCCGCTGGGCGTCGCCCGGCTCGCGGACCTGCAGGTCCAGGCGGAAGGCCTGGCCTTCCTGCAGCGTCACCGGGCCGGCGGCAAAGGTGCCGATGCGCAGCTTGGGGCCCTGCAGGTCCATCAGCACGCCCAGGGGGCGGCCGGTCTCGCGCTCGACCTCGCGCACCAGGGCATGGCGGCGGCGGTGGTCCTCGTGGCTGCCGTGGCTGAAGTTCAGCCGGAAGACGTTGGCGCCGGCGGCCACCAGGGCGCGCACGGTAGCCAGGTCGTCGCTGGCCGGGCCCAGGGTGGCCACGATCTTGGCGTGCTTGCGCAGTGTGGGGTTCAGGGGCTCGTTCAGGGGCATGGAAAGGTGCTCCGTTCTGGCGCCGGCTCGGTGAGCACGATGGCGCGGAAGTCGTTGACGTTGGTGCGGGTGGGGCCGGTGACCAGGGCGTCACCCAGGGCGCCGAAGAAGCCGTGGCCGTCGTTGTCGTCCAGGCGCTGGCGCGGGTGCAGGCCCAGGGCCCAGGCGCGGGCCAGGGTGTCGGGGGCCAGGAAGGCGCCGGCGATCTCGGCCTGGCCGTCCACGCCGTCGGTGTCGGCGGCCAGGGCATGCACGCCGGGCAGGCCCTGCAGCGCCACGGCCAGGGCCAGCAGGAACTCCACATTGCGGCCGCCCTGGCCTTGGCCGCGCAGGCTCACCGTGGTCTCGCCGCCTGACAGCAGCACGCAGGGCGGCGTGAAGGGCTGGCCCCGCAGGGCCACCTGGCGGGTCAGGCCAGCCAGGGTGCGGGCCACCTCGCGCGATTCGCCTTCGATGGCGTCGCCCAGGATGTGCACCGGCCAGCCGGCCCGGCGGGCCACCGCCGCCGCCGCCTCCAGCGAGGCCTGCGGCGTGGCGATGAAGCGGGTCTCGATGGGGGGCAGGCGCGGGTCGCCGGGCTTGAGGGTCTCGCCGGCACCGCTCTCCAGCAGGGCCCAGGCGGCCGGGGGCACGGGCACGCGGTAGCGGCGCAGCAGGGCCAGGGCGTCGGCGCAGGTGCTGGCGTCAGGCACGGTGGGGCCCGAGGCGATGTCGGCCGGGTCATCGCCCGGCACGTCGGACAGCAGCAGGTTGAGCACCCGGGCCGGGGCGCAGGCCGCCGCCAGCCGCCCGCCCTGCACGGCCGAGAGGTGGCGGCGCACGCAGTTCATCTCGCTGATGCTGGCGCCGCTGGCCAGCAGCGCCTGGTTGAGGCCCTGCAGGTCGGCCAGGCTCAGGCCCGGCGCCGGCAGGGGCAGCAGGGCCGAGCCGCCGCCGGAGATCAGGCACAGCACCAGGTCGTCGGCGCTCAGGCCCTGCACGGTCTGCAGCAGGCGCTGCGCGGCGGCCTGGCCGGCGGCGTCGGGCACCGGGTGCGCGGCCTCCACCACCTCGATGCGCTCGCAGGGCGCGCCGTAGCCGTAGCGGGTGACGACCAGGCCGCTGAGCGGGCCGGGCCAGTGCCGCTCCACCGCCTGGGCCATGGCCGCCGAGGCCTTGCCTGCGCCGATGACCACCAGGCGGCCCCGCGGGGGCGCCGGCAGGTGCGGGGGCAGGCAGCGCTCGGGCTGGGCAGCGGCCACGGCGGCGTCGAACATGTCGCGCAGCAGTGCGCGCAGGGCGGGGCCGGCGGTGGGGGTGTCAGCGGGTTGGGCGGCGGGAGCGCTGGCGTGGGCCATCGGGCAGGCCTCCTCAGGCACGGGCCGCCAGGGCTGCGGTGGGCGCAGCATCGGCCAGGCCCGCCTCGCCCACCGGAGCGGCAGGTTCAAAGGACGGGGCGGCGCCGGATGCGGCCGTGGGGGCAGCGGCATCGGTATCGTCGGGCAGCTGGCCGTCCAGGGCGCGCTGCAGCTGCTCGCGGTCCACCGCGCCCACCCAGCGGGCGATGGCCACCGTGCCCACGGCGTTGCCGATGGTGTTGGTGATGGCGCGGGCCTCGGACATGAAGCGGTCCACGCCCAGCAGCAGCACCATGCCGGCCACCGGGATCTTGCCCATGGAGGCCAGCGTGGCGGCCAGCGTGATGAAGCCCGAGCCGGTGACGCCCGCCGAGCCCTTGGAGGTGAGCAGCAGCACGCCCAGCACCACCAGCTGGTCGGTCAGCGTGAGCGGGGTGTTGGTGGCCTGGGCCACGAAGATGGCGGCCATGGTGTAGTAGATGCACTGGCCGTCGGGGTTGAAGGTCAGGCCCGAGGGCACGACCAGGCCCACCACCGGCTTGGAGATGCCGGCGCGCTCCAGCTTGCGCATCAGCTGCGGCACCACCGACTCCGAGGAGCTGGTGCCCAGCACGGTGAACAGCTCGTCGCGGATGTAGCGCAGGAAGCGCCACAGGCTGAAGCCGCACCAGCGTGCAATCGCCCCCAGCACCAGCGTCACGAACAGGAAGCAGGTGAGGTACATGGTGGCCATGAGCTGGCCCAGCTGCACGATGGCGCCCAGGCCGTACTTGCCGATGGTGAAGGACATGGCGCCAAAGGCGGCCAGCGGCGCCAGTCGCATGACCATGTTGACCACCGCGAAGATGGCGTGGGTGAAGGCCTCCAGGAAGTCCACCACCGGCTTGGCGCGCGAACCCAGCTGCGACAGGGCCACGCCAAAGAAGGTGGCAAAGACCAGGATCTGCAGGATGTCGTTCTTGGCCAGCGCGTCCACCACGCTGATGGGCACCAGGTTCAGCAGAAAGTCCACCGTGCCGGTGGGCTTGGCCGCGGCCGCGGTGTAGTTGGCAATGGCCTTGGTGTCGAGCTGGCTGGCGTCCACATTCATGCCCACGCCGGGCTGCACCAGGTTCACCACCACCAGCCCCAACAGCAGGGCGAAGGTGGACAGGACCTCGAAGTAGATCAGCGCCCGGGCGCCCACGCGGCCCAGCTCCTTCATGTTCTCCATGCGGGCGATGCCCAGCACCACGGTGGCGAAGATCACCGGGGCGAACACCATCTTGATGAGGCGGATGAAGGCGTCGCCCAGGGGCTTGAGGTCGGTGCCGAGCTGGGGGGCGAACAGGCCCAGCAGGACACCGGCGCTCACGCCGATGAGGACCTGGACGTAGAGCTTGCCAAGAAGGCGGCGCATGGGGAGGGTCTCCGTGGGAGGGGGGTCGTGGTGCAGGCGCGAGCGCGCCCGCACCGCCGCGTCTGGGCGCGGCGGCGACCGGGTGCGGCCCCAGGCGGGCCGCGGCAGTCAGGGGGAGGAAGGGGCTTGGCCGATCAGCCGATCCGCGGCCGATCAGCAGCGCAGCGGCTCAGGCCAGCAGGCGGCAGACCGCCTCGGTCACTTGCGCCGTGGTGGCACGGCCGCCCAGGTCCCGGGTGTGCAGGGACACGTCGGCCGTGACCTGCTCGATGGCGCGCATGAGCTGGGCGGCGGCCTCGGCCTCGCCCAGGTGCTCCAGCAGCATCACGCAGCTCCAGAAGGTGCCCACCGGGTTGGCCAGGCCCTGGCCCATGATGTCGAAGGCCGAGCCGTGGATGGGCTCGAACATGCTGGGGTAGCGGCGCTCGGGGTCGATGTTGCCGGTGGGCGCGATGCCCAGGCTGCCGGCCAGCGCGGCGGCCAGGTCGCTCAGGATGTCGGCATGCAGGTTGGTGGCCACGATGGTGTCCAGCGAGGCCGGGCGGTTGACCATGCGGGCGGTGGCGGCGTCGACGATCTCCTTGTCCCACTTCACATCCGGGAACTCGGCGGCGATCTGGGCGGCGATCTCGTCCCACATCACCATGGCGTGGCGCTGGGCGTTGCTCTTGGTGATGACGGTGAGCTGCTTGCGCGGGCGGCTCTGCGCCAGCTTGAAGGCAAAGCGCATCACGCGCTCCACGCCCACGCGGGTCATCATGGTCACGTCGGTGGCGGCCTCGATGGGGTGGCCCTGGTGCACGCGGCCGCCCACGCCCGAGTACTCGCCTTCGGAGTTCTCGCGCACGATGACCCAGTTCAGGTCCTCGGGCCGGCAGCGCTTGAGCGGGGCGTCGATGCCGGGCAGGATGCGGGTGGGCCGCACGTTGGCGTACTGGTCAAAGCCCTGGCAGATCTTCAGGCGCAGGCCCCACAGCGTGATGTGGTCAGGGATCTGCGGGTCGCCGGCGGAGCCGAAGAGGATGGCGTCCTGGCCGCGCAGCGCGTCCAGGCCGTCGGCCGGCATCATCACGCCATGCTGGCGGTAGTAGTCGCCGCCCCAGTCGAAGTCCTCGAAGGCAAAGGCAAAGCGCTGGCTGCTGCGGGCCAGGGCCTCCAGCACCTGCCGCCCGGCGGGCACCACCTCCTTGCCGATGCCGTCTCCGGGAATGGTGGCGATGCGATAGGTCTTCATGGTCCGTGTCTCCAGCGTTCGAAGGGGGTTCAGGGTGATGGAGCGGCACTGTAGGCCGTGGCATACCCAACAAATCGGCGCTAGAGTCAATGCATTGTTCACCTCAAGTTATCAGTCCAGCGCCCCATGCCCACCGCCATCCTGCCTGCCGACCTGGGCTTCTTCTCCACCCTGGTGGCCGCCGGCAGCCTGAGCGCGGCCGCGCGCGAGCTGGGCATCACCACCCCGGCCGTGAGCAAGCACCTGGCGCAGATGGAGGCCCGCGTGGGCGTGCCGCTGGTGATCCGCACCACGCGGCGCATGAGCCTCACGCCCGAGGGCGAGCTGGTGCTGCAGCACGCCCGGCGCATCCTGGCTGAGGTGGATGACCTGGCCGAGCTGCTGGGCACCGCCCGGGGCGAGCCCACCGGCCTGCTGCGGGTGAACGCCACGCTGGGCTTTGGCCGCAGCCATGTGGGGCCGCTGATCTCGCGCTTCATGCATGAGCACCCGCGGGTGGAGGTGCAGCTGCAGCTCTCGGTGAACCCGCCGCCGCTGAGCGACGATGCGTTCGACGTCTGCATCCGCTTTGGCGAGCCGCCCGACGCCCGCGTGGTGGCCCGGCGGCTGGCGCCCAACCGGCGCCTGCTGTGCGCCGCACCGGCCTACCTGGCCCGCCACGGCACGCCGCGCAGCCCGCAGGACCTGGCCCGCCACACCTGCATCGGCATCCGCCAGGGCGAGGAGGCCTACGGCCTGTGGCGCCTGTCGCCCGCGGGCCGGGGCGGGCCCGGCGAGCCCGTGAAGACCCGCGGCCGCCTGGCCACCAACGACGGCGAGATTGCCGTGAACTGGGCGCTGGACGGCCACGGCATCCTGATGCGTGCCGAGTGGGACATTGGCCGTTACCTGCGCAGCGGCCGGCTGGTGCAGGTGCTGCCGGAGTACGAGACGCCGGACGCCGACATCTACGCGGTGTACCCGCAGCGCCACCAGTTCAGCGCCCGGGTGCGGGCCTTTGTGGACTTTGCGGCGGCCTGGATGGACGCCGCGGCCCGACCCGCCACGGGCTGAAGCCCGCCCGGCGGCCCACCGGGTTTTCCCGGGCGGGTGGTGACTTGCATCAAGGCTCGACGCGGCCCTACATTAACCGACCGATCGGTTAGCTAATTCGCCGCAAGGAGCCGCGCATGTACACCCAGGCCATGGACACGATGGGCAAAGAGGCCCAAAACGCCCCAGCCGCCGGCCAGCCCGCCGCCCTCGCGCCCCACCAGCAGCAGCTGATGGCGCGCTTTGACGCCCGCATCGACGACGGCGGCTTCATCGAGGCCAAGGACTGGATGCCGGACCATTACCGTCGCACCCTGATCCGCCAGATCAGCCAGCACGCCCACTCCGAAATCGTCGGCATGCTGCCCGAGGGCAATTGGGTGACGCGCGCGCCCACCTTGAAGCGCAAGGCCATCCTGCTGGCCAAGATCCAGGACGAAGGCGGCCACGGCCTGTACCTGTATGCCGCCGCCGAGACCCTGGGCCGCAGCCGCGACGAGCTGCTGGCCGACCTGCACAGCGGCAAGGCCAAGTACAGCAGCATCTTCAACTACCCCACCTTGACCTGGGCAGATGTGGGCGTGATCGGCTGGCTGGTGGACGGCGCGGCCATCATGAACCAGGTGCCCCTGTGCCGCTGCAGCTACGCCCCCTATGCCCGCGCCATGGTGCGCATCTGCCGCGAAGAGAGCTTTCACCAGCGCCAGGGCTATGACGCCCTGCTGGCCATGATGCAGCAGGGCACCGACGCCCAGCGCGCCCTGGTGCAGGACGCGGTGAACCGCTGGTGGTGGCCCTGCCTGATGATGTTCGGCCCGCCGGACGCCGAGAGCGTGCACACCGCGCAGAGCATGCGCTGGGGCATCAAGCGCAACAGCAACGACGAGCTGCGCCAGAAGTTTGTGGACGCCACCGTGCAGCAGGCCCAGGTGCTGGGCGTGAGCCTGCCCGACCCCGAGCTGACCTGGAACGAAACCCGCCAGCACTGGGACTTCGGCGCCATCGACTGGGAGGAGTTCTGGCGCGTGGTGGGCGGTGATGGCCCCTGCAACGCCGAGCGCCTGGCCGCCCGCGTCAAGGCCTGGGACGACGGCGCCTGGGTGCGCGAGGCCGCCCTGGCCCACGCGGCCAAGGAACAGGCCCGGCAGACCCAGCAAGAAGCCGCCTGAAGCCACCCCCGCACTGATTTCCCGGAGACCCCACCGTGAGCACCACCCCTGACACGCCCGCCACCGCCACCCCCGCCCGCACCGAATGGCCACTCTGGGAGGTCTTTGTGCGCAGCAAGGCCGGCCTGGACCACAAGCACTGCGGCAGCCTGCACGCCCCCGATGCCCAGCTCGCCCTGCAAATGGCCCGTGAGGTCTACACCCGCCGGCAAGAAGGCAGCAGTGTCTGGGTGGTGCGCTCCGAGCACATCGTGGCCAGCGACCCGGGCGACAAGGACATGTACTTCGACCCCATGGAAGACAAGGTGTACCGCCACCCCACCTTCTACAAGCTGCCGCAAGCCGTCGACCACATGTGACCGCGAGGCGTCTGCACATGACCACCCCCTCCATCACCCTCACCGCCACACCCGAGCTGCAGTACCTGCTGCGCCTGGGCGACCTGTGCCTGATCCACGCCCAGCGCCTGGGCGAGTGGTGCGGCCACGCACCCATCCTGGAAGAGGACATCGCGCTGACCAACATGGCGCTGGACCTGATTGGCCAGGCCCGTGCGGTGCTCACCCACGCCGGGCAGCGCCACGCCGCCCTGGCCGGTGGCCCAGCCTTTGACGAAGACCAGCTGGCCTTTCTGCGTGAGGAGCGCGACTACCTCAACCCCACCCTGGTGGAGCTGCCCCACGCCGTGAACGCCAGCCCGGGCCAGCGGGGCGAGCGCGACTTTGCCGTGACCGTGGTGCGCAACCTGGTGGTGGCCACCTGGCTGCGCCACGCCTGGCAGGGCCTGACCCAGGCCACCGACCCCGAGCTGGCCGCCATCGCCGCCAAGGCGCTCAAGGAGGCCCGCTACCACCAGCAACATGCCGCCGACTGGTGCGTGCGCCTGGGCGACGGCACGCCCGAGAGCCAGCGCCGCCTGCAGCGCGCGCTGGACGCCCTGTGGCGCTACCTGCCCGAGCTGTTCGAGGACGACGCGGTGGACGACTGGGCCGCCGAGGCCGGCTACGGCCCCGCCGCCTCGCAGCTCAAAGTCGCCTGCGAGGCCGACCTGGCCGCCGTGCTGGCCCGCGCCGGCCTGCAAACCCCCGGCTTCGGCACCTGGCGCAGCACCGGCCGGCGCGGCATGCACAGCGAGCACCTGGGTTACGTGCTGGCCGAAATGCAGTCGCTGCAGCGCGCCTACCCCGGCGGCGTGTGGTGAGCGCGGCAAGAGGCCCCGAGCATGTGCGGCGCTGAACTCCGCTCCAAGACCCAGGTGGCGTGGGAGGCCCTGCAGGCCGTGCCCGACCCCGAGGTGCCCGCCATCTCGCTGGTGGAACTGGGCATCGTGCGCGAGGTGACGGTGGACGACGACGGCACCTTGGCCGTCGTCCTCACCCCCACCTACAGCGGCTGCCCGGCCACCGAGGTGATCGAGGCCAGCGTGAAGACCGCGCTGGAAGAGGCCGGCCTGGCCCCGCTGCGCATTGAGCAGCGCCGCGCCCCCGCCTGGACCACCGACTGGATCAGCCCCGCCGGCCGCGACAAGCTGCGCGCCTACGGCATCGCCCCGCCAGGCCCGGTGCCCGCCGCCACCGAGCAGCCCCTGCTGTTCATGCCGCGCCCGGTGGCCGTGCCCTGCCCGCGCTGTGGCAGCGCCCGCACCGAGCGGCTCTCGGCCTTTGGGGCCACCGCCTGCAAGGCCCTGTACCGCTGCGTGGCCTGCCGCGAGCCCTTTGAGCATTTCAAACCCATCTGACCCCCGGCCGGCGCCCGCCGCCGTCCCTGTCAGGAGAACCCCATGAGCCCCACGACCCTGTTCCATCCGCTGCGCGTGGCCGCCGTGGAAGACGACACCCCCGACGCCAAGGTCATCCGCTTTGAGGTGCCCGAGGCGCTGCGCCCGCTGTTTCTGGGCTTTGAGCCCGGCCAGTACCTGACGCTGCGCGCCCAGGTGGACGGCCAGGAGCTGCGCCGCGCCTACAGCATCTGCGCTGGCGTGGACGATGCCGCGCTGCGGGTGGGCGTGCGCCGGGTGAACGGCGGCGCCTTCTCCAGCTGGTTGCACCGCAGCGTGCAGGCCGGCCACACGCTGGAGGTGATGCCGCCGCAGGGCCGCTTTCACCTCACGCTCAACCCGCAAGCCCGCCGCCATGTGCTGGCCATTGCCGGCGGCAGCGGCATCACGCCCATCCTCTCCTTGGTCAAAAGTGTGCTGGCACGCGAGCCCGGCAGCCGCGTGACCCTGCTCTACGCCAACCGCAGCCTGGCCAGCACCATGTTCAAGGAGGAGCTGGAGGACCTGAAGAACCGCTACCTCACCCGCCTGGTGCTGCACCATGTCTTCTCACGCGAAGAGACCGAGGTGCCGCTGCTGCACGGCCGGCTGGACCAGGCCAAGGTGGGCGATTTCCTGCGCCTGCTGGTGCCCGCCGCCACGGTGGACGAGGCTTTCATCTGCGGCCCGGCCGAGATGAACGACGCCGCCGAGGCCGCGCTGCTTGCCGCCCACCTGCCGGCCGAGCGCATCCACATCGAGCGCTTTGGCGTGGCCGGCAGTCCCGCCGGTGGGGCGGTTGAACACGAGAGCAGGCCGGAAGATGCCGACCACGCCCGCATCACCCTGGTGCGCGATGGCCTCAAGCGCGAATTCATCTTCCGCAAAGACCAGCCCAGCCTGCTGGACGCCGCGGCTGCCGCCGGGTTGGAGGTGCCTTTCTCGTGCACCTCGGGCGTGTGCGGCACCTGCCGCGCCAAGGTGCTGGAGGGCCGCGCCCGCATGGACCGCAACTTCGCCCTCAGCCCGCAGGAAGTGGCCGACGGTTATGTGCTGTGCTGCCAGGCCCATGCCCTCACCGAGCGCGTGCTGCTGAGCTTTGACGACAAGTGATCCGCATCCAGGTCCCCCACCAGGAACCCGCCCCATGACCCACCCCGCCACGCCCCCGCTGCTGCAAAGCTTCACCGCCGGCCGCTGGACCGGCCACACCGAAGGCGCCCTGCTGCGCAGCGCCGTCAACGGCCGCCCGGTGGCCCTCACCCCGCAGGAGTCGCCTGACTTTGCGCAGGCCGTGGCCTACGCCCGCCACACCGGCCTGCCCGGCCTGCTGGCCCTGGACTTTCAACAGCGCGCCGCCCGCCTGAAGGCGCTGGCCAAGTACCTCAATGAGCGCAAGGAACAGCTCTACGCGCGCTCGGCCCACACCGGCGCCACCCGCGCCGACAGCTGGATCGACATCGAAGGCGGCACCGGCACCTTGTTCGCCTACGCCAGCGCCGGCAGCAACGAGCTGCCCAGCGGCAACCTCTGGCACGAAGGGCCGGTGCTCAACTTGGGCAAGACCGGGCGTTTTGCCGGCACGCACATCCTGGTGCCGCGCGGCGGCGTGGCGGTGCACATCAACGCCTTCAACTTCCCCATCTGGGGTCTGCTGGAGAAGTTCGCGCCCAGCTTCTTGGCCGGCATGCCCTGCATCGGCAAGCCCGCCACCGCCACCAGCTACCTGACCGAGGCGCTGATGCGCCTGATCGACGCCAGCGGCCTGCTGCCGGCCGGCGCGCTGCAGTTGGTGATCGGCCCCACGGGAGACCTGCTGGACCATCTGGACGGCCGCGACGTGGTCACCTTCACCGGCAGCGCCGACACCGCCGCCAAGCTGCGCGTGCACCCGAACCTGGTGCGCCACAGCGTGCCCTTCAACGCCGAGGCCGATTCGCTCAACTGCGCCATCCTGGCGCCCGATGTGACGCCGGATGACGAGGAGTTCGGCCTCTTCATCAAGGAAGTGGCGCGCGAGATGACGACCAAAGCCGGGCAGAAGTGCACCGCCATCCGCCGCATCATCGTGCCGCGCCAGCGCCTGGACGCCGTGGCCCAGGCCCTGGGCCAGCGCCTGGCCCAAGTCACCGTGGGCGACCCGGCGGTGGAGGGCGTGCGCATGGGCGCCCTGGCCTCGCACGCCCAGCAGGCCGACGTGGCCGCCCAGGTGGCGCGCCTGATGGCCCAGGCCGAGCGCGTGTGGGGCGGCCCGGCCGCCGACTTCCGCCCCGTGGGCGAGGGCACCGAGGCCGGCGCCTTCTTCCCACCCACCCTGCTGTGCGCCCGTGATCCCGCCGGCACCGACGACACCGTGCACAGCGTGGAGGCCTTCGGCCCGGTCAGCACCTTGATGGCCTACGAGAGCGCGGGGGCCGATGACCTGGCCGGCGCCTTGGCCCTGGCCGCCCGTGGCCAAGGCAGCCTGGTGGGCACGCTGGTCACCCGCAGCCCGGCGCTGGCGGCCCAGGCCATTCCGGTGGCCGCCGCCCTGCACGGCCGGATGCTGGTGCTGGACGCCGAAGCCGCGCCCGAATCCACCGGCCACGGCAGCCCCCTGCCCCAGCTCAAGCACGGCGGCCCGGGCCGCGCCGGCGGTGGCGAGGAGCTGGGCGGCCTGCGCGCTGTCAAGCACTACCTGCAACGCAGCGCGGTGCAGGGCTCACCCACCATGCTGGCGGCCATCACCCGCGAGCATGTGCGCGGCGCCAAGGTGATTGAGACCGAGGTACACCCCTTCCGCCGACACTTTGAGGACCTGCAGATCGGCGAGAGCCTGCTCACCCACCGCCGCACCGTCACCGAGGCCGACATCGTCAACTTCGGCGGCATCTCGGGCGACTACTTCTACATGCACTTTGACGAGCTGGCCGCCAAGGAAACCGCCTTTGGCCAGCGCATCGCCCACGGCTATTTCGTGCTCTCCGCCGCCGCCGGCCTGTTTGTCAGCCCCGCCCCCGGCCCCGTGCTGGCCAACTACGGCCTGGACACCCTGCGCTTCATCAAGCCCGTGGCCATTGGCGACACCCTCCAGGCCCGCCTGACCGCCAAGCGCAAGATCGACCGCATGAAGACCGATGCCCAGGGGCGCGGCCAGGGCGTGGTGGCCTGGGATGTGGAGGTCAGCAACCAGCACGGTGAACTGGTGGCCAGCTACGACATCCTGACGCTGGTGGCCAAGAAGGCATGAGGGCCGCCCGCAGCCGATGAACGGCACCTTCCCCCAGGCGCATGAGCTTTTGGGGGGACGACGGGAGACGGGCGTGGTTCTACGGTGGCGCCTTCCACCACCACCACGCTGAGGAGACTCCCATGCGCCACCTGATCGTCTGCTGCGACGGCACCTGGAACACCCCTGAGGACACCGATGCCGGCGTGCCGGCGCCCACCAATGTGGTCCGCCTGCACCACGCCCTGGCCGCCGCCACGGGCACCGGCGTGCCCCAGATCGCCTACTACCACCCCGGCGTGGGCACCGGCCGCAGCTGGTGGGACAAGGTGGTGGGCGGCGGCGCCGGCGCGGGCCTGAACGACAACATCAAGAGCGCCTACCGCTTCCTGTGCCAGCACTACCAGGACGGCGACCGCCTCTTCCTCTTCGGCTTCAGCCGCGGGGCCTACACGGTGCGCAGCCTGGCCGGCCTGATCGGCCGGGTCGGGCTGCTGGACCTCAACGGCCTGTCCGCTGCCGAGGGCTGGAAGCGCATCGCCACCGTGTTCAAGGAGGGCTATCGCAAGAAGCGGCAGTCGCGCGGCGATTGGGAGGCCTGGAACTTCCTCGACACCCTGGGCCCTGACAACCGCCCCCGCGTGCCGGTGCATTTCCTGGGCGTCTGGGACACGGTGGGTGCCCTGGGCATCCCGGACGACATGGCGGTGCTCAACCTCATCGACGAGTTCAAGGACTACACCTTCCACGACACCGAGTTGGGCAAGCACATCGTGCACGCCCGCCACGCCGTCGCGCTGGACGAGGAACGGGCCAGCTTCCAGCCCACGCTGTGGACCGACACCCCGCAGGCCAGGACCCTGTGGTTCCCCGGCGTCCACGGAGACGTGGGCGGCGGCTATGCGGATGCCGGCCTGTCCGACGGCGCCCTGGCCTGGATGATGGACGAGGCCCAGGCTTGTGGCCTGGCCTTCGATGCCGGCATCCGCCAGCAGATCCACCCCGACGCCCAGGGCACACTGCACGACTCCGCCACCGGGGCGTTTCAGCTGCTGCCCTTGCAGCCGCGCGGCGTGCCCCACTCCGGCAGCGGCTTGTGGCATGCATCCGCCCTGGCACGCCGCGCCACCCCCTCCATCCGGCAAGGCCGCTACCGCCAGGAGGTAAGCCTGCCGGCCACCGTGCCGGTTTTCGCCGTGGACCCCTGGAACGCCACCGGCGTGTGGCTCGAAGCGGGCGTGACCTACCGCTTCACCGCCACCGGCGAATGGCTGGACAAGGACATCGCCTGCGGCCCCGACGGCGCCGAGGACGGCCGCTTCCACTTGGGTGAGGTGATGCAGTGGGCGGGCACGGTGTCCGGCCACCTGGAGAAGGCCTGGAACACCATCTCAGGCAACCACCGCGGCGACTTCCACCTCTCGCGCCGGCATGAAGGCAAGGGCTTCCCCTGGTTCGTGCTGGTGGGCGCCGTGGCCAATGGCCGCGGGGCCGACGCGCAGGAGAAGGTCAAGGCCCACGAGACTTTCTGCATCGGCCAAGGCTGCCTCTACACCCCCGAGGCCGGGGGCTACCTCCATGCCTATGCCAACGACGGCTGGCGCCTCTATGCCAACAACCGTGGGCAGGTGCGGCTCCTGATCGAACGGGTCGCCCCACCCTCTGGCACCGGGCTTTGATACATAGAGCCCCCGCCGCGCCGTGAGGCGCTGCTAGAATGCCGGATTTTCCGCCCTGGGCAGGCCCTGACCCAGGGCGCCCGCGCAGGCTTGACCGCCCGCGCCCCGTCGCGCCCGGGCCCTGCAAAGGGCCTGCCGGCAGCCAAATTCGCGACACACGGGCTGTTCCGGTTCGTCCACCGCCATCCAAGGTCTGCATCGCCCGGCGGAACGCAGCCACTTCTCTCCAGCCGTCGCAGCCGCTGTGTCATGCGCTCGAACGGCTCCCCCTGCAGACACCCAAGGTCTCCCTGCCCTGCCGGCCGGGGCCGACGATGCGGGTGTGTCCGCCTGAAAGTCTTGAATCACCGATTCCGCATTCCAACTGGGCAAGTACTTGATTTCGCCCATGACCCGCCCCCTGCCGGCGGGACGGCACGCCGCCAGCGTGTCCATCCGTTCGGGCCACGGCACGGCCAGCCATGACCGCGTGCTGCGCCTGAACCTCGATTTCCGCTCTCCCCGGCTGGCCCTGCGCCATGCCGCCGCCGAAGGCCGCGCCTGGGTGCGCTCGCAGGACCTCTCCTGAGCCCCGGCCCCTTCCCTCCGATCCACATCCCACACACGCAAGGACCACGACATGGCCAAGGAAGAACTGATTGAAATGGGCGGTCACGTGCAGGAAGTTCTGCCGGACTCGCGTTTCCGCGTCAAGCTGGACAACGGCCACGAGCTGGTGGCCTACACCGGCGGCAAGATGCGCAAGAACCACATCCGCATCCTGGCCGGCGACAAGGTCACCCTGGAAATGTCGCCCTACGACCTGACCAAGGGCCGCATCACCTTCCGCCACCTGGAGCGCACCGGCGCCCCGGGCGTGCGCCGCCCGGCGCCGCGCCGCCGCTGAGGCGGGTCGCGGCGGCCCCAGGCCGCCGCCGCTCCTGCTGGCCGCCCCATGCGGGCCAGCCCCACCGACCGCCCCGCACGCGGCGGACGGACAGCCGCCGTACTGGTCCCCCAGGCCATGCCTGTTCGGGCAAAAGGGTCGGACGGCTGAAGCGAAGATCGGGCACATGCCCCCGCGCGCTGGGCGTGGCGGGCCCGGCCTGCCGCCTGGCAAGGCCGCCGCGCTGTCGTCGAGGTGCCCCATGTCCTTCTTCCACAAGCTGCCCGGTTTCCAACGCTCCGCCCCCGGCTGGGAGCACCGCCTGTGGCGGCGCCTGCCCGCCATCCTGCTGTGGGGCACGCTGCTGCCGGCGCTGCTGGCCGGCGCCCTGCATCTCGCGGCGGAGCCTCCGGCCGATGCGGGCCGGGTGAATGCCGCCCTGCTGCTGTGGGACTTCACGCTGGTGGGGGTGGTGGTGCTGCACTGGACCCTGGTGCTCACCGTGGGCCTGGCCTGCTTCATCGTGCGGGTCATGAAGGGCCCGGCCTATGTGGCCGACCCCTACCCGCTGCCGGTGCTGCCGGAGCCCGGGGACGGCCCGCAGGGCTGAACGCGCCGGCCGGGTGACGCCCGCGCAGGCCTGACCACGGAACTTTCCGCGCGGCGGCGACCCTGCCCTTGCAGGGCGCTGCGCCGCAGCGTCCCCCCCCCCCCCCAACGCCCCGGGAAGTCTCCTGGGCCTGCCGTGAGGACTCTGCTGAATGCCCCATGCCATCTCCCTGATCACCACCCTGGCGGCCGCCTTCGGCCTGGCCCTGATCCTGGGCTTTGCCGCCGTGCGGCTGCGCCTGCCCGCCTTGCTGGGCTATCTGCTGGCCGGGGTGGTCATCGGGCCGTTCACCCCGGGCTTTGTGGCCGACACGGCGCTGGCCGGGCAACTGGCCGAGATCGGGGTGATGCTGCTGATGTTTGGCGTGGGCCTGCACTTCTCGCTGGATGACCTGCTGGCGGTGCGCAAGGTGGCGGTGCCGGGGGCGGTGGTGCAGATGGGAGTGGCCACGGCCCTAGGCGCCGGGCTGGCCCTGGCCTGGGGGTGGAGCCCGGCGGGGGCGGTGGTCTTCGGGCTGACGCTGTCGGTGGCCAGCACGGTGGTCATGCTCAAGGCGCTGGAGAGCCAGGGGCTGCTGGCCAGCGGCCATGGCCGCATTGCCGTGGGCTGGCTGGTGGTGGAGGACCTGGCCATGGTGCTGGTGCTGGTGCTGCTGCCGCCCCTGGCCGGGCTGGTGGGCGGCGGGCCGGCACCGGCCGGTGCCTCGGGTCAGCCGCTGTGGGCGACGCTGGGCCGCACCCTGCTGGCGGTGGCCGCCTTTGTGGGCCTGATGCTGCTGGCCGGACGCCGCGCGCTGCCCTGGCTGCTGTGGCAGGTGGCGCGCACCGGCTCACGCGAGCTGTTCACCCTGGCGGTGGTGGCGGCGGCGGTGGGCATTGCGGTGGGCTCGGCCCTGCTGTTCGGGGTGAGCTTTGCGCTGGGCGCCTTCTTTGCGGGCATGGTGCTGCGTGAATCGCCCTTCTCCCACCGGGCGGCCGAGGAGTCGCTGCCGCTGCGCGATGCCTTTGCGGTGCTGTTCTTCGTCTCGGTGGGCATGCTGTTCGACCCGCGGGTGCTGCTGCAGCAGCCGCTGCAGGTGCTGGGCGTGGTGGCGGTGGTGGTGGTGGGCAAGTTCGTGGCCGCCGCCGGCCTGGTGCTGCTGCTGCGCTATCCGCTCAACACGGCGCTCATCGTGGCGGCCAGCCTGGCCCAGGTGGGCGAGTTCAGCTTCATCCTGGTGGGCCTGGGCATTCACCTGGGTGTGTTGCCCCAGGCGGCACAGAACCTGGTGCTGGCCGGGGCGCTGGTGAGCATTGCACTCAACCCGCTGGCCTTTGCGGCGGCGGCCCCGCTGGGCCGCTGGATCCGGGAGCGATCGGCCCTGGCGCGGCAGCTGGAGGCGCGCCACGACCCCCTGGCCGCGCTGCCGGCCGACACCGCGCCCACCGCGCTGCGCGGCCATGTGGTGGTGGTGGGGGGCGACGGGCCGGCGCTGCCGCTGATCGAGGGGCTGCGCCAGGCCGGCCAGCCCTGCGTGGTGGTGGACGCCCGGCGTGAGGTGGTGGAGCTGTGGCGCGGACAGGGGCAGCCCGCCGTGCTGGGCGAGTGTGCCGAGGCGGCCACGCTGGTGCAGGCGCATGTGGCCCACGCGCGCCTGCTGGTGATGCCGCGACCGCAGGCGCCGGACGTGCCGGGCCTGGTGGCCACGGCGCGCACCCTGCAACCACGCATCGGCTTGCTGCTGGCTGCCCAGGACGAGCAGGAGGCGCTGCGCCTGGCCCATGAGGTGGCGGCGCAGGGTGAACACCCGGCCGGGGTGGTGCTGGAGGCCTCGGCCCTGCTGGCCCAGGCCCTGCTGCGGCAGGCGCTTGCGGCCAGCGCCGCGCCGCATGTCAGCCCTCAGGGCTGACGCAGACGCCACAGCGCCTGGGCCAGCCACTGCAGCTCCAGCGTCAGCAACTGCAGGCGGCGCTGCAGCCAGGGGGTAAGGTCGGGCGAGGCCTCATGGCGCGGCCACAGGGTCAGGCCGGCGTCGGGCAGGCTGGCCGGGGGCTCGGGATCGGGGGCGCCCGGCGCGGGCCAGGCCAGCAGGGCCTCGGCCTGGGCCACCGTCTGCGCCAGGAGCGCCTGG
This sequence comes from Ideonella livida, assembly GCF_010499455.1. GTDB lineage: Bacteria > Pseudomonadota > Gammaproteobacteria > Burkholderiales > Burkholderiaceae_C > Ideonella > Ideonella livida. Next base: position 47,661 of record NZ_JAAGOH010000023.1, on the reverse strand, counting down.
GCGCGCTCGGGGTCGAGTTGGGCGCCGCGGCGGTGCCGCAGCTGCTGCACCGCGCCCAGCAGGGCGGTGGCGCGGTGGGCGTGCAGCAGCATGGACTGCAGCTCGGCCTGGGGCAATTGGGCGTAGCGGGGTTCGGCGCGGCTGCGCAGGCCGCTGGCCACCAGCTCATCAAGCACCGCCTGCAGCTGGTGCCGGCACAGGCGCTGGGCCCGCTGCCCGGCGGGGTCCAGCTGGCCGTGGAGCACGGCCTGGCACTGGGCCAGCAGCAGGCTGCTGGCTTGGCGCAGGCGCTGGGGCAGGCCGCGGCGCTCCCAGTGCGGCCACAGGTAGCAGGCGGCCCAGGCCAGGCCCGCGCCCAGCAGCGTGTCCACCAGCCGCTCGGCCAGGGGCAGGCCCTGGTCGGGCTGGAGCAGATGGGCCTGCACCAGGGCCAGCACCGTGGCCGCCGCCGCGGTGCGGCGGTAGGCGGTGTTGACGTTGGCATGGGCCACGCCCACGCCCACAAAGAAGGCCAGCTGCCAGGCCCAGGGCTGGCCCCAGGCCGCCAGCAGCGCCACCAGGGCGCAGCCCAGCACCGTGCCCACCAGGCGGTCGTTGCGCCGCGCCAGGGTCTGGGCCAGGTTGCCACGCAGCACCACGGCCACGCTCAGCATCAGCCACTGGGGGTGCTGGGCCCAGGGCACCAGCAGGCCCAGGCCCAGGGCCAGGGCCAGCGCGCCGGCATAGGACACCGCCGCGCGGGCGGCATGGCGGGCCACCGGCGAGTCCAGATGCAGGTGGCGGCGCAGCGCGGCCGGCGCCCAGCCCTCGGGCGACTGGAAGGCGGACAGGGCCTCGGGCGGCCAGTCCCGCAGGCTCACCCGGGCCCCCGGGCGGCCGGCCAGGGCATCGGCCAGGGCGGCGGTGTCGTCCAGCAGGTCGCCCAAGCGCACCTGCATGGAGTCCAGCAGCGGACGGCGCACGTCCAGCGGCAGCGGACCTGCCCCTGGCAGGGACGCGGGCGTGGCCTGCGCCAGGCGGCCGGCCAGGTCGTGGCGCCACAGCTCGGCCGAGAACTCCGGCACCGGACCGTCCTGCCGGGTCACGTCCGCCAGGCGCTCCAGCGCCTCGGCCATGCGGCCCAGGGTGCGGGCCAGCTCGGCGCGCCAGGCCAGGCCCAGGGCGTCATGCCCCAGCAGCTCCACATCCACCCGGCTGGCCAGCAGCAGTTCACGCAGGCCCGACAGGGCAATGAGCCCCTGCAGCCAGCGCTGCTGGGCCGCGCTGGCGCGCTCGGGGTCCAGCCCGTAGAGCAGGTCCCGGGCGGTCTGCAGCGCGGCCGCCCAGGCGGCATCGGTCTGCAGCGCCACCTGCAGGCCTTGCGGCCCCGGTGAGAGCTGGCCAGAAAACAGCGGCGCCCGCACCCGCAGCACCTGCGCGGTAGCGGCCAGCGCATCGGCCAGGGCCAGGCGCTGCCAGTGCGTCTGGCTGAAACGGGCGCAGGCCAGGGACCAGGCCACGCCCAGCACACCACCCAGGCCCACCCACGCGGCCTCGACCAGCCCCTGCCCCCACCAGGCCGGGGCGGGCCCACTGAGGGCAAAGACCGCCGCCAGCACGCCGGCAAAGGCCAGGGCACCACCCCGGGCGCCCCAGGCCAGGGCCAACTGACCCAGCCCGCCGATGGCCCCCACCGCCAGCACCAAGGCCAGGCTTTGGGCCAGCCCGGCTGGCAGCAGGCGCACGGCGGCCAGCAGCGCGGTCACGCCCACCGCCACCGGGACGGCCGGCAGCAGGCGGCGCCGCGCTCGCGCCGGGGTGTTGGGCACGTCCAGCAGGCTCACACAAACGGCACCCCCGGCGGCCAGCAGGCCCGCCTGCGCCCCGGCCGCCAGGCCCACGCCCAGCTGCACGCCCGCCACACCCAGGGCCACCTGCAGGCCGTTGCGGGCATTCGCACCCAGGCCCCGCCACCATTGCATCCGCATTCCGGCATCCTTGTCTGGCGGCGCGTGGGGCGCCGCCGCCGGCAGTGTGCCAGCGGGGCAGGCAGCCAGACGGCCGCTGCGTGCGGCGGCCGGGCCGCGGGCTCACGCCCGGGAGTCGGGCGTGTGATCTGCCGCAGCCGTGCGCCGGGGGCTCAGCAGAACAGGCCGTTCTCGCCCCACAGGCCGTGCCACAGGGCAAAGCCCGAGCCCACGGCCAGGCCCAGCCCGGCCACGCGCACCGCCCAGCGGTTGACCTCGACCGAGGCCTGCGCGCCCAGACGCCGCCACAGCCAGGGCCACAGCCACAGCGCCGGCGCAGAGGCCAGGGCAAAGGCCGCCATGGCCAGCCCGCCACCCAGTGGCGTGGCGGACAACGCGGCGGTCAGCAAGGCGGTCTGCAGCAGGCCGCAAGGCCAGCCCGCCCACAGGGCACCGCCGGCCAACGCCCGGCGCCAGGGCGCGCGCGGCACGATCTGCACCACCGCCTCGCCGGCCGTCCGGGCCAGGTCGCGGGCGGGGCGCAGGCCGAGCCGGCCCATCCACAGCGGCATGCGGCCAGTCACCAGCAGCCAGCCGGCCAGCACCATCACGGCCATGTGCAGCATGACCCAGAAGGGCCGCAGCATGGGGGCGGCCGACTGCAGAGCCGGCATGGCGCTGGTGGCCCACGCCAGCACCGCCCCCACCGTGGCGTAGCTGGCCATGCGGGCCAGGTGGAAGGCGACCAGCGCCTGGCCTTGCTGACGTGCCCCGGGCGAGGCGGTCAACGCGGTGCAGGCAGCGCCGCACATGGCCGCACAGTGGGGCATGCCGGCCAGGCCCAGCAGAAAGGCCGAGAGGATCAGCGTCTCGCTCATGGCATCACCGCAGGACGCACGGCCACGGTGCCGGCAGGGGCACGCCGGCGGGACACGGCGCCCGAGCAGGGATCCGGGGGCAAAAACAAGGCAACGGGCATGACGCAGGTGGGCAGGGGCAGGCAGAAGATGACGCATCGTCACCGGCCCGCCAGTCTAGTGGGCGGAACCTGCACCGGCATGCGAGAGGTCAAGCCAGCCGACAGCCTGGCGACAAGCGCCACCGCCACAATCGGCCGCCCCGTTTCACCGGACCCTCGTCCGCCCCCTCTCTGGAGACCCCTGCATGAGCCGCCTGACCCTGGCCCCCGAGCTGATCCACGCCTTTGCCCCCACGGGTACCCTGCGCGCCGCCATCAACCTGGGCAACCCGCTGCTGGCCCACCGCGACGCCGCCACCGGCGAGCTGGGCGGTGTGTCCGTGGACCTGGCCGGGGCACTGGCCGAGCGTTTGGGCGTGCCGCTGGCACTCACCGCCTTCGAGGTGGCCGCCAAGTCGGTGGAGGCGGTGCGCACCGAGGCCTGCGACATCGGCTTTTTCGCCATCGATCCCGCCCGCGGCGAGGGCCTGTGGTTCACCGCCCCCTATGTGCTGATTGAGGGCGCCTACCTGGTGCGGCAGGACTCCCCGCTGCAGGACAACGCCGAGGTGGACCGGGCCGGCCACCGTGTGGTGGTGGGCAAGGGCAGCGCCTATGACCTGTTCCTCACCCGGGCGCTGCAGGCCGCCACGCTGGAGCGGGCTGCCAGCTCCCAGGCGGTGGTGGACGACTTTGTGGCGCAGGGCCAGGAGGTGGCCGCCGGCGTGCGCCAGCAGCTGGAGGCCGACATGCAGCGCCACCCCGGCCTGCGGCTGCTGCCCGGGGCCTTCATGACCATCCAACAGGCCATGGGCCTGCCGCGCAGCCGGGGCCTGGCCGCCGCCGGCCTGCTGCAGGACTTTGTGGAAACCGCCAAGCGCAACGGCGCGGTGCAGGCGGCCCTGGCCCGCCACGGCGTGCAGGGGGCCGGGGTGGCCGGCGCGCAAGGGCGCCGACCAGCCATGGACTGAGCGGACGGCCGCGGGCCTGGCGTCAGCCGGCTGACGCCAGCTCGGTGCGCCGCCGGCGCGGCGTGGCGGGCAGCAGCCGAGCCCCCAGGGGCAGTGGCGCGCCACGTTCCACCCACCGGGTGAGCGCAGCGCCGCCGGCCAGGGACAAGGCCCAGGTCAGCAGCAGCGCGCTCAGGGCCAGCAGGGGCCGCTCCAGCCCCTCAGGGCCCAGCAGCCACCACCACAGGCTGTTGACCAGCAGGCTCAAGGGATAGTGCAGCAGGAACAGGCCGTAGGAGATGCGGGCCAGGCCCTGCAGGGCGGTGGCCAGGCCCGCCCGCGGCAGCCACAGGTCGCGGCCCCAGGCCAGCACCAGGGCGGTGAGACCGGCCACCACCAGCCGGCTGCGCCAGGCATGTTCCAGCGCCAGCAGCACCACCGCCGCCACCACCAGGGTGGCCAGCAGCCGGGCCGACCGCGGCGCCAGGCCGCGGATCCACCAGGCCAACACCCCCAGGGCATAGGAGCCGGCAAAGTAAGGGGCCCAGATGTCACCGTGCGGATCCAGGTTCCAGACCCACAGGGCGCCGGCGCCGCATGCCGCCACCGCCGCCAGCGCCAGCGGCCGGCGCCATGCGGCGGGCGCATGGGCCAGCAACGCCGCCAGCAAGGCCAGGCCAAGGTAGAGCTGCAGGTCGATGGCCAGGTACCACAGGCCGGCGGTGAGCGCCGGCTCGGCCAGCAGGTCCTGGGTGAGGGTGAAGTTGGCCAGCAGGCCGCGCAGGTCGGGGGCGGCCGGGGTGTCGGCATCGGCCATGCACCACCGCGCCAGCCAGGCCGTGGCCAGCGCCAGCAGCAGGGCAGGCCACAGCGGCACAGCCAAGCGCAGGAAACGGGCCTTGGCACGGGTCAGCCACTGCCGCCACGGCACCGTGGGCGAGGCCGGCGGCCCGCCCGCCTGGGCGCCAGCCGCGGGCAGCAGGCGCACCGCCGCGAGGTAGCCCCCCAGCACCAGGAAGACCTGCACCACCTGGCGGGCGTCGTCCGCCAGCCAGCCCACCAGGTCAGGGGCCAGCGGCCGCACCGCGACCATGAGCGGCCCGAAAAAGAGGAGGTGGTGCCAGACGATGAGCTGGGAGGCGAGCACGCGGGCCAGATCGGGCCAGCAGACGTGCGGGGAACGTGACGGACGCATGGACGGGACACGGGGCCAGGCCGGCCCGAGGGGAAACCCTCGATTATCCGACCTGACCGCCCCAGGCGCTGTCCCCCAGGGGTGCGGCACGGGCCCGGAGAGCCCGGGCGGCGGCGCGAACCGGGGCTTACTTGGCCCGGCCGGAGATCGTGATCTGCACCTTGTCGCCCGGAGAGGCCACCAAGCCGGCGGTGGAGCAGTTGAAGGCGGCCTGGTCGTTGAGGGTCACGCGCTGGCCGGTGGAGCGGTTGGTGCACACCACGCTCAGGCCGCGGCTTTTGAGGTTGACCACCTTGCCGGAAATGGGCAGGGTTTCACAGGTGCCGGCCACATCGGTCGGGATGAAAGGGTCGGCATTCAGGCCGATTTCACCGGCATAAACCCCCACACCGGCGGCGCCGGTGAGGTATCGCCCAGCAAAGGCCATGGTCACGTCCACCCGCTGGGTCTGGCCCACCGGCACCTGAATCTCCACGGAATCCTTGAGCTGGCCGTCGTCCCAGAGCTCGAAGGTGACGTTGTCCATGCCGCCACCGTCGTCGTTGACGCCCGTGACCTGGCCGGTCACGCGGATCACCACCTTGGAGCAGTTGTCGTCCTCAGAAACCACCTGCTGGCCGGTGACCACCAGGTCGCCCGCGGGCACCGCCGAGGGGGCGACCGGCGCCTTGCGGCCGATGTTGCCGCCGCCAGCCATGGCGGCGCAGGGCAAGGCCAGCGCCACGGCCAGCAGGGTTTTGGAGACAAGGATCTTGGGGAGCGTCATGGTCAGCCTCACGGAATATCAAGGGTTTTCAGGAGGACGCAGAAAATCCTCAAAAAACCCTTTTCCGGGCGGGTTGACGGATTTCTGATTCCTGTTTTCAAGTGCCCTTTGAACGAGCACACAGAAAACAGGCGTCAGGTTATGCCGCCACCCCGTGGGCGTCAAAAATCCAGGCCCCCACAGGCTAGGGAAAAATCTTACGATTGACCGCCTGAGGAAACATCAAAGGATTCTTGTTTCAATTTCTCAGGCCTGCGGCCCGGCGTCGACCAGCTTGTGCAGCAGGGCCATGAACTGCTGGCGCTCGGCCGGCGCCAGCGGCTCCAGGATGCGCCACTGGGCCCGCTCCATGGCGGGCATGACGGCGGCCAGCAGCGCGGCCCCTTCGGCGGTCAGGGTGAGCAGGCGCACCCGGCGGTCCGAGGGGCTGGCATTGCGTTGCATCAGGCCGCGGGCCTCCAGGCGGTCGACCACGCCGGCCGTGGTGGAGGTGTCAAAGCTGATCTCGCGCGCCAGGCCCCGCTGATCCAGGCCCGGCCGGTCGGCCACCATGCGCAGGGCGGCGAACTGCACCGGCGTGAGGTTGTGCCCCTCGGTCTCCTGCATGAACAGGGCCACAGCCTGCTGCTGCAGGCGGCGTATGGCATGCCCGGGCAACACGTTGAGCGGGTGGGCCTGCGCGTCGGTGGCGAGGTCTTCGGCGGGAAGGCCGGCGGCAGGGGACGGCGGGCAGGGCATGGCAGACACGGCGGACTTCAAGCTTGATCCGGGATAACCCCCGGTGCAACGCGGCGGATCCTATCATTACACTAATCGTCAGCATGCTGATGATATGCATGCTTACAGAACACCACCCTCGCCCCTCCCCCTCGACCTCCGGCGCCGTCCCCCCGGCGCCTGCGACCTCAGGAACACGCCATGAACGCAGCAAGCTCCCCCTCCAACCTGCCGGTGCTGGTCGCCGGCGGCGGCATCGGCGGCCTGGCCGCCGCCCTGGCCCTGGTGCGCCAAGGCTTTGAGGTGGTGGTGCTGGAGCAGGCCGCCGAGATCGGCGAGATCGGCGCCGGCATCCAGCTCGGGCCCAACGCCTTCCATGCCTTTGACGCCCTGGGCATCGGCCCCAAGGCCCGCAGCCGCGCCGTCTACACCGACTACATGGTCATGCACGACGCGATCGACGAGTACCAGGTGGGTCGCATCCCCACCGGCGAGGCCTTCCGCCAGCGCTTTGGCAACCCGTATGCGGTGATCCACCGGGTGGATGTGCACACCTCGCTGCTGGAGGGCGCGCAGGAGACCGGCCGCGTGCGCTTTCACACCTCCACCCGGGTCAGCCACGTTGAGCAGGGCCAGGGCACCGTGACCGTGCACTGCGCCGATGGCCGCACCTTCACCGGCCAGGCGCTGATCGGTGCCGACGGCGTGCGCTCGGTGGTGCGCCAGCAGTATGTGAACGACCCGCCGCGTGTGACTGGCCATGTGGTGTACCGCGCCGTGGTGGACCAGGCCGACTTTCCCGACGAGCTGAAGTGGAACGCCGCCAGCATTTGGGTGGGGCCGAAGTGCCACCTGGTGCATTACCCGCTGCGCGGCGGCGAGCAATACAACGTGGTCGTCACCTTCCACAGCCGCCAGCAGGAGGAGTGGGGCGTGACCGATGGCAGCAAGGCCGAGGTGGAAAGCTACTTCCAGGGCATCTGCCCCAAGGCTCGGCAACTGATTGAGCTGCCCAAAAGCTGGAGGCGCTGGGCCACGGCCGACCGCGAGCCCATCGGCACCTGGGTGTTTGGCCGCGCCACCTTGCTGGGCGATGCCGCCCACCCCACCACCCAGTACATGGCCCAAGGCGCCTGCATGGCCCTGGAGGACGCCGTCACCCTGGGCGAAGCCCTGCGCGTGCATGGCAACGACTGGGACCAGGCCCTGCCGCTCTACCAAACCAGCCGCGTGGCGCGCACCGCCCGCATCGTGCTCAGCGGCCGCGAGATGGGCCGCCTCTACCACGCCGAAGGGGTGGAGCGCCTGGTGCGCAACAGCCTGTGGAAGGGCCGCACCCCTGAGCGCTTTTACGACGCCATGGAATGGCTCTATGGCTGGAACGTCAGCAACTGTTTGGCCCTTTGACCCCGAAAGCCCACCATGCATGAACTTGGCCGCCTTGAAGACCTGCCCGCCGACTACCTGGACAGCCTGACCGCGCAGAACCTGGTGCCCCTGTGGCCCAGCCTGCGTGCCGTGCTGCCGCCGGGCGTGCCCACCCGCCGCACCCAGCCCACGCACTGGTCGTATGAGGCCCTGCGCCCGCTGCTGATGCGCGCCGGGGACCTGACCCCCATGGAAAAGGCCGAACGCCGCGTGCTGGTGCTGGCCAACCCGGGTCACGGCCTGGAGGCCATGAAGGCCAGCGCCGCCATGTACCTGGGTATGCAGCTGCTGCTGCCGGGCGAATGGGCGCCCAGCCACCGCCACACCCCCAATGCGGTGCGCATGGTGGTGGAGGGTGAAGGCGCCTGGACCACCGTGGACGGCGAGAAATGCCCCATGGCCCGGGGCGACCTGATCCTCACCCCCACCGGCCTGTGGCACGAGCACGGCCACGACGGCACCGGGCCGGTGGTGTGGCTGGATGTGCTGGACCTGCCGCTGGTGTACTTTCTGGAGGCCAGCTACGCCATCGAGGGCCAGCGCCAGGTGCAGCACCCGGGCCGTGGCGACCGGGCCTACGCTCGGGGCGGCCTGGCGCCCACGCCGGTGTTTGGCCGCAGCGGCAAGGCCTACCCCATGCTGCGCTACCCCTGGGCCGAGGCCAAGGCCGCTCTGCAAGCCCTGGCCGAGGACCGCCCCGACCTGGACGCGGTGCAGATCACCTACGTCAACCCCGAGACCGGCGCCGACGCCGAGAACATCCTGGGCTTCTACGCCCTGATGCTGCGCCCGGGCCAAACGCTGCGCCTGCCCGCCCGCTCGCCGGCCCAGGTCTTCCATGTGATTGAAGGCGCCGCCGCGGTGGCGGTGGAGGCATCCGGCCCGGCCGGCGCCCCTGCGCGCTTTGACTTGGCCGAGGCCGACACCTGCTGCGCCCCCGGCTACACCGCGGTCACGCTCACCAATGCCCGCGCCGACGCGCCGAGCTTCGTCTTCATCGCCGACGAGAGCCCGCTGCATCGCAAGCTGGGCGTGTACGAAGAACGCGGCTGACCCCCAACCCACCCCTCCCGAACCGAACCGAGCCCATCATGAGCACGACCTCCAGCTACCTCTTCCCCCCGCCCGCCATCGCCAGCCTGCCCGTGCGCGGCAGCACCCAGCGCGTGCCCGTCAACCGCATCTTCTGTGTGGGCCGCAACTACCACGCCCATGCGGTGGAGATGGGCCGCCCGGTGGACAAGTCGGTCGAGCGCCCCTTCTACTTCACCAAGTCGCCCGGCACCCTGGTGCCCAGCGGCGCCACCGTGCCCTACCCGCCCGAGACCGGCAACTACCACTTCGAAATGGAGCTGGTGCTGGTGATCGGCAAGGCGGGCTTCCGCATCCCGCCCGAGGCCGCCCACGAGCACATCTACGGCTACGCCTGCGGCCTGGACATGACCCGCCGCGACCTGCAACTGGTGGCCCGCGACAAAGGCCGTCCCTGGGACCTGGGCAAGGACATTGAAAACGGCTCGGTCTGCAGCGAGGTGCTGCCCCTGCCCGGCGTGGTGATCGAGCGCGGCGAGATCGCCCTGAGCGTGAACGGCCAGGTCAAGCAGCAGTCGGACGTGGACAAGCTGATCTGGAACATCCGCGAGATCCTGGCCGACCTGAGCCTGTTCTACCACCTGCAGCCCGGCGACCTCATCTACACCGGCACCCCCGAAGGCGTGGGCGCCGTGGTGCCGGGCGACCACATCACCGGCCATGTGGCCGGCGTGGGCGAGGTGACGCTGACGATTGGGGCGGGGCAATGAGGCGGGGCACATCTGGGCCGAGCGCCGGGCCGCTCCCAAGCCGGTCCACATCCCCTCGGGGGATCGGCCAACGGACCCGTTGGTCGAGGGGCTGACATGCGGCTCTACAACTTCTTTCGCAGCGGCACCTCGCACCGCCTGCGCATTGCCCTGGCCCTCAAGGGCCTGACGCCCGAGTACGTGGCGGTGGACCTGCGCACCGAGGCCCACCTGCGGCCCGGCTTCAAGGCGCTGAACCCGCAGGGCCTGGTGCCCGCGCTGGAGCTGGATTCGGGCGAGGTGCTGATCCAGTCGCCCGCCATCATCGAGTGGCTGGAAGAGCGCCACCCCACGCCCGCACTGCTGCCCACCGAACCGCTGGCCCGCGCCCGGGTGCGGGCGCTGGCCGCCCTCATCGGCTGCGACATCCACCCTGTCAACAACCGCCGCATCCTGGAGACACTGCGCCAGCAGTTTGGCTGCGACACCACCGCCATCAACGCCTGGTGCGGCACCTGGATCGGCGCCGGCTTTGACGCGCTGGAGGCCCTGCTGGCCGCCGACACCGCACGCGGCGCCTTCTGCTGGGGCCACACCCCCACGCTGGCCGATGTCTACCTGGTGCCGCAGGTGGAGAGCGCCCGCCGCTTTGGTGTGGACCTCAGCCGCTGGCCACTGATCAGCGCGGTGGACGCGGCCTGCGCCGCCCTGCCCGCCTTCCAGGCCGCCGCGCCCGCGCGCCAACCCGACGCGGGCTGACGACTTGGCCCGCGCCGGCCCCTGTCCTTGCCCTTCAACCCACCGGGCGCCAAGACCCGGCCTTCCTTTCATCCCCGGATCCGCCACAGGAGACACCCGTGAATCCCTCCACCGTCCGCCGCCACACCCTCGGCACCCTGGCCGCCGCCCTGTTGGGCCTGGCATTGCCCCTGGCCCACGCCCAGGAGCCCTGGCCCAGCAAGCCCGTCACCCTGGTCACGCCCTTCGCCCCCGGCAGCGGCCCGGACGCCGTGCTGCGCCTGGTGGGCGAGAAGCTGGGCAAGCTCTGGAACCAGCGCGTGCTGGTGGACAACAAGCCCGGCGGCGGCGGCTTCCTGGCCATCGACGCGGCCAAGCGCGCCCCGGCCGACGGCTACACCCTGCTGCAGCTCGACAGCGAGCACCTGGCCGCCCTGCCCCTGCTCTACAAGTCACGCAACTTCGAGACCCTCAAGGCCTTTGAGCCCACCGGCATCCTCTTTCGCACGCCCTTCATGCTGGCCGTGGCCGCCGACTCTCCCTGGAAGACCGTGGGCGACCTGATCGCCGCCGGCAAGGCCAAGCCCGGCAGCATCAGCTTTGGCTCCTGGGGCGTGGGCAGCCCCGGCCACCTGGGCGGTGAGGAGTTGGAACTGCGCGCCGGCCTGGACATGCAGCACATCCCCTACCGCGACGTGGGCCAGCTCTATGGCTCGGTGGGCGCGGGCGACCTGCACTGGGCCTTCGGCAGCATCCCCAGCAGCCAGGGCGCCTACAAGGCCGGCAAGCTGCGCTACCTCGCCGTGGCCGCCCCCAGGCGCATCGCCCAACTGCCCGACGTGCCCACCCTGGCCGAGGCCGGCGGCCCGCCGCTGGAAATCAACTCCTTCGTGGTGCTGGTGGCCCCGCGCGGCCTGCCGGCCGCGGTGCGCGACAAGATCCACGCCGATGTGGCCAAGGCGGTGGCCGAGCCCGACATCCAGGCCCGCTTCAACACCTTCGCCTTTGAGACCCTGCCCTGGAGCCCGGCCGAGATCGAGAAGCAGGCCGCCGCCAAGGCCAAGGTCTACGCCGAGCTGGTCAAGCGCAAGAGCATCAGCCTGGAGTGAGCGGACCCGGCCCGGTCGCCCGGCCGGTGTGACGCAATGCACACCGGCCGCGGCCCCGGGCGCTTGCCCCCTCAACCCGAGGGGGGAAAGGACGAACTGCGGGGCCATTCCACCGCAGTCCAGGCGACCGTCCCCCCCGGCGCCCGTCCACCACCATGACCACCTTCAACGGCACCACCGGCAACGACAGCTTGCTGGGCGGCACGGGCAACGACCTCCTCAACGGCCTGGCGGGTCATGACACCCTGGACGGCGGCGCCGGCGCCGACACGCTGGTGGGGGGCGACGGCAACGACACCTACAAGGTGGACAACGCCGGCGACGTGGTCAGCGAGACCAGTGCCAGCGGCGGCATCGACCTGGTGATGAGCAGCATCAGCCTGACCCTCGGCGCCTTTCTGGAGAACCTGCGGCTGACCGGCACCGGGCACCTCAACGCCACCGGCAACGGCCTGGACAACGTGCTGTTCTCCAACGCCGGCCACAACGTGCTGGACGGCGCCGGTGGCAACGACACCGCCTCCTACCAATACGCCGCCGCCGCCGTGGTCGTCAACCTGGGCACCAGCACCGCGCAAGACACCGAAGGCGCGGGCGTGGACACCCTGCGCAACATCGAGAACGTCACGGGCAGCGCTTTTGACGACGTGCTCACCGGCTCCAGTGGTGCCAATGTCATCGACGGCGGCCTGGGTGCCGATGTGATGACGGGACGCAACGGCCATGACACCTATGTGGTCGATTCAGAAGACGATGTGGTCGTGGAGACCCAGAGCAACAGCGCCATTGGCGGCGTGGACCTGGTGCAGACCACCTTGGCCGCCTACACCCTGGGCCGCAACCTGGAGGATGGCCGCCTGCTCAGTGCGGGTGCCGCCAACCTGACGGGCAACGGCTTGGCCAATGTGCTGTACGCCGGCGCCGGCGCCAATGTGTTGGACGGTGCGGGGGGCACCGACACGGTTTCCTACCGCCACGCCACGGCAGCGGTCAATGTCAGCCTGGCCCTCAGCAGTGCACAAGCCACCGGCGGCTCTGGCAGCGACACCTTGCTCAACCTGGAGAACTTGGGCGGATCCGCCTTCAATGACACGCTACGGGGCAGCACGGGGGCCAACGTGCTCAGCGGCGAGGCCGGCAACGATTCCATACTGGCGGGCGGTGGCAATGACCTGCTGCGCGGGGACGCGGGCCATGACACCCTGCGCGGTGAATCGGGCCAGGACACCCTGGTGGGCGGCGCCGGCAACGACAGCCTGGACGGCGGCGCGATCACCGACCGCCTCAACTACACCGACGGCAACGTCCTGAGTTATCGAGACTCCACCGCCGGCATCGTGCTGAACCTGTCGGGCATCACCGGGACTGGCGCCACCGGCTACGGCACGGTGGCCGACGGGCTGGGCGGCACCGACCGGGTGGTCAATGTGCCCTTCATCGTCGGCTCCAGCCTGGATGACCTGCTGATCGGCAGCACCGCCCGCATCTTCGAGCAGTTCGAGGGCGGCACCGGCAACGACACCCTGGACGGCGGCGCCATCACCGACCTGTACGCCATCGGCAACAGCAACCGCGCCAGCTACCAGAACGCGACGGGTGCGGTGCAGGTGGACCTGGCCGAGGGCACGGCCACCGGCGCCGACGGCAACGACGTGCTGGTCAACATCAACCAGGTGCGCGGCTCCGGCTTTGGCGACCTGCTGGTGGGCTCTGACGCCACCGCCTGGACCGAGTCCTTTGAGGGCCGTGCGGGCCACGACACCCTCGACGGTGCCGGGGGCAAGGACTTCGTGCGCTACGAGGCCGCCACCGTCGCCGTGCAGGTCAACCTGGCCACCGGCACCGCCCAGGATGGCCAAGGCGGCACCGACATCCTGCTGAACATCGAAGGCATCTGGGGCTCGGCCTACGGCGACCTGCTCGTGGGGGGCGCCGCCGCCAACGGCGCCGGCACCACCGACGGCTTTGAGTTCTTCCGCGGCGGCGCCGGCCACGACACCATCGACGGCGGCACCGGCTATGACCGGGCCGACTACACCAACAGCGCCACCGGCATCGTCGCCCAGCTCAGCGGCAGCGACAGCATCGCCGGCACCGTGCAGGACGGCCTGGGCGGCACCGACTCGCTCTACAGCATCGAGGCCATCCGCGGCTCGGCCTTTGCCGACCAGATCACCGGCAGCGGCCGCAGCACCTACGCCGTGGACAGCTACTATGAAAGCCTGGAAGGCCTGGAGGGCAACGACACCCTCCATGGCAACGGCGGCAGCGTGCGGGCCGACTACCTCAGCAGCACCGCCGGCATCACGGTGAACCTGGTCACCGGCACGGTGCAAGACGGCTTTGGCACGACCGACACCCTCATCGCCATCGGCTCCATCCGCGGCTCCAACCATGCCGACGTGATGCTGGGCAACGACTGGAACAACACCCTGGACGGCCAACTGGGCGACGACACCCTGACCGGCGGCAAGGGCAACGACACCTACCGCGTGCACGACGCCGGCGACCAGGTGGTGGAGCTGGCCGGCGAGGGCACCGACACGGTGTTCAGCCACCTGGCCGACCTCACCCTGGCCGAGCAGGTGGAAGTGGGCCGCGTGGCCGGCAGCACCGGCCAGGCACTGAGCGGCAACGCCTTGGCCAACACCCTGGTGGGCGCGCTGGGCGACGACACCCTGAACGGTGGCGCCGGCAGCGACTGGCTGGAAGGCGGCGCTGGCGATGACTCGCTGGACGGCGGCCTTATCGCCGACCGCTTGGCCTTCTCCGACGGCAACTGGGCCAGCTACCGCAATGCCACCGCCAGCGTGGCAGTGGACCTCTCCGGCATCGCCGGCGACGGCAGTGTGGGCACCGGCACCGCCAGCGACGGCGTGGGCGGCACCGACACCCTGCGCAACATCAATTTGGTGGCGGGCTCCGCCTTCGATGACGACATCACCGGCAGCGCCGCGCTGCAGTTTGAGATGTTCGAGGGTGGCCTGGGAGACGACACCCTGGACGGCGGCGCCATCACCGACCGCTACGGCCAGACCGGCACCAACCGCGCCAGCTACCAAAACGCCGGCGGGGCCGTACAGGTGAACCTGGCCACCGGCACCGCCACCGGTGCCGATGGCGACGACACCCTCCTCAACATCAACCAGGTACGCGGTTCGAGCTACGGCGACCAGCTCACCGGCAGCAATGCCAGCGCGTGGAACGAGCTGTTCGAGGGCCGCGCCGGCAACGACACCCTCGACGGCGCCGGTGGGAAGGATTTTGTGATGTACCGCGCTGCGGCCAGCGCGGTGAACGTCAACCTGGCCACCGGCACCGCCAGCGATGGCGACGGCGGCACCGACACGCTGCTGAACATCGAAGGCGCCTTCGGCTCCAACTTCAATGACGTGCTCACCGGCGGCGCCAGCGCCAATGGCAGCGGCCTGCTGGACGGCTTCGAGATGTTCCGCGGCTATGGCGGGAACGACACCCTGGACGGCGGCGCCGGCTACGACCGCGCGGACTACAACCAGGACGCCGGGGCCATCACCGCCACGCTCAGCTACCTCGGTGGCGTGATGGGCGGCACCGTGGCCGACGGCTTTGGCGGCACCGACACCCTGATCCGCATCGAAGCCATCCGCGGCTCCCTCTACAACGACAGCCTCACCGGCAGCGGACGCAACACCTGGGCCACCGACGGCTTCTTTGAGACCTTCGAAGGCGTGGAGGGCAACGACACCCTCAACGCCAACGGCGGCATGGTGCGCGCAGACTATGCCAGCAGCCTGGCCGCCGTGACCGTGAACCTGGCCACCGGCACCGCCAGCGACGGCCTGGGCGGCACCGACACCCTCATCGGCGTGAACATGGCCCGCGGCTCCGACCTGGCCGACACCCTGGTGGGCAACGCCGCACGCAATGTGCTGACGGGCGGGCTGGGCGCCGACACCCTGACCGGCGGCGCCGGCAACGACCTGTTCCGCTTTGAGACCACCGCCGGCAGCGCCCACGCCGACCGCATCACCGACTTCAGCAGCGCCGACGACCTCCAGCTCGAGAACGCCGTGTTCACCAAGCTCACCACCACCGGCGCGCTGGCCAGCGGCCAGTGGGCGGCCAACGCCAGCGGCGCGGCGGCAGACGCCAACGACTACGTGGTCTACAACACCAGCACCGGGCAGCTCTGGTACGACGCCGATGGCAACGGCGCCGGTGCCGCCCAGCTCATCGCCACCCTCACCGGTGCGCCCACCCTCACCGCCGGCGACATCTTCGTGACCTGATCAGGCGCCGCAAGCCGGGTTGGCGGTGTTGGCGGCAAAGCCCACGCTGCCGTTGACGGTGCCAGTGGCGCCGTCACCACTGCCGCTCAGCACCTTGGCGGTGAAGCTCAGGGTACGGCCGCTGGTGCTCACCGTGATACCCGAAATCGGGCTGCCGCTGGCGTTGTCGAACACCGTGTAGCCGGTGCTGCCGATCACCGAGGCATGCAGCACCGCCTGGTCCGACGGGCGGAAGTACACCTGCACCGCATAAGTGCTGCCGTTGGCGCCGGGCACGTTCTCCCAGAACAACTCGCAGTAGGGTTGGGCGCTGAAGCCATCGGCCGCCCGGGCCAGGTTGCCCGCCGTGCCCGCCGCGCCCAGGTTGAGCGTGGTGTTGTGGCTGGACGGCGTGGCCGACGACAGGGTCAGGCTGCCCGAGCCGCCACCGGCCGGGGGGGCCTCCTCGTCATCCCCACCGCCGCCGCAGGCGCTGAGCAAGGCAGCGCAGGCCCACACGGCCAAGGAAGCGCGAAACAGACGCCGGGTCGGGCGGTGGGCGGTCCGTGCGCAGGGGCTTGTCGTCAGGTTCATGGTCATCTCCAGGTCTCGGCCAGGCCGACCGGCGCCGCCGGCCCCCGGCGGGGGCCGTCGCGGCGGCGGCCACATCGAGCCGGGCGCTGTCTGACTACGCCGGTTTGGCCGCCGTCAAGGCTCAGCGCAGTCCCACCGTCCGGTCCACAAACTAGGGAGAAGCGCCGGGGGCATGCGCCAGCACCCAGTCGTACAGGGCCTGCGCCGCGGTCGAGAGGCTGCGTTCACGCCGCCGCACCCGATAGATCTGGCGGCTCAGGCCCGGCCAGGCCAGCGGCCGGGTGGCCAGTGCGGCATCCTGAAACTGGTAGAGCGTCAGCGCCGGCACGATGCTCACCCCCAGCCCCGCCTTGACCAGCCCGGCCACCGTGGCCAGCTGCTCCACCTCCAGCACCGGGCGCAGCGCCTGCGGGTGAATGGCCGCCTCAATGCAGGGCCGCACGCTGGAGGTGCGCGCCAGGTGCACAAAGGGCCAGGCCGCCACCCCCTGCGGCGTGAGCTGCGCCGCCGGCAGGGCGGGGTCGGCCAGCGGGTGGCCCACGGGGCAGACCAGGTGAAAGTCGTCGGCACAGAAGGGTTCAGCCACCAGCTCGGGCATGTCTTCTCGGCGGGTGGCCGGGCTGGCGGCCAGCGCAAAGTCGGCCAGGCCCTGGCGCACCCGGTCCAGGCAGGGTTCTGACAGCACATCGGCCACCTGCACCTCAATCCCCGGCCAGCGGGCCTGGAACGCCGCCAGCACCGGTGGCAGCCAGCCCGCCGCCAGCGAAGGCAGCAGCGCCAGCGCCACCCGGCCGCGCGCACCCTGGGCCCGCTCGCGCATCAGCGCCAGCGTGGCCTCGGCCTCGTCCACGATGCGTTGCGCCCCGGCGGCAAAAGCCTGGCCCTCGGGCGTCAGCTCCACGCTGCGGGTGGTGCGGTCAAACAGGCGCGCGCCCACCTCCGCCTCCAGCTGCTGGATCAGGGCCGAGAAGGCCGGCTGCGACAAATGGCAAGCCGCCGCCGCTCGCGTGAAGTGCCGCGCCTGGGCCAGGGCCAGAAAGGCCCGCAACTGCCGCAGCGACAGCTGCCCGCCAGCCAGGGATGAGGACAGTGGATTCATTGGCATGGCAGATGAGTTGCGCTGAATTTTCTATTTCACAGATTAGCAGCCCCCGCCTAGAGTGCGCCGCATGTCTGCCACCCCACCGCCTGCCGTATCGCCGCCCGCTGCCTCCACGTCGGCTTCCCCGGCCGCGCCGCCAACCGCCGTGCTGCGCGTGGCCTGCGCCGCCGGCTTCTCCGGCGACCGCACCGACGCCGCCCTGCCCCTGGTGCAGGCGCTGGCCGCCGCCGGTGGCCCGGCCTGCCTGATCTTTGAAACCCTGGCCGAGCGCACCCTGGCCCTGGCGCAGCTGGCCCGCCGCCAACAGCCCGAAGCCGGCTACGAGCCCCTGCTCGACGAGCTGCTACGCCCAGTCCTGGGGCCCTGCCAGGCGGCCGGCATCACCATCGTCAGCAACTTTGGCGCGGCCCACCCGGCCGGCGCCGCCCGGCGCATTCACGCCCTGGCGCGTGCGCTGGGCCTGCGCCCGCCCCGCATCGCCGTGGTGGAGGGGGACGACCTGATGAACCCGGCCCAGCGCCCGCTGTGGCAGGCCGCCGCCGGCGAGGCCCAGGTGGTTTCAGCCAACGCCTACTTGGGGGCCGAGGCCATTGCCGCCGCCCTGCGGGAAGGCGCCGAGGTGGTGGTGTGCGGCCGCGTGGCCGACCCCTCGCTCACCGTGGGCCCCTGCCTGGCCCACTTTGGCTGGGCCGTTGACGACTGGGACCGCCTGGCCCGCGCCACCATGGCCGGCCACCTGCTGGAATGCGGCGCCCAGGTCAGCGGCGGCTACTACGCCGACCCCGGCGTGAAAGATGTGCCCGGCCTGGCCACACTGGGCTACCCCATTGCCGAGATCGACGCCGACGGCCACTGTGTCATCACCAAACCCGCCGGCACCGGCGGCGTGATCGACACCCACACCGTGCGCGAACAACTGCTCTACGAGGTGCACGACCCCGCCGCCTACCTCACCCCCGATGTGGTGGCCGATTTAAGCGAGGCCGAGGTGACGGCCGAAGGCCCGGACCGGGTGCGCCTCTCGGGCGTGCGCGGCCACCCGCGCCCCACCACCCTCAAGGCCAACCTGTTCCATGAAACCGGCTGGCTGGCCGAGGGCGAAATCTCCTACGCCGGCGTGCGCGCCGCCGCCCGCGCCCGCCTGGCCGCCGACGTGGTGCGCCAGCGCCTGGCCGATGTGCCTGGCCTGGCCCAAGGCCTCGTGACCCTGCGCGCCGACCTGATCGGCGTGGCCAGCGTCTTTGCCGATGACACCGGCCGCTGGTGGCGCGACGAGGGCGACCCCACGCAAACCGACGGCTTCGCCCATGCCACCGACGTGCGCCTGCGTCTGGCCCTGGCCCACCCGCTGCGGACCCAAGCGGAGCGGCTGCTGCGTGAAGTCACCGCCCTCTACACCTGCGGCCCGGCCGGCGGCGGCGGTGTGCGCACCGCCCTGCGCCCGCGCCTGGGCACCCTGTCCTGCACGGTGCCGCGTGCCGCCGTGCCCGCCACCCACCGTTTCATCCTGCCAGAGGCCGCATGAACCACCGCCCCACCCCGCCCGGCGACAGCCTCTCCGTGCCCCTGCACCGTCTGGCCCACGGCCGCACCGGCGACAAGGGCGACCGCAGCAACATCAGCGTCATCGCCTGGGAGCCTGATTTCTGGCCCCTGCTGTTGGCCCAGGTGACGCCTGAGGCCGTGGCCGCCCAGTTCCGCCACCGCCAGCCCCAGCGCGTGCAGCGTTTTGTGCTGCCCCGCCTGCAGGCCATGAACTTTGTGCTCGACGCCGCGCTGGACGGCGGCGTCAACGACTCACTCAACCTCGACACCCACGGCAAGTGCCTCTCGTACCACCTGTTGGACCTGCCAGTGCAGGTGCCGGCCGACTGGGCGCGGCGCCTGCGGGGCTGAAGGCGTGAGCCGCCGCCACCGCCTCGCCCCTGGCCCTGCCGTTAAGCTGCATCCCCCCACGGGGTAGACCCCCCGAACCAGACCCACGGAGACAACGATGACCTTCCCCACCCGCCGCCACCTGCTCACCCTGGCCACCGGCGCCGCCCTGGCCGCCACGGCCGCCACCGGCTGGGCCCAAGCCTACCCCGCCAAGCCCATCACCTTTGTGGTGCCCTTTGCCGCCGGCAGCGCCACCGACCAGCTGGCCCGCGCCCTGGGCCAGTCCATCACCGAGCAAACCGGCCAGGCCGTGGTGGTGGAGAACAAGGCCGGCGCCGCCGGCATGCTGGCCGCCCAGGCCGTGGCCCGCGCCCCGGCCGACGGCTACACCGTGCTGATTGCCACCAACACCACCCAAGCCGCCAACCCCCACCTCTACCGCAAGCTGGGCTATGACCCGGTCAAGGACTTCAGCCCCGTCAGCGGCCTGGGCAAAGGCGGGCAGGTGCTGGTGGTGCAAGCCAGCGCGCCCTACAAGAGCGTGGCCGAGTTGGTGGCCTTTGCCCGCAAAAACCCCGGCAAGCTGAGTTTTGGCAGCGGCAGCGCCTCCAGCCGCGTGGCCGGTGAGATGTTCAAGGACCTGGCCCATGTGGACATCCTGCATGTGCCCTACAAGAGCAACCCCAACGCCCTGACCGACCTGCTGGGCGGCCAGATCGACCTGATGATCACCGACACCGCCACCGGCCTGCCGCACATCAAGGCCGGCAAGCTGCGCGCCCTGGGCTTCTCGGCCACCAAACGCAACGCCCTGCTGCCCGAGCTGCCCACGCTGGAAGAAGCCGGCGTGAAGGGTTACGACATGAGCTACTGGTTCGCCGCCTACCTGCCGGCCGGCGCCCCCGCCCCGGTGGTCAACCGCCTGAACGAACTCTTTGGCGCCGCCCAAAAGAGCGCCGGCGGCCGCGCCTTCTTTGAAGGCACCGGCAACGACGCCTGGCACAGCACCCCGGCCGAGCTGGCCCGCTTCCAGGCCGCTGAAACCGACAAATGGGGCCGCATCATCCGCGCGGCGGGCATTGAGCAGGAGTGAGGCCGGCATGACGCCACGCACCGCATCGTCACCCACCCCGCAGCGCGCCACCCGCTGGCACCTGTCGCCTTTGACCGGCGCCCTGGCCACCGCAGCCCTGCTGCTGGCGCCGGGCCTGGCGCCAGCCGCGCTGCCGCCCGACGTGCAAAACATCAAGGACGCCGAGGCCCTGTTGCAGTGGGTGCGAGAGCGCCCCTGGGTGGCCGCCCAACTCACCCGCCTGGACGTGCGCGAGGCCCGCGTGCACTGGGGCGCCAGCTGCACCGCCACCTTTGAGCGCCAACGCCCCCAGGACCGCCTGCCGCCCATGCCCGGCCCCGCCGCCCCGCTGGTGTTCAAGGCGGCGAACTGTCCGTTGGACAGGCCTTGAGGGGCTCAGGCGCCGCCCCCGCCAGCACCGCCGTCAACCGATCCAGGTTCTCCTCATTCGCGCGGCCCACGATGGCCTTCACCGCCTGCGCGGTGGCGGCGTCGTCAAAGGCCTGGTCCCAGCGCAGCTGGGTGCCGCCGGGCACGGGTGAGAGGCTCACGGTGAGGGTGAAGAAGGGCGCGCAGTCGTGGCGGATCACCACCACCTCGCCCGGCACCAGGCGGGTGAACAGGCTCTGGTTGGCGTAGTCCTGGCCGTGGGGGCTGTGCATGGTGAAGACCCAACGGCCGCCTTCGCGGAAGTCGAAGGTCTCAAAGGTGTTGGTGAAGCCGGCCGGGCCCCACCAGCGGGCCAGCAGCGCCGGGTCGGCAAAGGCACCGTAGAGGGCCTGGGGGCTAAAGGGCAGCGTGCGCTGGGTGCTGAGGGTGCGGTCTGAGTCCATCGACAGGCTCCAGGCTGAGGGTGAGGCCCGGAACTTTACGGTCAGCCAAGGGGTGGGCTGGCACGCAAGACCTGCTGCGCACAAGAAAACGCAGGGCCGCCCCAAGTGTTCTTGACCCCCTCGGGGGGCCTGACGACCAAAGGGCGGCCGGTTGGGGGGGCTCACAAGCGGCTGATGCGCGCCTCGGCCACCAACTGGGTCCACTTCTGCACCTCGGCCCCCACCAGGGCGGTCATCTCCTGGGGGGTGCTGGCGCGCACCTCGCCGCCCATGGCCTCCAGGCGTTCACGCACCGTGGGCTGCTGCAGGGCGCGCTGGGTTTCTTGCTGCAGGCGCTCGACGATGGGCGCGGGCGTGCCGGCGGGCAGCATCCAGCCGGCCCAAGAGCGCACGTCATAGCCGGGCACGCCCTGCTCGGCCACGGTGGGCAGCTCCGGCATGCCGGCCCAGCGCTGTGCGCCGGTGACGGCCAGGGCGCGCACCTTGCCGGTTTTGAGGTGGGGCAGCGCCGCCGTGACCGGCACCACGATGAAGGGCACCTCACCGCCCAGCAGGGCGGTGAGCGCAGCGGCATCGCCCTTGTACGGCACGTGCATGAGCTTGACGCCGGCCAGACGGGCCAGCAATTCACCGGCCAGGTGGTGGGTGGAGCCCACACCGGCGCTGCCGTAGGCCACGCTCTCGGGTTTGGCGCGGGCGGCCGCCAGCATGTCAGTCAGGTGGCGCCAGCGGGCGTCAGGACCGGCCAGCAGCAAGAAGGGGAAGTAGGTGATGGTGGAGACCATCTGGAAACTGGCCACCGGCTGGTAGGCCAGCTTGTCGTACAGCGCGCCGGTGACGGCATGGCCGCCGGTGGCCAGCAGCAGGGTGTAGCCATCGGCCGGGGCACGGGCCACGGCGGCCGAGGCCAGGGTGCCACCGGCCCCCGCCACCGCCTCCACCACCAAGGTTTGGCCCAGGCCGCGCGCCATCTCACCACTGACGAGGCGGGCGATGGTGTCGGCGTTGCCGCCGGGCGCAAAGCCCTGGACGACGCGGATGGGCCGCTCGGGCCAGGCGGCGGCCCGGGCGGCGCCCGGCAGGCCGCTCAGCGCCAGGCTGAGCGGGGAGAGCACGCTGGCGCCCGCGCCAGCCAGCAGGGTTCGACGTTGCATGGGGTGTCTCCGGTCTGGTGGTCTTGAAGTGAAGCGGGCATGGCGCGGCCTGACCGGGGGCCGTTTCAGGCGGCCACCGGAGGGCGATGCGTTCAGCCGGGGAAGGCGGGATGGGGCCGGCGGGCGCGGCGTCAAGCCGTGCGCTGGCGCCCCTCAAAGCGCGCAGACCACTCGGCCAGCGGCATGAAGGTGGGGTCAGCCTTGGCGATGCGCTCGGTCTCGGCCCAGATGGCGGCGTCGGGCTGGTCCAGGTCCAGCGGGTCGCCGTGGGGCTGGGTCACGTACCAGGGCGTGTCCACATAGACCTCCAGGGTGTTGTCCTCGGGGTCTTTGCAGTAGATGGAGATGGCGTTGGCGTGGTTGAGGCCGCGCATGCCGGTGGCGCCATGGGCCAGGGCGCGGCGGCGCGCCTCGCGCAGGTCGGCCAAGGTGTCCACCTTGAAGGAGACCTGCATCACGGTGCTCACCGCGCCTTCGGGACGGTTCTGCGCCAGCGCCAGCTGGTGGTGCTGGTCCGGCCGGGCGCTCAGGAAAGCCAGCGGGTACGGGAAGGTGTGGCCCACGCCCCGGTCGGTGAGCTGCAGACGGAACACCGCCGTGTAGAAGCCGATCATGCGTTCGATGTCAAAGCAGGCCAGGCCCATGTGGCACAGGCGCGGGGCGTAGGAGGCGGAACCAGAGTCGGACATGAGGGGATCCTTGAACGGCTGAAGGGCGGATCGAAGCGGGAAGAACCTGGGGCGGCTCAGGGCACCAGCACCAGCTTGCCGGGCACCTCGCCCGCCTCCAGCAGGGTGTGGGCCTGGCGCACCTGGGCCAGGGGCAGGCGCATCACCTCGGGCAGGCGGATGCGGCCGGCGGCCACCAGGGCGATGGCCTCGGCCATCAGGGCGCGGCGCTCGGCGGGGCGGTGGTCATAGGTGTGCATGGAGAAGGTGCGCAGGCCCAGGCTGCGGCCCAGCAGGGTGCGCATCTCCAGCAGGGTGTCGCGTGGGGGGGCGCCCAGCGTGAGGTTGTAGGACACCAGGGTGCCAAAAGGCGCCAGCGCGTGCAGGCCAGCCAGCAACCAGTCACCACCCAGGTGGTCAAAGCAGGCGTCCACGCCCTGGCCGTCGGTCAGGGTCATCACCTCAGCCGCCAGGGTGGCGGCGTCGGCGGCCGCCAGTTCGGTCACGCCCAGCTGGCGTGCCAGGGCCTGCTTGGCCGTGCCCCGGGCGGTGCCGATGACGCGCACGCCCTGGGCCAGCGCCACCTGGGCCAGGGCCGAGCCCACGCCGCCGCACACACCGGGCACCAGCACGCTGCGTGGGATGACACCGCCGGCGCAGCGCAGCAGGGCCAGGGCCAGCTGCAGATTGGGCAGGCAGGCGGCGGCGCCGTCGTCCACCGCGTCGGGCAGCTCGAACAACGCCTCGGCCGGCACGCACCAGGCCTGGGCGTAGCCGCCGCCCCGTTGGCTCAGCTCGCGGGCGCTCACCAGCACGCGCCGGCCCAGCCAGGCGGCGGCCACGCCAGGGCCCAGGGTGTCCACCACGCCCACCATCTCGGCGCCGGGCACGGCCGGCAGCGGCGGCATCCATTTGTAGGTGCCGCGGCGGATCAGCACATCGGGCCGGCCCACGCCCAGCACCGTGGCCTTCACCCGTACCTCGCCCGGGCCAGGCTCGGGCCAGGGCAGGTCCTCCAGCTGCAAGGCCTCCGGGCCGCCGGGCTGGTGCACGCGCACAACTTGCATGGTCAGGCTCCTGGGTGTTCAGCGCTGGCCGTCGTGCACGCTGACCTGCTCGCGCGTCAGCCCGCCCAGGCGGGCATGCACCCGGCCGCCAGTACCCATGACCAGGGCAAAGAGGATCTCGTCGGGCCGGGGGGCGTCTTGGATGCCCACCTCGAAGCTGTTGAAGTGACTGCGCACATAGGCCGCATGGATGTAGTGCAGCGGCACGATGAGCCGGTAGCCGGTGGCAGCCACACACTTGGCCGCCGGCACGATGGCCTTGGGCTGGCCTAGCACCTCGCGCATGGCCCAGCCTCCGGCCTCATGCCACACGGCGCCGTGCTCCAGCTCGCCGTTCACGCCCACGATGGCGGCCTTGCTGTAGGTCTCCACCTGGTCCCGGCCCAGGGTCTCCACCAGCTCGGTGGCCAGGGTGGTGCCCAGGTGGCGCAGCTCGGCCATGAAGGGCAGCAGGTTCTCCTCATAGCGGCCGGCGTAGGGATTGCGGATGACGGCGCAGGCGGCGGCGATCTTGAGCGGCTTGTCCACGGGCGGGCCGCCCTCATGGAACACGGTTTCCACGGTGAGGCTGCGCTTGCGGACCTGGATGAGGGACATGGGGGCTCCGGGGCGGAAAAGAGGGCAAGGAAGACGGGCGACGGGCCGCGGTGACAGGCCACAGGATGCGGGCGTTCAGCCCTGCGCCACGATGGGGTTGACCAGGGTGCCAATGCCCTCGATCTCCACCTCGCACACATCACCGGGCTGCATGAAGCGCTGCGGCTTGCGCGACCAGCCCACGCCGGCCGGGGTGCCAGTGGCGATCACGTCCCCGGGCACCAGGGTGAAGATGGTGGAGGCGTAGGCAATCAGCCGGGGGATGGAGAAGATCATGTGGCCGGTGTGGCTGTCCTGCAGCACCTCGCCGTTCAGGCGCGTCTGCAGGCGCAGTTCACGGCCCGGGGCGATCTCATCGGCCGTCACCATCCAGGGGCCAAAGCCGCCGGTGGACTCGAAGTTCTTGCCCGAGGCGATCTGCTTGGCGTGGAACTGCCACTCGCGCACGCTGCCGTCGTTGTAGATGCTGTAGCCGGCCACGTGGTTCCAGGCCTCGGCCTCGGCAATGTGGCGGCCACCCTGGCCAATGACCACGGCCAGCTCACCCTCCCAGTCCAGGCTGGCCGAGACCTGGGGGCAGACGATGGGCGCGCCATGCGCCGTCTGCGAGCGCCACACCCGCAGGAAGATGGGCGGAAAGTCCGACAGCTCGCGCTGCATGCCGGCGGCCAGCACCTCCTGGTGGTGGTCCATGTAGTTGCGCACGGCGCAGACGATCTTCTCGGGCTGCGGAATCACTGGCAGAAAGCGCAGGCCGGCCAGCGGCAGCTCGGGCGACAGGCCCTGCACCAGGGCGGCCCGCTGGGTGTATTGCGGGCTGCCCACAAACTCGGCCAGCGTGGCGCAGCCGCTGCGCGCGGCCAGCGAGGCCACGCCGGCCTCGGCGCCTTCTCCCAGCACCACGCCCCAGGTGGGCAAGCCTTGGGCGTCCAGATACGACAGCAGCTTCATCTCGGTCTTCCTTTTCAAGCCTTGGGTTCGGTGCAACTTGCGTCTCAACTTGTGCATGACTCTATGTTTTATGCATAAAACGTCGAATAGGCGCAAACCCTTGCTTTGCCGATGCCGGCTGCCGACAATCGACCCACCATGAACGAGGCCCCCTCCCCCGATTCCGCCGTGGACGCCCAGCCCCTGTCTGAGCGCGCCTACCAGGCGCTGCGCCAGGCCATCGTGCGCGGCGACTTTGAGCCCGGCGCCCGCCTGCGGGTGGAGGAGCTGACGCGCCGCTTTGCCGTCAGCAGCAGCCCGGTGCGCGAGGCGCTCAACCGCCTGACCGAGCAGGGCCTGGTGCGCATGCTGGACAACCGGGGCTTCCGGGTGGCGCCGCTCACCGCCGCCGGGGTGAGTGACATCTCCCGCGTGCGCCAGCTGGTGGAATGCGAGGCCCTGCGCGACGCGCTGGCCCACGGCGACGACGCCTGGGAGGCGCAGGTGGTGGCCGCCGGCCACGCCCTGGCCCTGGCCGAGCGCCGCCTGGGCGACGCCCCGCGCGCACTGGACGACGACTGGTCCGCCCGCCACCGCGCTTTTCACCTGGGGCTGTACGCGGCCTGCACCTCACCGCTGCTCAAGGCGCTGGCGGACCTGCTGTTTGACCAGGCCGAGCGCTACCGCCGCTGGGCCGCCCGCCACCGCTCCAGCCCGCGTCACAAGCTCGACGAGCACCAGGCCCTGCTGGCGGCGGTGGTGGCCCGCGACACGCCCCAAGCCGTGGCCCTGCTGCAGGGGCACATCGCTGGTACCGAGCGCTTTGTGGCCGCGGCACTGCATGGGCCGGGCCTGACCGGGCCGCAGTGAGCGTCCGGGACCGGAGCGCCCTCAGCTCCAGGTGACGGCGGCAGAGAAGACGTAGCCCGCGCCGTAGACGGTCTTGATGAGCTTGGGGTTCTGGGCGTCCTGCTCCAGCTTGCGGCGCAGGCGCGAGATGCGCACGTCGATGCTGCGGTCGGTGGGCGAGAGGTCGCGCTGGCCCATGAGCTGTTCGCGGGTGAGGATCTGGTGGGGGCGCTCGATGAAGTGGCGCAGCACCTGGGCTTCGGCCGTGCCCAGCAGGTGTTCAGCGCCATCCTGGGCGCGCAGCAGGTGGGCGGCCAGGTCCAGCGTCCAGCCGGCAAAGTGGCCGTAGCGGCGGCTGCCGCCGGGCGAGGCCACCGCCCCGGCCGGGGCCCGGCGGCGCAGGATGCTGCGCACCCGGGCCACCAGCTCGCGCGGCTCGAAGGGCTTGGTCATGTAGTCGTCGCCACCCAGCTCCAGCCCCATGACGCGGTCCACGGTGTGGCCCCGGCCGGTGAGGATGAGCACGCCCGCGCTGCACTGGCTGCCGATCTGGCGCACCAGCTCGATGCCGTCCATGTCGGGCAGGCCCAGGTCGACGATGCACAGGTCAGGCCGGTCGTGCCGCAGACGGCGCAGCACGGCCTCACCCGTACGGAAGGGCTGGGTGAGGAAGCCGAAGTCGTGCAGCGCCAGCTGCACCAGGCGGCTGACGGCCTCGTCGTCCTCCACCACCCAGACCAGGGGGCGGGGCTCGCCCGGGGCGGGGGGCGGAGCGTTGGCCGTGACGTTGGTCGTGGCGCTGGGGGCGGCGCTGTCCGGGGCAGAGGTGGGCATGGAGAGGGGGCAGAGGACCGGTTCAGAGCGCCGGCGTCGGGACCGAGGGCGGGCGCGGCGGGGTGCGCAGGCCGTCCAGGAAGCGGGCCAGCTGTTCGCGGCTGAAGGGCTTGGTGAGCATGGGCAGGCCGCCGGTGTCCAACGCCCCGGGGGCGTAGCCGCTCATCAGGCCCACGCAGGGCACCTGCCCGGCCGCCAGGGTGCGGCGCGCCAGCTCGGCGCCGTCCAGGCCGCCGGGCATGACCACATCCGTCAGCAGCAGGCCGATGCCGGGCATGGCGCCCAGGATGGCCAGGGCCTCGTCGCCGTCCTGCGCTTCCAGCACGGCATGGCCCAGCTCCAGCAGGTGGCGGCGCACCACCTGGCGCACAGCGGCCTCATCGTCCACCAGCAGGGCCAGGCCACGGGGGGCGGTGCCTGCGGGCGGTGGAGCCGTGGTGTCCGTGGCCGCGGACCGGGGGGCATCGGGGGCATCGGGGGCTGTGGCGGCCTCGGGCAGGTCGGCGGCATCGGAGGGCGGCTCGGCCACCGGCAGCCACAAGCTGACGGTGGTGCCGCGGCCCGGCGCGCTGACCACCTCCACCAGACCGCCGCACTGGCGCACGAAGTCCTGCACCATGGGCAGGCCCAGGCCGGTGCCCAGGCCCGGGCGCTTGGTGGTGAAGAAGGGCTCGAACACCCGGGCCTGGGTCTCGGCGTCCATGCCCACGCCGTTGTCGGCCACGTCCAGGCGCACGTAGCGGCCCGGGGGCAGCCGCAGGGGCGCGCGGTCGCTGCGGGGCTGGGCCGGGCGGCTGCAGCGGATGCGGATGCGCCCGCCGCGCGGGTGGTGGGCCACGGCGTCGCGGGCGTTGAGCACCAGGTTGAGCAGGCTGTTCTGCAGTTGGTGGGGATCGGACAGGGCCCACAACGGCCCGTTCTCCAGCACGGTGTCCAGGCGCAGGCTCTCGGGCAGGGAGCGGCGCAGCATGCGGGCCAGGCCCTCCACCTGCGGGGCCAGGGCCACGGCCTGCAGCGCCAGCGGCTGGCGGCGTGAGAAGGACAGCAGGCCCTTGATCAGTTCGGCGCCACGGTGCGAGGCCTCCAGCGCCGGGGCCACGAACTCGGCCACCGCCGGGTGCCCCGGCCGCTGGTCGCGCAAGGCGCAGAGGTTGCCGATGATGACGGTCAGCAGGTTGTTGAAGTCATGCGCCAGCCCGCCGCTCAAGTGGCCCAGGGCCTCCATTTTCTGGGCTTGGGCCAGCATCTCCTGGGCGCGGCGCTGCTCGGTGATGTCGAAGGTCAACTCGAAGCAGCCCTGCACCTGCCCCTCGGGGCCGCGCTCGGGGATGAGGGTGGTGCGCACCAGCAGTTGGCGGCCCAGGGCGCTGGCCTGCAGGCGGTACTCAAAGCTCACCGCCTCGCCGGCCAGGGCACGCAGCACCTGGGGCCGGATGCCTTCGTAAGTGGCCGCGCCCAGGTAGTCGCGCGCGCTCACCCGCTCGGGGGCCTGCGGGTCCAGGCCGAACCAGTCCTGGTAGCCCTTGCTGATGAAGCGGTAGCGGCGCCCGGCGTCGAAGTAGGCGATGAGCGCCGGCAGGGAATCCAGGATCAGGCGCATGTGCGCCTCGCTGCGCTGCAGCGACCGGGCCAGGGCCTGGTTGCCCGCCACCGCGGCGCGCAACTCCGCATTGCGGGCCTGCAGCTCCTGGGTGCGCTCGGCCACGCGCCGGGCCAGTTGGGCGTGCTGGTCCTCTCGCTCGCGCTCATGGGCGCGCTGCGCGGTCACGTCGGAGTACAGGGTGACAAAGCCCAGGCCGGGCAGCGGCTGGCCCACCACACGCAGCACGCGGCCGTCGGGGCGCACACGCTCGATGTCGTGCGGGGCAAAGCGGCGTGCGGCCTCCACCCGCCGGGCGACCTGGGCCTCGTGGTCCTCGCCATATTCGCCGCGCGCGGCGTTGTAGCGCATGAAGCTCTCGAAGTGCGCGCCGACAAAGGCCAGGTGCGCCGGAAAGTCCAGCAAGCGCAGGAAGGCCCGGTTCCAGGCCACCATGCGCAGGTCGGCGTCAAACACCGTCAGGCCCTGGTCCAGCAGGTCCAGGCCAGCCTGCAGCACGGGCAGGCGCTGGGCGTCGGAAGGCGCTTCAAAGGGCGGGATCACGCGGGCCTCGGACGGGTCTGGTCGGCGGGACAGCGGGCCGGGCGGAGGCGCACGGCCGGGACAGAGCGAAATTCTAGGAGCCGGCCGGGACCGCGCCCAGGCTTGCAAACATTCGTCGCAATTGCTGGGGGCTGCTGCAAACTTTGCCGGCGAACATGCGCCAGCCATTGCCCAGCCGGGCGGCCCAGGCGGCCACAGACCCGGCAGGCAACATCCATCCGACGCAGGAGACAAGGCCCATGAGCGCACACAACCCCTACCGGCTGGGGCTGGACAAGAACGCCGCCAACTTCGTGGCGCTGTCCCCGCTGAGCTATATCGAGCGCACCGCCGCCATCTACCCGCAGCGCACCGCCGTGGTGTATGGCGAGCGCCGCCAGACTTGGGGCGAAACCTACCGCCGCTGCCGCCGCCTGGCCAGTGCCCTGGCCGCGCGCGGCATTGGCGTGGGCGACACGGTGGCGGTGATGCTGCCCAATGTGCCGGCCATGTACGAGGCGCACTTTGGCGTGCCCATGTGCGGTGCGGTGCTCAACACGCTGAACACCCGGCTGGACCCGGAGGCCATCGCCTTCATGCTGCAGCACGGCGAAGCCAAGGTGCTGCTGACCGACCGCGAGTTCGCCCCGGTGATGGAGAAGGCCTTGGCCCTGCTGGGCCCGCGCCGCCCGCTGGTGGTGGAGGTGGAGGACGAGACCGCGCCCCCCGGTCGCCACCTGGGCGAGCTGGGCTACGAGGCCCTGCTGGCCAGCGGCGACCCGGACTACGCCTGGCGCCTGCCCGAGGATGAGTGGGACGCCATCTCGCTGAACTACACCAGCGGCACCACCGGCAACCCCAAGGGTGTGGTGACGCACCACCGCGGCGCCTACCTGAATGCCGCCAGCAACGTCATCAGCTGGCAGATGCCGCACCACAGCGTCTACCTGTGGACACTGCCGATGTTCCACTGCAACGGCTGGTGCTTCCCCTGGACGATGGCCCTGATCGCCGGCACCAGCGTGTGCCTGCGCCGGGTGGACCCGGTGCAGATCTTCCCGCTGATCCGCGCGCACCACATCACCCACCTGTGCGGCGCGCCCATCGTCTACAGCATGCTGATCAATGCCCCGGCCGAGCTGCGCGAGGGCATCACCCACACCCTCCACGGTCAGATCGCCGGCGCCGCGCCGCCGGTGGCGGTGATCGAGGGCTGCGAAGCCGCCGGCATCGAGCTGACCCATGTCTACGGCCTGACCGAGGTCTATGGCCCGGCGGCGGTGTGCGCCAAGCAGGACGACTGGGCGGGCCTGAGCCTGGAGGCACGCGCCCAGATGAACGGCCGCCAGGGCGTGACCGCCCCCATGCAGCAGGCCGTGGCGGTGCTGGACCCCGTGACCCTGCAGCCCGTGCCCGCCGACGGCCAGACCATGGGCGAGATCTTCTTCCGCGGCAATGTGGTGATGAAGGGCTACCTGAAGAACCCCAGCGCCACCGAGGAGGCCTTTGCCGGTGGCTGGTTCCACACCGGTGACCTGGCGGTGATGCACCCAGACGGCTACGTCAAGATCAAGGACCGCAGCAAGGACATCATCATCTCGGGCGGGGAGAACATCTCCAGCATCGAGGTGGAGGACATCCTGCACCGCCACCCCGCCGTGATGCTGGCCGCCGTGGTGGCCCAGCCCGACGCCAAGTGGGGTGAGGTGCCCTGCGCCTTTGTGGAGTTGAAGACCAACGCCACGGCCACCGAGGAAGAGATCATCGCCTTCTGCCGCAGCCAGATGGCGCGCTTCAAGGTGCCCAAGCGCATCGAGTTCTGCGTGCTGCCCAAGACCTCCACCGGCAAGATCCAGAAGTTCGTGCTGCGCCACCAGATCAAGTCGGCCAGCGCCATCGAGTAGCCCCGCGCCGGGGCCGGCGCTCGGCCCCTCCCCCGCCCGCCCTTTCCCATCACCCCGCCCGGGCCGTCTTGGCCCTGGGTGCTGGGCGGCGCCTGCCCGGCGCACGCCCCCCCGTCATGCCCATGTCAGACCCCATCCTGCAGACCCACGACCTGTGCAAGGAATTCCTGGGGTTCGCGGCCGTCTCCGGCGTGAACCTGCAGATCCAGCGCGGCAGCGTCCATGCCCTGATCGGCCCCAACGGCGCCGGCAAGACCACGGTGTTCAACCTGCTGACCAAGTTCCTGCCGCCCACCCGTGGCCAGATCCTGTTCAACGGCGCCGACATCACCGGCGAAGGCCCGGTGCAGGTGGCGCGGCGCGGCATGATCCGCAGCTTCCAGATCTCGGCCACCTTTGCGCACCTGACGGTGCTGGAGAACGTGCGTGTGGCCCTGCAGCGCCAGCGCGGTGACGGCTTTGCCTTCTGGAAGAGCGAGCGCTGCCTCAACAGCCTGAACCAACGCGCCCTGGAGCTGCTGGAGCAGGTGGACCTGGCCGGCTTTGCCCGCAACGTGACGGTGGAGCTGCCCTATGGCCGCAAGCGGGCGCTGGAAATTGCCACCACCCTGGCGCTGGAGCCCGAGCTGATGCTGCTGGACGAGCCCACCCAGGGCATGGGCCATGAGGACGTGGACCGGGTGGTGGCGCTGATCAAGCGCGTGGCCGTGGGCCGCACCATCTTGATGGTGGAGCACAACCTGTCGGTGGTGGAGAAGCTCTGCGACCGCATCACCGTGCTGCAGCGCGGCAGCGTGCTGGCCGAAGGCGACTACGCCACCGTCTCCAAAGATCCGCGCGTGCTGGAAGCCTATGTGGGAGTGGAAGCATGAACACCGTTGCCACCCACGTCGCCACCCCGCACGGCGCCAGCGCCTTTCACCCCGGCGGTGAGTTGCTGCGCCTGACCGACCTGCATGCCTTCTACGGCGAGTCGCACATCCTGCACGGCATTGACCTGACGGTGAACCGGGGTGAGCTCATCACCCTGCTGGGCCGCAACGGCGCCGGGCGCTCCACCACCCTCAAGGCCATCCTCGGCCTGGTGGGCCGGCGCACCGGCTCGGTCATGTTCAACGGCACTGACCTCACGCGCCTGGCGCCACACCAGGTGGCGCGCCTGGGTGTGGGCTTCTGCCCGGAGGAGCGCGGCATCTTCGCCGGCCTGAGCACCGAGGAGAACCTGATGCTGCCGCCCCAGGTGGCCAGCGGCGGCATGACCCTCAAGGAGATCTACGAGGTCTTCCCCAACCTGCTGGAGCGCCGCCACAGCCCGGGCACGCGCCTGTCAGGCGGTGAACAGCAGATGCTGGCCATGGCCCGCATCCTGCGCACCGGCGCCAAGCTGCTGCTGCTCGATGAAATCACCGAGGGCCTGGCCCCGGTCATCGTCAAGAAGCTGGGCGAGGTCATCCGCCTGCTCAAGTCCCGGGGCTACACCATCGTGCTGGTGGAGCAGAACTTCCGCTTTGCCGCCCCGCTGGCCGACCGCCACTACGTGCTGGAGCACGGCCGCATCGTGGCCACGGTGGAACAGCACGAGCTGGCCGCCAAGACCGACATGCTGCATGAGCTGCTGGGGGTCTGAGGCGCCGCCCTCGCCTCTCGGCCCTCACCCGCACTGTCCACCCGGCCCTGCTGCCACCCCCTTTTCCCCGCCAACACCCCCAGGAGACAAACCCATGCAACGCAAGTCCTTCACCCAGGCCATGGCCCTGGCCCTGTCCGCCCTCACCGCCGGCGCCCTGGCCCCGGCCGCCCAGGCCCAGGTGGCCGGTGGCGTGGTCAAGATCGGCGTGCTGACCGATCTGTCGGGCGTCTATTCCGACGTGGCCGGCCGCGGCACCGTGGTGGCCACCCAGATGGCCATTGACGACTTCATGGCGCGTGAGAAGCCCGGCTTCAAGGTGGAACTGGTGAGCGCCGATCACCAGAACAAGGGCGACATCGCCGCCAACAAGGCGCGTGAATGGTTCGAGCGTGACGGGGTGGACGTGGCCTCGGAGCTGGTGACCACCTCGGTGGCGCTGGCGGTGCAGAAGATCGCCAAGGAGAAGAACAGGATCGCGCTGATCTCGGGCGCGGCTTCCACCCGCGTGACCAACGAGGACTGCAACGACGTCACCGTCCACTGGACCTATGACACCTATGCCGTGGCCAACGGCACGGCCAAGGCCGTGACCAAGGCCGGCGGCAAGAAGTGGTTCTTCCTGACGGCGGATTACGCCTTCGGCCACTCGCTGGAGAAGGACGCCGGTGACGTGGTCAAGGCCAACGGTGGTGAGGTGGTGGGCGCGGTGCGTCACCCCTTCCCGGGCTCGGACTTCTCTTCCTTCCTGCTCAAGGCGCAAAGCTCGGGCGCGCAGATCATCGGCCTGGCCAATGCCGGCGGCGACACCATCAACGCCATCAAGCAGGCGGCGGAGTTTGGCGTCACGCCCAAGCAGAGCCTGGCCGGCCTGCTGATGTTCATCACCGACATCCACTCCCTGGGCCTGAAGACCACCCAGAACATGTACCTGACCGAGGGCTTCTACTGGGACCTGAACCCCGAGACCCGGGAATGGTCCAAGCGCTTCTTCGGCCAGATGAAGAAGATGCCCACCATGATCCAGGCGGGCCAGTACAGCGCCGTGATGCACTACCTCAAGGCCGTCAAGGCCGCGGGCACCAAGGACACCGCCAAGGTGATGGCGCAGATGAAGAAGACGCCCGTCAACGACTTCTTCGCCAAGGGCGGCACCATCCGCGCCGACGGTCGCATGGTGCACGACATGTACCTGCTGCAGGTGAAGAAGCCGGCCGAGTCCACCACCCCCTGGGACTACTACCACGTGCGCGCCACCATCCCGGCGGCCGAGGCCTTCCAGCCGCTGTCGGCCTCCAAGTGCTCGCTGGTGAAGTAAGCCGCTGACGCCGGCCCAGGGGCGCCCGCCAGCCCCCTGGCCACCGTGGCGCCCTTCCCACGCCCCAAGCGTCCCGCCGCCCCCCTTTAGAGCACGACATGGAAATCCTCGGCATCCCCTCGCAGGCCCTGTTCGGCCAACTGCTGCTGGGGCTCATCAACGGCTCGTTCTACGCCGTGCTGAGCCTGGGCCTGGCCATCATCTTCGGCCTGCTCAACATCATCAACTTCGCCCATGGGGCGCAGTACATGATCGGCGCCTTCGTCGCCTGGCTGGGCCTGACCCACCTGGGCATCAACTACTGGGCGGCGCTGCTGCTGGCGCCGCTGGCCGTGGGCCTGCTGGGCGTGCTCATTGAGCGGCTGCTGCTGCGCCACCTCTACCAGCTGGACCACCTCTACGGCCTGCTGCTGACCTTTGGCCTGGCGCTCATCGGCGAGGGCGTGTTCCGCCACTACTTCGGCGTCTCGGGCGAGGGTTATGAGGCCCCCGAGGTGCTGCAAGGCGGCGTGCACCTGGGCTTCATGTTCCTGCCGCTGTACCGCGCCTGGGTGGTGGTGGCTGCCCTGGCCGTGTGCCTGGGTGCCTGGTACCTGATCGAGCGCACCCGCCTGGGCGCCACCCTGCGCGCGGCCACCCAGCGGCCCGACCTGGTGCAGGCCCTGGGCCTGAATGTGCCGCTCATGATCACCGCCACCTATGCCGCGGGCGCTGCCCTGGCCGGCTTTGCCGGCGTGCTGGCCGCGCCCATCGTGCAGGTCAACCCGGTCATGGGCAGCAACCTCATCATCGTGGTGTTCGCGGTGGTGGTCATCGGCGGCATGGGCTCCATCCTGGGCTCCATCGTCACCGGCCTGGGCCTGGGCCTGATCGAGGGCCTGACCAAGGTGTTCTACCCCGAGGCCTCGGCGGTGGTCATCTTCGTGATCATGGTCATCGTGCTGCTGCTGCGCCCGGCCGGGCTGTTCGGCAAGCAGGCCTGAGCGGCGGCGCACCGCCCTCCCCCCACTCCCCCTTCGCGGCAAGGAACCCCATCATGTCGTCCACCGTGTCCCACGCGCCCGTGGTCAGCCAGAGCATGGCGCCCACGGCGCCCGCGCCCTGGCGCCTGTTCGCCCTGCTGGTGCTCATCGGTGCCGTGGCGCCCTTTCTGGCCTACCCCACCTTCCTGATGAAGGTGCTGTGCTTCGCCCTGTTCGCCTGCGCTTTCAACCTGCTGCTGGGTTTTGCCGGCCTGCTGAGCTTTGGCCACGCCGCCTTCTTTGGCGGGGCCGCCTATGTCTGCGGCTACCTGGTGCGCGACCTGGGCGTCAGCCCGGAACTGGGCATCCTGGCCGGCGCAGCCGTGGCCGGCCTGCTGGGCCTGGTGTTCGGCGCGCTGGCCATCCGCCGCTCGGGCATCTACTTCGCCATGATCACCCTGGCCCTGGCGCAGCTGGTGTTCTTCCTCTGCCTGCAGATCAAGGCCACCGGCGGCGAAGACGGGCTGCAGGGCATTCCCCGCGGCAAGCTGCTGGGCCTGTTCGACCTGTCGGACAACCTGGTCATGTACTACTTCGTGCTCGCGGTGTTCCTGGGCGGCTTCTGGCTCATCCACCGCACGGTGCACTCGCCCTTTGGCCAGATCCTCAAGGCCATCCGCGAGAACGAGCCCCGCGCGACCTCGCTGGGCTACGACGTGGCCCGCTACAAGCTGCTGGCCTTTGTGCTGTCGGCCACGCTGGCCGGGCTGGCCGGAGCCACCAAGGCCCTGGTGTTCCAGCTGGCCTCGCTGACCGACGCGCACTGGCACATGAGCGGGGAAGTGGTGCTGATGACCCTGCTGGGCGGCCTGGGCACCCTGCTGGGCCCGGCCGTGGGCGCGATCACCCTTGTCGGCCTGGAGAACCTGCTGGCCGACAAGGTGGGCTCCTGGGTCACCGTGATCATGGGGGTCATCTTCGTGGTGTGTGTGCTGGCCTTCCGCCGCGGCCTGGTGGGTGAACTCACCGCCCTGGTGGCCGGGCGGCGCTGAGGCCGCCCCCCTCCCTTCCACTTCCTCTCGCTCCCTCGCCAAGACCCCAAGAGACCGCCATGAGCACCTACGCCGCCCCGCTGCACGACATGCTGTTTGCCATGAAGGAGGTGGGCGGGCTGGACGCCATCGCCGCCCAGCCCGGACGCGAAGACCTGAGCGCCGACCTGGTGGAGGCCATCCTGGAGGAGGCGGCCAAGTTCGCCGCCGGCCAGGTGGACCCCATCAACGCCCCCGGTGACAAGGTGGGCGCGCGCTGGCATGTGGGCCACACCGTCACCGCCGCGCCAGGCTACGGCCCGGTCTACCAGGCCTTCTGCGAAACCGGCTGGCACGCCATGCCGGCGCGCACCGAACTGGGTGGCCAAGGCCTGCCCACGCTGGTCTCCACCGCCGTGGCGGAGATGTGGAAGTCCTGCAGCCTGGCCTTCAGCCTGTGCCAGATGCTCACCCAGGGCGCGGTGGAGGCCATCGCCCACCATGCCAGCGAGGAGATCAAGGCCACCTACCTGCCCAAGATGGTGGCCGGCACCTGGACCGGCACCATGAACCTGACCGAGCCGCAGGCCGGCTCGGACCTGGCCGCCGTGCGCAGCAAGGCCGTGCCCGAGGGCGACCACTACCGCGTCAGCGGCACCAAGATCTTCATCACCTGGGGTGAGCACGACCTGGCGGAGAACATCATCCACCTGGTGCTGGCCCGCCTGCCCGATGCGCCCGAAGGGGTGAAGGGCATCTCGCTGTTTCTCTGCCCCAAGTTCCTGGTCAACGCCGACGGCAGCCTGGGGGCACGCAATGACTTGGCCTGCACCAGCATCGAGCACAAGCTGGGCATCCACGGCAGCCCCACGGCGGTGATGAGCTTTGGCGACGGCCCCGGCGCCATCGGCTACCTGATCGGTCAGCCCCATCAGGGGCTGGCCTGCATGTTCACCATGATGAACCACGCCCGCCTGAACGTGGGCCTGGAAGGGTTGGGCGTGTCCGAGCGCGCCTACCAGCATGCCCGTGCCTATGCGCTGGAGCGGGTGCAGGGTCGCACCCTGGTGGCGGGCTCGCGCAGCATCATCGGCCACCCGGATGTACGCCGCATGCTCATGGACATGAAGGCCCGGGTGGAGGCCATGCGCGCCCTGGCCTACTACACCGCCGGCCAGCTCGACCGTGCCGCCAGCCACGAGGACGCCAGCGTGCGTGCCCCCTGCCAGAGCCGGGTGGAGCTGCTCACCCCGGTGGTCAAGGGCTGGTGCACCGAGCAAGCCCAGCGGGTGACCTGGCTGGGCGTGCAGGTGCATGGCGGCATGGGCTTCATCGAGGAGACCGGCGCCGCGCTCTACCTGCGCGACGCCCGCATCACCACCATCTACGAGGGCACCACCGGCATCCAGGCCAATGACCTGGTGGGCCGCAAGCTCTGCCGCGAGGGCGGCCACACCTTGGACGCCCTGCTGGCCGAGCTGCGCACCGACGCGACCCGCATGGTGGCCGAGGGCCGGGCCAGCGGCACCGACGACCTGGGCCACAGCCTCCTGCAGGGCGTGCAGGCGCTGGACGGTGCCACCCGGCACCTGCTGGCCACCTACGCCGCACAGCCGGCGGCGGTGCATGCCGGGGCCGTGCCTTTCCTCCTGCTGACCGGCCATGTCGTGGCCGGCTGGTTGCTGGTCCGCCTGGCCGAAGCCGCCGCCGCCCAGCTGGCCGCCGGTGCGGCGGACGCCGACTTCCTGCGCGCCAAGCTCACCACCGCCCGCCACTACATGGCCCATGTGCTGAGCGAATGCGCTGGCCTGCAAGCCGTGGTGCAGACCGGCGCCGAGACCACGCTGGGCTTGACGGACGCGCAGTTCTGAGGCGCAGCCTTCAGGCCCAGGTTGGCGGCCGGCCCGGGCCGGCGGAGGCACGGTGCCCCGCCACCGCACCGGGGTCAGGGCGCCGTGCGCACCAGCCGCACGCCGTGCAGCTGGGTCATGGCGTAGCTGGCCACATGGCCGTAGTCGAAGTCCACGCCCCAGGCGCGGTCGGGCTGGCCCACGGCGGCGGTGGACGTCCAGAAATGGCGCGTGCCCGGGTTGGGGAAGGCGCCAGGATCGGTGGCCGGCGTCTCCTCGCGGGGGTCGATCAGGCTGGCCAGCTCCTTGGCATTGGGCAGCCGCCAGGGCAGGCCCGTGCTGCCTGCGGTGCCCAGCGCCTGCGCCAAGGCATCCCGCCAGCCCAGCGTGGTAGCGGTGCCCGTGCAGACGGTGCCGGTCCAGGCCTGACCCAGCGCGCAGCGCTGCCAGAGCAGGCCGGTGTGGCGGTCCAGCACCGCATCCCCCTGGGCTTGGTAGCGATCGCCCGCCGGCGGCACCCTGCCGCCGCGGACCAGGCGCACCGCGCGGGTGTCGGTCTGGCTGCCGATGACCACCGCCCCGCTGCGGAAGTCCACCGTCCAGCCCCAGCCCGGCGAGCCGTAGTTGTCCGAGGCCCAGGTGGAAGCGCCCTCAACGTCCCCGAAGTACACCGGGTCCAGCGCGGCATCGGGCTGGTAGCGGGCATAGACGGCCATGGACTGCAGCTCGGCCCGGGTGGGCAGACGCCAGTCTTGCGCGCCGCACCACTGCTCCTGGTTGGCCGCCGCCACCAGGGCAGCGGCGTCGCCGGTCCGGCCATCGCCCACGCGGGTGAAACGCTGGGCCCCGTCGCGCAGGCCGCCGTCACGGGTCTTGCGTTCCCAGAGCAGGCCGGTGCGCACATCCTTCACGCAGGCCCAGTCATGAGCGGAAGTGCCCGGCGCCGGATCGGCGGGACACCGACCATGGCCGGCGAACTGGCCATTGCCGCACACCTTGCGCCAGGCAAAGCCGGCCAGGCCGTCGGCGGGGTCCGACCGCCGGGGTCGGGCGTCGCGGCCATGGGCCGCATCCTGTCCCGTCTCCGAGCAGGACGCTTGCCACACCCCCCTGACTTCACAGTGCTGCAGGCCGGTGTCGTTCAGGCGCGGGTGCGGCCAGGACTCGGCCCAACCCGGCATGGCCAGGACCAGCAGCGGCAGGCCTGCCAGCCAACGCCGGGACCTGTTTGACTCAAGGAAGGGGACAGGGACAGTAGGCAGGTGGGGCATGCACTTCTCCATGGGACTGGGCGAAGTCACCACCCTAGGCCGCCGCCGTGCGCTGCGCCATCCCTACGCCATGCCCAAGGCTCAGGCCTGCCGCCTGCCCGCCTCGTACCAGCCCTTGCTGCGGTTGACCCAGCGCACCACCAGCAGCATCACCGGCACCTCGATCAGCACGCCCACCACCGTGGCCAGGGCCGCGCCGGACTCAAAGCCGAACAGGCTGATGGCCGCGGCCACCGCCAGCTCAAAGAAGTTGCTGGCGCCGATCAGGCAGGACGGGCCGGCCACGCAATGCGCCTCGCCCAGCCAGCGGTTGAGCCCGTAGGCCAGGCCGGCATTGAGCAGCACCTGCAGCAGGATGGGCACGGCCAGCATGGCAATCACCAACGGCTGCTGCAGGATGGCCTGGCCTTGAAAGCCAAACAGCAGCACCAGCGTGGCCAGCAGTGCGCTGATGGACCACGGCCCCAGTCGGGCCAGCGTGGCCTCCAGCGCCTGCGGGCCGCGCGCCAGCAGCGCCCGGCGCCAGAGCTGGGCCAGGACCACCGGAATGACGATGTACAGCCCCACCGAGATCAGCAACGTGGCCCAGGGCACGGTGATGGCCGACAGGCCCAGCAGCAGGCCCACCAGGGGCGCAAAGGCGAACACCATGATGGTGTCGTTGAGCGCCACCTGGCTGAGCGTGAACAGCGGATGGCCCTGGGTGAGCCGGCTCCACACAAACACCATGGCCGTGCAGGGTGCGGCCGCCAGCAGGATCAGGCCCGCCACGTAACTGTCCAGCTGGTCGGCCGGCAGCCAGGGCGCAAAAACCTGGTGCACAAACAGCCCGCCCAGCAGCGCCATGGAAAAGGGCTTGACCGCCCAGTTGACGAACAGCGTCACGCCAATGCCGCGCCAGTGCGCCTTGACCTGGTGCAGGGCGCCAAAGTCAATGCGCAGCAGCATCGGGATGACCATCACCCAGATCAGCAGCCCCACCGGCAGGTTGACCTGGGCCACCTCCATGCGGCCAATGGCCTGCACCGGCCCGGGCAGCCACTGGCCCAGGGCAATGCCGGCCACGATGCACAGGCCCACCCAGACGGTGAGGTAGCGCTCAAACAAATTCATGGTGTTGTGCTCCGTGGCGGGCTTCAGCTGCGGCCAATGGCCTGCAGTGCGGCCCGCAGTGCCGGGCGGTCCATCTGCGCCAGCGGCAGATCCAGCAGTTGGCGCATGCGGTAGCCAATGGCCTGGCGCGTCAGCTCAAAGGCGCGGCGCTTGCCCTCGTCACCGCCCTCGGCGTTGGAGGGGTCGGGGTAGCCCCAATGCACCTGCACCGGGGGCTCGCCCGCCTGGCCGGTGAACACCGGGCAGGTCTCGGCCGCAGCGCTGTCGCACACGGTGATGACGATGGACAGCGGCGGCGAATCCGGCTGGCTGAAAGCGTCCCAGCTTTTGCTGTGGCAGCCTTCGGTGCTCACCCCCGCCGCCTGCAGCACCTGCAAGGCAAAGGGGTTGATGCGCCCACTGGGCGCACTGCCGGCGCTGTGCGCACGCACATCACGACCCAACTGCTGGGCCAGGTGGTTGAGCATGCACTCCGACAGCACGCTGCGTGCGGAGTTGTGGGTGCAGAGGATGAGGACGTGGGTGGTCATGGGGACAGATGGCGGGTGGCAATCGGACCGGCGCGGTCTTGGTTTCGATTATCCAGCGATCATGGAAATATTGACACTTTCCGAGCCGGGCAAACCCGCGTGGCCACCCCATCCGCTGGCCCTTGCCGTGCCAGCCCGCCCACAATCGCCGCCCATGCACGACACCCACCTCACCCTCAAGCCCACCCCGCTGTGCCCCGGCGGCCCCGCCCTCTCGCCCATCGTGGCCGGCTGCTGGCGCATGGCCCAGTGGGGCCTGAGCCCGGCCGAGCGCCTGCGCTGGATCGAGCAGTGCCTGGACCTGGGCGTGAGCAGCTTTGACCATGCCGACATCTACGGCGGCTACACGGTGGAAGGCCTGTTTGGCGAGGCGCTGGCCCTGGCGCCAGCCCTGCGCCAGCGCCTGCAACTGGTGAGCAAGTGCGGCATCAAGCTGGTGTCGGCGCAGCGGCCGGGCCACGCCATCAAGTCCTACGACACCTCGGCCGCGCATGTCACCGCCTCGGTGGAGGCCAGCCTGCGCGCGTTGCGCACCGACCACCTGGACCTGCTGCTCATCCACCGTCCCGACGCGCTGATGGACGCCGCCGGGCTGGCCGACACCTTCAGCCGCCTGCAGGCCGCCGGCAAGGTGCGGCACTTTGGCGTGTCCAACCACAGCCCGGCCCAGTTGCGCCTGCTGCACCGCCGCCACCCGCTGGTGACCAACCAGATCGAGCTGTCGCCCTTGCACCTGGCGGCGCTGGACGACGGCACCCTGGACCAGTGCCAGGAACTGGGCCTGAGGCCCATGATCTGGTCTGCCCTGGGTGGCGGCCGCCTGTTCACCGGCACCGACCCGCAGGCCCTGCGCGTACGCGCCACGCTGGAGGCGCTGGCCCACGCCCACGGCGTGAGCCCCGCCACCCTGGCCTACGCCTGGATCCTGCGCCACCCCAGCCGCCCGCTGCCCATCACCGGCAGCCAGCGCATCGCCGCCGTGCAGGAGGCTGTGGCCGCCCTGAGCCTGCAGCTGCCCGCCGAAGACTGGTACCGCCTGTGGGAGGCCAGCACCGGGCATGAGGTGGCCTGAGGTGGAGAGAAGTGGACTGATCGCCGTTTGCGCAGCCCTGCCGGCCGTCAGCCCGCCGACGGTCGGCAGGCCTCGGGCGTGAGCCCGGTGAGCTTGCGGAACATGGCGATGAAGGCCGAGGCGCTGGCGTAGCCCAGGTCCAGCGCCAGGGAGGTGACTTTCTCACCGCGTGCCAGCCGGCCCAGGGCGGTGAGCACGCGCAGGCGCTGGCGCCATGCCACAAAGCTCATGCCCAACTCACGCTGGCAGCGGCGGCTGAGGGTGCGCTCGGTGCTGTGTACCTGGGCGGCCCAGGCCGACAGGGGCCGGTTGTCGGCCGGGTCGGCCTCCAGTGCCTGCAGCACGGGGGCGAGCAGCGGGTCGGTGCTGTGCGGCAGGTAGCTGCGCACCCGCTGCGCGTGGGCCAGCTGATCCACCAGCACCTGCAGCAGGCGGTGTTCCTCGGCACTGGGCGCGTGGGCGGTGGGCGAGGTTGCGGTGTGGGTGCGCAGGTGCTCCAGCAGGGCCCGGGCCAGCGGGCTGACCACCAGCGCGCAGGCCTGGGCCGGCAAGGCCCCGCACAGCTCCGGCGCCACGTACAGCGAGCTGTGCGCCGCCGCCTGGCGGTTCAGGCCCTGGTGCTCCACCTGAGGCGGCAGCCAGATGCCCAGCTGCGGCGGCGCCAGCACCTGCTGCCCCGCCAGCCGCACCTCCATCACGCCGCTGAAGGAGTACACGAACTCGCCCCAGCGGTGGCTGTGCACCGGGTACTCGGCCTGGCCCTCAAGCTGCGCGCTGCGAAACACCAGCGGCGCCGGCAGCGTGTGCGGATAGGGCGGCACCAGTTGGGCGGGGGTCTTCTGGTCTGCCGCCGCGGCAGGGCGGCGTGGGGTGGCGCGGGGCATGGTCAACGGTAGGGCGGGATCGGTGCAGGCCCGGTGGCCGGCGTGTTGGCCGGCGTCCGGCATCAGTTGTCTGATTCTCGCTATCGGCTGTCGTTCCGCCAAATCCAGAATGGGCGCATGCCCTCGTCGCCCCACGCCACCTCGCCCACCCCCGGCCCGCTCGATGGCCGCGCCAGCGCCATCATGACGAGCTTGTGCCTGCTGTGGAGCCTGCAGCAAATCTCACTCAAGGCCGCGGCGGCCGACGCCAGCCCCATGACGATGATCGCCCTGCGCTCAGCCATTGCCGCCGCGCTGGTGGCCGCACTGATGGTGTGGCGGGGCGAGGCCCGCCCCGCCCTGGCCGCCGCCGTGCAGCAGGGGCGCTGGCGGCCGGGGGCGGTGGTGGGCGGCCTGTTCGCGCTGGAGTACCTGCTGGTGGCGGTGGCGCTGCAGCTCACCAGCGCCGGCCATGTGCTGGTGTTCCTCTACACCTCGCCGGTGTTTGCGGCGCTGGGCCTGCAGGCGCGGCTACCCGCCGAGCGGCTCAAGCCGCTGCAGTGGCTGGGCATCGGCCTGGCGTTTGCCGGCATCGCCATCGCCTTTGCCGGGCGCGCGGCCACCCACGGCGTGACCGGCAGCAGCGCCGGCACCGCACAGATCCTGCTGGGCGATGCCCTGGCCCTGCTGGCCGGCGCCAGCTGGGGCGCCACCACCGTGGCCCTGCGCACCAGCAGCCTGCGGCACGCCCCCGCGGCCGAGTCCCTGCTCTACCAGCTGCTGGCGGCCTTTGTGCTGCTGGCGCCGGCCGCGCTGCTGGGGGGGCAGTGGCATTTCACCCCCACGGCAGCGGCCTGGGGCCACCTGGGCTTTCAGAGCCTGATCGTCAGCTTTGCCAGTTTTTTGGTGTGGTTCTGGCTGCTGCGCCACTACCTGGCCTCGCGCTTGGGGGTGTTCTCGTTCCTGACCCCGGTGCTGGGCGTGGTGCTGGGCCACGCCCTGCTGGGTGAGCCGCTGGAGACCCCCTTTTTGATGGGCGGCGCCTTTGTGTTGGCCGGCATCGGCCTGGTGAACGGGCATGAGTGGATGGCCGGCTGGCGCCGGACGGCCGAGGTGTGAGCAAGGGTTTCAGGCCGGGGCAAACCCGTAGCGGCCCAGGCCCCCGCGCCCCCAAAATCCGTCCACCGAGAACCGCGCCCCTCAATTAAAAATTGCCTTTCTGGCGGCCTGGAGCGGGGCCTCCCCGGGGTGCGGTACGGTGTCCTTCAGCACCCCTCCAGGAGGCCTCCATGCCCAGTTCCCTGCGCAGCGCCCGACCGTTTGGCGCCCTGTTCCAGCACCTGCGGAGCGAC
This sequence comes from Ideonella livida, assembly GCF_010499455.1. Lineage (GTDB taxonomy): Bacteria > Pseudomonadota > Gammaproteobacteria > Burkholderiales > Burkholderiaceae_C > Ideonella > Ideonella livida. The sequence continues at coordinate 3,230 of NZ_JAAGOH010000023.1, read as the reverse complement.
GCGCCCACCCTCACCGACCTGCAGCACGCCGCTCAACTGGCGCTCCAGGTCGAGTTCACCACCATCCCGGTGTACCTGAGCGGCATGTACTCCATCACCGACAAGGGCAGCACCGCCTACCAGGCGCTGCGCGCCGTGGTGATGGAGGAGATGTTCCACGTCAACCAGGCCGCCAACCTGGTGATCGCCCTGGGCGCCCTGCCCCGTTTCACCGGGGACGCCGCGCCGCACTATCCCGGCTACCTGCCGCATGCCAACGAGGCCACCACCCCGCTGCTGGGCCTGTACCGCGCCTCGCCGGACGTGTTCAGCAACGTCTACGCCGCCATTGAGACACCGGCCCCCGCCGGCGCGCCGGCCCAGGCCGACCGCTACGACACCATCGCCCAGCTCTACGAGGCGCTGGTGCAGGGCCTGATGCGCTACCCCGGGGACCCCTTCGCCACGCCCGCGGCCGAAGGGCGCCAGCGCACCGACATCTACCTGGGCAAGTTCGGTGGCACGGTGCTGCAGGTCAGTGACATGGACAGCGCGCTGCGTGGCATCCAGCAGATCGTGGAGCAAGGTGAGGGCCGCGTGCCGGCCGGCGCCCCACTGGTGCCACAAGAGCCCTTTGGCACCTACAACCAGTACGGCATCCGCACCGATGGCACCTACGGCCCCATCCTGGGCACGCCACTGGAGCTGAGCCACTTCAGCCGCTTCCGCCAGGTGAGCCTGTCGTCCGACCCCTTCCCGCCCACCCTGCCCATCAGCTCCAACCCCGCCGACGAGGCCTTCGGCAACCCCTTGGCCCAGGCGCTCAGCCGCAGCTTCAACAACGCCTACAGCGTGATGCTGCACGCCTTCGAGCAGAGTTTCACCGCCGGCATGGGCGACCCGTACTTCGGCGTGGTGCTCAACCTGATGCACCAGGTGCTGCCGCAGCTGGCCCTGGCGCTGATGAGCACCCCGGCCCAGCAGGGCGGCGATGCCAGCGTGGGCCCCAACGCCGCGCCCACCTGGCGCTACCTGCCCCAGGCCCGCATGCCCGGGCTGCGGCACGCCTTCCAGCACCTGCACCAGGTGGTGGCCGGTGGTGCGCCTGCGGCCGTGCGCCAGGCGGTGGACCAGGCCCAGGACGGCCTGGACAAGCTGCCCCAGGGCCTGCCCGCCCTGCACACGCTGTGAGCGGCCCCGCCGCCGTGCCCCCGGGCGACGCCGTCGCCGCGCCATCACAACGACCCCTCCGGCTTACAGGATCCGCACCATGAGCAGCTACAAGATCTTTCCCCCCATCGGCGTGGCCCGCGTGGGTGACGCCCCCAGCGCCTTCTACATCGGCCCGGAGACCTACCGCGGCCTGCCCCTCAAGCCCGACGGCAGCACCTTCACCCAGGACGACTTCCGCGACGCCGACGGCCGCCTGTGCCGCCAGGCCGCCCGCTTCACCATCTACCGCGACACGCCCCAGGGCCCCGAGGAGGTGACGCTGGACTGCGCCGACGTGCAGTCCATCCAGTGGACCGTGCATGTGGCCAACAAGAAGGCCAGCTGGTACGCCTTCCAAACCAATGCTGGGGAAAACGGCTACGCCAGCAACCACCCCCTGCGCAACGCCCACGTGACCGACCGCCACCGCCTGGTGATCGATGCTGGCCCGCGCAGCATTGCCGGGCGCAACGCCGCCGGACCGACCTTCAGCCGCGACACCGTGCCCCCGGGCTACGAGGGGGCGAACTTTCCGCCCCCGCTGCACAACGGCCTGAGCCCGGTGAGCATCGACACCCTGGGCGAGCTGCGCACCGACGCGCAGGGCCGCCTGCTCTTCCTGGGCGGGCACGGCATCTCCGGCTCCAGCCAAGCGCAGCCCAGCATCGCCGAATACGCCAACAACGACGACTGGTGGGACGACACCGCCGACGGCCCGGTCAGCGCCACCGTGTGGCTCACCAGCGGCGAGCGCATTGACGCCGGCACCGCCTGGGCCCTGGTCGCGCCACCGGCCTACGCCCCGCAGATCGCCAACCTGGTGACCCTGTGGGACACCATCTTCGACACCGGCGTGCGCAACGGCCAGCACCCCGAGATCTGCACCGGCGGCCTCTGGCGCAGCGGCCCGCAGGGCTACCGCCCCAACTTCCAGACCGAGATCGGCCCGCTGCTGGCCCGCGCCACGCTCTACCCTTGGGTGGCCGCCATCCCGCCCAAGGCCCACACCTTTGACATGGCGCGCCTGGGCCGCGTGCCCACCAGCGCCAGCGACGACGAAAACCGCGGCCTGCGCCACTGGATCCTGCAGGTGCTGCGCCCGCCCGCCGCCGAGAACCAGATCATCGGGTCCACCGGGCGCACCATGATGCCCTTCCTGGCCGGCGACAACGCCCTCAACCTCGACAGCCTCAGCTCCAAGTACCTGCGGCTGACCGACACCCAGTACTTCTTCCTGCAGCAGTGGGCCGAAGGCTGGTTTGACAACCAGCCCGACACCACTCCCGCGCCGCTGGCCCTGAGCCGTGCGGTGCTGGAAAACTGCGTGGGCGGCGCCTTCTCGCCCGGCATCGAGATGAGCTGGATCTCGCGCAACCCGGCCATCTACCAGGCGCAGGACCCGCTGCGCATCAACGCCAGCCTGCCCGCCAACGGCCCGCTGCGCCTGGACTTCAACCCCGCAGCCATGGAGCCTGGTGACATCTGCCGCTACATGGCCGTGCCCTGGCAGGCCGACTTCAACGAATGCTCGTCGCAGCCCATCGACGGCCGCGTGCTGTGGTGGTGGCCGGCCCAGCGCCCGGAATACGTGTACCTGGACCCCACCCCGACCGCCCCCCAGGCCTTGAAGGCGCTGCCCGTGCCCAGCCAAGCCACCGGCGGGCAGGTGGCCTGGCTGGGGACCGACTTCGACCAGCAGCGCGGCGACTACATCATGTTCGCCGACGACCTGCAGATGGTGCAGTACTGGGCCGGGCTGGGTTTCATCCTGGAGAAGGCCGTGCCGCCGGCCGGCGAGCAGCGCTTTGTGGAGGTGGCGCGCACCCTGCCCCGGCCCTTCTTCCCGCCCTCGGGTGACTGACGCCGCACCGATGACGGCCTGGGACGTCCTCATCGTCGGCGCCGGGCCGGCGGGCTGCGCCACCGCCCTGGCCCTGCGCCAGGCCGGCGTGGCCCGCGTGGCCCTGCTCGACCTGCAGGCCCCCGCGCCCGCCGCACCCGCTGCCGCCCCTGCTCCGCTGCGCCTGGCCGAAACCGCC
>NZ_JAAGOH010000022.1 GCF_010499455.1 Ideonella livida | reverse complement strand
AGGCCGCCAAGATCAGCGGCAGGCTCAGCATCAGGGCCCAAGAAGGGCGGCGCAGACAGGACCGTCGGATGGTGGGTAGGGGGACGTTCATGGGGCAGGGCAGCACGGGCAGCGGCCGGCGCGGCCACGGCGGCGGCGCGGGTGGGCTGGCCCACCAGGCCCAGTTCCAGGCGCACGGGGCAACCGGCCAGGTCGCCCAGCATGTCGGCGATGCGGCGGCTGTACTGGCTGCGCAGCCAGTCCAGCTTGAAACGGTTGGGGGCGCGGAGGGTGACCACCAGGCCCTCCTCGCCATCCTCGCTGACCTCTGCGGGGGGGAGCGGATGGATCCAGGTGGCGAACTGCTGCTCGGGCAGTTCGGCGGCCAGTCGCTCGCGGCCCAGCTGCCAAAGATCGAAGCTCATTGTGGACAAGTCGGTCATGAGCGGCCGCATTCTACGCATTTCGATGTCCCTGGCTAGGTGGTTATCCACACATTCGGAGGGCTGTCAGGCGCTTGGGGCGGGTGGCGCAAGATTGCGGCTGGTTTGACCGCGGCCTGTGGATTTGTTCTAATAGTGGGTTTTCCGAGTCGCGGAAGGCCGTCAGACCTTTTTAGGGTCTGTGCGCGGTCTGGCGCTTGGGGCCGCGTGACCGGCCGGGCCCGGTGCCCGCGTGGTCATGCACACACGACAACCTGCGGGTGATCGGACCGGTACAAGGGGGTCAGCGTCCTGCGCTGAACCAGACCCGTGTGGCTGACGGATCTTCTGTCAAGGGTTTGTCAGCCATCTCCTGCGAACAATTGCACACAAGGTAGCAAGCCATGAAGCGTACTTACCAGCCCTCCAAGGTCCGCCGCGCCCGCACGCACGGTTTCCTGGTCCGCATGAAGACCCGCGGCGGTCGCGCGGTCGTCAACTCCCGCCGCGCCAAGGGCCGCAAGAAGCTGACCCAGGTCTGAAGCCAGGTCGGCCCATGATCGGCCGCATCGTCCGTCCGGCCGACTTCGAGCGTGTGCTGGCCACGGTTCAGCGTTCACGCAGCGATCACTTTGCCCTTCACCATCTCCTGCCCGGGGTTGCTGAAGGGCATTTGTCGTCTGGGGGGGCCGCCCGCGGCCCGCAGCCCGAGGGGGCTGGGGGTGAGTTGTCCACAGTGTCCGAGCTGATCGAGCTGGTGCCTGTGGATGACTCCGCGGTCAAGCTGGGTTTGGTGGTGCCCAAGCGGCATGCCAAACGGGCGGTCACCCGCAACCTGGTCAAGCGCCAGGCGCGCGCCATCTTCCGCGCGGCGGCCCCGCGCCTGCCCGCCGGACTGTGGGTGCTGCGCCTGAAGGCGGGCATCGATCGGCAGCGTTTTGTCAGCGCCCGCTCCGAGGCGCTGGGCGAACTGCTGCGTCAGGAGATGCTCGAGCTGCTGGCACGCGCGGAGCGCGTGGTGCGCTCGGGTGCGCCGGCGCGTCCGTACACACCGCGCCGCGGCCCGCGGGCGGCACCGGCCCCGGGTGGCCGCACGCCTGCTGCTTCCGGCCCCGGGGGCGCGGCATGAGCCTCGCCCTGCGGGACCTGCCCCGGCGGGCCCTCATCGGCCTGGTCAAGGGCTACCGGCTGCTGCTGAGCCCCTGGCTGGGCAGCGCCTGCCGCTTTGAACCCACCTGCTCGCGCTATGCGCTGGAGGCGCTGGAGCGCCACGGCGCGGCGGCGGGCAGCTACCTGACCCTGCGGCGGCTGGGCCGCTGCCACCCCTGGTGCGAAGGCGGCTGCGATCCGGTGCCGGCGCAGGCGCCAGGGTGTTTCACCCGCTGGACGGGTCCCCGCGACCCCCTGTCTCATTCATCAAGGTCCAAGTCATGAACGATATGCGTCGCACCCTGTTGTGGGTGGTGTTCACGATGTCGCTCGTCCTGCTGTGGGATGCCTGGAGCCGGCACAACGGCCAGCCGGGCATGTTCTCGGCGCCGACGCCGGCGGCTTCCGCCGCTGCCTCGGCCGGCGGCGTGCCGGCGGCTTCGGGCAGCGCCGCCGCCCTGCCGGGCGCGGCCGCGCCCGCGCCCAGCGAGAAGTTCACCGTCACCACCGACGTGCTCAAGGTCACCCTGGACAGCCGCGGCGGCGACCTGATGCGCGCCGAGCTGCTGCACCATGTGGACAGCCAGGACGCCACGCGCAACGTGGTGTTGATGGACGACGACGGCAAGCGGCTGTACCGCGCGCAGTCCGGCTTCATCCCGGCCGCCGGTGCGGCGGCCCTGCCCACGCACTTCACCACGCTGCGCCGGGTGGCCGGCGAGGCCGCCCTGGCCGAGGGCAAGGACGAGATCTCCGTGCGCTATGAGTCCGACGTGGTCGGCGGCGCCAAGATGGTCAAGACCTACACCTTCCGCCGCGGCGAGTATGTGGTGGGTGTGCGCCATGAGCTGGTCAACGTCGGCACCGCTCCGCTGCAGCCCCAGCTGTACGTGCAGTTGCTGCGCGACGGCACGCCGCCTCCGGGGGAGTCCTCGTTCTATTCGACCTTCACCGGCCCGGCGGTCTACACGCCGGAGAAGAAGTTCGAGAAGGTGGAGTTCTCGGACATCGACAAGCGCGGCCCGCAGGACACGCCCAAGCACCAGACCAAGGCCACCGATGGCTGGGTGGCCATGGTGCAGCACTACTACGCCTCGGCCTGGCTGCTGCCGGCCGGTGCGGAGCGCGAGTTCCGCACCCAAAAGGTGGGCGGCGCCTACACCGTGGCCATGGTGCAGCGTCTGGCCGATGTGGCCCCTGGCGCCAGCGCGGTGCATGAGTCGCGCCTGTTTGTCGGCCCGCAGGAGGAGAACAAGCTGGCTGCGCTGGCGCCGGGCTTGGAACTGGTCAAGGACTACGGTTTCTTGACGGTGCTGTCCAAGCCGCTGTTCTGGGTGCTGATCCACCTGCACCAGGTGCTGGGCAACTGGGGTTGGTCGATCATCGGCCTGGTGGTGCTGCTCAAGATCGCCTTCTACTGGCTGAACGCGAGCGCCTACAAGTCGATGGCCAAGATGAAGGCGGTCAATCCGCGCATCATGGAACTGCGCGAGCGCCTGAAGGACAAGCCGCAGGAGATGCAGGCGGAGATGATGCGCATCTACCGTGAGGAGAAGGTCAACCCGCTGGGTGGCTGCCTGCCGATCTTCATCCAGATGCCGTTCTTCATCGCCCTGTACTGGGTGCTGCTGGCGTCGGTGGAGATGCGTGGCGCGCCCTGGCTGGGCTGGATCACCGACCTGTCGGCCAAGGATCCGTACTTTGTGCTGCCGGTGCTGATGACCCTCTCCAGCCTGCTGCAGGTCTGGCTGAACCCGGCCCCGCCCGATCCCATGCAGCAGAAGATGATGTGGATCATGCCGCTGATGTTCAGCTTCATGTTCTTCTTCTTCCCGTCGGGCCTGGTGCTCTACTGGCTGGTGAACAACCTGCTGTCCATCGCCCAGCAGTATGTGATCAACAAGCGCCTGGGCGTCACCTGACGCGCACAGCGCTCCACGCCGGCGCGCCCTGCGCGCCCGGCTCCCGCAAGACCCGCCTTCGGCGGGTCTTGTCGTTTGGGGCTGTGGACAACTCGGGGTGAGACGGGTCGCCCGGCCCCGGGGCCTGCCCTGTCACGGTCTGGACAGGCGGCCTGATCGCTTTCCCCGCCCGGCGGCGCCGGCGTCGCGGTGGCGACAGGTGCCGCCGGCCTTCGCCCCAAGACTCCCGATCCGACCAGACCCGGCGCCGACCGGGCTATACCTCCAGGAGTCTTGCCATGCACCGCCGCCGTTTCCTCCATGCCGCCGCCAGCCTGCCCGCCGGGGCTGCCCTGACCCTCGGAGGTCGCTCCGCCCAGGCGGCCGAAGACGGCGTCACCGCCCAGAGCCTGACCCTGGGCAGCTCGCTGGCCCTCAGCGGCCCGTTGGGCAGCGCGGGGCAGGAGCATGTGGCGGGCCTGCAGGCGGCGCTGGCCACGGTCAACGCCCAGGGCGGCGTGCATGGCCGCGAGCTGCGGCTGGAGGTGCGCGACGACGGCTACCAGCCCGCGCGCACGGTCGAGAACGTGCGCCAGATGCTGGCCGGTGGCGGTGTGCTGGCCCTGGTCTCGTGCATGGGCACGGCCAACAACGCCGGGCTGCTGCCGCTGGTGGAGCAGCAGGGGGTGCCACTGGTCGGGCCCATCACCGGCGCCAACTCGCTGCGCCAAGCCCAGCTGCGCCATGTGTTCCATGTCCGGGCCAGCTATGGCGACGAGACCCAGCGGGTGGTCCAGCAACTGGTGTCGGTGGGCGTCAAGGACATCGCCATCGTCTACCTGGACAACCCCTTTGGCCGCGAGGTGCAGCGCGATGCCGAGGCGGCCCTGGAGGTCCGCGGCATCCGCTCGGCCGGTGCCTTTGCCCTGGCGGTGGACGGTGGCAACGCCAACGCCGTGGTGCAGGCGGTGTTGGCCGCCCGTCCCGGGGCGGTGCTGCTGGGCACGGCCGGGGCCGCCACCACGCCGGTGGTCACCGGCCTGCGCAAGCTGCAGGCGGGACTGCCCCTGGTGGGCCTGTCGGTCACGGTCTTCTCTTCTGAGTTTGCGCGGCTGGGGGCAGCCAGCCAGGGCTTGGCGCTCACCCAGGTCTTCCCGGATCCTGAGAAGGCCCGCCTGGCCGTGGTGCGCCAGTACCAGGCGGCCATGAAGGACGCGGGGCAGACCGCCATCGGCAGCAGCAGCTTTGAGGGCTGGGTCAATGCCCAGCTCCTCATTGAGGGGCTGCGCCGGGCCGGCCGGGATGTCAACCGCGACCGCCTGCGCCAGGCCCTGGCCGGCATCCGGCGCCTGGACCTGGGAGACTTCGTGCTGGGCTATGGCGGCGCCTCGCCCTATGTGGCCAGCCGGTTCGTGGAGCTGGCGGTGCTGGGGGCCGGCGGGCGCCGCCTGGCCTGAGCGTCGGCGCTCCGGCCGGGCGCTGCCGGGGACGCGGCCAGGGATCAAACCCCCGCTGTTGATACGGGGTGGGGTATGCGGTACGATGCGCCGCATGAACACTGCTGTCCTGCCGCGCCGTCCCCTCCGCCCGGTCCTTGCCGCCGCCTGGGCGGGCTGGCTCCTGCTGAGCGGGGCCCCCTTGCTGGCCGTCGGCCCGGGGGTGGCACGGGCCCAGGCGCCTGAGGCGCCCCGGGTGCCGGTGCTGACCCTGCAGCCGGTCCCTGCAGCCGCCGGCCTGTCCCTGGATGGGCAGGTGCAGGCGGTGCGCCAGGCCACCGTGGCGGCGCAGCTGGGGGGCACCGTGCAGGCTTTGGCCGTCAAGGCCGGGGATGTGGTGGCCGCCGGCCAGCCGCTGCTGCGCCTGGACGAGCGCGATGCCGCCGCCGCCCTGGGTCGTGCCGAGGCTGGCGTGGTCGAAGCCCAGGCCCAGGCCACCCTGGCGCGCCAGCAGCTGCAGCGCCAGCGCGAGCTGCGCGCGCAGGGCTTTGTCAGCGCGGCCGCGCTGGAGGCGGCCGAGGCCCAGGCCGCGGCCGCCCAGGCCGGGCTGCAGCAGGCCCAGGCCGCCCGCAGCCAGGCCGGGCTGGCGCGGGGCTTTGCCACCGTCGCGGCGCCTTTTGCCGGCGTGGTGCAAGCCACCCATGTGGACGTGGGCGACCTGGCGGCGCCGGGGCGCGCCCTGGTCACCCTGTTCCAGCCTGGGGCCCTGCGGGTGGTGGTACAGGTGCCCCAGAGCCGCCAGGCACTGGCCCGTGCCGCCTCTGGCGCCCAGGTGCAGCTGCCCGATGGCCGCTGGGTGGCCGTGCTGCGGCGCCAGGGCTTGCCCACGGCCGACCCGGTGGCCCAGACGGTGGAGTGGCGCCTGGACCTGCCGGTCGAGGTGGCCCGCGAGCTGGCCCCGGGCCAGGCGCTGCGGGTGCGCTTTGAGGTGCCCGCCCAGCCCGCGGCCGGTGCGGCCTCCGCCAATGTCCCGACCATTGCCACGGCCCCGGCACTGACCCTGCCGCCGGCCGCCGTGCTGCGCCGTGGCGAGCTCACCGCGGTCTACGTGGCGCAGGACGAGCGCTTTGTGCTGCGTGCCGTGCGGCTGGGTGCCGCCGATGCCGGGGGCCGACTGCCGGTGCTGGCCGGCCTGCGCGCCGGTGAGGCGGTGGCCGCTGAGGCCGTGCGCGCCGGCCTGGCCCACGCCCGACCCGCCCGCTGAGCCCCGCCCCGTCTCCCAGAGCCCGCCGCCATGTCCCCCACCCCCCAGACCCCCGCCGCCCCCCTGGGCGTGTCCGGCCGGTTGGCCGCCGCCTTCCAGGCCAATGCGATCACGCCGCTGCTGGCCCTGGTGGCCCTGTTGCTGGGCCTGTTCGCCGTGCTGGTCACGCCGCGCGAGGAGGAGCCGCAGATCAACGTCACCATGGCCAACGTGCTGATCCCCTTCCCGGGGGCCGGCAGTGCGGATGTGCAGAACATGGTGGCCCGTCCGGCCGAGCAGGCGCTCAGCCAGATCGCGGGCGTGGAGCACACCTACTCCGTGGCCCGGCCCGGCATGGCGGTGCTGACGGTGCAGTTCCAGGTCGGCGTGCCGCGTACCGAGGCGCTGGTCCGCCTCTATGACGTGCTCAATGCCAACCAGGACTGGCTGCCCGCCGGCCTGGGCACCCTGCCGCCCATCGTCAAGCCCAAGGGCATTGACGATGTGCCGGTGATGGGCGTGACCCTGTGGGCCCGTGACGGCCGGCCCGGGGCCGAGCTGGAGGCGGTGGCGCATGCGGTGGAGGCCGAGCTCAAGCGCGTGCCGGGCAGTCGCGAGGTGCAGACCTTGGGCGGTCCGGGCCAGGCGGTGCAGGTGCTGCTGGATGCGGCCCGCCTGCGTGAGCGCGGCGTGGACGTGGCCCGTCTGGCCCAGACCCTGGGCGCGGCCCAGGGCGCCCTGCCGGCGGGCACGGTGGCACAGCCTGGCAGCGCGCGGCTGCTGACCGTGGAGACAGGCGAGTTCCTGCGCAGTGCCGAGGACGTGGCCGATCTGGTGGTCGGCGTGCACGCCGGCCGGCCGGTGTACCTGCGCGAGGTGGCCCAGGTCCAGGCCGGCGCCGCCCAGCCCCGTCGCCTGGTCTGGTACACCCCCGGCGCGGCCGACGCCGGTGTCCAGGCGCCGGTCGGGCAGGTGCATCCGGCCGTCACCCTGACCCTGACCAAGAAGCCGGGCCAGAACGCGGTGGACGTGGCCCGGGCCGCCCGTGCCCGGCTGGACGCGCTGCAAGGCACCGTCATCCCCGAGGGTGTCGAGGTCACGGTGACCCGCGACTATGGGGAGACGGCGGCCGAGAAGGCCAACAAGCTCATCCAGAAGCTGGCTTTTGCCACCGCCTCGGTCATCCTGCTGGTGGGCATCGCCCTGGGCCGGCGCGAGGCGGTCATCGTCGGCGCGGCGGTCATCCTCACCCTCACCGCCACCCTGTTCGCCAGTTGGGCCTGGGGCTTCACGCTCAACCGGGTCAGCCTCTTCGCGCTGATCTTCTCCATCGGCATCCTGGTGGACGACGCCATCGTGGTGGTCGAGAACATCCACCGCCACCAGGCGCTGGACCCCCACCGCCCGCTGCGCGAGATCATCCCGCTGGCGGTAGACGAGGTGGGCGGCCCCACCATCCTGGCCACCCTCACCGTCATCGCCGCCCTGCTCCCCATGGCGTTTGTCTCCGGCCTGATGGGGCCGTACATGGGGCCCATCCCCATCAACGCCAGCCTGGGCATGGCGCTGTCGCTGGCCATTGCCTTCACCGTCACGCCCTGGCTGGCGCTCAAATTCATGAAGCACGGCCACGGCCTGACCCGGGAGGCCGGGCCGGCCAGCGTCCCGGAAGGCCTGGGCGCACGCCTGGGCGGCCTGTTTGCCGGCCTGCTGCGGCCGCTGCTGCAAAGCGCGGCCAAGCGCTGGCTGCTGCTGGGCGGCATCGTCGCGGCGCTGCTGCTGTCCATGGGCCTGGCGGTGGTGCAGGCGGTGGTGCTCAAGATGCTGCCCTTCGACAACAAGAGCGAGTTCCAGGTGGTGGTGGACATGCCGCCCGGCACCCCGCTGGAGGACACCGCCGCCGCGCTGCAGGCCCTGGGCGCGCACCTGGCGCAGCAGCCCGAGGTGCGGCACCTGCAGGGGTATGCCGGCACCGCCAGCCCCATCACCTTCAACGGACTGGTGCGCCAGTACTACCTGCGCGCCGACGCCGAACAGGGCGACCTGCAGGTCACCTTGGTGGACAAGCAGCACCGGCACGAGCAGAGCCATGCCATCGCCCAGCGCCTGCGCCCGGCGCTGGAGAAGATCGCACAGGCCCACGGGGCCCGCCTGAAGGTGGTGGAGGTGCCGCCCGGCCCGCCGGTCATGAGCCCCCTGGTGGCCGAGGTCTACGGCCCCGACGAGGCCGGCCGCCAGCAACTGGCCGCCCGCGTGGCCCAGGCCTTTGCCGACACGCCCGACATCGTGGCCCTGGACACCAGCCTGCAGGGGGCGCCGCTGGCCTCCCCCGGCGCCGTGGCGACGGGCAGCGAGGATGCCCCGCGCGCCTTCCTGCGCCTGCAGCGCCAGCGCGCCGAGAGCCTGGGCATCCCGGTGGCCACCGTGGCGCAGACCGTGCAGGGCGCGCTCTCCGGCATGGACGTGGCCTGGCTGCATGACGGCCAGAGCAAGTACCCCGTGCCGGTGCGCCTGCAGCTGCCGCGCGAGGCGCAGGTGGGCCTGGACGCCCTGCTGGCGCTGCCCCTGCGTGCGGCCAATGGCCAGCTCGTGCCCCTGTCGGAGCTGGTGCGGGTGGAGTACGGCGTCACCGACAAGCCCCTCTACACCAAGGACCTGCAGGGCGTGAGCTACGTCTTCGGCGACATGGCCGGCGCGCTGGACTCGCCGCTCTATGGTCTGTTCGCCATCCGGCCCCGCCTGGCCGGGGCGGCCCTGCCGGGCACCGGCGCCCTGGGCGAGTTCTGGATCCGCCCGCCTGACGACCCCTACCGCCAGTACGCCCTCAAGTGGGACGGCGAGTGGCAGATCACCTACGAGACCTTCCGCGACATGGGCGCCGCCTACGGCGTGGGCCTCATCCTGATCTACCTGCTGGTGGTGGCGCAGTTCCGCAGCTACCTCACCCCGCTGATCATCATGGCGCCCATCCCGCTGACCCTCATCGGGGTGATGCCCGGCCATGCCCTGCTGGGGGCGCAGTTCACCGCCACCAGCATGATCGGCATGATCGCCCTGGCCGGCATCATCGTGCGCAACTCCATCCTGCTGGTGGACTTCATCGAGCTGCAGGTGGCCCAGGGCGTGGAACTGGCGCAGGCCGTGGCGCACTCGGCCCAGGTTCGCGCCCAACCCATCGCGCTGACCGCGCTGGCGGCCATGACCGGGGCCCTGTTCATCCTGGACGACCCCATCTTCAATGGCCTGGCCATTTCGCTGATCTTCGGCATCCTGGTCTCCACCCTGCTCACGCTGGTGGTCATCCCGCTGCTGTACTTCGTGGCCTACCGCCACCGTCATGCGGCCTGAATGCCGCGGCCTCTCCTTGATGTCACCCCTGAACGACTGGAGCCTTCCATGACCGTCGAACGCTGGATCCGCGTGATCGCGGGCACCTTCATCCTTGTCTCCCTGGCCCTGGGCGTGCCCGGCAGCCCGCTGTTCCTGTCCACCTGGGCACTGGCCTTCACCGCCTTCGTCGGCGCCAACCTGCTGCAGTTCGGCCTGACCAACTTCTGCCCGCTGGCCCTCATCCTGCGCCGCCTGGGCGTGCGTGACGGCGCCGCCTCCTGCGGCCTGCGCTGAGCACGGCGTCTTCAGGCCCATGTCAGCTTCGTGGCCCCACGAACCCTCACTCGCGCCGGATGCATTCACAATGGCGGCCCTTGATCCCCTCCCCGACTCCTGTCCGGAGTGCAGTGCCATGGCGAAGTTGACCGACGAGAAGAACCGCACCGACCTGCTGAACCGCCTCAAGCGGGCGGAAGGCCAGCTGCGCGGCATCCAGCGCATGATCGAGGAAGGGCAACCCTGTCTGGACATCGCCAGCCAGATGGCCGCAGTGCGCAAGGCGCTGGACAGCACCTATGTGCGCATGACCGTCTGCTTCATGCAGCAGGAGCTGGGCGCCCGGCTGGGTGCAGAGAGCGCCGAACAGCTCACCGAGGTGCTGGGCGAAGTCCAGACCCTGCTGGGCAAGGTGCGCTGACCCCACCCCGCCGACGCCCGCCATGCGCGCCGCCGCCCGCCGCCACCCCCCGGCCCGCGGCGCCGGGCGTGGCCGCTGGCTGTCGCCGGCCCTCGGGTTGGCGTTCCTGGTCGCCGCCGGCGGCCTGCGCGCCCAGGACCTGGACGCACTGGGCACCCGGGCCCTGGCGGCCCAGTGCGCCCAGTGCCACGGCACCGAGGGCCAGGCCGTGCCCGGCACCTCCCTCCCCGCCCTGGCCGGGCGGCCGGCCCACGAACTGCTGGCCCAGCTCATGGCCTTCCGTGACGGGCGCCGCCCCGCCACCGTGATGCACCAGCTCACCCGCGGCTACACGCCCGAGCAGTTGCAGCGCATCGCCCACTACCTGGCCACGCGGCCGCCCGCGCCATGAGCGGCACCGCCCAGCCCCGGCGCCGCCTGCTGCGGGGCCTGGCCGCCGCTCCCCTGCTGCCCCTGGCCGGTTGCGCCACCGCACCGCTGGCCCGCGCCCGCGTGGTGGTGGTGGGCGGCGGGCTGGGCGGGGCCACCGCCGCCAAGTACCTGCGCCTGTTCTCTGACCACCGGCTGGAGGTGGTGCTGGTCGAGCCCCGGCCCGCCTTCGTCTCCTGTCCGGTCTCCAACCTCGTGCTGGCCGGTTGGAAAGGGCTGGACGAGCTGACCGTGGCCTACGACGGCCTGGCCCGCCACGGCGTGCAGCAGGTGCGCGACCGCGTCGGCCGGATCGACCCCCAGGCCCGCACCGCCACCCTGGCCGGTGGCGCCACACTGCGCTACGACCGCCTGGTCCTCGCGCCGGGCATCGACTTCCTCTGGGACGAGGTCGACGGGCTGCGCCAGGCCCATGACGCCGGGCAGGTGCTGCACGCCTGGCAGGCCGGCCCCGAAACCCTGGCCCTGCGCCGCCAGCTCCAGGCCATGCCCGACGGCGGTGTCTTCGCCCTGGCCATCCCCGAAGCGCCCTACCGTTGCCCCCCCGGCCCCTACGAGCGGGCCTGCCTGGTGGCCGCCTACCTGCAGCGCCACAAGCCCCGTGCCAAGGTGCTGGTACTTGACGCCAACCCCGACCTCACCTCCAAGGCCGCCTTGTTCCGCCAGGCCTGGCGGCACCTGTACGGCGACCGGGTGGAATACCTGCCCCAGCACCGCGCCGTGGGCGTGGACGCCGCCACCGGCACCCTGCGGCTGGAGGTGCAGGCCCCGGTGCGGGCCGACGTGCTCAACGTGCTGCCGCCCATGCGCGCCGGCGCCCTGGCGGTGCAGACCGGACTGGCCACCGCCGGCGACCGCTGGTGCCCGGTGCGCTTCCTGGACTTCGCCTCCACCGTGGCGCCCGACATCCATGTGCTGGGCGACGCCCTGCAGGCCGCCCCCGGCATGCCCAAGAGCGGCCACATGGCCAACGCCCAGGCCAAGGTGGCCGCCGCGGCCATTGTCATGACGCTGGCCGGTCGGCCGCCCGAGCCCCAGCCCCTGCTCACCAACGTCTGTCTCAGCCAGGTGGACGAGGCGCAGGCTATCCATGTGGCCAGCGTGCATGCCTACGACACCGGCCGTGCCACCTACCTGCCGGTGCCCGGCGCCGGGGGGCTGTCGGACGCACCCTCCACCCTGGAGGGCCGGCATGCCGAGGCCTGGGCCCGCAACATCTGGCGCGACAGCCTGGGTTGACCCCCGGGCCAGCACCGCGCCGCGCCGGGGGCCACAATCTCGACATGTCCACTCCCACCCCTGGCGCCGTCGCGCCCCTGCACATCGACTTCGTCTCCGACGTGGTCTGCCCCTGGTGCGCCATCGGCCTGCACGGCCTGCTCATCGCCCTGGAGCGCCTGGGCCCCACCCTGGGTCCGGTCACACTGCAGCTGCAACCCTTCCAGCTCAACCCGCAGATGGGCCCCGAGGGCGAGGACATCGGCGAGCACCTGAGCCGCAAATACGGCCTGACGCCGGAGCAGGTGGCCCAGAACCAGGCCCAGATCCGCGCCCGCGCGGCCACCGTCGGCTTCGACTTCCGCATGGACCGCCGCAGCCGCACCTGGAACACCCTGGACGCCCACCGCCTGCTGCATGCCGCGGCGCTGCAGGATGAGGCCGTGGCCCTGCGCCTGAAGCTCGGCCTGCTGGCCGCCTACTTCACCCACGGCGAGAACCCCGCCGCGCCCGACGTGCTGCGCCGTGAGGCCACCGCCGCCGGCCTGGACGCCGCCGAGACCGAGGCCGTGCTGGCCGACACCGAACGCCACGCCGAGGCGGTGCAACAGCACCTGCAGTTCTGGCAGCGCGCCGGCATCCACTCGGTGCCGGCCATCGTCATCAACCAGCGCCACCTCATCTCCGGCGGGCAGCCGCCCGAGGTGTTCGAGCAGGCGTTGCGCCAGATCCTCGAAGCCACCGACCCGGCCTGAGCCCGCACCCTCCGCGCTATGCCTGCAGCACCGCCTGCGCCGCCGCGGTGTACAGGCCGATGCCCGCCAGCAGGTTGAGCGGGAAGGTCACCCCCAGCGGCAAGCCCAGGTAGAGGGCCGGGTTGGCCTCGGGTACGGCCTGGCGCAGGGCGGCCGGCACCACGATGTAGCTGGCGCTGGCGGCCAGCACCATCAGCAGGGCGCCGTCGCCCGGGCCCAGGCCGGCCAGCCAGGCCAGGCCCAGCGCCAGCGCCGCGTGCACCAGCGGCCCCAGCACCGCGTAAGCCAGCAGCCAAGGGGAGGCCCGCCGCGCCGTGGCCAGCTGCCGCGCCACCTGCACCCCCATGTCCAGCAGGAAGAACGCCAGGAGGCCCTTGAACAGGTCACCGGTGAAGGGCTTCATCACCGCCTGCCCCGTGGCGCCGCTGACCACCCCGATGGCCAAGGCCCCCAGCAGCAGCAATTGCGGGCCATGGGTGCAGGCCTCGCGCAGGGTGCGCCACCACGGGGCGCCACCGCCGGTCGGCGGGCCGGCCAGGGTGGCCACGCCCGCCCCCGCGCCCGGGGGCGTCCCGGCCCAGGCCAGGGTCGGGGAGGCGCTGGCGGCCGCCAGGCGCTGGCGCAGCATCAGGGCGATGAGCAGGGCCGGGCTTTCCATCAGCACCATGGCCGCCGTCATGTAGCCGCCCGGCGCCAGGCCGGCCTGCTCCAGCTGCTGGTGCGCGGTCACAAAGGTCACTGCGCTGACCGAGCCGTAGGCTGCCGCCAGCCCCAGCGCATCGGCCGGGGCCACCACCCGGCGCAGCAGCCACCAGCCCGCCAGCGGCACCCCCGTGGCCAGCAGCAGGGCCAGGCCGATGGCCGCCAGCCCCTGGGCGGGCAGGCCCTGGGCCGAGAGCGCGAAGCCGCCCTTCAGGCCCAGCGCCATCAGCAGGTAGAGCGACAGGAAACGGGCCACCGGCGCGGGCACTTCCAGGTCTGACCGCAGCAGGCCAGCCACCAGGCCCACGGCGAAAAACAGCACGGCGGGATCGAGCAAAGCAGACATGCCCGGCATGCTAGTGAGGACTTCACTTCAGGAAAAATCGATTCTTGTGCACCACAACATAGGCTTTAGTCTATGAACATCAGCTTCCGGCAGCTCCGCCTCTTCCTGGCCCTGGCCGAACAGGGCAGCGTCAGTGGCGCCGCCCGTGCCCTGCACGTCACCCAGCCCACCGCCTCCATGCAGCTGCGCGAGGTGCAGCAGGCCGCCGGCCTGCCGCTCTACACCCTGGTGGGCCGCCGGGTGCGCCTGACCGAGGCCGGCGAGGCCCTGGCGGCCACCGCGCGCCGCATGCTCGACGACTGGGTGGATTGGGAGCAGCAGCTGGCGGCCTGGAAGGGCCTGGCCAGCGGCCGCCTGCGCGTGGCGGTGGTGAGCACCGCCAAGTACTTCGTGCCCCGGCTGCTGGGCGGCTTCTGCGCCCGCTACCCTGACATCGACATCCGACTGGAGGTGCTCAACCGCGACGGCGTGGTGCAGCGCCTGCGTGAGCAGCGCGATGACCTGGCCATCATGTCCATGCCACCGCCCGACCTGGCGCTGGACGATGAGGTTTTCCTGCCCAACCCGCTGGTGCTCATCGCCCCGGCCGACCATGCCCTGGCCGGACGCCCCGCGCTGGCGCTGGAGGACCTGGCCGGCGAGCGCTTCATCCTGCGCGAGCGCGGCTCGGGCACCCGCATGGCGGCTGACGCCCACTTCCGTGCCGTGGGGTTCAGGCCCCAGCTGCGGCTGGAGCTGGGCAGCAACGAGGCCATCAAGGAGGCGGTGGCCGGCGGCCTGGGCCTGTCGGTGCTCTCGGCCCACACCCTGCACGGCCGGGCCCGCGAGCATGGCGTGCAGGTGCTGCCGGTGGCAGGCTTTCCATTGCCCGGCCAGTGGCATGTGGTCCACCGCCAGGGACGGGCGCTCAGCCCGGCGGCGCGGGTGTTCCGCGAGCACCTGCTGAGCCAGGCCGCACGGGTGGCGGCGGAGGTGGCCGCCGGCGGCTGAAGGGGCGAGCGGTGGCGCGGTGGACCTGCAAGCCTGAAGGGCCTCAGGCCACCGTGGCCCCACCCAGGCCGGTGGCGCCACGGTTGTCGGTCCAGGCCACCTGCACCCGGTCGCCCGGCCGAGCCGCCAGCAGGCTGAACTGCAAGAAGGGGTGACGGGCCACCGAGGGGCCCCAGTGCGCGCGCAGCACCTCCTGCCCGTTCAGCGTGGCGCGCACCTCCTGGATGAACCAGGCGGGCACCGGCGCCCCGGCGGCGTCACGGCGCAGACCGTTCTCCATGGCATGGCGCATCAGCACGCGCACGGTGGTGGCATTGGCCGTGGCGCTCCATTGGGCGCGGACCAGCACGGCAGGGGTGTCGGCTTCTGACATGGTGGGCTGACGGGCGGGGATTCAAACGGTCTGGCCGCAGCCACCCAGGGCCACGGTGACCTCTTGGCGGGCGTAGAGGGCGCGGCCGTCTGCCAGCACCGCCACGGCGTACACCGCGGTGTCCTGCGCCATCTTCACCCGCAGGGCCACCTGTGGCGCCACCGCGTCGCCCACCTCAAACACCGCCGCCAGCGGCACCGGGTTGTGCGCCACCAGCACCAGCAGGCGTTGCACGCCCGGCGCCCCCGCTGGCACGGCCACCGAGACCGACACCGCCACGGACGTGCCGTCCTCAGCCAAGGCGGGCACCCGCAGGCTGACGAGCGCGCTGGGCTCGGGCACGGGCAGGCCCAGGGCAGGGTAGACCGCCGCCACGGGGCGGGCCGCAAAGGCAGC
This sequence comes from Ideonella livida, assembly GCF_010499455.1. Taxonomy (GTDB): domain Bacteria; phylum Pseudomonadota; class Gammaproteobacteria; order Burkholderiales; family Burkholderiaceae_C; genus Ideonella; species Ideonella livida. The sequence continues at coordinate 55,401 of NZ_JAAGOH010000022.1, read as the reverse complement.
GGCCGGCCAGGCGGGCAAGGGTGAGCCGGGTGGGGCGGACGCCGAGGCCGGCCGCGGCGGCGCCGGCTGGGCGGCCGCGGGCCACAGGCCGGTGCCGGCCAGCAGGGCCGTGAGGGCGGCCGTGTGGGCCAGGGCCTCGCGTCGGGTGTGCATGGGTGTTCCAGGGAGGGGCCGAGTGCAGGGCGCCCGGCCGCAGGGGCGTGTACGAGAGGGCAGGCGCAACGCCCGACCGGCGCTGATTCTTGTCGCAACAGCCCGCTGGCACCAGCGGGCGGGCCCCAAGCCGCCTTGGGCGTGTCAGTTTTAATATACCCTTATGGGTATAAGATGGGACCAGACTTCTGGAGGTCCACCATGTCCCGTCGCCCTGGGGCCGCATCGGCCCCCGTCCTGGTTTTGAACCGCCGCGGCCTGCTGGTGCTGGCTGCCACCGCTGGGCTGCCGGCCGCGTGGCGCCCGGCGCGCGCAGGTGCCACCGCCCCGGCCCCGCCCTGGCTGGCGCTGGACCAGGTCTACATCCCCGCCCTGTTCCACACGGGCAGTGGAGGGCGTTCGCCCGAGGCCGCGCAGCGCGCCGGCCGTGCGCTGGCCCGCCTGCAGGCGCAGTGGCCGGCTTTGCGCCCAACCCTGCTGGCCTGGCGGCCGGCCGATGGCGGCTGGGTCGCCGCTTTGCGCAGGGTGGAAGGCCATCTGCAGCAGGCCGTGCAGGACGCGGCACGGGGCGACTGGCCGCACAGCCACGAAGCGCTGGAGGGCGTGCGCGACACCCTGGCCCAGGCCCGGCTGGCGCGCGGCGAGGCTTACCTGCTGGACGACTACACCGCCTTCCATGGCGCCATGGAAGCGATCACCGCGCAGGCGGCGAATCCGGCGCCGCTGGACCGCGCCGTGCTGCGCACCGCCTTCACCACCGCGCGGGCGCTTTGGCAAGCGTTGCTGCAGCAGCCGCCAGAGCCCACCCTCTGGGGCCTGAGTCCGGCGCGGCTGACCCAATGGCGCCAGGGCGTGCAGGAGGAGAGCGACGCCTTCACCGCCTTGTCGCAGGCGCTGGACCGGCCGGCCGCCGAGGTGCCGGAGCCGGCGCTGCGCCAGGCTGCCGCCGCCCTCAAGGCGCCCTTCGTCAAGGCTTACATTGCCTTTGGCCTGGGGCTGGATGAGGTGCCCGCGCGCTGACGCCTCCCCGCGTGCGCAGGGTCCTGACCCGACCGGTTCAGCGGTGGGCCGGGCGGGGCAGGCGCAGCTCGGCCTCCAGCCCGCCTTCAGGGTGGTTGCGCAGCCGCAGGCTGCCGCCGGCGGTCTCGGCGATGTGGCGGGCGATGCCCAGGCCCAGGCCGCTGCCGCCGCTGACGCGGTTGCGCGAGGCCTCCAGCCGGAAGAAGGGCTCGAACACCTGCTCCAGGCTCTCGGGCGGGATGCCCGGACCCTGGTCGCGCACCCGCAGCACCAGGCCGGTGGGGCCGTCTTGCAGCTGCAGGTCGGCGCGCTGGCCGTAGAGCACGGCGTTGTCGACCAGGTTGCCCACGCAGCGGCGCAGGCGGGCGGCGTCGCCCACCCAAGGGGCCACGGCGCGGCCGCGCAGGCTGACCGAGCGGCCCATGGCCTGCTGGTCGGCCACCAGGCTCTCCAGCAGCGCGTCCAGGTCCACCGGGCGGTGCTCCTGGGGCTGCTCCAGGCCGCGCAGAAAGGCCAGGGTGTCGCCCACCATCTGCGTCATCTCGTCCAGGTCGTGGGTCATGCGCTCGCGCAGGGCCTCGTCGTCCAGCAGTTCGGCGCGCAGGCGCATGCGGGTCAGCGGGGTCTTCAGGTCGTGCGACATGGCCGTCAGCATGCGGGTGCGTTCGTCCAGGGTACGGCGCAGCCGGGCCTGCATGGTGTTGAAGGCCCGGTTGGCCTGTTCCACCTCCTGCGGACCGTCCGTGGGCAGGGGTGGGCGGCTCAGGTCGTGGCCCAGGCCCTCGGCGGCCTCAGCCAGTTGCCGCAGCGGCTGGGTGACGCGGCGCACGGCCCACCAGCTCAACGCCAGCACGGCCGCCAGCAGCACGGCCAGGGAGCTGACCAGTCGCAGCGGCAGGTCGGGGTCGGCGGGCACGCCGGTGTCCACCCTCAGCCACTGGCCATCGGCCAGGCGCACCTGCGCGGCAAAGACCAGGCCGGCGCCGACCAGGCGCGCCCGGCGGCGGTCTTCGGCGCTGGCGGCCCGCTCGGCCCGCTGCTCCATCCGTTCCATCCGTTCCCGGTGGCGGCGCTCCATGTCCTCGTCCTCACCACGCGCCCAAGGGCCGCGCCGGTTTTCGGCGCCTCGGCCCGGTGGCAGGGGCAGCAACTGCACCTGCAGCACGCGGTCTTCGCCCAACTGCTCGCGCAGGGCCGCCTCAAACTGGGCCAGGTGCCGGGCTGCGCCGGGGTAGGCGTCCAGAAAGCCCGCCGGCGGCAGGGGCAGGTGGCGGGCCTGGGCCTGCAGCCGCACCTGCAGCGGCGGCGCGTCCAGCACCCGCACCAGGCGTTCACGCTCGCTGGGCTCCAGCGGGTCCAGCAGCAGCACCAGGTCGGCCAGGCGCTGGGCCGGTTGCGCCCCGGCGGCGCGCAGCATCACGCGGTCGCGTTCGGCCAGATTGATCCAGGCCGACAGGCCTTGCGCGGCCACCAGGCCCAGCACCATCACCGCCATCAGGCGGCCGAACAGGGTGCGTGGCAGCCATCGGGACCCGCCGCGGGCGGGCGAGGGCGCCGCCGGCGCTGCGGCGGGGGGCAGGGGGGCGATCACGGCTGGGCGCTCACCGGCACGGCCAGCACATAGCCCTCGCCGCGCACCGTCTTGATGTAGCGCGGCTCGCGCGGATCGTCCCCCAGGCGCTGGCGCAGGCGGCTGATCTGCACATCAATGGCCCGGTCCAGCGGGTCGGCTTCGCGGCCCTGGGTGAGGTCCAGCAGCTGGTCGCGGTTGAGCACACGGTGGGGATGGGCCAGCAGCACCCGCAGCAGCTTGTACTCGGCGCCGCTCAGCGGCACCACCAGGCCATCGCCCGCGCCTTCGAGCTGGCGGGACTGGGTGTCCAGCACCCAGTCGCCGAACTGCAAGCGACGCGCCGCATCGGGCTGCAGGTTGGCCGGCAGGCTGCGCGCGCGCCGCAGGATGACCTTGATGCGTGCCAGCAGCTCGCGGGCGCTGAAGGGCTTGGGCAGGTAGTCGTCGGCGCCCATCTCGAGGCCGATGATGCGGTCGGTCTCTTCGCCCCGGGCCGTCAGCATGATGATGGGCGTGTCGTCACCCTTGGCGCGCAGGTTGCGGCACAGGGTCAGCCCGTCCTCGCCGGGCAGCATCAGGTCCAGCACGATCAGGTCCACGCGGGCGCCTTCGAGCGCGCGCCACAGTGCGCGCCCGTCGGCCACGGCGCTCACCTTCAGCCCGTTGCGGCCCAGGTAGGTGGCCAGCAGGGTGCGGATTTCGGCGTCGTCGTCGACGATGAGGATGTGGTCGGGGCCATCGGCGCGCGCCTCAGGGCGGGCGCCATCCCAGGCGGGGGCGTTCATCTTCTGCTCCATGCCGTGATTGCACCCCGGGACCGCGGGCCGGGCCAGGGGTTTTGTATCGCAGTATGTCAAGCCGCCACGGTGCAACGCAGGCTGACAAAACGGCCGGCGGCTGACATGCGCGGTTGACATGCGGGGCGTGAAATGCAGTCCAAGGCGATGCCAGCCCGCCAGCCGCCAGGTCCCCCAAAGGCACCCAGCCGCCAGCCCGCCAGCTCAGCCTCCCCCTTCTTTCCGCTGCAGGAGATTCAGCATGACCAACGCCCGTCGTTTCGCCCCCTCCCGTCTGATGGCTGCCTCCGCCGTGGCCCTGGCCTCCACCCTGTGGCTGGGCCAGGCCCTGGCCCAGCCCGCCAGTGCCCCGCAGGGCGCACCCGCCGGCCAGCCCCCCATGGCCTGTGACGGTGCCGGCCCCATGGGCGGCCCGGGTGGCCACGGTGGCCGCCATGGCGGCTGGGATCGCGACGACCGCGAGGGCCGCGACCCCGTGGCCCGGGCCGAGAAGCACCTGGGCCGCCTGAAGACCGAGCTCAAGATCACCGCCGCCCAGGACAAGGCCTGGCAGGCCTTCAGCGGCACGGTGGGCAAGCAGGCCGCCACCCTGAAGGAGCGTCAGGCCAAGGCCCCGGACCGCGCCGCCCTGGCCAAGCTCACCGCCCCCGAGCGCATGGCCCAGCACACCGAGGCGATGAAGCAGCGCGTGGCCGACATGGAGGTGATGAACAAGGCGGTCAAGGACCTCTACGCCGCCCTCACCCCTGAGCAGCGCACCACGGCCGACAAGCTGATGGACCGCCTGCACGCCGGCCATGGCGGTCGGGGCGACCGTGACGACCGCGGCCCGCGTGGCCACCACGGCCGCGGCTGAGCGCCACGACCGGTCGCGCCACCACCCCGCTCAGGGGTGGGCGGCGATCACCTCGGCCACCGCGGCGGTCAGCCGCGTGGCGTACTCCAGGTGCAGGAACTCGTTGGGCCCGTGGGCGTTGCTCTTGGGGCCCAGCACGCCGCAGACCATCATCTGCGCGGCCGGGAAACCCTGCTGCAGCAGGTTCATCAGCGGGATGGTGCCGCCCTGGCCGATGTAGCCCAGCGGCGCGCCAAAGTGCCGCAACGAGGCGCCATCCATGGCCTGGCGCAGCCACGGGGCCAGGCCCGGCGCGTTCCAGCCGGTGGCGCCCCAGTTGCCCACCCGACCATCGGGCTCGAACGTCACCTTGGCGTTGTAGGGCGCGTTGTCCTCCAGCAGGGCCTTGAGTTGCACAGCGGCCTCGTGGCCCTCCACCAGCGGCGGCAGGCGCAGGCTGAGCTTGAAGGCGGTATAGGGGCGCAGCACGTTGCCGGCGTTGGCCAGGCTGGGCATGCCGTCCACGCCGGTCACGCTCAGCGTGGGGCGCCAGGTGCGGTTGAGCAGCGCTTCCACCGGGTCGTCGGTGGTGGGCAGGGCCAGGCCGCCGTCGGCACCGCAGGCCCAGGGGTAGTTTTTCCACACCGCCTCGCCCAGGATGGCGGCGGTGGCCCGGGCCTCGTCCACCCGGTGGGCCGGGATTTCGCAATGGAACCCCGCCGGCAGCAGCTGGCCGCTGCGCGCATCTTCCAGCCGGTCCAGCACCTGGCGCAGGATGCGGAAGCTGCTGGGCACCAGGCCGCTGGCGTCGCCGCTGTGGATGCCTTCGGTCAGGATCTCCACCTTCAGCGTACCGGTGATGTTGCCGCGCAGGTTGGTGGTGAGCCAGAGCTGGTCGTAGTTGCCGGCGCCCGAATCCAGGCACACCACCAGGCCCACGTCACCCAGGCGCGGGCGCAGCACGTCCAGGTAGGCGGGCAGGTCGAAGCTGCCGGATTCTTCACAGGTCTCGATCAGGCCGACGATGCGCGGGTGGGCCGCGCCCTGGGCCTTGAGCGCCTCCACCGCACTCACCGCCGCGTAGAGGGCGTAGCCGTCGTCGGCGCCGCCCCGGCCGTAGAGCTTGCCGGCCTCGATCTTGGGCGTCCACGGCCCCAGGTCACTGCGCCAGCCGCTGAATTCGGGCTGCTTGTCCAGGTGGCCGTACATCAGCACGGTCTGGGTGCTGGCGGGCTTGGTGGCCGCCACCTCAAAGAAGAGGACCGGCGTGCGGCCCTCGATGCGCACCACCTCCAGGGTCAGGCCGGGCACCTTGCGGGCCTCCACCCAGGCGGCGGCATCGCGCACCACCCGCTCGATCAGGCCGTGGGCCTGCCAGCTGGGGTCGAACATCGGGCTCTTGGCCGGCACGGCCACATAGTCCACCAACGCGGGGGTGATGCGCTCGCGCCAGGCCTCTTCCACAAAGCGGGACAGGGCGGGGGTGTCAAGCAAAGGGGCGGGGGTCATCAGGTTCACTCCTTGTGGGGGTGTGGGCGTGCGGGCCCGGGCGGCCGCTGTCGGCAGCCTTCAGAAGGCGTACCAGAGCGCGGCGAAGAAATGGCAGATGCTGCCACCCAGCACGAAGAGGTGCCAGATGAAGTGCCCGTAGCGCAGGCGGTGGTCCAGCACGAAGACGCCCGCGCCCAGGGTGTAGCTCAGGCCCCCGGCCACCAGCCAGGCCAGGCCGGCGGCGGGCATGCGCTCCAGCAGCGGACCGGCGGCCAGCACCACTGCCCAGCCCAGCCCCAGGTACAGGCCGGTGGACAGCCACGGGTGCTGGAGCCGGTTGAGCAGCTTAACCACCACCCCCAGCGCCGCCAGGCCCCAGACCAGGCCGAACAGCGTCCAGCCCCAGCCGCCGTGCAGCACACCCAGCGTGAACGGGGTGTAGCTGCCGGCGATGAACAGGTAGATGGCCGCATGGTCCAGCCGGTTCAGCCAGGCCTTGGCGCGGCCAGCCGGCAGCGCGTGGTACAGGGCCGAGACGGCGTAGAGCACGATGGCCGTGGCGGCAAAGACACTGGCGGCCACCACATTGCGGGCGCTGCCCTGGCTGGCGGCCTGCCAGACCAGGATGGGCAGGGCCGCGATGGCCAGGGCCGCGCCCAGCCCGTGGCTGATGGCATTGGCGATCTCTTCGCCCAGGGTCTGGAGGCGGTCGCGGCCGGTGGCGGCCGCCAGCGGGGGCAGGGACAAGTCAGGGCTCCGGGCCCGCAGCCGCCGCCGGAGGGTGGCGGGCCTGTGGGACAGCCTGGATTCTGCCGGGCGGGACAAGCCCCTGCGGACGACCCGAAGGCGCGCTGTCGCCCAGGTGATTGGCCGGCGTGGGCCGGCGGCCTAGCCTCGACGCTCCACCCTTGCTGCCGCAGCCGCCACCGCCATGTCCCACGACGCCTTTGACCTCTCCCTGGACGCCCAGACCGGCATTGCCCGCCTGGTGCTCAACCGCCCGGAGCGCCTGAACGCGCTGGAGCCGGCCTTTTTCCCGGCGCTGCGCGACGCCGTGCGCGCACTCGACGATGCCGGCCAGACGCGGGTGCTGGTGATCCGTGCCACCGGCAAGCATTTCAGTGCCGGCATGGCGCTGGAGGTGTTTGCCGGTGCCGACGCCGCCACGCAAGCGCTGCTGGACACCCGCAACGCACGCCAGCGACTGGCCTTCCAGGCCGGGTTGCGTCGGCTGATGGCCTGCCTGACGGCGCTGGACGAGGCGCGCTTTCCGGTGATCTGCGCCATCCAGGGCGGCTGCATTGGCGGCGCGCTGGACCTGGCGGCGGCCTGTGACATCCGGGTGTGCACGGCCGATGCCTTCTTCACCGTGCAGGAGATCCACATAGGCATGGCCGCCGACCTGGGCAGCCTGCAGCGCCTGCCTAAGGTGATGCCGCAGGGCCTGGCGCGGCAGCTGGCCTACACCGGCGAGCGCCTGGGCGCGGAGCGGGCGCTGGCCTGCGGGCTGGTGAATGCGGTGCTGCCCGACGCCGCGGCGCTGGAGGCACATGCCCTGGCGTTGGCCCACGAGATCGCCGGCAAGAGCCCGCTGGCGGTGGCGGGCAGCAAGCTGGCGCTGAACTTTGCGCGTGACCACGGCACGCCCGAGGCCCTGGCGCAGATGACGCTGCTGCAGAGCGCCATCTTTGACATCGGCGAGATGGAGCTGGCCATCGACGCCTGGAAGCACAAGACCACCGCCACCTTTGAGCCGCTGCCGCCCACGGTGGGCGGCTGAGCGCCACGGGGGCAGCGCGGCCCGGTGGCTCACTCGGCCTTGATCACGGCGCAGGCGATGCGCGCGCCGGCGTTGCCGGTGGGCTGGGTGGTGTAGTCGTCGGGGCCGGCGTGGACGATCAGGCCGCGGCCCACCAGGCTGGTGGGCCCGGGGGTGAGGGTCACGCCGTCCAGGTGGAAGCTGAAGGTGGCTTTGCCGTTGGCATCGGCCTGCAGCGCGGGCATGTCACCCGCATGGTGGGCGGCGTGCTGCGGGCCGTGGGGCTTGCCATCGGGGTTGAAGTGGCCCTTGGTGCTCATGCCATCGCCGCTGCTGCAATCGCCCACCTCATGCACATGAAAACCGTGCTGCTGCCCGGGCTTGAGGCCGGTGACGCTGCCACTGACCATGACGTGCGCGCCATGCTGGGTGAACACCACCTGGCCGGAGGCGCTGTTGCCCTTGGTGGGCTGCAGCAGGGCCACGGCGGTGGGGTCGCTGTTGAAGGCGGCGCAGCCGGTGAGGGCGGCCAGCAGGGCGGCGGTGGCGGTCAGGCCGGCGCTTCGGACGAGGGACATGGGAGGACTCCGGTGGGGCGGCCGGCGCCGCAAGGCGCGCGCCGCGGTGTGGGGCGCCCATTGCACGCCAGGCCCGCCCGCCTGTCCAGCCCCGTGGCCGTGGTGGCGGGGCGGCGTCGGGACCGGCTGCTCAGCGGCTGCTCAGCGCCTCCCAGCGCTCCATCAGCGCCAGCAGCTCTTCGTCGATGGCGCCATGGCGGGTGGTCACTTCGGTGATGCGCGCTGCGCCCTGGGTGTAGAGCTCGCTGCCGCCGATCAGGGCGGCCAGCGTGGCCTGCTCCTGCTCCAGGGCCTCGATGCGGGCGGGCAGCTCGTCGAGCTCGCGCTGCTCTTTGTAGCTGAGCTTGGTGCGGGGCTTGGGCGCCGCAGGGGCGGCGGCCGGGGCGGCGCTGGGCGGGGGGGGCACCGCCGCCTCTGCCTTGGCGGCTTGTGCCGCGGCCTTGGCCTGGGCGGTGCGGGTGCGCTCGCGCTGCACCAGCCAGTCCTCAATGCCGCCTTCGTACTCGCGCCAGAAGCCGGCTTGGGTCTCGCCCTCCCAGGCAATGATGCTGGTGACCACGTTGTCCACAAAACGCCGGTCGTGGCTGACCAGGAACACGGTGCCGTTGTAGTCGGCCAGCAGTTCTTCCAGCAGCTCCAGGGTTTCGATGTCCAGGTCGTTGGTGGGCTCGTCCAGCACCAGCACATTGGCCGGCCGGGCAAACAGGCGGGCCAGCAGCAGGCGGTTGCGCTCACCGCCAGAGAGGCTCTTGACCGGCGAGTTGGCACGCGCCGGGGCGAACAGGAAGTCGCCCAGGTAGCTCATCACATGCTTGCGGCTGTTGCCAATCTCGATCCACTCGCTGCCCGGGCTGATGGTGTCGGCCAGCGTGGCCTCGGGGTTGAGCACCTCGCGCATCTGGTCAAAGTAGGCCACCTGCAGGTTGGTGCCGGTGCGCAGGGTGCCGCTGTCGGGCTGCAACTGGCCCAGGATCATCTTCAGCAGCGTGGTCTTGCCCACGCCGTTGGGGCCCACCAGGCCGATCTTGTCGCCGCGCAGGATGGTGGTGCTGAAGTCCTTGACCAGGGTGCGGCCACCGTAGCCCTTGGTCACGCCGTCCAGCTCGGCCACCAGCTTGCCGCCGGCGGCGCCGCGGTCGATCTCCAGGCGCACATTGCCCTGCACGTCGCGGCGCGCAGCGCGCTCGTTGCGCAGCTGGTGCAGGCGCTGCACGCGGGCCACGCTGCGGGTGCGGCGGGCTTCCACGCCCTTGCGGATCCACACCTCTTCTTGCGCCAGCAGCTTGTCAAAGCGGGCGTTGGCCAGGGCCTCGGCCTCCAGCTCGCGGGCCTTGGCGGCCTGGAACTGGGTGAAGTTGCCGGGGTAGCTGCGCAGCTGGCCCCGGTCCAGCTCCAGGATGCGGGTGGACACCATGTCCAGGAACGCGCGGTCGTGGGTGATGAGCACCAGCGCACCGCGGAACTCACGCAGCAGGCCGGCCAGCCAGTCAATCGCGTCCAGGTCCAGGTGGTTGGTGGGCTCGTCCAGCAGCAGCACCTCGGGGTTGGCCACCAGGGCGCGGGCCAGGGCCACGCGCTTCTTCATACCGCCCGAGAGGTTTTGCACCACGCCGGCCGGGTCCAGCACCAGGCGGTGCAGGGTCTCCTCCACGCGGCGCTCCCAGTTCCAGCCGTCCAGGGCCTCCAGGCGGGTTTGCACCGCGTCCAGGTCGTCGGCGGGGTCGTGGCGTTCAAAGCGCTCGCGCAGGGACTTGACCTCGGCCAGGCCCTCGCTCACGGTCTCAAACACCGTGGCGCCCGGCGTGAAGGCGGGCTCCTGCGGCACGTAGAAGCGCTGGATGCCGCCCTGCACCTGCAACTCGCCATCGTCGGGTTTCTCCATGCCCGCCAGGATTTTCAGCAGCGAGGACTTGCCCGCACCGTTGCGGCCGATGATGGCCACGCGCTCGCCGTTCTCCAGGGAAAAGTCGGCGTTGTCGAGCAGGGCCACGTGGCCAAAGGCCAGGTGGGCTTGAGTCAGGGTGATCAGGGCCATGGGGCCGGATTGTCGGCCAGGCAGCCCGCGGGCTTCAGCGCCGCGGCGCCGGCACCACCACCCGGCCCTGCCAGCAGTCCTCGTAGCGGGCCAGCAGGCGCTCGCGCTGCGGGGTGTCCAGCCGGGCCTCCAGGGCCAGCCAGCGCTGGGCCACGGCCTGCAGCGTCTCCAGCCAGTCGCGGGCGTCCTCGGCTTCGGCGGTCAGGTCGCGCGCCACGTCCACCTTGGGCGAGGTGACGGCCCGCTGGCGGCGCAGGGCCAGGCGCACGCGCCGCTCGTTCTGGGCCTGCAGGTCGTCCAGCTCGCGCAGCAGGGCGGTCAGCTCGGCCTGTGCGGGGGCCATGGCGGGATCGGCCAGCTCCTCGCGCAGCACGCCCAGCCACAGGCGCCAGGGGTCCGGGCGCAGCAGGTCCTCGATGGCGGGGGCGGCCTCGCGGGGGGTGGGGGCGCTTCGGCGGTCGCCGCCCGGTCCGCCCGGGCCTCCCGGCCCGCCCATGCCACCCGGAAAACCCTGCGCGCCGGCGTCGGCCGGGCTCAGCAGGGCCAGCACCATGGCGGCGCTGAGCGCGGCGGCGCCGGCGGTGCGCAGGCGGTCATGTCGAAGGCGGCCGGCGGCGGGCTGCCAGGGGGAGGGCGCAGGCATGGTCCGCATGCTGCGCGGCCCTTGTAAGGCCTGGCCGGGGCGTACGGTGATGTTTTGTAAGGCGGCGGCCGGCTCAGCCGGCCTGCAGGGCGCGCAGCAGCAGGCGGGCGCCGGCCACGTTGGTGGCGCAGGGCACGTCGTGCACGTCGCAGGCGCGCACCAGGGCGTTGATGTCGGGCTCGTGGGGCTGGGCGGTCATGGGGTCGCGCAGGAATACCACCGCGTCCACCTCGCCCACCGACAGCCGGGCGCCGATCTGCAGGTCGCCGCCCAGCGGGCCGCTCAGCAGGCGCTCCACCGTCAGGCCCACCTCGTCCTGCAGGCGGCCGCCGGTGGTGCCGGTGGCCATCAGGGTGTGCTGGCGCAGGAAAGGCGCGAAGTCGCGCGCCAGGGCGACCATGCGGTCTTTCATGCGGTCATGGGCGACGAGGGCGATGTGCATGCCGTCATTGCAGCATCCCGGGCGCCGCGGCGCCAAATGGCGCCGGTGACAGTCCGGGTACGGCACAGGGAATTGGCCCTGTGGGCCGTGCCGTGGCTCAGGTCAGCTGGCCCAGGGCCGGTGGCCCGGCGTGGTCAAGGCGGTTGGCGCTGCCCGCGGGGCCGTGCAGGTGGGCGGCCGGCACCTGCAGGTCCCAGCGCGGCGGCAGGGGCTGGCCAAAGCAGTGGGGGTCGGGCAGGCCCAGCCGCAGGCCGTCGAAGGCACGGGCCACCAGACCCATCTGCGCCGGGTTGACCTGAAACCAGTCCTGCTGCAGCACATGGGCCTGGCGCTCCACATGGGCGGCATGGTGCAGCGCCATGGCTTCGGCAAAACAGCCGAAGGCGGTGCCGCGTGGCAGGTGCAGCTTGTGGTGGCTGAGGCGACCCAGCACGTAGCGCAGCTGGGGCGAGTGGGCGTTGCCGGCGTCCTGGCGGATCACCCGGCCGCCGCAACGGGCCAGCGCCTCAGGGGTGAGGTTGGCGGGCTCGGCCACGTCCACCACCACCAGGCGGCGGCCCTCCGGGCGCAGCAGTTCAAGCTGCTCGGCGCTCAGTCGCGAGTCTGGGCTGTGGGTGCAAGTCACCACGATGTCAAAGTGGCCGGCGGTCTCCAGGTTCATGCACACCGGCAGCCCGGTGCGCGAGCTGAGCTCCTCCAGCAGGACCACCTGGCGACCCCAGCCCGCCACTTGGCACCCCTGGGCCTGGAGGTGGCGCGAAACGGCGGTGCCCAGGATGCCGTAGGCGCCCACCACCAGCACCCGCGCCTGCTGCAGCGTGGGCAGGCCGGCCAGCCGTGCGGCGCGTTCCACGTCGCGGCACAGCAGCCAGGCGGTGCCGTTGTCGCCCAGGGTGAAGAGCAGGTGCGGGAAGCGGGCCTTGAGGTCATGGCCATCCCGCCCGAACAGGCGTTTGGTGGACGCGGCCAACAGCACCACCCGCGCACCCTGGTCCTGGGCCCAGTCCACCGCGTCCATGAAGACCTGCCGTGCCCGGCGCCGGCCCTCGCGGTCCAGGATCTCGGCGGCCGTGACATTGAGGCCGCGGATGGCGCCCGCCACCGGGCCCAGGTGCAGGCGCGGGCCGCTGGCATGGCGGTCCAGGGCCGCGCCGGGGGTGAAGAAGCGCCGCCGCTCGTCCTCGTCGCGCAGGTTGGTGATGAAGGCCACGTCCAGCGCGGGCCGGTCGCTGAGCTGGCGCAGGTGGTGACGCCAATCGGCGGCGGCCAACAGGCTGCGCCAGACGGTGGGTTGGGTCAGCGGCATGGAAGGGCTCCGGGGCAGTGCGGTGAGGCGATGGCTTGACTGTGCCGAGGGGCGACGGGATCGGGGATACGGGACCCACCGTAATTGCGTGGCCGTCAGCCTCCCCCCCCGCCAAGCAGGCGGTCGATTTCCAGCGTCCGCAGCCGCCTGGCCGCCCTGTCTCAGCCTTTCAGCCCGGCAACAGGTGCAGCCCGTGCCGGGCCGCTGCCTGGCGCCACGGTGCCAGGTCCTGCGGGTCCGGCAGCATCAGGGCCCAGTTCCACAGTTGGCGGTCAAGGCGTTGCTGCTCGGCCAGAGGACACAAGGGTCCGGTCTTGCAATCCAACAATTCCACCCTACGTCACGACCTGCGCGCATCAACCACCTCGTCGCCAGGAAATCCAGCATGGCCAGACCGCTGCGGCTTCAGTTCTCAGGAGCCCTGTACCAGCGAGTGGGACACGTGTTCCAAGGTCGCGACAAGGCCGTGCTGGTCGAGCGCGAAGCGCACCTGTTGGAACTGATCCGCCACGTGGTGCTGAACCCGGTGCGTGCCGGCATGGTCAACGATGCCGCAGACTGGCCCTGGAGCAGCCATGCCGACGTGCTGGGTGGCCCCGATATGGCACCGAATTGGCTGGAAGTGGATCAACTGTTGCTGGCCTTTGGATCCACCAGGAAACGCGCTGTGGCGCGGTATGTGGACTTCGTGCGGGCGGGCGTGGGCGTGCCTTCGGTGTGGGAGGGCCTGCGAGGGCAGGTGTTTCTCGGCAGCGAAGACTTCGTGGTCGCCCTGCAGCAGGGCCTTGAAAGCGCGGATCAGGCGCTTATGGAAGTCCCGAGGGTGCAGCGCCGCAGGGCCCCTTTGCCGCTGGCCGAGTACGCCAAAAACCCGAACCGCGACGTTGCGATGGCCGAAGCCTACGCATCGGGCGATCACAGCATGAAGGCCATCGCTGACCATTTCGAGGTGCACTACGCAACAGTGAGCCGAGCGGTGCGAAAGGTCGAGGCTCAAAGGTCACTGCAGAAGAACTGACCACGCGAAGGCAATGTATGAATGCAAGACCTGACCCAGTTGGCCTTGACCCTGTTGGCCCTTCTCATCACTTTGACGCGTTGGTCTTTGACATGGACGGCGTGCTCCTGCAGTCCAATCACATCAAGCACGACGCCATGCTCGCCTTGTTCGATGTCGACGCGCAGAAAAAGGTCGCCATCGCCCAGTACAACCAAGCCCACGGCGGCGTCCCGCGAAAGCAGAAGTTCGCCCACATTTGGACTTGCATCCTTTCTCGGCCGTATGACGCGCAGGTGGAGCGTCAGCTGGCTGGCGCCTACGAACGTGCCCTCGAGGAGGCACTGAGCGCCGCGCCATTGGTCGAAGGTGTCGATGCGTTCATCGCCGGCAGCGACCTGCCTTGCTTCGTGTGCACCGCCGCGCCCGAAGACGAGGCGTCGCGCGTCCTCGCGGGCCGCGGGCTGCTTGCCCACTTCAAGGTCGTCTACGGAGGCTCCACCACCAAGGCGCAGGCGCTGGCGCAGGTGGCGTCAGGAGTCGGCCGCGCCCCCGAGCGCGTGCTCTTTTTCGGCGACTCGAAAGCAGACCTCGAAGCGGCACGTTCGGCTGCCGTCCGGTTCGTGGGTGTGACGCGTGAGAAGGTCGACTTTCTTGTTGGTTCGGTCCCGACGATCTTCAATTTCGAAGATCGCAAGTTGCTGGATCTCGCGCTCCACGCTGCAGCGACCGGAAGCTTCCCCGCCAAGTAGACAGTCGATTTCCAGCGTCCGCAGCCGCCTGGCCGCCCTGTCTCAGCCTTTCAGCCCGGCAACAGGTGCAGCCCGTGCCGGGCCGCTGCCAGGCGCCACGGTGCCAGGTCCTGCGGGTCCGGCAGCACCAGGGCCCAGGTGTGGTCATGCCCCTCGTACACCACCGCTTGCTGCTGTGGCAACAGCGCGTGTCGCAGGGGCCGCCGCCCGCCGCCCAGTGAGGGTGGGCGCCAGGCCATGGCCAGTGCCTGGGCTGAGGTGTAGGCGCGCAACCGCAGCTGTTGCTGGCGTCGGCCCTTGAAGCGAAAGTCCAGCCACTCGGTCTGTGCTGCACAGTCCAGGGCCCAGCCCCACAGTTGGCGGTCACGGCGCTGCTGCTCGGCCATGGGCACATGCACCAGGGCCTGCCGGGCCTCTGCCTCGGTCAGCCAGTGGTCAAACACCGAGAGCGCCATGTGGCGAAGACCAGGCACCGGCCGCAGGTCATGCACCGCGGGCAGCCAGTGGAACTGCCGGGCCAAGGCCCGCTGCCGCAGGCCAGGGAGGTTGCAGGTGCTGCGCATGGGGTGTGGCAGGTGTGCTGAGGGCTTGGCGGTGCTCAGGCGGAGTCCGAACGACTGGCCACCGCCGCGGGCAGGTGAACGCCAAAGCAGCTGCCGTGCCCCGGCCGGCTGCGCACCACCAGCTGATAGCCCGCCTGCGCGCACAGGCTGCGCACGATGAACAGGCCCAGTCCGTGGCCCTGTTCGCTGGCCTGCGGGCCCTGCTGGAACGGGGCCTGCAGGGTTTGCAGCTGGTGGGCCTCCAGCCCGGGGCCCTGGTCCAGCACCTGCAGCTCCAGCGCCCCGCCCGCGCGGTGGCGCACGCCCACCAGGATGTGACCGCGCAGCGTGTAACGCACGGCATTGCCCACCAGGTTGTGCAGCAGGCGGTGCAGGATCAGCGCGGAGCCGGCCACCTCGGCGCTGGTGTCCACGGCGCGCAGGCGCAGGCCTTTGGCCAACGCGCCGGCCTGGTGCTCCTGCACCACCTGGCCGATCAGGTGGCCCAGGGACACGGTGTCGGCTGCCAAGTGCTGGTGGTCCTGCCGGGACTGGGCCAGGATGTCGCGCACCAGGGTCTGGGCGTAGTCCAGCGAGCGCGTCAGGTGTTCGGCCAGTGCGGGCGGCGCGCCGCCACCCGCGGGGGTGCCGGTGCCCAGCTGGGCGTGCAGGGCGTCGATGGCCATGCGCAGGGAGGCCAGGGGCTGGTGCAGGTCGTGGCCGGCGCTGGCCAGGCGCAGCAGCTGCTGGCGTGCGCGCTCGTCGGCCTCCTGGCGGGCGGATTCCGCCTGCCACAGGGCCTGGGCGTCGACCAGGCGGCGTTCGCGCAGCTCGGCCTGCTCCCGCTGGAAACGCCGTACCCGCAGGATGAGCGCCAGGCTGAAGAAGGCGGTCTCGGCCAGCAGGCCGATCTTGGGGTACATGAACATCGGCTGGTCGGGCCAGGGGTTGTGGCCCAGCACACTCAGGCCAAACAGGACGAAGCTGAACAGCACCAGCAGCAGCTCGCCCAGCAGGTACAGGCGCGCACCGGGCAGGCGTTGCCACGCGGCGTGGGCGGCGGCCCCCAGGCTCAAGGGCACGTAAATCGCCGCGCACAGCAGCAAGGTGGCGTACCACAGCGGGTGCAGGCCGGTGGCCAGCACACCCGCCAGCGCCAGGCCCGCCAGCCCCACCACCAGCCCATGCAGCCGGGCCAGGCCCGGCGCCCGCACACGCAGCCGCAAAAAGCTCAGGCTGAACAGTGCGTGCAGGCCCAGCGCCAGGGCAGCGCCCACCACCGGCACCAGCTGGTTCAGGCCGGGCGACTGGGGCCACCAGAAGGCCAGGCCGTAGCCGCCAAAGACCCCCAGCAGAAAGGCATGCACCGACACCAGCAGGACAAAGTACAGGTAGGAGCGCTCTCGCGCCACGCGCAGCAGCACCAGCACCACGTCGATCAGCACCAGCATGGCCCCGACGATGAGCCCGTTGCGCCAGTCAAACCGCGCCTGCCGCACCTGCCACCGCGCCGGCGGCTCCAGCGCCGGCTGCAGGCGTCCGCCCGCATGCACCCGGTAGGTCAGGGCGATCTCGTTGAGCCCGGGGGCCAGCGTGACCGGCAGGCTCAGCCGGGGGGCGGGCAGGGGGCGGTCGGCCACCTGGCTGTCGGGGCCCAGGTGGACCTGCGCCAGTGGCGCGTCCCGGCCCGCGGCGGTGTGGGCCATGCTCAGGTGCATCGCGTCTGGCACGCCCAGGTCCAGCAGCAGGGCCACGGGTTCGGGGCCCGCCCAGTGCAGCCGGATCACGTCATGGTGGGCGGCCTGCAAGGGCGCCAGCCAGTGGGGCACCGTCGCCGTGCCCTGCCACGCCGGGCTGCCGGCGGGCGCGGGGCTGGAGCGCGTGCAGCCGCGCAGCGTCTGGGCGGGCAGTCCGGTGGCCACCTGGGCCGGCCCCAGCTGACAGGCCGCCGCCTCCTGCGCCCAGGCTGGCGACAATGCCCACCCTGGCAGCCACCACAGGGGCCACCACAGTGCCCGCAGCAGGGCTCCCCGCAGCAGGCGCCATGGCCACCGCGGCCCGCGTCCCCAGACCGATTGGGCCGCGGCTGCCGTTGACCGGATCGACTTCATGAACCTGCTCACCCCCACCCGCTTGTTGCTGGCCGACGACCACGCGATTTTCCGCGAGGGGCTGCGGCTGTTCCTGGCCAGCCAGCCTGGCTGGACGGTGGTGGGGGAAGTGGCGTCCGTCGACGCGGTGCTGCCCCAGGTGCAGGCGCTGGCGCCGGATCTGGTGCTGCTGGACTTTCACATGCCCGGGGGCGATGTGCATGCCCTGATCCGCTACCTCAAGCAGCGCGACCCGCGCCTGAAGGTGGTGCTGCTCACCGGTTCGGGCTCGGGCGTGGTGCTGCAGCAGGCCGACCTGGCCGGCGCCGACGGCCTGCTGCTCAAGGAGATGGGCGGGGCGGCCCTGCTGGGCCACCTGCAGGCCGTGATGCAGGGCATCACCGTGCGCCCGCCCGAGGTGATGGAGCGTGTGGCCGAGGTGCAGGTGCAGCTCACCCCCCGTGAGCTGCAGATCGCCCGCCTGGTCTGCGAGGGCCACAGCAACGCCACCATGGGCGAGCTGCTTCACCTCTCACCCAAGACGGTGGACAAGCACCGCGAGAACCTGATGCGCAAGCTGCAGACCCGCAATGTGGCGCAGCTCATTGGCAAGCTGCAGGCGCTGGGGTGGCTGGACCCGCCCGCCTGATCAGGCGCGCAGCGCCGCCTCCAGCGCGTCCACAAACAGCGCCGCCACGTCGCAGCCGGTCTGGTCAAAGATTTCCTGGAAGCAGGTGGGGCTGGTGACGTTGATCTCGGTGAGGGTGCTGCCGATGACGTCCAGGCCGATGAGCAGCAGGCCACGGGCGGCCAGCTTGGGGCCGATGGCGGCGGCAATCTCGCGGTCGCGCGCGCTGATGGGCTGGGCCACGCCCTTGCCACCGGCGGCCAGGTTGCCGCGCACCTCGCCACCCTGCGGAATGCGCGCCAGGCAGAAGGGCACCACCTGCCCGCCAATCACCAGCACGCGTTTGTCGCCGTCCACGATCTCGGGCAGGTAGCGCTGCACCATGAGGGTCTGGGCGCCGTCGCGCGTCAGGCTCTCCAGGATGGCGCCCAGGTTCAGGCCGTCGTCCTTGACGCGGAAGATGCCCATGCCGCCCATGCCGTCCAGGGGCTTCAAGATGATGTCGCGGTGCTCGGCATGGAAGGCCCGCACGTCGGCCGCGCTGCGCGTGACCAGGGTGGGCGCGATGAACTCGGGGAACTCCAGGATGGCGAGCTTCTCCGGGTGGTCGCGCAGCGCCTGCGGGCTGTTGAAGACGCGGGCGCCTTCGGTCTCAGCCCGCTGCAGCAGGTGGGTGGCGTAGAAGTATTCGCTGTCAAAGGGCGGGTCTTTGCGCATCAGCGTGGCGTCAAAGTCGGCCAGCGGGCGCACGGCCTCGGCCACCACGGTGTACCAGTCGTGCACGCCATAGCCGCTCTTGCCGGTGAGGGTGATCTCCTGCACCCGGGCGCTCACCGGGGTGCCGCGCTGCCAGTGCAGGCTGCCGGCCTCGCAGGCAAACAGGCGGTGCCCGCGGCGGGCGGCCTCGCGCATCATGGCGAAGGTGGTGTCCTTGTGGATCTTGAAGCTGTCCAGGGGGTCGGCGACGAAGAGCAGGTTCATGGTGGCGTCGGAAGAAGGGGCAGGCCGCAGTGTGCCTGCGCCGGCCGGCCTTGGCCGGGCCCGGGGTTTGCAGGGCACCGGGCCCGCGGCCTGCGGGTCTTCACCGTCTGCCTGGGTTGCGCAGGCGCTCCACACTGGGGGCGCACGCCGGCCCGGTGCCGTACGGGGTGGGCCGGCACGCCTTTCCGTCCAGACCCTCATCCGTTTGGCGCCGCGCGCGTCCAGACCGCATGCCATGGCCATTTCTGTCTTCGACCTGTTCAAGATCGGCATCGGGCCCTCCAGCTCGCACACCGTGGGGCCCATGCGCGCTGCGGCCCTGTTCACCCGCCGGCTGGCGGCCGACGGCCTGTTGCCGCAAGTGGCCCGCGTGCAGGCCGATCTGTACGGCTCGCTGGGCGCCACCGGCAAGGGCCACGGCAGCGACACCGCCGTGCTGCTGGGCTGGCTGGGTGAGGAGCCCGACACCGTGGCGGTGGAGACCATCGCCCCGCGCCTGGCCCAGGTGCGCGCCACCGGCCAACTGCCGCTGCTGGGCACCCACCCGGTGGCCTTTGTGGAGAAGACCGACCTGGTGATGCACCGGCGCGAGAGCCTGCCGCTGCACGCCAACGGCATGCGCTTCTCGGCCTTTGACGCGGTGGGCGCCCGCCTGGCCGAGCGCTGCTACTACTCGGTGGGTGGCGGCTTTGTGCTGAGTGAGGAGGTGATGGCCGACGGCGCGCGCGCCCAGCGCATCGCCCCGGACGCCACCGTGCTGCCCCTGCCTTTCCACAGCGGGGCCGAACTCCTGGCGCTGTGCCAGCGCGAGGGCTTGAGCATTGCCGGGGTGATGCGCGTGAACGAGCGCCACTGGCACGACGACGCCGCCATCGACGCCGGCCTGCTGCGCATCTGGGCCGTGATGCAGGCCTGCGTGCAACGCGGTTGCGCCACCGAGGGCACGCTGCCCGGCGGCTTCAAGGTCAAGCGCCGCGCGCCCGAGCTGCACCGCCAACTCTGTGCCCATCCCGAGAAGGCCCTGCGCGACCCGCTGCAAGTGCTGGATTGGGTCAACCTCTATGCCCTGGCGGTCAACGAGGAGAACGCCGCCGGCGGCCGCGTGGTGACCGCGCCCACCAACGGCGCGGCCGGCATCGTGCCCGCCGTGCTGCATTACTACTGGACCTTTGTGCACGGCGCCACACCGGCCGGCGTGGTGGACTTTCTGCTCACCGCCGGCGCCATCGGTCTGCTCTACAAAGAAAACGCCAGCATCTCCGGCGCCGAGGTGGGCTGTCAGGGTGAGGTGGGCGTGGCCTGCTCCATGGCCGCCGGGGCCCTGTGCGCCGTGCTGGGCGGCACCCCCGAGCAGGTGGAGAACGCCGCCGAGATCGGCATGGAGCACCACCTGGGCCTGACCTGCGACCCCGTGGGCGGCCTGGTGCAGATCCCCTGCATCGAGCGCAACGCCATCGCCTCGGTCAAGGCCATCAACGCCGCGCGCATGGCGCTGCGCGGCGACGGCAGCCACTATGTGAGCCTGGACAAGGTCATCAAGACCATGCGCGAGACCGGCGCCGACATGCTCACCAAGTACAAAGAAACCGCCCGCGGCGGCCTGGCCGTCAACATCGTGGAGTGCTGATCGGTCAAGGGGGATGCCCCCCGGTTGTTGCTGGAAGTTTCCTGCCGCCCGGCATACTGCCCGGCATGGCGAAATCCAAGACTCTCAAGCTCTTCTGGTGGAAGGGCAACGACGGGGTGCCCAACCTGGGCGACGAACTGGGGCCGCTGCTCTTTGAGCGGCTCTTCAAGCTCCGCGTGGCGTTTGCGGGCATGCAGCAGTGCGAGGCCATCTCGGTGGGCTCCATCCTGGGCTGGCCGGTCAAGAGCGGCCTGCTGGACAAGCGCAGCACCCCGCTGCACGTGCTGGGCTCGGGCTTCATGCACGGCCGGCGCATGGACGTGCCGGCCAAGACCAAGGTCAAGGTGCACTTTGTGCGCGGCGCGCTCTCGCATGCCAAGCTCGACCCGGACAACCCGCAAGCCGGGGTGATGGGCGACCTGGGGCTGCTCACCGGCGATGCGGTGCGGCCCAGCACCCGCCGCGTGCGCCCCTATCTGCTCATTCCCCACCACAGCCGCATCCAGGACCCGCGCTACCAGGCCTTTGTGGCCCGCCACCCCGGCGCCGCCATCCTGGACATGCGCACGGCCGACCTGGACGCCGCCTGCCAGATGATCAGCCAGTCCGGCATGGTCATCAGCCAGAGCCTGCACGGTCTGGTGATGAGCGACGCCCTGGGCGTGCCCAATGTCTGGCTGCGCGGCGAGACCCTGCACGGAGGGGCCGACTTCAAGTTCTTCGACTACTTCTCCTCGGTCGGCCGGCCTTCGCAGCTCTCGGTCAGCGCCCTGGACGCGCCCGACACCCTGCTGCAGCTCGAACGCAACGCCTTTGAGCTGGGCCGCGCCACCCTGATGCGCCTGAAGGACGACCTCTACCGCGCCACCGAGGGCTTTCTGGCCAACCGCTGAGGCGCACCCTTCCGGTGCCGCTCAACGGTGCCGCTCAACGCCGCCGCCCCACCCAACGCGTCACCCGCGCCAGGCCTTGGTGGCCGGGGCCCTCGTCCAGCGTGGTCTCGGTCTCCTCGCCGTGCAGTTCCTCCAGCAGGTCGCTGAAGTCGGCCTGCAGCGTGGCCAGCGGGTAGAGCATGTCCACCTCGCGCGGGCCGCCGCTGGCGCCCTGCAGCTCGGTCCACTGTGTGGGGTGGAAGGCCTCCAGCAGCAGCACGCCACCGGGCTTGAGGCCCTGCGCCAGCGCGCGGTGCGCCTGCTGGCGGAAGCTGGACGGCAGGTGGGTGTAAACCAGCACCACCGCATCCCAGGTGTCGGGGACGGGTGCCCACTGCGCCAAGTCCGCCACCTGGGTGGCGTAGTGCGTGGCGCAGCCTTGCGCAGCGGCGAGCTGGCTGGCCTTGGCCAGGCCCACGTCTGATGCGTCCACCGCCAGCACCTGATGGCCCTGTGCGGCCAGCCACACGCCGTTGCGACCCTCGCCATCGCCGGGCACCAGCACCTGGGCGCCGGGCGGCAGCAGGGCCGGCGCCTGGGCGCGTAAGAAGGCATTGGGGGCGGTGCCGTACTTGAAGCCGGGGGCGGCGAAGCGTTCGTTCCAGAAGGCGGACATGGCAGGCAGGTGGGGGAAAGCCAGAATCCGGCGCATTGTCCGACTCGCCTGAGGCCGCATGACCGTCACCCCCGCCGCCGCCACCTCCCGTCCCAGCCCCCTGCGCGCCCTCCACCATGTGGCGCTCATCGTCTCGGACTACGCCGCCTCACGGCGCTTTTACGTGGACCTGCTGGGCCTGGCCGTGGTGGGCGAACACTTCCGCGCCGAGCGCCAGTCGTGGAAGCTGGACCTGGCGCTGCCCGACGGCGGCCAACTGGAGCTGTTCAGCTTCCCCTCGCCCCCGCCGCGCCCCAGCCGGCCCGAAGCCTGTGGCCTGCGCCACCTGGCCTTCTGCGTGGCGGATGTGGCGGCCCTGGCCGCCTGGTTGCAGGGCCAGGGCGTGGCGGTGGAGCCCCTGCGGGTGGACGAGTTCACCGGCCGGCGTTTCACCTTCTTTGCCGACCCGGACGGGCTGCCGCTGGAGCTGTACGAGGACGCACCATCGGCCTGAGCCCGCGCCGGCGGCCGGGGCGACGGTACGCCTTCGCGCGGGCCGCCCGGCCAGGTCATTGGTAGCTGCGCGCGTCCTCAATCACCTTGCCATCGTTGGGCAGGCTGCCCGGGGCCAGCAGCTGCACCTCGGCGCGCAGCTTGGTCACGTCGCGCACGGCGTCGGCGATGCGGGCGGCCAGGCCGTCGGGCTGGGTGGCGGCTTCCACTTTCAGGGTCATGCGGTCGGTGGCCATTTCACCTTCCACCACCAGGCGGGCCTTGAGCGCCTCGGGGAAGCGGCGCAGCACCTCGGCCACCTGGCTGGGGTGCACGAACATGCCGCGCACCTTGGCGGTCTGGTCGGCGCGGCCCATCCAGCCCTTGATGCGGCCGTTGCTGCGGCCGGTGGGGCAGGGGCCAGGCAGCACGGCGGAGAGGTCGCCGGTGCCAAAGCGCACCAGCGGGTAGTCGGGGTTGAGGGTGGTGACCACCAGCTCGCCCACCTCGCCCTCGGGCACCGGGTCGCCGGTGCCGGGGCGCACGATCTCCACGATCACGCCCTCGTCCAGCACCAGGCCCTGACGGGCGGTGGTTTCATAGGCGATGAGGCCCAGGTCGGCGGTGGCGTAGCACTGGTAGGCGGCAATGCCGCGCTCGGCCAGCCAGTCGCGCAGCGAGGGCGGGAAGGCTTCGCCCGAGACCAAGGCCTTGCGCAGGCTGCCGAGGGCGGTGCCGCCTTCCGCCGCCTTTTCCACCAAGATCTTCAGGAAGCTGGGGGTGCCGATGTAGGCCTGGGGCCGCAGTTCGGCCACCGCCTGCAGCTGCAGCTCGGTGTTGCCCACGCCGCCGGCAAAGGTGGTGCAGCCGATGGCATGCGCGCCACTTTCCATCATCGAGCCGGCGGGGGTCAGGTGATAGCTGAAGCTGCAGTGCGCCAGATCACCTGCGCGCAGGCCGGCGGCGTACAGGGCGCGGGCCATGCGCCAGTAGTCGGTGCCCTCGCCCTCGGGTTCGTAGATCGGGCCGGGGCTCTGGAACACGCGGCGTGCGCCGCGCGGGTGGTGCAGGCCGGTCCAGCCGATGGCGGCAAAACCGCCGAAGGGGTCGCCGCCGGCGGCCCGGGCGGCCTGCTGGCGTTCCAGCAGTTCGTGCTTGCGCACCACGGGCAGGGCCGCCAGCGCGGTGCGGCTGCTCACCTGCGCCGGGTCCACGCCGGCCAACAGCTCGGCGTAGGCGGTGGTGCGTTGGGCCTGGGCCACCACCCCGGGCAGGGCGGCCATGAGGGCGGCTTCGCGCGCGGCGGCCGGGCGGGTCTCCAGGGCGTCGTAGAAATCACTCATCGCTGTCGCTCCAGCCGGCAAGGTTCTTCTTCACCAGCGCGACAAAGTCGCGCACCTGGGCGCTGTCTTTCAGCGCCTTCTGTGGGGTCCATTCCGGGCTGCGCGCCGGGCGCTTGACCAGCGCCACCTGCAGCGCAGCGCCGTCCACCACCGCGCGGGCGATGGCGCTGCCGCGCCGCTCAAAGCGGCCCTCGCGCTCCGTCAGGCCCAGCTCACGCAGGTCGCGCCGCAGGCGCTGCAAGGCCTCGTCGGGCTTGAACGCTGGCGGCTCGAATCCCCAGTCTTCGTCCATCGTCGTCTCCAGCGTGCGGGGTCGAGGCAGGGTCAAGCCAACCAGCGCTTGCGGCGCTTGTAGCTCTTGACGTCCTTGAAGCTCTTGCGGTCGCCGCCGCCCATGCCCAGGTAAAACTCCTTGACGTCCTCGTTCTCGCGCAGGGCACGGGCCTCGCCGTCCATGACGATGCGGCCGTTCTCCAGGATGTAGCCGTAGTCGGCGTACTTCAGGGCGATGTTGGTGTTCTGCTCGGCCAGCAGGAAGGTCACGCGCTCCTTGGTGTTCAGGTCCTTCACGATCTCGAACACCTCCTCCACGATCTGCGGGGCCAGGCCCATGCTGGGCTCGTCCAGCAGCACCATCTTGGGGTTGCACATCAGCGCGCGACCAATGGCGCACATCTGCTGCTCACCGCCCGAGGTGTAGGCCGCCTGGCTGGTGCGGCGGGTCTTGAGGCGGGGGAAGTAGGTGTAGACCTTCTCCAGCGTCTGGGCCACGGCGGCCTTGCCGTCACGGCGGGTGTAGGCGCCGGTGAGCAGGTTCTCCTCGATGGTGAGGTGGGCGAAGCAGTGGCGGCCTTCCATCACCTGCACCACACCGCGCTCCACCATGTCGGAGGTGGACAGGGCTTCGATGCGCTCGCCGCGCAGCTCGATGCTGCCCTTGGTGACTTCACCGCGCTCGCCGGCCAGCAGGTTGCTGACCGCGCGCAGGGTGGTGGTCTTGCCCGCGCCGTTGCCGCCCAGCAGGGCCACCACCTTGCCCTCGGGCACCTGCAGGCTCACGCCCTTGAGCACCAGGATGACGTGGTTGTAGATGACTTCGATGCCGTTGACGTTGAGAAGCATGTTGCTCATACGTTCGCGTCCTTGATGGCGCAGGGTTCTTGTTCAGGCAGACGTCGCGCGCGGCGCCTGCGTGAAGGCCCCCGTGGGGAGGCCCGCCCGGCACAGGGGCCGGGCGCGTGGAAAAAGGGGGGGCGCTTGCGGCTTCAGGCGCCACAGTCGGCCGCGGCGCGGCGCTCGAGCTTCTTCTCGGCGGCGTACTTGTCGGCCGCGGCCTTGACCATGGGCTTGAGCAGGGACTCGTCGGCCTGGTACCAGTCGGAGGTGAAGTTCCACTTGGCCCCGTCCCAGGTGTGCACGCGGGCCCAGCTGGAGCCCATGTGGTCCTTGCACGAGGTGGAGACCGGGCGCATCACGCCGGCAAAGCCCAGGGCGTCAAGCTTCTTCTGGTCCAGCGCCAGGTTCTCCAGGCCCCAGCGCATCTGCTCACCGGTGATGACCTTGCCCTTGCCGTAGTTCTCCTGGGCGCGGCGCATCCCCTCCACCGCCAGCATGGCCGAGAGCAGGCCGCGCATGTAGAGCACCGAGCCCACCTCCTCCTTCGGCCCGGTGCCCTGGCCCTTGCCGTGGATCTGGGCCAGGATCTCCTTGACCACGGCGGCATTGGGTTCGGCGCCGTGTTGCATGGTCACGGCGTTGTAGCCCTTGGCGCCGTCGGCCACGTCCTTGACGTCAGGCTCGGCGCCGGCCCACCACACGCCATACATCTTGTCGCGCGGATAGCCGGTGGCCTGGGCCTCCTTCAGGGCGGTGGAGTTCATCACCCCCCAGCCCCACAGCAGCACATAGTCGGGCCGGCTCTGGCGCACCTGCAGCCAGGTGGCCTTCTGCTCCACGCCCGGGGCGGTCACGGGCAGCAGCTGCAGGTCAAAGCCGTGCATCTTGCTGCGCTCGGTCACCAGGGGGATGGGCTCCTTGCCGAAGGGGCTGTCGTGGTAGACCAGGGCAATCTTCTTGCCCTTGAGCTTGTCCCAGCCGCCTTCCTTCTTGGCGATGTGCTGCAGCAGCACATCGGCGGCCACCCAGTAGGTGCCCAGCAGCGGGAAGTTCCACTTGAACACATTGCCGTCGGCACTCTCGCTGCGGCCGTAGCCGGCGGTGATCAGCGGGATCTTGTCCGCAGGGGCCTTCTCGGTCAGCGCGAAGGTGATGCCGGTGGACAGCGGCTGGAACACGGTGGCGCCCTTGCCCTTGAGGCGCTCGTAGCACTCCACGCCGCGGTCGGTGGCGTAGCCGGTCTCGCATTCCTCGTAGCTGATCTTCACGCCGTTGACGCCGCCCTTGGCATTGATGAGCTTGAGGTAATCCACATAGCCGTTGGCCCAGGGCACGCCGTTGGGCGCGTAGGCGCCGGTGCGGTAGACCAGCACCGGGAAGAACTGCTCCTTGGCCTGCGCAAAGGCGGGCGAGGTGGCGACGGCGGCCAGACCGGTGGCCGCGATCAGGGCGGCTTGAGCGAGGGTCTTGAACTTCATGGTGTCAACCTCCAAGAGGGTCAGGGGAACGAGCGGGGAAAACGCGGGGTGCGGGACAGCTCAGTGCGGGAAGGGCCACAGGCGCAGCTTCTCTTTGGCGGTGGACCACAGGCGCGCCAGGCCGTGCGGCTCCACGATCAGGAAGAACACGATGAGGGCGCCGAAGATCATGGCTTCCAGGTGCGAGGCCAGGGCGGTGTTGATGGGGATGCCCAGCATGGCGGGCACCTGGTTCAGGAAGATGGGCAGCAGCACGATGAAGGCCGCGCCGAAGAAGCTACCCATGATGGAACCCAGGCCGCCGATGATGACCATGAACAGCAGTTGGAAGCTGCGGTCGATGGAGAAGGCGGCCGGCTCCCAGGAGCCCAGGTGCACAAAGCCCCACAGCGCGCCGGCCATGCCCACAAAGAAGGAGCTGACGGCAAAGGCGCTGAGCTTGGCGTGGATGGGCCGTATGCCGATGACGGCGGCGGCCACGTCCATGTCGCGCATGGCCATCCAGGCCCGGCCGATGTGGCTGCGCACCAGGTTCTTGGCCAGCAGGGCGCACACGCAGACAAAGCCCAGGCAGAACAGGTACTTCTCCACCGGGGTGTCGATCTGCCAGCCCAGCAGGCTCAGGCCGCTGACGCTGACCGAGCCCGAGGCCGAGTCGTTGGTGAACCACTTGATGCGCAGGAAGGCCCAGTCGGTGAAGAACTGCGCCGCCAGCGTGGCCACGGCCAGGTACAGGCCCTTGATGCGCAGCGAGGGCACGCCGAAGACCACGCCCACCACCGTGGCGCACACGCCCCCCAGCACCACCGCCAGCAGCAGCGGCATGCCGTCGATGCGGACCAAGAAGTTGTAGGCCCCGTAGGCGCCGATGGCCATGAAGGCGCCGGTGCCCAGCGAGATCTGGCCGCAGTAGCCCACCAGGATGTTGAGCCCGATGGCCGCCAGCGACAGGATCAGGAAGGGGATGAGGATGGCGCGGAAGGCGTACTCGCTGGCCAGGGCCGGCACGGCCACGAAGGCCACAGCCAGCAGCAGGCCGATGACCACGCGGTCCTGCAGGATCGGGAAGATCTGCTGGTCGGCCGCGTAGGAGGTTTTGAACTGGCCGTTCTCACGGTAGAGCATGGCAGGTCTCCGGGTGTTCTGGTCGTGGAAGGGGGCTCAGACGCGATCGATGATCTTTTCGCCGAACAGGCCCTGCGGCCGCACCAGCAGGAAGCCCAGCGCCAGCACGTAGGCGAACCAGATCTCGATGCCGCCGCCCAGCAGCGGGCCGATGTAGACCTCCGAGAGCTTCTCGCCCACGCCGATGAGCAGGCCGCCGATGATGGCGCCGGGCACCGAGGTCAGCCCGCCCAGGATCACCACCGGCAGCGCCTTGAGCGCCACCTGCGACAGCGAGAACTGCACGCCCAGCTTGCTGCCCCAGATGATCCCGGCCACCAGCGCGGCAAAGCCGGCCACGCTCCAGACGATGACCCAGATGCGGTTCAGGGGGATGCCGATGGACTGGGCGGCCTGGTGGTCGTCGGCCACGGCGCGCAGGGCGCGGCCGGTGGCCGTCTTCTGGAAGAACAGCGCCAGCACCACCACCAGGGCGGCGGCGATGCCCGCGGCGATCAGGTCCTCCTGCCCGATGAGCACACCGCCTTCGAAGGTCTTCTCGAACAGGAAGATCGGGTCCTTGGGCATGCCCACGTCGATCTTGTAGATGTCCGAGCCGAACACCGTCTGCCCAAAGCCGTCCAGGAAGTAGGTGATGCCCAGTGTGGCCATCAGCAGGGTGATGCCCTCCTGGTTGACCAGCTTGCCCAGCACAAAGCGCTCGATCACCCAGGCCACCACCACCATGCAGGCCATGGCCAGGCAGAAGGCGATGAGGTTGGCGGCGATCTTGCTGTCGATGCCCGTCCACTGCGGCACCCACTCGGCAAAGCGCGCCATGGCCAGGGCGGCGAACAGCACCATCGCGCCCTGCGCAAAGTTGAAGACGCCCGAGGCCTTGAAGATGAGCACGAAGCCCAGGGCGATGAGCGAATACAGCATGCCCGCCATCAGGCCGCCAAACAGTGTTTCCAGGAAAAATCCCATGGTGTGTTCACCCCTGGTTCGTTGGGTACACCGAACCGCCCCCCGAGGGGGCCGGACCCGGCTTGGGGCGGCCCGGCGCCGGGTCCGCGTGCGGCGTGTTCATGGCCATGGCACTCAATGCGAGGTGCCCAGGTAGGCGCGGATCACGTCCTCGTTGGCGCGCACCTCGTCGGGCGCGCCATCGCCGATCTTCTTGCCGTAGTCCAGCACCACCACACGGTCGGAGATGTCCATCACCACGCCCATGTCGTGCTCGATCAGGACGATGGTGGTGCCGAACTCGTCGTTCACGTCGAGGATGAAGCGGCACATGTCCTGCTTCTCCTCCACGTTCATGCCGGCCATGGGCTCATCGAGCAGCAGCACCTGCGGCTCCATGGCCAGGGCTCTCCCTAAGTCCACGCGCTTTTGCAGGCCGTAGGGCAGGCGGCCCACCGGGGTCTTGCGGTGCGCCTGGATCTCCAGGAAGTCGATGATGTGCTCGACAAACTCGCGGTGGGCCGACTCCTCGCGCTCGGCCGCGCCCCATCGGATGGCCTGCTGGAACAGGTTGGTCTTCATCTTCAGGTTGCGGCCGGTCATGATGTTGTCGATGACACTCATGCCCTTAAACAGCGCCAGGTTCTGGAAGGTGCGTGCCACCCCCATCTCGGCCACCTGCCGGCTGTTCATGTGGCTGAAGGTCTGGCCGCGGAAGGTGATCTGACCTTCCTGGGGCACGTACACCCCGTTGATGCAGTTGAGCATCGAGCTCTTGCCAGCGCCGTTGGGGCCGATGATCGAGCGGATCTCGTGCTCGCGCACATTGAAGCTGATGTCGGTCAGCGCCTTGACGCCACCGAATCGCAGGCTGATGTTCTGGACGTCCAGGATGACGTCGCCGATCTTGCGGTCGCCCATCTCAAGCTGCCTTCCGGGTCTGTGCGGGGAAGGTCTTGGCGTCCAGCAGCGCCAGCGTCGCGCTGACGCTGCCGGTGCGGCCATCCTCGAACTTCACCGCGGTCTCGATGAACTGCTGGGCCTTGCCCTCGTAGAGCGCCTCCACCAGCACCGCGTACTTGTCCTGGATGAAGCCGCGCTTGACCTTGCGGGTGCGGGTCATCTCGCCGTCGTCGGCGTCCAGCTCCTTGTGCAGCACCAGGAAGCGGTGGATCTGGCTGCCGGCCAGCAGGTTGTCGCGCGCCAGGTCGGCATTGACCTGCTCCACGCACTCGCGGATGAGCTCCAGCACCTGCGGCTTGGCCGCCAGGTCGGTGTAGCCGGCGTAGGGCAGGTTGCGCCGCTCGGCCCAGTTGCCCACCGCCTCGAAGTCGATGTTGATGAAGGCGCAGACCTTCTCGCGGCCATGGCCGAAGGCCACCGCCTCCTTGATGTGCGGGAAGAACTTGAGCTTGTTCTCCACGTACTTGGGGGCGAACATCGCGCCGTCGTTGGCGCCGCCGCGCAGCCGGCCCACGTCCTTGACGCGGTCGATGATCTTGAGGTGGCCGCTGGCGTCGATGAAGCCCGCGTCGCTGGTGCAGTACCAGCCGTCGGCGGTCAGCACCTCGGCCGTGGCCGCGGGGTTCTTGTAGTACTCCTTGAGCAGGCCCGGCGACTTGACCAGCACCTCGCCGCTGTCGCTGAGCTTGATCTCCACGCCCTCGCAGGGCACGCCCACGGTGTCGGCGCGCACCTCATGGTCGGGCTGCAGGCAGACGAAGACGGCCGTCTCGGTGCTGCCGTAGAGCTGCTTGAGGTTGATGCCGATGGAGCGGTAGAAGGTGAACAGGTCCGGCCCGATGGCCTCGCCCGCCGTGTAGGCCACCCGCACCCGTGAGAAGCCCATGGTGTTGCGCAGCGGGCCGTAGATGCACAGGTCGCCCAGGCGGTAGCGCAGGCGGTCCAGCAGGCCCACGGGTTTGCCATCCATCAGGTCCGGGCCCACGCGCTTGGCCACCGCCATGAAGTGGTGGAACAGCCGGCGCTTGAGCGGCGAGGCGTCCTCCATGCGGATCATCACCGAGGTCAGCATGCCCTCGAAGATGCGCGGCGGCGCGAAGTAGTAGGTGGGGCCGATCTCCTTGAGGTCGATGCCCACGGTGCTGCCCGACTCGGGGCAGTTCACCACATAGCCGCAGGCCAGCCACTGCGCATAGCTGAAGATGTTCTGGCCGATCCAGGCCGGCGGCAGGTAGGCCAGCACCTCCTCGCGCTCGGTGAGGCGGTCGAACTTCTGGCCGGCCATGGCCCGGTCCAGCAGCGAGCGGTGGGTGTGCACCACCCCCTTGGCGTTGCCGGTGGTGCCCGAGGTGAAGAACATGGCCGCCACGTCCTGCGGCTGCACCTGGCTGGCATGGCGCTCGAAAAAGCCCGCGTCACGCGCCAGCAGCGCCTGGCCTTGCGCCATCAGCGCGTCCAGGCCGGCCAGGCCCGGCTCGTCGTAGTGGCGCAGGCCGCGCGGGTCGTCAAACCAGATGTGCGACAGCAGCGGACACTGCCCACGCACCTCCAGCAACTTGTCCACCTGCTCCTGGTCCTCCACCACCGCGTAGCGCACCTCGGCGTTGGTCAGCGGGAAGACGAACTCGGCGGCCACCGCGTCCTGGTAGAGCGGCACCGGGATGGCGCCCAGGGCCTGCGCGGCCAGCATGGCGGCCGACAGGCGGGGGCGGTTGTCGCCCACCACGATGACATGCTGACCGCGCTGCACGCCCGCGGCATGCAGGCCCGCGGCCAGGGCCTGCACCGTCTGCAGCAGGCCGCCCCAGGTGGTGGTCTGCCAGATGCCGTACTCTTTCTCGCGCAGGGCCGGTGCCTGGGGGCGGCGCGTCGCATGCGCCTGCAGCAGGCGGACGAAGGTGTGGGACACGGGCGGGGTCTCCTTCTGGGTGCGAGCCCCAAGGGGTATGCGCACCTGATGTGATGGTCCCCATCGTAGGCAGGGCTTTGACGCCGTGTTGTCCTTCTGACGACATTCCTAGGACTAGCCCAGGGGGGACTTTCCCGTGTGTGCGCCGCTGAGTCCGCGCGGCATGCTGCGGACATGTCCACCGGCGGCGTCGAGCCTTGGCGCAGGTCAAGACTGGCGGTCCGCAGGCCGGTGGCGTGCCTGCCATGAGCCAAGACCTGCCCCCCCGCGCCCTGCGCGAGCGCGCCCGCGTGCCCACCGACGCGGAGTTCGCCAACATCCCCTGGCTGGCCTTGCTGGACCCCGCCGACCAGCGGGCGATGCGCCAGGAAATCAAGATCGCCGCGGCCGAGCCCGGCGACCTGGTCTGCCGCATCGGCCGGCCCGCCACCTACTGGTTCGGCGTGGTCGATGGCCTGCTCAAGATGAGCAACGACGCCAGCCAGGGGCCTGCCGTCACCTTCACCGGGGTGCCGCCGGGCGCCTGGTTTGGCGAGGGCACGCTGCTCAAGCGCGAGCCCTACCGCTACAACATCGAAGTGCTGCGGCCCAGCCTGGTGGCCGGGCTGCCGGTGGAGGCCTTCCACGGCCTGCTGGACCGCAGCATCCCCTTCAACCGCTTCGTGCTCAACCAGCTCAACGAGCGCCTGGGCCAGTTCATCGCCGCCCGCGAGACCGACCGCCAGAACGACCCCGACACCCGCGTGGCCCGCAACCTGGCCGCGCTGTTCCACCCGGTGCTCTACCCCGGTGTGGGCGAGGTGCTGCGCATCACCCAGCAGGAGCTGGGCTTCTTGGTGGGCCTGTCGCGCCAGCGGGTCAACGAGGCCCTCAAGGGCCTGCAGGCGCAGGGGCTGATCCGCATCGAGTACGGTGGGGTGCGGGTGCTTAGCCTGGCGGGCCTGCGCCGCTACGCGCCCGCCGCGCGCGACGCTGCCGTGGGCTGAACACCCGTCGACCGCCACCCCTGGGGGCCATCGCCATGAACACCGCCGACCTGCAGCACCTCATCCAGGCCTATTGGTCCACCTCGGAGCTGCGCACCAATGCGCTGGTCTTCATGACGCTGCTGGGGGCCTGGGTGCTGGGGGCCATCCTGGGCTACGAGCGCTCCTACCGCGGCCGCGCGGCCGGCATGCGCACCTACGCGCTGGTGTGCATGGCCTCGGCCGGCCTCACCGTCATGTCGGGCTATCCCCTGCACTGGTTCGGTGGCATGGCCGAGTCCACCGCCGAGGTCGATCCCACCCGGGTGGTCCAGGGCATCGTCACCGGGGTGGGCTTCCTGGGCGCCGGCGTCATCATGCGCGAGGGGCTCAACATCAGTGGCCTGACCACCGCCGCCTCCATCTGGGTGGCCTCGGCCATCGGCGTGCTGGTGGGCGTGGGCTTCTTCGCCTCGGCCATCCTGCTGACCCTGCTTTCGGCGGCCACCATGATCTGGTCAGGACGGCTGGAAGGGTGGCTGCCTGCGCGCCCGGCGATCGGCCTGACGCTGCAGTTTCCGCCCGGGCACGAGCCCGGCATGCAGTGGCTGGACGACTTTCTGGCCACCCAGGGCTACCAGCGGGCCAAGGGATCGCTGTCGGTGCAGGTGCATGAGGGCCGGCAGGAATGGCGCCTGGTGGCCCTCATGCTGGACCGGGCGCAAGCCGCTCCGCTGGACCGTTTGGCCCAGGCCCTGCAGGCTGGCGGGCAGGTCAGCGGCTTCTCGCTCACCCATGCCCGCAACTGAGCGGCGCGGCCCGGCGCGTCCGCCCGGGTCAGCCCCCGCTGGGCTCGTGGGCCACGCCGCTGAGCACCTGGCCCGCCGGCACATGGGGCAGGGCGTTCTCGATGTGGCCGGTCTGGTCGTCAAAGAAGATGTCGGGCTCGAACTCCCGCAGGAACGGCCCCTTGGGCAGCCCGCCCAGGAACAGCGCCTCGTCCACCTCGATCTGCCAGTCCATCAGGGTGCGGATGGCGCGCTCATGTGCCGGCGCGCCGCGGGCCGTGACCAGGGCGGTGCGCAGGCGCATGCCGCGGTCGGCCGCCTGGGCCCGCAGCCGGTGCAGGGCGTCCAGCAGGGGCTTGAACGGCCCCGGGGGCAGGGGCTCGGTGGCGCGGTGGGTCTCGTGGCGCTGAAAGGCGTCCAGGCCTTCGCGCTGGAAAACCCGCTCGGCCTGGTCCGAGAACAACACCGCATCGCCGTCAAAGGCGATGCGCAGCTCCTGCGGGTGCGCCGCGCTGGCCTGCGCGCTGGTGGGGAACACCCGCGCCGCGGGCACCCCGGCGGCCAGCGCGGCCCGCACATCGCCCTCGTTGGCCGACAGGAAGAGCTGCGCCCCCAGCGGCCTCAGGTACTGCCATGGCGGGCGCCCGCGGGTGAAGGCCCCGCGCTGGATGTCCAGGCCGTAGTGCGCCGCCGAGCGGAAGACCCGCAGGCCCGAGACCGGATCGTTGCGCGAGAGGATCACCACCTCCACCTGCGGCGGCCCACCGGCGTTGAAGCCCAGCAGCTTGCGCGCCAGCGAGAAGGCCGCGCCGGGCGGCGCCGGCTCGTCCAGGCGCTGGTTCTGCACCTGCATGTAGGCCGCGTCGTCGCCAGCCTCGAAGACACGGTTCTCCGCCTCGAAGTCGAACAGCGCGCGGGAGGACAGGGCGACGACCAGCCGGTCGTCCAGACGGGTGGGCATGGCCCATCATAGGCCGGGCGTTGCCTCAAGCCCGGCATCCGGGCGCCGATATGCGCTCATGGCGTGTGCCTGCCGCCGGCCGCGGTGGCCGGCGCCGTGCTGCGCGTCTTCCTGCCTTCCATGTCCACACCCGTCTCACGTGCCGTCAGCGCTTTCCGGAGGATGCCGGGGGCATGGTGGCGCCTGCCGCTGCTGGTGGTGTTGACGGGCCTGCTGGTGGCCCTGCTGGCGCTGGCCGGCATGGGCTCGAGCCGGGCGGGGGCGCCGCCGGCGCCCGCGCCCGGGGCGGAGGTCCTGACGCTGGAGGATGGCCTGGAGCGCCTGGACGCCTGGCCCTGGGTGCGCGTGCGCATGGAGCCTCCCGGCCAGACCTGGACCGCCGCCCAGGCCGTGGCCGATCCCGCGGCCTTCGTCCCGCCCGACACCCCGCATGCCAACCTGGGCGTGCGCCGCGAGGCGGCCTGGCTGCGCGTGCCGCTGGCGGTACCCCCCGGCCACACCGGGCGCTGGCTGCTGCACATCGACTACCCCTCGCTGGACCGCATCGAGGTCTTCCTGGTGGTGCGGGGCCTGCCCGTGCCGCTGGCCCGCACCGGCGACGAGACGGTCTACGCCCAACGCACCCTGCGCGCCCGCGGCCACCTGGTGCCCTTCCAGCTGCCCGAGGGGGGACGCGCCGAACTGCTGCTGCGGGTGCAGACCAGCAGCACCATGACCGTGCCGTTGCAGATCCTCAAGGCCGCGGCCTACGCCGAACAGGAGGCCCGCGAGCAGATGGCCCAGGGCGTGCTGACCGGCATGAGCCTGTTCCTGCTGCTCTACAGCCTGGCCCAGGCGGTCATGCTGCGCGACGTGAGCTTTGCCTGCTACGGCCTGGTGGTGCTGGGCACCAGCCTGTTTACCCTGAGCTACTTTGGCCTGGCGCAGCAGCACCTGTGGCCTGAGCATGTCTGGCTGACCCAGAACATGCCGCCGCTGGCCGTGCTGCTGGCCGAGGTGGGCGCGGCCATCTTCGTGGACCGGGCGCTGCGGGTGCGCGAGCTGCGGCCCCGGCTGTCCCTGGCCCTGCGGGCCACCGCGGGGGTGGCCAGCGCACTGGCGCTGGCCTTTGTGTGCGACCTCATCCCCTACCGGGTGGCCCATGTGGCGGCCACCACCCTGGGCATGAGCCCCATCGTCTTTGGCCTGCCGGCGGCCTGGGCGCGCATGAGGGCGGGCGACCGCGCCGCCTTCTACATCGTGGCCGGCTGGGGGGTGTACGCGGTGGGCATCGTCGTGCTGGCGGGGCTGCTGCGGGGCTGGGTGCCGTTCAACTATGCGACGCAGCATGCCTTTCAGGCCAGCGCCCTGCTGGAGATGATGATCTGGATGCTGGCCCTGGGCGCGCGGGTGCAGATGCTGCGCCGCGAGGCCGAGCGCGCCCGGCAGGAGCGCGAGGTGCTGCACGCCCTGGCCCATACCGACCCCCTGACCGGCCTGCCCAACCGCCGCGGCCTGCAGGCCCAGCTGGCGCAGGCGCTGCGCGGGGCCACGCCGCAGCGGCCGCTGGCCCTGCTCATGCTGGACCTGGACGGCTTCAAGGCGGTCAATGACCGCCTGGGCCATGACGTGGGCGACCTGCTGCTGGAGGCCGTGGCCCAGCGCCTGCGCCAGCAGCTGCGGGCGCACGATGTGGTGGCCCGGCTGGGCGGAGACGAGTTCGTGGTGCTGGCCCCGGGCCTGGGCGGCGAGGCCGACGCCCGGTTCATTGGCGACAAGCTGCTGCAGGCCTTCGACGAACCGTTTGCCCTGCAGGGCGAGGGCTGCCGCGTGGGCCTGACCATCGGCTACGCCCTGGCGCCCCAGGACAGCCAGCAGCCCGGCGAGCTGCTCAGGCTGGCCGATGCCGCGCTCTACCAGGGCAAGCAGGCCGGCAAGCACCAGCAGCGGCGCGCCGTCCCGGCGTCGGCGCCCGCTGTCGTGCCGCTCAGTGCATGAAGCCGATGGGGCTTTTGCGCCCGGCGCCGCCAGCCGGCGGCAGGTCCTTGGCCTGCAGGGTGCCGCGGCCGTCCAGGCGGGCATTGCCAAAGGCCGTCATCCAGGCGCGGCGCATCTCGCGCGGGGCCAGCTCGGCCAGCCGGTCCAGCACCTCGGCGGTGGGCTCGGCGTCAAAGCGCTCGCCCCAGGCATGGGCGGTGCGGATGCTGGTGTAGAGCCGCCGGGCGATGGTGCGCGCCGCGTCGGCATCGGGCATCTGCACCTCGAACACGTTCATGCGGTTGAGGATGGGCTCGGGGATGCTGCGCTCGTCGTTGGCCGTGGCCACCCAGATCACCTGGCTGGCATCGATGGGCACCTCGGCGAACTCGTCGGTGAAGGCCTTGGCCGTGTCGTGCTCCAGCAGGCTGTAGAGCGCGCCCAGCGGGTCATAGGCATGTTCGCCCCGGGCCTTGTCGATCTCGTCGACCACGATCACCGGGTTGGCGTAGGGGCCGTCCACCAGGGTTTCGAACACCTTGCCCGGGCGCGCGCCCTTCCACTGGCTGCTGGCGCCGGAGAGGATCCAGCCGGCGGTGAGGGAGCTCATGGGCACCAGGCCCATGCCCGTGCCCAGCAACTGCGCCACCTGGCGGGCAAAGTGCGTCTTGCCCACGCCCGGCGGGCCCAGCAGCAGCATGGGCGTGATCTCCAGCGGGTCGCGGCTGTCCTCGCACAGGGCGATCTGGCGCCGCACATCGTCCAGCACTTCGCGGAAGTTGGGCAGCTCCTCGTACAGGTGCTCCATGGCCGGGACGCCGGCGGGCTTGACCTGGAAGCGCTCGGGGCCCTTCTCCAGCATGCGTTCGTAGGTGCTGCGCAGGCTTTCGTGGTCGCGCTGGGGCAGCTTGTTCAGCCGCTGCGACACCTCTCCCGGCTGGAACACCGGCCGCATGCGCGCGATGGGAATGCCGCCCTGCGGGCGCGGCGGCACGATCAGCTCATGCCCCGTGCTGGACGGTGAAGAAGACGTGGACGACCTCGACGACATGACCGGCACCTCCTGCAACCCAGACCGCCGACCCGGCCCGTGCCGGGGGGCGGTCTCCACTTGATTCAAGCAAAGCGCCGGCCGCCTGAAAAGGGGGAGTTGGCCCTGTCAACCAGGTCAGATTGCGCCCTCGGCGCGGCGACGCCCAGCCCGGCTGCTGCAAAAGGCGGGCCACCGGTGGGGCGGCCGGGTGCACCAGGCCGGGGCGTTCAGACCCCGCAGCCCCGTCACTTCACCCAGGTGTTGAGCTGGATGATGGGCAGCAGCACCGAGAGCACGATCAGCATCACCGCCACGCCCATGGCGACGATGAGCAGGGGCTCCAGCAGGGTGGCCAGGGCCAGGGCGCGGCGCTGCACCTCGCCACCCAGCTGGCGGGCGGCGCGGTCCAGCATCACCGGCAGCTGGCCGGTCTGCTCGCCCAGGCGGGCGAACATGGCGATCAGGCCGGGAAAGCGCTTCTTGGCGGCCAGGGCGCTGGCCAGGGGCGCGCCTTCGCGCACCTGCACCAGGGCGTCCAGGGCGTCGGCGCGCATGGCGCGGTTGCCCAGGGTCTCGGCGGCGGCCTGCAGGGCCTTGAGGATGGGCACGCCCGCGCCGGCCAGCATGGCCAGGGTGCCGGCAAAGCGGGCGGCGTTGTAGCCGCGCACCAGCTTGCCGGCCAGGGGCAGGGTGAGCAGGGTGGCGTCCACCCGGCGGCGGAAGGGCTCGGCCCGCAGGGCGTAGGCAAAGCCGGTGGCGCCGGCCAGGGCCAGCACCAGCAGGTACAGGCCCCAAGCCCGCACAAAGGCGCTCAGGCCCAACATGAAGCTGGTGAGTGCGGGCAAGGTGCGCTTGCCCGTGGCGAACACCGAGGCCACCTGCGGCACCACATAGGTCACCAGGAAGGTGACGATGACCAGGGCGATGACCGAGACGATGGCCGGGTAGAGCATGGCGCCGATGACCTTGGCCTTGAGCGCCTGGCGCTCCTCCAGGTCGTCGGCCAGGCGTTCCAGCACCGGGCCCAGGGCGCCGCTGGCCTCGCCGGCGGCCACCACGGCGCGGTAGATGTCGTCAAACTCGCGTGGGGCGCTGGCCAGGGCGCGGGCAAAGGGCTGGCCGGCGTTGACCTCGCTCTTCAAGTGGGCGATCAGCTCGCGCTGGCGGGGCTCGTCGGCCTCGTCGGCCAGGGCCGAGAGGGCGCGCTCCAGCGGCAGACCAGCGGCCACCAGGCCGGCCAGCTGCCGCGTCCAGACCGTCAGGCCGCTGGCGCTGAAGGCCTTGCGGCGCAGGCTCAGCCCGCCGGTTTCGGCCTGCGCCACCACCACCGATTCCACGGTCAGCGGCGTCAGGCCCTGGCCGCGCAGCGCGCTGCGGGCCGCCTTGGGGGTGTCGGCCTCGACCAGGCCCTTGCGGGTCTTGCCGGCGGCGTCCAGGGCTTCGTAGGTGAAGGCGGGCATGGGGTGCGTCTCGGGCCGGGCTGGGGGTCAGTCGCGCGTCACACGCAGCACTTCTTCCAGCGAGGTGATGCCCTGCGCCACCAGGCGCTCGCCGTCCTCGCGCATGCTGCGCAGGCCGGCGGCGCGGGCGGCGGCGGCCAGCTCGGCCTCGGCGGCGCGGCCGTGCACCAGGGCCTTGGCCGCTTCGTCCACGGTCATCAGCTCGTACACGCCGGTGCGGCCCTTGTAGCCGCTGTGGCCGCACTCGGGGCAGCCCACCGGGCGCCACTGGCCGTCGGCGCCCAGGGTCTTGCAGTGCGGGCAGAGCTTGCGCACCAGGCGCTGGGCCAGCACACCCAGCAGGCTGGAGGACAGCAGGAAGGGCTCCACGCCCATGTCGATCAACCGGGTGACGGCGCTGGGCGCGTCGTTGGTGTGCAGCGTGGCCAGCACCAGGTGGCCGGTCAGCGAGGCCTGGATGGCGATCTGCGCGGTCTCGAAGTCGCGGATTTCACCAATCATGATGACGTCCGGGTCCTGGCGCAGGATGGCGCGCAGCGCCT
Source organism: Ideonella livida (assembly GCF_010499455.1). Lineage (GTDB taxonomy): Bacteria > Pseudomonadota > Gammaproteobacteria > Burkholderiales > Burkholderiaceae_C > Ideonella > Ideonella livida. The sequence continues at coordinate 16,549 of NZ_JAAGOH010000022.1, read as the reverse complement.
TGGCAAAGGTCAGGTCGATCTTGGCGTTGACCTGCGTCTGGCCAATGCCGGCCAGCTCGTACTCCACCGGGTCTTCCACCGTCAGGATGTTGGTGGTGCCGGCGTCCAGGCGGCCCAGGCTGGCGTAGAGCGTGGTGGTCTTGCCCGAGCCGGTGGGGCCGGTCACCAGCACGATGCCGTGCGGCTGGCGCACCAGGCGGTCGAACTCGGCCAGCACGTCGCCGCTCATGCCCAGGCCTTCAAGGGTGAACTTGCTCTCGCTCTTGTCCAGCAGGCGCAGCACCGCCCGCTCGCCGTGCGCGCTGGGCAGGGTGGAGACGCGCACGTCGATGGCCTTGCCGCCGATGCGCAGGCTGATGCGGCCGTCCTGCGGCAGGCGCTTCTCGGCAATGTCCAGCTCGGCCATGATCTTCAGCCGGCTGATGAGCGCGGCGTGCAGCGCCTTGTTGGGCTGCACCACCTCGCGCAGGGTGCCGTCCACCCGGAAGCGCACCGAGCTGGAACGCTCGTAGGGCTCGATGTGGATGTCGCTGGCACCGTCCTTGGCGGCCTGTGTGAGCAGGGCGTTGAGCATGCGGATGATGGGCGCGTCGTTGGCGGCCTCCAGCAGGTCCTCCACCGCCGGCAGCTCCTGCATCATGCGCGAGAGGTCCACCGCGTTCTCCACCTCGCCCACCACGGCGGCCGCGCTGCCCTCGCCACCGGCATAGGCCTCGGCCAGGCGTTCGGCCAGGGCCGTGGCGGGCTCCACCAGCACCTCGTCGACGGCGTACTGGCGCAGCACCTCGCCCAGCGGGCCGCGCGGGCTCTCCAGGGCGCAGCGCAGGCTCAGGCGCTCACCGTCGTCCTCCAGCAGCAGCGTGTGGGCCTTGGCGTAGGCGTAGGGCAGGGGGTGTCGCAGGGCCATCGGTGGGCTCCTCCTCAGCGCGCCGCGGTGTCGGCGGTGGCGGCGGGGGCCACGCCTTGCACCGGCGCGGCCGGGGCCGCGGGCACGGCGGTGGCCGGCAGCGGCGGCGCCACCGGGGCACCCTCCACCGGCAGCATGGTGCGCTCGGCCGGCTGGCTGGTCTGCTGCAGGGCCCGGATGGACTCATAGCGGCTCAGGCTCAGGCGGTCCAGGTCGCCCTGGTTGCGGATCACGATGGGTCGCAGGAAGAGCATCAGGTTGCTCTTGGTGCGCTTGCGCGCGTCGTTGCGGAACAGCGCCCCCAGCACCGGGATGTCGCCCAGCACCGGCACCCGGCTCTCGGTGTCGCCGTACTCGTCCTTGAGCAGGCCGCCCAGCACCATGGTCTGGCCATCGTCCACCACGATGGTGGTCTCGATGCTGCTCTTGTCGGTGATGGAGGAGTTGTCCGCGCGCAGCGAGGAGTTCTCCTGGTACACCGTCATGCGGATGGTGCCGCCCTCGCCGATCTGGCTCTTGATCTTGAGGGTGATGCCGACGTCCTTGCGCTCGATGGTCTGGAAGGGGTTGACCGTGCCGGTGCTGGTACCGGTGTTGGTGAACTGGCCGGTGACAAAGGGCACGTTGGAGCCGATGACGATCTTGGCCTCTTCGTTGTCCAGCGCCACGATGTTGGGCGTGGACAGGATGTTGGCCCCGGCCTGCGTCTGCAGGAAGTGGCCCAGCGCGCCCAGCGTCCACTCGCCGGCGATCTTCTTGAAGATGCCCACGTTCAGGCCCTGGCCCGGCAGGGCCGAGGAGCTGCTGCTGGTGGTGGAGCTGCTGCTGCCGGTGGCCGCGGCGATGCTCAGGTTGAGCAGGTTGCCGCTGGTGCCAAAGTTGGTGCCGCCGTACAGGGCGGTGCTGCCGTTGCCGGTCAGCCCCTGCCACTGGATGCCGAATTCCGCGGCCTTCTCGGCGTCCACCTTGATGATCATGGACTCCACATAGATCTGCGCGCGGCGGGTGTCGAGCTGGTCGATCACCTGGCGCATCTGGCGGTAGACCGGCTCGCTGGCGCTGATGATGAGCGAGTTGGTGGCCGGGTCGGCCTGGATCATGCCGCCGGTGCTGGGGCTGGCCGAGGCCGCCACCGGCGTGGTGGCCACGGTGGAGCCCGCCCCGCCACCCTGGCCGGCTGCGGCGCCGCCCGGCTGGAGGCCGCTGCGGCTGGCCGTGGTGCCGCCCCCGCCGCTGGCAAAGCCGCTGGTGCCGCCGCTGCTGCCTGAGGTGCCAGCCCCGGCGCCGGCCGCCCCAGCGGCCATGGCCGCGCGCAGCACCTCAGCCAGCTTCACCGCGTCGGCGTTCTTCAGGTGCACCACCCAGATGTTGCCGGCCGGGCCGCCGCCGTGCGGCGTGGGCCGGTCCAGCTGCTCGATGAGCTGGCGGGCCTCCTCCACCTTCACCGCGCTGGCGGCGCGCACGATCAGCGCATTGCCCCGCGGCTCCACCAGCACGGTCACGCCGCCCTGGGTGCCGGCCGCGGCCGCCGCCGGTTGCCCGGGCGTGGCCGCGCCACTGGTGGCCGCCCCCAGCAGACGCTGCACCAGCGGGGCCAGGTCCGAGGCCAGGGCATGCTGCACCGGCACCACCGCCATGGCCGAGCCGGCCGGCTGATCCAGGGCCGAGATGATCTTGGCCAGGCGTTGCAGGTTGTCGGCGTAGTCGGTGATCACCAGCGAGTTGCTGCCGGCGTTGGCGTTGATGGTGTTGTTGGCGCTGATCAGTGGGCGCAGCACCGCCACCAGGTTGTTGGGGTTCTCGTGGTTGAGCTTGAAGATCTGCGTCAGGATCTGGTCGCCGCGGGCGGTGGGCGCGCCCACCGAGACGGTGCCGGCCTGCAGCTTGGCCTCGGCCTCGGGCACCACCTTGAGCCAGCCGGCGTTCTCCACCACCGTGAAGCCCATGCCGCGCAGCGCGGCCAGGTAGCTGCGCCAGGCCTCGGCCGGGGGCTGGGGCTTCTCACTGGTGATGGTGAGCTGGCCGCGCACCCGCGGGTCCACCAGGATCTGCCGGTCCAGCATGGCGCCGATGGCCCGCGAGACGGTCTCAATCTCGGCGTTGACGAAGTTGAGCGTCACCGGCGCCCGGGCCCGGGTGGCGGGCATCGGCAGGTCCGCCTGGGCCGGCTGCGCCAGCAGCGGGCTGGCAGGCGCCAGCCACAGCGGCGCGGCCAGCAGCACCGGGGCCAGGCCGCGGCGGGGGCGCAGGGAGACAGGAGCGGGAGGGAAGGGCTTGGTCATGGTCAGCCGATCGAGAGGACGGACTGCGCGCCTTGGCGGCGTCCGAGAAGGTTCAGCAGGTTGTTCAGGGCCGGGGCCTGGGCCTCGGCCGCGGTGGCGCTGCCACGGAATTTCAGGCCCCGCGGGCCCAGGGTGCCGCTGCCGCTGAGCTGCAGCGCGCCTTGCAGGGTCTGCAGCTGCACCTGCAGGCCCTGGGGCCCCTGGCCTTCCAGGCGTACCCGGTAGCTGCCCAGCGGGGCCACGGTGGCCAGGCTGGAGGCGGTGTCGCGCAGCTGCAGCTCCAGCGCGCCCTGGGCCTGCCAGCCCTTGCGGTCCAGGTCCAGGGCAAAGCCCTGGCTGGCCAGTTGCACCTGGCCGGCCAGCTTGAGGGTGTTCCAGGGCGCGCCCAGGCCCTGCAGCCAGGCCGCCGGCCAGCGGGCCGGGGCCTGGGCGGGCAGCTCCAGCGCCACCTGCAGCCGGCCCCAGCCTGGGCGCAGGCGCACGGCGCTGCCCTCAGGCAGGTGGCCGGGCTGCTGCAGGTGCAGGGTCAGACCGCCCTGGGACCAGCCCAGGCGCCAACCCAGACGTGCGGGCAGCATCATGGCGTCCCGGCTGCCGGGCCCGCCGGTGAGCAGGGGCAGGGCGCTGCCGGCCCACCAGGGGCCCTGGGCGTCCAGCAGCTGCACCCGGCCGTCGGTGGCGCGGGACAGGGCGTCCACCGTCCAGGCGGCGGGCCAGCACAGCACGCCGGCCAGCAGCAGGCCGGTGAGCGCGCCGGTGCCCACCACCAGGCGGCTGCGGCGGCCGCCGGGGCGCCGCGGCCGTGGGCGGGCGGCCACGCCGGTGGTGGCGGGCAGCGAGGGGGGGCGACGGGTCCAGCGAAGGGCCTTCATGCGGGACTCGGGTGCGGGCTCATGCGGGGGCGCGGGTTCATGCCGGGCCACCCGGCAGCTGCAGCACCACCTGGCCACGCAGCAGGCCGCTGGCCTGGCGGGTGATCTGCGCCTCCACCGGGCGGGCACGGGCGGCCTGGCGTGCTTCGCCCAGCCACTGCCGCAGCTCCTCGGGCGACAGGTCTTTCAGCGTCAGCGTGGCGCGGTCGGCCAGCACCTGCAGGCTGGCCTTGGCGCCCAGCCGGGCGCTGGCGGCCTGCAGGGCCTCGGCCGCCTGCTGGGCGCCCACGGCGGGCTGGCCGCGCAGGTCGCGGGCCTCCTGGGCCTGGGCCTGCATCTGCAGCCACTGCGCCTCCAGCGCGCGGGCCTTGGGCGGCACGGTGCGCCAGGTCTGCCAGACCGGCTGCAGCGCCACCCACCACAGCAGCAGCAGGCCCACGGCGGCGGCGGCCACCGTCAGCATGAGCCGCTCGCGCGGGCTCAGCGCCTGCCAGCGGGCCAGCAGGGCCTGACGCTGCGGGGCCAGCCGGTCCTGCCACGAAGGGAGGCGGGGGGATGACATGGCGCTCACTGGTCCTCTTCATCGGCCGGCCGGGCGCCGGGCAGGGTGGAATGGGCGGCGCTGACGCCGCCCGGGGGCAGGGGGCGGGCGGTGCCCGGCACGGTGCCTGGTGGCGCCAGGCCCGGGCCGCGCACGCCCGGGGCCATGGCGCCGGGGCCGGGTGGGGCCCCCGGGCCCCCGGGCGGGCGTGCACCAGCCGGCGCCTGCGGCCCCGCCGGTGCGGGCAAGGTGGGCAGGGGCCCACGCAGGCGGCTGACCACCACCTGGCCCGGGCTGGGGGACTCGGCATCCAGCCCCAGCGGCCAGAGCTGGCTGCGGAAGGCCTGCAGTTCCTCGGCGCTCCAGCCGGTGGCCGAGAGCTGCAGCCGGCCAGGCTCAAAGCGCAGCTGTTCGGCCGGGCCGCGCTGCGGCGGCCAGGCCTGGTCGGCGGCCTGCAGCAGGGGCTCCAGGTCGGTCTCGCCCGGGCGGCCGGCGGCCGCGCGCAGCAGGTCCAGCTCGCGCTGCATCTGCGCCGGCGGGTCAAAGATGGCCCGCACCTGCGGAAACGCCGCCTGCAGCGTCTGGGTGAGCGACTGGGTGCGCTGGGTCAGGGCATGGCGCTGTTGCCAGGCCCAGAGGTTGGCGCCCACCAGCTGCACCAGCACCAGCCCCAGCAGGCCGCGGCGTGCCCACCGGCCGGCCGGGTCGTGCCACAGGCGCTGACCCAGGGCGCGCAGGGCGCGGTCGCGCCGGTGGCGCGGGGCCAGGTCGAACTGGCGCAGGTTCCAGGCGCCGGCAGCGGCCTGGGTCAGGCGCTCGGCCAGGGCATGGGCCTCCACCGGGGCGCCGGCCAGGCGGGCGGCCACCTCGGCACCAGCGCCCTGGCCGCTCCATTCGATGGTCGGGGTGCTGCCGTCGGCCTGCGGGGCCTGGGCCTGGTGCACCAGCTGGCGGGCCATGGCGCTGTCGGCCGGCAGGCACAGCGGGCCGCGGGCGTCGCGCCACAGCAGCCAGGCCTGGCCGCCTTCGGTCCAGACGTGGGCGCTCAGGCCCTCGCCCGGCGCCCAGGCCGGCACGATGCGCGCCAGGCTTTGCTGTTCGGTTTCGAGCTGGCCAATCCAGTGCGCCAGCCAGCTGCGCTGGGTGCTGGCCACCCACACGGGGGCGTCCGGCCCGGCCTGCTCCCGGGGCGACAGGGCCAGGTGCAGGTCGTCGGTCTCGTCGGCTAGGGATTCTTCCAGCAGGCCCTGCAGCGCGGCGCGCAGGCGGGCCGGCGGGGCCTTGGGCCAGGATTGCAGGGGGTGCCAGGCCACATCACGCGGGTCCAGCACGGCGACGCGGCTGGTGGCCTCGGGCAGGCCGGCCACGGGGCTGCGGCCGCTGTGCTGCGGCTGCAGGCTGTCGTCGCACAGGGTCCAGTCCAGCTCCGGGGTCTCGTCGGCCGGCTGCGCGGCCGGAGCGGGCGCCAGGTGGGCGGCGGTGCGGGCGCGAGCAGGCAGCTGGACGAGGAGGATGGACATGGATCGGGTCGGGGTCTTCTGGCGCCTGCGCCACAGGGTGGCGGGGGGCGCACGGCAGGCGCGGGGCGGGCCTATTGTGGCCTCAGGCCAGGGGCGGCCCGCCCCGGGCTTGCCAGGGCGGCTGCACCGGCGGCCGCCCTGGCGGGACGGGTCAGGATTCGGGCACGCGGTCGCGGCGCAGCACGCGCACCTCCAGGCCCTGGCGCTGCAGCAGCGAGCGCTCGCGCAGCACCATGTCCTCATAGCGGAGCTGGCCGGTCACCTCGAAGTGGCTGCTGCGCGTGCCGATGTGGCGCGGGCTCAGGCTCACCTTCTCGGGCAGGTAGGGTTTGGCGGCGGACAGGTCTTCGAATCCCTTCTTGAGCAACAGGCGCTGTTGCGCCAGGCGCTGGGCGCTGGCGCGGTCCAGGCCCTCGACGGCGGCCATCAGGACCTCCACCGGCGCGGTGTTGATGTTGACCGTGCTGCGTTGCGGCAGCATGACCAGATACGGTGCCAAGGTGTCCAGGCTGCGGCGGTCCAGGCCCAGCCAGGTGAGCTGCTCCGCCCGCTGGGGCATCAGGGGCAGGGCGGCGGCGTCGCCGCCGGCCTGGCCCGTGGACCCGTCGGCCGAGGCCGATCCCTGCGTGGCCTGGTGCGCCTGGCGCAGCCGCTCGCCCAGCTGCTGGGCCAGGGTGGGCGTGAGGCCCAGGGTCTCGAACAGGCGGTTCAGGATGGCCTGCTCCGCCTTGAGCTGCTCGGGGTTGCCCTCCAGCAGGTTGCGCAGGTTGTAGCGCGCCTGGGCATCCTCGATCTGGCCGCTGAGGAAGGCGTCCAGCCCGTCGTCGGCGCTGCGGTTGCTGTCGCTGGCCAGGAAGCTGGAGAGGCGGATCTCGGCCAGACCGGTGGCCCAGGGCTCGGTCAGGCCGTCGGCGCCGCCGTCGCGGGCGTCCTCCCGCAGGATCAGCCGGGCCCAGTCCAGGGCCCCGCCCAGCAGCCAGCTGGCCTGGGTGCGGGCGCGTTCGGCGGCCTCCACCTCAAAGGCCCGGTGCTGCTGCCACACCATGCCTGCGGCCAGGGTGGTGACCAGGGTGACGATGAGCATGGCCACCAGCAGGGCGGCGCCCCGCTGGTGGTGGCGGCGGCCCGGGCGCTGGCGGGGGCACCGGCCGGGCAGGGGGGAGGGACAGGGGGCGTGGCTCATGGTGCCAGGGGCAGCATCAGGTCGCGGGTGAGCACGCCGGCCGGCAGGCTGAGCTGCAGACGCACGCCGCTGGGGATCAGGTCGGCCTCGGCCGGTTCGTCCTCGCCGTCATCGCCGGGCTCGCCCGGGTTGTCGGGGCTGGAGGCGCCGGAGGCCGGCCGGGCCGGCACCGGCACGCGCCCGGCGGGGCGCCCCGCGCTGCTTTGGGCGTTGCTCCAGGCGTTGTCGCCGCTGCGGTAGTAGTACACCTGCCAGGCGCTCACGCCCTCCAGCACCGGCAGGGCCTGGCCCTGCAGCAGGGTCCACTGCAGGCCGGTCTGCCAGGCCCGCTGCAAGCCGGCGGTGTCGGTCTGCGGGGGCGAGGCCCAGCGCCACAGGCGGCCGTCCTGCAGCGTCCAGACCACCACCTGCAGGCCTTGCGGATGGCGGCGCACCAGGCGCAGGGCCGCGCCGTCGTGGCGCAGGGTGGGGGTGGTCGCGCTGCGCTGCAGCTGGGTCAGGTCGGCCTCCCACTGACCCACCACGGTGCCCAGGCGCAGGGCGGCGTCGCCGTGGGCGCTGGCCGCGTCGCGGGCGCGCACCAGGCCGTCCACCCCGCGCCACGACAGCAGCGCCACGATGGACAGGATGAACAGCGCCACCAGCACCTCCACCAGGGTGAAGCCGGCCGCACGGCGGGGGGCGCCGGGGGCGTGGGCGGGCGGCGGCGGGCGCAGGGCGGGCATGGGCAATGCGGACGGGATGAGCGGTGTCGGGGGGGCCGTGCTCAATAGCGCGGCAGCACCGTGGACAGGGTCAGGATGGGCTGGCGGTTCTCGTCCTGCACCTGCACATCCACCCGGCGGAAGTTGGGGTTGGGGGTGGGCTGCACCCGGGTGTGCAGGTTCAGGGTGCGGCCCAGCTGCTCGCAGGTCGCATCGCTCTCGCCCTGGTCGGGAAACTGCCGCGCCAGGCGGAAGGCGGTCAGCCGGTTGTCGGCGCACCACTGGGCCACCGTGGCGTCGCCCAGCCGGCTGGCATTGCCAATCAGGCTGTCGGCCGCCCGGCTGCCCGCCGCCAGGGTGACGGCCACGATGGCCAGGGCCACCAGTACCTCCACCAGCGTGAAGCCCTGCCGGCGGCGTGCGGTGCCCGCCGGGCGGACCGTGCGGGCAGTGGCGTGGCGGCGCGGGGTCGGGCTCATGGGGTGGCGCTTCCGGTCTCGTCCAGGCGCTGGAAGGGGCCCAGGCCGTCGGTGCCCAGGGTCAGGCTGCGCTCGCCAATCACCAGCCGCACGCGCTGCGGCGGGCCGATGGGTTCGGGGCCCAGCACCAGCTCGGGCGCCCCGTCCACCTGCGCGCGTGTGCGCTCGTCCAGCCACTGGCTGGGCAGCGCCTGGCCGTCAGGCAGACCGGAGAAGCGGAAGGCGCTGCCGTCCTTGACTGGCTGCCAGGCCACCGGCCGGCCCATGGCCCGGGAGCGGGCGCGTGCGCTGTCCAGCAGGGCCGACAGCCGTTGCGCCTCTTCCTCCAGGCGGTTGGCATCGGCGTCGCGCAGCGACAGGCTCACCATGCCCACCGACACCGCGATCAAGGCCACCACCAGCAGCAGCTCCAGCAGGGTGAAGCCGCGGGGGCGCTGCGCACCGCGCACCGGGCCGGCCTGCGCGCTTACTGCCAGGAGCCGATGTCGGCGTCGGCGCCCTCGCCGCCGGGCTGGCCGTCGGCGCCCAGGCTGAAGACATCGATCTCACCCTTCACGCCCGGGTTGGCGTACTGGTAGGGGCGGCCCCAGGGGTCGTTGGGCAGCTTTTCCACGTAGGTCTTCCAGTTGCCCGGAATGGTGCCGGTGGTGGGCTTGCTCACCAGGGCCTGCAGCCCCTGGTCGGCCGAGGGGAAGCGCTGGTTGTCCAGCTTGTAGAGCTTGAGCGCCTGCATCAGGCTGGAAATGTCGGTGCGCGCGGCGGTGATGCGCGCGTCATCGGCCCGGCCCAGCACGCCCGGCACCACCAGGGCTGCCAGCACGCCAATGATGACCACCACCACCATGATCTCGATGAGGGTGAAGCCGCGCGCCCGGCGGGCGGCCAGACCCTGGCCCGTGCGGCCGTGCGGAAGGAAAGAGCGGAATGCGTTCATGGCAGGCGGAAGACGGGTTCAGCAAAGGGGTTGCGCCGCGTGGTGAGACACCGTTCCATCATCGGCCGGCAACAGTCGGTGAATCATAATCTTCGGATGGTGACGCGATTGTTGACCTTCGGCGTCTGGGCCTTGCTGGCGGCCAGCGCGGTGTTCTGGGGCGTGCAGCTCACGGCCCACGGCTCCCCCGTGCCCGAAGGCGTGCGCACGCCCGCGCCCCAGGCCCTGGGCGGTGCGCCCCTGGACCGCCTGCTGGGCCAGGTGGCCGAGCCGGAAGAGGACGAGCCCGAGGCCGAGGCGGGCGACGCCCGCTTCCAGCTGCTGGGTGTGGTCTCGCCGCCGGGCGATCGCGCCGGCCGCCGCGAAGGCTGGGCCACCCTGGCCGTGGAAGGTGAACTGCCCCGCACCTACCGCGTGGGCGCCCAGGTGGCCGACGGCCTGGTGCTGCAGGCCGTGACCCGCCGCAGCGCCAGCCTGGGCCCGCGCGGCGAAGCCGCCACCCTCACCCTGCAACTGCCCGAGCCCGAGGCCGCCGGCCATGGCGCCGCCCCAGCCCCCGCCGGCCCGCGCCCCCAAGGTGCCGTGGCCGGCCCCACCCCCCACAGCCCGGGCCTGATCCGCCCGCGTGCCCCCGCCCTGGCCGGCGCCGCCGCCCAGCGCCCCATGCCCGGCGCCACCCCGCCTGGCGCCCGCCCCTCAGACGCCGAAGAAGACGACGAGTGAGCGGCGGCCCCGCCGGGCCGGCGAGCCGCACTTAACGCAGGGGTTTTGCGGTTACCGTTGGCGCTGTGTGTTCACAGCGCCAACGTGCCATGTCTGACCAGCCTCTTGTCATCCGGCTCGATCAACTCGACGCGCCCGACCCCTTCCAAACCGTCCACGTCAAGACGCTGAAGCGCCTGGTCCAGCAGGTGGACGACAGCATGGCGCAAGCCAAGGCGCAGAAGCGGCCTGCCAGCTGCTGTGCCCAGCCCGAGCCGTGGCGGGAATCCCTCCAGCCGCTGGACCAAGGCCACACCAGCTTCATTGACGGCACGCGCGGCGCCGGCAAGACCACCTTCTTGCGCGCGGCCTGCCGCGCCTTGTGCCAAGAACTGCAAACCGGCGCCGAGCCACCACCCCCCGCCGTGGCCCAGTCCACGCTCTGCTTCCTGGGCTTGCTGGACCCCAGCCGCGTGGAGACCGGCGAAAAGATCCTGCTCAACGTGGTGCGCGCCGTGCAGCGCCGGGTGGATGACTGCACGCCCACCTTTGGCGAACGTGCCCGCCAAGACGCCACCCAGCAGTTCCGCGCCACGCTGGAAAAGCTCTACGGCGGCCTGAGCCTGCTGCACGACAAGCACGATCCGCTCAAAGACGTGGTGGACCCGGAAGTCTTCGTCAGCCTGCAACTGGAGCGGGTGGACGAAGGCGAACACCTGCGCCGCACCTTCCACACCCTGCTTGACCACGCCTGCATCGTGCTGAAGGCCGACGCCCTGGTGCTGGCCTTTGACGACGCCGACACCAGCGCCCACAAAGGCACCGAGGTGATGGAGTGCCTGCGCAAATACCTCAACAGCCCGCGCCTGGTGGTGCTGGTGGCCGGCGACATGGAGCTGTACGCCCAACTTGCCCGCCGCAAGATGGTGGAGAACGTGGGCAAGGAGGTGGAAGGCGCCAAGCCCGAACGCCAAACCCAGCACCACCGCATGCTCGACCACCTGGAAGAGCAGTACCTGCTGAAGGTGTTTCCGGTGCAGCGGCGGTTTCAGTTGCTGCCGCTGAAAAACGTGGACCAAACCGAAGGCCCCATTCAGTTGCAGTGGCCGTCACGCACCGACACCACGGCCGATGCCAGCGTGCAGCCGCAAACCAGCTTGTCAGCGCTGTTGACCTTCACGCTCCAGCACGGGCTGTTGGTCAAAGACGCTGCAGAGCTGATGCCCTACCGCGACTACGTCTTGAGCTGGCCCATCCGCTCCATCTTGCAGGTGCTGGCCCGCTGCACGCCGCTGCTGGTGGTGGAAAACGGCCAGATCAAGCTGCGCGGCCCAGCCGCTGACGCCAAAGAAGTGTTTGCGCTGCTGCAAGCCTTTCAGCGCACCTTCACCGAGGCCGTGCGCTACGCCTGCCTGGGCAGCCTCTACGCCCACGGGGTGGACGTGGACGCCATCGCCCAAGACCACTTTCCGGCTCTCATCAAAGGCGTGGTGGACGTGGTGCTGGAGCAAGGCAACCTCGACACCGGCGCGTACCTGCGCCCCACGTCCACCAGCGAGAGTTTGAATGCCTGCTTCTTTGCGCTGTCGGCAGAAGTGGCGCGTTTCTGCATGGGCCGGCCAGACCGGGCGATTGCTTACATGCTGATGGGGCCGGGCACGGTGTCGGCGTTTCAGACCACGCAGCATGCCACCAGCGCAACACCGCCAGAAGCCGCGGCCCATGTGCGGATCACACCGCCCAGCGTCGATGAGTTCAAGCGCTACATGCGTGTGGGCGAGAGTGCAGATCCCCTGGAATGGGCGTGGTTGGTGGCGCCGATTTGGGGTGAGCCGGCGCCTAAACTCACGGCGAAGTTCTCTGGCGCCGCACTGGACCTTCAAACGCTTCAGGCCTTCTCGCGCTTGCTTTATCTGCACAAGGTGGTCGAGGAGCCCACTCGCTCCCTGGTGTTGACGACGAATCATGCGGCCCTAGCGGTTCTGGCACTGCTTATGACCCCGGGACAGTTCTTTGCCGAGGCGTCGCTCCCTGAGCACGTAACGCTTCATGCGAAGGGCGTACTTGTACGTGCCAAGGTTCCGCACTCCACATACCTTCCCCACTGGATAGGGTGGTCTGGCAAGTCGGTGGATTGGCCGGAATCATCGTTCCCTGTGGCCTGGAAACTGTTGGATCAGGTTGCGGTGTCGATCATGAACTGGTTGGCCATCGATCCCGAATCAGCAGACAGACAGACATTCTTGTGTTCGGCGCTCTGGCCTGGCAAGGTCTGGGCAACTTTGCACTTTCAGACCGAAGACTGGGCGGTTAGCTCAGAGGAACCGGAAGTCTTTGATGTCTTGCTGGATCGACACAGGCGTGCTTGGAGGAACCGAGGCTCGACTAGCTTTGACGTGGCTGTGCAGGGGCCGACTAAGAAATTTTCAAGCTTGAGTGGACTGTCGTGGTTAGACAAATTCCCGCTCATGCGTTTGCCTGACTCAAGAGTCCAGACGGCGGGCAGTTCGGCGCGTGATGTGGGCGCATGACCCCCACCACACCCGCCCGCCTCGCCACCGCCGCCCTCGGCGGCTACCGCCTGCTCAACCTGCTGTCAGCCGTTGACCTGCACCGCGAGCCCGCGCCGCGTGAGGTGGAAGAGGCGGTGTACCTGACCCAGCAGCCTTGGGCGGCACGCCACCCCGACCATGTGTTTCAGCAAGGCTGGGCCGTGCTGTGCAACGGTGCCCCAGCGCCCGGCGTGCTGCGCCTGCTGCAGGTACTGGCGGACGAGTTTTTAGAATGCCCGCACGGCCAGCCGGTGGTGAAGCTGGCCCACTTTGGCGTGTGGCAGCAAAGTGTGATGAGCCGCATCAGCGGCCTGCCGGTGCTGGCCGCCGCCCGGGCGGCGCAGGTGTTGGCGCCGGGCCGGCCCTGGCAGCACCCACACCTGCCCACCCTGGCCGAGCCCGCCCCGGTGCTGCGCCCGCACGACGGCGCGGTGGAGGCCTATGTGCAGCGCGAGGGCCTGCACGAAACCCACCTGCACCTGAACGGCAGCACCCATGCCGAGCTGAGCTGGCTGCAAGCGCTGCAACAGCCCGAAGCCACGGTGACGGCCTTCGCCGCTGAATTCCACCAGTGCGGCCCCAACGAGGCCCGCCTGCGCGAGCTGTGCCACGCGGTGGACCCTGAGCTGCGCCCGCAACGCCTGCTGGAGCACCTGCGCCACGCCGCCCGCCTGCGCCGCTGGCTGCTGCTGGCCAGCGCCCACTGCCTGCCAGACTTGCTGCCCGCCGGCACACCCGTGCCCACCACCCTGGCCGCGCTGATGGCCACGCCCGCCCCGCAACTGCCCGCCGCCGACCGCCTGGGCCCACCCAGCGCGGCGCAAGAGGTGGACTGGCTGACCCGCCTGCTGGTGCGCCTGCAACAGCCCGGCCAGCCCGCCGGCGCGCCGCCCGAGTGGCTGGCGCGGCTGCTGCACCTCTACCTGCTGCTGCAACACCAATACCACCGCCTGCTGGTGCAGGAAGAAGGCCAATACGGCTTTGACCAGTTCCAGCGCTTGACCTTTGTGCCGCTGCGCTGGAAACCCGAGGAACGCTACGCCGACCGCCTGGCCCAGATGCACGGTGCGCCTCAGCAGGGCTACAGCCGCACCGGCCGGCTGGAAGGGCGCTTTGCCCCCAAGGAATCGGTGGCCAAGAACGAGGCCCTGCTGGCCCAGGTGCTGGGCGACTACCGCCGTTACCTGGCCCAGCACCTGCCATCGCCCCGGCCCGCGCCGCCGGGGCCTGAAGAGGTGGCTGCACGCGAACCTGCCACCCTGGGCACGGTGTTGCGTGCGCTGGACGGGCTGACCGCCGGCCTGCCGCCCGACGACCGGCGCGTGCAGCACCTGACGCTGGTGGCGCACTTCATCAAGCAGCCCGACCCCGACCCCCAAGGCCGCAGCGCCTACCGCTTCAAGAAGTTGCGCCGCGAGCTGGACCAAAAGGCCGCCGCCCTGGCGCAAACACTGGCGCGCTGGCCGCGCCTGCGCCGCTGGGTGCGTGGCATTGACGCGGCGGCCAACGAGCTGCACGCCCCGCCCGAGGTGTTTGCGGCCTGCTGGCGCGCCTGCCGCGAGGCCGGCCTGACCCACAGCAGCTACCACGCGGGCGAGGACTTTGTGCACCTGGCCTCGGGCCTGCGCGCCATGCACGACGCGCTGACGCTGCTGGACCTGCAGCCCGGCGACCGCATCGGCCACGGCACCGCCATGGGCATCAACCCGGCGCTGTGGTTGGCGCGCACACCGCCCACGCTGCATGTGGCGGCGGGCGACTGGCTGCTGGACCTGCTGTGCGCCTGGCAACTGCTGCGCGACCGGCCCGACACCCTGGCCGCCGCCGAGCGCACCCAGCGCGAGGCTGCCGCCCTGGCCACCCGGCTGCTGGGCGAGCCGGTGTCTGCCACCGGCCTGGAGGCGGCCATGGCCTGCCGCCACCTGCACCCGCAGGCGGTGCAGGACGTGCTGGTGCAGCGGGGCGAGTGGCCGAAGGCGACCCCCCCGGGCACCACCCCGGACGACGGCGCGCCGGCCCCGGCCTGGAGCCCGGTGCCACGCCACCGGGCCGAGCTGGCCCTGGCCGAACAAGCGGCCGACCAGCACCCGCAGGCGCTGCGCCTGTGCTGGCGCTGGTGGAGTGACAAAGCGGTGCGCCAACGCAGCGCCCAGCGCCAAGCGGTGGCCGCCCGGTTTTGGACCGAGGCCGAGTTGCTGGTGATGCAACAGGCCTTGATGCAACGGCTGCTGGCGCGCCGGGTGGGGGTGGAGACGCTGCCCTCCAGCAATGTGCGCATCAGCCTGTACGAAGGATTTGCCGAGCACCACGCCCTGCGCTGGATGCGGGCCCCCGGGCATGAGGTGCCCACCGACCCGCAGGTGCTGGTGTCACTGGGGTCTGACGACCCCGGCATTTTTGCCGGCGACCTGAGCAGTGAGTTCTACCAGCTCTACGCCGTGCTGCGCGGCCAGGGCCTGACGGACCACCAAGCGCTGGACCTGCTGCGCCCGGTGAACGCACGTGGCCGGGAGCACGGGTTTCATGGGCGGTGAAAGCCACACAAGGAGGAGACGGTGTGATGTGGGGTGGAGATGCGGCGGCGGAGCGGCGGGCCTCTGTGCGCTTGGCCGATACGGTGGCGTGCCTGGCCTGGGCGCCGGGGCAGCGATTGGCTTCTTTGGCCACGCTGGCTGAGGCGGTGCGTGAGGTGGTGGCGGGGGACGTGGCGTACTACCGGGCGCGGCAGTGCCGCAGCAAGTGGTGGAGCAATTCGTGCCGGGTGGCCGCGGTGGGCTTTGGTGCCTTGGGCGCGCTGCAGCCGCTGATCACGCAGTTGTGGGGTCAAAGTGGCGGACCCTTGGCGTGCCTGAAGGACACGGGCCAGCTCTGGTTGATGCTGGGCGGCCTGGCCCTGGTGGTGGACACCGTGTGGGCGGGCACGCAGGCCCACGGCCGCTACACCAGCACCGTGATGGCGCTGGAGGCCGGGATGGTCCGCTGGACCCTGGCCTGGCAGGGCCAAATGGCGGTGTTGGCGGGGGCCGAGCCCGATGGGCCGCAAACGCAGCGGCTCATCCAGTCCGCCAGCGATTTTCTGGATGCGCATCACGCGCTGATGGCGAGCGAAGCGGGCCAGTGGCGCGGCGCCATGCAAGAGGCCTTGGCCAAGGCCAAGGTGCCAGGCCCCTGACGCTGCGCCAGCCTTCAGCGCTCCACCGCCGTGCACGCCTCTTGGGGCGCGGGTTCCGGCACCAGTTCCCAGCCGTGGGGGCCTTCGCGCAGTTGGGTGCGGCCGTCGGCGGGGCACGGGGCGGTGCTGTGCCAGTGCAGGTGCACGGCCAGGCCGTCACGGCGCCAGTTTTGCCAGCTGAACTGCAGGCTGGCGGGGGATTCCAGACGGAACTGCTGGCGCCAGCGGGTCTGGGGGCCGTCGCCGGCGCGCTGCAGCAGGCTCAGGGTGTGGCCGTCTGTGGACAAGGCAAACAGGTGCCGGCCGTCGGGCGACAGGCGCACCGGGCCGGGCAGGGGCTGCAGCCGGCCGGTGGCGGCCTGCAGCAGCCACAGGCCCTGCACCTGCTGCGGGGCCTGCGGTGAGGCCCGTTGGCTGACCAGGTGGTGGCCGGCGCCGGGCAGCCGGGCTTCGTAGAGCCAGACGGGGCCGCCGGGGGTGTCCTCCAGCGCGGGGGCACGGCCCAGGGTGAGGCGGCCGGCCTGGCGGCGCGGGGCGTCGGCGCTCTTCTGGCCGGCCAGGGCGCGGGCCTCGGCGGCCTGCAGGCGGCGCCAGCAGGCGATGCCCTGGGTGTTGGCGGGGCAGGGCGCGGGCGCGGCCAGGGCGCCTGGGCGCCTGGCCTGCGCCGCCGGGTGGGCGGCTGCGGCGGGGCCGGCCGCCGC
>NZ_JAAGOH010000021.1 GCF_010499455.1 Ideonella livida | reverse complement strand
CCGGTGAAGTTGACTTCGACGCGGCCGGCTTGGTAGGAGCCCTTGGCGCCGGTGGACTTGATGTTCTGGACGCCGGTGTCGAGTTCCATGTTGGCGCTGACGCCGGTGGCGGCGAAGGCGGGGGCGGACAGGGCCAGGGCGGCGGCGGCGATCAGGGTCAGACGGGTCATCAGGGTGTCTCCAGTGGGTGTTGTCGCGGCCGGATCTGGGCGCGCGGTGGGGAGCGGTCCAACAGGCGAGGCCTATAAATAAACCTTGCTGAGTTATTAATGTAGAGAAACCAAAGCGCTTGCGGGATCCGGATGTTCCCTAGCATCGAGCCGTCGGTTTCAGGTGCGTTTCAGTACCTTTTTGCGCACTATTCACGACAACGTGAAAGGATCTGCGCGAAATTGAACGTTTGGCGGCCTCCCGACCGCTGCTGGGCGCCGATCGTCGGCGTTTGGCGGCGGGGCGGGGGCCCGGATTTCAGGCCGGATGCAGCGGGAGAGGCCGTTTTTGCGGGTTCTCCCTTGTGAACGGCACGCCACAGTGCGGGGGCGTGGCCGGCCGGGGGCTTGACGGCGCCAGGTCCGCCGCGGGTCAGGCTTGGGGAAAGTGCGGCTGCAGCAGGGGGTAGAGGGCTTGCCAGCGCCGGCGGCGCGGGGCCAGCTCGGCGGCTTGGGCGGCGTCGGGCGCGAAGCGGCGGGCCACGGGCGGGGTCAGGCACACGGCGTCCAGCGGACCGCCGCAGGCCAGCCAGGCCAGGCGCGCGGCGACCAGGGCGCCGCCGGCTTCGCCGCCGGGGTGGGTGACCAGGGGCACGCCGATCAGGCTGGCCAGTTGCTGGCACCACAGGGGGCTGCGCGCACCGCCGCCGACCACCGAGAGCTGGGCAACAGCGCCGGGCTCCGCGCCCAGGCTTTGCCAGCCATCCAGCAGGCCGAAGCTGACGCCTTCCATCACGGCGTAGCCCACGCTGGCGGCGTCGTGCGCGGCCGTCAGGCCGAACAGCACGCCCTGGGCATGGGGGTTGTTGTGCGGGCTGCGCTCGCCGCTGAGGTAGGGCAGGAACAGGGGGGCCTGGGCGCGCTGCGCGGGGCTGAGGGTGGCGATGCGGTCCATCAGCTCGGCCTCGCTGGCCAGGCCCATCAGCTCACGCACCCAGCGGATGGCACTGGCGGCCGAGAGCATCACGCTCATCTGGTGCCAGGTGCCGGGCACGGCGTGGCAGAAGGCGTGCACGGCCTGCGCCGGGTTGGGGCGGTAGCGGTCGCTGCTGAGGAAGATGACGCCCGAGGTGCCCAGCGAGACGAAGCCCTGGTGGGGCCGCACGGCGCCAATGCCCACGGCGCTGGCGGCGTTGTCACCGCCGCCGCCGGCGATGACCACCGCCGCGCCGTGGGCCGTGCCCACGCCCCAGCGGCTGGCCAGCGCGGGGCGCAGCGTGGCGGAGACGGCGCTGCCTTCCACCAGGCGCGGCATGTGGGCCTCGCTCAGGCCGGTGGCGGCCAGCAACGCGGGCGACCAGCGGCGCTGGGCCACGTCCAGCCACAAGGTGCCGGCGGCATCCGACATGTCGCTGACCGCTTCACCGCCAAGTTGCAGGCGCAGCCAGTCCTTGGGCAGCAGCACCTGGGCGGTGCGGGCAAAGCAGTCGGGCTCATGCCGGCGCACCCAGGCCAGCTTGGGCGCGGTGAAACCTGGCATGGCCAGGTTGCCGGCCGTGGCGTGCAGCGCGGGGCAGGCGGCCTCTAGCGCCGCGCATTCGGCGCCGCTGCGGCCGTCGTTCCACAGGATGGCCGGGCGCAGCACGTGGCCGGCGGCGTCCAGCAGCACGGCGCCGTGCATCTGGCCCGACAGGCCGATGCCGGCCACCTGGGCCAGGGCGTCGGCATGGCGGGCGCCCAGCTCGGCCATGACGGCTTCGCAGGCGGCCCACCAGTCGGCGGGGTCCTGCTCGCTCCACAAGGGCTGCGGGCGCTGCACGGTGAGCGGGGCACCGGCGGTGGCGACGATGCGGTGCTGGTCGTCCAGCAGCAGGGCCTTGAGTTCGGAGGTGCCGAGGTCGAGTCCGAGGAACATGGGCGTCAGGAGGGGGGCGGGCGCGGGGTCAGGCGCGGGGGTCGGGCATGGGGGGCAGGCCGAAGCGGCGGTCCGACTGGCGGCGGAACTCGCTGGGGGTCATGCCCTTGATGTCGAGGAAACGGCGGTTGAAGTTGGCGACGTTGTTGAAGCCAACCTCGTAGCAGATGTCGGTCACGCGGCGGTCGCTGTCCATCAGCAGCTGGCAGGCGCGGTTGACGCGCACGCGGTTGACGAAGTCGGTATAGGTGTTGCCGGTGGCGCGGCGGAAGAAGCGCGAGAAGCGGCTCTCGCTCATGTCCAGCTCGGCGGCCAGCTCGCCGGCCGAGAGGGACTGCGCGACGTTGTCGGTGATGCGCTGGACGATGGCGTTGATCTGGTCGAGCTGCGAGTCGTCGTCGCTGCTCTGCATCTGCACGTTGGACAGCAGGCGGTAGTCGGTGCAGCGGGCCAGCAGCGCCAACAGGTCGGCAAAGGCAGCGAAGCGGGCCAGGCCGCGCGCGCCCTTGATGCGCCGCCACTGCGTCTCGGCCTGCTCACCCAGGCCGAAGAACTCGATGCCGTGGCGGGCACGCTCCAGCATGGGCAGCACCTCGGCCAGCTCGGGGATGTGCTGGGCGGCGGCGGCCAGGGGTTCGTGGGTGAACTGGATGACCAGGTCGCGCTCGTCCACGCCGCCCTCGGGCAGGTCCATGGAGACCCAGTTGTGCGGCAGGCGCGGCCCGGTGAGCACCAGGTGGCCGGGCTGGAAGGGCCCGATCCAGTCGCCCACAAAGGCCTTGCCGGAGGTGGCCACGATGAGGTGCAGCTCGTACTCGTCGTGGTGGTGCCAGCGGGCCAGCGGCGTGGGAAAGCCGTGGCCCAGGCAGCGGATGAAGCCCACGTCCTCCGGCGCCTCGTAGCCCAGGGCCGGGCTGCGGGCGAAGTCATGCTCCAGCTCCGGTTGGCGCTGGCGGGGCACGGGGCGGGCGAGGGTGCGGCTGCTCATGGTGGGCTCCGGCGGGGTCCGGAACGGGGCCGGTCAGGTTCAGGCCGGCGTGCGGCGGGCCACGAACTCGGCCACCCGGGCGCTGGCGCGGCGCACGGCGTCCACCAGGCGGGCATCACCGGCGAGCGGGCCCCACAGCGGCGCATCGGCGCAGAAGGCGGCCACCGGGTCGGCGGCGTCGCAGATGGCGTGGGCCACGGCCGGGTCCATGGCCTGGTCTTGGTAGGTGTAGGGGATCTGGCCGGCGTGCCAGCGCTGCAGGTAGGCCAGGAACAGCGCCGGCAGCATGGCCACGCTGTCGATGGTTTCGCCCCGCGCCAGGCGCTCGCGGAAGGTGGGCGCGATGAAGCCAGGGATCTTGCTGAAACCGTCCATCGCCACGCGCTGGTTGGTGTCCTGGATGGCGGGGTTGGAGAAGCGGTCCAGCACCACGTCGCGGTACTGGGCCAGGTTCAGCGGGCAGGGCTTCTCGGGGGTGTCCAGCACCGGGATGACGTCGTCGGTGACGTAGTTGAACGCCATCTGGCGGATCTCGGCGTCCAGCGTGCCTTCGTGGATGTACAAAAAGCCGATCAATGTGCCGGCCCAGGCGATGCAGCTGTGGGTGGCGTTGAGCAGGCGGATCTTGGCCTCTTCATACGCGTCCACGCTCTGCACCATCTCCACGCCCACGGCCTCCCAGCCGGGGCGGCCGGCGGCAAAACGGTCTTCAATCACCCACTGGATGAAGCTCTCGCCCATCAGCGCGGCGGGGTCGTCCACGCCGGTGGCGGCCAGCACGCGCGCGCGCACGGCCGGCGTGGGGCGGGGGGTGATGCGGTCCACCATGGCGTTGGGGCTGGCGGTGTTCGCCTCCACCCAGGCCTTGAGGTCGGCGTCGCCAATCAGGTCGAGGAACTGCAGCAGGCCGGCGCGCGAGCGGTCGCCGTTGTGGCGCAGGTTGTCGCAGTTCAGCAGGGTGACGGGGCCGGCACCGGCGGCCTGGCGGGCGCGCAGGATGGCGGTCAGGGCGCCATAGATCGTCGGGCCGGGCCGGCCCTGGCGGGCGGCGTCGATGTCGGCGCGCAGGTCCGCGAAGGTGGCCACGTCCAGCTGGTTTTTGGCGTCCAGGTAGTAGCCGGCTTCGGTGACGGTGAAGCTGATGATGCGGGTGTCGGGATGGGCGCCGCGGGCGATCAGGCCGGCCAGGTCGGGCGTGTGGCCGATGACCTCCTGGATGGCGGTGATGCGCTCATAGCGGTGCTCACCCTGCGGGGAGATGGTCTCCAGCGTGTAGGCGCCGCCCTGGGCGGCCAGCGCGGCCACGGTCTCGGCCATGTCGGGCCGGGTGTTGCCGGCAGCGATGTGCCAGGAGGTGTCGCCGCTTTGGCGCAGGGCGTGCAGGTAGACGGCCAGGTGGGCGCGGTGGAAGGAGCCCAGGCCCAGGTGCAGGATGACGTTCATGGTGTGTTCAGAGGTCGAAATGGGTGGGCAGCATCACCACGTCGCGGATGGTCATGCCGCGCGGCCGGGTGAGCATGAACAGCGCCACCTCGGCCACTTCGGCGGGGTCGATCAGGCTGCCTTTGGCCTTGGCCTCAGCCAGCTTCTCGGCGGGCCAGTCGGCCAGCAGGGCGGTGATGACCGGCCCGGGAGAGAGCGCGCCCACACGGATGCCGTGCTGGAACACCTGGCGCCGTGTGGTCTGCACAAAGCAGTCGATGGCCCACTTGGAGGAGGCGTAGACCGGCTCCCAGGGGGTGGGGAAGTGCGCGGCCAGCGAGCTGGTGACCAGCACGTCGCCACGGCCCTGGGCGATGAAGTGCGGCAGCACGTCGCGCACGTTCTTCATGACCACGCCCACATTGAGCTGCAGCATGCGGTCGATGGCCTCGTGCGAGGCCTCCACCAGGTCGCCGCCCACATAGAGGCCGGCGTTGGCATGGAAGATGTCCAGCCGCCCACCGGTGAGCGCCAGCACGCCGGGCAGCAGCCGGGCGCATTGCGCGGGGTCCAGCAGGTCCAGCACCAGCGGCAGGGCGTCGGGGCCCAGCTCGGCCTGCAAGCGGGTCAGGGCGGCGGCGTCGCGGTCCACCAGCACCACGCGGGCGCCCGCGCCCAGCAGGGCGCGCACGGTGGCCAGGCCGATGCCGGAGGCGGCGCCGGTGATGGCGGCCACCTGGCCGTCGAGTCGGAAGCTCATGCGGTCTCTCCCCGGCGTTGGCGGTTCAGGCGCCGCGCACGGCGCGGCCTTGCGCGTCGAAGCGGTGGGCCTGGTCCAGGTCCAGGAACACGCCCACACGGTCGCCGTTGTGCAAGGTGCTGCGGCTGGCTTGGCGTGACACGATTTGCGCACCGCTGTCGGTGCTGACGTAGATCAGGGTCTCGGCGCCCAGCGCCTCGACCAGGTCCACGGTGCCGGGCAGGCCACCGTCGCGGGCCTGGGCAGCGGCCTGCAGGGTGACGGCCTCGGGGCGCAGGCCCACAAAGCCGCCGGCCGGCACGCCGGCGCCCGCGGGCAGCTGGGCGGCGGGCACCACGTTCATCTGCGGCGAGCCGATGAACTGGGCCACGAACTGGTTGGCGGGCCGGTCGTACAGCTCCAGCGGGGTGCCCACCTGCTCGATCAGGCCGTCCTTGAGCACGACGATGCGGTCGGCCAGGGTCATGGCCTCCACCTGGTCGTGGGTGACGTAGATGGTGGTGGCGCCCAACTCGCGGTGCAGGCGGGCGATCTCCACCCGGGTCTGGCCGCGCAGCGCGGCGTCCAGGTTGGACAGCGGCTCGTCGAACAGGAAGACCTTGGGCTGACGCACGATGGCGCGGCCAATGGCCACGCGCTGGCGCTGGCCGCCCGAGAGTTCCTTGGGCGTGCGCTGCAGGTAAGGCGTGAGGTTGAGGATCTGCGCCGCCTTCTGCACCTTCTCGTCGATGACCTTCGGGTCCACCTTGGCGAGCTTGAGCGCGAAGCACATGTTCTCGTAGACGCTCATGTGCGGGTACAGCGCGTAGCTCTGGAACACCATGGCCAGATCGCGCTTGGAGGAGGGGGCGTGGGTGATGTCACGCCCGTCCAGACGCAGCGCGCCTTCGGAGATGGTTTCCAGGCCGGCGATCAGGCGCAGCAGGGTGGACTTGCCGCAGCCCGAGGGGCCGACGAAAACGATGAACTCGCCCTTCTCAATGGTCAGGTCGATGCCCTTGATGGTGTGCACCGGGCCAAAGTGCTTCTGGATGCCCTGGAGTTGCAGGAATGCCATGGGAGGTGTCCTCGAATTACTTGACGGCGCCGAAGGTCAGGCCTTGAACCAGTTGCTTCTGGCTGAACCAGCCGAAGACGACGATGGGGGCGACGGCCAGCAGCGAGGCGGCCGACAACTTGGCCCAGAACAGGCCCTCGGGGCTGGAGTAGCTGGCGATCAGGGTGGCCAGGGTGCCGGCCTTGGCCGCGCCCAGGTTCAGGCTCCAGAAGGCCTCGTTCCAGCTCAGCACCAGGCACAGCAGGCCGGTGGAGGCCAGGCCGCCCATGCCCAGGGGCAGCAGCACCTTGGTGGCTTCCTGCCAGAGGGTGGCGCCGTCCATGCGGGCGGCCTCCAGGATCTCGTGCGGGATGTCCTTGAAGGCGGAGTACAGCATCCACACCATGATGGGCAGGTTGCTCAGCGTGAAGACGATGATCAGGCCCAGCCGGGTGTCCAGCAGCGCGCTCTTTTGCGCCAGCACGTAGATGGGCACCAGCGCGCCCACGGCGGGCATCATCTTGGTGGAGAGCATCCACATCAGGATGTCCTTGGTGCGCTTGCTGCGGAAGAAGGCCATGGAGTAGGCCGCCGGCGCCGCAATCGCCAGGCCCAGCAGGGTGGAGACCACGCTGGTGATGAGCGAGTTGGTGGCGTACAGCAGGTAGTCGCTGCGCTCCTGGACCTCGTGGAAGTTCTCCAGCGTGGGGGTGAAGACCACCAGCGCCGGCACGTTGATGGCCTGCAGCTCGGTCTTGAAGGCCGTCAGGAACAGCCAGCCCAGCGGGAAGAACAGCAGCAGGGTGACGGCCCAGGCCACCACGGTGCGGATCACCAGGGCCAGGGGGAAACGGTTAGGTTGGCTCATGGGTTGCGCCTCGTGGGTTCAGTCCAGGCTCTTGCCGACCAGGCGGATCAGGAAGGCCGCCGCGATGTTGGCCAGCACCACCGCGAACAGCGCGCCGGCCGAGGCCACGCCCGCATCAAAGTTCAGCAGCGCCTGCTTGAAGATCAGGAAGGCCACGTTGGTGCTGGCGTCGCCCGGGCCACCGCCGGTGGTGGTGAAGATCTCGGCGAAGACAGAGAGCAGGAAGATCAGCTCGATCATCACCACCACCGCCACCGAGCGGCCCAGGTGCGGCAGCACCATGTAGCGCAGCTGCTGGAGGTAGTTGGCGCCGTCCATGCGGGCCGCCTCCAGCTGCTCACGGTTGAGCTACTGCAGCGAGGTGATGAAGATCAGCGTGGCAAAGGGCAGCCACTGCCAGCTGATCATGATGATGATGGACAGCAGTGGCCAGTCGGTCAGCCAGTCCACCGGCGCCAGACCGAAGAACTGCCACACCTGGGCCAGCACGCCGTAGATGGGGTTCATCATCATGTGCTTCCACAGCAGCGCATTGACCGTGGGCATGACAAAGAACGGGGAGATGAGCAGCACGCGCACCAGGCCCCGGCCCGGGAAAGGCTCGTCGATGAGCAGGGCGATGCCGATGCCCAGCACGGTGGTGATGGCGATCACACTGCCCAGCAGCAGCAGGGTGTTGAGCACCGACACCGTGAAGGACGGGTCGGTGAGAAAGTATTCGAAGTTCTCGAGCCCGGCAAAGCCCGTCACATCGGGCTGCATCAGGTTGTAGCGGATCACGCTGAAGTACAGCGTCATCACCAGCGGCACGATCATCCACAGGAAGAGCGTGCCGATGGCCGGCGCCATCAGGGCGCGGGGCAGAAGGCGGTTCATCGCGGAGCTTTCAGAGTCGGCGGGCAGCAGCGCGGCAGCAGGCGCCAGGGCATGGGCCCCCGGGCCATGGCGCGGCCCGCGCCGGCGCGGGCGCAGGCCCCTGGCACGGGCGGCCGGTCTGGGGCAGACGGGAAAGGCCCCGCGCCGGCCAAGCCAGTGCGGGGCCGTGCGAAGGTCGGCTTACTTGTAGTAGCCGGCCTTGCGCATCTCGCGGTCAGCCGCGGTCTGGCTGGCCTTGAGGGCGGCGTCCACCGAGGTCTTGCCCGCCAGGGCAGCGCTCATCTGCTGGCCCACGGCGATGCCGATGGCCTGGAACTCCGGGATGGCGGCGAACTGCACGCCGACATACGGGCTCTTGGGCAGGGTGGAATCGTTGGGGTTGGCCGATTCGATGGCCTTGAGCTCAGCCGCGGCAAAGCGGGCCGCCTTCTGGAACTCCGGCGTGGCGTAGGTGCTCTTGCGGGTGCCGGTGGGCACATTGGCCCAGCCATTGGTCTTGGCCACCAGCTGGATGTAGTCCTTGGACGTGGCCCAGGTGATGAACTTCTGCGCGGCCTCCACCTTCTGCGAGCCGGCCGGGATGGCCAGGTTCCAGCTCCACAGCCAGTTGGCGCCCTTGGGCGTGGCGGCGGTGGGGGCCTGGGCAAAGGCCATCTGGTCGGCCACCTTGGACTGCTTGGGATCGCTCACGAAGGAGGCGGCGATGGTGGCGTCGATCCACATGCCGCACTTGCCGGCGTTGGTCAGTGCCAGGATCTCGTTGAAGCTGTTGGCCGACGAGCCGGGAGGGCCGTAGTTCTTCAGCAGGTCCACGTAGAAGGTGATGGCGTCCTTCCAGGGCTTGGATTCGAGCTGCGGCTTCCACTGCATGTCGAACCACTGGCCGCCGTGCGTGTTGACCAGGGTGGACAGGAAGGCCATGTTGTCGCCCCAGCCCGGCTTGCCGCGCAGGCAGATGCCGTACACGCCGGCCTTGGGGTCGTGGATCTTCTTGGCCAGGTCGGCGATCTGGGCCCAGGTCGGGCGCTCGGGCACCTGCACGCCCACCTTGTCGGCCAGGTCCTTGCGGTACATCAGCATCGAGGACTCGCCGTAGAACGGGGCGGCAAAGAGCTTGCCGTCCACGGTCAGGCCACCGCGCACGGCCGGCAGCAGGTCGTCCACGTCATAGGCAGCGTCGGTCTTGAGGGCCTGCAACCAGCCCTTCTTGCCCCAGATCGGCGCCTCGTACATGCCGATGGTCATCACGTCGAACTGGCCGCCCTTGGTGGCGATGTCGGTGGTCACGCGTTGGCGCAGCACACCCTCTTCCAGCGTCACCCACTTGAGCGTGATGCCCGGATTGGCCTGCTCGAACTGCTTCGAGAGCTTCTGCATCTCGATCATGTGACCGTTGTTCACGGTGGCGATCACCAGCTCGGTGTTGGCATGGGCGCCAAGGGCGGCCAGGCCGAACGCCAGGGCCAGAGAGGTCTTCAACTTCATGGTTTGTCTCCAGGGTCTGTCGGAGGAGTTCCAGGGAAGGGGCTGGCGATGCCGCTATCCCGGGCTTGGGCATCGACGGGGGTGAACGATAGGGCGCCCGGTTTGGCCCAGTTGATACGCAGAACGGCAGCATGTGTACTGTCTTGCGCCACATGGCCCGTGTTTTCCCTAAACAGCGTGAATTTCGTACAGGTTGATGCAGTGGCTGCGCCCCCACCCGCACGAGCGCATCACACGGCCGCGCGCGATCGCGCAGGCGCACAGCCCTGTTGAGGGGCCTGCCGCCCCCGGGGAAAGCACGGGGACCAGGCCGACCTGTCGGTATCTGCCGGCAACAAGCGCGTATCGGTCGCCATGGGGCCGGCTGGCTACGCTGCGACCCGCAGAACGTGACGTGCTGCACACATTGCCCGGAGGTTGTTGTCCCATGGTGCCGCTCCCCACCCGTCCCGCTGCCTTGGCCACCCTGGCCCTGGCCCTGGCCGCCCCCAGCGCCCACGCCGCCGTGGAGCTGGTGGTGGCCACGGTGAACAACCCGCAGATGATCGAGATGCAGAAGCTCTCGAAGCAGTTCGAGCAGGCCCATCCGGACATCACGCTCAAGTGGGTGACGCTTGAGGAAGGCGCGTTGCGCCAGAAGGTCTCGCTGGACATCGCACAGCAGGGCGGGCAGTTCGACGTGGTCACCATCGGCATGTACGAGACGCCGATCTGGGGCCGCAAGGGCTGGCTGCGCGAGATCCAGGCCGATGAGCGCTACAACCTCAAAGACGTGCTGCCCACGGTGCGCGCCGGCCTGTCGGTGGGCAAGGCGCTGTACGCCGCGCCTTTCTACGGCGAAAGCTCGATGACCATCTACCGCACCGACCTGTTCGAGCAGGCCGGGCTGTCCATGTCCAACCGCCCCACCTGGGCCGACATCCGCACCGCGGCCCAGAAACTGCACGACCCCAAGAACGGCCGCTACGGGGTTTGCTTGCGCGGCAAGCCCGGCTGGGGCGACAACATGGCCCTGCTGTCGACCATGGTCAACACCTGGGGCGGCCAGTGGTTCGGCATGGACTGGAAGCCGCAGATCGACGCCAAGCCGTGGCAGGAGGCCGTGTCCTTCTACGTGGACCTGCTGAAAAACTACGGCCCGCCCGGCGCCGCGGCCCACAGCTTCAACGAGAACCTGCAGCTCTTCGCCCAGGGGCGCTGCGCCATCTGGGTGGACGCCACCGCCGCCGGCACCGCCCTGAGCGACCCGCGGCTGTCCAAGGTGACCGCGCAGACCGGCTTTGCCCTGGCGCCCACCGCCGTCACGCCCAAGGGGGCGAGCTGGCTGTGGGCCTGGGCCCTGGCCATTCCGGCCACCTCGCGCCAGGCCGACGCGGCCCAGCGCTTCGTGCGCTGGGCCACCTCCGAGGACTACCTGAGCCTGGTGGGCCGCACCGCCGGCTGGGCCGCGCTGCCCTCGGGCACGCGCTACTCCACCTACCGGCGTCCGGAGTTCCGCCAAGCCGCCCGTTTCGCCATGATCGAGGCGGTCTCCATCGCCATGGCCGACCCCAACGCCGCCACGCTGCAGCCGGCGCCCTACACCGGCGTGCAGTTCGCCTCGATTCCAGAATTCCAGTCCATCGGCCAGCACACCGGCCAGCAGATCAGCGCCGCGCTGGTGGGCCAGCTCAGCGTGGGCCAGGCCCTGGCCAACGCCCAGACCCAGGCCGAGCAGGTGATGCGCCAGGCGGGCTACATGAAGTGACTGGGCGCCCCCGGTCAAGCCCACCGGGGCGGGCCCACACAGGCAGGACGTCGTGGGGATCCCAGCCTGCAGGCGACAATTCGAGACATGAAAGTCATCCGCCTGCGAGAAGGAAAAGAGCGTTCGCTGCTGCGTCAGCACCCCTGGGTGTTTGCCGGCAGCGTGGACAAGGGCAAGGCCGATGCGGGCGAGACCGTGCGCGTGGAGAGCCACGACGGCCGCTTCCTGGCCTGGGCCGCCTTCAGCCCCACCTCCATGATCCGGGTGCGCGCCTGGAGCTTTGACGAGGCCGAGCGCATTGACGCCGCCTTCTTCCAGCGCCGCGTGGCCGCCGCCGTGGCCATGCGCCAGCGCCTGGCCATCCCCAGCAACGGCGTGCGCCTGATCCACGGCGAGGCCGACGGCCTGCCCGGCCTGATCGTGGACCGCTACGAGGACATCCTCTCGGTGCAGTTCCTCTCCGCCGGCACCGACCGCTGGAAGGAGACCATCGCCGACGCCCTGCTGGCGGCCACCGCGCCGCTGGGCTGCACCCGCCTCTATGAGCGCAGCGACTCCAGCGTGCGCCAGATGGAGGGCCTGCCCCCCGTGAAGGGCTGGCTGCGGGGCTCGGGCGCCACCACCGTCACCCTGCGCGAGCACCGCATCCAACTCACGGTGGACGTGGAGGAAGGCCACAAGACCGGCTACTACCTGGACCAGCGCGAGAACCGCGAGCTGTTCGCCCGCATGGTGGCCCAGTTCGGCTGCCAGAGCGTGCTCAACTGCTACAGCTACACAGGCGGTTTCAGCGTGGCGGCCCTGGCCGGCGGCGCGCAGGAGGTCATCAGCGTGGACTCCTCCGGCCCGGCCCTGGCCCGTGCCACGGCGCATGTGGCACTCAACGGCTTCGATCCGGCGCGCCACACCGCGCTGGACGCCGACGTCAACGGCACGCTGCGCCAGCTGCTCAAGGACGGCCGGCGCTTTGACGCCATCATCCTGGACCCGCCCAAGTTCGCGCCCAGCGCCGCGCACGCCGACCGCGCCAGCCGCGCCTACAAGGACATCAACCGCCTGGGCCTGAAGCTGCTCAACCCCGGCGGCCTGCTGCTGACCTTCAGCTGCTCCGGCGGCATCGGCGCCGAGCTGTTTCACAAGATCGTGGCCGGCGCCGGCCTGGACGCCCAGGTGGACGCCTACCTGCTGCAGCGCCTGGAGGCCGCGCCCGACCACCCCACCACCCTGTGCTTCCCAGAAGGGGAATACCTCAAGGGGCTGATGCTGCTCAAGCGCTGATTCATCCGGAAGGCTGATAGGCGCCAGGGCGCCACCGCATGACAATCCGCCGACTCCACTCCCCGGCGGCGGCCCGTCCCCGCCCTGCGACCATGAGCCCGACGGATCTCCAGCATGTGTCTGTGGTGGTGCCGGTCTATGGGGGCGAAACCACGCTGCCCACCCTGATCCAGGAGCTGCTGCCCCTGACCCAGCCCGGCGTCACACCGGGTGGCGTGGCCTTCGCGGTGACCGAGATCCTCTTGGTGCACGACTGCGGCCGCGACCGCTCCGACCTGGTGATGGAGGCCCTGGCGGCCCGTCATCCGGTGGTGCGGCCGGTCTGGCTGACCCGCAACTTCGGCCAGCATCCGGCCACCCTGGCGGGCATGGCCAGCGCCACGGGCCACTGGATCGTCACCCTGGACGAGGACGGCCAGCAAGACCCGCGCGACATCGGCGCCCTGCTGGACCTGGCCCTCGGGCAGGCGCTGCAGCTGGTCTACGCCAGCCCCACCAACCAGGCGCCGCACGGCGCGGCGCGCAACTTCTTCAGCGCCACAGCCAAGGCCATCAGCCGGCGGGTGCTGGGCCACCAGGAAATCGGCCGCTTCAACAGCTTCAGGCTGATCGACGGCGAGATCGCCCGCACCCTGGCCGCCTACTGCGGCACCGGCGTGTACCTGGACGTGGGCCTGCGCTGGCTGGTGGGCCGCGTGGGCTTCTGCCCGGTGCAGCTGCGCCGCGAGATGGACCGCCCCTCCA
The DNA here is from genome assembly GCF_010499455.1 of Ideonella livida. GTDB lineage: Bacteria > Pseudomonadota > Gammaproteobacteria > Burkholderiales > Burkholderiaceae_C > Ideonella > Ideonella livida. The sequence continues at coordinate 73,228 of NZ_JAAGOH010000021.1, read as the reverse complement.
ACTACAACTACCGGCGCCTGGCCTCGCACTTCTGGCGCCTGGTGCTCACCACCGGCACCCGGCCGCTGCGGCTGATCACCCTGGTGGGCTTGTGCTCGCTGGCCTTGGCCTTTGGCCTGACCGCTTGGGTCATCTGGTCCAAGCTCCATGGCGGCCTGGCCGTGCCGGGCTGGGCCTCCCTGTTCCTGGCCACCTCGCTGTTCTCCGGCGCCATCCTCACCGCGCTGGGCATCATCGCGGAGTACCTGGCCGTGACCATGGGCATCGCCATGGGCAAGCCGCTCTATGTGGTGGGCACCAAACCCACCCGGCCCGCCCCGCCGCCACGGCCATGAGCCAACCCCTGTGCTGGATCCTGGGCGCCGGCGGCCTGCTGGGCCGTGCGCTCGGGGCGGGACTGGCCAGCTCACGGCAGCACTTCCGCCTGGCGCAGCCCCTGGCCTGGGACGACCCGCCCCGCCTGCAGGCGCAGCTGGAGGCGGCCTGCCAGCGCTTTGCCGCCCAGGCCTGCGCCCACCCGCGCTGGGAGCTGTGCTGGGCCGCAGGCACCGGCACCCTGCACAGCCCCGAGACCGCGCTGCTGCGCGAGGAGGCGGCCCTGGCCCACCTCCTGCGCGTCCTGGCCAGGCAGCCCGCGCTGGTCGAGCGCCCGGGCCTGGTGATGCTGGCCAGCTCCACCGGCGCGCTCTATGGCCACCAGACCGGCGGGCTGGTGGATGAGGACACGCCCATCGCCCCGACCACCGCCTATGGCCATGCCAAGGCGCGTCAGGAGGCGCAACTGCTGCAGGCCGCCGCGTCCTGGCCCGGGCAGCGCCTGTCGGTGCTGGCCGCCCGGCTGAGTTCGCTCTACGGCACCGACCAGGCCGCCCACAAGGCCCAAGGCCTGCTGACCCAGATCGCCAGGCGCACGCTGCGCCATCAGGTTGTCCACATCTACGTGCCGCTGGACACGCTGCGCGACTACCTCTTCGCGCCGGATGCCGCCGCCCACCTGCGCCAGGCCATGGACCAGCTGGCCGATCAGCCTGGCGCCCTGGTGCGCATCTTTGCCGCCGAGCGCAGCACCAGCGTGGCCGAGCTGCTCCGCACCTTCGGCCATGTGATGCACCGGCCGCCGCGGGTGGTGACCTCGGTCTGTGCCGCCAGCCTGGCCTACGCCCGGCAGGTGCGTTTCCGCTCCCGGCTGCCGCTGGCCGGGCCCACGCCGGTGCGCACGCCACTGCCGGCCGGCATCAGCGCGCTGGTCGCCGCCGAGCGCCTGCGCTATCAGCAGGCAGGCCCCTGATGTGGCCGCAGGTCGGGGCGGAGCTGCGACGCCTGGTCCGGTTCGGGCTGGTCGGCGTGGCCAACACCGTGCTCACCCTGGGGCTGGTGCTGGCGCTGCAAGCCGGCCAGGGCTGGCCACCGCTGTGGGCCAATGCGGTGGGCTATGCGGTCGGCATCGCCAACAGCTACGCCTTGAACAGCCGCTGGACCTTTGGCCAGCGCCAGCTGCAGGCCGGCCAATTCCTGGGTTTTGTCACCGTCAACGCACTGGCCTACCTGGCCAACCTGGCCACGGTGGCCACGGCCCTGCACCTGCTGGCCTGGCCCGCGCTGTGGGCACAGCTGGCTGGCGCCCCGGCCTATACCCTCAGCGCCTACCTGCTGAGCCGGCGCTGGGTCTTCCGCCCGCCGCCGCCCCCCACCTCACCCTGAACCCCATCGCACGTGGAAAACGACGTCTACCACCAGTTCCATGCCGTGGAGGAGCACCACTGGTGGTTCCGCGGACGCCGCCGCGTGCTGCTGCGCGTGCTCCAGGCCCTGCTCCCGCCCTGCCCCGGCCCGCAGCCCCGCACGGTGCTGGAGGTCGGCTGCGGCACGGGCGGCAACCTGCCCCTGCTGGCCACGCTGGGCCGGGTCAGCGCCATGGAGCTGGATGCGGGCGCCCGCGCCCGCGCCCAGGCCCGCGGCCTGTGCGAGGTACGCAGCGGACACCTGCCCGACGCGGTGCCCTTTCACACCACCTTTGACCTGGTCTGCGCGCTGGACGTGGTGGAGCATGTGGCCGACGACGTGGCCGCGCTGCGCGCGCTGGCGGACCGGCTGGCACCGCAGGGGCGGCTGCTGGTGACGGTGCCCGCCTACGGCTTCTTATGGAGCCAGCACGACGTGCGCAACCACCACCACCGCCGCTACACCCGGGGGCAGCTGCTGCGTGCCATGGCGCAGGCGGGGCTGCGCGTGCACTACGCCAGCTATTTCAACTGTTGGCTGTTTCCGGCGGCGCTGGCCTCCAGGGGGCTGCAGCGCCTGCTGCGGCGGCCGCTGGGTGACGAACTGGCCCTGCCCCACCCCGCCATCAACCGCCTGCTGGAGCGCGTCCTGGCCTCCGAAGGGGCGTTGCTGCCCCGTATCCGCCTGCCCTTCGGCCTGTCGGTGGTGGCGGTGGCCACCCGGCCGGCCCCGCCGACGGCCTGAACCCGCGCGGGCACCGCAGCCCGCGGTCAGGGCCTGACTGGCGCTTGCTGCGCGGCTGACGGGGCCTGGCGCTGCAGGATGTGGATCTGCTCGGTGCGGCCCGTCAGCCGGCGCTGGTAAGGCACCGTCTCCAGCAGGCGGTAGCCCGGCATCGGCCCCAAGGCCAGCTGGTAGGCGTCGTCTTCGACCCAGTACCAGCTCTTGTCGGGCAGGGTACTGGGCCCGCCGCGGCGGTAGAGCAGCCAGCCGTTGTAGTCGTAGCCACCATCCAGGACCTGCGGCCCGATGCCGCGCGCATGCAGGCGGGCCACCGCCTGCCACTTGGCCTCACTCATGGCCCAGAAGTCACGCACGCCAACCACCGCCAGGGCCAGCTGCAGGGCGCACAGCCCGGCGGCCAGGGCCAGCGCCTTCGGGGCCGGCGGCCGGGCCGCCTGCGGCCAGCACCGCACGCCCACCAGCGCCAGCAGCGGCAGCACGGGCAGCAGGTAGCGGTCAAAAAAGGTGGCCGGCCCGAAGCAGATGGCCAGCCCCAACAGGGCCGCCGCCACCGCCGCCAGCACCGTCTGGGCCGACCACCGTGCCCGCGCCTGCGCCCAGCCCACCGGCACCGCGAATCCGGCCCGCCACGCCGCCCGGCCCGGCGTTGCCGCCTGCCGACGGGCCCAGGCCGCCTCCACCAGCACCGCCACCGTCCAGGCCGCCAGCAGGGTCAACCCGCCCCACAGGCCCCACAACCAGAGCGGGGTCTGGGGAACGTGCAGACCCAGCAACAGGTTGTCGCGCAAGGTCACCGGCCCGATGCCCCAGGGCTGGAGGACATTGGTCCAGGCAGGAAAGTATTTGCCCCAGGCCAACATGAGCGGTAATTGCAGCAGGCTCAGCAGCAGCAGACGCCGGTCATAGCCGGGGCATCCGGCCTCGCGCCAGGCCTGGCGCCGCTGCGCCGCCCACAGCAGGGCCAGGGGCGACAGCAGCATCGCCGCGTACAGCAGCAGGATGGCCACCCGGCCCCATTTGAGCCAGCGCCACAGCAGCTCACTCACCGGCTGCTGCAGCGAAGGTTGGCGCCCCTGCAGCATCAGCCAGTGCTGCAGCAGCCCATAGGCCAGCACCACGACGGCCACCAGGGCCAGGCCACGCCACCAGGTGGACCGGGTCAGGCCATCGCGCCAGGCCATCGACAGCAGCAGGGCCGGCAACAGCACCAGCCCAAACTGCCGGGTGAGCGCCGCCAGCACACCGCACAGGCCGCCCAGCAGCCCCCAGCGGGCGCCGCGGCCATCCAGCCACCGACCCCAGGCCAACACCGTGGCCATGACCAGGACGCAGAACGTCACGTCCGACATGTAGGTCAGGCTGAGGCTGAAATAGAGCGGGTTCAGGCCCAGCGCCCCGGCCGCGCTGGCCGCCACCGCCGGATGGGCACCGGCGTCACGCAGGAGCCGGTAGGCCAGCAACAGCCCCACCAGGCCCAGCAGCGTCACCGACAGGCGCAGCGGCACGAAGCCGAAGCCACCACCCAGCCAGGCAAAGGCGGCACCCCAATACACATGGGGCAGCGTCAAGGCCTGTGAAAAGTCCGGAAGGTGGAAACGCCCGGTCTCCAGCAGGGTGCGCACCGAGATCGCATAGACCCAATCGTCGTTGACCGGGTAGTCCCCACCCCAGCCGGCGGCCGCCACGGCAGCACACCAAAGGCCCGTCAACAACCCCATCAGCCAGGCGTCGGCACGACGGCCCGCACCGCTGCCGCCCGGGTCCTGTTCCCCCGTCGTCTTGTGCATGCATCCCTCCCCTGTCCTTGACCACCCAGCCCGCCGGGGTCCACCACCCCGTCTGCGCGGGGCATGCGGACGGGGCCCTCAGCCGCGCCGCGGCGCGGCCGCGTGCAGCAGCCCCTGCACCGTCCCCTGCAACCCCTCCAGCGTCACCTGCCCGGCAGGCACAGCCGGCGCCACATCCAGCGTGACGCGGCTGAACAGGCCGCGGCGCAGCGGGCGCACCATGGCGCGGCCACCCTCGATGCGGGAGAAGAAGCTGCCCCAGAGGTTGCCCAGGGCCATGGGGACGACAGGCACCGGCTGCGTGGCCAGGATCTTCATCACCCCGCCCTTGAAGGGCTGGAGCTGGCCGTCCACGGTGATGCCGCCCTCGGGGAAGATGCCCAGCAGGTCGCCATCGGCCAGCACCTGGCCGGCGGCGGCCAGGGCTCGTTCGTAGGCGGCGGGGTCTTCGCCGCGCGGGGCCACCGGAATGGCCTTGGCCAGACGGAACAGCCAGCCCAGCACCGGCACCTTGAAGATGCGGTGGTCCATCAGGAAGCGGATGGGCCGGGGGCTGGCGGCCATGAGCAGCACCGCATCGACAAAGCTGACGTGGTTGCACACCAGGATGGCCGGTCCCTCGGTGGGGATGTGCTCGGCCCCGCGCAGGCGGAAACGGTACACCCCGTGCGAGAGCACCCAGGCCACAAAGCGCAGCAGGTACTCGGGCACCAGCAGGAAGATGTAGCCGGCCACCAGGGCGTTGAGCAGGGCCGTCAGGCCGAAGACCTCGGGCACGGTGAAGCCGGCCGACAGCAGCACGCCCACGCCCAGGCTGCTGGCGATCATGAACAGGGCGTTGAGGATGTTGTTGGCCGCGATGATGCGGGCGCGGTGGCTGGCGGGCGAGCGCAGCTGGATCAGCGCATACATGGGCACGCTGTAGAGCCCGGCGAACAGCGAGAGCAGGAACAGGTCCGCCAGCACCCGCCAGGTGCCCGCCTGCGCCAGGAAGGCGACCACGCCCAGCGGCGCGGCGGCAGGCAGGCCCCGGCTGGCCAGGTACAGGTCGGCGGCAAAGACGCTCATGCCGATGGCCCCCAGCGGCACCAGGCCGATCTCCACATGCCGGCGGCTGAGCGTCTCGCACAGCAGCGACCCCAGGCCCACCCCCACCGAGAACACCACCAGCAGCAGCGAGGCCACGTGCTCATCACCATGCAGCACGTTCTTGGCAAACGAGGGGAACTGCGAGAGGAACACCGCGCCGAAGAACCACATCCAGGAGATGCCCAGCAGCGAGCGGAACACCACGATGTTGCCGTGGGCCAGCTTGAGGTTGCGCCAGGTCTCGGTGAAGGGGTTCCAGTTGACCTGCAGCCCTGGTGCGGTGGGCGGGGTGGCCGGCACGGCCTGGGCGGTGAGGCGGCCCAACACCGCCAGCGCCAGGCTCACGGCGGCCACGGCCTGGGAGCCTGGCAACACCGCCTCGGGCGGCAGCGCGATGAGCAGGCCGCCCAGCACATTGCCCATCAGGATGGCCACGAAGGTGCCCATCTCGATCATGCCGTTGCCGCCGGTCAGCTCATCCTCACGCAGGTGCTGCGGCAGGTAGGCGAATTTGACGGGCCCGAACAGCGTGCTGTGCAGGCCCAGCAGGCCGATGCAGCCCAGCAGCAGCCCCACCTGGCCGGTGGCCATGCCCACCGTCACCAGCACCATGATCAGGATCTCCAGGTTCTTGACCATGCGGGTCAGGAAGGCCTTGTCGTACTTGTCGGCGATCTGGCCCGAGGTGGCCGAGAACAGCACGAAGGGCGCGATGAACACCGCCCCGATGGCCAGGCCGGCCAGCGAGGGCGGCAGCCAGTCCACCTGCAGCCGGTAGGTGACCAGCACGGTGAAGGCGAACTTGAAGACGTTGTCGTTCATCGCCCCCAGGAACTGCGTCCAGAAGAACGGGGCGAAACGGCGCTGGCGCAGCAGGGTGAACTGGTTGGGCGAGCTCATGGGTGGGGCGGGAACGCGGGTCGGTCGGGGGTGGGCGGCGCTCGGGCGCGCAGGCGGGCGGCCCCGGGCGGACCCGGTCTGGCCATGCCCCTTGGGGGGACTGCTCCGGGCTGAATGTAGCCGCGATGCATGACCGCGGCCACGGCCGGCGGGCGGTCTCCCCCATCTTGGGCGGCGGCCGGGCCCGTACCATGCGGGCCCGCCGGCCCCGCCGATGGCGCGACCGGGGCGGCGGCGCAAAGGATGCGAGATGGATGAGCATGACGACGGCGATGGACGCTATGTGGTGGGCCCCGCGCCGGTGAACCGGCGCACCTCGCCCCAGGCCTGGCGGGAGGCGGCGCCGGCGGCGGCGGCGGTGCCCCCGGCCCAGGCGCGCCGGCTGCTGGCCCGTCAGAGCCTGGGGCTGCCCCTGGCCGAGACGCTGCCGGCCACCGCGGCCACCCCGGGCACACACCGCCTGCCCGGCCCGGTGCTGGCCGCCGCGGTGGGGACCGTGGCCCTGGGGGTGCTGACGCCACTGCTGCCCGCAGGCCTGCCCACGGTGCTGGCCGCCGGCGGTGCCGCCCTCAGCGCGGCCCTGGCGGGCTGGCAGCTGCACCGGGCGGCCCAGCAACGGGCGGCGGCGCAGCCGGCGGCCACCGGCTGGCAGACGCTGCGCCTGGACACGACAACGCTGCACAGCCTGGACGCGCTGCTGACCGAGGTGGTGGCGGCCCTGCTGGAGGAAGGCGATGCGGCCGCGGCCGAGCCGCTGCGCGAGCTCAAGCATCAGTTGGCGGCGGCCCTGGGGCGGCCAGCGCCGTCCACCGAGGACGCGCTGTTCCTGGGCCAGTGCGTGCGCCGCTACCTGCCCGACTCGCTGCAGGCCTATCTGCAGGTGCCGGCCGCGCGCCGCGGGCAACCCCTGGCACCGGGCGGTGAGAGCGCTCGCGCCCTGCTGGCCAGCCAGCTGGCCAGCCTGTCGGCCCAGCTGGCGGCCATCGAGGCGCGGGCCGGGGCCCAGGCGGGCGAGGCCCTGCTGCGCCAGCAGGCCTTCCTGCAGGCCAAGGCGCGGCGTCCCGGCTGAGGACGCCCTGGCCGCTCAGGCGGCCTGGCGCGGCTCGGGGCGCGCGTCGGGGCGCAGCTCGCTGGCCTGGCGCTGCTCGCGGGCCTGCTGGGCGGCACGGGCCATCAGGTCGGCCTCGTGGCGGTCACGGGCGGTCTTGGCCACGGTGAAGGTGGTGCTGACCATGAACAGCCAGGACACGACCATGTAGTTCTTGTGCCAGGTGTCGATGTTCATGCGCCACAGGCCCCAGGCGGTGAGCACCATGGCCGCGGCAAAGCCGGCCCACACCGTGATCACCCAGCCCTGGGTGTCGACCTGGTTGTCGCGGTTGTCGCGCTGGGTCTTGGCCAAGGCCAGGCAGGCGAACAGCGAGAAGAACATGCCCAGGGCCACAAAGGCGCGGTCCAGCTGCTGGCCGGGCAAGTCCCAGGTGCCGACCACACAGGCCAGGATGGACAGGATGAAGGCGGCCCAGACCTGCAGGCGCCAGGCGCCGGTGTCACGTTGCATCACATAGCGGGTAGACATGGAGACCTCCTGAATCGGGGCGCCGAAGCAACGGCGCGGACGGGTGGAACGAAGGGACGGGAAAGCGCCGTGGCGGGGTGGCGGTCACAGCGCCACCGGACCGGCACCGCCGGCCTGCACGGCCTGGCGCGCCTGCTGGCGGCGGTGGCGGTCCAGGTAGCCGTCGGCGCGGGCCAGCTGCTCGCGGATGAGGCGGTTGTTCTGCGCCATGGTCTCCACCGCCTTGCTGCGGAAGTCGTCCATGGCGTCCATGGCCTGGAAGGTCTGGTCGAACATGTCCTTGAGCTTGTCCACGCCCAGCAGCGGGTTCTGCGCGAATTCGGTGCTGCGGGCCACATGCTGGTTGAGCTGACGGCCGGTGTCGGCGATCAGGTTCTCCAGCGAGGTCTGCACACCGCCCAGCATGTCCATGACCTGCACCTGGTTGCCGGTGGCGCGGGCCACGGTCTGGGCCACGGCCATGGCGCTCATGCCGGTGGTGGCCACGCGGGTGCAGCCGTTCATCATCTCGCGGCCGGTGCGCTTGAGCACGTCCAGCGCCAGGTAACCGTGGGTGCACACCGCCTGCTGGGTCAGGATGTCCTTGAGGTTCTGCCGCGCATAGAACAGCACCTCCTGCTCCAGCGCCTTGGCGCGGGCGGGGTCGCTGCCACGCAGGCCGTCCAGGCGGGCGGCCAGCTGCTGGTCCAGCGCCTCGGCAAAGCGCGCAGCCGCACCCAGCTTCTGCATGGCCTCCCAGAGCTGGCTGCGGGTGGCCTCGATGTCCACCAGGTCACGCTGCATGTCGTCACGCGCGGCGTAGACCTGCTGCAGCACGCTCTGCAGCTGATCGCCGGCCGACTGGAACTTGCGGAAATAGGCCTGCAGCCGGTTGCCGAATGGGATGAAGCCCAGCAGCTTCTGCGGCTGCAAGAGGTCGCCCTCCTTGCCCGGGTTGAGGCGGTCGAGCAGGCCGCGCATCTCGGCAATGGCATGGAAGGCGGGCGAGTCTTCCATGCCCACGAAGTTGCGTTGCATGAAGCGGCCCTGCATCAGGCCGGCCGCCTGGGAAATCTCCTCCTTGCCCAGGGCGAAGGCGCTGTCGAGCCGGGCCTTGAAGGCCTCGCTGTCCACGTCCTCGCCCAGCAGGCCGTCCAAGAAGCGGCCCACCTGGTCGTCCACCGCCGCCTGCAGCGGGGCCGGCAAGGGCATGGCATCACGGGCGGTGCGGTCGTCCAGCGGCTTGAGCGCCTCGGGGGGCGTGAGCTGAAAGGCCGGGGCGGTGGTCGTCGACATCGGGTTCCTCGCCTGGGTTGCAGGGGTGCACAACGGGCCGCATGGTGCACCAACGGCGCGACCAGGCCGACCGGGAATCGCCAAGGGGGCGTTGCAGCGTGCCCACCGGTATCGTGTGGCGATACCCTGAAAGGCTCCGCACGGTCGCCACCCCGCGGTGGCGGCCGGCACCGACCCACCCCCTCCCCCCCTCACTCCCCCCATGTCCACCACCCAGGCCCTGGTCCAGCAGATCAAGAAGGAACTCAAGGCCGCCGGCATCACCTACGCCGCGCTGGCCCGCGAGCTGGGTCTGGCCGAGAGCAGCGTCAAGCGCATGCTGGCCACCGGCGACATGCCGCTGTCGCGCATCGACGCCATCTGCCAGGTGCTGCGCTGCGACTTTGCCGACCTGGCCCGGCAGGTGGCCGAGGCCCAGCCCCTGGCGCAGAGCCTGACGCTGGCGCAGGAACGCGCCATCGTGGGCGACCGCAAGCTGTTGCTGCTGGCCACCTGCTGCGTCAGCCTCTGGACGGTGGAGCAGATCCTGGCCACCTACCGCGTCACCGAGGCCGAGGTGGTCCGGGGCCTGGCCGAGCTGGACCGGCTGGGCATCATCGAGCTGCGCCCCCTGAACCGCTACCGGCTCAAGGTGGCCAAGACCTTCCGCTGGCGGCCGCACGGCCCGGTGATGCGCTTCTTCCGCGAGGAGGTGACGGCCGACTACTTTGCTGGCGGCTTTGACGGCAGCGGCGAGCTGCTGACCCTGGTGCACGGCCAGATCGGCCGGCCGCTGGCGTTGCAGTTCCAGGCGCGGCTGATGAAGGTGGCCGAGGACTTCGCCCAGCAGCACCTGGCCGACCAGAAGCTGCCGCCGGAGCAGAAGCGCCCCTTCACCCTGGTGCTGGGCCTGCGCAGCTGGGTGCTGGCCGCCTTTCGGGACCTAAAGCGCGAGGGCGCGGGCACTGCCTACTGAAGCCGGTCCCGGCCCCGTGGGGCGCGGGGCTGCCGGCCTCAGCGGTGCATCAGCGGCGCGCCGGCGTCTGCCGGGGCGGTGGCGTTCCCGCAGGCCTCAGCCTCGGGTGCGGGGGGCGACAGGGACGGACGCAGTGACGCGGCGCCGCGACGGCACCAGGCCTGCAGGAAGTCCGGCAGGGCCTGGGCGGGCACCGGACGGCTGATCAGGAAGCCCTGCAGTGAGGTGCAGCCACGGTGGATGAGGCGGCGGGCCTCGGCCTCGGTCTCCACGCCTTCGGCCACGGTGCGCATGCCCAGGGCCTGGGCCATGGCCAGGATGGTGTCCACCAGCACTTGGGCGCCGGCGTCGCGGCTGAGGTCACGCACAAAGCTGCGGTCGATCTTGAGGGTGTCAAAGCGGAAGCGCCGCAGGTAGCCCAGGGCCGAGTAGCCGGTGCCGAAGTCGTCGAGCGCGGTGCGGTGGCCCTGGGCGCGCAGTTGCTGCAGCACGGCCACGGCGGTGTCGGCGTCATCGATCAGCGCCGACTCGGTGACCTCCAGCTCCAGCTGGCCGGGGGGCAGCAGCGCCGCGGCCGCCTGCACCTGGGCCAGGAAGTCCGGCTCCGCCAGTTGCAGCGCCGACACATTGACCGAGACGGACAGGCCTGCCGGCCACTGCGCCGCGTCGCGGCAGGCGGCCTGCAGCACCCAGGCGCCCAGCTCGCCCATCAGGCCGGCGCCTTCGGCCAGGGGAATGAACTCCACGGGCGAGATGTCGCCCAGCTCGGGGTGGTGCCAGCGCAGCAGCGCCTCAAAGCCGCTGACCCGCAGGTCCTCGGATTCGATCTGCGCCTGGTAGGCCAAATGCAGCTCGCCCCGGGACGCCGCGCCTCGCAGGGCCTGCACCAGCTGGGCGCGGCGGCGGCTGCCATCGGTCATCTGGGCGGAGAAGAAGCTGTAACGCTGGCCCCCGGCGCGCTTGGCCGCGTACAGGGCCAGGTCGGCATGGCTCAGCAGGGTGTCCACGTCCTGGCCGTCGGCGGGCGCCAGGGCCACGCCCATGCTGCAGCGCAGGGGCTCCTGGCACCCGGGCGCCAGCTCCACCGGCACCTCCAGCGCCAGCAGGATGCGGTCCAGCAGGGGCTTGAGGGTCTCGGGCCGCTGGATGTCCAGCACCAGCATGACAAATTCGTCGCCCCCCAGCCGGGCCACGGTGTCGCTGCGGCGGCTCAGGGCCAGCAGGCGCTGGCCGAAGTCGGTCAGCAGGCGGTCGCCAGCGGCATGCCCCTGCTGGTCATTGACCTGCTTAAAGCCGTCCAGGTCAAAGCAGATGACGGCCAGCGGCGGCACCGGCACGGCGCCCAGCAGGGCCTGCAGGCGCTCACGGAACTGGTGGCGGTTGACCAGCCCGGTCAGGCTGTCGTTGTGGGCCAGCCAGCTCAGCCGGCTGTGGGCCAGGTGGCGCTCGGTGATGTCGGTGGCCACGCCGCGCCAGCCGGCGGGCAGGCCGTGCTCATCCACCAGCGGCCGGGCGCTCAAGGACCACCAGCGCGGCCCGGCCGGGGTCTGCAGCGGCAGGGGATGGTCCCGGAAGGCACGGCCTTCTGCCAGCCGCGCGCGCAGAGCCGACCAGGCGGTGCGCCCGCCCTCGTCGCGGGCCATCCAGCGGCGCAGCAGCGGCCAGGCTGGGCGCTGGGTGAGCCGCCTGGCCGGCACGCCAAGCACCTGCGCCAGCCGAGGCGAGACGTGCAGGAAGCGGCCCAGCGCATCGACCTCCAGCAGCACATCGCTGGCATGCTCCTCAAAGTCCTGGAGCAGGAGGCTGATGACCTCGTTCTGGCGCTCGGCGGTGGCCTCGGCCAGCAGCCGGGCGCGCAGGCCCGCGGCATAGGCCCAGACGGTGTAGAGGACCAGGCCGTTGTAGGCCCCCAGCAGGACCGACAAGCTGCCTGCCTGGGGATGGCCGGACAGCGCCAGCGCCCCCATGGCCTGCAGACCCAGGGCCAGCACATAGGCGGTGCCCGCCCAGGGCACGCTGGAGAGCGCGAAGCCCCCGGCGCAAATCATGCCGGTAATGACCGTGCCGACGAAGAACTGCGCCGTGGCCTCCAGCGCACTCAGGGTGACCAGGGGCAGGACGCCCCAGGCCATCCCCAGCGCCCCGGCCTGCCAGGCCGCACGCCGCAAGGCCCGCGCCGAGGCGGTGGACCGTTCACCCCGCTGACGGCCACGCCACCAGCCGCGCAGCCCCATCGCGGCCATGATCGCAATACCGCCCCCCCAGCCCAGCAGCAGCGCCGGGGCCACCTGCCCCCACAGCGCGTGGACGATGACGGCCACATTGCCCAGGTTGATCCCCATGGCCACCGGGGTGAGCCGCAACACGGCCTGCAGCTGGCGGGCCCGCAGCCGGGCCGCCTCCGCCTCGGTCGGGGGGCGGGTCGTGCGCTCCCGGCGCAACCACCACAGGCGGGCACGGCGCCGTGCGGCAGCACCACGGCCGGCGCGGAGGAAGGCGGGAAAGTAGGGCATGGCGAGCGCCCGATTGTTGGACCACGGCAGCGCATGCAAGCCGCGGAACTGTGGGGCAAAGCGCGGCGCACGGCACGCTTTGCCCCACCGCGCAGGCGCCGGCTCAGGCGCCCCGCGGGGCGTACAGCGCGCCCAGCCGGTCGGGCACGCCGGCCACCCGCGTCAGCACCGGAAAGCGCGGGCCGTGGCGGGCCTCAAAGCTGACGGTGCGGAAGCTGTCCTCGTCCTTGACCAGCAGGCGCACCGGGCCGCGGCCGTCGCGGGCGTCTCGCAGGGCCTGGTCCAGCCGCTCGGGGCGGTAGGCCTGGTCGTTGACCGCCACCAGCTCCATGCCCGGCACCAGGCCGGCGGCAAAGGCCGGGCCGTCCCACACCACGCGGCCCAGCCGGCCCTTGGCCCCTACCCGCAGGCCCAGGCTGAAGCGCAGGTCCTGGGGCCGGGGTTCTCCCCCCCAGCCGCGGGCGGCCTGGGCAAAGCGGCTTTCCTGGTCGCTCCAGTCCAGGCGCCAGCCGCTGCGGGCCAGGGTCTCGTCGAGCAGGACGCCGGCCTGCGGCCCGGTGGCGTCCAGCCGCTCGCGCAGCCACGCCGTCCAGTCGTGGCGGTGCACCTGGGCCAGCGCGGCCGTCAGGTCCTCAAAACGGTAGGGACGGGGCGTCACACTGCCGTCGGCGCGGGGCGTCCAAGCCGGACCGAAGAAGACGCGGGCAAAGTCGTCCAGGCCGCGGCGCTCGGCGCTGGCCTCGCGGATCAGGCCATCGGCGGCCAGCCACAGCAACAGGCCTTCGGGGTAGTAGTCGTAGCCACGCTGCCACTCGCCCCATTCACGCGTGGGGCCATGGCCCATTTGCGGGGTCTGGGTGGTGTCCTGCAGCGAGCGCCACGCGCGGCCGGTGCGCAGCTGGGCCTCGGCCAGACGGTAGGCCAGGCGGTCGCGGGCCTGCTCGGCGGAGCTCAGGCCCGCACGGGCCGCCAGCACATGGCCCCAGAACTCGGTCTGCCCCTCGTAGACCCACAGCAGGCTGTTGGCGCCGGGCTGGTGGTAGTCGGGCCGGACCAGGTCGGCCCCGCGGCGGTACTTGCCATTCCAGGCGTGGACGAACTCGTGGGGCAGCAGTTCGCGCTCGTGGATGGACTTGTCCCAGTCGTCAAAGTAGCCGGGCGGCACGGCGTTCTCGCTGCTCTCATGGTGTTCCAGCCCCATGCCGCCGAAGGCGTCGGACTGGGCGAGCAGGAAGTCGTAGTGGCGCCAGGGGCGCTGGGTGAAGAGCCGGTCGGCCTGCTGCACCAGGGCGCGGTGGGCCTGGAGCTGGGCCTCGGTGGCCTGCAGGGACTTGGGCTCGTCGGCCAGCAGGTGCAGCACCACCGGGCGGGCGGTCCCCGGCGCGTCCAGCGCCACACGGCGGTAGTGCGGGCCCGCAAAGACCGGGCTGTCCACCAGGGTCTCCAGCGAACAGGGGGCGAACTCGAACCAGCCCTGCGCATCGGGCCGGGCCGGCTCACCGTCGGCGCCGCGCAGTGCGGTGGCAGCCTGCCAGCCGGGCGGCAGGCGCAGGCGGGCCTGCACCTGCAGCGCATGGTGGGCCACGCCATCGGGGTAGAGCAGCAGCTTCTCCCACTGCACGCCCAGCAGCTTGCGGCTGACGCTGACCCGGTCCTCCTCGCCCGGGTTCAGGGGGGTGAGGTGCTGCAGCTCCAGCTGCAGCACCTGGGCCCCGGCCGGCGGCTGCAGGTGGAAGGCATGGGGATCGAGCGCATCGCGCTGCCAGGGCACAAGCTGTCCGTCGGCCTGACAGCGCAGGCCCGCCAGCGGCGCGGCATGCCCCCAGGGGCCGTGGGTGCCGGGCAGGTAGCGCGGCAGGTGCAGGGTCAGGCGTTGGCCAGGGCGGGCCAGCGGCAGCTGCAGGCGGGCACGCAGCACGCGGTGGGTGAGGTCGGTGGCCTCCACCTCCAGGCGCAGGGGCGCGGGCCAGGGGTCGGCCGGCGAGGCGGCTGCCGCGGGGGTGGCCGCGGTGGCGTCGGGACGGGCCTGCGCCAGGACGGCGCCGGTGCGGGCCAGGGGGGTCAGCGTGAGTCCGAGTGCAGCCAGCTTGAGGCCGCCGCCCAGGATCGCGCGCCGGGCTGCCGGTTGAGCAGGGGTGCGGGGCATGGTGCGGTGATGGGGGGTTGAACCAGCGCCGCACCTTAGCGCATGAACCTGCGCCACGGTCGGGTCGGGCGGCGGACGGGGCCGCCGGCCGCACGGAGGGCTCGCCGCCCGGGAAAGTCCCCGGGGTGGGGCGGCTCAGGCGGCGGGATCGCCCCAGGCCCGGGCGTCGTGTTCGCCCAGGGCCGGCGCCGGCCGGAACAGGCCGCCGGGGGTGTCGCTGAGCTTGGGCACCACGCCCGGCACCTCCAGCGACAGGCCCTGTGCGGTGACGATGCGCTCGATCATGCCGCGGGCACGGTAGTGGGGGTCGGCGGCAATGTCGGCCACGGTGTAGATGCGGCCCACGGGCACACTGACGGCCTGCAGGGCGGCCACCACGGCGTCCACCGGGCGCTGCACCGTCCAGCAGGTAATGGCGGCGTCGATCTCGTCGACCCGGGCGGCCCGGCCGGCGTTGTGCGCCAGGCCCGGGTCCTGGCCCAGGTCGTCGCGGCCGATGGCGGCCATCAGGCGCTTGTAGATGCTGTCGCCGTTGCCGCCGATGACCACCTGCCCGTCGGCGCAGCGGTAGGCGTTGCTGGGGGCGATGCCAGGCAGCGCGCTGCCGGCAGGCTGGCGGACCGCGCCAAAGGCGCTGTACTCGGGCAGCAGGCTCTCCATGCAGTTGAAGACGGCCTCATACAGGGCCACGTCCACCACCTGGCCGCGGCCGGTGCGGGCGCGGGCCTGCAGGGCCAGCAGCACGCCGATCACGCCATGCAGCGCCGCCAGGGTGTCGCCCAGGCTGACGCCGGCGCGCACCGGCGGGCGGCCGGGCTCGCCCATCAGGTGGCGCAGGCCGCCCATGGCCTCGGCCACCACGGCAAAGCCGGGCAGGTCGCGGTAGGGGCCGTCCTGGCCGTAGCCGCTGATGCGCAGCATGATCAGCCCGGGGTTGGTGGCGGCCAGGGCGTCGTAGCCCATGCCCCATTTCTCCAGGGTGCCGGGCTTGAAGTTCTCGATGAGGACGTCGGCCTCGTCGATGAGGCGGCGCACGGCGGCACGGCCGGCCTCGGTGCGCAGGTCCAGCGCCACGCTCTGCTTGTTGCGGCTCTGCACCTGCCACCAGACGCTGGTGCCCTCATGCAGCATCCGCCACTGGCGCAGGGGGTCGCCGCCGGCCGCGCCGTCCTGGGCGGGCGGCTCCACCTTGAGGACCTGGGCGCCAAAGTCGCCCAAGGTCTTGCCGGCAAAGGGGCCGGCGATGAGCTGGCCCAGCTCCAGCACCTTCAGCCCAGCCAGGGGCGCGCGGGCGGGATCGGGCGCGGCGGCGGTGTGGCTCATGCGGGCTGTTCCTCGATCTCGAACTGGGCGCCCTCGAACTGGGCGAGCAGCTCCACCACGGTGGGCAGGACGGCGGCCAGCTCCTGGTGCAGGGTCCAGGGCGGGTTGAGGATGAACAGGCCGCTGCCGGTCAGGCCGAAGCCTTGCGGGTCCACGTCCTTGACGGTCAGGCGCACATGCAGCCAGCCCTTGGGGGCCAGGCCCGCCAGGCGCTTGGGCAACTGCACGGCCTCCACCCGGCGCACGATGGGGTACCAGACCATGTAGACGCCCTCGGCAAAGCGGCCCACGGCCTCGCGCAGGCTGGCCACGGTCTTGCCGTAGTCGCTCACCAGCTCGTAGGAGGGGTCGATCAGCACCACGGCGCGGCGCGGCTGCGGCGGCACCTGGCCCTTGAGGCCGGCAAAGCCATCCTCATGCAGGATCTGCACGCCACGCTGGCCGTCGAAGTGGGCCGCCAGGGTGCGCACATCGGCCGGATGCAGTTCAAACAGGCGCATGCTGTCGCCCGGGCGCAGCAGGGCGCGGGCGATGGAGGGCGAGCCCGGGTACAGCGACAACGGCGGGGTGTAGCCCTTGTCGGCCCGCTGGGCGGCCTGGGTCTCGGCGTCCAGGCTGGCGTCGGAGGCGATGTTGAACTCGCGCACCAGGTTCACGTAGTCGGCCAGCATCTCGGGCAGGCGGGCGCGGCCGTAGAGCCGGCTGATGCCGTCGCGGTGCTCGGCGTTCTTCAACGCCTGCGCCCCCTTGAGCTGGTAGCCGCCGGCACCGGCATGGGTGTCGATGTAGCGGAAGGGCTTGTCCTTGGCGGCCATGTAGCGCAGCACGCGCGCCAGGACAAGGTGCTTGAGCACGTCGGCATGGTTGCCGGCATGGAAGGCGTGGCGGTAGGCGAGCATGGCGGAGATTCTTCTGCAGCGGGAAGCGGAGGGGGCGGGGCCGCGGGCGGCATCCTCTTCGGGACTTCCCTGGTTTGGGGAGAGGCAGGACTGTAGCGGCTGGCCGTCTTGAGGCAGGTCAACGCCCACCCCAGGGGGGGCTTCTATCTTGCGGCACCCCCTTTTTTCTGCCGCGGCCCTGCCGCCGCCACGCCCATGCGCCCTCACGCCTACACCGTCATCAAGGAAGAACACCAAGCCCTGGCCGCCATGCTGCGCTCGCTGCTGCTGCTGCTGGCGCAGTCCCGGCGCGAGGGCCGGCCGCCGGACTTCGGCGTGCTGCGGGCGATGCTGTTCTACATCGACGAGTTCCCCGAGCGGCTGCACCACACCAAGGAGAGCCAGTTGCTGTTCCCGCAGCTGCGCGCGCGCGTGCCGGGGCTGGCCGAGGTGCTGGACCGCCTGGACCGTGAGCATGGCAACGGCGAGCGCGCCATCCGCCACCTGGAGCACCTGATGCTGGCCTACGAGGTGATGGGCGAGCCCCGGCGCGAAGCCTTTGAGGTGGCCGCGGCGCGCTATGTGGAGTTCTACCTGGAGCACATGGGCATCGAGGAGCAGACGGTGCTGCCGGCGGCCCTGGCCCACCTGGCGCCCGAAGACTGGGCCGCGCTGGACGCGGCCTTCGCCCGCAACCGGGACCCGCTGGCCGGCCACGGCTCGCTGGAGGATTACCAGGGCGTGGTGCAGACCATCCTGAACCGCGCCCCGGCCCCGGTGGGGCTGGGCTGAGGGCGGGCCGCGTGGTACGCCGCACACTTGTGCACCGCAGCATCCTTTTGGTGCAGAGCAGGCCGGCGGGGGTCGCCTTGTGGTGCGCCTGCCGCCAGGTTGAGCGTACAACCCGCGGTCGCCCCGGGGAGGGCGGTCTGGCGAAGGGCTGGCACGGTCTCTGCATAGCACTGCACGCAGCTCAAAGGCGAGCTGCATGGTCAGGTTGTAGGTAAACCAGAGCGGTTTTTGGACACAGGCGTCCGATCGGCACAGCGTCACTGCTGTGCACGACGGACGCCTCTTTTTTTTCCTGCGCCGCTGACGCGCCCCGCACAGCGGGCAAGACGCCCCCTCCCCCTTTTCCTCACTTCAGCCCCGAAGGATCGAATGATGAGCAGCTCCGACAAATCGACCCCGATGGCCGCCCCCGCCGGCGCCGAGTCCTCGACGCCCGCGCTGTCGCGCCGCCAGCTGCTGCAGGGCGCGGGGGCCGCGGCCGTGGCCGCCTCGGCCAGCTGGCTGCCGGGCGGCGCCTGGGCGGCGGGCTCGGACAAGCCCGAGAAGGAGGAGGTGCGCATCGGCTTCATCCCGCTGACCGACTGCGCCAGCGTGGTCATGGCCAGCGTGCTGGGCTTTGACAAGAAGTACGGCGTGACCATCGTCCCGACCAAGGAGGCCTCCTGGGCCGGCGTGCGCGACAAGCTGGTCAACGGCGAGCTGGACATGGCCCACGTGCTCTACGGCCTGGTCTACGGCGTGCACTTGGGCATCGGCGGGCCCAAGAAGGACATGGCCGTGCTGATGACGCTCAACCACAACGGCCAGGCCATCACCCTGTCCAAGGCCCTGGCCGACAAGGGCGCGGTCGACGGCCCGTCGCTGGCCAAGGTCATGGCCGCCAACCCGCGCGAGTACACCTTTGCCGGCACCTTCCCCACGGGCACCCACGCCATGTGGATGCACTACTGGCTGGCCGCGCACGGCATCAACCCGCTGAGTGGCGCCAAGCTGATCACCGTGCCGCCGCCGCAGATGGTGGCCAACATGCGCGTGGGCAACATGGACGGCTTCTGCGTGGGCGAGCCCTGGAACCACCGCGCCATCCTGGACGGCATCGGCATCACCGCCAACACCACCCAGGACCTCTGGAAGGACCACCCCGAGAAGGTGCTGGGCACCACCGGCGACTTCGTCAAGAAGTACCCCAACACCGCCCGCGCCGTGATGATGGCCGTGCTGGAAGCCAGCAAGTGGATCGACGCCAGCCTGTCCAACAAGATGAAGATGGCCGAGGCGGTGGCGGCCAAGTCCTACATCAACACCAGCGTGGACGCGATCAACCAGCGCATCCTGGGCCGCTACCAGAACGGCCTGGGCAAGACCTGGGACGACCCCAACCACATGAAGTTCTTCAACGACGGCGCGGTCAACTTCCCGTACCTGTCGGACGGCATGTGGTTCCTGACCCAGCACAAGCGCTGGGGCCTGCTGAAAAACCACCCCGACTACCTGGCCGTGGCCAAGCAGATCAACCAGATCGACCTCTACAAGGAAGCCGCTTCGGCCATGAAGGTCAGTGTGCCCAAGGACGTGATGCGCACCAGCAAGCTGATCGACGGCGTGGTCTGGGACGGCAAGGACCCCAAGAAGTACGCCGACGGTTTCAAGATCAAGGCCTGAGCCTGACGGCCGCGCCCCCTCCAGGAGTCCCCCATGGTCAGTGCCGTGTTCCATTCCCCCGCCAGCCCCTCGACCTCGACTGCGGCCGAGGCCGCCAAGGCCCCGTCCACGCCCGCCACCCCGGCGGCCCGGCCCGCGCCGGTGCCCCGCGCGCCCTTTGACTGGGCCGGCCTGGTGCTCAAGGTGCTGCCGCCCCTGGTGGGCCTGGGCCTGCTGATCGGCGTGTGGGCGCTGCTGACCCTCAAGCAGGGCACGGGCTTTCCGACCCCGCTGCAGACCTGGGACGCCGCGGTCAAGCTGTTTGCCGACCCGTTCTACCGCAACGGGCCCAACGACCAGGGCATCGGCTGGAACATCCTGAACTCGCTGCAGCGGGTGGCGCTGGGCTTCGGCCTGGCCGCCCTGGTGGGCATCCCGCTGGGTTTCCTGATCGGCCGCTTCACCTTCTTCAACCGCATGGCCTCGCCGCTGATCAGCCTGCTCAAGCCGGTGTCCCCGCTGGCCTGGCTGCCCATCGGCCTGCTGGTGTTCAAGAGCGCCAACCCGGCGGCCATCTGGACCATCTTCATCTGCTCGATCTGGCCGATGGTGGTCAACACCGCGGTGGGCGTGCAGCGCGTGCCGCAGGACTACCTGAACGTGGCCAAGGTGCTGAACCTCTCCGAGTGGAAGGTCATCACCAAGATCCTGTTCCCCTCGGTCCTGCCCTACCTGCTGACCGGCGTGCGCCTGTCGGTGGGCACGGCCTGGCTGGTGATCGTCGCGGCCGAGATGCTGACCGGCGGCGTGGGCATCGGCTTCTGGGTGTGGGACGAGTGGAACAACCTCAACGTCCAGCACATCATCATCGCCATCTTCGTGATCGGCATCGTCGGCCTGGCGCTGGAGCAGTTCCTCATGCTCATCGCCAAGCGCTTCTCCTACGAGTGAACTGACTGCTCCCGGCGCCGGGGTACCGGCGCCACCCTCCGAGAGGGTGCCTCGGCCGCTTGGGAGCGGCCCGGCGCTGGCCTCGGGGTGACTGCTCCCGGCGCCGGGGTACCGGCGCCACCCTCCGAGAGGGTGCCTCGGCCGCTTGGGAGCGGCCCGGCGCTGGCCTCGGGGTGATGGCTCCCGACGCCGGGAGCCCGGGTACCCGCTCTTCCCCTGATTTGGAGTTTCAAGATGCCCGCCTTCATCGAAGTCCAGCAAGCCAACGTCATCTTCCCCACGCCCAAGGGGCCGTTCCAGGCGCTGCGCGACATCCACCTGCAGATCAACAAGGGCGAGTTCATCACCCTGATCGGCCACTCGGGCTGCGGCAAGTCCACGCTGCTCAACCTGATCGCCGGCCTGCTCAAGACCACCACCGGCGTGCTGCTGTGCGACAACCGCGAGATCAACGCCCCCGGCCCCGAGCGCGCGGTGGTGTTCCAGAACCACTCCCTGCTGCCCTGGCTGACTTGCTTTGACAACGTCTACCTGGCCGTGGAGCGGGTGTTCGGCGCCAAGGAGGGCAAGGCCCAGCTCAAGGCCCGCACCACCGCCGCGCTGGAGCTGGTGAACATGGCCCACGCCATGCACAAGCGCCCGCATGAAGTCTCTGGCGGCATGAAGCAGCGTGTGGGCATTGCCCGCGCCCTGGCCATGGAGCCCAAGGTGCTGCTGATGGACGAGCCCTTCGGCGCGCTCGACGCCCTGACCCGCGCCAAGCTGCAGGACGAGCTGCTCAAGATCGTCGCCCGCACCCAGAGCACCGTGGTCATGGTCACGCACGACGTGGACGAGGCCGTGCTGCTGTCAGACCGCATCGTGATGATGACCAACGGCCCGGCCGCCACCATCGGTGAGATCCACGCCGTCGCCCTGGCCCGCCCGCGCGACCGGGTGGCCCTGGCCGAGGACCCCACCTACGTGGCCGCGCGCAAGGCGGTCATCGACTTCCTCTACACCCGCCACGCCCACGTGGAAAAGCAGGCGGCCTGAACGGCCACCGCCCGGGCGGCGACGCCGGCACCCCAGTCTGGTGCAATTCACCAAACTGAACGGCCGGTGGCAGCCGCCAGGCGGTCCACGCACCGGGCCCGTGCGCCTGCCGGCTTGAGAACGGTCAAGCCGGCGGGACCGCGCGCAGCGCCCGCCCCTGAAGACGGCACACGGATTGCGTTGTGCCCCCTGCCCCCCGGCGCCGGCTCCGGGGGGGCCGGCACCTCCGGCCACGGCACCGCCCACGGGCGGCCCCGGCAAGTCCGCCCTTACCGGGGCGGACCGCTCCCTCTCGGTCGCCCCTGCCCCTTCGGACCGGATCACCGCCCACGGTGACCGGACACGCCCGGCCGCCCCCCCCTCGGCCCCAGGAGAAGTCCATGTCCACCACGCTTGCCGCCGACACCCGCCTGCCCGACGCCGCCGCCCCCGCCCCCGCCCCCGGCGGCGGCGCCCCACGCCACCGTCCCGCCTTCCAGCTGGGCAAGTACCGCGAGATCATCATCGCGGTGGCCTTTTTCCTGCTGTTCGACCTGGGTGTGCTGGTGCTGAATTTCTACACCTCGTTCCAGATCGGCCAGGACGCGGTGGGCATCAACCTGGCGGGCCGCCAGCGCATGCTCTCGCAACGCATGACCAAGGCCCTGCTGTCCTACGAGGCCGGCTACCTGCAGGGCCAGGCCGCGGATGCCGACCGCGAGGAACTGGCCAAGGCCGTGGCGCTGTTCGACACCACGCTGGGTGGCTTCCGCGACGGGGCCCGCGTGCCCGGTGGCGACGGCCAGCCCGTCTGGCTCAACCGCGCCGAGGGCGAGCAGGCCACCGAGATCCTGAATAAGGCCGGCGCCTTGTGGCAGCCCTACAAGGCCCTGGTGGGCAAGCTGCTGGCCCCCGAGGGGCAGGCCTCGGACGTGCAGGCCGCCGTGTCCTACGCCAAGACCCACAACCTCAAGCTGCTGGGCCTGATGAACGAGCTGACCACCGCGCTGGAGGCCAACGCCAGCCAGCGCGCCAGCACCCTGCGGCTGGTGCAGACCGCCGGCATCGTGCTGGCCCTGGTCAACTTCATCTTCATCCTCTTCAAGTTCATCCGCCGCCTGCAGCGCTCGGACGCCGCCACCGACGCCGCCAACCAGGAGACCCGCGAGATCCTGGGCAGCGTGCGCGAGGGCCTGTTCCTCATCACCCCCGAGCTGCGGCTGGGCACCCAGCTCTCGGACTCGCTGCGCGAGCTCTTCGGCCGTCCGGTCAGCCCCGGTGACGACTTCTCGGTGGTGCTGGCCCAATTGGTGCAGCCCAAGGACCTGGAGGACGCCTGCGGCTACATGGAGCTGCTGTTCCAGCCGCACGTCAAGGAGTCGCTGGTGCAGAGCATCAACCCCCTGGCGCAGGTGGCGGTCACGCTGTCCAACCGCCTGGGCGCGCCGGTGCGCCGCACCCTGTCCTTCCAGTTCAACCGCGCCGTGGTCGATGGCGCGGTGCGCCACCTGCTGGTGACGGTGCAGGACGTGACCGCCCTGATCGAGCTGCAGGGCCGCCTGGAGACCGACCGTGCCCGCAGCCAGCGCGAGTTCTCGCTGATGCTGGCGGCCATGGCGGCCGACCCGGTCAGCCTGCGCCAGTTCGTTGAGCGCACCGAGGCCGGCCTGCTGGAGGTCAACGACCTGCTGCGCAGCGCCGGCGGCGGTGGCGAGAGCACCTTCAAGCGCGCCCTGGACGGCGTGGCCCGCCGCATCCACGCCTTCAAGGGCGAGGCGGCCATGATGGCCCTGGAGAGCCTGGCCGAGCAGCTGCACCAGTTCGAGAACGGGCTGCAGACCCTGCGTGAGGCCAGCACCCCGAGCGCCCAGGGTGAGGCCCTGCTGGCCCTGCCCAGCGGGCTGGAGCAGCTGCTGGGCACCGTGGGCGCGCTGCGCCAGGTGTGCCGCCAGCAAGGCGAGGCCGAGGCCACCGAGACGGCCACCGAATCGGTCAACAGCCAGATGGAGCGCCTGATCCAGCAGATGGCCCACGACCAGGGCAAGCGGGTCTTCGCCCGGGTGCGCCTGGGCGGCCTGCTGGACCTGGAGCCCGCCGACCAGGCCCTGCTGCGCGACGTGACCGTGCAGTTGGTGCGCAACGCCGTCAGCCACGGCCTGGAGACGCCGGAGGCCCGCGGCCAGGCCGGCAAGGCCGCCGAAGGCCGCCTGGACGTGGGCCTGCAGTCCCACGACGAAGGCTGGACCCTGACCGTGCGCGACGACGGCCAGGGACTCTCCGCCGACCGAGTGCGCGCACGCCTGCTGGCCCTGGGCTGGTACCAGCAAGAGCAGCTGGAGAGCTTCAGCGAGCGGCAGATCGTCGAGCAGATCTTCAAGCCCGGCTTCTCCACCGCCGACCGCGTCAGCGCCCACGCCGGCCGTGGCGCCGGACTGGACGTGGTGATGGCCAGCGTGCAGCGCCTGGGCGCGCGCATCCGGCTGACCTCCACCCCCGGCCAGTTCACCGAGTTCAAGGTGCGCATGGTGGGCTGAGCCCCCGCTGCGCCCTGCCCCTGCACCGCCTCACGGAGCCCCCGCCATGAGACTCATGATCGTTGACGACTCCACCATGATCCGCTCGCGCATCGCGCGGCTGGTCAGCCACGGGCAGCTGCCCGGCGTGGAGGTGGTCGCCCAGGCCCGCGACGGCGCCGACGCGCTGGCGCAGGCCGGCCTGCACCGGCCCGACATCGCCACGCTGGACCTCACCATGCCCGAGATGGACGGCGTGACCTGCATCCCCGCCCTGCTGCGCCTGCTGCCGGAGCTGCGCATCCTGGTGGTGAGCGCGCTGACCGACAAGTCCACCGCCATCCAGGCCCTGCGCCTGGGGGCGCGCGGCTTTGTGGGCAAGCCCTTTGCCGACGACGAGCTGCGCCTGGCGCTGCTGGACCTGCTGGAGAACTGAACGCCCATGGCCATCCTGACCGAAGACGACCTCAAGCTGTTCGTGGACGCGGTGCGCCACTACTTCAAGGTCACCACGGGCGAAGAGCCCAAGATCACCTCCGCCTTCCTGGCCACCACGCAGGTGGAGGGCCACGAATTCAACGGCATCGTGAGTTTCTCGGGCGAGTACAACGGGCAGGTCATGGTCTCCATGCCCGGCCCGCTGCTGCGTGAGATGCTGCTGCTGCAGGGCGAGACCGATGTGGGCGAATCCAACCTGCTGGACGCCGTGGGCGAGGTGGCCAACACCCTGGCCGGCAATGCCCGCCGCACCCTGGGCTCGGGCCTGGACATTTCGGTGCCGGTCAAGCTCCAGGGCCCCACCGGCGTGCGCGCCAAGGTGCGCCAGCGGCCCTACGCCATCACCCTGCGCTGGGGCCTGCACCCGGCCATGGTCTGCGTGGACCTGGACAAGCGGCGCTGAGCCGGCCGGGCGCCCCCCGCCCCTTCAGCCCATGAGGACCTGCAGGGAGTGCTCATAGGCGGCGGTGAGCTGGTCAAACAGGTCCAGCAGGGCGTCGGCCGAGCCGGCCAGGGCGGCGCGCGGGTCGGTGCCCGGTGAGCCGAAGCCGGCGCCGGTGGTGGTGCGCAGGCCACGCAGCAGGCGCAGCCACTCGTCGCGGGCGGCGGCCAGGCTGTGGCGGATCTCGGCGGAGGACAGGGGCGCGCGCTCCAGCTCCAGCAAGGTGGCCTCGAACTCGTCGAGCAGCGCCACCAGCGCCTCCTGGCGGGCGGGCTCGGCCAGCAGCTCGGCCATGAGGGCCGCCTTGGCCAGACGCTGCACCCGCATGCGCTGGCGGCCGCACAGGTTGACCACCCGCAGGCCGGGCCGGCCGCCATGCTGCTCCAGCGCGCTGGTCAGGGCCTCGGCGGTGGCCAGCAGGGCCTCGGCGTGCTGGTCGGCCAGGGCCAGCAGGGCGGGGCTCTGGCGCTCGGCCAGGGTGTCGCGCAGCGCCGTCCAGGCCTGCAAGGTGGCCTGCAGCCGGGCCTGCAGCGCGGGCACACCGCCTGCGGCCGGGGCGGCCAGCGCCGGCAGGCGGGCCAGGTGGTCCAGGTTGTCCTGGGCGCGCTCGGCAGCCTGGTGCTGCAGGGTGCGGGCACGCCGGCCGTCCACCCCCACCAGGCGCTGGGCGGCCAGCTTGATCAGGCGCTGCGAGAGCATGCGCAGCTGGCCGGCGCGGTTGATGGCCTCGGCCCACTGGGCCGACTCCACCACGGCGCGCGAGACTTCGCCCACCCGCAGACCGCTCTGCATGGCGGCACTGCGCAGCAGGCGGAAGGCCTCATCCTCGCCCTGCAGCCGGCCCGGACCCTGGGTCTGCAACAGCACGCCCTTGGCGCGCTCCACCCATTTGCGCTCGTCCAGCTGCAGCTGGGCCTGGCGCAGGGCGTGGCGGGTGCGGGCCTCGCGGGTCCAGCGGGCCCGGTCGGCGCCCAGAGCGGCGGCCAGGGCGGCGGGCTGGTCGCGCAGGGCCAGGGGCCAGGCGCCGCCCAGGCCGGCCTCCACCCAGGCCGGCAGCTCCGGAGGCGGCCCCTCGGGGCTGAAAAGGCTGAGCGGGCCCGGCGGCTCGCCCTGCCAGGCCTGCAGCAGGGCGGGCAAGGCCTGGCGCAGCGCGTCCAGCGGGCCGCTGAGCACCAGGTGGGCATCGGTCAGGGTCAGGCGGTCCAGGGCCTGGACCTCGGCGGCGGTGGCCACGGCGCAGCGCACGGTGGCCACACCGGCGGCCTGCAGGGCCGCCGACCAGGCGGCCGGGCCGGTGGGGTCGGCCAGGCACAGGATGAGCAGTTCGGCGCCAGGTCGGTTCATGCCCCGGGGATTGCACGGAGCGTGCCCGGCCCGTCCACAGGCCATCCTTCGGATGTCAACGGGCCCCGGCCCTCAGGCCATGATGACCTGCAGCGAGTGCTCGTAGCGGCTGGTGAGCTGCTCGAAGAGGGCCAGCAGGCGATCGGCCGCGCCGCACAGGGCGGCCGGGGCGCTCCCCCCCTCGGGCTGGCGCAGGCCGCGCAGCAGGCGCAGCCACTCGTCGCGGGCGGCGCCCAGGTCCTGCTGGATGTCAGGGCTGCTCAGCGGCGTCTTCTCCAGCTGGCGCAGGCCGTCCTCGAACTCGTCCATCAGCGCCGGCAGCTGGGCCAGGGCGGTGGCCTCCCCCAGCCCGGCCAGCAGGCCCAGCTTGGCCAGGCGCTGCACCCGCATGCGCTGGCGGCCACAGAGGTTGACCACCGACAGGGTGCGGCGCCCAGCGGCAGCCTCCAGGCAGGCCACCAGGGCTTCGGCCCGGGCCAGCAGGGTCTCGCCGGCCTGGTCGGCGGCGGCCAGCATGCCCGGACCCAGGCGCAGGGCCAGGGCGTCCTGCAGCGCCTGCCAGGCCTGGGCGACGGCCGCCAACGCGGCCTGCGCCGGGGCCTCGCCGGCCAGCCAGGGCGCCTGGAGCAGGCCTTGCAGCAGGCTGTCCCCCCGGGCCTGGGCCTGGGTCTGCGCGCCGCGGGCGGCACGCGCCTCCACACCGGCCAGGCGTTGGGCGGCCAGGCGCACCAGACGCTGCGAGAGCATGCGCAGCTGGCCGGCCTGGTTCAGGCCCTCGGCCCATTGGGCCGACTCGGCCACACCGCGTGACATCTCGCCCAGGCGCAGGTTGGCGTGCATGGCGGCCCCCCGCAGCAGGCGGAAGGCCTCGGCCTCGTCTAGGTCGCCGCGGGCGCTCATCAGCACGCCCTTGGCCCGGTCCACCCATTTGCGCTCGTCGAGCTGGGTCTGCAGGCGTTGCAGCTGCTGGTGCTGGGCCTGCCCGGCGGCCCAGCGGGCTTGGGCCTGGGCCAGCAGGGCCGCCAGCGGCGCGGCGGCCTGGGGCGCCGTGCCCGGTGCGGGCCAGACGGCGGCCGGCGCCCAGGCGTCCAGCCCGGCGGCCAGCGCGCGGGCCCAGTCCTGCGGGGGCGGGGCGTCTCCCACCCAGCAGCGCGGGCCGGTGGCCTGCGGTGCCTGGGCGCACCAGGCCCACCAGGCGGCGGCATCGCCCTGCACCAGGGTGGTGAATGGCCCATCCAGCGCCAGCTTGGTGCCTGACGCCTCAGGCTGGTGCACCTCCCAGCCCCAGGGGGCCAGCCGGGCGGCCAGGTCAGGATCGGGCGCACCGGTGAGGCACACATGGAGCAAAAGGGAGCGGGTCATGGCGGCAAGCGGATGCGGGGCGGTGGCAGGGCGCGCCAGCATAGGGCAGACAGGGGCATACGCTGCACGGGTTTGGTTCTTGCTTGCACCGGGATCGGGTGTAACGACGCACCCCCTCCACCTCTCCGACGGGGAGCCGGGCGGCCCTTGCGCCGCGGCGGCGCCCTGCCAGCGGGCCGGCAGCGCCATGCCGCCGCCACCGCCTGGCCCCCTCGTCCTGCCTCGCCCCCCTGGTCCGCCCCCCGCGGCCCCGACGCCCTGCCCGCGTCGGGGCCGCTGCGAACGCGCGTCAGGGGCCCTCCTCCTGCCTTGACACCTTGCAGCCGCCATGTCCGACTTCCGCCAGTTCCTGCGCGCCGGCCACAGCCCCACGCTGTTCGCCGCCTTCTTCTACCTGATGTTCTCCTTCGTCATCTGGGTGCTCAACGGGGCCATGGCGCCCTTCATCAGCGAGCAGTTCCAGCTGACGGCCGCGCAAAAGGGCACGCTGCTCTCCATCCCCATCATCGCGGGCGCGGTGATGCGCTTTCCGCTGGGCCTGCTGGCGCAGTACGTGGGCCGCAAGACGGCCACGCTGGTGGAGCTGAGCCTGATCACCTTCACCATGGCGTTCGGCTACTTCTTCGTCAGCAGCTACGACGACATGATCAAGATGGCCTTCCTGCTGGGGGTGGCCGGGGCCAGCTTTGGCGTGGCCATGTCACTGGGCTCGGGCTGGTTCCCGCCGCAGTACAAGGGCCTGGCCATGGGCCTGGTGGGCGCGGGCAACGGCGGCACGGCACTGGCCGCGCTGCTGGCACCGCCGCTGGCGCAGAAGTTCGGCTGGCAGGCGGTGTACGGCATCGCGGCGCTGGCCTCCTTCGTGCCGATGGCGGTGGTGGCCTTCATGGCCAAGGAGCCGCCCGACCGCGACGAGCACGCCAGCCTGAAGGAACACCTGGCCTGCCTGCTGGAGAAGGACGGCTGGGTGTTCAGCCTGATCTATGTGGTCACGTTTGGTGGCTTCATCGGCATCACCACTTTCCTGCCCACCTACTACCACGACCAGTTCGGCGTCTCCAAGGTGCAGGCCGGCCAGCTGACCATGTTGGCCGCGCTGATGGGCTCGGTGGTGCGCATCTTCGGCGGCTGGATCTCCGACCGCTGGGGCGGTGTGAACACCCTGACGGTGGTGCTGGTGGTGGTGAGCGTGGGCCTGGTGGGCGTGGGCCTGGTGGGCCATTCGCTGGTGCTGACCACGCTGCTGCTCATCGTCTGCTTTGCCGCGCTGGGTGCGGGCAATGGCGCGCTGTTCCAGCTGGTGCCGCTGCGCTGGCCGATGTCCACCGCGGTGGCCGGCTCCATGATTGGTGAGATCGGTGCCCTGGGCGGGGGCCTGGTGCCGCTGCTGATGGGCAACGTCAAGCAGCAGACCGGCAGTTTCCTGCTGGGCTTTGTGGTGCTGGCGGTGTTCTCGGTGCTGATGCTGGCGGTGATGCGCAAGATGCAGCTGCGCTGGACCCGCACCTGGGCCGAGAAGGGCGGGCGCGCCCGCGTGGCGGCCCCCGGTCAGGCGGCGGCGGCGCCCCGTGTGACCGGCGTGCGCCGGGTTTCCTGAGCCGACCGGCTCAACGCCACAGGGCCAGCCACAGCAGCAGCACGGCGTTGAGGGCCAGCGACAGGCCCAGCGCCAGCTGCAAGGCCGCGCGGGGATCGCGCTGCAGCAGGGGCAGGGCGCGGGCGGGCTGCAAGGGCCGCGAAGCCCCGCGCTCCAACGCCAGCAGCAGTTCCTCGGCGGTCTCGAAGCGCTGGCGGGCCTGCGGCGCCAGCGCCTTGGCCAGCACCCGGTCCAGCCAGATGGGCACGTCCGGACGCAGGCGCGAGGCGGGGACCGGCTCGCGCCGGTGCCGCCCCCGCGGGTAGGGCTCCAGCTCGCCAAAGGGCAGACGGCCGGTGAGCCACTGGTAGAGGGTCACCCCCAGGGCAAAGAGGTCGCTGCCCGCATCGGCCTGGCCGCCCTCCTCCCACTGTTCGGGGTTCATGTAGCTGGGCGTGCCGGCGTGCAGCGCCCGCTGCTCGGCGTTCTCCTGTCCGCTCAGGGCCACGCCCAGGTCCAGCAGGCGCCACTGGCCGTCGTCGCCCAGGTGCAGGTTGCCGGGTTTGAGGTCGCGGTGGACCATGCCCAGGCGGTGCAGCCGGGCCAGGGTCCGGGTCCAGGCCAAGGCCGCGGTCAAGGCGTCGGCCACCCGCGGCGGCCCGCCGGGGCCGGCCATCAGCTGCTCCAGGGTGCGGCCCTGGTGCCAGTCGAACAGCAGGTAGAAGGCACTGGCGTGGGCCGGCCGCGGCCACACACGCACCACGCCGGGCACCTCGGCCTCGGTCAGGCGCCGGCCCAGCCAGGCCTCATGCGCCAGCATGTCCCGCTCCTGCGGGTCCGAGGCGCGGCTGGGGTGCAGGGTCTTGAGCGCCCCCAGCGCGCCGTCGGCCGCGCGCACCTGGTACAGCAGGTGCACCCCGGTGTCGGCCACCCGGGCGGTGACGGTCAGGCCATCCAGCGCCTCGCCCACCCGCAGGGGCGACGGCACCGGCAGGGTGCGCCCCCAGGCCTGCTCGTCGTGCAGCTGGCGCGGGTCCAGGCCCTGGACCCGCAGCACCAGCGCGCTGGCGTTGTCCTGCCCACCCGCTTCCAGCGCCGCCTGCACCAGGGCGCGGGCGGCCAGGTCGGCGGTGCCCCAGGCGGCCAGCTCGGCCAGCCGGGTGGGCCGCAGCACACCATGCACGCCGTCGGAGGTGAGCACCAGGGTGTCGCCCACCTGCGCCTCGCCCTGGGCAAAGTCCACGCGCAGCCCGTCGTCCAGCCCCACGGCGCGGGTCAGCCGGCTGCGCTGGTCAGGGTGGTCCAGGGCATGGTCCTGGGTGAGCAGGGACAGCTCCGGCCCCTGCTCGCCCTGGCGCAGCAGCCAGGCCCGGGTGTCGCCCACATGGGCCAGGGTCCAGGTCTGGCCCTGCAGGGCCAGGGCGGTGAGGGTGGTCAGCG
The DNA here is from genome assembly GCF_010499455.1 of Ideonella livida. Classification (GTDB taxonomy): domain Bacteria; phylum Pseudomonadota; class Gammaproteobacteria; order Burkholderiales; family Burkholderiaceae_C; genus Ideonella; species Ideonella livida. Next base: position 42,744 of record NZ_JAAGOH010000021.1, on the reverse strand, counting down.
CGGCACCTTCGCCGCGGCGGCGGCGGTTGTGGTCGGCCAGCCAGGCGTTCTGGGCGCGGATCAGGCGGTCCAGGGCGACGGTGGGCTCCCAGCCGGGCGGGGTGGCGAAGTAGTCCGACAGCAGGCCCATCACGGTGGTCTGTGCGGCCTCCAGGCCCAGGCCGCCGCCCGAGACCCCATCGGCCACCGCGGCGATCAGGCCCTGGCGCCGGTCGCCCGGCTGGGCCCGCACCGCCCCGGCAAAGTCCTCGTTCAGGTCGCGGGGGCCGCGCCCGCTGGCGTGGCCGATGTCAACGTCAAGGCTCATGCACGGGCATTGTGGGCCCGGCCACCGGCGGGGCCGGACTGCACCAAGGCCGTGCAGCGGGCCGCTTCCGGGTGCATGGCGGACCGGGCCGGGGCATGCACGGGCCGTCTGGCGGGGGGCGGGCGCTGGCACGGGCCTTGCCTTCGAGAGGCACGAGCGCCGCCCGGCGCCATCTCCCCAGCAGGGTGCGCCAACGGCGGCGGCGCCCGCGTCTCATCGGCTCAGGCCGCATCCCCCCTTCCTCCCCACGGTCGCGCCCTGCACGGCTGTCCCCTTGCGGGACGGCGGTCGTGCCCGCTGCGCGCGCCGCTGGCGGCCCGCTCCCCCTGCCCCGATGAGCCCCTGCTGCGGCGATGGCGTTTGCCGGCCTGCACCGGACCCGCATTCCACCGCCCACCATGACAACCACCCGCCTCGTGATCATCGGCAACGGCATGGCCGGCCTGCGCACGCTTGAAGAGCTGCTGCCGCTGCGCCCGCCCGGCCTGTCGGTGACGGTGTTCGGCGCCGAAGACCGCCCCGCATACAACCGCATCCAGCTCTCGCCCGTGCTGGCCGGCGAGATGGACCTGGACGAGGTGGCGCTGCGGCCCGCGTCCTGGTACGCCGAGCAGGGGGTGACGCTGCACCTGGACCAGACCGTCGTGGAGGTGGACCGTCAGCACCGCGAGGTGCGCTGCGCCAGCGGCCTGCGCGCCGGTTACGACCGCCTGGTGCTGGCCACCGGCTCCCTGCCCTTCATGCCGCCGCTGCCCGGCCGCGAGCTGGCCGGCGTGATGGCCTACCGTGACGTGGCCGACACCCAGGCCATGATCGCCGCGGCCCAGGCGTACCGCCAGGCGGTGGTCATCGGCGGCGGCCTGCTGGGCCTGGAGGCCGCCTGCGGCCTGGCCCGGCGCGGCATGGCGGTGACCGTGGTGCACCTGGCCCCCTGGCTGATGGAGCGGCAGCTGGACCGGCCGGCCGGCGCCCTGCTGGCGGCGGCGCTGGGCCGGCGTGGCCTGCACTTTGCGCTGGGCGCGCCCACCGAGGCGCTGCTGGGCGACGCCGCGGGACGGGTGCGTGCGGTGCGCCTGAAAGACGGCCGCGAGCTGCCGGCGTCGCTGGTGGTGGTGGCCGCGGGCATCCGGCCCCGCACCGAGCTGGCCCAGGCCATGGGCCTGCAGTGCGACCACGGCGGCCGCGGTGGTGTGCGGGTGACCGACACCCTGCAGAGCGTGACCGATCCGCGGGTCTATGCGGTGGGCGAATGCGCCAGCCACCGCGGCACGGCCTACGGCCTGGTGGCCCCGGCCTACGAGCAGGCCCGGGTGTGCGCCAACCACCTGGCCGGCCTGGGGGTGGCGCGCTACCCCGGCAGCCAGACCAGCACCCAGCTCAAGGTCAGCGGCATCGCGCTGTTCTCCGCCGGCGACTTCATGGGCGGCGAAGGCTGCGAGGAGATCGTGCTGGACGACCCCGCCGCCGGCGTGTACCGCAAGCTGGTGCTGCGCGAGGGCCGCCTGGTGGGCGCCTGCCTGTACGGCGACACCCAGGACGGCCCGGACCTGCTGCGCCTGATCCGTGCCGGCACGCCGGTGACCACCGGCCGCGACGCCCTGATGTTCGACCCCGCCGGGGTGTTGGCGGCTGGCACGGAAGCGTCCGGCGCCCCGCCGCCAACCCGCCCGGCCCGCCTGGCCGCCGGCACCGCGCTTGACGCACATCAAGCCCTCCCCGCCTGAAGGGGCCGCCAGGCCCACTGTGCACAAAACTTGAAGCTGATTAAGGGCAAACCCTGGTCCACTGGCCATAACTTGGGATGAGAGGGGCACCCCCCATCCCAAGCCTGACCACACCGACAAGGACAACGCCATGACTCGCCTGCCCAACCTCCTGACCTCCGCCACCGCCGCCACCCTGCGCCGCCGCCACATGCTGGCCGCCGGGGCGCTGCTGGCCATGCCCGCACTCCATGGGCAGGCCGCGGTGGCCGACCTCAACGACGCCATCAACAAGGCCGGCCGCCAGCGCATGCTCAGCCAGCGCCTGTCCAAGGCCTGGCTGGCCCTGGGCCAGCAGATCGAGCCCAAGCGCGCCGAGCGCGTGCTCGAGGAGTCAATGGCCACCTTTGACCGTCAGCTCATCGAGCTCAAGGTCTTTGCCCCCACGCCCGAGATCCGCACCACCTACACCCAGCTCGAAGGGGCCTGGAGCGAATACAAGGGCGTGCTGGTGGGCAGCCAACCCACCGCCGCCGCCACCACCCGCCTGATGAGCCTGGACGCCCAGGTGCTGCAGCTGGCCCACCAGGGCACCCAGCAGCTGGAACAGCACGCGGCCAAGCCCTTGAGCCAGCTGGTCAACCTGGCCGGTCGCCAGCGCATGCTCAGCCAGCGCATGGCCAAGTTCCACCTGGCCCTGGCCTGGAAGGCGCCCACCACCGAAGCCGCCCAGCAGATCGACGCCGCCCGCACCGAATTCGTCGCCGGGCTGGACAAGCTGGGCGGCGCCAAGCACACCAGCCCGGCCATCCAGGAACAGCTCAACCTGGCCCGCCAGCAATGGCTGTTCTTTGACGCGGCCCTGGGCCGCGGTGCCGCCCCGGCCCGCAAGGATGCCGAGAACGTCTTCGTCGCCAGCGAGAACATCTTGCAGGTGATGGACAACATCACCGGCCTGTACTCCCGGCTGGCGACCTGATCGCCCGCCGGCGCGCAGGCCGCGCCACCCCTCCGACCCGATGACCCAGACCACCACCACGCGCTCCACCTGTCCCTACTGCGGCGTCGGCTGCGGGGTGCTCATCCAGACCCAAGCCGGCCGCATCACCGGTGTGCAGGGCGACCCGGACCACCCGGCCAACCTCGGCCGACTGTGCTCCAAGGGCAGCACCCTGCACCTGACCGCGGCCGAGCATGTGACGCGCCAGACCCGGCTGCTGCAGCCGCTGCGCCGGCCGCAGCGCGGGGCCGAACCGGTGGCCGTGGGCTGGGACGCCGCGCTGGACGAGGCGGCGCAGCGCTTGGCGGCCCTCCACCAGGCGCATGGGCCGGACGCCATCGGGGTCTACGTCTCGGGCCAACTGCTCACCGAGGACTACTACGTCTTCAACAAGCTGGTGAAGGGCCTGCTGGGCAGCAACCACATCGACACCAACTCCCGGCTGTGCATGTCCAGCGCCGTGGCGGGCTACAAGGCCACGCTGGGCGCCGACGCCCCGCCGTGCAGCTACACCGACCTGGCCCTGGCGCAGACCGTGTTCATCACCGGCAGCAACATGGCCTGGGCCCACCCCATCCTGTTCCGCCGGCTGGAAGATGCGCGCCGCGCCAACCCGGCGCAGAAGTGGATCGTGGCCGACCCGCGCCGCACCGAGACCGCCGCCGCCGCGGTGGAAGCCGGTGGCCTGCACCTGGCCCTGCGCCCGGGCAGCGACATCGCGCTGTACCACGGCCTGCTGCACCTGCTGCTGTGGGAGGGCTTCGCCAACGCCGCCTTCATCGCCGAGCACACCCGCGGCTTTGACGCCCTCAAAGACCGGGTGCGCGACTTCACCCCGCGCCGCACCGCCGAACTGACCGGCCTGCGCGAGGAGGACCTGCTCACCGCCGCGCGCTGGTTCGGCGGCGCCACGCCCACGCTCAGCCTGTACTGCCAGGGCCTGAACCAGAGCCGCGAAGGCACGGCCAAGAACGCCGCGCTCATCAACCTGCACCTGGCCACCGGCCAAATCGGCCTGCCCGGCGCCGGCCCCTTCAGCCTGACCGGCCAGCCCAACGCCATGGGCGGACGCGAGGTGGGCGGCCTGGCCAACCTGCTGTCGGCCCACCGCGACCTGGCCAACCCCGAGCACCGCGCCGAGGTGGCCCGCCTGTGGGGCGTGCCCGAGGTGCCCGCCCGGCCCGGGCTGACGGCGGTGGAAATGTTCCAGGCCGCCGCCGACGGCCAGCTCAAGGCCCTGTGGATCGCCTGCACCAACCCCGCGCAGAGCCTGCCCGACCAGGCCACCGTGCGCCGCGCGCTGGAGCGCGCCGAGTTCGTGATCGTGCAGGAGGCCTTTGCCACCACCGCCACCGCGGCCTACGCCGACCTGCTGCTGCCCGCGACCACCTGGGGAGAGAAGGACGGCACCGTCACCAACAGCGAGCGGCGCATCAGCCGGGTGCGCCCGGCCCTGCCCGCCGCCGGCCAGGCCCGGCACGACTGGGCCATCGCCGCCGACCTGGCGCGCCGCCTGGCCCGGCACATCGCCCCCGAGCGCGTGGCGATGTTCGACTACCCCACGCCGGAAGCGGTATGGCGTGAGCACCGTGAAAGCACCCGAGGCCGGGACCTCGACATCACCGGACTGAGCTACGCCATGCTGGAACAGAACGGACCGCAGCAATGGCCCCTGCGCGAGGGCCAGCACCAGGGCACCGAACGCCTGTACGAGGACGGCCACTTCGCCACCCCCGACGGCCGCGCCCGCTTTGCCGACGTGCCCTTCCTGGGCCTGGCCGAGCCCGTGGACGCCGACTACCCGGTGAGCCTGCTCACCGGACGCCTGCGTGACCAGTGGCACGGCATGAGCCGCACCGGCACCCTGGCGCGGCTGTTCGGCCATGAAGGCGAGCCGGTGGTGGACCTGCACCCGCAGACGCTGAGCCGCCTGGGGCTGGAGGAAGGGGCGTTGGTGCGGGTGGTCTCGCGCCGCGGCCAGCTGGTGCTGCCCGCCCGCGCCCAGGAGGGGGTGGCCCCCGACCAGGCCTTCATCGCCATGCACTGGGGGCAGGAGGTGCTGGGCGGCGCCACCGAGAACGGCCAGGCCCTGCTGGGCGTCAACGGCCTGACCACGCCGGCCTTCTGCGACCGCAGCAAGCAGCCTGAGCTCAAGCACTGCGCCGTGCGCCTGGAGCCCGCCGCCCTGCCCTGGCGCCTGACCGCCATGGCCTGGCTGCCGGCCACCCGCGCCCTGGCCCTGCGCGAGCGGCTCAAGCGGGCCATGCCCGACTTTGGCTGGATGAGCCTGGTGCCCTTCGGCCGGGAGCCCGATGCCGCCGCCACCGACCCCGACGCCGCCCGCGTAGGCCTGCTGCTGCGTGCCGGCGCCCACCGCCCGGTGGGCGAGGCCCTGCTGGCCACCCTGCGCCAGGCCCTGGCCCTGGACCAGCCCGACGTGCTGGCCTACCGCGACCCGCAGCGCCCCGGCCAGCCCGCCGAACGCCTGCTGCGCCTGGGCCGCGACGCCGGCGGCCACGAGCACCTGCAAGCCTTCTGGGTGGCCGGCGATGCCAGTGGCGAGGCCTGGCTGCGCGCCCTGCTGCAGGCCGACGAGGCCCTGCCGCTGCCCGGCCGCAGCCTGCTGGCCCCCCAGGCCCAGCGGCTGCTGGGTCAGGGCGCGACGGTGCGCAGCCCGCAGGTCTGCACCTGCTTTGACGTGCGCGAGGACCGCATCACCGCCCAGCTGGCCCAGTGCGCCGGCGACCCGGCGCAGCGCCTGGCGCAGCTGCAGACGGCGCTGCGCTGCGGCACCAACTGCGGCTCCTGCCTGCCCACCCTGCGAGGCCTGGTGCAGCGGGTGCCGGCGGCGGTGGGGCTGACACCTGCGAAGAGCAGCACGGCCACGCGGTCATGAGGCCGGGCGGCGGTGGCCACCGCGCCGCACGCCGACAATCGGTGCTCCCCTGACCCTGCGCCCGCCGCCCGGGCGCACCGCCCCGGGGCCCGACGGGCCCCCACGCCCATGAGCATCGCCCCCTACCTCAAAGAAATCGGCCGCGGCAAGGACGGGGCACGCGCCCTGAGCCGTGCCCAGGCCGCCGACCTGATGGCCCGCCTGCTGGACGGCCAGCTGAGCGATCTGGAAAAGGGCGGCTTCGCCCTGGCCATGCGCATCAAGGGCGAGACGCCCGAGGAACTGGCCGGCTTCATGGACGCGGTGCAGCCCCGCACCCTGGCGCTGACGGCACCGCCCACGCCGGTGGTGCTGCCCAGCTACAACGGCTCGCGCAAACTGCCCAACCTGACCCCCCTGCTGGCCCTGCTGCTGGCCCGGGAAGGGGTGGCGGTACTGGTGCACGGCTTCGAGGAAGACCCCACCCGCGTGACCTCGGCCCAGGTGTTCGAGGCCCTGGGGCTGCCCGCCGTGACCGAGGCTGCAGCGGCACAGGCCCGCTGGGCCGACGGCCAGCCGGTGTTCATGCCCCTGCAGCGCCTGCACCCCAGCCTGGCAGCACTGCTGCAGCTGCGCGCCGTGCTGGGCCTGCGCAACCCCGGCCACACCCTGGCCAAGCTGCTGCCGGCCCTGCCCGGCAGCCTGCGGGTGGTCAACCACACCCACCCGGAGTACGCCGTCTCGCTGGCGGCCTTCCTCACCCTCACCGGGGCCGACGCGCTGCTGCTGCGCGGCACCGAAGGCGAGCCGGTGGCCGACGCCCGGCGCCTGCCGGCGCTCAAGGCCTTTGTGCGTGGCCAGGCCGAGGAAACGCTCTCGGTGCCGGCACAGGCCGGCTCCCTGGCCCAGCTCCCCAGCCTGCCTGGCGAGGCCAGTGCCCCCGCCACCGCGGACTACATCCGCCAGGTGCTGGCCGGCGCCCTGCCGGTGCCGGCCCCCATCGCCACCCAGGTCAGCACCCTGCTGGCGCTGCGCCGGGCCCTGGGCCCGGCCTGAGCGAACGCGGTCCCCTCCCGGGGCCCGCGCCCGCCCACAGCGGCCACCGTCCGTCAGCGGGCGGCGGCCTGCGGCCGGCTGCCTTCCCACTGGCGGGCCAGCTGCAGCACCTTCTCAAAGGCCTCGCCGTCCTCCAGCAGCGCCGCCTTGGTCTTGGCGTCCAGCGGCTGGGCGATGCCGAACTCGTCACGCGGCATGCGGTCCTCGCGCACCGACTTCAGCAGGCGGCCGATCTCGCCGGCGGCGTGGGCCGGGGTCTGCAGCAGCACCAGGCGCTTGGAGCTGTCGGGGTTGTTGGGCACGTGGCACTCGTTGCACTGGCCGTCGCGCAGGCGCAGGGCCAGCTTGCGGTAGGCCGCGTCCACCTGCGGCGCATACGGGTTCTGGCGGTGCAGCACGCCGTCAAACAGCGTGGCCTTGGGCTGGGCCTGCCCCTGTGCGTCGGTCCACATCCACTGGCCATCAAAGGCATGCGCCACCTTGTCGTGCGGCTGCAGCGGCGCCAGCTCGGTCTTGGCGGTGAACTGGGCCACCGTCACCTTGTCGCGCTGCGGGCTCCACCAGAAGATGATCTCGGCCGCGTTCTCGTAGGTGGACCACTTGTCCTCCTCATGCCAGAACGGGTACGGGAACTGGCCCGGCGCCAGGCGGTTGCGGAAGGCGGTGCGCAGCCGCAGCTGGAACAGCTTCTCCTTCTCGTGCCAGACCACCCGCTGCTCCCCGCTGAACATGAACAGCGGCAGGTACATGCCGGTGATCACGTCGGGCGCGAACTGGGTCAGGTTGGTGTCCTTGAGGGTGCGCGCCGGGTCCTTCTGGCGGCCCCACAGCACAAAGTCCGGCAGCAGCGAACGCAGCACCGGGGTGCGGAACATGCCTTCGCGGCAGGCGTCGAACGCCGCTTGGTCTCCCGCCGGTTTGATGGGGCAGACACTCGCCAGCTCAGTGGCAATGCGCTTGGCGTGCTGCTCGGCGCGGGCCTGCGCCTCAGGCGCCGGCACCGCCGCCAGGGCGGCCCCGGCGGTCATGCCGGCCCACAGGGCCCACCCGCGGAATGCGGCCCGGGTCCAGGCGCTTGCGGCAGTCTTCTTCATCCGATCATCCTTCCTTCTCTGTCCACACTGACGATGTCCACGAAATCGCTGCCATGGCGACCCTGGGTGTAATCCACCACATGGCCACCCAGGTCCAGGCGCAGGCCGTGCAGGGCCTCGGCCAGCGCCTGACGGCTGGGCACGGCCCCGGCACGCGGCGCGGCGGCCAGCGCCGCGGCCGCGGTCACCCGGCCGGTGATGTAACCCTCCAGCACCGTCAGGCCGACGCGCGCCTGCGGATCAATCGCCTGCAGGTCCTCGATGCAATGCTTGACCACGGCGTGCTGCAGACGGGTAGGCCGGGGCACCACGGTGCTCAGGATGAAGGTGCGCCGCATGGCGGCGATGCCCTCCACCACCTCCTGCCCGGCAAATGAGGAGGACAGCACCAGCCCGCGGAAGCCCGCCAGGTCCAGGCGCTGCACCATGGCCAGCACCGGCGCGGCGTTGGTGGTGAAGACCACCGCATCCGGCTTGGCCGCCAGCACCTGGGCCGCCGGCGCGGCGAAATCCTGGGTGTTGCGGTCCAGGGCCACCTGCACCACCGGCTCAATGCGCTCCTGCGCCAGCGCCTCGGTCATGGCGCGGGCATTGGCCCCCGAGGTGTCACGCAGATTGACCAGGGCCACCCGCTTGAGGCCATAGGTGGTCAGGTAGGTGAGCATGCGGCGGTATTCCACGTCGTAGCCCGCCCGCACATGGAACACGCCACGCACGCCTTGCCGGATACCCATGTTGCCGCTGGCCACACCCACCAGGGGCACTCCCGCCGCGGTGACGGCATGGAGCACCGACTCCGCCCCGGCACCGCTGGTCAGCCCCACCAGGGCCTCCACGCCGCGGTCCAGCAGTTCCTGCACATTGGCCTGGACCTTGTCACGCTTGCCACCATCGTCCAGGGTGATCAACTCAAAGCTCAGTCCGCGAGCCTTTGCCTGGGAATTGACGTGGTGCAACGCTGCCCGCAGCCCCAATTGCACATCCTTGCCATAGCGGGCCTGCCCACCAGACAGCGAGGCGCTCTGCCCCAGCCGCACGACCCCGTTGGCCGCCCGGGCCCCGGCGCCGAACGCCCAGGCCACCCCCCCCACACTGCACTGGCCCAGCCAGTCACGCCGATTCATGGGCACCTACTGCCTCCCATTTCTGCGAATTCCAACGTCGCTTCACATCCCGTGAAACTTGATTCACATCAAGGCTATCAGGCGCTCCAGGATCTGGCGCAGCGCAATTGTTGCAAGAAGCAACCCATCCGTTCAGTGGCGCCTCACAGCCGATGAGCGGCGTGAAAACCGGGCGTGACCGGTGTTTTCCCTAGGCGCATAAAAGCATCACAAGATGAGCCTGTGAGCCCAATCCAGGTCATGCCACAGGCCGCGGACGGCCATGAAAAAAGCCCGCCAAGGCGGGCTTTGTGGTGGGGCGGGTGGGGCGCCGCGGCAGGTTTGACCGGGTGGCGCCGCCGGCCTCAGTGGCCGTGGGCGATCTTCTCGCCGGCCTTCAGGCGGTACACCGTGCCGCAGTAGGGGCACTTGCCCTGGCCGTCGTGGCTCAGGTCCACATAGACCTTGGGGTGGCTGCTCCACTGGGTCATCTTGGGGTTGGGACAGAAGACCACGCCCGGGCCGTGCAGGTCCTGGGCGGTGACTTCGACGACGGCGGCGGCTTGGGGGCTGCTCATGACGGATCTCCTGGCGCAGGTGCTGGCCGGTCTCAGACCGGGCTCAGCCAGTGGGCGTACTTCGGGTTGCGGCCGAAGACGATGTCAAAGAAGGCCGACTGGATCTTCTCGGTGATGGGGCCGCGGGCACCGCAGCCGAGCTGCACACGGTCCAGCTCACGGATGGGCGTGACCTCGGCGGCGGTGCCGGTGAAGAAGGCCTCGTCGCAGATGTAGACCTCGTCACGGGTGATGCGCTTTTGCACCAGCTCGATGCCCAGATCCTTGCAGATGTGGAAGATGGTGTTGCGGGTGATGCCGTTGAGCGCGCCGGCCGACAGGTCGGGGGTGTAGACCACGCCGTCCTTGATCACGAAGATGTTCTCGCCCGCCCCCTCGGAGACGAAGCCGGCGGAGTCCAGCAGCAGGGCCTCGTCGTAGCCGTCGTCCGTGGCCTCCATGTTGGCCAGGATGGAGTTGGTGTAGTTGGACACCGTCTTGGCCTGCGTCATCGTGATGTTGACGTGGTGGCGGGTGTAGCTGGAGGTCTTGACGCGGATGCCACGCTTCATGCCTTCCTCGCCCAGGTAGGCGCCCCAGGGCCAGGCAGCGACCATGGCGTGCACGGTGTTGCCCTTGGGGCTGACGCCCAGCTTCTCCGAGCCGATCCAGATCAGCGGACGCAGGTAGCCGCTTTCCAGCTGGTTCTCGCGCACCACGGCCTTCTGGGCCTCTTCCAGCTCCTCCAGGCCAAAGCGCATCGGCATGCGCAGGATCTTGGCCGAGTTCAGCAGGCGTTGGGTGTGCTCGCGCAGGCGGAAGATGGCGGTGCCTTCAGCGGTCTTGTAGGCGCGCACGCCCTCGAAGGCGCCACAGCCGTAGTGCAGGGTGTGGGTCAGCACGTGGATCTTCGCGTCGCGCCAATCCACCAGCTGGCCGTCCATCCAGATCTTGCCGTCGCGATCGTCCATGCCCATGGCCTGTGTTCCTTGTCTCAGAGTGGAGGGATTCCAACAAAACCCGACATTTTAGGCCGGGCCTCTGACAGGCGGGCATGTCGAACGGCGATGTAAGAGGCGCGGGCCTGCGCCGCCCTTCACCAGCTCCCGCCCACCCGGCGGAGAACCGGCCGCCGCCGCCGCTTCAGGCCTGCGCCGGGGCAGGCGCCACACCCACGGCATCGTCGTCCAGGACCGACTCGCGGCTGAGCGTCCACTCGGCCAGCCGGCCGCCCATGAGGGTGAGGGTGAGGCGGGCGCCGGACTCGTCGTCCCACACGAAGCGCTCGGCCCGCGGGGGATGGCCCTGCACCTCCTGGGCCTGGCCCAGACTGCCGGTGAGCGGCAGGATCTGCACCAGGGTCAAGCCCTTGCGCAGCTTGGCATGCACCATGACGGCGCTGCCCACACGGCCCTTGGGGGCCACGGCCGCCTTGCGCAGCACCCGCAGCACGCGGCTGAACTGCAGCACCAGCCAGAAGACCACCACCGTGACCGCCAGGACCACGCCTGGCCAGCCGCCCTGCCACCAGCCCACGCCCAGCGCCAGCATGGCCAGGGCCCAGCCCCAGCGTGCATCCATCGTCACCACTCCTGAGAAAGCCGCCCGAGCCGCCGGCCCTCCGGCAGTCTGCAACTTTCTGAAACACAGTTGCGCATGCTACGACGCAGGCATGCCCCCTGGCACTGTGGGGATCCCTTGCCCGTGACTTTGAGTGGCGTGGGGTGGCCCGACTTGACGCCACTCGCCATTCTGCGGCAGGGCCAGTCCGGGCTCAGGCGTCAGCCAGGCTGCGCAGCAGGTCGATGGCCTGCTCGATGCGCTCCACCGGGTGGATCGTCAGGCCTTCGATGGGCTTCTTGGGCAGGTTGGCCTGCGGCACCACCGCCACACTGAAGCCCAGCTTGGCGGCCTCCTTCAGGCGCTCCTGGCCGCGCGGTGCCGGCCGGACCTCACCCGCCAGCCCCACCTCACCAAAGGCGAAGAAGCCACGCGGCAGGGCGCGGCCGCGCAGGCTGCTCTGGATGGCCAGCAGCACGGCCAGGTCGGCCGCCGGCTCGCTGATGCGCACGCCGCCCACGGCGTTGACGAAGACGTCCTGGTCGGCGCAGGCCACGCCGCCGTGGCGGTGCAGCACCGCCAGCAGCATGGCCAGGCGATCGCGCTCCAGGCCCACCGACAGGCGCCGCGGGCTGGGCCCGCCGTCGTCCACCAGGGCCTGGATCTCCACCAGCAGCGGCCGCGTGCCCTCCAGCGTGACCAGCACGCAGGCGCCCGGCACCGGCTCGGTGTGGGTGGACAGGAAGATGGCGCTGGGGTTGGTGACGCCGCGCAGCCCGCGCTCGGTCATGGCGAACACGCCGATCTCGTTGACCGCGCCAAAGCGGTTCTTGATGGCCCGCACCAGGCGGTAGGCGCTGTGGGTGTCCCCCTCGAAGTACAGCACCGTGTCCACGATGTGCTCGAGCACGCGCGGCCCGGCCAGCGCGCCTTCCTTGGTGACATGGCCCACCAGCACCAGCGCGCAGCCGGTGGCCTTGGCGGTGCGGGTGAGCTGGGCCGCGCATTCACGCACCTGGGCCACCGAGCCCGGGGCGGAGCTGAGCTGCTCGGAATACAGCGTCTGGATGGAGTCGATCACGCAGAAGGCGGGCTTCTCGGCGGCCAGCGTGGCCTGGATCTTCTCCAGGCTGATCTCGGCCAGCACACGCACGGCCGTGCCCGGCAGGTCCAGCCGCCGGGCGCGCAGCGCCACCTGCGCGGTGGACTCCTCTCCTGTCACATAGAGCACCTTGACCCGGCTGGACAGCGCGTCCACCGCCTGCAGCAGCAGGGTGGATTTGCCGATGCCCGGGTCGCCGCCGATGAGCACCACGCCGCCTTCGACGATGCCGCCGCCCAGCACCCGGTCCAACTCAGCCAGGCCGGTGGGCGTGCGCGCCACATCACCGGCCTCGATCTCACTGAGCGTGGCCACGGGCTGCGAGGCCGCCAGGGCCTGGAAGCGGTTCTTGCCGACGGCCGGCGCAGCCTCGACCACGGTCTCCTCCAACGTGTTCCAGGCCTTGCACTGCGGGCACTGGCCCAGCCAGCGGGCGCTGGTGCCGCCACATTCGGAACAGGTGTACTGGGTCTTGGCCTTGGACATGGCGGCGATTGTGGCGGCTGGCCGCGGGTCAGTCCGCCTCGCCAGCCGTCGCCTGCGGCCCGGTCAGGCCGGTGAGCTGCGCACCAAAGGCGGCCATGGCGGCGATCACCCCGCGCAGCTGCTGGCCCAAGGGGGTGAGGGTGTACTCGGTGCGCGGTGGCACCTCGGCAAAGACGGTGCGCACCAGCACGCCGTGGCGCTCCAGCAGGCGCAGGCGCTCGGCCAGCACCTTGGGGCTGATGCCCGGCAAGCCGGCCAGCAGCTCGGAGTAGCGGCGCGTGCCGGGCAGCAGGTCACGCACGATCTGCGTGGTCCATTTGCCCTCGATGAGCTGCGCGCAGCGGCGCACGGGGCAGTCGTCGGCGCAAGCCGGCGGCGCCGGGTCCTGACGGGGGTCAGAGGGGCTGAGGTTCATGTCGCCATGGTGCCATGGTTACCAAAAAGTGCTTACTTCCTAAAAGGAAGTATTGAGCCTAGCATGACTGCATTCCTCCACTGCACCCCCCTTCGCGGGGCCTGACCTCCATGACCCTCGAGTACTCCTTCAAAGCCACCACCCCACCCGTGCAGACCGCGCAGCCGGCGGCTGCGGCCACCTCAACGGCCGCATCGGCCGCCCTCCCGGCGACGGGCTGGCTGCGCGGCACGCTGTGGTTCATCGCCGTGGTGCAGTTCGTGCTGGGTGCCGGCTTCACGCTGGCCCCCGCCCAAATGGCGCAGAGCCTGGGGCTGCCGCCGGTGCCGGGCTGGGCCCACTGGATGTTCGCCATGATGGGCGCACGCTTTCTGGCGGTGGGCGCGGGCATGCTGTTGGCGGCCCGCGACCCTTGGCGCCACCGCGCCTGGCTGGGCGCGATGATCGGCATCCAGGCCATCGACGGCCTGGCCACCTGGGCCTACCTGTGGGCCGGCACGGTGACGCTGGCCCAGGTCAGCACGGCGTCCTTCCTGCCGGTGGTGTTCATCGCCCTGCTCTGGCGCGGCTGGCCCCGCCCGCCCCTTGGCGGGCAGGCCGGCGCGGGGGCATGATCGGGGGTTCACCGCCGCGCCTGCGGACGCGGCGTCCTCGACGATCTGCAGGACCTCCGACATGGACTTCTCCACCTGGCTGCCCTTCTTCATCGCCACCGTGGCGATCAGCCTCTCGCCCGGGCCGGGCGCCATCGCCGCCATGGGGGCGGGCCTGAACCACGGCTTTCGCCAGGGCCAGACCATCGCCTTCGGCCTGGCACTGGGCGTGTGCACCCAGCTGGCGGTGGTGGGGGTGGGCCTGGGCGCGCTGCTGGCCACCTCGGAGCTGGCCTTCGCGGTGGTGAAGTGGCTGGGCGCGGCGTATCTGGTGTGGCTGGGCATCCAGCAGTGGCGCTCGCCGGCCAGCCCCATTCAGGCGCCCGCCGGCGCGGGCGCCGAGCCCGATCCGCACCTGCGCCGCCACCTGCTGCTGCGCGGCTGGACGGTGAACGCCCTCAACCCCAAGGGCACGGTGTTCCTGCTGGCGGTGATGCCGCAGTTCCTGGACCTGGCCCGGCCGCTGCTGGCGCAGTACCTGACCATCGGCGTCACCTTCGGCTTGGTGGAGTTCTGCGTGATGACCGGCTATGTGGGCCTGGCCTCCCGGGTACTGGGCCTGCTGCGCTCGCCGCGCCACATCCAGTGGATGAACCGCACCTTCGGCGGCCTGTTCGTGGCGGCCGGCGCGGTGCTGGCCACCTTCAAGCGGGCCTGAGCGGCCTGCGCCGGCCGGGGCCCGGTGTCACCGGGCTCCTGGCCGCTCAGACGGCGGCTGCGGCCTTGCGCAGCACGGTGTAGAGCTGGTCCTTGAGTGCCAGCTTCTCCTTCTTGAGCACCTCAATCTCCTCCGGGGTGCCGCCCACGATGTGGGCTTCCATGTTCTTGATGCGCTGGTCGAGCTCGTTGTGGCGGTCGAACAGGTGCACGAAGTGCTGGTCGCTGGTCTTGAGCTGGGTGATCAGGTCGCGGTATTCGGGGAACATCGTGTCGTGCCTTTCTGAGTGGTCCCGGGGGTATCCGGTGGCGGACCTGCCTGGGCCCGCAAATCCACTCTACGCCCGGGCCTGCACCTGAACCTGAACCTACATCAAGACAGCACGCCGGATTGCCAAGCCGCGGCTCAGGCGTAGTTGGCCAGCACCAGCGAGCTGGACTGCTGCACCAGCACGCCCACCGTGGGCCCGGGCGGTGCCACCACCAGCGTCACCACACTGCCACCGCCCAGGCTGAAGCCGTCGACATGAGAGGCAAACAGCAGGGTGCCGTCCTCGCTGGTCACCCAGACCCGCCAAAGCGTGCCGGCGTCCACACTGCTGAAACCGCCCAGACTGCCCATGGCCTCCAGCACGGTGGTGTCGGCCAGGGGGTCCAGGTCGGCCAGGTCGGACGCGCTGGCCTCGGTGTCGGTCAGGTAGACGTTCAGCGGCCCCTGCCCGCCGCAGGCGTGCAGGGCGCGCACCTTCACCAGGCCCGAGGCCGGGGCGCTGGTGGTCTCCGGCAGGTACTTGAAGGTCAGGGCATCGGTGCTGCTGCCCAGGCTGCCCAGGGCCACCAGCGTGGTGCTGCTGTCGCTGTCGTAGCTGTGGCTGCTGCTGAACTTGTCGCTGCTGCCGCCGGCAGCGCGCAGGCTGACCTGCACATCGCCGGCCTCCACCTCCAGCCAGGCCGAGGCGGTACCGCCCTGCGACAGCGAGGACACGGCCAAGGAGCCTTCCACCCAGAAGTCGGCCGTGGTGTAGTTGGTGGTGGCATTGACCACCCGCAGCCAGGCGGTTTCGGTGGTGGCGGTCTCGCAACCCGCCAACCCGCCCATCGACAGGCCCAGACCGCCCAGCAGCCAGCGCAGGCTGTCACGGCGGTTGAGCTTGGGCGAGACCGGGAGGTCTGTGGGCTGGGCCTGAGGCCCGGAAAAGCGGCGGAGCAGGGACATGACGCGCATGCTGGCCGGGCCGCGCAAGGCCCGCATGCCTGCGGCGTGAAGAAGCGTGAACGGCCGTGCGCTCAGGCAGGCTGCGGGGCCGGCACCGGTGCCGGCGTGGTTGCGGGGCCGGCGGCCGGCTGGCGGCGCTCCCACCAGCGGTCGAAGAAGTAGTGGGCCACGGTGTTGCACAGGGGCTCGACCAGGGTGATGGCCCCCGCGATGGCCAGGTTGCCGGTGAGCGCGTAGCCCACCCCAAAGGACGTGCCCAGATGCACAACACCGAAAGCGGCGGATTTGGCCATGGAAGTTCTCCTGCAAACGTCGGGGGAATGGGGTGGGGAGGGGCGGTTGGTGCGGCAGTGTGCGCCGAGGCGAAGAATTGATCCAATCGATTGAATCTCATTCATTGATAGTCTTTCTTGTTTGACGCCGCTGTTCCCCCCCATCGCCCTACACTGCGCTGCATGTCGGAGCCCACCGCCCCCGCCCCGCTGGCCAACGCCGCCCCCCTGGCCGAACGGCTTTGCGCGCGCTATCCCGCCGTGGCCGCCCTGCCGGCACCACTGCGCAACGGGGTGCTGGCGCACCAGGCCTTGCACCTGCGGGTGCCCGCGGGCACGGCGCTGTTTGAGGAGGGCGTGCCCTGCCAGGGTTTCCCCATGGTGCTGGAGGGCGAGGTGCGGGTGGCCCGCGGTCACGCCACCGGCCGCAGCCTGGAGCTCTACCGGGTCAGCCCGGGCGAGCTGTGCGTGGCCTCCACCTCCTGCCTGTTCGGTCAGAGCCTGCTGAGCGCCCACGGCCGCAGCACCCTGGCCTCGGAGCTGGTGGTGCTCAGCCCGGCGGGCTTTGAACGTTGGACGGACGACCCGGGTTTCCGCCGCTTTGTCTTCGGCATCTTCGCCGACCGGCTGGCCGACCTGATGGCCCTGGCCGAGGCGGTGGCCTTCCAGCGGCTGGATCAGCGTCTGGCCGGTGCGCTGCTGGGCCATGGGGCGGTGCTGAGCTGCACCCACCAGGCCCTGGCCGACGAGCTGGGCACGGTGCGCGAGATCGTGACCCGACTGCTCAAGCGCTTCGAGCGCAGCGGCTGGCTGCGCCTGGGCCGTGAGCGCATCGAGCTGCTGGACGCCGCGGCCCTGCGCCGCCTGGCCCAGGGCGGCTGAAGACGCCCCCCCGCCGCTGAAGACGCTGGGTGACTGCGGTCACAGACGAGGCCGCCCGGCCGGCGCACCATGCGGACATGCCGCGAGGGCGGCAACCCTCCCAACCACAAGGAGCACGCGCATGAAACTCAACGTCGGCGGCATCGACCGCATGGCCCGCATCCTGGTCGGCCTGGCGCTGGTGGCCCTGGCGGCCACAGGCACGGTCGGCGTCTGGGGCTGGATCGGCCTGGTGCCGCTGGGCACCGGCCTGGCGGGCTTCTGCCCGCTCTACCCGCTGATCGGCCTGAACACCTGCCCGATGAAGAAGGGCTGAGGTCCGGCGCCGCAGGGCTTCAGGCGCGCGGGCGGCGCTCGTCGCGCACCACCCGGCCCTCGCGCAGTTCGATGACCCGGTCGGCCGAGGCGATGGTCTGCGGCCGGTGCGCCACGATGACGCGGGTCAGGGCCAGACGCTGCACCGCGGCGTTGACCAGGCGCTCGCCTTCCACGTCCAGGGCGCTGGTGGCCTCATCCAGCACCAGCAGGCGTGGCTGCCGGTAAAGCGCGCGGGCCAGCAGCAGGCGCTGGCGTTGTCCGCCCGACAGGGCGGTGCCCATGTCGCCCACCAGGCTGGCGTAGCCCATGGGCAGGGCCTCAATGTCGGCGTCCAGGGCCGCCATCCGGGCGCACTCGCGCAACCGCGCCTCGTCGGGCTCGGGCGAGAAGCAGACGATGTTGTCGGCGATGGAGCCGGCAAACAGCGCATCCTCCTGCAGCACCGTGCCCAACTGCGCCCGCCAGGCGCGGTGGCCCCAGCGGGCCAGCGGCACCCCGTCCAGCAGCACCTCGCCCGCCTGCGGGGCATGCACCCCCAGCAGCAACTTGACCAGGGTGGTCTTGCCGCAGCCCGAGGCACCGACGATGGCCACCGACTCCCCAGGCGTCAGCTCCAGGTCCACCCCATCCAACACCCAGGGCTCCAGGTCTGAATAGCGGAAGCGCAGTCCACACAGCGCCAGCGCGGCCGGCCCCGGCGACGCACGCGGCGGGGCCACCGCCTGCGCCTCCTCCGGCGGGGTCATGACGATGTCGGCCAGACGCTCGGCCTGCAGGCGCAGCAGCCGCCATTCACCCCATTTGTCCACCAGCGCGCTGGTGCGGGTGGCGAACTGCTCCTGGTAAGCCAGAAAGGCAAACAGCATGCCAGTGGACAGGCGCTGGTCCAGCACCAGGCCAGCCCCCAGGCCCACCACCAGCACCCGCTCCAACCCGAACAGCAGGCGGTGGCCGGTGGCCAGCAGCATCTCCAGGCGGCGGGCGTCCAAGCCGGCGTTGAGCTCGTCGACCATCAGGTTCATGAACCGCGACTGGCGCAGGCCCTCGGCGTTGAAGAGCTTGAGCGTGGCCATGCCGCGCAGGCTCTCCAGGAAGTGGCTGGTGCGCCGGGCCCGGTGCACCAGGGCCTCCTCGGTGGCCTCGCGCAGACGGGCATCCACACCGGCACGCAGCAGGGCGTAGAGCGCCACCGCGGCAGCGGCCACCCCCGCCAGCAACGGGCTGTAGAGCAGCATCAGGCCCAGGGTCAGCAGCACCATCAGGCCGTCGATCACCGCTTCGGCAAAGCGCTGGGTGAGCTGGTTCTGGATGGCCTGCACCGCCTCGAAGCGCGACCAGACATCCCCGGTGTGCCGCCGCTCGAACCAGGCCAGCGGCAAGCGCAGCAGGTGGGCGAAGACATGGCCCACCCATTGCAGCTGCAGGCTGGCGCTGATGTGCAGCAAGGCCCAGCCCCGGGCCCAGGCGGTGGCCGCCTGCAGCAAGACCAGCCCGCCAAAGCCCACCCCCAGGGTGAGCAGCAACTCCCGCTCACCGCTGACCAGCACCTGGTCCACCACCCACTGCAGGAAGAAGGGCGAGAGCATCACAAAGAGCTCCAGCGCCAGCGCCAGCACCAGCACCTGGGCCAGGGCCCGACGCAAGCCGGTGACCCGCCCCATCAAGGCGGTCATGGTGATGCGCTGGCGGTCCAGGCCCGGTCGGAAGGCCGCCCCCGGCGCCAACTCCAGCACCACCCCGGTGAAATGCCCCGACAGCTCGGCCAGGGCCATGCGCCGCAGGCCGCGGGCGGGATCGTGCACCACCGCCTGGCCAGACTTGACGGCGACCAGCACCACAAAATGGTTGAGGTCCCAGTGCAGGATGCAGGGCAGGCGCAGCTGCGCCAGGTGCTCGGGCTCGGCCCGCAGCGCGCGCGGCACCAGCCCCAAGGCGGCCCCCATGTCGCAGACGTCGGCGGCGGTCGCCCCCTTGAGCGAGAGCTGGAACCGCCGGCGCAGGGTGGGCAGATCGGTGTGCAGGCCGTGCGCCCCGGCCACCATGGCCAGGCAGGCCAGGCCGCACTCGGCGGCCTCGGTCTGCAGGATCACCGGCACCCGGTGGCGCGGCGCGCCCAGGGCCTTCATCGTCTCTTCAGAGGTCATCGGCGCCACCAGGCCAGCAGGGGCTCGGCCATCCATTCCATCAGGCGGCGCTGCTCCAGCACCACGTCGGCCTCCAGGCGCATGCCCGGCAGCAGCGGGCGCTCGGTGGCGGCCAGGGCGGCTGGATCCAGCGTGACGACCACCCGGTAGAGCGGCTCCGGCACCGCGGCGGGCAACACCCAGGGCGGCAGGGCTGCCGCGGGCTGGGGTGAGCGCGCCACCCGCTGCACCGTGCCGGCCACCCAGCCAAACTTCTGGTACGGATAGGCTTGCACCCGCAGCCGCACGGGCTGACCGGCCTGCAGAAAGCCCACGGCCCGGGAGGGCGCATACAGCCAGGCCTGCAGCGGCTGACCGGCCGGCCACAGGCTCAGCACCGTCTGCCCCGCCTGCACGGGTTGCCCGGGCTCGAGCGCGCGCAAGGCCACCTGCCCCGCCACGGGGGCGAGCGCGCGCTGTTCACGGGGGCTGGCCGCCAGGGTCTCGCGGGCGGCCAACTCGGCCACCTCCGCGCCTTCCCGGCGCAGGAGCTCTTCGTCGCGACGGCGGTCCAGCTCGACACCGCGCAGCTCGGCCTGCAGGGTGCGGAGCTCGCGCTGCAGCGTCAACCGCTGCCGCGCCAGTCCCGCCCCTTCGGCTCTTAAACCCAACACGTCCTCTGTCTTGCCGTGGACCTGCGCCTCGGAGGCGAATTGCCCCTGCCGCAGGTCCTGCAGGCGCGCAAGCGCCTGCTCTGCCAACACCAGGCGTTCCTGGTGCCACCGAATCTGGCTGTCCAGCTGGGTCAGCTCCAGGGTCAGCGCTTGCTGACGCGCCTGCAGCTCGGCCTGCCGGATCTCCTGCCGCCGCCGGTTGTCGCGCGCCGCATCGGCCACGCTGCGCGAGCGGGTGTCAAACGTCTCCTGCAAGGCCGCCCGGGCACCCGCTCCCGGCACCTCGGCCTCCACCTGCACCTCAAAGAGTGCCTGCCCGGGCTGCACGCGATCGCCTTCGGCAGCGTGCACCGCCAACAGGCGGCCGGGCCGGCCCGCCGGCAGGTCCAGCAGGCCCGATTCGGGCATGACCACGCCCTCCAGCCGGGCGCGGCGTCCTGTCTCCGCCCAAAAAAGAAAGGTGCTGACGGCGACAAGCGCCGCCAGCACCCCGAAGGTCAGCCATAACAACCGGGCGGGCTGCATCACGTGGATGGCGCCCAACCAGGATTGACGCTGGCTGTGGAGGGATTCAGGACGGAACAGGTTCATGTACCCGTTCCCAGGTTCTGGCCGGCCCGTCCGGTGGACGGCCGGCCGCAGGCTGCGCCCCGCATCAGCGGGCAGCGCCGCCGGGGATCACCATTCGGTCTTGGGCGACTGGGTGCTGCCGTTGCCGCCAGCCACCGCACGCAGGGCGGCACGGTCGAGCTCCACCACGGCCGGCAGGTCACGCTGGCCAACGGGCTGTGCAGCCTGGAGGGGTTGGGCGACGACACGGATGAGACGGGTGAAGAGGTTCGACATGACTGCTGCTCCTGGTGAGGCGTGCGCCTTGTTTGCGCATGGCCTCATTGAAGCAAGCCGACGTTTTTTCAGACACTGTCAACTCTTACAGGGTCTCACTGAATCAGGCCGAGGCGCAGGGCCTTGAGCACCGCCTGGTGCTTGTTGACGGCGTCCAGCTTCTTCATGGCGTTCTGCAGGTGCAGCACCGTGGTGCGCTCGGTGATCTGCAGGATGACGCCCACCTCCCAGGCGGTCTTGCCCTCCATGGTCCAGGTCAGCACTTCCACCTCGCGTCGCGTCAGATGGGGGCGCTCCTCTTGTCGGACCAGGGGCACGAACAGCCGTTTTGCGGCGTTTTCGGCATGCACCGCGAACAGCTGCAGGTGGGCCACGATGCGGGTCAGGTCCCGCGCATCGGCCGGCAGGGCCTTGGGTCGGTCGATGCCCAGCATGAAATGCCGCCCGTCACCGGCATGGATGGCCACCGCCACCCCGTTGCGGTAGCCGAAGGCGGCCTGGTCCTCCCACATGCCGCCGAGCTGGCGCTGCACGTAGGTGGACTGGTTCCAGACGATGGGCACGCTGGCACGCTTGCAGTGCTGCATCACCGGGTCCCGCTGGCCGGGTCGTCCCTGGCCCTGGAGGGCCTGGAGCATGTCGGCGGGCCGGTTGTCCACGTTGATGAACTCTGAGCGCTCCAGGCTCAGGTCCACCACCGTCATGGCCGAGACAAAGTCGAACTCCATGTCGTGGGCAAAGCGCACGATCTCCTGGCGGAAATCCTCGGACGACTCGGCGTTCATGACCGCGTCCAGGCTGCCACCGAGCAGTTCCTGGCTCATCGAACGCTCCACCTCGGGTGCGACGGCGCCGCGGCGGGCGCCCTGACAGGTCTTACAGCTAGCTGCGACAGCATGACAACTCCAGACTGAAGGCCATGCTGAAGCACACCATGACCCCTTCAATGCACCGTGCAAGCCTCCACGCCAGCCGCGCTCCGTGGTCGATCTACGCCTGGCCGGCGGTATTTTGTCAGGCCGACAGCAGACAGGCACACCGTTTCGTCCACCTGGGCACGCGGGTCGTCCACGCCGGCGACGCCGACCGGGCGCCCTTTGGCCAGACCCTATGGGGCGACCGCACCCCCGACAGCGAGACCGGACTGGCCTGGGACTGGGTGCAGGTCTGCAGCGGCGTGGTGGCCATGGCCGACCCCTTGAGCGTGGTCACCAACATGCGCCTGCTGAGCGCGCGTGGCCGGGTGCTGACCGCGCGGGAGGCCGCCCTGCACCTCAACCGCCTGGTGCACCAGCTGCCTTGGCAGGACGAGGTGCAGCTGGCGCTGCAGCTGGAGTAGCGGCCAGCGGTGGCGGCGCACAATCCTGGCGCCATGGACACCCAGGATTGCACTCCCCACCCGCCGGCTGCGCCGGATGCCGCCCCCTGCGACCCCAGCGGCCACACCGCCCGCCCGCGGCTGAACGTGGTGGGGGCAGGCCGCGTCGGACTGGCCCTGGCACGGCTGTGGCAGGTGGCAGGCGGCCCGCTGCAGGTGCAGGCGCTGTGCAATCCGGGTGCCGCACGGCGCGCCCAGGCGCAGGCCCTGCTGGGCCCGGCCGTGGCGGTGGAAGAGACGCTGGCAGCGCTGCCGCCGGCCGAGGTGTGGCTGCTGGCCGTGCCGGACACCCGCATCGCCGAGGTGGCCGGCGCGCTGGCCGTCCAGAGGGCGGGCACGGCGCCGGCGCAGGCCTGGCACTGCAGCGGCTTTCTCACCGCCGCGGAGCTGGCGCCATTGCAGGCCCAGGGCTGGTCCGTGGCCAGTGTGCACCCGGCGCTGAGCTTCACCACGCCGGATCGGGCGATGGCGCAGTTTGCCGGCACCGTCTGCGCGCTGGAGGGCGATGCCCCGGCGCGGGCGCTGGCGCGGCAGGCCTTCGGCGCTCTGGGGGGGCACTGCCTGGAGCTGGCGGCGGCCGACAAGCCGCTCTACCACGGGGCCGCGGTGTGGGCCAGCAACTTCCTGCCAGTGCTGGCCGCCACCGCCCAGCGCTTGTGGGAGGACAGCGGCGTGCCCCCGGCGCTGGCCGTGGCGCTGCGGGACGGCTTTGTGCGCCGCGCAGCCGACAACCTGCTGGCCCTGGGCCCGGCGGCGGCCCTGACAGGACCGGCCGCGCGGGGCGACACCCGGGTGCTGCAGCTGCAGGGCCAGGCCATGGCTGCACGGGATGCCAGCCTGGGCCAGGCCTATGCGGCCCTGAGCGATCTGGCGGGCCGCCTGGCACGCGATCCGGCCGGCTGGCTGGACCGCCCCACCGGGTCGGGCCCGGCGACGGACGGCGCCTGAGGCCGGCGGCCCCGGGCGCCGTACGGCATCAGAGGCCGGCGGCGGCGCGCAGCGCCTGGGCCTTGTCCACGCGCTCCCAGCTGAACTCCGGCTCCTCGCGGCCAAAGTGGCCGTAGGCGGCGGTCTTGCTGTAGATCGGACGCAGCAGGTCCAGCATCTGGATGATGCCCTTGGGGCGCAGGTCGAAATGGGCCTCCACCAGCTTGGCGATCTGCTCGTCAGGGATGACGCCCGTGCCCTCGGTGTAGACGGTGATGTTCATCGGCTTGGCCACGCCGATGGCATAGGCCACCTGCACCTGGCACTGCTTGGCCAGGCCGGCGGCCACCACGTTCTTGGCCACGTAGCGGGCGGCGTAGGCGGCCGAACGGTCGACCTTGGACGGGTCCTTGCCGGAGAACGCGCCACCCCCGTGCGGGCAGGCGCCGCCGTAGGTGTCGACGATGATCTTGCGGCCGGTCAGGCCGCAGTCGCCCTGCGGGCCGCCGATGACAAAACGGCCGGTCGGGTTGATCAGGTAGCGGGTGTTCTGCAGCCATTCCTTGGGCAGCACCGGCTTGATGATCTCCTCGATCACCGCCTCGATGAAGCTGTCCTTCATCTTGGTGGCGGTTTCGGACTGATCGGGGCTGTGCTGGGTGGAGAGCACCACGGTGTCGATGCTGTGGGGCTTGCCATCCACGTAGCGCATGGTCACCTGGCTCTTGGCGTCCGGGCGCAGGAAGGGCAGACGGCCGTCCTTGCGCAGCTGGGCCTGGCGCTCCACCAAGCGGTGCGCATAGTGGATCGGCGCGGGCATCAGCTCGGGCGTCTCGTCGCAGGCGTAGCCGAACATCAGGCCCTGGTCGCCGGCACCGATGTTGAGGTGGTCGTCGGAGGCATGGTCCACGCCCTGGGCGATGTCGTTGGACTGCTTGTCGTAGCAGACCATGACGGCGCAGCCCTTGTGATCGATGCCGTACTCGGTGTTGTCGTAGCCGATGCGCTTGATGGTGTCACGCGCGACCTGGATGTAGTCGACGTGGGCGTTGGTCGTGATCTCGCCGGCCAGCACCACCAGACCGGTGTTGGTCAGGGTCTCGGCGGCCACGCGACTGCGCGGGTCCTGCGCGAAGATCGCGTCGAGGATCGCGTCGGAGATCTGGTCAGCCACCTTGTCCGGGTGACCTTCCGAGACCGACTCGGAGGTGAAGAGATAATCGTTCGCCATGAAAGCTCTGCCTGAGGTTGCGTGTTGCGAAGGCGTCGTCCGGCTCGGCAACCCAGTAGAGCGGCGAACGCTTTAGCGGCATTTGGACGGCTGGCATTCTGGAGAGTGCCCCCCGGTGGGGATGCCGGGAAAAGCACCCCACGTCGCCCCGCAAGTTGTCCTGTTAACTCGGCGACTTCACCGTGAAGTTTAGCGAAACGGAATGATCCGGTTGTTGAAATGGGTGGGCCGCTGGCCTTTGCGCGCGGTGCATGCCGTGGGCGGCATGGTGGGCTGGGCCGTCTGGCTGGGCTCGGCCGGCTACCGGCGGCGGCTGGCCGCGCACGCGGCCCAGGCCGGCCTGGACCCGGCCACGCGGCGCGCCAGCGTAGCCGAGGTCGGCCGCATGTTCGTCGAGGTGCCCTGGATGTGGTTTCGCGACCGCGACCAGCCGCGCACCCGTCACGTGCTGCGCTGGGAGGGGGCCGAGTACGTGGAGCAGGCCCTGGCCGCCGGCAAGGGCCTGATCGTGCTGACGCCGCACCTGGGCAACTTCGAGCTCAACGGCGTGGCCTATGCCGAGCGCTGGGGCCACCTCAAGCCCATCACCTGTCTGTACCGGCCGGCCCGCCAGGACTGGCTGGCACGCCTGCAGGTGGGCGCGCGTGACGGCCCGGGCATGCGCACCGCGCCGGCCAGCCTGAGCGGGGTGCGCCAGATGATCCGCGCCCTGCGCCAGGGCGAGACCCTGGGCATCCTGCCCGACCAGGTGCCGCCGGACGGCCAGGGCGTCTGGGCCGAGTTCTTCGGCCGGCGGGCCTACACCATGACCCTGGCCGCCCGCCTGGTGCACCAGACCGGCTGCGCCGTACTGCTGACCTGGTGCGAACGCCTGCCGGGGGCCCGGGGCTACGTGATGCACTACGCGCCGCTGTCCCTGCCGCCGGTGGAAGCCGGCGAGGCCGCCGCGGCGCAGGCGGTCAACGAGGGCATGGCCTGGGTCATCCGCCAGGCGCCTGCCCAGTACCTCTGGGGCTACAACCGCTACAAGGGGCCCCGGCGCACACCGGCCGAGCCCGCCGCCGGGAGCCCGACATGAGCCGGACCGTGGGCCGTGGCGCCCGCTGGGGCGCCCGCGTCGCCCTGGCGCTGTTCTGGCTGCTGCACTGGCTGCCCCTGCCGGTGCTGGCCGCCGCGGGCTGGCTGCTGGGCACCCTGGCCTGGCCGCTGGCGCGCTCGCGCCGGCGCATCGCCCTGATCAACCTGCGCCAGTGCTTTCCGCAGTGGAGCGAGGCCCAGCGCCGCGCCCTGGCGCGCGACCACCTGCGCTGGCTGGTGCGCAGCTTGCTCGAGCGCAGCCTGCTGCTGTTTGCCTCCTCGGCGCGGCTGCAGCGCCTGATCCGGGTGGAGGGCGACCTGCAGCGGGCCGAGCGCACCGGCCAGCCCACCATGTGGCTGCTGCCGCACTTCGTGGCGCTGGAGTTCATCGGCCCGGTGGCCCTGCTGGGCCAGCGCCGCCCGGTGGTGGACGTCTACCAGGCCCAGCCCAATCCGGTGTTTGACGCGGCGCTGCTGCGCGCACGCTCGCGGCACAACCCGACCCAGGCCATCCTGGTCGAACGCGCCGAGGGTGTGCGCCCGGTGCTGCGCGCCATGCAGAAGGACGGGGCCATCTTCTGCAACGCCCCCGACATGGACTTCGGCCGCAAGGACTCGGCCTTTGTGCCCTTCTTCGGCGTGCCCGCGTGCACCCTGGTCTCGCCAGCGCGCATGGCGCGCAGCATGGGCCTGCAGGTGCAGACCGTGGTCATGGAGATCCTGCCCTGGGGCCGGGGCTATGTGGCCCGGCTGGGCGAGGCGCCCGAGGGCTTTGACGACCCCGACCCGAGCGCCGCCGCCG
Organism: Ideonella livida; assembly: GCF_010499455.1. Taxonomy (GTDB): domain Bacteria; phylum Pseudomonadota; class Gammaproteobacteria; order Burkholderiales; family Burkholderiaceae_C; genus Ideonella; species Ideonella livida. Next base: position 16,430 of record NZ_JAAGOH010000021.1, on the reverse strand, counting down.
CCGCCTGGAACCGCTGGCTGGAGGCCCGCATCCTGGAGCGGCCGGGCCAGTACCTGTGGGTCCACCGCCGCTTCAAGAACCGCCCCGACGGTCTGCCCCGGCTGTACTGAGGCCGCGCCCCGGCCTTCATAATCCCGGGCCATGCGACTGCGATTCACCAAGATGCATGGCGCGGGCAACGACTTCGTGGTGATCGACGCCACGGCCGCGCCCCTTGCGCTCAGCCCCGCCCAGCTGCGCCACCTCGGCGACCGCCGCTTCGGCGTCGGCGCCGACCAGATCCTCGTGGTGGAGCGGCCCCACCGCGACGACGTGGATTTCCGCTACCGCATCTTCAACGGCGCCACCGGCGACGAGGTCGAGCAATGCGGCAACGGCTCGCGCTGCTTCGTGCGCTACGTCCACGACCACGGCTTGTCCACCCGCAACCCGCTGCGGGTGGAGACGGTGAACAACCTGCTGGAGTTGCGTGCACAACCCGATGGCCGGGTCACCGTCAACATGAACCAGCCGGTCTTCGAGGCCGCACGCCTGCCCTTCGACCCCAGCGGCCTGCAGCCGACGCCGGTCAATGGCTTTGACTTCTGGCCCCTGGCCCTGGCCGACGGCGTCAGCGTCGAGGTGGGCGTGGTCTCCATGGGCAACCCCCATGCGGTGCAGCGGGTGGAGCGGGCCGACACCGCCCCGGTGGACCTGCTGGGCCCGCAGGTCGAGGCCCATGCGCGCTTCCCCCGCAAGGTCAATGCCGGCTTCATGGAGGTGCGCAGCCGCCGTGAGATCGCCCTGCGCGTCTTCGAGCGCGACGCGGGCGAGACCCTGGCCTGCGGCACCGGTGCCTGCGCCGCGGTGGTGGTGGGCATCCGGGCCGGTTGGCTGGACGACACCGTGGACGTGCACACCCGCGGCGGCCTGCTCACCATCCACTGGGCCGGCCTGGGCCACCCGGTGATGATGACCGGGCCGGCCGTCACCGTCTTTGAAGGAGAGATCGAGCTGTGAGCGGCGAGCACCAACCCCTGCAAGGCGCCCTGGCGGGCATCACCGAGACCGACATCGCCCACTACCTGGCGGCCACGCCGGAGTTCTTCGAGCGCCATGCCGGCCTGCTGGCCAGCCTGCAGCTGGTGAGCCCGCACAGCCACCGCACCGTCTCGCTGCAGGAGCGGCAGATGGAGCTGCTGCGCGAACGCATCAAGGGGCTGGAGCGCAAGATCATGGACATGATCCGCGCCGGCCAGGAGAACATGGTGCTGTCCGACCGCATGCACCGCTGGACCCGGGCCCTCATGCTGGCGCGCAGCGCCTCGCTGCTGGGCCAGGTGCTCATCGAGCAGCTGCGCCACGAGTTCATGGTGCCGCAGGTGGCGCTGCGGGTCTGGCGCTATGCCCCCGAGCATGCCCACCTGCCCTGGGCCCAGCCCGTCAGCGAGGACCTCAAGACCTTTGCCGCCAGCCTGTCGCAGCCCTACTGCGGCGCCAACATGGACTTCGAGGCCGCCCGCTGGTTCGAGGACGGCGGCGAGCACACCCAGTCCATGGCCATGGTGCCGCTGCGCCTGGGCCGTGCCGGCGGCGAGTGCTACGGCCTGCTGGTGCTGGGCTCGCCCGACGTCACCCGCTACCAGGCCGACATGGGCGTGGAGTTCCTGGAGCAGCTGGGCGAGATCGCCAGCGCCGCCCTGGGCCGCCTGATGGTGAGCGAACGCGCGGCCCTGCAGCCGCAAGACCCCGAGCGGCCCAGCGGTTTCACCCCCAGCCGCCTGCCGGTGCTGCAGGCGGTGGACCTCTCGGACGGTCCCTCGCTCTGAGCCCGGCCCCGCCGGGGCCGGCCGACCGGCCCGCCCCCCTGCCCGACCCGCTGCCCGCCTACCTCACCCACCTGCGGGTGGAGCGCCGCCTGGCGGCGCGCTCCCTGGCCCTGTATGCCCAGGCCCTGGCGCGTCTGGCCCAGGGCGTGGCGCAGCACGGCCTCTCCCTGGACCGGCTGGGCCCGGCCACCGCCCGGCGCCTGATGGCTCAGGCCCATGCCCAGGGACTGGGGCCACGCAGCCTGGCCCTGATGCTCGCGTCCTGGCGTGGCCTGTACCGCTGGTGGTGCCGCGGCGGCGCCCCCGGGGCACCGCGGGCCAATCCCATCGAGGGCCTGCGGCCGCCCCGCGCGCCCCAGCCCCTGCCCAAGGCCCTGGGTGTGGACGACGCCGTGCGCCTGGCCGAAGCCCCGGGAGCCCACCCGCACCCCGCCGCCCAGGCCCGCGACCGGGCCCTGGTGGAACTGCTGTACGGCGCCGGGCTGCGGGTGGCCGAGCTGGTGGGCCTGGACCTGCATGCCCACCCCGGCGCCGCCGGTTGGCTGGACCTGGAGGAGGCCTGCGTGCAGGTGCTGGGCAAGGGCAGCCGGCGGCGCAGCGCCCCGCTGGGGGCCGCCGCACTGCAGGCCCTGCGCGAATGGCTGGACCACCGCGCCAGCCTGGCAGCCCCGCAGGAGACCGCGCTGTTCGTCGGCCAGCGGGGCCGGCGCCTGAGCGCCGACCAGGTGCGCCAGCGGGTGCGTGCCCAGGGCCGGCAGGCGGGGCTGGACGTGCCGGTGCATCCGCACATGCTGCGCCACAGCTACGCCTCGCACCTGCTGCAGTCCAGCGGTGACCTGCGCGGTGTGCAGGAACTGCTGGGGCACGCCAGCATCCGCAGCACCCAGGTCTACACCCGGCTGGACTTCCAGCACCTGGCCCAGGTGTACGACCAAGCCCATCCGCGCGCGCACCGCCGCACGCCTGCCGGCCCCGCACCGGCCGACCCACAGGGACCGGCCGCAGCGTCGTCCCCCGCCGGCCCCCTCACCGGCCCCGACACCCCCAAGGCCTGAGCCCCGTCTGGCCCCAGGCGCCGGCGGGCTTCAATCGGCGCTCACCCGGGACCACCAGTCGGAGAAGGAGCGGCAGCGGCGGCCCGGGTCGGCAAAGGCCGCGGGCGGCGGGCGCAGGCCCCAGCGGGCATTGAGGTCGCCCAGGTGCGGATCGGCCCAGCCGTGCACCCGGCCGGCGGCGCCCAAGGCCTGGCTGAGGGCTGCGGCGGTATCCCACCAGCCCTGCGGCGCCAGTTGCCCCATGCGCCGCAGCACGAAGTCCCAGCGGCGGGCGCTCCAGGGCCAGCGCGCATGCCAGTCGGCCACCCCCACCGGCAGCACCAGCGCCCCGACCGGGCAGCCCGGCGGGGGCTCGCCCAGGGCCCAGGCATGCACCAGCCAGACCTCGCGGCCGGCCACGGCCTGAGGGTCGGCAGGGGTCAAGCGCAAGGGCGCGCCCGGAGGTGGCGCCGGCCAGCACGGGGGCTCGCCGGGCGGGTCTGCGTCAAGGGTCGCCGTGGGGGCCGCTGTCGGGGCCGAAACCGGGGCCGAAACCGGGGCCGTCTCCCCCCGGGCCCAAGCGGCCAGCGTGTCGTAGTCGGTGTCCAGCACACTGCCGTCCACCCACCAGGCGGGCGGCGCAAAGCGGCGCACGTTCTCGGCGTTGAAGAGGTAGGGCTTGGCGCTGCCGGTGCCGGCCACCCACTGCCAGGAGAGGTGGTTGCTGGCCAGGTCCCCATCGAGCAGGTGGCGGAACATCCAGTCTGCCCCCACCCGCCAGTGCACCCCACGCCCATGCACCACATATGAGGCCAGCCACAGCCGGGCGTGGTTGTGCAGCCAGCCCTGGCCGTGCAGCGCGCGCACCGCCTGGTCGACCACCGCCAGGCCGGTGCGCGCCTGCAGCAGGTCCGCCGGCAGTTGGCGGGCGTAGGCGGCCTCGGGCCGCGGACCGGCGTGCAGGGATCGCAGGATGCCCGCCCCCTCGTGCTGCCAGACGTGGCGGAACCAGGCCCGCCAGCCCAGCTCAGCCACCAGCTTGTGGCGGGGCGGCAGGTTGTGGGCCGCCTGCAGATGCGCCAGCACCTGGGCCGGCTGCAGCAGCCCGTGGGTCAGGTAGGGCGAGAGCCGGGTGACGGCGCCGTCCAGGTGGTTGCGGCTGCGGGCGTAGTCGCCGGGGCGCACGGCCTGCAGGCGCAGCCGGGCCGCCGCCAGGGTGGGCGCAAAGGCCTGATCCGTCGCGCCGCTCGTCTGGGGGGTCGCGCTCATGGCAGGTCGAACAGCGTGGCCTGGGGGTCGGGCGCGGCGGCAGGCACGCCGGGGGCCGGGGGTACGCCGGCCCCCGGCGGCTCGGCCCAGGGTCCGGCCGCGGCCTCGGCCCGCGAGCGCTCACGCCAGGCCTGGGCCTGGGTGGCGATGGCCTGGCGCTCAGCCGGAGCGATGCGGGCCAGGTTGCGCACCTGCATCACGGTGCGCGGGTTGGCGGCCAGCCGGGCCTCGTGGCGCATCAGAAAGTCCCAGTACAGGGTGGTGAAGGGGCAGGCCTGCGGGCCCACCCGCTCGCCCGGCCGGTAGCGGCAGCCGGCGCACAAGCGGCCGGCGCTCTGGCGCTCGATGTAGCGGCCGCTGGCGATATAGGGCTTGCTGGCCATCACGCCGCCGTCGGCATGCTGGCTCATGCCCAGGGTGTTGGGCAGCTCCACCCATTCCACCGCGTCCACGTACACCGCCAGATACCAGCGGTGCACGGCCTGCGGCCGCACGCCCAGCAGCAGGGCGTACAGGCCGGTCACCATCAGGCGCTGGATGTGGTGGGCGTAGCCATGCGCCAGGGTCTGGCCAATGGCGTCGGCCAGGCAGGCCATGGGGGTCTGGCCGGTCCAGTAGAAGGCGGGCAGCGGCTCCTGCGCATCCAGGGCGTTGAGCTGGCCGTAGGCGGGCATGCGGGTCCAGTACAGGCCACGCACGTACTCGCGCCAGCCCAGGATCTGGCGGATGAAGCCCTCCACGCTGGCCAGCGGGGCGTGGCCGGCGCGGTAGGCGGCCTCGGTGGCGGCCACCACCTCGGCCGGGTGCAGCAGCTTGAGGTTGAGCGCGGCCGAGAGCTGCGAATGCCACAGTACCGGCTGGTCCGGCCACAGCGCGTCTTGCCAGCGGCCAAAGTCGGGCAGGCGCTGGGCGATGAAGGCCTGCAGCGCCTGCAGGGCCTGCCCGCGCGTAACCGGCCAGGCAAACGAGGCGAGCTCGCCTGGGTGGTGGCCAAAGCGGCGGGCCACCAGCGCCAGCACCTCCCGGGTGATGGCGTCGGGCGCAAAGGCCGGCGGCACCGGCACCGGCGGCGGGCCGCTGGCAGGGAAGGCCTCGCGGTTCTCGGGGTCAAAGTTCCAGCGGCCGCCGCTGGGCTGGGTGGGCGGGCCGTCGGGGTCGCCGGGCGCCGGATCCATCAACACCCGGTACCGCTGGCGCAGCTCGCGGTAGAACCATTCCAGCCGCAGCTGGCGCCGGCTCCGGGCGTGACGCGCAAAGTCGCGCACGCTGCACAAGAAATGCCGGTCCTCGCGCACGTCCAGGTCCAGGCCGGCGGCCTGCGCCTGGGCGCGCAGCGCGGCCAGCACCCGGGCCTCACCGGGGGCGGTCATCACCAGGGCCCGGGGGCGCAAGCGGGCCAGCGCCCGGGCCAGCTGGGTGGCCAGGGTGTCGGGCGGGGCGGCGGGGTCGCGGTGCGGCATCAGCCGGGTGTAGTGCACCGTGCGACCGCGCAAGGCCTGCGCGCGGGCAAAGTGCCGCATGGCCGCCAGGAACAGGGCAATGCGCGGCTGGCTGGAGGGCACATGGGTGGACTCCTCCTCCACCTCGGCCATCCACACCGCGTCCTGGGCGGGGTCGAAACCGTCGAAGGCGGCGGCCTCCGGATCCAGCTGGTCGCCCAGCACCAGCACCAGATGGCGCAGCGGAGGCGGGGCGGCGGCAGGCGAGGTCATGGGGTGGCGGTCAACGGTGATCGCGGCGGGCCTGGGCGCGGCAAGCCTCGGAGCAGTGGCGCACCTCGTCCCAGCAGCGGGCCCAGGCCCGGCGCCAGGCCATGGGACGGCCGCAGTGAGCGCAGGGCTTGACCGGCAGCCGGGCCTTGAGGCCCTTGGCCCCGGCAAAGTGCGGAGCGGCGGTGGAACGGTTGGCTCGGGACATGGGGCAGGCTCGGCAGCGGGTCGACGTGTGGGGTCAGGAGAGCGGGTCAAACAGCGTGAGCTGCTGCGCGGGCTCGGGTGCGGGTGCGGCGCGGCGGCGGGCGCCCCGGGCCGCCCGCCCGCTGGGGGGCAGGCCGCTCTTGCGCGAGCCGTGGCGGTCCTGCAGCGCATCGGCCTCGGCCTGCGCCTCGGGCTGGCGGCGGGCCTGCCACAGGCGGGCCTTGATGTCGGCCAGGGCGCGGGCCTCGTCCACCACCGGTGGCGGGTAGTCGGGCGTGCCCCAGTCGGGCAGCCAGCGACGGCGGTACACGCCCTGGGGGTCGTGGTCCTGCGCCTGCTTGGCGGGCGAGTACAGCCGCAAGGTGTTGATGCCGGTGGTGCCGGACTGCATCTGCATCTGCGACCAGTGGATGCCGGGCTCGAAGTCCAGGAACTGCCGCGCCAGGAACAGCCCCGGCGCCCGCCAGTGCAGCCCCAGGTGGTAGGCGGCAAAGCTCACCAGCAAGGCCCGCATGCGGAAGTTGAGCCAACCGGTGGCGCGCAGCTGGCGCATGCAGGCGTCGACCATGGGAAAGCCGGTGCGACCGGCGCACCAGGCGGCAAAACGCTCGGCAGCCTGCGGGTCGGCCGGCCGGCCCCGGGCGTCCAGCCGCTCGTCGCGCAGGCCATCCAGGCTGCGGGCCAGGTTGCGCAGCTCCAGGTCAGGCTGGTCCTCCAGCTTCTGCATGAAGTGGCAATGCCAGCGCAGCCGGCTGGCAAAGCCCTGCAGGTGGTAGGCCCAACGGCGGTGGGCAGCGGCGGCGTCCTGCACGTCCAGGCCGCTGCCGTCGGCCTCGGCCAGCAGGCCGCTGGCGTCCTCGGCCTGGGTGCGCAGCTGCTGCAGCCGGGCCTCGGTGGCCTGGTGCACCTGGCGCATGGACAAGCTGCCAAAGGCCAGGTGGGCCGACAGGCGCGAGCAGCCATGGGCTGCGCTCAAGGGGCTGGAGAGGTCGTGCCGGTAGTGCCCGCCGCGGCGGGTCAGAAAGTCCTGCAGCACCGCCTGCCCGGCGGCTGGGCCGGCCGGCGGCAGCGGGCGGGCGGGCGGCCAGCCGCAGTGCGCTGGCGTGGGCACCTCGCCGCCGGCCGCCCCGGGCAGGCCGCGCAGGCCCTGCGGCAGCGGCCAAGCGGGCGCGTCCATGCGCGCCTGCCAGCGCGCCGCCCAGCCGTTGCGCTGGCGCAGGCGGCGCACCACGCCGGTCTGCGGCCACTCCTGCCACACCACGCCCTGGGCACGGCACCAGGCGGCCACGCGCCGGTCGCGCGTCCAGCTCCAAAACGGCCCGGTCTCCTCATGGCTGAACAGGTGGGTGATGCCCCAGTCGGCGTGCAGGCGAGCCAGCACCTCGGGCATGGCCCCCACGGCCACCCGCAGCGGCAGGCCCCAGGGCTGCAGCGCGGCGCGCAGGGCCTGCACCGACGCCCCCAGCCAGGCCAGGTGCTGGGGGTCGCACTCGGGGCTGTCCATCCATTCGGGCTCCACCACCACCAGGCCCAGGGCGTGGTCGCAGGCGGCGGCCGCACACAGCGCCGCATGGTCTTGCACGCGCAGATCGCGCTTGAACCACACCAGGGCGCAGGTGCTGGGGAGGGATGCCATGGCCACACTGTAGTCATTGACGCGTCAATACCCGGCCAAGCCGGGTCAACCCCGGGGGAAGCGCCGCACTTTTCGAGGTCAAATCAGGGTCATGTCAAAGCCTGAACCTTCTGCCGCCCGTTTTCGCAGCCAGGCTGTGGCACAGCTGGTGGACATGCCCGTGGCCACCCTAAGGGTGTGGGAGCGGCGCTACGGTCTGGGTTGCGCCGGCCGCAGCCCCGCCGGCCACCGCCTGTACACGGCCGAGGACGTGCAACGCATCGCCTTGATGAAGCAGCTGACCCGCCAGGGTCACGCCATCGGCACCCTCACCGACCTGCCCCTGGCCCAGTTGCTGGCGCTGCAGCAGGCCCGCCAGCCCTTGCCGGCGTCGTCGAGCCCTTACGCGACGCCGGCCACCATCGCGCCCACGGACCCGGCGCCCTCCCGTCCCTGGCGGCTGGTGGTGGTGGGCAGCGCCCTGGCCCAGCGCCTGCGCCGCCTGCACCTGCCGGGCGGCTGGCAGCTGCTGGGCCCGTTTGAGCAGGCTGAGCAGGCCCTGCACGCCGCGCAGCAGGCCCAGGCCCAGCCGCTGGGCCGGCTGGCCAGTGCCCTGGCTGACCGCGCTCCCCCGGCGGCCCCGCCCGTGGACTGGCTGCTGGCCCTGCACCCCCTGCTGCCCGGGCCCCCCGATCCCGCGCTGCAGGCCGCCGCCCAGGCCTGGGGCGCCACCCGGGTGGGCGTGGTCTATGGCTACGGCCACCCCGCCGCCCGCCAGGCGCACGCCCAAGCCGGCATCCCCTTGCTGCGCGACGGCAGCGACGACGCCGCCTGGGTGGACTGGCTCACCCAAGGCCAGACCGCCCCGGGCCACCCGCACCACACGACACCGGGGGACGCCTCAGCCGCTGCGGCGGCCGCCCCCGATGCCCCGCCCGCCCTGCCGCCGCCACCGCGCTTTGACGAGCTGACCCTGAGCGCCCTGGCGGCCGAGCCCGCCCGCCTGAGCTGCGAATGCCCGCGCCACGTGGCCGACCTGCTGCTGCAGCTCAGCCGCTTTGAGGCCTACAGCGCGCAGTGCGCCCACCGCGACACGGCCGACGCCGCCCTGCACGCCGAACTGGGCCGGCGAGCGGGCCATGCCCGGGTGCTGATGGAGCAGGCGCTGCAGGCGCTGGCCCACCATGAAGGCCTGGCGCTGCCCGGCGCGGGCTGACGGTGGTGGCCATGGCACCCGCAGCGCGGCCTCACAGCAGCCGCAGCTTGCGCGCCTCCTCGGTCAGCTCGTCGCGGAACTTGGGGTGGGCGATGGCGATGAGGGCGGCGGCGCGCTGCTTGGCGGACAGGCCGCGCAGGCAGGCCACGCCGTACTCGGTGACCACCTGATCCACCTCGTTCTTGCCGGTGCTGACGTGGGTGCCCGGGGTGAGCACCGGGGCGATGCGCGAGATGGTGTCGTTCTTGGCGGTGGAGGGCAGGACGATGAAGCTCTGCCCGCCTTCGCTGCGGTTGGCGGCGCGCACAAAGTCGGCCTGGCCGCCAGTGCCCGAGTAAGGCACGGGGCCCATGCTCTCGCTGCCGCACTGGCCCAGCAGGTCCACCTGCAGGGTGGCGTTGATGGACACCAGCTTGTCGTTGCGGGCGGCGCTGTAGGGGTCGTTGGTGAAGTCCACCGGGTGCATCTCCATGGCCGGGTTGCGATGGAGGAAGCGGTAGAGCCGCTGGGAGCCCAGCGCGAACGTGGCCACCATCTTGCCGGGCATGAAGTTCTTGCGGCGGTTGGTGACGGCGCCGCTTTCCAGCAGGGTGAGGATGCCGTCGCCAATCATCTCGGTGTGGATGCCCAGGTCGCGCTTGGCGGTGAGCTGCATGACCACGGCATCCGGAATGCCGCCGTAGCCGATCTGCAAGGTGGAGCCGTCTTCAATGCGCTCGGCCACATAGGCGCCGATGGCCTGCTGCACGGGGCCCACCACGGGCAGGCCCACCTCCTTGATGGGGGTCTCGCTTTCCACCAGGGCTGCCACCTGCGAGATGTGCACATGGCAGGCGCCAAAGGCGAAGGGCACGTGGGGGTTGACCTCCAGCACCACGGCACGGGCCTTGGCGATGGCGGCCATGGTGTAGTCGGCCGTCAGGCCCAGGGCCATGTAGCCGTGCTCATCCATGGGTGAGGCCAGCGCGAACACCACATCGGCCGGCATGCGCCCGCGGCGGATGAGGCTGGGCATCTCGGAGAAATGGCTGGGGATGAAATCCGTCCAGCCGGCCTGGCCGCCGGGACGCGAGGCGCCGCCGAAGAAGTAGGCCACGTGCCGCACATGGTGCTGGGTGGTGGGGTCGAAGTAGCCAAAGGGCTGCACCGGCAGGATCTGGCCGACCTTCACATCCTGGAAGCGGCGGCGCTGGTCGGACAGCGCGGTGAGCAGGGCCGGCGGCTCGCCCACGCCGGTGGGCACGACGATGAAGTCGCCATCGCGCAGGTGGTTCAGGGCATCGTCGGCGCTGCCACGGCGGGCGCGGTAGAGGTCTTGGACGTTCATGCCCGTACTCTAGGCAGCCCGGCCCTGCACCAGCCTGACAGCGGCCGGGGCGTGGCCGCCCCACCCCCGGCCGGCAGACGCCCTGGCGACAGGGCCTGTGGCCCGGCCGCGACGCGGGCGGGATTCAGTGGCCGTTCTGCGGCGGCGCCGGCACGCTCCAGCGCTTGCTCACCTCGCCATTGCCATTGACGCTTTCGAGGTTGACGCCAAAACCCCAGAGCCGGGCCACGTGCTTGAGCACCTCTTGCGCACCGTCGTCCAGCGGCCGGTTGTTGTGCTGGGTGTGGCGCAGGGTGAGGCTGCGGTCGCCGCGCAGGTTGACGTTCCAGACCTGGATGTTGGGCTCGCGCTGGCCCAGGTCGTACTGGCGGGAGAGGGCCTCGCGCAGTTCGCGGTAGCCGGATTCGTCGTGGATGGCGCGCACCACCAGGTCCTTGTCCTTGTCGTCGTCGCGGATGGCAAAGAGGCGGAAGTCACGCATCAGCTTGGGGCTGAGGTACTGGCCGATGAAGCTCTCGTCCTTGAAGTTGCGCATGGCCTGGTCCAGCGCCGGCAGCCAGGGGGTGCCGGCGAGGTCGGGGAACCAGCGGCGGTCTTCCTCAGTGGGGTGCTCGCAGATGCGCTGGATGTCGGTGTACATCGCAAAACCCAGCGCGTAGGGGTTCAGGCCGCTGTAGCCGCGGTCGCCCACCTTGGGCTGGTAGACCACGTTGGTGTGGCTCTTGAGCCATTCGATCATGACGCCGTCGGTGAGGTGGCCGTCGTCGTACATGGTGTTGAGCAGCTTGTGGTGCCAGAAGGTGGCCCAGCCCTCGTTCATCACCTGGGTCTGGCGCTGCGGGTAGAAGTACTGCGCCACCTTGCGCACGATGCGCACGATCTCGCGCTGCCAGGGCTCCAGCAGGGGGGCATTCTTCTCGATGAAATAGAGCAGGTTCTCCTCGGGCTCGGCCGGGAAGCGCCGGGCCTGAGGGCTGCCTTCGGCCAGGTCGTCCTCGGCACGGCGCGGCAGGGTGCGCCACAGCTCGTTGACCTGCCGCTGGGCGTACTCCTCGCGCTCGCGGCGCAGGCGCAGCTCCTCGGACAGGGGCTTCTTGCTGGGGCGGCGGTAGCGGTCCACACCGTGGTTCTGCAGGGCGTGGCAGGAGTCGAGGAACTCCTCCACCGCGTCGATGCCGTGGCGCTGCTCGCATTCGGCCACGTAGTGCTTGGCGTAGACCAGGTAGTCGATGATGGCCGAGGCGTCGGTCCACATCCGGAACAGGTAGTTGCCCTTGAAGAAGCTGTTGTGGCCGTAGGCGGCGTGGGCGATCACCAGGGCCTGCATGGCCAGGGTGTTCTCCTCCATCAGGTAGCTGATGCAGGGGTTGGAGTTGATGACGATCTCGTAGGCCAGGCCCATGTGGCCGCGGCGGTAACTCTTCTCGGTGGCGATGAACTCCTTGCCGTAACTCCAGTGGCGGTAGTTCACGGGCATGCCCACGCTGGCATAGGCGTCCATCATCTGCTCGGCGGTGATGATCTCGAGCTGGTTGGGGTAGGTGTCCAGGCCGAAGCGCCGGGCGGTGGCGGCGATGACCGTGTGGTACTGGTCGATCAGCTCGAAGGTCCAATCGCTGGGGCTGGGCAGCGGCTGCCCGGGACGGTCGGCCAGCGGCAGGGGCTCGGTCAGCGCGGCCCGCAGGCGGCGGCGATCGCCGCCGGGCGGGATCTTGCTGCGGTCGTCATGCCAGCGGCGGTCCTGTGAAAACTCGGTCATGCGGCTACCGCTCCTTCCTTCTTGAACAGATCACGGAAGACGGGATAGATCTGCGAGGCCTCCACCGCCTTGCGCATGGCGAACTGCGGCGTGGTCTCGGCGACCCGGTGGTATTCCTGCCAGAGGGTCTGCTCCTCCTCGGCCACCTGCACATAGGCGTAGTAGCGGCAGGCGGGCAGGATCTTGGATGTGAGCAGCTCGCGGCAGCGGCCGCTGTCGTGGTGCCAGTTGTCACCGTCGCTGGCCTGGGCGCCGTAGATGTTCCACTCCGCCGGGTTGTAGCGGTCGCGGATGATCTGGTCCATCAGCTCCAGCGCGCTGCTGACCACGGTGCCGCCGGTCTCCCGGGCGTGGAAGAAGTCGTGCTCGTTGACCTCCTGCGCCTGGGTGTGGTGGCGGATGAAGACCAGGTCGATCTTCTCGTAGTGCTTGGTCAGGAACAGGTAGAGCAGGATGAAGAAGCGCTTGGAGAGCTCCTTGCGCGCCTCGTCCATGGAGCCCGAGACGTCCATCAGGCAGAACATGACGGCCTTGGCGCTGGGCACAGGCACCCGCACCCGGCTGCGAAAACGCAGGTCGATGGGGTCCAGGAAGGGGATGCGCTCCAGGCGGGCGCGCAGGGCATGGATGCGCTCGGTCAGGTCCAGGCGCTCGCGCTCGGTCACGGCGTCGCCGCCGGGCTGCAGGCGCAGGGTGTCCAGGCGCTCTTCCAGGGCGTGCAGCTCGCGCCGGCTCTCGGTGCCCAGGGCGATGCGCCGGCCCAGGGCCCCGCGCATGCTACGCACCACATGCAGGTTGTTGGGGGTGCCGTCGCTGGTGAAGCCGGCGCGGTGGGTCTTGTACTCGGGCACCTCGGCCAGCTGGGTGCGCACCAGGTGGGGCAGGGCCAGGTCCTCGAAGAAGACCTGCATGAACTCCTCTTTGCTGAGCGCGAAGACGAAGTCGTCCTCCCCCTCGCCCTGGTCGCTGGGCTGGCCCTTGCCGCCGCCCTGCCCTTGCCCGCCCTGCGGGGGACGTTGGATGCGGTCGCCGGTCAGGTACTCCTGGTTGCCGGGGTGCACCATGTCGCGCTGGCCGCCCTGGCCATGGTGGAAGACCGGCTGGCTCAGGTCCTTCTTGGGGATACGGACCTCCTCGCCGCGCTCCAGGTCACGGATGCCACGGCCGTCCACCGCCCGGCGCACGGCATCACGGATCTGGTCCTTGTAGCGGCGCAGAAAGCGCTCGCGGTTGCCGATGGACTTGTTCTTGCCAGCCAATCGACGGTCGATGATCTGTTGGAGCATCTCAATTCACCTTGTTGCTGAGGACTGGCGGGAGGTCGTTGGCGCTGGCGAGGACGGGGACGCGGCAGGGTGGGGATCAGGCCGAAGGGAGCCGGGCCGCTGAGGCTCATGCTGGGAACCAGAAGGCCCCAACGGCCCGGCCCCCTTCGACCGTTGACCTGCCCGGATCCGCCACGGGTGGGCGGCCGCGCAGGCGTGCCTCAGCTCGACTTGCGCACCCGCAGGTACCACTCGCACAGCAGGCGCACCTGCTTGGCGGTGTAGCCCTTGCCGACCATGCGCTGCACAAAGTCGTCGTGCTTCTTGGCCTCGTCGGCGCTGGCCTTGGCGTTGAAGCTGATGACCGGCAGCAGCTCCTCGGTGTTGGAGAACATCTTCTTCTCGATCACCGAGCGCAGCTTCTCGTAGCTGGTCCACACCGGGTTCTTGCCCTGGTTGTTGGCCCGGGCCCGCAGCACGAAGTTGACGATCTCGTTGCGGAAGTCCTTGGGGTTGGCGATGCCCGCGGGCTTCTCGATCTTCTCCAGCTCGGCGTTGAGCGACTGGCGGTCGAAGACCTCTCCGGTGTCGGTGTCGCGGTACTCCTGGTCCTGGATCCAGTAGTCGGCGTAGGTGACGTAACGGTCGAAGATGTTCTGCCCGTACTCGGAGTAGCTCTCCAGGTAGGCGGTCTGGATCTCCTTGCCGATGAACTCGGCGTAGCGCGGGGCCAGCTGCTCCTTGATGAAGGCGACGTACTTCTCCTCGGTCTCCTTGGGGAACTGCTCGCGCTCGATCTGCTGCTCCAGCACATACATCAGGTGCACCGGATTGGCCGCCACCTCCTGGCTGTCGAAGTTGAAGACCTTGGACAGGATCTTGTAGGCAAAGCGGGTGGAGATGCCGCTCATGCCTTCATCCACACCCGCGTAGTCGCGGTACTCCTGGTAGCTCTTGGCGCGCGGGTCGGTGTCCTTGAGGTTCTCGCCGTCGTAGACCATCATCTTGCTGAACAGGCTGGAGTTCTCCGGCTCCTTCAGGCGGGTGAGGATGGCGAACTGGCTCATCATCTTGAGCGTGCCCGGCGCGCAGGCCGCCGCGCCCAGGCTGCTGCCCTTGATGAGCTTCTCGTAGATCTTGATCTCCTCGCTCACGCGCAGGCAGTACGGCACCTTGACGATGTAGATGCGGTCGAGGAAGGCCTCATTGTTCTTGTTGTTGCGGAAGGCCTTCCACTCGCTCTCGTTGCTGTGGGCCAGCACCACGCCGTCAAACGGGATGGCGCCAAAGCCCTCGGTGCCCTTGAAGTTGCCTTCCTGGGTGGCCGTCAGCAGCGGGTGCAGCACCTTGATGGGCGCCTTGAACATCTCCACGAATTCCAGCAGGCCCTGGTTGGCCAGGCACAGGCCGCCCGAGTAGCTGTAGGCGTCCGGGTCGTCCTGGGCGTAGGTCTCCAGCTTGCGGATGTCGACCTTGCCCACCAGCGAGCTGATGTCCTGGTTGTTCTCGTCGCCAGGCTCGGTCTTGGCAATGCCCACCTGCTTGAGGATGCTGGGGTGGCGCTTGACCACGCGGAACTTGCGGATGTCGCCGCCAAACTCCTCCAGGCGCTTGACCGCCCAGGGGCTCATGATGCGCTGCAGGTAGCGGCGGGGAATGCCGAACTCGCTCTCCAGGATCGGGCCGTCCTCGATCACATCGAACAGGCCCAGGGGCGACTCGTTCACCGGGCTGCCCTTGATGGCATAGAACGGCACCTCCTGCATCAGCGCCTTCAGGCGCTCGGCAATGCTGCTCTTGCCGCCGCCCACCGGGCCCAGCAGGTAGAGGATCTGCTTCTTCTCCTCCAGCCCCTGCGCGGCATGGCGGAAGTAGCTCACCACCTGCTCAATGGCCTCCTCCATGCCGTAGAACTCGGCAAAGGCCGGGTAGACCTTGATCACCTTGTTGGCGAACAGGCGGGACAGGCGCGGGTCGTTACGGGTGTCCACCATTTGCGGCTCGCCGATGGCGCGCAGCATGCGCTCGGCGGCGGTGGCATAGGCCAGCGGGTTGCGCTTGCATTCCTGGAGGTACTCCTCCAGAGACATTTCCTCTTCCCGGGTGCGTTCGTACCGGGCGGCAAAGTGGCTGATCACGTCCATGACGACCTCCGTGAGACCCAGGCGGGCTGGTGGATGAACCCCCCGGCATGGCATCCGGGGACAGGTTCAGGAAAGTTCTGATGGAGTCCCGGCTTGACTGGGCCCAGGCGCCATCAGAGCGTTCCGGTCACATGTTTTGTGTCCGTGGTCGGCGGCGGTAAGTGGCTTCAGGATGCGCCGCCTGCAGAGCCCCCAAACCGGCGATTAGGAGGGCAGTTGCCCCGCAATCCCGGCCTTGGCCCCTTCTGCGGTGTTCAACGCGGCAGCGGGGCGGTGGGCTGACATGGACCCAGATTAGCGAGGCCCGTGCCAGCCCGGTGCCGGACCGCCCGCTAGCCCCTGTCCGCGGCGCGGACACCTGCCGCCCCTCGTGCAGCCCAGGCTCCCGGCACGCACCATGGTGGGTGATCCCGGGCGGTGGCGCCAACCGCGCCGCCAATACCGGGCCCGAGGGCACCAAACCGGTGCCCCGGGGCGCGGCGTGCCGCCCTCCCGGGCCCCTCGTCCGGTGGTCAGGGGACGGGCGCGGGGGCGTCCTGGCATAGACTGCGCAGGCACCTTGCATTGAGGATCCACCATGAGACTTCTGGCTCTGGGCGCGGGCTTGGCCAGCGCCGTGACGCTGAGCGGCTGCGCCTGGTTCCTGTCGGAGCCCCCGCCCCCACCGCCCCCGCCGCCGCCGGCCCCGGTGGTGGACAGCGGCCCGCCGCCCCAGCGCAGCCCCTGGACCTACGAGGCCGAGCGCGCCGCCCTGCTCGCCGGCTGCCAGGGCCCGGCCGGCATGCGCCCGGTGGCCACCGTGATCAAGCGCTACGCCACCCTGGACTGGTTTGACGTGGCCTGTGTCTCGGGCACCATCCGCGTGCGCTGCGAGATGGGCATGTGCACCCAGATCCGCTGAGGCCACGCCCCTGAGCCGGCGCTCCTGCGCCGGCGTCCTTGACAGGTCCCGGGCGGCTCAGGGCGCCGTCAGCGCCTGCCAAGCGGGCCGCAGCGCCGGCGCCACCCCCTGGCTGCCGGCGGCCTCGCGCCACAAGGCCCGGGCCTGGGCCTGCAGCGCGGCGTCGGGCCGCCCCA
>NZ_JAAGOH010000020.1 GCF_010499455.1 Ideonella livida | reverse complement strand
GCCGCCCGCGGCCCCCGAGGTCGACGCCTGGGCCAGCCTGCAGCGCCACACCACGCCGCTCAAGCCCCGCCGCTGACGGCGACTGGGGCGTCGCCCCCGGGGCCCGCCACGGCCGTCCCCGCCGCCCGCGGCGCCACCGGACAGACCCGTCCGGCGGCGCCGCCGTGCCGGCCCCGCAAATCTTGATCATTTTGTAAATGACACTTGCGCAAGATAATCGAATGTTTATCATTGCGCCCGTCTGACGTCACGGCCTGCCCCGCCGGCCACACCGCCGCAGACGCTCCCCCGCCCCTCCTCCCCGCCTTCGGGTCCGGCCGCCGGCCGCCCGGGAAACGGAGTCTCCATGCCCTGCACCCTGCCCCCCTCCCGGCCGCGCAATCCGCTGGCCTTGCCGGCGCGCCAGCGCGCCGCCGGCCCGCACCGCACCGCCAGCCGACGCCGTCAGCAGCAGGCGCAGCGTGAGCTGCACAGCCAGCTGCGCGAGCGGCGGCACCCCCCCGATACCGCCTGACTGCCCCGTCGCCCCGACGCCCTGCCGGACCGCAGGCCCGGGCGACCCCTGGAGACCGACATGCCTGAACTCCTGCCCGCCGGCCTGGCCGCCCCCTGGCCCGCCCCCCGCCCCTGGCGCCACCGCACCGCCCGCGCCCTGCGTGCCCTGGCCCGTCACCTGCTGCGCATCGCCCACCGCCTGGGCGCTGCACCGGCCCGCACCGCGCCCCTGGCGCCGCCGCAAGTGGAATTCCACGCCGAAGCCGGCGCACCGGAAGGCGCGCTCTACGTGGACGGCCGCCTGGTCGGGTATCTGGACACGCGACGCCTGTAAGCCCCCCCCCACGGGCCGGACCCGAGACCCCCTCAAGTCCGGCCCGCCACGGGCCGATAAGGCGAGGACACCGCCCGCCGCCACCATGCCCGACACCCCCAAGCCCTTCCGCGTTCCCGCGCCCCTGGCCGCGGGGCTGGGCTGGTGGGTGCGGCGCCTGGCCCCGGCCGACCTGCCCATCATGGCCAGCACCGCCAGCGCGCTGGAAGGCCTGCGCGCCATCGAGGACGAAGTCGACGCCCGCATGCTCACCGAGGTGATCGGCGTGGACCCGCTGATGACGCTCAAGCTGCTCATCCACACCACCCAGTTGCAACGCGGACGCCGTCTGGGCGAGGCCGAGACGGTGCGCGAGGCGCTGGTGATGACCGGCATCACGCCCTTCTTCCGCGACTTCGGGCCGCAGCCCACGGTAGAGCAGCACCTGGCCGACCTGCCCGAGGCCCTGGACGGCCTGCAGCGGGTGCTGCACCGCGCCTGCCGCGCCAGCCGCTTTGCACTGGGCTTCGCGGTGCACCGCATGGACCAGGACGCCCCCGTCATCCATGAGGCGGCGTTGCTGCACGACTTTGCCGAGATGCTGCTGTGGCTGCACGCCCCGGTCCTGGCACTGCAGATGCAGCAGCGCCAGCAGGCCGACCCCACGCTGCGCAGCGCCGCCATCCAGCGCGAGCTGCTGGGCTGCACCCTGCCCGAGGTGCAGCATGCCCTGATGGTGCAATGGCGCCTGCCACCGCTGCTGGTGCAGATCAGCGACGACCGGCACGCCGAGGCCAGCCAGGTGCGCAACGTGCTGCTGGCGGTGCGTCTGGCCCGGCATTCCGCCGCCAGCTGGGACAACCCGGCACTGCCCGACGATGTGCGTGACATCGCCCGCCTGCTCAACCTGGGCGAGAACCCGACCCTGGCCCTGCTGCAGGACCTGGACGAGGACATGGCGCCAGACCTGCCCCCCGCGCCCTCGCCCGCGGCACTTGGCGGGCCCCCCTCCGCGGGCGCGGCCGCCGGCTGAGCCATGCGGCGTCGTGCGCCGGCCTCTCCCCCATCCGGGCGATGCCCGCGAGGTGGTGACTGGGCACAGTGCGCATCTGCCCCCGCCCCCCCGGAGCCCGCCATGCCCGCCCAACAACTCACCCTGCGCTGCAACCGCCTGCTCTGGCTGGCGTTCATGCTGGCCGTGGCCGCCGGCCTGGCCGTGATGCCTGCCGTGGACCCGCTGGGCCGCGGCCTGCGGGCGCTGGGCCTGCCAGCGGGTGCCGCGTGGGCACTGCAGTCGGCCGGCGCGCTGGCGGGCATGCTGCTGAGCCTGCGCGCCCAGCGCTGGGCGCCCGGCCTGGCCCGCGGCATGCTGGTCGCCGGCGTGCTGGTGGTGGCCGCCGCCGCCCTCTGGCATGCGCTGCACCTGCAGCAGGGCGGCGCCGGTGATGCCCGGCCCCTGCTGCTGTGGTGGAGCGCCCCGCTGTGGTGGCTGGTCTGCGGCGGGCAGGGCGCGGGCCTGCGACCCGAGGGGGCGGCGAGCCCGGTGGTTCAGCCCGCGGTGGGCGAGGCGGAGGCGGCTCCCGCCGCCTGAGGCGCTGCCTCATCGGTGTCCCCGGCCTCCACGGCCGGTGGGGCGGGCACCTCGTAGCCCAGCAGGTCCCAGGCGGCCAGCTTGAGCCGCAAGTTCATGGGCGGAAACTGCTCCAGGTACTTGCCGTTGGAGTTGCGCACCTCGCGGAAGCGGGCGGGCACCTGGTTGTGCTTGCGGCGCAGCGTCAGGCCCAGGAAGTCGCCCAGCCGGGCCAGGGCCAGCGGCGGGTCTTCGCAGAAGGCCTCGTAGGACATGAGCATGCAGTCCGGGCCCAGGTCGGCCAGTGCCAGGCTGTAGGCGGTGTGCCAGTGCATCATCAGCTGTTCCAGCGTGGTGCCTGACCATTTCTGCGTGGCCAGCGACACCGCCCGCGGATCGCGGGTCCAGATCACGAACCGGGCCTGTGGAAACAGGCTGCGCAGGTAGGCGATCTTGGTGATGTTGGGCGGGCTCTTCTCGATGAGCACCGGGGCGGGCTCGGTGGCAAAGCCGTTCCAGCATTCCAGCAGGCGCTCGCGCTGGCGCTGGGCCAGGGCCTCGTCGGCCACCGGGGCCGGCCGCATGCCGGCAGAGAAGGCAAACAGACCGGGCCCGCCGTAGGGGAACTCCACCGGGTAGACGTCCTGGAGGAACTGCCCCTCGTTCTCCGGCACGCCGGGCGCCCGCAGGGCGGCGGCCTCGAACTTGGCGGTGAGGTAGCGCTCGATCATCGAGGTGCCGCTGCGGTGCAGGCCGCAGATGAACACCATGCGCGGCGCCGCCGCCTGCAGCGGAAGGGGCTGAAGCAGGCAGCGGTGGTCGCGCTGCTCCTGCAGGCCCAGCTGGGCCATGCGGGCGGTGAACTCGGCGTGCCGGCCCTCGCGCAGCAGCAGGCGCAGATCGCGCCGAACCTGGCCCATGCCGCCTTTGCGCGCGGCGCGGCGCTCCTGCCTGTCGGCCGCCGTGGGGGCCGGTGCTTGCTGTTTGCTCATGGCGGGCCAGTATAGGGAGCGGTGGGGACGGCACCCGGCCGGCGGGCCGGTGCTGCGGCGCCGCTCAACCCGCCAGGGCGCGCCCGATGAGGATCTTCTGCACCTCCGAGGTGCCCTCGTAGATCTGGCACACGCGCACATCGCGGTAGATGCGCTCCACCGGGAAGTCGCTCAGGTAGCCGTAGCCGCCGTGCACCTGGATGGCGGCCGAGCAGACCTTCTCGGCCATCTCGCTGGCAAAGAGCTTGGCCATGGCGGCCTCTTTCAGGCAGGGCTGGCCGGCGTCCTTCAGGGCGGCGGCATGCCAGACCAGCTGCCGCGCGGCTTCGATCTGGGTGGCCATGTCGGCCAGCTTGTGCTGCACGGCCTGGTGCTCAAAGATCGGCTGGCCAAAGGCCACACGGTCCTTGCTGTACTGCAGCGCCGCCTCAAAGGCCGCACGGGCCATGCCGATGCTCTGGCTGGCAATGCCAATGCGCCCGCCCTCCAGGCCGGAGAGCGCGATCTTCAGGCCCATGCCTTCATCACCGATGCGGTGGGCGGCGGGCACGCGGCAGTTCTCAAAGACGATCTGCGCGGTGTCGGAGCTGTGCTGGCCCATCTTGTCCTCCACGCGCGCCACCACGTAGCCGGGCGTGGCGGTGGGCACCAGAAAGGCGCTGATGCCCTTCTTGCCGGCGGCAGGGTCGGTCACGGCCATGACGATGGCGACGTCACCGTGCTTGCCGCTGGTGATGAACTGCTTGACGCCGTTGAGCACGTAGTCGTCGCCCTCGCGCACGGCGCGGGTCTTCAGCCCGCCGGCCTCGGAGCCCACATGCGGCTCGGTCAGGCAGAAGGCGCCGAGCAGGTCGCCCCGGGCCAGGGGCTTCAAGAAGCGCTGCTTCTGGTCCTCGTTGCCGAAGGCCATGAGGATGGAGCAGACGGGGCAGTTGTTGACGCTGACCGGGGTGGAGGTGCCACCATCGCCGGCGGCGATCTCTTCTAGGATCAGGCTCAGGGCCAGGTAGTCCAGGCCGGCGCCGTCGTACTCGGTGGGCACGGCCACGCCGTAGCAGCCCAGGGCGGCCAGGCCCTTGAGCTGCTCGGCCGGGAAGTGGTGCTCCTTGTCCCAGCGGGCGGCGTGCGGGGCGATCTGCTCCTGCACATAGGCGCGCACGGCGTCCTGCACAGCGCGGTGGTCTTCAGACAGCAGCATCGGGGTCTCCAGCGAATGGGAATGGGGCAGCGGGGCTCACCAAGGCAGGCGCGCGCCGCTGTGGTCAAAAAAGCCGCCATGCGCGTCGGGCACCAGGCCGGCCAGCAGGGCGCGCAGGTCGGCGGCGCTGTGGTCCACCTCCAGATCGGCCTCGGGGCCACCCATGTCGGTGCGCACCCAGCCCGGGTGCACGGCCACGCACAGCGCGCGGCCTTGCCAGGCCAGGGCCAGATCGGCCAGCACCGAATTGAGCGCCGCCTTGGAGGCGCGGTAGAGCCAGCCGCCACTGTGCGTGCGCGCGCCGATGCTGCCCATGCGCGAAGACAGCAGCGCCACCCGGGCGCCGGGGGCCAGCGCGTCCACCAGTTGCGGCATCACCAGCATGGCGCCCAGCACATTGGTGCGCATGACGGCGTCGAAATCGGCCGCGGTGGGGGCCTGCAGGCCACGGGTGTTGGGGCCATACACGCCGGCAGCGAACCACACGGCGTCAAAGGCCTCGCCATCGAGCTGCCAGGCCAGGCCGGCGGCGCTGGTGGTCTGGGTCACGTCCAGCTTCAGGGCCCGCGCGCCCAGGGCCTGCAGGCGGGCCAGCCCGGCCTCATCCCGCGCGGTGGCGGTGACGGCCAGGCCGGCCTCCCGGTACTGGCGCACCAGTGCCAAGCCAATGCCGCGCGAGGCGCCCAGCACCAGCGCGCTGCGCGGGGCCCAGGGGGCGGTGGCCGTGGCCGGGTTCAGGTGTTCATCCATGGTGGCAGCGCCCAGCGGGTCAATACAGCTCCACGGCCAGGGCCGTGGCTTCGCCGCCGCCAATGCACAGCGAGGCCATGCCGCGCTTCTTGCCCTGGTGCCGCAGGGCCCCCAGCAGGGTGACCAGGATGCGCGCGCCTGAGGCGCCGATGGGGTGGCCCAGGGCGCAGGCGCCACCGTGGACGTTGACGATCTCGTGCGGCAGCTGGAACTCGGCCATGGCGGCCATGGTGACGGCGGCGAAGGCCTCGTTGACCTCCCACAGGTCCACCTGGCCGGCGGTCCAGCCGGCCTTGGCCAAGGCTTTGGTGATGGCGCCGGCCGGGGCGGTGGAGAACCAGGCCGGCTCTTGCGCGTGCACGGCGTGGCTGACGATGCGCGCCAGCGGCGTGACGTTCAGGGCCCGGGCGGTGGATTCGCGCATCAGCACCAGGGCGGCGGCGCCGTCAGAAATGCTGCTGGCGTTGGCGGCGGTGATGGTGCCGTCCTTCTTGAAGGCGGGCTTGAGCCCGGCGATCTTGTCGAGCTTGGCCTTGAAGGGCTGCTCGTCAAACTTCACCAGCGTCTCGCCGCCCTTGCCCGGCAGGGTCACGGGGGCCATCTCCCAGTCGAAGCGGCCGTCCTCGTTGGCGGCCTTGGCGCGGGTGGTGGAGGTGATGGCGTAGGCGTCCTGCGCCTCACGGCTGAAGCCGTACTTGTCCACGCAGGCCTCGGCGAACACGCCCATGGCCTTGCCCTTTTCGTAGGCGTCTTCCAGGCCGTCCATGGCCATGTGGTCAAACATCTGCGCCGCGCCGTACTTGACGCCCTTGCGGGCGAACATCAGGTGCGGGGCGTTGGTCATGCTCTCCATGCCACCGGCCACCATGACCTCGGCCGTGCCGGCACGCAGCATGTCGTGCGCCAGCATGGCCGCGCGCATGCCGGAGCCGCACATCTTGCTCAGGGTGACGGCGCCGGCGGTCAGCGGCAAGCCGGCCTTGAGCGCGGCCTGGCGCGCCGGGGCCTGACCCTGGCCGGCCATCAGGCAGTTGCCCATCAGCACCTCGGCCACGGCGTCACCCGGCACACCGGCACGTTCCACGGCGGCCCGGATGGCCACCGCGCCCAGGTCCGAGGCGCTGAGGCTGGCGAAGTCGCCCAGCAGGCCGCCGATGGGCGTGCGGGCGGCGGAGGCGATGACGACGGGATCGGACATGGCGGGTCTCCTCAGGGGGTTCGAAGGGAAGGCTCAGGGGGCGGCGGGGGCGGCAGGGCCTCGTCAGCCCGCGGCGGGCCGAAGCGGCGCGCCGGGTCGTAGGGAAAGATGTCGTGCACATGGCCAGCGCGGATGCGCGCCTGGTGGGCCTGCCAGAAGGCCGGGTCCAGCAGGTCAGCGTGGTGGGCCATGAAGGCCTCGCGCACGCCGGGGTGGCCCAGCAAGAAGGGCTCAAAAGTCTCCGGGAACACGTCGCCCGGTCGCACGGCGTACCAGACCTCGCCCGACATCTCTTCCTCCTCGTTGCGCGGTGCGGGCACGTGGCGGAAGGTGCAGTCGGTCAGGTACTCGATCTCGTCGTAGTCGTAGAACACCACCTTGCCGTGGCGGGCCACGCCAAAGTTCTTCCACAGCATGTCGCCGGGAAAGATGTTGGCCGCCACCAGGTCCTTGATGGCGTTGCCGTACTCGATCACGGCGGCCTCCAGCTGCACGGGCGTGGCCTCCTGCAGGTAGAGGTTGAGCGGAACCAGCCGCCGCTCGATGTAGACGTGGCGCAGCAGCACCAGGGGCTGGCCGTCGCGCTCGGTCAAGACCACCTGGCTGGGCGCCTCGCGCTGCAGCTCGGCCAGCAGCTCGGGCGAGAAGCGCCCGCGCGGCAGCACCACGTTGGAGAACTCCAGCGTGTCGGCCATACGGCCCACGCGGTCGTGCTGCTTGACCAGCTGGTACTTGGCCTTGACGCCTTCACGGGTGGTGGGCTTCTGCGGCGGGAAGCGGTCCTTGATCAGCTTGAAGACGAAGGGGTAGCTGGGCAGGTCGAACACCAGCATGACCAGGCCCTTGATGCCCGGGGCGATGCGGAAGGCGTCGCTGCTGTGGCGCAGGTGGTGCTGGAAGTCGCGGAAGAACAGCGTCTTGCCCTGCTTGTGCAGGCCCAGGGCGCTATAGAGCTCGCTGCGCGGCTTGCGTGGCATGAGGGCGCGCAGGAACTGCACCACCGCCGCCGGCACCGCCATGGCCACCTGGAAATAGGCGCGGGCAAAGCTGAACAGGCGCTGCAGCTCGTCCTCGCCAAAGAGCGCGGCATCCAGCCGGATGCGGTGGTGCCGGCCGTACACAATGGCCAGCGCAAACGGCGTCTCCACATGGCCGTTGACCAGCTTGCCCACCACATAGGCGCCCTTGTTGCGGAAGAACAGCGCCGACAGGGCCTGGATCTGGCAGTTGGCGCGCCAGGGGCCCGCGCCCAGCTGCTCGGCCACCACACGCTGCAGGCGCTCTAGGTCGCGGGGCAGGTCTTCCCAATCGCAGCGCAGCTGGTAGTGGGCCAACAGCTCGTCCAGGGTGTGGCGCAGCCCCTCGGGCGTGGGGTAGTAAGCCCGGTAGGTCGGACGGGCCTCGGGCTCGTCGTTCTCGATGTACTCGGTGGAGACGGCCGGCCGCATGAACAGCACGTCCTTGTGGAAGCGGCGGTGGTCCAGCACCTGGGTGGTGACGGAGTTGAAGAAGGTCTCGGCCAGCTCCGGCTGCAGGTGATGCGTCAGCAGGCCCATGAAGTGCAGCTTGACCTGCGCCCACAGGGCCAGGTCCTGATCGCCCACCCCGAACTCCCCCTGCAGCCGTGCGGCCGCCTCGTCCACCCGCAGGTCATAGAACTCGATGCGCTCACGCTGCGCCGCCTGCTGCCCCGCCCAGTCCTCCGCCTCAAACCGCCCCTGCGCCGCCGCACTGGTGGCCAGGAACAGGCGGTAGTGCCGGTCAAAGCCGGCCAGCAGCACCTGGGCGATCTCGGCGGCACGGCGGTCGGTCAGCGGAGCGGTGAACATGGCGCCGCGCATGGTAGCGCAGGACTGGCAAAGTTGACGTTAACGTAAACGTCAACCACACATGGCGGAGCCGCCGCCAGGTGACCGCCGGCCGGGCCCCGACCTGCCGGACCGGCACCCGGCTTCCGGCTCAGGGCTGGGCGGACGCGGCCGGGGGGACGGCCTGTGGATCGGCCGCCGCGCCGGCCAGCTGCTCATGGCGGGCGCGCAGCGCGGACAGGGCCGCCGCATAGGCCTCGGGCACATCGCCGGGGCGGGCGCAGGTCAGGCGCAGGTCTTCCAGCAGGCCGTTGTGCAGGCCGTAGACCCAGCCGTGCACCACCACGTCCTGCCCGCGGGCCCAGGCGTCCAGCACCACGGTGGTCTCACAGACGTTGCGGGCCTGCTCCAGCACGTTCAGCTCCACCAAGGCGTTCAGGCGCAGGGGCTCGGGCAGGGTGTCCAGCCAGTCGCGGTGCTGGTTGCGCACATCCTTGACGTGGCGGATCCAGTTGTCCACCAGGCCCAAGCGCAGGTCCTGCAGGGCGGCCTTGACGCCGCCGCAGTTGCTGTGGCCCACCACGATGACGTGGCGCACCCGCAGCGCGTCCACCGCGTACTGGATGACCGACAGGGCGTTCAGGTCAGAGTGGGCCACCACATTGGCCACGTTGCGGTGCACAAACAGGTCCCCGGGCAGCAGGTCCACCAGCTCGTTGGCGGGTACCCGACTGTCGGCACAACCGATCCAGAGGTACTGTGGGGTCTGCTGCTTGAGCAGGCGGCTGAAGAAGCCCGGCTCGCGGGCTTCGGTGTCGTCGGCCCAGCGACGGTTGTTCTCGAACAGCTCGTGGAGGTCGTGGTTGGGCATGGGGCGTTTCCATCAAGGCGGAGGCCCCGTCGGGGCCGATGGGGGCGCAGTGTAGGCAAGCCGCCTTGAAGGCACCTGTCATCCGGCCGCCGCCCCGGGGTCTGTCCCGGGTCCGCCCCGCCGGCCACCCACGGCTGGGCAGGACGGCTCAGCCCTTCAATCCGGCCACGATGCGGTCGCTGATGTAGCTGGCCAGGGCGTACACCGTCTCCGACGGGTTGTAGCCGATGCTGGTGGGCAGCAGGCTGGCGTCGGCCACGTAGAGCTGCTTGACGTCGTGGGTCTCGCCGTAGGGGTTGACCACGGTGGTCTGCGGGTCGCGGCCCATGCGGCAGGTGCCTTGCGGGTGGAACGAGGTGTACTTGTAGCGGGCCGGCTCGTTCTTCAGCGCCGCCACCGCGGCCTCCACCTGGCCCACGCTCTCCACCACGGCGGTGTGGGAGGTGGGCAGGTAGAGCTTTTTGGCGCCGCTGGCAAACAGCACCTTGGCCGTCACCACCAGGCCTTTCTTCATGGCCTCGAAGTCTTCGTCGTCCACCCGGTAGTCGATGCGCTTGGCACCGTTCTCCCACGAGACGCGGCCCACGTTCTTGTCGTGGATGAGGCTGATGAGGCGGATGGTGTTCTCGTAGCCCTGCATGTAGGCCATGTAGGGCGCGCCGGTGCCGGGCTCGGCCTGAAAGCTGGCCTCCACCGGGTCCTGGATGGCGTTGAGCAGCAGAAAGCCCCCTTGCTCGGGCAGGGTGTGGCGGTCCATGTAGAGCGAGTGGGTGGCGCCATGAAAGTCGCGCACCGCCTGGTCGAACACCGCCGTGACCGACAGCGTGGGGTGGCAGGCAAAGTGGCGGCCCACCTGCCCGCTGCCGTTGGCCAGGCCGCTGGCCAGCAGCAGCAGCGGCGTCTGCACCGGGCCGGCGGCCAGCACCACGCGCGGCGCCTTCACGCTCACCGTGGCCTTGCGCTGGCCGGTGGCGGGGTCGATCACCTCGGCCTGCACGCCGGTGGCACGGCCGCCCTCGGCCAGCACGCGGGTCACGCGGGTGTCGGCATGGATGCGGGCACCATAGGCGCTGGCCCAGGGCAGGTAGGTGACCAGCATGGAGCGCTTGCGGTCGGTGGTGCAGCCGCTGAAGCAGGCGCCGGTCAGCGCACAGTCCTTCACGTTGCGGCGGGCCTTGCCCTCGGGGTAGCCCAGTTTGCGCAAGCCCCCCTTGATCAGCTCGGCGCCAGCGCTGCTCTCGTGCGGCTGCACCTGGCGGATGTGGAGGTTCTTCTCCACCTTCTCAAAGTAGGGGCGCATCACCGCGGGCGTCAGGTTGGTCAGGCCGAACTGCCGGCCCCAGAGCTTCAGGTAGTAGTCGGGCGTGCGAAAGCACAGGGCGGCGTTGACCACCGTGGAGCCGCCCACGCAGGCGCCTTGCAGGATGCTGATGTCACCGTCGGCATTGGTCTGGCCGCCGTGGTCGGCGTACATCGTGCCCATGGAGACGGCCAGCATTTCGGTGAACTTCTCTGAGGGCACATAGGGGCCGGCCTCCAGCACCAGCACCTTCTGGCCGGCGCGGGCCAGTTCATACGCGGCGATGGCGCCGCCGGCGCCCGAGCCCACCACCACCACGTCGGCCTCCAGATCCAGGTGGTTGGCGGTGATGTCGGCCGCCTGCACCACGTTCAGGCCGTGGGGGCGGTGGGCTTGGGCGGCGCGGGCGTCGGCCTGGCGCAGGGCAATGGTCTTGTTGGACATGGCGTGTCTCCGGTCTTGTGATGGTGCGGATCAGGGCGGGTTCAAACCTGGGTTCGAACGTGGGTTCAAGCGCGCGGCAGCGGCGCGTTGCCCAGGCGGGTGAGCTGGACCCGTGGCGTCATCGGCCCGTCGTAGCCCAGCGGCGCCCAGCTGGCCGGGTTCGCCCAGTACGACAGCTGCACCAGCTTTTTCAGGCCCATGGCCAGCCCCCGCTGCGGCGGCTCCGCGCTGGCGCCCCAGGCGTCCAGGAACAGGCGGGCGGGGCCGTCCTCCAACGCGGTGAAGGGCTTGCCAAAGCGGCCTCGCGGGCCGTCGTTGAAGTACGCCACGCCACCCTTGAGACCAGCCAGGAGGTGCGGGGCCATGCCGGCCAGCAGCGCCGCGTCCAGCGTGGTGAGGATCTCCTCGGGTGCCCAGGGGCGCAGCCGGGTGCCGACCACCGGCAGCGTGACCTCGGCCACGCGGGCGAAGACGGCGGCCTCGGCCTCGGTCAGGTGCTTGACGCCCGGCGGCAGCGCGGCCCGGGCCGCCGTGGTGCCGAGCGCCCCCACCCCGGCGCCGGCCAGCAATGCACCGGCCGAGCGCAGCAGGCCGCGGCGGCTGAGGGTGTTCAGGTGGTGGATCACCTCGTCCAGCGAGGCGGCGGCGGGCGTGGCGTTGGGGATGGCGGCCATGGTCGGTGTCTCCTGTCTCATCGGGCCGCGCGGGGCGGCTGTGGCTGGAGAAGCTGCAAAGCCCATGCCAAGGCTGCACCACAGTGCATCAAACCTGCAGGCCAGCCCTATCACCACGGGGTTTCACCGTATTTGAGGCGCATCAAAGGCACTAAATTGCATAACTTGCTTGTGCGCCAAGCCTCTGGGCACTGCGCCGCCGCCGCCGCCGTCTCAAGGCCCGCGTCCCAGACTGAGACGCCCGGCCGCAGGCAGCCCGCCACGACCCCGCCATCCGCCAGGCCCATGCCCACCTTGCCCCCACCCACCCGCTACCGGCCCGAACAGATCTGGCAGGCCCGCCACGCCTTTTTTGACGACGGTCATGCCCCCGACGGCCTGGTGGACGCGCCGGTGCTCAGCAGCTGGCAGCGCCTGCGCGAGCTGGGCCGGGCGGCCCATGAATCCGTGGTGTTCGACCCGGTGGAGGCGCCGGCGCTGCGGCGCCTGCTGGCCCAGCAGCAGGCCCTGCTGCGGGTGGCCCAGCCGGAGCTGGCGCGCCTGGCCGCATCGGTGGCAGAGGCCGGCTACGCCGTGCTGTTGACCGACGCGCTGGGCCGTGCCGTGGCGGTGGACGGCGCCATCCAGCGGGCCAGCGCCCCGTTGCGCCAAGCCTTCCGGCCGGGTGTGGACCTGTCCGAGCGGATGATCGGCACCAACGCCATGTCGGCCGCGCTGCTGGAGCGCCGGCCGGTGTGGGTGCAGGGCGGCGAGCACTTCTTTGCCGACAACCAGATCTTCCACTGCTGCGCCGCGCCGGTGTTCGACCCGCAGGGCCGGGTGGTGGGTGCGGTGGACCTCTCCCGCGACACGCCGGGTCTGGCCGCCGGCGCGCTGGGCCTGGTGCAGCGCTGCGCCCGGCGCATCGAGCAGCGCCTGTTCGACGACCAGCCCGCCTGGCTGCAGGTGCAACTCGAAGGGCCGGACGCCGGCCCCGAGGCTTGGCTGGCCTTTGACGCCGACGCCCAGCTGCTGGGCGCCACCTCGGCCGCGCTGCCCTTGCTGGGCCTGCCGCAGTGGCTGCCACAGCTGGCCTGGGCGGACCTGTTCGAGGACCGCTTCGACGCCCTGCACACCGCCGCCCGCCAGGGCCGGCCGCTGCCGCTGCGCCTGCGCGGCGGCGTGCGCCTTCAGGCCCGGGGCCGGCTGGGTGGCACGGCCGCAGCGCATCGTCCCCAGGGCGGCCGCATCGCCGGGCACCCAGCGGCCACCCGTCCGGCGACCGAGGCCCTGGCGTGCGCAGCGCCCCTGGGCCATGCCCGGAGCCAGCAGCGCCTGGCCCAGGCCCTGCGGGCATTGGAGGCCGGCCTGCCCCTGCTCATCACCGGCGAGACCGGCGTGGGCAAGGAGGTGGCCGCCCGCGCCCTGCACACCGCCAGCCGGCGTGCCGGCGCGCCGTTTCTGGCGGTCAACTGCGGCGCCATCACGCCCACGCTGATGGCGGCGGAGCTGTTTGGCCATGTGGAGGGCGCCTTCACCGGCGCACGGCGCGGCGGCCAGGCCGGCCGCATCGAGGCGGCCCACGGCGGCACCTTGCTGCTCGACGAGATCGGCGACATGCCGCTGGAGTTGCAGGTGGGCCTGCTGCGCGTGCTGGACCGTCAGGAGGTGGTGCGCGTGGGCGCCACCCAGGCGGTGACGGTGGACGTGCGTTTTGTCTGCGCCACCCACCGCCACCTGCCCACGCTGGTGGCCCAGGGCCGCTTCCGTGAAGACCTGTACCACCGGCTGGCCGCCTTCACCCTGCACCTGCCGCCACTCCGCGAGCGCGAGGACTTCGATGCCGTACTCGACGGCCTGCTGGCCCCGCTGGGCTGCGCCGCCGAGCGCCTGAACCCTGCCCTGCGCGCCTGGCTGCGCCGCCAGCCCTGGCCCGGCAATGTGCGCCAGCTGGCCCTGGCGCTGCGCACCGCCCTGGCCCTGAGCGAGCCCGACGAGCCGCTGCAGCCGCAGCACTTTGGGCAGGACGACGAGGCGACGGGCGGGCTGCCCCCCAGGGCTTCCAGCGCACAGCCCGCTGTGGCGCCTTCCGACGCGCCGGCCACCGCCCCCACCGACGCCGCCCTGCACCTGCCCAGCGCCCGCGAGCAGGCCATCCAGGCCGCACTGGCGCGCACCGGTGGCAACGTCACCGCCGCCGCCGCCTTGCTGGGCCTGGGCCGGGCCACGCTGTACCGGCACCTGGCGCGGGGGCGGTGAAGGGCACGGCATCCGCCTGCGCCCAGACGACGCCAAGCCCCTCAGAACGGGTACTGGATGCCCTGCTCCATCACGCTGATCCACTGGGTCTGGGTGAACTCCTCCACATTGGCCGGGCCGCCAAAACGCCCGCCGTTGCCGCTGGCGCCCATGCCGCCAAAGGGCACGTGGAACTCGTTGTTCACCGTCTGGTCGTTGAGGTGGACCATGCCGGTGTGCAGGCGCTGCGCAAGAGCCACGCCGCGCGGCGTGTGGCGGGTGTGGATGGCGGCGGCCAGGCCGTAGGGCGACTGGTGGACCAGGGCCACCAGCTCGTCTTCGGTGTCGAACACGGTGATGGGCGCCACCGGGCCGAAGATCTCTTCGGTGAAGGCAGCCATGTCCGGGGTGACGCCGGTGAGCACGGTGGCGGGGAAAAACAGGCCCTCGCGCGGGCCGCCGGCCAAGACGCGGGCGCCGGCGGCCACGGCGGCGTCCACGATCTGGGCCACCTTCTGCGCCTGGCGCTCGTTGACCAGCGGGCCCAGGTGCACCGGGCCGGCGGCCGGGTCGCCCACCACCAGGCGGGCGGCGCGTTCGGCCAGGCGCTGGGCATAGGCGTCGGCCACGCTGCGGTGCACCAGGTGGCGGCCGGCCTGCATGCAGATCTGGCCCTGGTGCAGGAAGGCGCCCCAGGCGCCGCTGGAGGCGGCGGCGTCCAGGTCGGCGTCGTCCAGCACGATCAGGGCGTTGTTGCCGCCCAGCTCCAGCACGCACTTCTTGAGCAGGCCGCCGCAGGTAGCGCCAATGCTGCGGCCCACGGCGGTGGAGCCGGTGAAGCTGATCATGGCCACCTGCGGGTGGCGCACCAGCGCATCGCCGGTGGCCGGGCCGCCGGGCAGCACCTGCAGCACACCGGCGGGCAGGCCGGCGTCCTCGAACAGCTCAGCAATGAGTTGGCCGCCCACCACCGGGGTCTGCAGGTCGGGCTTGAGGATCACCGCATTGCCCAGGGCCAGGGCCGGCGCCACCGAGCGCATGGCCAGCAACAGCGGAAAGTTCCACGGCGCGATCACGCCGACCACGCCCAGCGGCACGCGGCGCCATTCATTGCGCCGGCCGAGCATGGCCGAGGGAAAGACCTGACCCACCGGCAGCATGGGCAGGGCGGCGGCCATGCTGAGCTGCTCGCGCGTGGCCTGCCATTCCCAGGCGGCCTTGGGCGGGATGGAGCCGGCCTCACGCACATTCCAGTGGGCAAAGCGCTCGGCGCGTTCGGCCAGCAGGGCCTCGGCGCGGCGCAGCACGGCGGCGCGCTGGTCAAAGGGCGTGGCGGCCCAGGCGGTTTGCGCGGCGGCGGCACTGCGGGCAGCCAGGTCCACATCCTCCGCGTTGGCCAGGGCCACCTCGGCCAGGGCGCGGCCGGTGGCTTTCTCGGTCACGGCGGCGGTGCCGCCCTGGGCGGGCTGCCAGCCGGCGGCGCCGTAGAGGCGGCCGGACCAGCGGCGGGTGTCGTCAGCGGCCAGCGGGCCGGCGGTGGCGGGGGTGTGCATGGGCGGTGTCTCCGAAAGGTCGTGGTGCATCGACGACGCCGTCGACGTCGATGTCGGGAGACGCGACTGGGTCCCCCGTGACCGCTCCGGGGCAAGGGCCATGCCGGCGGGGCGTGGGCCCTGGGATGCCCGGGCGGCACACCCGGCCATGCCACGGGCGTGGCCCATGCGTCCCCGCGGCGGGCGTCTCAGACCGGGACGCCCATGTCGCAGCGCGAGATGCCGGCGGCGCGACCGTCCAGCGGCTCAGTCCGGTGTGCTGCGGCCCAGCAACTCGCGGCAGCGTGCCTCGTGCTGGGCGATCTCGGCCAGGGTGACGCGGATGTCCTCCAGCTGCTGCTCCAGCTGCTGGCGGTGGTTGGCCAGGATGACCTGGAAGGCCTCGAGCTGGGGCCGCGCATCGGTGCCCGAGTCGTACATGTCCACCAGCTGCTTGATCTCCTGCAGGCTCAGGCCCAGGCGCTTGCCGCGCAGGGTGAGCTTGAGGCGGGTGCGGTCACGCTGGGCATAGACCCGGTTGCGGCCGACACGGCTGGGGGTGAGCAGGCCCACGTCCTCATAGAAGCGGATGGCGCGTGGGGTGATGTCGAACTCCTGGGCGAGTTCGGTGATGGTGAAGGTGCGGCTGTCCTTGCGCGCCGGGGCGGATTCGGCCGGGCGGGCCGTGCGGGCCGAGGCGGTGCGGGTGGCGGACATGGGGCGGGCGATCGGTTGACGTGCACGGAAGTCTAAGCGAGCCCGCCCCCGCCCGGCGCCGGCACGCTCAGGGCCCGGCCGTCGCCCGCTCCACCGTGGTGGTGGTGCGCGGCGGTGGCGGCCGCTGCCCCTCCAGCCAGGTGCGGATGGACCAGACGGTGGCAGCGTCGAGCTGGCCGCGCCAGGGCGGCATGTAGACCACGCCGGCGCGGACCTTGCCCTCCAGCACCGAGTGCAGGAAGTGCCGGTCCACATCCCCCAGGCAGCGCTGGCGCAGGTCGGCGTCGTCCAGGCGCCGACAAAAGCCGTTGAGGCGGCGCAGGTCGGGGGCCTCGGCGGTGGCCTCGGCCTGCACCCCGTGGCAGCGCGCGCAGTGTTGGTGATAGGCCTCGCGGCCCGCGGCCAGCACCGCCGTCTGCCCCCGGTAGGGGTTGGGGGCGGCCCAGGCCGGCGCCGATGCCGCCCCCCCGGGCGGCAGGGCGGCGTCGGCCCAGGCCGCCCCCGGGATGGCCGCGGCCCACAGGGCGGCCAGCAGCCCCCCCCACCGGCACACGGCGGAGGCACGGCGGCGGTGGACCTCGCGCGAGGGCCGCATCTCACCAGCCCTCCGGGCAGCCCAGGCACTGCACCAGGTGCGCCTCGGGAAAGATGGCAAAGCGCAGCAGGCTGCCACGCAGGTCTGCGCCCTTGAGGTTGGAGCCGACAAACTTGGCCTCCTGCAAATTGGCCTGGGTGAGCCTGGCGCCCACGAAGAACACCAGGTTGAGCTTGGCGGCCTCCAGGCTGGCGCCGTCCAGGTCGGCCCCGCTGAAATCCGCACGGAACAGGCGGGCCTGCTCCAGGTGGGCGCCGACCAGACGCGCCCCCAGGAAGCTGGCGCCGGGCGCATTCAGGGCGTAGGCCTGCACGCCGGTCAGGTCGGCGCCGTCCAGGCGCGCACCGGCCAGGTTGGCCGAGCGCAGCTGGGCACGGGCCAGCAGGGCGCCGGTGAAGTCGGCGCCGCGCAGGTCCAGACCCGTCAGGTCGGCATGGCGCAGGTCGACGCCCGGGCACTGGGCATAGGGCCAGAGGGCGCAGCCGTTGACGATGCGCACCGCCGGCACCGCCGGGACAGCAGCCTCGGGCGCGGCCTGCGCCGGCCCGACCCCGACGGCAAGGGCAGCGGCCAGACCGGCCAGCGTCAGCCGCCACCGGGTCGGGCCGGTCCGGGCCGGATCCGGTGGCGCCGACCGCCCCGATGGACGCGGGGCGGCGGGGCTCACTTGGCGGCCACCTTCTGCGCGGCCTTGGGCAGCTTGAACACCCAGTAGCTGCCGCCCTGGGTGACCTGCTTGGTCAAGTCGGCCATGTCACCGCCCCACAGCGGCACGGCACCGCCGTAGCCGCTGGACAGGCCCAGGTACTGCTCGCCATCCACCTCCCAGGTGATGGGCACGCTCACCACACCCGAGCCGGTCTGGAACTTCCAGAGCTCCTTGCCCGTCTTGGCGTTGAAGATCTTGATGAAGCCGTCGGAGGTGCCGGTCACCAGCAGGCCACCGGCGGTGGTCAGGGTGCCCGCCCACAGGGGGAACTTCTCCTTCTGCTCCCAGGCCACCTTGCCGGTCTTGGGGTCGATGGCGCGCAGGATGCCCACGTGGTCGTCGTACAGGCGCTTGATGCGGAAGCCCTGGCCCAGGTAGGCCGAGCCGGCCTTGTAGGTCAGGTTCTCGGTCCAGTAGTCCATGGCCCAGTGGTTGCCGGGGATGTAGAACAGGCCGGTGTCCGGGCTGTAGGACATGGGCATCCAGTTGGTGCCGCCCAGGAAGGGCGGGGAGACGAACACGGCCTTGCCGCGGTCGGCGCCGGCGGCCGGCAGCGGCGGGCGGTTGCCGGTCTCCACCGGCTTGCCGGTCTGGGTGTCGATGCGGCTGGCCCAGGTAATGCCGTCGACAAAGGGCCAGGCGTTGATCAGCGCGGTGGGCTTGTTGGGATAGCCCGCGCCGGTGGCCAGCTTCTCGCGGTCGGTCACGTAGAAGAAGCCGTTGCGGTCGGCATGCGCGCTGGCCTTGACCTGCTTGCCGGTCTTGGGGTCCCGATACTCGAACAGCACCACCGAGTTGTTGCCCGAGAAGTCCCAGGCGTCGTTGGGCGTGTGCTGGTAGAAGCCCTTGAGCTCACCGGTGCTGGCGTCCACATAGGCCTGACCCGAGGTGAACAGGCTGTCCCAGTTACGGGGGTCGTCGCCCTCGGCGGTGCGCTTCCAGGTGTTCCAGGGCGCGGGGTTGCCGGCGCCGATGACGATGGTGTTGGTGTCGGGGTCGAAGCTGGCGGTCTGCCAGGGGGCGCCACCGCCGTGGCGCCAGGCCTCCACCAGCTGGCCGTCCTTGTCGCGCGGCCAGCTCGGGGCCCGGGCGTCGCCGGTGGGGCCGGCATCGCGGCCATTCAGGCGGCCCACATGGCCCTCCACCAGCGGCCGGGCCCAGACCTCCTCGCCGGTATCCGGGTCGCGGGCGAACAGCCAGCCGACCACACCGAACTCATCGCCCGAGGAGCCATGCACCAGCAGCACCCGGCCGCCCTTTTCCTTGACGATGAAGGGCGCGCCGGTCATGGTGTAGCCCACCTTGTGGTCGCCGAACTTCTCGCTCCAGACCACCTTGCCGGTGTGCTTGTCCAGGGCCAGGACGCGGGCATCCAGCGTGCCGAAGAAGACCTTGTCGCCGTAGATGGCCGGGCCGCGGTTGACCACATCACAGCAGGGGCGGATGTCGTCGGGCAGGCGGTGCTCATAGGCCCAAAGCTGCTTGCCGGTCTTGGCGTCCAGCGCATAGAAGCGGCTGTAGGAGGCGGTGACGTAGATCACCCCGTCGTGCACCAGGGCCTGGGCCTCCTGGCCCCGCTGCTTCTCCCCCCCGAAGGAGAAGCTCCAGGCCGGCACCAGCTGGTCGACGTTGCCGGCGTGGATCTGCTTGAGCGGGCTGTGGCGCTGGGCCTTGAGGCCCAGGCCGTAACTCAGCACGTCCTGGCCGGTGCGGTCATCGCGGGCGATGTCGTCCCAGGTGACCGGGCGGGCGGCCAGGCTGGCGCCACTGGCCGCGGTCATGGCGGCGGCCAGCGCCAGCAGGCGAAGCCGGGAAGGACGGGTGTCGGGGGTGGTGGGCATGGTGTCTCCTGTGGAATCGGTGGGGCCGGTGCCGGGCGGCGGCCCGGCGGATGGCGCAGCGGCAGTCTAGGAAGCCCCCCCGAACCGACCTTGGGAATCCCGCCCGGAAAACCAGGGAAACATTCCCGCCAAACCCGACGTGTTCAGGAATGCGAATTGCGGCAAAACCCCTGTGACAGCGTTTGCGCCAAGTTGTCACAAACCCCCGAGATAACCCTTTGTCCTTGGCGAGACAACCCGCTTTCCCATGCTCCAAATCCTGCTGCTGGACGACCACGCCGTGGTGCGCGCCGGCTACCGACAGTTCATCGACAGCCAGGGCGACATGCGCGTGGCCGCCGAGGCCGGCACCTCCGCCCAGGCCTGCGAGCTGCTGCGCACCACCGCCGTGGACATTGCCGTGGTCGACCTGGACCTCAAGGGCGACAGCGGCCTGGAAGCCTTGCGCCGGCTGCGCGAGCGCCGCGCCGGGCTGCGGCAACTGGTGTTCACCATGCACGACCACCCCGGCTATGCGCTGCAAGCCCTGCGCGCCGGCGCCCAGGGCTACCTCACCAAGGACAGCGACCCGCAGGACATGGTGGATGCGCTGCGGGCCCTGGGCCAGGGGCGCACGGTGTTTCCGGCCGGGCTGGCCGCCACCCTGGCCGGTGCGCCCGAGGGCGAAGGCCAGCGCCTGGCGCAGCTCAGCCCGCGGGAATTCGACATATTCCGCCTGGCCACCGCCGGCCA
Source organism: Ideonella livida (assembly GCF_010499455.1). Lineage (GTDB taxonomy): Bacteria > Pseudomonadota > Gammaproteobacteria > Burkholderiales > Burkholderiaceae_C > Ideonella > Ideonella livida. The sequence goes on along the minus strand of NZ_JAAGOH010000020.1, from coordinate 69,948 downwards.
GGATATTGGCGAGATTGCCAAAGCCCTGCACCTGAGCGAGAAGACCGTCTTCAACTACATGTCACTGGTGCGCCAGAAACTCGAGGTGCGCAGCGACTTCAAGCTCATGCGCCTGGCCGCCGAGCAGGGCCTGGTGCGCTGGTGAACCCGCCGCGCCCACTGCAACTGCCCCGGCTGGTGATGCGCCGGGCCACCGTGGTGGCCCTGGCCACCTGCGCCGCCGCCGCCCTGAGCGGCTTGTGGGCCACGCAGGAGGACATCGAGCAGGAGGTGGAGGGCGCACTGGCCCTGGCCAGCCAGATCGCCAGCGTGCAGGCCCTGGCCGGGCTGGACGACGCGGCAGCCCTGCAGCAGCTGGCCGCCCTGCAGGCCGGACATGGCCTGCGCCACCTGCGCCTGCAGCTGCATGACGCCGGGGGCCGGGCCCTGCTGCCCCCGCCGCCGGCCGAACCCGCCCCCTGGCCGCTGGCGCCCCTGGACGCGGCCTACCGCCGCTGGCTGTCACCCGCCGATGAGCGCCATGTGGCCTGGCCCCTGCCCCGGCCCGACGGCCAGGCCTGGACGCTGCAGCTGACCGCCTCGCACGAGGCCGAGCGCCGCGAGGCCCTGGGCAACCTGGCCGGCATGCTGGGCGCCCTGGGCGCCACCGTGGCCGGGTTGCTGGCGGTGATGCACCTGCAGTTGCGGCGCGCCTTCCGGCCCTTGCAGCAGCTGCTGCAGGCCGTGGCCCAGCTGGCCGAACGCGACCAGCGAGCCCAGGTCGCGCGCTTGCCAGCCATGCCGGTGCAGGAGCTGGACGACCTGGCCCAGGCCCTGCGCGCGGTGGCCCAGGAGCTTGACGGGGCCGAGGAGCAGCGCCGCCGCCTGTCGCAGAAGCTGCTGACGCTGCAGGAGGATGAGCGCGCCCACCTGGCGCGCGACCTGCACGACGAGTTCGGCCAGCGCCTGACCGCCCTGCGGGTGGGCCTGACCTGGCTGGCCCGGCAGCTGCCCACCGAGGGCCCGCTGCGCACCCGCGCCGACGCCCTGCGCGAGGAATGCGCGCTGGGCCAGCAGGAGGTCCGCCGCCTGCTGGGGCGGCTGCGGCCGGACAACCCCGCGCTGGACCCCGCCGCCGGTCAGCCCACCCTGGGCAGCCTGCATGACATGCTGCGCGACCTGCTGCAGCGCTGGACCCTGGTGGCCCCCGACCCCCAGGGGCCGCAGCTGCGTCTGGATGTCACCTGGCCCGCGGCCGCGCTGGCCCGGCCGGTGACGCAGGACCTGGCCCTGGCGGTGTACCGCATGAGCCAGGAGGCCCTGACCAATGCCTGCCGGCACGCCGGCGCCAAGCAGGTGTGCCTGCGCCTGTCGCTGACCGGCCCCACGCAGACGCCACACCTGCGCTGGGAGGTGGCCGACGACGGCCGCGGCCTGCCCGACATGCACCAAGCCCTGCGCCAGGGCCGCGGCCTGGCCGGTCTGCAGGAGCGGGCCTGGGCGCACCGCGGCCGGCTGCAGCTGGAGGCCGGCCCCGGCGGACGGGGTCTGGTGCTGCGCGCCGAACTGCCGCTGCCGGCAGCCTGAGGCGCTGCACCGCTGCGCCGCTGCCCATCGCCCCTGCAGGGCTGCACAGGGGCTGCGCCCGCCACCGTCACCGGCGTGACAGACTGTGGCGCGCCACGCCCGCCACCATCGGGCGTCCCACCCGCCACCGGCCTGCCGGGGCCCACCGCTCCCCCACGATGACCCCCACCACGCCTCCCCCGCTGCACCACCCCCTGGACGAGCAGCGCCCCGAACCCGGCCAGGTGCTGGCCGTGGCCCCCGGCGTGGGCTGGGTGCGCATGCGCCTGCCTTTTGCACTGGACCACATCAACCTCTGGCTGCTGGCCGACGTGGCCGAGGACGGCACGCCCGGCTGGGCCGTGGTGGACACCGGCATCGCCAACGACGAGACCCGGGCGGCCTGGGAGCAGGTCTTCGCCACCGGGCTGCAGGGCCGGCCGGTGCTGCGGGTGATCAACACCCACATGCACCCCGACCACCTGGGCCTGGCCGACTGGCTGTGCGAACGCTGGCACCGGCCACAGGCCGAATGCCGGCTGTGGATCAGCGCCACCGACTGGTACGTGGCGCGCAACGCCCGGGTGCAGCCCGGGGGCTTCGGGGGGGAGCGCACCGCGGCCTTCTTCGCCCGCCACGGCGTGGCCGACCCCGCGGTGCTGGAGAGCATCCGCCACAAGCCCAACGACTACGCGGCGATGGTGCCTGCCGTGCCCGGACGCTACCGCCGGCTGCAGGACGACCTGCGGGTGCGCATGGGCGCGCACGACTGGTTCTGCATCGCCGGCTATGGCCATGCCCCCGAGCACATGAGCCTGCACTGCCCGGCGCTGGGTGTGCTCATCAGCGGCGACATGGTGCTGCCACGCATCTCCACCAACGTCAGCGTCATCGACCTAGAGCCCGAGGCCGACCCCCTGGGCCAGTACCTGGACTCGCTGGACGAGATCACCCGTCGCGTGGGCCCCGACGCCGGGGACCGGGCCACCCTGGTGCTGCCCTCGCACGGTCTGCCCTTCACCGGCCTGCAGGCCCGCGTGGACGCCCTGCACGCCCACCATGCCGAGCGCCTGGCCGAGGTGCAGGCCGCCTGCGCCCGTGAGCCCCACAGCGCCGCCGACCTGATGCCCCTGCTGTTCCGCCGCCCGCTGGACCTGCACCAGACCCGCTTTGCCCTGGGCGAGGCCATCGCCCATGCCCACCGCCTGTGGCACCAGGGGCTGCTGACCCCGCTGGAAGGCGCAGACGGCGTGCTGCGCTGGGGCCCGGGCCCGGCGGCCCCCGGCGCCTGAGGCGGACGCGGGCGCCCCGGCCCGGGTGCTGCCCGGCGTCCCTGTCCGCCCGGGGACAGCCCGGCCCCCGGGGAAGCCCGAAGCCCACCGCCAAATGTCACCCGATTGACAGGACAAGCCCGGGGGCGCCGGCAGGCTGCGAGGCCTCACCATCCGGGTCTGCCCCGCCACGCCGGCCACCGCCGGCGCCGCGGGCCACAGCCCGCCGACCGACCCCGCCGGACCCCGCCGTGAACGCCCCTGTCGAACGCCCTGCCCTCCCTGCTGACCAACCCTGGCTGGCGCACTACCCCGCGCATGTGCCCGCCACCATCGACCCCGACGCCAGCCCCCACCTGGTGGCGCTGCTGGAGGACGCCTGGCGCCGCCACGGCAGCCGCCCGGCCGGCGAGTGCATGGGGGCGCGGCTGAGCTTTCGCGACGTCGACGAACAGAGCCTGGCCCTGGCCGCCTGGCTGCAGGCCAAGGGCCTGGGCAAGGGCGACCGCGTGGCGGTGATGATGCCCAACCTGCCGCAGTACCTGGTGGCCATCCCGGCCGTGCTGCGCGCCGGCTGCGTGGTGGTCAACGTCAACCCGCTCTACACCCCGCGTGAACTGGAGCACCAGCTCAAGGACTCCGGCGCCAGCGCCATCATCGTGCTGGAGAACTTTGCCGCCACGCTGGAGGAGGTCATCGACCGGGTGCCCGCCCTGCGCCATGTGGTGCTGGCGGCCATGGGCGACCAGCTCGGCTTCTGGAAGGGCTCCTTCATCAACTTCGCGGTGCGCCACCTCAAGAAGATGGTGCCCGAGTTCCGCCTGCCGCTGGACCAGGGCCGCACCGTCACCCGCTTCAACCAGGCCGTGGCCGAAGGCGGCAGCCTACGGCTGAAGGCCCCGGCGCTCACCGGCGAGGACCTGGCCTTCCTGCAGTACACCGGCGGCACCACCGGTGTGAGCAAGGGTGCCATGCTCACCCACCGCAACGTGGTGGCCAACATCCTGCAGACCGAGGCCTGGTTCAAGCCCGTGCTGGAGAAGGTGGGCAACAAGCAGCTCACCGTGGTCTGCGCCCTGCCGCTCTATCACATCTTCGCGCTGACCATCTGCTACATGATGGGCGCGCGCCTGGGCATGCTGAACCTGCTCATCCCCAACCCGCGCGACATCCCGGGCCTGGTCAAGACCCTGGGCCGCCACAAGATCAACATGTTCCCGGCGGTCAACACCCTGTTCAACGCCCTGGCCCACGACGCCGACTTCGCCCGCCTGGACTTCTCCGAGCTGGTGGTCTCCAACGGCGGCGGCATGGCGGTGCAGCAGGCCACGGCCGAGAAATGGCTCCAGGTCACCGGCTGCCCGGTGGTGGAAGGCTACGGCCTGTCCGAAACGTCACCCGTGGCCACCAGCAACCGGCTGGACCACATGGGCTTCACCGGCACCATCGGCCTGCCCATCCCGTCGACGTCCATCAGCATCCGCGACGACGACGGCGCCGAGGTGCCGCTGGGCCAGCCCGGCGAAATCTGCATCCGCGGCCCGCAGGTGATGAAGGGCTACTGGCAGCGCCCCGACGAGACCGCCCGGGTCACCACCGCCGACGGCTACTTCAAGAGCGGCGACGTGGGCATCATGGACGAGAAGGGCCAGGTGCGCATCGTCGACCGCAAGAAGGACATGATCCTGGTCTCGGGCTTCAACGTGTACCCCACCGAGATCGAGCAGGTCATCAACCTGCTGCCCGGCGTGTTGGAGAGTGCGGCCATCGGCGTGCCCGACGCCCGCTCCGGCGAGGCGGTCAAGCTCTACATCGTGCGCCAGGACCCCAGCCTGGACGAAGAGCAGGTCAAGGCCTACTGCCACGACAACTTCACCGCCTACAAGCGGCCCAAGTACATCGAGTTCCGCGACGAGCTGCCCAAGTCCAACGTGGGCAAGATCCTGCGGCGCGAGCTGCGCCAGGGTCCGGCGGCCAAGGGCTGAGCATCCATGTCGGCAAGCGCCGTCCTGGCCGACCTGGGCCTGCAGGTCCTGGAGCGCGACTGGCTCTCGGCCAACCACATCGTGGCGCCCGCCTGCGGGCCGGCGCCTGCCACCGTGGTGGACACCGGCCACGTGCGCCATGCCGACATGAGCCTGGCCCTCATCCGCCACGCCCTGGGCGGCGGGCTGCCCGCACGCCTGGTCAACACCCACCTGCATTCCGACCACTGCGGGGGCAATGCCGTCCTGCAGCAGGCGGCCCAGGCCGAGGGCCAGCCCGCGCCGCAGACCTGGGTGCCCGCCGGCCACCATGCCGCGGCCACGACCTGGGATGAGGCCCGGCTGAGCTACCGGGCCACCGGCCAGGCCTGCGCCCGCTTTACGGTGCAGGGCGCGCTGGCCGCGGGCGACGTGCTGCCCCTGGGCACAGCACGCTGGCAGGTGTGGGCGGCGCCGGGCCACGACCCCGACGCGCTCATGCTCTTCGAGCCCCAGACCCGCACGCTGATCGCCGGCGACGCACTGTGGCAGGACCGGTTGGCCATCATCTTTCCCGAGCTGGAGGACCGACCGGGCTTCGCCGCCACCCGGGCCACCCTGGACCTCATCGCCACCCTCTCGCCCCGCCTGGTCATCCCGGGTCACGGCCCGGTCTTTGAAGACGCGGGCGCTGCCCTGGCCGCCAGCCGGGCCCGGCTGGACGCCTTCAGCCGCGACCCCGCCCGCCACACCCAGCACGCGGCCCGGGCCCTGGCCATGTACCACCTGATGGAGGTACGGGCCGAACCCCGTGCCGAACTGCTGGCCTACCTGGACCGCACCCCGCTGTTCATCGCCATGGCCGCCCAGCTGGGCCATGCCGGCTCCGCCGCCCGCCAGGCCTGGGCCCGGGGCCTGGTGCAGGCGCTGGGGGACCAGGGACTGCTGCGGACTGACGGCGGGGACTGGGTGCGGCTGCCCGATTGAAGGCCGCACCGGCGACGCCACGACCTCCCCAAGTCGGCGGTGCGGCCCCGGCCACAATGCGTGCCATGTCCGCTGCGTTCCGGCACGTCTACTTCATCGGCGGTTTCGATCCCAAGAGCGCCGCCCACTACCACCGCCTCTACCGCCAGGCGGTGCAGGGCCGCACGGCCAGCCCGGCCGGGGAGACGGTGACCGTCGGCACCCAGCGCCAGCAAATCGGCCACCTGCACCGCTGGGAGGTGGCCTGGCAGGCCCCGGGCCAGGCCTCTTGCCGCACCCGTTACGGCGTCTTCAGCTGGCACGACGTGGTGCAGGCCCACTGGCCGGGCCCGCTGGGCCGCGCCCTGCGCGACTACCTGCAGGTCTACGGCCGCGCCGGCACCGACGGCACCTTCGCCCGGGTGCGGCGCGCTGCCCCGGCCGCCTTCTGGCTGGCGGTCTTTCCCTTTGGCGTGGCCTGCGCCGCGTTGGGCGCCGGTGCCGGCCTGGGGGCCTGGGCGGCCACGGCCAGCGGGGCGGCCTCGGCCAGCCTGGGTGCCCTGGCCGGCCTGGCCACGGCCCTGCTGCCGTGGCGCGGCCTGGTGCGCCTGCTGGACGCCGAATGGCTGCTGCGCCTGTATGGCTTCACCTTCGCCCAGGCCCGCGGCCGGCTACCCGACCTGGAAGCCCGCCTGGACGCCTTCGCCCGTGAGCTGGTGGCCGATGCCGAACAGGCCCGCGAGGCCGGTGTGCGCGAGCTGCTGGTGGTGGCCCACAGCACCGGCGCCATACTGGCCACCGACATGCTGGACCGCGCTCTGCGCCTGGCCCCCTGGCTGGGCCGCGAAGGCCCGCAGTTGGGCCTGCTGACCCTGGCCCACTGCACCCCCATCCTGGCCTACCAGCCGGCCGCCGGCGCCTACCGCGCCGCCCTGGACCGGCTGGCCGCCCACCCCGGCCTGCACTGGCTGGACGTGAGCGCCCCTTCAGACTGGGCCGCCTTTGCCCGGGTCACGCCCTGGGGTGGACCCGCCACCCCGCGCCTGCAGCAACGCTCGCCGCGCTTTCACCAGGCCATGGACGCGGCCCAGTACCAGCGCCTGCTGCGCCGCCGCCATGAGCTGCACATGCAATACCTCAAATCCACACCTCGGGTGGGTTTCTACGATGCCGTGGCCCTGACCGCCGGCCCCGACACGCTGGCCACCCAGATGGCACGGCCCTGGACGGCCACCGCCTCCGGCGACGCCCGGCCCAGCCCCCACCCCGCCCCGGATTCGTCCGCCCCCGCATGACCGCCAAGCAGCCCCCGGCCCAGCACTTCTGCCCCCACTACCCCCAGCCCGCGGCCAAACGGCCCAGCCTGCTGGCCATGTTCCTGCGCAAGCGCCGCTCTTGGCTGGACAGCCTCTACGAGCGCAGCTACCGCATGAAGATGGGTGAAGTCCACCTGCCCGGGGTGGACGTCTACATGGTCAACGAGCCGCCCCTGGTGCGCCAGGTGATGGAGCAGGCCGACGCCTTTCCCAAGCACGCCATGCTGGGCGAGGCCCTGCGCCCGCTGCTGGGCGACAGCATCTTCACCACCAACGGCGAGACCTGGCGGCGCCAGCGCGAGCTGATGAACCCCTCCTTCGAGGCGGCGCGGGTCAAGTTGGTGTTCGGCCGCATGCGCGACGCGGCCGACGCCATGGTCGCCCGCCTGAAGGCCGTGCCCGAGGGCGGGGTGCACGACATGGAGGTCGAGATGACCCATGTGGCGGCCGACATCATCCTGCGCACCATCCTCTCGCGCCCGCTGGAAAGCGCCGAGGCCCTGCAGGTCTTCCGCGCCTTCGAGCGCTACCAGGAGACCGCCCCGCGGGTGATGATGCCGGCGTTCTTCGGCCTGCGCTGGCTGCGGCCCTGGGGCCAGATCCGCCGCAGCCGGCAGGCCGCCGCCGAGATCCGGGCCCTCATCGAAGGCCTGATCCGCCCGCGCCACGACGCCTACCAGGCCGCGCTCCACCAGGCCACCGCCGCGGGCACACCGGCGCCCACGGAGGAAGGCGGGGACATCCTGGCCACCCTCCTGATGGTGCGCGACGCGAAGACCGGCCAAGGCTTCAGCTTCGAGGAGCTGGTGGACCAGGTGGCCATGCTCTTCCTGGCCGGCCACGAAACCTCGGCCAGCGCCATGTCCTGGGCCCTGCACCTCATCGCCAACGCCCCGGACGTGCAAGAGCGTCTGCACGCCGAGGCCGCGCGGCACCTGCCCGGCCTGGGTGACGACCCCGGCCAGCTCAAGGAGCTGGCGCTCTCGCGCAACGTCTTCCGGGAGACCCTGCGCCTGTTCCCGCCCGTGGGCTTTCTGGCGCGCGAGTCCGCCAGCACCTGCCCCATGCGCGACAAGACGGTCAAGGCCGGCGCCTCGGTGGTCATTTCGCCCTGGCTGATCCAGCGTCACCGCGAGCTGTGGGCCCGTCCCGACGCCTTCGACCCCGACCGCTACGCCCACGAGGAAGACCAGCAGCCCCTGAGCACCAAGGAGTCGCTGCGCAAGGCCTACCTGCCCTTTGGCATGGGGCCTCGGGTGTGCATCGGCGCGGCCTTCGCCCTGCAGGAGGCGGCGCTGGTGCTGTCCACCGTCGCGCTGCATGTGCGCCTGGCCCCGGTGCCCGGCCATGTGCCCGAGCCCGTGGGCCGGCTGACCATCCGCGCGGAAAATGGCATTGCCCTGAAGGTGCACCAACGGGCCTGAGGCCACGCCGCCGCACGCGGCACCTGCGCAGTGAGTTTGAGGACAAGGATGAAGGAACGGCTGGCCGGTTTCGTGTTGATGACGGCGATCGTGCCCCTGGCGGTGGCGGGCTACCTGCTGCTGGTGGCGGTGGGGTTCTTCGGCCGCACCGAGCGCGGGCGCGCCGGCGTGCGGGCCCTGGACCACTTCGTCAACGCCACGCTGTTCAACGGCTACGCCTGGGAGTCGGTGTCCTCCCACGCCTGGCGTGAGCGCGAGCGCCGCTGGTGGGCCCGCTGGGTGATCCGCCTGACCGACCTGTTCCAGAAGGACCACTGCCGCCGCGCCAACAAGCGCGAGCAACCCCTGGTAGACCTGGTGCTGGCCAAAGGCCTGCACAAGCAGACCATCTTCTGACCCCATGGCCGAACCCTCCCGCCCGCCCGCCGCCGCGCCCGAATCAGGCCCGGTGCGCCGCCGCCAGGTCCTCTACGTCAGCGGCTTCGACCCGCAAGGGCCCAACCACTACCACCAGCTCTACCAGGCCGAGGGCCGGTCCCAGGCTGCGCTGGAGGGCTGGACACTGGAGGTCGGACCGCGGCGTAAGCGCGGCCCGCAGGCCATGGGCTGGACGGTGCGCTGGCAGGCCGGCCCCGACGCCCCCGCCACCGACACCCAGTTCGACCTGCTGCGTTGGGACGACGTGGTGCGCGCCCACTGGCCGCGTGGCCGCTGGGGCCTGATGGGCCGCATCGCCTACGCCAGCTGGGCCTTGTGGCGCGGCGGCGTGCTCTGGAAGCTGGCGCGCAGCTCCTGGCCGCAGTTCATGTTCATGGCCTTTCCCGGCCTGGCCCTGCTGCTGCTGGCGCTGGGCAGTGCGGGCGTGCTGGCCGGCGCCGCCCACCTGGCCTGGCAGGGCGCGCTGGGCTGGGGCCTGGCGCTGGCCGCGCTGGGCCTGCCTGCCCTGGCCGGTGCGGCCGAGTGGGCCGAACGGCGCAGCTTCAGCGGCTGGATGATGCGCAGCACCGCCTGCATGGTGGACCACATGCGCGGGCGCATGCCCGACCTCGACGAGCGCCTGGACCGTCTGGCCGGCGTGCTGCTGGACCACTGGCAGGCCCAGGCCGACCCCCATCGCGCGGTCGACGAACTGCTGGTGGTGGGCCACAGCTCCGGCGCCATGATGGCCGTCATCGTGGTGGCCCGCGCCCTGGCCCGCTGGCCCGCCGGGCAGCCCCGCCCGCCGCTGTCCTTCCTGACCCTGGGCCACTGCACGCCCATCATGAGTTACCAGCCCGAGGCGGCCGCCTTTCGCGCCGACCTGGACCGCCTGGCCGCCCTGGGTCCGGCCGACGGCCTGCACTGGGTGGACCTGAGCTCACCGGTGGACGGCTGCTGCATGCCACTGCAAGGCCCGCCCCGCCACCCCTGGGCACGGCCACCGCACACCTCACCCCGGGTGCTCAACGCCCGCTTTGCCCAGCGCTTCAGCCCGGCGGCCTACGCCCGGATCAAGGCCGACAAGTACCGCTGCCACTTCCAGTACCTCATGGCGGCCGACCTGCCCGGCGGGCCGGACAGCCTGGACTACTTCCGGCTCACCGCCGGCCCGCAGACCCTGGCGCAGCGCTGCGGCCACCGGCCTGCCGTCACCGACTTCCGCCAGTTCCAGCACTTCGGTCCCGTGCCGTGGTGAGCCCTGTGAAGCCACCGGCAACCGGCCGCCGGCCCACCCATGTGGTGGCCACCCTGGGCAGTGCCGGCGACCTGCACCCCTTTCTGGCCGTGGCCCGCGCCCTGGCCGAGCAGGGGCACGCGGTGCTTTTCCTGGGCGGAGAACTGCACCGCGAGGAGGTGCAGGCGCAGGGTGTGCCCTTTGAGGCGGTGGTCGACGCCGCCACCATGACACGCTGCGCTCAACACCCCGGCCTGTGGCACCCGCTGGGGGGCTTTGGGGTGCTGTGGCGCCACCTGGCGGTACCGGCGATCGGCCCCACCGTGGCCGCCCTGCAGCGCCTGGCGCCGCCGGCCGGCGAACCGCCGCTGCAGGTGCTGGCCTCGCCCCTGGTGGCCGGCGCCCGGCTGGTGCTGGAGTCGCTCAACCTGCGGCTGACCACCGCCCACACCGCCCCGGCGGGCCTGCGCTCGGCCCGGCACCCGTTCTTCCTGCAAGGCCATGCCGTACCGGCCTGGGCGCCCGATGCACTGCGCCGCCTGGCCTGGCGCTGGCTGGACCACCACAAGCTGGAGCCCATGGCCGGCGCCCGCCTCGACGGCTGGCGCCGGCAGCTCGGCCTGCCGCCACTGCCCCGGCCGCTGTTCGCCACGGGCTTGATGTCGCCCCGGCAGGTGCTGGGCCTGTTTCCCGCGGACTTCGCCCCGCCCGGGCAGTCCCTGCCCGACGACTGGCCGATGCCGGTGGCGTGCCTGGGCTTTCCGCTCTACGAGGCCGGTGGGGCGCCCGACCCGGCGCTGCAGGCATGGTGGGAGGCACCCGGCGGCCCGCGCCTGGTGTGCTACCCGGGCTCGGCGGCCACCGCCGCGCCGGCGGTCTATGCGGCGGCAGCGCACCGGCTGGCCCAGGGCGAGGGGGGCGTGACCTGGCGGGTGCTGCACTTGGGTCCGGGCCCGTCCCGGCCCTTGGCCCCCACCGAACGGCAGACTGCCTCGGCCCCGCTGGCCTGGCTGCTGCCCCAGGCCCAGGCCTTCCTGCACCATGGAGGGATCGGCGCCTGCGCACAGGGCCTGGCCGCCGGCGTGCCGCAGTGGGCCTGGCCCCAGGCCTATGACCAGTTCGACAACGCCTGGCGGCTGCAAGGCCTGCAGGCTCCCCTGGGGCTGCCGCGGTGGCCACGGCGCCCCACGGTGACGCAGGTGGTGGCCAGTTGCCTGCGGGCCGCGGCGGCACCGCGCGCCCCGGTGCGCGGGGGCTGGAGCCTGCCGGGCCGACCCAATGCGGCGGTTCAGGCGGTGCTGCACCGCCTGCACGCCGGCCGGGCACTGCCCGGCTGAAAGCCCGGCCGCCGCCGGCCTCAGCCGCCGGCCCAGGTGTCCTGCGGACGGTCGCTGGCCAGGGTGGCGGCCAGCCGGGCCCGCAGGGTGCGGGTGTCGGTGCGCAGCACGCGCTGCTTGATCAGGCTGATCTGCGACGGGTGCATGGAGAAGCTGCGCAGGCCCATGGCCAGCAGCAGCTCGGTGAAGTCGGGGTCTCCCGCCATCTCACCGCACACACACACCGGCTTGCCGGCCTGCTGGGCCTGGGTGATGACCTGATGCACCAGTTGCAGCACCACCGGGTGCCAGGCGTCGTACAGGTGCGAGACGGTCTCGTCGGCCCGGTCGATGGCCAGGGTGTACTGGATCAGGTCGTTGGTGCCGATGGAGACGAAGTCGAAGTGGCGCAGGAAGACCGGCATCATCAGCGCGGCCGCCGGCACCTCGATCATGGCGCCCAGCTCCACGCGGCCATGGGCCAAGCCCTGGCGGGCCAGGCTCTCCTGCGCCTCGGCGATGGCCGCCTTGACCCGCAGGATCTCCTCGACATGCGCCAGCATCGGAATGAGCAGGCGGACCTTGCCCAGGGCCGCGGCACGCAGCACCGCGCGCAGCTGCCGGGCAAACATCTCCGGCTCCGACAGGCTCCAGCGGATGGCCCGCAGGCCCAGCGCCGGATTGAGCAGGTGCTCATGGCGCAGCTCGTGGACGTTCATCCGGTCCAGCGGCTTGTCCGCACCGATGTCCACTGTGCGGATGGTCACCGGCAGGCCCTTGAGGCCCGCCACCGCCTGCCGGTAGCCCTCGAACTGCTCCTCCTCATCGGGCAGGCGGCCCTCGCGGTTCATGAACATGAACTCGGTGCGGAACAGGCCCACCCCCACCGCCCCGGAGGCCAGCGCCGTGGGGGCATCGGCGGGCAGCTCGATGTTGGCCAGCAGCTCCACCGCCTGGCCGTCCAGGGTGACGCAGGGGGTGTGGCGCAGGCGGTCCAGGCGGGCACGCTCCAGCTCGCACTGGCGCTGGCGGAAGCGGTACTCCTCCAGCACGATGGGCGAAGGGTTGACGATGAGCACACCGGCATCGCCGTCGATCACCAGCCAGTCGTCCTGCCGCACCAGGCGGCTGGCCTCACGGGCGCCCACCACCGCCGGGATGTCCATGGACCGGGCCACGATGGCCGTGTGCGAAGTGCGCCCGCCGACGTCGGTGACAAAACCGGTGAACACGCTGCGCTTGAACTGCAGCATGTCCGCCGGCGAGATGTCGTTGGCCACCAGCACCAGCGGGTCCTCACCGGCGAAGTCGCGCGGCTTGAGGGCTTCAGGCTGCAGGGCGGCGGCGCGGCCCAGGGCCAGCAGCAGGCGCTCGGCCACCTGCTCGACGTCGGCCTTGCGCTCGCGCAGGTACTCGTCCTCCATCTCGTCGAACTGCCGCGCCACCACCTCCAGCTGCGCGGCAATGGCCCACTCAGCGTTGTAGTGGCGCTCGCGCACCCATTGCTTGGTGGCCTCGGCCAGGGAGTCGTCGTGCAACAGCATGAGGTGCACGTCCAGCAGCGCCACCAACTCGGCGTGCGCATCCTCGGGCACCTCCTCCTTGAGCAGCATGAGCTCCTGGGCCACGGCGTCGCGGGCATGCCGCAGCCGCTCGACCTCGTGCTCGACGGCCTGCGCCTCCACGTAGTAGTGGGCCACGTCCACCCGGCTGGACGCCACCAGCACCGCGCGGCCGATGGCCACACCACGAGAGACCGGAAGACCGAAAACCTGGATGCTCATGCGCTGGGAATGTAGCAGCGCCCCCACCCGGTGCGCCTTGACGAAATCCCGGGCGCCGGCGCCAGCGGCCCTGCAGCTGTCACGGCCCCGTCAGGCCCGGTTCATGGGGCTGACACGGCCGCTGACCAACATCGCCGCCATGAACCGCACCCCGCCCACCGACGACGTCCTCACGCCCGAGAGCCGGACGGCCTCGCCTGCGCCGGCTTGGCCGCACCCCGTCAACGGGGGCGCCACGGCCCGGGCCGGCGCCGGTCCGCAGCCCTACCAGTTCAGCTGGGCCCGGCACCAGGACGAGGTGCGCGAGGCCCAGCGCCTGCGCCATGCCGTGTTCGCCGGGGAGATGGGCGCTGAGATCGACGACCGGGCACTGCCCGGCCATGACGTGGACGCCTTTGACGCCCACTGCGAGCACCTGCTGGTGCGCCACCTGCCGGCCGACGGCAGCCCGGCGGCGGTGGTGGGCACCTACCGCCTGCTCACCCCGCAGGCGGCGCAGCGGGCCGGCGGCTTCTATTCCGCCCAGGAATTCGACCTGTCCGCCCTGGCCACACGCCTGCCGCGCCTGGTGGAACTGGGCCGATCCTGCGTGCATCCGGCGCACCGGGACGGCGGCGTGATCCTGCTGCTGTGGTCCGCGCTGGCGCGCTTCATGCACGACAACGGCCTGGACACCATGATCGGCTGCGCCAGCGTGAGCCTGCGCGACGGCGGACGCCAGGCAGCGGGCCTGTGGCGGCAGCTCAGCGCCACCCACCTGGCCGATCCGGTCTGGCGGGTCACGCCGCACCTGCCGCTGCCGGTGGACGCCCTGGCCCCGGACCATGCGGTGGAGGCCCCGCCGTTGATCAAAGGTTACCTGCGCTGTGGCGCCCGGCTGCTGGGCGCCCCGGCCTGGGACCCGCAGTTCAACACCGCGGACCTGCCCATCATGATGGACATGGCTGACCTGCCGGCGCGCTATCGCCGGCACTTCCTGGGTTGACCGCGGAGCGCCGGCGGCGCCTCACTGCCCTTCGCCGAACTTGTCGTTGACCAGCGCCACCAGCGCCTCGGTGGCCGGAGCCTCGTCGGGGCCCTCGACTTCCATCTCGACCTCGCTGCCCAGGCCGGCGGCCAGCATCATCACGCCCATGATGCTCTTGGCATTGACGCGGCGGGCGTTGCGGGTGAGGAAAACCTCGGACTTGAAGCTGCCCGCGAGCTTGGTGAGTTTGGCCGAAGCCCGGGCGTGCAGCCCGAGCTTATTGCTGATGACGAGCGTGGTCTTGATCATGGCGGGCTGAGTGTATCGGCTGGTTCTGGGGCCGCTGGGATGCCGCCTGCAGAACCCCCTGGGTGCCGCCGGCCACCGCACGGCCCACCAGCGCATCCAGCGGCTCGCCCGCGTAGCAGAGCACCCGCCAGAGCATGGGCACGTTGAGGCCCGCCACCAGGCGGACGGACGGCCCCTCGCACAGGCGCTGGGCGCCATTGCAGGGCGTGGCGCCAAAGACGTCGGTCAGGATGAGTGTGTCGCCCAGGCTCAGCAGCCCGCGCGCGCGCAGCTCCACCTCGTCGGGAGACCAGTGGGGCTCCACGTCCAAGGCCTGCACCTGCCCGGCCGCATCCGGAAAGGCGTGCATCGCCGTGGCCTTCATGGCCGTGGCCAGCGGCGCGTGCGCGACGATCAAGAAACCAGGCATTCCAAACTACCTACCTGCACCAAGACAGCGCGGATGATGCCGCAAATCGGCGGGCCGCAGCATGGACCGCGGGATCAGCCCGTGGGGTCGGCTCGGCACCAACCCGCGTTGACCCGTGTTGACCCGGGCGGAACGCCGATGACGGACAATTCCGTGCTGTTGTTTGCAGTTGTTCGCGGCCTCGGCCGCCACCGAAGGAATTCCGCCATGCTCAACCGTCGTCAACACCTGGGCTGGACGGCCGGACTGGCCGCCGCCTGCGCGGGGCTGGGAGCCTGCTCCGGCGCCGACACCGCGCCGGACGTGCGCTTCACCCGCCTGGATGGCGGCGTCACCGGGCTGTCCGCGCTGCAGGGCAAGGTGGTGCTGGTCAACTTCTGGGCCACCAGCTGCACCACCTGTGTGGGCGAGATGCCGCACCTGGTGAGCACTTTCCAGAAGTTCCAGGCCCAGGGCTACGAGACCGTGGCGGTGGCCATGAGCTACGACCCGCCGGACTTCGTGGCCAACTTCGTCAAGTCGCGCCAGTTGCCCTTCACGGTGGCCCTGGACCACGACGGCGGCGTGGCCAAGGCCTTTGGTGACATCCGCCTGACCCCGACCTCGCTGCTGATCGACAAGCGCGGCCGCATCGTCAAGCGCTATGTGGGCGCTCCGGACTTTGCTGCGCTGCATCAGCTCATCGGCGAGCTGCTGGCGGCCTGAGTCGCCTGCCCCGCCGCGCGACGGGGCAGGGTGTCGCCGGTCAGACCACGCCGGCGCCGGCGGCCTGCTGGTCGGCGTGGTAGCTTGAACGCACCATGGCCCCCACCGCGGCGTGGGTGAAGCCCATGGCCTTGGCCTGCTCCTCGAACATCTTGAAGGTGTCGGGGTGCACATAACGGCGCACCGGCAGGTGGTGGCCGCTGGGCGCCAGGTACTGGCCGATGGTCAGCATGTCGATGTCGTGGGCGCGCATGTCGCGCATGACCTCGAGGATTTCCTCATCGGTCTCCCCCAGGCCCACCATCAGACCGCTCTTGGTGGGCACACCGGGCACTTCCTGCTTGAAGCGTTGCAGCAGGGTCAGGCTGAATTGGTAGTCAGCCCCCGGACGCGCTTCCTTGTACAGGCGCGGCACGGTCTCCAGGTTATGGTTCATCACGTCCGGCGGCGCCGCCTTGAGGATGTCCAGCGCCTTGTCCAGGCGGCCCCGGAAGTCGGGCACCAGCACCTCGATGCGCGTGGCCGGCGACTGCTCGCGCACCTGGCGGATGCATTCGGCATAGTGGCCGGCACCGCCATCGCGCAGGTCGTCGCGGTCCACGCTGGTGATGACCACGTACTTGAGCTTGAGCGCGGCGATGGTCTTGGCCAGGTTGCCGGGCTCGTCCACGTCCAGCGGGTCGGGGCGGCCATGACCCACGTCACAGAAGGGGCAGCGGCGGGTGCACTTGTCCCCCATGATCATGAAGGTGGCGGTGCCGTGGCCGAAACATTCGCCGATGTTGGGGCAGCTGGCTTCCTCGCAGACGGTGTGCAGCTTGTGCTCACGCAGGATCTGCTTGATCTCGTAGAAACGGGTGGTCGGGCTGCCGGCCTTGACCCGGATCCAGTCCGGCTTCTTGAGCGTCTCCGCGGGCACGATCTTGATGGGGATGCGGGCGGTCTTGGCCTGCGCCTTCTGCTTGGCGGTGGCGTCGTACTCCGCGGCGGACTTGGCTTCGTGGGTGACGTTGGAAGTGGCCATGACGGTGCCAGATGGGGAGAGGGATGCAGGAGGGGCGGCCGGCCTGGGCCTGACCGCCCGGCAGACGCGCGGCGGATCAGCGCGAGAGGTGGTGCGCCAGGCGCTCGGCCAGGCGCTCGGCCACGGCCTCGGGGTCCGACGGGGCGCCCAGTGTAGCGAGGTCCACCGTGGCCAGCCCGGCGTAGCCGCAGGGGTTGATGCGCAGAAAGGGTTTCAGGTCCATGGCGACGTTGAGCGAGACGCCGTGGTACGTGCAGTGCCCGGAGACCTTGATGCCCAGCTGTGCCACCTTGCCCAGACCGGCGAAGGGATCCTGGCGTGGCCCGGCGGGCAAGCCCGCCTGGAAGGGGTCGGCCAGGTTCACGTAGATGCCCGGCGCGCTCTCCACCCGAAAGCCCACCACGCCCACGGCCTCCAGCGTCTGGATCACGGCAGCTTCCAGCCGGAAGACGTATTCCTTGACGTAGATGCCCAGGCGCCGCAGGTCGACCAGGGGGTAGACCACCACCTGCCCGGGCCCGTGGTAGGTGACCTGCCCGCCCCGGTTGCTGGGCACCACCGGGATATCTCCGGGGGCCAGCAGGTGCTCGGGCCGTCCCGCCACGCCCTGGGTGAAGACCGGCGGGTGGGTGACGAGCCAGAGCTCGTCAGGCGTCTGCGGGCTGCGGGCGGCGGTGAAGGCCTGCATCGCAGCGAAGGTGCGGGCGTACTCCACCACACCCCAGCGGCGCAGGATGAAGCCCGCCGGGCCGGCCTCGGCCGGTGGCAGGCCTGCCGGGTCCGCCTCAGCCGCGGACGGTGAAACGTTCATGGCAGGACTCACAGCACGATCTTGACCATCGGGTGGGAGGTCAGCGTGCGGTAGAGCTCGTCTAGCTGCTCGCGGCTGGTGGCGGTGATGTTCAGCGTCACCCCCAGGTACTTGCCGGTGCTGCTGGGCCGCGTCTCGACGGTGGCAGGGTCGAACTGGGGGTCAAAGTGCCGGGCCACGGTCACCAGGGCCTCAACGAAACCCTCGACCTGCGCCCCCATGACCTTGATGGGGAAGACGCTGGGGTATTCGATGAGGCTTTGCTCGGGAGGAATGTCACGCATGGCAAGCAGATGGGGGCGGAAGGGGGAAAGGAAAGGCGGGCGTAAACCGGGCCGGGCTGGCCGCGCAGGGCGCCATGGCCCAGCGGCTCGCCCTCCACCCGGGTGACGGCCAGCACCTCCTTGCCCGCCGAGCTGAGCAGCAACTTGTCGGCGGTGCGCAAGTCCGACGCTGCCAGCCTTCGCGGTCGGGCAGGGTCGGGTCGGTCGTCATCGGGGTGCTCCGGTTCAGGGCCTGGGCGTCACTTGATCCACAGACGCAGGGCGTCCCAGGCACGGCCCAGGAAGCCGGCCTGCGGCACCTCCTCCTGCACCACCAGGGGCACGGTGGCCACGGCGGTGCCAGAGGCGGTGCTGACCTTGAGGGTGCCCACGCGCTGGCCCTTGGCCAGCGGGGCCACCAGCGGGTCGGTGCGCTCGATCTTGGTCTGCAGGCGCTCGCCTTCGCCGCGCGGCACGGCCACGAAGAGCGCGCCCTCGGCCCCCAGGCGGGCCTCAGGGGCGCTGCCCTTCCAGACGGGCACGGTGGCCACGGGCTTGCCGGCCTCGAACAGACGAACCGCGTCATAGGCGGTGTAGCCCCAGTTCAGCAGCTTCTGGCTCTCGTTGGCGCGGGCCTGCATGGAGTCGGCCCCCATCACCACCGAGAGCAGGCGGCGCTTGCCGTTGGGAAAGTCACGCTGAGCGGAGGAGATGAGGCAGTAGCCGGCGGCCTCGGTGTAGCCGGTCTTCATGCCGTCGACGGTGGGGTCGCGGCGCAGCAGCAGGTTGCGGTTGTCCTGGCGGATGCGGTTGAAGGTCCATTCCGGCATCGCGTAGTAGGCGTAGCGCTCTGGAAAGTCCCGGATGATGCGCTGGGCGATGAAGGCCAGCTCGCGGGCCGTGCTGCGGTGGCCCGCCTCGGTCAGTCCGGTCGGGTTGCGGAAGCTGGTGGCCTTGAGCCCCCAGGCCTGGGCCTGGCGGTTCATCAGCGCCACGAAGTTCTCGACGGTGCCGCCCACGCCCTCGGCCAGGGCCACCGAGGCATCGTTGCCGCTCTGCACGATCATGCCCTTGAGCAGTTCGTCCACGGTGGGGGTCATCTTGGGGTCGATGAACATCAGCGAGCCGCCATACTTGCGCTCGGCCCAGGCACGCTCGGAGACCGGCAGGGTCTGCTCCAGCGTGAGTTTGCGGTCCTTGATCGCCTGGAACACCAAGTAGGCGGTCATGAGCTTGGTCAGCGACGCGGGCTCAGCCGGCGTGTCGGCGTTGCGCTCTGCCAGCACTTGGTTGGCGGTCATGTCCACCAGCAGATAACCGCGCGCGGCGATCTCGGGAGGCTGGGGGGCCTGGGCCCGGGCCAGCGGGGCGGCCAGGGCCAGGCTGACGCCCAGCAGCAGGGAAGCGAAACGGATCATTCAGGTCTCAGGTGCCTGCCCACGGGCAGGGGTTGCGGGAGAGGTCGGGGCCGGGCCGCGCGACGCCAGCCTTCGACCCTTCAGGCCCCCCGGGGGTTCCGCCTGCCTCAGGCAGGGTGCCAGGCCCGGGTGACGATGGACTTGAGCAGCGACAGCTGGCCGTGGAAGAAGTGGCCGACACCGGGCACCACCACCACCGGCAGATGCTGGGGCCGGGCCCAATCGAGGGTGGCCTGCAGCGGCACGACCTCGTCGGCCTCGCCATGCACCACCACGGTGTCGGCCGGCACCGCCGCCACCTCGAAATTGACGGTGGCCGGCCCGATGAGCACCAGGCGTTCGGCGGCGGCCTCGGGCGGCAGCCGGGCACCGGCCTGGCTGGCCACGTAGGCCCCAAAGGAGAAGCCGGCCAGCGCCAGCGGCAAGCCCGGCAGGCGCTGCGCGGCGATCACCGCCAAGGCATCGTCCACTTCGCCACGGCCACCATCCCACTGGCCCTGGGAGTCCCCGACGCCACGGAAGTTGAAGCGCACCGCGCGGTAGCCCAGGGCCAGGAAGGCTCGCGCCAGCGTCTGGGCCACCTTGTTGTCCATGGTGCCGCCGTGCAGGGGGTGGGGATGGCAGATCACGGCCACGCCGCGCAGGCCGGCTGCGGGCGCCGGATGGGGCTCATCCACGGCCACGGACAGGGCGCCGACCGGGCCGTCCAGCACCAGGCGTTGGGTATTGGCGTTCAACGGCCCACCTCCGGCGCCAGCTTCAGGCGCTCCACCGGACGACCGCCCCGCAGGTGGGACTCGACGATCTCGTCGATGTCGGCGGTGTCGACGAAGGTGTACCAGGTGCCTTCGGGATAGACCACCGCCACCGGCGCGCCGGCGCAGCGGTCCAGGCAGCCGGCCTTGTTGACACGTACTCCGCCCGGCCCCGCCAGACCGGCCGCCTTGACCTGGGCCTTGCAATGGTCGAATGCCGCCTGGGCCCCCTGCTGCGCGCAGCAGGCCTGGCCGTTGTCGCGCTGGTTGAGGCAGAAGAAGATGTGGTGGCGGTAATAGCTCATGCCCGAATTGTAGGCAGCGGGCCACCCGCCCGGGTGCCCCGGGGGCGGGCAGCCAGCGGCACCGACCCGGGGCGTCAGCCGCGGGCGCGCCGGCCCGCGGGCACGGTGCCGGCGGACGCGCCATCCACTGCCTGCTGCGGCAGGGCCACCCGCCAACCCAGCCAGCACAGGGCGGCCAAAGGCCAACCCCAGCCCAGCCACTGGGCCAAGCCGTGGAAGCGCGCCCAGCGCGACATCTCCCAGCCTTGCAGGCTGGCCGCCAGATAGGGATCGGCGGGGGCCTGCAGCACCAACTGCAGCAACAAGGCCACGCCCACCATGCCCAGCGCGGCGTTGAGCCGCTGCGGCGCCAGCGCACAGGCCAGACCGGCCAGGGCGGCCAAGCCGCCGGCCGCCAGCAGCAGGGGCGTCACCCAAGCCAGGGCATGCACCGCGCCAAAGTTCAAGCCCGCCGACGCCGTGGCCGCCAACCCGCCCACCCCCATCACCACCGGCACCGCAACCGCACGGTGGCCAGGCCCGCGCAGCACGGCGTGGGCGATGCAGCAGGGCGCCAGCAGGCCGAGGACCGCGGCCGACAGCTCGCTGCCCGCGCCCAAGGGCGCCTCGCCCAGGGACCAGGCCAGCACCCACTCCAGACCCGACTGCGCCCACGGCACGTCCAGCAGCAGATCCACCAGCGCATCCTGCAGGCGCACCCCTTCCACCCCCAGACCAAACGGCAGGGCCGTGGGAAAGAGCAAGGCCAGCGGCCACAAGGCCAGCAGCACCAGAGCGCCGGCACTGCGCTCGACCAGCCAGGCCTGGCGCCAGCGCTGCCAGCGGGCCAGCCAGCGGCTGCCGCGCAGCAGGCAGCCCAGCATCCCACCGACGGCCGCCCCACCCAGGTTGAGCAGCCAATCCAGCCGCGAAGGGAACCGGCCCGGCAGCAGGTGCTGCAGGCATTCCATCAGGTACGACCAGGCCCCCGGTGCCAAGATGGCCAGCCCCCAGGCCAGAGGCCAGGACAAGCCCTGCCGCAGACCGGCCAGGCACACCAGCAGGCCCAGCGGCACGTAGCCCAGGCCATTGGCCACCATGTCGAAGGGCACACGCCAGGGCGGCAACGGCAGGACGAGCAGCGCCTCGGGGGACAGTCCCGCCGGCCAGCGCCAGCCGACGAAGGGATAGAGGCTGGCATACGCCACCAGGGCCGCCAGCGCCCAGGCCAGCGGCAGGGCGGAACTGCGATGCCCGCGCGGCGGCTGCCCCTCCGCCCCGGTGACCGATCCCGGGGCCGCGTCCGGCGGAGCCTTGGCGGAGGAGCGCCGGGTCCTGCTCATGACGGGCGAAGGGGACGGGCCCTCAGAAGGGCTTGACGACCACCAGCACCACGATGGCGGCGAACATCAGCACCGTCACCTCGTTGAAGACCCGGTACCAGGTGTGGGTATGCGGCACCTGCCCCTGGGCGAAACGGCGCAGGTGACGGCCGCACACCACCTGGTAGGCGATGGTGAGCACCACCAGCGTGAGCTTGGCATGCATCCATCCGTTCCCCGGACCACGGCCCACACCGTACCCCAGCCAAAGCACGCCGCCCAGCAGCAGGGCCACGCCCATGAGGATGTGCGAGAAGCGGTGGAGCTTGCGCCCCATCAGCAGCAGGCGGTCGCGCTCGGCATCACTGCCGGCCGGCACCATGGCCAGGTTCACCAGGATGCGCGGCAGGTAGAACAGCCCCGCGAACCAGGCCGCAACGAAGACGATGTGGAAGGCCTTGACCCAAAGGTACGCATTGCTCATGCGCCGGATTATGGGGGCCTGAAAAGAAAGAGCCCCAGCCAATGGGCTGGGGCTGAAAAGCCTTGACGCTGTCATCACGTAAAGGCGCCTGCTCAGGGAGGAAAAGCAGGGGGGTCAACCCTCGCGGGTATCGCCCGGCACGGACTGTAACACCGTCTTTCGGCTCTGTACCATAGGGACACCCAGTAAAGAAGTCGCGCCCGGACCGTCTCCAAACGGTCTGCGGCGCTCCCGCCCGATCTGCCGGAACCCTGCCCGTGACCGCTGCCGCCTTCCCTGCCGCCCGTCCCCGTCGCCTGCGTCGTGACGCCTTCACCCGTGCCCTGGTGCGCGAGCACCACCTGCGGCCCGAGGACCTGATCTACCCGGTCTTCGTGCTCGACGGTGAGAACCGGCGTGAGGAGGTGGCCTCCATGCCCGGCGTGCAGCGCCTGAGCCCGGACCTGCTGCTGGCCCAGGCGGAACAGTGCGTGGCCCTGGGCGTGCCGGTGATGGCCCTGTTCCCGGTGATCGATGCCAGTCTCAAGACCCCCGACGGCCGCGAGGCCACCAACCCTGAGGGCCTGGTGCCGCGCACCGTGCGTCTGCTGAAGTCGCGCTTCCCCGAGCTGGGCGTGCTGACCGATGTGGCGCTGGACCCTTTCACCAGCCACGGCCAGGACGGCGTGCTCGATGACAGCGGTTACATCCTGAACGACCAGACCGTGGCCATCCTGCGTGAGCAGGCCCGGGTGCAGGCCGACGCCGGTGTGGACATCGTGGCCCCGTCCGACATGATGGACGGCCGCGTGGGCGCCATCCGCCAGACCCTGGAAGCCGCGGGCCACATCCACACCCGCATCATGGCCTACAGCGCCAAATACGCCAGCGCCTTCTACGGCCCCTTCCGCGACGCCGTGGGCTCGGCCGGCAACCTGGGCAAGAGCGACAAAAAGACTTACCAGATGGACCCGGCCAACTCCGACGAAGCCCTGCGCGAAGTGGCGCTGGACATCGCAGAGGGCGCCGACATGGTGATGGTCAAGCCCGGCATGCCCTACCTGGACATCGTGCGCCGGGTGAAGGACGAGTTCCGCGTGCCCACCTTCGCCTACCAGGTGTCGGGTGAGTACGCCATGCTCAAGGCCGCCGCGCAGAACGGCTGGCTGGACCACGACAAGGTGATGATGGAGTCGCTGCTGGCGTTCAAGCGGGCCGGCGCCGACGGTGTCCTGACCTACTTCGCGCTCGACGCCGCCCGCCTGCTGCGGCAGGGCTGGCAAGGCTGAGGCCCGGACGGCGACACGCGCGGTGCGCATCTTCCACGTCACACCGGAGCAATTCAGCGAGCTCGACGGTCTGCCCGACGCCTTGCCGGCGCAGGGCTTCCTCTGGATCGGCATCGCGCGACGCCCCTTCGAGGTGCAACGCGGCACCGTCCAGGACGCCCTGTTGCGCTGGGGCACCGGCGGCTTGGTGGACCTGCACGTCTCCGACCTGCTCAACCACCAGCTGCCCTCGCATTACGAGGACACCAGCTGGTACGACATGCTGATCTTCCGCCGCCTGCTTGTCGGGGCCGGGGGACGCGAGCTGTTCCTGGACGAGCAGCACGGCAGCCTGGGCACCGCCCGCGCCGCCCTGGAGGCCATCGACACCAGCCCGGTGGGCTTTGTGGTCTTTGACCGGGTGTTGCTGACCGTGCACCCCGCTGACTGCCAGGTGCGCGAGCACTTTGCCCAGCGGCTGGGGCAACAGGCCCGGGAGGGCGACCTGCGGGGCAGCGCCCGCCTGCCCAGCGGGCCGGCGGACCTGATGCTGCGCATGGTCAACCACATGGTGGACAGCTACCTGGAGCTGCGCCGCCTGCTCACCCGCCACCTGGGCACGCTGCAGGCCGAGCTGCTGAATCCGCGCAGCCGCTTCGACGACTGGCAGATGCTGCTGGCCGCCCGCGACAAGCTGCATCTGCTGGAGGACAGCGGCGAAGACCAGCGCAGCGCCGTGCAGGAGTGGATCGACGCCCTGGAAGAATGGCCCGCGGAAACCGAGGCCGGCGCCAGGCGCGAACGCGAGCTGCTGCGGGTGCGCTCACGCGACGTGCTGGAGCACATCGAGCGCGTGCTCAGCCATGTGCGCCGGCTGGAGCAGAGCGTCGAAGCGGCGGTGCAAATGCACTTCAGCCTGCTGGGGCACCGCACCAACGACATCATGCGCACGCTCACGGTGCTCACCGCCATCTTCCTGCCGCTCAACCTCATCACCGGCATCTTCGGCATGAACTTCGATGGCCTGCCGCTGATCCACTCGCGCACGGGCTTCTGGTTCGCCCTGGGCGCCATGGTGCTGGTGGCCAGCATCCTGGGCTGGTTCTTCAGGCGCAAGCGCTACCTGGGCGGCCGCCTGCGCAAGTAGCGGCCCGCGTACAGCCATCACCCCGGCGCGGACACCGGCACGATGGCCGCCACCGGCTCCGGCGCCAGCAGGCTGCCGTCGCGCAGGCCACGCACCGTACCCGCACACAGCGTGACGATCACCAGGGAAGCCAGCGCCAGCAGCAGCGGGGCCACCACCGCCAGCAGGCCTTGACCCGGGGTGGCCAGACGCAGCGTCAACGCCGCCAGCGCCGCCAGCGGGAAGCTCATGCCCCAGTGCGGCAGCGAGAACGGCAGCGTGCGGATACGCCCGGCCTGGGCCCCCGCCCACAACAGGCTGAACAGCGCCATGCCCCACAGCCCCCAGCCCACCAGAAGCGGTGCGCCCAACTGCAGGGCCGACAGGCCCACCACCGCCGGCGGCGCGATGACGATGAAGGCGGTGGGCGCCAAACGGTCCGGCCAGCTGCCCTGCACCGCCAGGCGTACCACCAGCAGCACCAGCACCACCGGCCAGAACATCAGGCCCAGGCCGAACTGCGCCGCCGCCCACTCGGCATGCCCCAGGGGCACGCCGGCCAGCGGGGCCAGCACATTGCCCACAATGGGGATGAACAGCGCCGGCGTGACCGAAGCCCACACCAGCCCGCCGGCCTTGTGGCCCAGCCACCAGCGCCGCAGCACCCACCAGGTCACGCCGAACTGGCCCAGCGAGCCGGCCCACCACAGCGCGCGCTGCACCGGCCCCGGCCCCAGCAGCGCCGTGCCTACCGTGGCCACCAGCAGCAGCGCAATCGGGATGGCCGCCACAAAAGTGTGGCGCACCGGGTGCTTCAGGTCCTCGGCCCAGGCCTCGGGATGACGCCGCCAGCGCAGCAGTGCCGCCACGGCCAGCACCACCAGCACCGCCGCCGCCAGCGCCCCGATCACCAGCGCGAAGCCTGTGGCCATCTCGCCCATCAGCGGCGCCGCGCGGTGCCAAGCCAGCGACAGTCCGCTCAGGCCCATCACCACGGCAAACCAGCCGGGAAATAGGTACTTCAACTTGGCATCCACCGTCGCCATCACAGACCTCCTCTCCACTGTCGTACAGATTCTTGGGGCACGCCACGGTGCCGTCACCACGCGCACGGCTTCCACCGTGCGCGGGCACCCGCGACCTCAGTGGGCGTCGCCCCGGGCATGGAGTTTGGCGTGGATGCGCTGGGTGGTCTTCCATACCC
Source organism: Ideonella livida (assembly GCF_010499455.1). Taxonomy (GTDB): domain Bacteria; phylum Pseudomonadota; class Gammaproteobacteria; order Burkholderiales; family Burkholderiaceae_C; genus Ideonella; species Ideonella livida. Next base: position 44,380 of record NZ_JAAGOH010000020.1, on the reverse strand, counting down.
CCCAGAGTACAAAGGGAATCATCGCGCCTGCGGTCATCTCCGGGTTGAGCGGAAGGCCCAGGCCCTTGGCCGCCTTGGCGCCATAGAGCAGCAGGCTGACCATGTAGTAGGAGATGGCCGCAATGGACAGGCCCTCCACCGTGCTCTGCAGCTGCAGCTGCAAGGCCTGGCCCTGGGTGAGCTTGGCCAACAGCTGTTGGTTCTGGGTTTCGGTGGCAATGTCCACGCGGGTACGCAACAAGGCACTGGCGCGCTCGATGCGCTGCGACAGGCTGGCCAGGCGGCGCTCCGTGGCCGCCACAGTGGCAATGGCGGGACTGAGCCGGCGCTGCATGAACTCGCCGATGGTTTGGGTGCCGGGAATCGCCTTCTCACGCAGCTCGGCAGTGCGCTGGCGCACCAACTCGGCATAGGCCTGGGTGGCCGAGAAGCGGTACTGGTGCTGGGCGTTGGCGCGCTCAACGCCGGCAGCGACATGGATGAGCCGGTCGAGCAGGTCCTGCTCCGACGCATGGCGGCGTTCCAGCTGGGCGATGGTGTCGGCCAGGTCCGCCTCGGCCGCGGCCAGCTCAGGCGCCAGGGTCTTGGCCGCCGGCAGACCGCGCAGGGCCATCAGGCGGTAGGTTTCCAGCTCCAGCAGCCGGGCGGATATACGGCCGGCGCGGGTCTCGCTGGTGCCAGGGGCGGCCATGACCAGCATGCGTTCAAAGCCGTTGGGCTGCAGGCGGAAGTTGGTCACGGCGATGGAGTGCCCGTTGTGCCCCAGGTGGGAGGCCACCACGGTGCGCCCGCCCAGCCAGCGCTGGCCCAGCGCCAGCGCGGCCTGCGGATCCGTGAGGTCCTGCTCCACCAACACCAGCTTGACCGCGGCCACGGTGCGGCCGGGTAGCGTGGCGAACCAGTCGGCGGGCAAGACCAACCCGGGCAACAGCGGTGGCTGCTCGGCGCCCAAGCCGGCACCGGCCGGCAGAGGCTGGACCAGGGAGTAGCGCGAGAACTCGGTGTGGCGCTCCCACTTGAGGGTGTAGCCCTCACCGCGCAGGCGCAGGAAGCTGCCAGCCAGGTCTTCGGGCTGCAGGCCGGCCTGGCCGGGCAGGCGCTGCAGGTGGGCACATTCCTGATCGCGGCTGATGCCTTCGTTGAGCACCGCCACATAGACCACCAGCGCCGGCAATCGGATGCGGGCCGGCGGTCGGGCATGGACCTCGTTGTGCAGGCGCTCGCGCTGGGGATCGTCGGGCGGCAGGGCGCGGAGGGCGTCGGGTGCCGCAGGTGTGACGGCAGGCGTATCAGGCTGGAGCATCGTGGGCGGGGCGTGGGGCAGGCAAGGGACGCAGGGCCCTCCTCACGGCGCAGCCCGTGCGGTCTGAAGCCGGGGTCGGGGCGAAGACGCAAGTATGGGGCCAGGCGCCCCGCCACCCGCTCAGCGTCTGACGACCACAAAGTGCTTGCGCACCCGCTCCAGCACCTCGAAGGAGCCCTCGAATCCCGCGGGGATCACCAGTGCCTGGCCCGGACCGGCCTCGGTCACGCCGCCCTGGGCGTCGTGCAGGCGGACACGCCCTTCCAGCACCATGAAGTACTCATGCTCATGCGGGCCGAAGACGATGCGCCAGCGGCCCGGCTCACAGGTCCAGATGCCGGCGCACAGGCCCTCGCCTGCCGGCTCGTAGAGGGTCCAGGTCTGCCGCACGGGGGCCCCCACCTCGCGCCGCTCCAGGCGGGGCTGGTCGCGCTCGGGCAGGGTGTCAGGCGGGTCGAATCGGAGGATGCGGCTCATGGCGCGGCGTCGACCGGCAGGCGCCGGTGCGGCTTGTGGTTCGTCGAGGATGTCGCGCATCTTAGGGTCAGCCGCCACGCCTTACGTAGTTCCCGCGATGACCGCGGCGCCCCGCCGCCCCTAGCATCCACAGCACCCTGACCACAGGCCGTCCGCAGGGTCACCATACCGAGATCCACAACCCCTGCGGCCCATCCCGGAAGGAAACCACCTGATGAATCGCCGTTTCACCCTCAGCGCCGCGGCCGCCGCCGTCCTGCTGGCCTCAGCCCTGCCCGCCCTGGCCGAGTACCCGGAAAAGCCGGTCACCATCATCGTGCCCTTCACCGCCGGCGGCCCCACCGACAAGGTGGCACGCGACCTGGCCGAGGCCCTGCGCAAGCCGCTGGGCGGCACCATCGTCATCGAGAACGTGGGGGGCGCCGGTGGCACCCTGGGCGCCACCAAGGTGGCCAAGGCCGCGCCCGATGGCTACACCCTGTTGCTGCACCACATCGGCATGGCCACTTCGCCGGCCCTGTACCGCTCGCTGCAATACAAGACGCTGGACGACTTCGAGTACCTGGGCCTGATCAACGAGGTGCCCATGACCCTGATCGGCCGCACCACGCTGCCGGCGGCCAACTACGCCGAACTCTCCAAGTGGCTGTCGGCCAACCAGGGCAAGATCAACCTGGCCAACGCCGGTCTGGGTTCGGCCTCGCACCTGTGCGGCCTGCTGTTCCAGCAGAGCCTGAAGATCGACATGACCACCGTGCCCTACAAGGGCACCGCCCCCGCCATGACCGACCTGCTGGGCGGCCAGGTGGACATCATGTGCGACCAGACCACCAACACCACCAGCCAGATCGAGTCGGGCAAGGTCAAGGCCTTCGCGGTGACCACCACCAAGAAGCTGAGCACCCCGGCGCTGGCCAAGCTGCCGACGCTGGATGAATCCGGCCTCAAGGGCTTCAACGTCAGCATCTGGCACGGCCTGTACGCCCCCAAGGGCACGCCCAAGGCGGTGCTGGACAAGGTCAACGCCGCCCTGCGCACCGCCCTCAAGGACACCGACTTCCAAAAGCGCCAGGAAGCCCTGGGCGCAGTCATCGTGACCGACGGCCGCGTGGGCGGCGCCGAACACAAGAAGTTCGTCGAGGCCGAGATCAACAAGTGGGGCCCGGCCATCAAGGCTGCCGGCCAGTACGCCGACTGATCCGGCGCAGACCCTGCGCACCGGCGGTGGGCTCAACCCGCCGCCCCCAGACCAGGCGCCCTACAGGGGCGCCTTTTTCATGGCCGCCCGCTTGACAGACTCAGCCCGTGACGCGCATCGGCAGGGTGACCGGCCCGTCATTGACCAGATGCACCTGCATGTCGGCCCCGAAGACGCCGGCGGCCACCTGCGGATGGCGGGACCGGGCCTGTGCCAGCACCTCCTCGTAGAGCGCGCGACCAATTGCGGACGGCGCCGCCCCGGTGAAACTGGGGCGGTTGCCGCCCGAGGTGTCGGCCGCCAGCGTGAACTGCGAGACCAGCAGCAGCCCACCCGCGGTGCCAGCGCCGTCCAGATCGGTCACGCTGCGGTTCATCTTGCCGGCCCCGTCGGCGAAGACCCGCAGCTTCAGCAGCTTGTCCACCAACCGGCGCGCGGCCAGGGGCGTGTCCGCCGGCTCGGCGCACACCAGCACCAGCAGGCCGCGGTCGATGGCGCCCACCACCTCGCCGGCCACTTCGACGCGGGCCCGGGCCACCCGCTGGATCAACGCGATCATGTGTATTCCTCCGGGCGGCGCGTCTGGGGATCGTGCGCCTCCACATCCATTGGTAACAGCTGCAGCGTGGCGCGCAGGCCCGGCACGGCCTCCATCAGCGCCAGCTCCACCGCGCCGCGCGCCGCCGCGGCCTGCCGCAGCGTCCAGTCGGCCGGCACATGCATGTGCAGGTCCACATGGCGGCGCGCCCCGGCCCGCCGGGACACCCGATGGTCAAAACGGATCATCGGGTCCTCAAAGTTCTCCAGCACCCGGTCGATGGCCTGCTGGTGCTCCGGCTCCAGGGCCTGGTCCATCAGCCCGTCCGCGGAACGCCGCACCAGGGAGACGCCCTCGCGCAGGATGTTGAGCGCCACCAGGATGGCCGCCACTGGATCCAGCCATAGCCAGTCGGTGATCTGCACCGCCAGGAGGCCCAGCAGCACCCCGGCCGACGTCCACACGTCGGTGATCAGGTGGCGGGCGTCGGCCTCCAAGGCCATCGAGTGATGCTGGCGCGCCTTGCGCAGCATCGCCAGCGCCAGCGCACCGTTCAGGCCGGAGCTGAACAGCGACAGCGCCATGCCCCAGCCCAGCTGCTCCAGCGGCTGGGGATGCCACCAGCGGTCCACAGCCGCCGCGATGATGCCCAGCGCCGCCGCGAGGATCAGCACCCCCTCGAAGCCGCTGGAGAAGTACTCCGCCTTGTGGTGGCCGTAGGGATGGTCCTCGTCCGGCGGCTGGGCCGCCAGGGTCACCATGGCCAGCGCGAACATCGCCCCGGCCAGGTTGACCAGCGACTCCAGCGCATCGGACAGCAGGCTGACCGAATCGGTGAGCCACCAGGCGCCGGTCTTCAGGCCGATGGTGGCCACGGCGACCGCCACCGACACCTTGAGGTAACTTGCCACTTCCATGCGCCGATTGTCCGCCCGCTGACGGGTGCCCCCCAGCTTGCAGGTGGGTACCGGCCCCGCACTTGCTTCTACCATCGGGCCTGACACGACCGGCCGCCACGGCGGCCCAGCCCATCCCACACAAGGAGATCTCCCATGCGCCGTTCCCCCCGACTGCTGGCCTGGAGCCTCTCAGCCTGCCTGAGTTTTGCCGGCCTGATGCAGCCTGCCCAGGCCGCCCTGATCGGCACCGCCCCCGCCCTGGCGGCTGAAACCGCTGCCGACAGCGCGCCGGCGCGTCTGCAGGCCACCCTGATGCGTGCGGAGGTGGCCCAGGCGCTGCAGGCCCGTGGCGTGGACCTGGACGAAGCCCAGGCCCGGGTGGCCGCCCTGAGCGAGGCCGAGGCCCAGCAGGTGCTGGCACGCATTGACCAGGACCCGGCCGGCGCCGGCGACCTCATCGGCACGGCCGTGTTCGTCTTCCTCGTCCTGCTGACCACCGATATCCTGGGCTTCACCAAGGTCTTCCCCTTCACCCGCTCCATCCGCTGACGGCAGCCCGCCGCATGCCCACGCCCCGGCAGCCGCTGACGCGCCGCGCCTGCCTGGGTCGGCTGCGCCGCTGGGGCGGGCTGGGCGCCTTGCCCCTGATAGGCGGGCTTGGCGGCGGGCTGGCGGGCTGCGCCCCGCTCTCGCGCACGCTCACGCCCCCGCTGACCCAGGCCCTGCAGCGAGACCCCGAGGCCGCGCGGCCAACCCGCGCCGAGGTGCGCGACGTGCCCTTTGTGGCCCAGGGCGACCTGCTTTGCGGGCCCGCCAGCCTGGCGATGCTGCTGGGCCACGCGGGCCAGCCGGCCCCCTTGTCCCGACTGACCGCCCGGACCTACCTGCCCGGCCGCCAGGGCAGTCTGCAAGCCGAGATGCTGGCCACGCTGCGCCGTGAAGGCCTGCTGGCCGGGCGCCTGCGACCGGCACCCCATGCCCTGTCGGACGCCTTGGACGAGCTGGCCCATGGCCAGCCGGTGGCCGTGCTGCTCAATCTCTCGCTGTCTTGGTGGACCCGCTGGCACTACGCCGTGCTCACCGGTTATGACCTGCAGGCCCAGACCGTGCGACTGCACAGCGGCGATACCCCGGACGCCCACTGGCCCTTGTCGACGCTGGAGCACACCTGGGCCCGCAGCGGCCACTGGGCCCTGCGGGCGTGCCGCCCTGGCACGCTGCCGCGGCACACCGAGCCGGAACGCCTGCTGGCGGATGTGCTGGGGCTGGAACAGGCCCTGGGCAGTGAGGCGCCCGCGGTGCTACAGGCCTGGGCAGCCGCCCAGGAACGCCATCCCGACGTGGCAAGTTTTTGGCTGGGCTGGGGCAACGCGCTGGCCGCGCGCCAGGACTGGCCGGCCGCCGCACAGGCCTTCAAAGGGCTGGTGGCGCGTCAGGATTCGGCCGTGGCCTGGAACAACCTGGCCTGGTGCCATCTGCAAGCCGGTGAACTCGAGGCGGCGGAACAGGCGCTGTCCCGGGCGCAGCAGCGGCTGGCCGGCGAGCCACACTGGGCTGCCGCCGTGGCCGACACCCAGCGGGCGCTGGAGTTGGCGCGGCCGACCCCGGCGGGAGCGGCGCGGGGCCCGGCCGTGGCGCGCTGAAACCCGGGCCTCAGAAGATCAGGCCCAGCAGCTCCACCTCGAACTGCAGCACCGCGCCCGGCGGAATCAATCCGCCCGCACCGCGCTCGCCATAGGCGGTGGCTGCCGGGCAGGTCAGGCGGGCCTTGGCGCCCGCCGACAGCTCCTGCAGGCCCTGGGTCCAGCAGGCAATGACCTTGTCGAGCGGAAACTCGGCCGGCTGGCCACGCCGGTAGGAACTGTCGAACTCGGTGCCATCGGCCATCACCCCCCGGTAGTGCACCTTGACGGTGTCGGTGGCGCGGGGCTTGCGGCCTTGTCCGGCCTGCAGCACCTCCACCACCACCCCGCTGGGCAACACCTGGGCACCGGGGGCCTGGCGGGCCTGGGCCAGCAGGTCCACCACCGGGCCGGAAGCCGCCGGCGCCGGCGCCCCCGCCTTGGGCATCTGGCGGATGGACCAGCCGCCAAAGGCGATCATGCCCACCGCCACGCACAGCGTCAGGACAAACAGGGGCTTGGTCATGCGCATGGCCATGTGCCGGCTCCTTGCCTCAAGCCAGGGTGACGCGGGCGAACTTGCGCTTGCCCACCTGCAGCACAAAGGTGCCGGCGTTGATCTTGAGGCCCTTGTCCGACAGCACCGTGCCATCCAGGCGCACACCGCCCTGCTCCACCATGCGCAGGCCTTCGCTGGTGCTGGGCACCAGGTTGGCGGCCTTCAGCAGGGCACCAATCGCCAGGGGCGCACCCGACAGGCTCACCTCGGGGATGTCCTCCGGGATGCCGCCCTTGGCGCGGTTGTTGAAATCCTGCTCGGCGGTGTCGGCCGCGGCGGCATCGTGGAAGCGGGCCGTGATCTCCTTGGCCAGCAGCACCTTGGCGTCCTTGGGGTTGCGGCCCGCCACCACCTCGGCCTTGAGGGCCTCGATCTCGCGTTCGCTGCGGAAGGACAGCAGTGTGAACCACTTCCACATCTGCTCGTCGCTGATGGACAGGATCTTGGCGAACATGCTGTTGGGCGCCTCGGTGATGCCCACGTAATTGTTCTTGGACTTGGACATCTTCTCGATGCCATCCAGCCCCTCCAGCAGCGGCATGGTCAGCACGCACTGGGCCTCCTGGCCGTACTCAGCTTGCAGGGCGCGGCCCACCAGCAGGTTGAACTTCTGGTCGGTGCCGCCCAGTTCCAGGTCGCTCTTCAAGGCCACCGAGTCGTAGCCCTGCATCAGCGGGTACAGCAGCTCGTGCATCGAGATGGGCGCGTTGGCCTGGAAGCGCTTGGTGAAGTCGTCGCGCTCCAGCAGGCGGGCCAGGGTGTACTTGGCCGCCAGCTGGATCATGCCGCGCGCGCCCAGCGGATCACACCACTCGGAGTTGTAGCGGATCTCGGTCTTGCCCGGATCGAGCACCAGGCTGGCCTGCTTGTAGTAGGTCTGCGCGTTGACCTCGATCTGCTCCTTGGTGAGCGGCGGGCGGGTGCTGTTGCGGCCCGATGGGTCGCCGATCAAGGAGGTGAAGTCACCAATCAAGAAGATCACGCGGTGGCCCAGGTCCTGGAGCTGGCGCATCTTGTTGAGCACCACCGTGTGGCCCAGGTGGATGTCGGGCGCGGTCGGATCCAGGCCCAGCTTGATGCGCAGCGGCTGGCCGGTGGCTTCGCTGCGCTGCAGCTTCTTCACCCAGTCCGACTGGGGCAGCAGTTCGGCACAGCCCCGCAGGCTGACAGCCAGCGCCTCCTGCACACGGTCACTGAGGGCGGCAGCCGGGGTGGCAGCTGAAGAGGCGGTGGCGGCAGGGGTGTCAGACATGGCGGGCAAGGCGCTGCAAGGCGCGCGACGGACAGGGCAGACCCGGTCGGCGGAGCCGGATCAGGTGGCTATACTCAGCCAGCGCGCGCCCGGGAGGGCCTGGTGCCCTGCAAGGGGCTCGCGCCGGTCGTTGCATACCGGTCACAAGAACCGGCGGCGGCCGATTCTACGGGCCACCCCTGGCGCACCCGGACCCACGGTGACGGCAGCAAGGCCCCTTTCGATCCATTCCCGCCCGGGCGCCTGCGCGACCCGGGTGACCATGACATCGTTGGGACCTGTGCAAGACATCTCCACTCCCGGACATTCCCTCGCCCGGCTGCAAGACTGGCTGAGCCGTCACCGCCGCCAGGTCAGCGCCGCCGGCTTGGCCTTGCTGGCCGGCTACGGCATCACTGCCTTCGGCATCGCCCCGCTGGCCCCTGACGCCGCCGAGCTGCCTCAGCGGCTGGTGGTGGAAGCCGTGGCCCCTGAGGCGGCCGAACCCCAGCTTGAGGCCCTGGCCAGCAGCAGCCTGCGGCTGTTTCGCACCGAGGTCACCCGCAGCCAGGACAGCCTGGACGGCCTGCTGCGCCGCCTGGGGGTGACCGACCCGCAGGCCATCGCCACGCTGCGCCGCGACGAGGACCTCCGGCGCCTGGCCGAAGGCCGCGCCGGCCGCCTGGTGCAGGCTGAGGTGGATCGGCACGGCCAGCCACACAGCCTGGTGGTGCGCGCGCCGCTGACCGACACGCCAGACCGCTTCGAACGCCTGCAGCTCCATCGGGAGACCGACGGCAGTTGGCACCGCGAGTTGTCCACTGGCACCCTGCAGGCCAGCGTGCGGCTGGGCAGCGGCACCATCCAGAGCTCGCTCTTTGCCGCCACCGACGCTTCGGGACTGCCCGACAAGGTGGCCTCGCAACTGGCCGAGCTGTTCGCCGCGGACATCGACTTCCATCGGGAGCTGCGCAAGGGCGACCGTTTCAGCGTGGTCTACGAGAGCCTGAGCGCCGATGGTGAACCGGCGCCCTGGGCCCAGGGCGCCGGCCGCGTGCTGGCTGCCGAGTTCGTCAACAAGGGCCGCCAAGTGCAGGCCGTCTGGTTTGGCGAGGGCAACCGCGGCGCCTACTACGACCTGCAGGGCGAAAGCAAACGGCGCACCTTCCTGGCCAGCCCCATGGAGTTCACCCGGGTCACCTCGGGCTTTGCCATGCGCTTCCACCCCATCCTGCAGACCTGGCGGGCCCATCTGGGCACCGACTACGGCGCTCCCACCGGCACGCCGGTACGCAGCGTGGGCCAGGGCGTCGTGAGCTTTTCCGGACAGCAAGGCGGCTACGGCAACGTGGTCATGGTGGACCACGGCAACCAACGCACCACCCTCTATGCCCACCTGAGCCGAATCGACGTGAAGAAGGGGCAACGCGTGGACCAGGGCCAACGGGTGGGCGCGGTCGGCGCCACCGGTTGGGCCACGGGCCCCCATCTGCACTTCGAGGTGCGGGTGAACGGCAAGCATCAGGACCCGCTGAAATTTGCCCGGCAGTCCGAGACGCTGAAACTCGAGGCCTCCCAGAAGAACCGGTTCCAGGATCTGGCACGCCAGCGCCAGGCCGAACTGGCCCTGGCCGCACAGGTGGACGGCGGCGCCACCCGCTTCGAGTGACTACGCCAGACCCGCGCGAGCTGTTCATCGGCCTGATGTCGGGCACCTCGCTGGACGGGGTGGACGGCGTCCTGGCCCGCCTTCCCGCGACCGGCGGCTTGCAGGTGCTCACCCATGCCCACCGACCCATGCCGGAGGCCCTGCGCGCCACGCTGCTGGCGCTCAACAGCCCGGGCGCCGATGAGCTGCACCATGCTGCCCTGGCCGCCAACGCCCTGACCCGGCTGCAGGCGCAGGTGGTGGACGAACTGCTGGCGCGGGCTGGTCTGCCCGCCCGGGAGATCCGGGCCATCGGCAGCCATGGCCAGACGGTGCGCCATCGCCCTGGGGAGTTCGATGGGCTGGGCTACACACTGCAACTCAACCAACCGGCCCTGCTGGCGGAGCTGACCGGCATCGACGTGGCCCACGACTTCCGCCCTCGGGACTTGGCCGCCGGCGGACAAGGCGCACCGCTGGTGCCCGCTTTCCATGCCCTGGTCTTTGGCCGGGCGACGGAACACCGTGCGGTGCTCAACCTGGGTGGCATCGCCAACCTGACCCTGCTGCCGCCGGCGGCGGCCCACAGCACCGCGCCAGACGGCCCGGTCACAGGGTTTGACTGCGGCCCGGCCAACGCCCTGCTCGACGGCTGGTGCCAACGCCACCTGGGCACTGCCTATGACGCCGCGGGCCGTTGGTCGGCCGGCGGGCAGGTCCATGCCACGCTGCTGGCGCGCTGTCTGGCTGAGCCCTTCTTCGCACGGCGGCCGCCCAAGAGCACCGGCCGTGACCTGTTCCACGAGGGCTGGCTGGCGGCCCGTCTGGACGGCCTGACACTGGTCCCGCAGGATGTGCAGGCCACCCTGGCCGAGCTGAGCGCGCAGGCCGCGGCCCAGGCCCTGCGGCGCGAGGCGCCTCACTGCGCGCAGTTGCTGGTGTGCGGCGGCGGCGCCCTCAACGATGACCTGATGGCGCGGCTGCGCCGGGCCCTGCCCGGCCTGCCGGTGCGCAGCACCGACAGCCAAGGCCTGCCGCCACTGCAGGTGGAGGCCGCCGCCTTCGCCTGGCTGGCCAGTGCCCTGTGCCGGCGCGTGCCGGCCAGCTTGCCGGAAGTCACCGGGGCGCGTGGCCCCCGCCTGCTGGGCAGCCTCACGCCGGCCTGAGCCCGGCGTCGGACCGGCGACAAGAGCGCCATGCAAAAGGCCGCCCTCAGGCGGCCTCTTGTTCGGCGTAAGCAGACGGGAACCGGCCCGCGCCTGCCTCAAACCGCAGTGCGCATCAGGCGGAGAAGCTCGAGCCGCAACCACAGGTGGTGGTGGCGTTCGGGTTCTTGATGACGAACTGCGAGCCGTTCAGGTCTTCCTTGTAGTCGATCTCCGCCCCCACCAGGTACTGCAGGCTCATGGCATCGATCAGCAGCGTGACGCCGTTCTTGGACATTTGGGTGTCGTCCTCGTTGGCGATCTCATCGAAGGTGAAACCGTACTGGAAGCCCGAGCAACCGCCGCCCTGCACGAACACGCGCAGCTTCAGGTCAGGGTTACCTTCCTCGGCCACCAGATCAGCCACCTTGGCGGCGGCGGCATCGGTGAAGATCAGCGGAGCGGGCATCCCCTCGGTGCCGGTTTCGGGAGCCAGGGTTTCGGCCACTGCGTTCATGTCGTTCCTTCCAAGTTTGTTCAAACCGGCCCGGTGTTCAGGCCTCGTTGGACGCCGCCAGTTTGAGGACCGGCTTGGCGCCGTTCTCCAGCAGGGCCGGCGTCTCCTGCCCGGCAGACCGGGGGCACAAGGCCCCCTGGATCGTGGCGCCCTGGTGCATTTCAAGCGCACCGTAGTGCACATCCCCCACCACCCGGGCCTTGGGTTGGAGCTCCAGGAGCTCCAGCGCCTCCACCGGTCCGGACACTTCACCGTTGATGATCACATGGCCGGCACTGACCTTGCCACGGATGCGGGCATTCTCGCTGATCACCAGCAGGCTGGCCGCGCCAGTAGCGACGATGTCGCCCTCGATCTCGCCATCAACCCGCAGGCCGTCCTCAAACTGCACCTCACCGCGCACCACGGTGCCTTCGCCGATCAGGCTTCGGATGGGCGGTTGCTTCCTGCGCTTACCAAACCACATGGCCGCTCTCCTGTGTCTTGCCTTGCCCCGGTCATGCGCCGCGGGCCCCAACGTCATTCGCCCGTCGCCGCACGGTGCCGGGCGTGGCCCGTGCGTCAAAGCCGCACCGATTCGGTGGCCACCACTGCACCGGCGCCGTCGCGCACGGCGATCTGCACCAGTTTAACCACCGTCTGCGCAGGTAGGCTGACGTGGCCCTCCAGGCGTGCGTAAGACTTCACCTGCAGGGTCCTGGCCGCCTCGGCCGGGGTCAGGCTCCAGGGGCGCCCCTGCTGCGTTCCACTGAGCTGCAGTTCCAGCCTTCCGGCAAATGGAGCCGCCTTGGCCGCCTGCGTCACCAGGACCTGGTAGCGCAGCCCGGCGCCATCCGCCTGAACCTGCACCCCGCGCAGTTGCAGTCCCCCGGGTTTGCCCGCCGCCGGCAGCAGGCGTTCAAAAAAGCCCAGATCGGCTTTCAGGGCAAGGTTGTCGGCCTCCACCTGACGCAGTTGCTCGGCCAGCTTTTCCTGTGAGGCACGCTCCGTCTTGAGCAGGCTCTCTGCCGTGTTGGCAATGGACTGCGCCCGGTCCCGGTCATCGCGAAGACGCGAGAGCTCCTCGTGCAAGCGCACCACTTCCTCCCGGCTGCCACGGTCCACGCCCGCGATGTCCTTGCCGAACTCAAAAGCCCAGAGCGCGAGCGCGCCGGAAAAGCCCAGCATGACCGCCAGCGCCGCCCAGCGCAACGGCCAGGGCAGATGGCTGCGCACGATCATGCGTGGTGCGGAGATCGACAGCCGACGGCGAAACAGCTTCCAGCGCATCGGCCGGGCCTTTCTGAAAGAAGAGGGGCAAGGGTGGACCGTCGATTCTGACCCAACCCCTGAGGCGGCGTCCCCATGACAAAGGGCCGCAGAAGCGGCCCTTTGCAAGGTGTCGCCAGGGCCTTGAGCCCTGGCAGCAGCGATCAGCGCTTGCTGAACTGCTTACGGCGACGAGCACCGTGCAGACCGACCTTCTTACGCTCGACCTCACGGGCATCGCGGGTCACGTAGCCTGCCTGGCTCAGGGCCGGCTTCAGGGCTGCGTCGTAGTCGATCAGGGCACGGGTGATGCCGTGACGGACGGCGCCGGCTTGGCCGGACTCACCGCCACCGTGCACATTGACCTGCACGTCGAAAGCTTCGACGTTCTCGGTCAGCACCAGCGGCTGCTTGACCACCATGATGGAGGTCTGGCGGCCGAAGTACTTGTCCACCGGCTTGCCGTTGACGACGATCTGGCCAGTGCCCTTCTTCAGGAAGACGCGGGCGACAGACGACTTGCGACGGCCGGTGCCATAGTTCCAGTTACCGATCATTCAGCGCTCCTCAGATTTCCAGCGCCTTGGGCTGCTGGGCGGTGTGCGGATGCTCGGCACCGGCGTACACCTTCAGCTTCTTGACCATGGCATAACCCAGCGGGCCCTTGGGCAGCATGCCCTTGACGGCCTTCTCCAGCGCGCGGCCGGGGTGCTTGGCTTGCATGTCCTTGAACTTCGTGGCGTAGATGCCGCCCGGGAAGCCAGAGTGACGGTAGTAGATCTTGTCGTTGGCCTTGTTGCCAGTGACACGGATCTTGTCGGCATTGACCACGACGATGTAGTCGCCGGTATCCACGTGCGGGGTGTAAATGGCCTTGTGCTTGCCGCGCAGACGGAGTGCCACTTCGCTGGCGACACGTCCGAGCACCTTATCGGTGGCGTCAATCACAAACCACTCGTGCGTCACCTCGGCCGGCTTGGCGCTGAAGGTCTTCATGAGCAGAACTCTTGCAATGAGAATGTCGGCTGTCTGCAGCGCGAAGTGCCCCTTTGGAACCGCTTGTCCCCCGGATGGAATCCGGGCATGCGGCCTCGCCGGGTGCACCCTCTTAAGCCAGCCTGAGCCAGCATGCACCACTCCCCGCCAACAACGGGAAACGTCGGAGTATACACGGCCCGCTCTGCAGGAGAACAGGCCCCATCCCGGCCCATCCCCCCACATTCACGCCCTGCGGCTTCGATCAGCCTTCCTTACAATGCTGTAAGGGTTAACCCTCAATCCTCATCCCGCGGCACGGACTGTGCCGTCCTTCCTCCGCCCTGGAGGCACCGCCATGACCGAAGCCGCCGCCCCCGAGACCAAGACGCCGCCGACCTTCCGGTGGATTCCCATCCGCAGTCTGGTCGAGCGCCACCGCGGCCGCATCCTGTCGCACCTGATGGCGCTGGCGCCCCATGACCGCTACCTGCGATTCGGCTACAGCGCCTCTGACGCGCAGGTCGCCCGCTACGTGGACATGATCAGCTTTGACCGGGACGAGGTATTCGGCATCTTCAACCGGAAGCTGGAAATCATTGCCATGGCCCACCTGGCCTACCTGCAGCCGCTGCCGGAGGAGGCGCCGGCCGCGGAGTTCGGTGTGTCCGTGGTGCCGGCCGCACGCGGCCGGGGCTATGGGGCGCGGCTGTTCGGCCATGCCATGCTGCATGCCCGCAACCGGCAGGTCGACACCCTGGTGATCCACGCACTGAGCGAGAACGCGGCCATGCTGCGCATCGCCCGCAACGCGGGCGCCCAGGTCGTGCGCGAAGGCTCGGAAGCCGAAGCCAAGCTTCGGCTGCCGCCGATGACGCTGGGTTCGCACCTGGAGGCGCTGGTTGAGGACCAGGCCGCCGAGCTGGACTACCAGGTGAAGCTGGGGGCCAAGCGGGTGGATGCGCTGCTGGGCCTGTTCACCGACGTGCGCCAGCAGGTGGAGAAGGTGCGACGCGACCGTCTCGAGTGAAGCGAGCGCACGCCGGGCGCGTGCACGACGGGCAGCTCGCTACCATGCCGCCATGCCCGACACCCCTTTTCCCCGTTCCGCACAGGACGCCCACCCGACGTCTGTGGCGCCCTTTGCCGCCCTGGACCCCCAGGTGGTGCTGGACACGCTGTGGCATGCCGGCTTCCACCCGGATGGCCGGCTGCTGCAGCTCAACTCCTATGAAAACCGTGTCTGGCAGGTTCACCTGGACGAGGGCGAAGTCGTCGTCGTCAAGTTCTACCGGCCGGAACGCTGGAGCGATGCGCAGCTGCGGGAGGAGCATCGCTTCGCCCTGGCGCTGGCCGCCGAGGAGGTGCCCGTGGTGCCACCGCTCGTGCTGCCCGCGGAGGATGCCGCCGCAGGCGTGTGCCGCGATGGCCAACAGGGCACGCTGGGCCATGTCCAACTGCCCGAGGGCCCCAGCTGGCGCTTCGCGGTGAGCCGGCGGCGTGCCGGCCGCCCCCCTGACCTGGAAGACGAGCGCACCCTGGCCTGGACCGGCCGGCTGCTGGCGCGCCTGCATCGGGTCGGGGCCCGCGAGCCCTTCCAGCACCGCCCCCGGCTGACGGTGCAGACGCTCGGCACCGCTGCCCGCCAAGCCTTGCTGGACCAGGGCCTGGTGCGCCCGGAGCTGGATGCCGGCTGGCTGCGTGCGAGCCAGGCCGCACTCGAAGCGGCGCAGGCGGTGTTTGACGAGGTGTCCTCGGCCTCCGGCGGCTTGCGCCAGCTGCGCCTGCACGGCGACTGCCACCCCGGCAATGTGCTGTGGCGCGAGGAGGGCGAGCAGGCGGGCCCGCACTTCGTGGACCTGGACGACTGCCTGACGGGTCCGGCCATCCAGGACCTCTGGATGCTGCTGCCGGGCGACCGGGACAGCGCGGGCACGGCCTTGGACCGGCTGGTGGAGGCTTACCAGAGCGTGCGCGACCTGGACCTGACCGAACTCCGCCTGATCGAGCCCCTGCGCACGCTGCGGATGCTGCACCACAGCGCCTGGATCGCCCGTCGCTGGCACGATCCGGCCTTCCCGCGGGCCTTTCCCTGGTTCGGCTCGCCCGGCTACTGGGCGCAACAGGCCACGGAGCTGTGGGAGCAGGTGGAGCGCATGGCCCCCTGACCCCCCCCCGGGTTGCCCTGGGCGTCGAGAGGTCGCCGAAGCCTCAGGCGCCGCCGGCGTCGTCACCCGCCGGCGAGGTCTGCCGCTGGGCCTTGCGCTCGGCCTTGCGGACATCCCGCAAAGCCTGGCGACCTGCGCGGGAGGCTTCACGTTGCGCCCGAAGGGCCTGCTTGTGCTCGCGCTCGGCCTGCCGCGCCGCGCGCTCCTCGGCCGGGGTCCGGGGCGGCTTGGCGAAGTCGGCGCGCAACTGCTGCAGCAGCTCACTCACGCGCTCGCCCGGCGCTGCCGGGGGCTCGGGGGTGGCGGGAACGCCCGCCGCCTCGACGGCTTTCCGGCGACCGCCACGGCGCACCGGCGTTTGCAGCGCCGCCTGCCGGGCCTTGCGGGCCTGGCGGCGTTGGAGCCGGTCCAACTCCTGCTGCTGCAGATGTGCCTGCAGGGCATCGCGGGTCGTCAGTGCCTGGGGACAGTGGAGGTTGCGCAGCCGCGCCAGGCACCAGGCCAGATCCTCGACGCTCATGTCAGTGGCCAGCGGTTCACCCAGCTGGCCGGCCAGCCACGGCACGCAGGAGCGCGCCAAGGCCACCAGATCCTCCTCATCGCGCAGGTCGCCTTCGCCAGCCACCCCGGGCAGCAAAAGCTCCTGGCCAACGCGCGCAGCGATCCAGGCCAGGTCATCCGCCTGCGGCGTTGCCGTCTCCAGCACGGTCTGCGGGGCAAGCCGCAGCTTGCGCCCGGGCAGATGAGAGATGGCGCGCACCAGCTTGCGCTCACCGGCCAGGCTGTCCTGCCCCTTGGGCAGCGGCGGAAGCCACTTGCGCACCAAGTAGAGCAGCGCAGCGGCCTCGGCCGACATGCTCTCGTTGCTGCGGACAATGGTCCCCAGGTCCAAGCGGAAGTCCAGACGGGCGGCCAGGTCTCGGACCACGCAGCGCTCGGGGAAGGCATCGGGCCGGAAGGGCCAGAGGCTGACCCGGTCCGGGCCGAAGACCGTCTCGAACTTCTGGAACCGATCACGGTAGTCGGGATAGAGGACCCGCATGCGACGCCCGAGGTCCAGGCTACCCCCTTTGAGGCGCTGTTGCAGGGCGCTCTCCATGTAGCCCTTGACGTCGCGCACATAGGCCACGACCCGCACCTCGTCCACGCAACTGCGCAGCAGGTCGGCCATGGCCCGCACCTCGGTTTCCGACATCTTGGAGATCTCCTCGCCGGAGATCAGGAAGCGCTCGAACGGCTTGGACAATTCCTTGACCAGCGTGTCGCGCATCCGCTGGCGCAGCACCTCCAACTCCGACAGCGGTGTACCCAGGCGGCCGTAGTAGGGCAGGCCCTCCAGACGCTCCGCAAAGGCCAGCAGCATGGGGTAGCTGGCGTTGGGCGTATCCAAGTCGACGTAGTGCAGCCCCTGTAGGCTGGCGTTGCGGAACAGCGTCTGCTGGATCGACGAGGTTCCGGTCTTGTGCATGCCGACATGCACGATGCAGGTCTTGGCCATGGGGCGCTGGGCGGTTCCACCTGCCGCGCCCGCCGCGGACGGGCCGCCGGCTGGCGGGGCGTTGGAGGCCTGGGAACGCCGGCCGCGGGCCCCGGAAGCGCCGGCGCCACGCCTGGCACCACCAGGAACGGGACGGGCAGCAGCGTCTCAAGCACCGCCGCCCGTGCAGCGATTGTGCAGCAGGCCCGGCGCGGCACGCACCGGCGCGCGGGCCATCGATCAGCGAGGCACAGCCGCCGGGAATCCGCTCCGCCGCCGGTTCGCCGGCCAGGCTGGCAGAGCGCTCAGGCGCAGAGCAGACGCGTGACGCGCTGGACGTGCTCGGCCGGGTTCTCCAGCTGCCCGCCATCGGCCAGCACCGCCTGGTCGAAGAGGATCTGGGCCAGGTCCTCAAAGCGCGGGTCAGACTCCAGGCGCTTGACCAACGCATGCTCGGGGTTGACCTCGAGGATGGGCTGGGCGGCCGGGGCCGCCTGACCGGCCTGCTTGAGCAGGCGCGCCAGATGGGCGCTCATCGCCCCATCCTCCACCACCAGGCAAGCGGGCGAATCCACCAGCCGGGAGGTCACGCGCACGTCCTTGGCGCGGGCCTGCAAGACAGTCTTCAGCCGCTCCAGCACCGGCTTGAAGGCCTCGGCGGCGGCTTCGGCCTTCTGCTTCTCCTCCTCGTCCTGGAGCTTGCCCAGGTCCACCGAGCCCTTGGCCACGCTCTGCAGACTGTGGCCGTCAAACTCGTAGAGGTGGCTGAGCATCCACTCGTCCACCCGGTCGCTCAGCAGCAGCACCTCGATGCCCTTCTTGCGGAAGACCTCCAGCTGCGGGCTGCTCTTGGCCGCGGCCAGGGTGTCGGCGGTGATGTAGTAGATGGCCTCCTGGCCCTCCTTCATGCGGCCCACGTAATCGGCCAGGCCCACACCCTCGTCGGCATGGGTGGAGGCAAAGCGCAGCAGCTTGGCCAGCCGCTCCTGGTTGGCATGGTCCTCGCCCAGGCCCTCCTTGAGCACGGCCCCGAACTCGCGCCAGAACGCAAGGTACTTGTCCTTGTCGGCGGCATCGTCGCTGTGGGCCAGGCCCTCCAGCATGCTGAGCACCCGCTTGGTCGAGCCCTCGCGGATCGCCTTCACGTCCCGGCTCTCCTGCAGCAGCTCACGGCTGACGTTGAGCGGCAGGTCGGCCGAGTCGATGACGCCCTTGACGAAGCGCAGGTAGGTCGGCATCAGCGCCTCGGCGTCATCCATGATGAAGACACGCTTGACGTAGAGCTTGACGCCACCGCGCTTGTCGCGGTTCCACAGGTCGTAGGGGGCCTTCTTCGGGATGTAGAGCAGCTGGGTGTATTCGCTGCGTCCCTCCACCCGGTTGTGGGTGTAGGCCAGCGGGGCTTCCTGGTCGTAGCTGATCTGCTTGTAAAAGTCTTGGTACTCGGCGTCGGTGATGTCGCTCTTGCTGCGTGCCCAGATGGCCGCGGCCTTGTTGACCGTCTCCCACTCCTCGGTGAGCACTTGTTCACTCTTTTCGGCGTCCCAGGTCTCCCGGCGCATCAGCACCGGCAGGGAGAGATGGTCGCTGTACTTGCTGATGATGGACTTGAGCTTCCAGGTGGACAGGAACTCGGCCTCCTCCTCGCGCAGGTGCAGGATCACATCGGTGCCGCGGCCGGCCTTGGTCAGGGGCTCGAGCTCGTACTCGCCGGTGCCTTCGCTGCTCCAACGCACGCCGGCCTCGGCGGGCAGGCCCGCGCGGCGGGTCTCCACCGTCATGCGGTCCGCCACGATGAAGCCCGAGTAGAAGCCGACACCGAACTGGCCGATCAGGTTGGCATCCTTGCGCTGCTCCCCCTCGAGCTT
The DNA here is from genome assembly GCF_010499455.1 of Ideonella livida. GTDB lineage: Bacteria > Pseudomonadota > Gammaproteobacteria > Burkholderiales > Burkholderiaceae_C > Ideonella > Ideonella livida. Next base: position 25,507 of record NZ_JAAGOH010000020.1, on the reverse strand, counting down.
GGCCATGAACTCGCGGGTGCCGCTGCGGGCGATGGTGCCCAGGTGCGAGGCGGCCTCCTCGGCGCTCATGCCGATGCCGTTGTCACGGATGGTCAGCGTGCGCGCCTCCTTGTCGAAGAGCACACGGATCTCCAGCTGCGGCGCGTCCTCGTAGAGGCCCGCGTTGTCCAGGGCCTCAAAGCGAAGCTTGTCGCAGGCGTCAGAGGCATTCGACACCAGCTCGCGCAGGAAGATCTCCTTGTTGGAGTACAGCGAGTGGGTGACCAGGTGCAGGATCTGCTTGACCTCGGCCTGGAAGGAATGGGTCTGCTTGCTCATGGGATCTGTTCGTCAAGGGTGGGAGAACCGGCACCATCGCCGGCACGGGGCAACGGCTGCGCGCCACCCCGCAAGACCGCTCAACTGGGGCTGCGGCGGCGGATTTCAAGCCCCCCCCGGCCGTTCTCCTCGCGGCAGTCCGCTCAGGCCGCCCGCCAGGCCTCACCGTCGCGGCGCGCGCGCCCCTCCGCTTCCAGCTTGAGCAGGTGAGCCAGCAGGGAGCGCGCCGCCAGGCCATGCCGGCTGGCGGGCACATCGCCATACACCGCCGCCACCAAGGCCTGCGGCGTAGCGCCCTCGCCGCGTGGCAGCGCCGCCAGCACCCGCGCCTCCCGGACCTGGCGGTGCGCCAGCAGGCGGCCCACCTCGACCGGCGGGGAGGCCATGAGAAAGCCGTGCCCGGGCGCCAGCCAGCGCAGCGGCAGGTCCAGCAGCCGCCGCAGCGAGCGGCAATAGGCCGCCATGTCGCCATCAGGCGGGTTGATGACCACGGTGGAGCCCTGCATGACGTGGTCGCCGGTGAACAGCAGCCCCTCCTGCGGCAACCACCAGCACAGGTGGTTGCTGGCGTGGCCGGGTGTGGCCACGGCCTGCAGGGTGCAGTCGGGCCCCAGCGTCAGCGCCTGGCCGTCGGCCGGGGTCCAGTCGGGACGGAAATCGGTGTCCTGCCAGGTGGGATCCTGGGCCACCGCCCCCACCAGGGCCGCGCCGGTCAGCGCCTGCAGCCGACGCGCCGCGGGCGAGTGGTCCCGGTGGGTGTGGGTGACCAGGATGTGGGTGATGCGGCCCGCCGCCCCCCCCGGCACGGCGGGTTGCGCCGCCGCCGCCAGCACGGCCTGGAGATGGGCCTCGGTGTGCGCGTCCAACGGGCCAGGATCGAGCACCGCCACCTGCTCGCCGGCCGGGTCCCGGATCAAGTAGGTGTTGGTTCCCGGCCCGGTCATGACCGAGCCATTGCCGCAGGTCAGCCGCTCCACCCGGGGAGACAGGCGCACCCGCCGCAGCGGCACCAGGTCCAGGAACTGGTCACCACGACCCAAGGGGTCCAGCCGCCCGATCTCGGCCCAAGCCGGCTCATGCGGCAGCACAAAACGGGCGCCTCCCTCGTAACGGGCCTGGCGCGGCATCTGCCGCACAAACTGCTGGCGGGCGGCCGCCTCATCCAGAGCCTCCTGGACGCTGGCGTGGCGGGCCAGGTCACGGAGCGTCTCCCGGGTGACCGGGAGCAGCTTCAGGCCGGCCGACGGCGCCAGGGCATCGGCCGGACGCAGCCAGTCCAGGGCCAGCGCCTCCGCCGCATCCACCTGCGGCAGCTGGTCCGAGGGCGCCCGGGCGATGAAGAACCGGGTGTCAAAGCGCTTGGCAATGCCCGGTGGCGTGAGCCAGTGGGCAAACGGCAGCAAGGCCGAGGTGTGCAACGTCAGGTCCAGCGACGACAACAGCTGCGCGAAGTCCTCCCCGCGGCGCACCTGGGCGCGACGGGCCAGTGCCAGGGGCACGCGCTCAGGCGGGCCGGCCAGCAGCAGGCCCACCTCCTCGTAGGTCTCCCGCAGCGCGGCCACCGCATGGTCCAGGGCACCACCGGCCATCTGGAAGCGCCGACTCCAGCTGGCGTCGTCCGGTCCGTCTGTGCGGTCGGCCAGCGTAGCGTCGACCGCATCAAGCACCCCACCCGGAAACACCCAGACACCGCCGCGCAAGTCTCCGGGACGCTCGGCCCGGCGCAGCATCAGCACCTCCGGGCCCTGCGCGCCGTCCCGCAGCAGGATCAGCGAGGCGGCCCGACGGGCCCCTTGGGCATCCCGTTCCAGCTCCTCGTCACTTGGTGGCTCGATCATCATGGTCGGTGTCTCCTCGGCGGCGCAGTGTAGGAGCGCGCCGGCGCGCCACCTGACGCCCTGGCGCCATGCATGGCATGCTGACGGCATGCGCGAGTCCTCCCCAGGTGCACAGACGGCACCGGCCACCCTGACCCTGCTGCCCTCGGGCTGGCAGGCACCGGTGGCGCCCGGCCAAAGCCTGCTGGAAGCGGCCCAGGCCGCGGGCATCCACTTGCCACGCTCCTGCCGCAACGGCACCTGCCGCGCCTGCCTGTGCCAGCTGGAGGCCGGCGAGGTGCACTGGCGTGTGGACTGGCCCGGCGTGCTGGCCGAGGAACGGGCACAAGGGTGGATCCTGCCCTGCGTGGCCGAAACCTGGGGGGATGTCCGCCTGATCCAGCCCCGTGCGCGCCGGCTGCTGCCCCCCTCGGGGGACACTCGCACGCCATGAGCATTGCCTTTCTCATCCTCGCCCACCAGCATCCACAGGCGCTGCGGCGGCTGTGCCAGCAGCTCACCCGCGAGGGAGACGGCTGCTGGATCCACCTGGACGCCAGCGCCGACGCCACCACCTTCCAGGCGGCCCTGGCCGATCTGCCAGGCATCCGCTGGTTGGACACCCGCCAGCGCGTGTGGTGGGCAGGCAGCGGCTTCGTGGACGCCGCGACCCACCTCATCGAAGCCGCGCTGCAAGACCCCGCGGTGGAGCACCTGGCCCTGCTGAGCGCCAGTTGCTACCCCTGCCGCCCCCTGAGCGCGCTGCGCCAATATCTAGCCACCAGCGCGCATGAGCACATAGGCTACCGCGCCATCGATGAGCAGCACCGGTTCTGGAACCGCTACCACCGCTTCCATTTCATGGACCACGAATGGCTGAATCCGCGTGGCGCGGCGGTCCAAGCCGACGGTCAGCAGAGCCTGCGGCAATACCTCGGGGACTTCGTGCGGGACCAGAAACTGACCCAACCCCCGGTGCGACTGCCGCTGCACGTCGGCTCCACCTGGTGGGTGTTGAGCCGGGCCGCGGCGACCTGGGTGTCGACCAAATACGCCCGCGAACCCTACTGGCGCAAACGCTTCCGCTTCACCCGCAACGCCGACGAAGCCGTCTACACCACCCTGCTGGCGCACAGCCCTTTCGCCACGCGCTGCAAGGGCAACCTGCACCACATCGACTGGACGGTGCAACCCGGGCCCAAGACCCTGACCCTGGAGGATTGGCCCACCATTGCTGCCAGCGGCAAATTCTTCGTGCGCAAGACCGACCCGGTGCTGTCGGCAGCGCTGCTGGATCGGCTGGACCAGGCGCTGGACGCGGCCGGCGGCTGAGGCAAGGCCCGGGCGCACGCCTCAAGGCGCCCCGGCCTGCCAGCCTCAGGCCTCGGCCTCGCCCCCGGCCTCGTCGGCCGACAACCCGGCCAGCGCGTCAACCAGGGCCGGGACCGCGCGGCTGAGCGCGTCCACGGCCTCGGGTTCTTCCGGCGACGCCAGCTCGCCGTCCCCGGCCAGCTGGCGTACGGGCGCCCACAGCTCGGCCCCGATGGCCTGCTCCGCGCACCAGGCCTGCCAGGCCGCGGGATCCAGATCCACCGCCGAGAGGAAGCCCGCACACCAGTCGCGCGCATCCACCCACTCGCGCCCGTCGCCATCCTCGGCCATGCTGAACACCGGCTCCCAGTGCAACGCGCCGCCCGCCAGGTCCGCATCGACCTGCCGCATGTAGCGCAGCACCTGGGTGATCAGGCGCTTGCGACGCTTCTGGCTGGCAAAGGCCCGCGCCTCCTGGTCGGCCCCGCCCCATACCGCCGGCATCCAATCGCGACCCGGCAGGCTGCAGCCGAGCCGGGGGCCGGTCAACAGGCCGGTGACGTAGCCGTCCAGCGCATCCAGGCTGGGCATGCCACCGGTGGCCTCCAGCCCCTGCAGCAGGGTGTCGAGCTCGTCCAGCGCCACCTCATCCAGGGCGGAGGTGGCGAGATCGGGTTGATAGTCAGGGCATTCCATGGGCAATCCTTGCGGTGATGCGCCAGCGGCGCCTCAAAAAATGGAAAGCGGGCGCACGCAAGCGCTCCGCCTGTCCGCGCGGCGACGCGGGCGGTTGTCAAGGATTGTCAGCGATGAGACGGCAGGCAAATGGCCCGCCGCCAGCCCTGCGGGACTCAGCCCACGCTCTGGGGCTCCGTGGCCGGCTCCGGCCGGATCTCCGCAGCCGCCAGGCCCTTGGGCCCGTCGACCAGATCGAAGGTCACCCGGCTGCCCTGGCGCAGGGTGCGGAAACCGTCCATCTGGATGGCAGAGAAGTGAGCAAACACATCACCACCACCGTTGTCCAACTCAATGAAGCCAAAGCCCTTGGCGTCGTTGAACCACTTGACCTTTCCTGAGGCCTGCATCTTCTTGCTCCCTGTTGTGTACGTGAAGATTGGCACAATTCTTGAAAGGCCTTGGCTTCTCGTCAATACTCAACTTTGACGATGCCCGCCCGATGAAGCATCGGTCTGCGGCGCGCACGCCACACAGGGGCTTGCGGCGGCAAAACACAGTCCATCTCCTACGCCCGCCCCAAGAAAAGCAACTCGCTATACTGGTTCTCATGGCTTCCAGTCGCCCCAAGCCTCCCACGCCTCCCCGGCCGGTACTCCCCCCCGACCAGGGGCAGGGCGCTGTCGTCGAGGAAAGCCTGGCCGCGCGTACCAAACCCCCCCGTATGTTCCAAGTGGTGATGATCAATGACGATTACACCCCGATGGAATTTGTCGTCATGGTCCTGCAGGAGTATTTCCGCATGGACATTGAAAAGGCCACTCAGGTGATGCTGCAGATTCACCATGAGGGTCGAGCGGTGTGCGGTGTTTTTTCACGTGACATTGCCGCCACCAAAGTGGAATTGGTGCTTGCAGCTGCTCGCCGTTCCGGTCACCCGCTTCAATGCATTATGGAGGCAGCATGATTGCCCAGGAACTTGAAGTCAGCCTGCACATGGCCTTCGTCGAGGCCCGTCAGCAGCGTCATGAGTTCATCACCGTCGAGCACCTGCTGCTCGCGCTGCTGGACAACCCCTCCGCCTCCGAAGTGTTGCGCGCCTGCGCCGCCAATATTGAGGAATTGCGCAAGAGCCTGACGGTTTTCATCCGCGAAAACACCCCCACGGTGGGCGGAACCGAAGAGGTCGATACCCAGCCGACCCTGGGTTTCCAGCGCGTGATTCAGCGGGCGATCATGCACGTCCAGTCCACTGGCGGCGCCAAGAAGGAAGTCACCGGCGCCAACGTGCTCGTGGCCATCTTTGGTGAAAAGGACTCCCACGCCGTCTATTACCTGCACCAGCAGGGCGTGACCCGGCTGGACGTGGTCAATTTCATTGCCCACGGCATCAAGAAAGCCGATTCCCAGGAACCGGCCAAGAACAGCGGTGAAACCCCGTCCAACGAACAGGACAAGGAAGAGTCTGGTGACGCCAAGGGTTCGCCGCTGGACCAGTTCACCACCAACCTCAACCAGCAGGCCCGCGACGGCAAGATCGACCCCCTGATCGGCCGCGAGCATGAGGTCGAACGGGTCATCCAGGTGTTGTGCCGGCGCCGCAAGAACAACCCGCTGCTGGTGGGCGAGGCAGGCGTGGGCAAGACCGCCATCGCCGAGGGCCTGGCTTGGCGCATCACCGAGGGCACGGTGCCCGACGTGCTGGCCGATGCCACCGTCTACGCGCTGGACATGGGTGCCCTGCTGGCCGGCACCAAGTACCGGGGCGACTTCGAGCAGCGCCTGAAAGGCGTGCTCAAGCAACTCAAGGAACAGCCGCGCTCGGTGCTGTTCATCGACGAGATCCACACCCTGATCGGGGCGGGTGCCGCGTCGGGCGGCACGCTGGACGCGAGCAACCTGCTCAAGCCGGCGCTGTCCAACGGCTCACTCAAGTGCATCGGTGCCACCACCTTCACCGAGTACCGCGGCATCTTCGAGAAGGACGCGGCCCTGTCGCGGCGCTTCCAGAAGGTGGACGTGGTCGAACCGACGGTGGAGCAGACGGTGGAGATCCTCAAGGGACTGAAGTCCCGCTTTGAGGAGCACCACAGCGTGAAGTACGCCTTGGGGGCCCTGCAGGCGGCGGCCGAGCTCTCGGCCAAGTACATCGGTGACCGTCACCTGCCGGACAAGGCCATCGACGTGATCGACGAGGCCGGCGCGGCACAGCGCGTGCTGCCCAAGAGCCGTCAAAAGAAGACCATCACCCGCAACGAGGTCGAGGAGATCGTGGCCAAGATCGCCCGCATCCCGCCGGCCAGCGTCTCCAGCGACGACCGCAGCAAGCTGAAGAACCTGGACCGTGACCTGAAGAGCGTGGTGTACGGTCAAGACCCTGCCGTCGATGCCCTGTCGGCCGCCATCAAGATGGCGCGCTCGGGCCTGGGCAAGCCCGACAAGCCGATCGGCTCCTTCCTCTTCAGCGGCCCCACTGGAGTAGGCAAGACAGAAGTGGCCAAGCAGCTGGCCTACATCCTGGGCATCGAGCTGATCCGCTTCGACATGTCGGAGTACATGGAACGGCATGCGGTGAGCCGCCTGATCGGCGCGCCGCCGGGCTATGTGGGCTTTGACCAGGGCGGCCTGCTGACCGAGGCCATCAACAAGAAGCCGCACGCCGTGCTGCTGCTCGACGAGATCGAGAAGGCGCACCCGGACGTCTTCAACGTGCTGCTGCAGGTGATGGACCACGGCACGCTGACCGACAACAACGGTCGCAAGTCCGACTTCCGCAACGTCATCATCATCATGACGACCAATGCGGGCGCGGAGATCATGACCAAGTCCACCATCGGCTTCACCACGGCGCGCGAAAAGGGCGACGAGATGGCCGACATCAAGCGCCTGTTCACGCCGGAGTTCCGCAACCGGTTGGACGCCATCGTGAACTTCCGGGCGCTGGACCAGGAGATCATCCTGCGCGTGGTGGACAAGTTCCTGCTGCAGCTGGAGCAGCAGCTGGGCGACAAGAAGGTGGACGTCACCTTCACCGACGCCCTGAGACAGCACCTGGCCAAGAAGGGCTTCGACCCGCTGATGGGCGCCCGCCCGATGCAGCGCCTGATCCAAGACACCATCCGCCGCGCGCTGGCCGACGAGCTGCTGTTCGGCCGCCTGACCGACGGTGGCCGCCTGAAGGTGGATGTGGACGCCGAGGGGCAGGTGCAGCTGGACATCCAGCCCGCCGGCAAGAGCGGCGACAAGCCCAAGGCCGAGGCCGCCGCCGCCTGACCATTGGGCTCACGCCCCGCCAAGAGGCCCGCACCTGCGGGCCTTTTTCATGCCGGACCGCCACGGCGTGGCAGCCACCGGGAATGTCGCCTCAGGCCTGGCGCGGCTTGACGCGCGAGGCGGCCAGCTTGGCCTGGGCGCGGGCGTGCTCGACGTCGGCGTCGTGCACCAGGGCCACGCCCATGCGGCGCTTGGTGAAGCTCTCGGGCTTGCCGAACAGGCGCAGCTCGCTGTGGGGCACCGCCAGCGCCTCGGCCACGCCATCGAAGACGATGCCGGTGGCGTCGACGCCACCGTAGATCACCGCACTGGCGCCGGGGCTCTTGAGGGAGGTGTCCACCGGCAGGCCCAGGATGGCGCGGGCGTGCAGCTCGAACTCGTTCTGCCACTGGGTGGCCATGGTCACCATGCCGGTGTCGTGCGGGCGGGGCGAGACCTCGCTGAACCAGACCTGGTCGCCCTTGACGAAGAGCTCGACCCCGAACAGGCCCTGGCCGCCCAGGTCGGCGGTGATGGCGCGGGCGATCTCGCGCGACTTCTCGAGCGCGACCGGGCTCATCGGGTGCGGCTGCCAGCTCTCGACATAGTCGCCGCTGACCTGCACATGGCCGATCGGGTCGCAGAAGTGGGTCTGGACCTGGCCGTCGGCGCCCAGCGCGCGCACGGTCAGCTGGGTGATCTCGTAGTCGAAGTCGATGAAGCCCTCGACGATGATGCGGCCCGGGCCGACGCGGCCGCCGGCCATGGCGTAATCCCAGGCCTTGCGCACGTCGGCCGGGCCGTCGATCTTGCTCTGGCCCTTGCCCGAGCTGCTCATCACCGGCTTGACCACGCAGGGGTAGCCGATGCCGCCGTCGATCGCGGCCTGCAGCGCCTCGAAGGAGTCGCAGAACCGGTACGGGCTGGTCGGCAGGCCCAGGGTCTCGGCCGCCAGGCGGCGGATGCCCTCGCGGTCCATGGTCAGGCGCGCGGCGCGGGCGGTGGGGATGCAGCGGACCAGGCCCTCGGACTCCAGGGCCTCGAGCACCGGGGTGGCAATCGCCTCGATCTCGGGCACCACCAGGTCGGGCCGCTCGGCCTCGATCAGGGCGCGCAGCTGGGCCGGGTCGCTCATGGTGATGGTGCGGGCGTGGTGGGCCACCTGCTGGCCGGGGGCGTTCTCGTAGCGGTCGACCGCGATCGTCTCGACGCCCAGGCGCTGCAAGGCAATGAGGACTTCCTTGCCCAATTCCCCGGAGCCCAGGAGCATCACACGGGTGGCGGCGGGAGACAGGGGCGTGCCCAGGGGCTTGGTCATGGCAGGCGGATGGCAATGGCAAAGGAGGTCGCCATTGTCGCCGCCCCCCTGACGCCCAAGTCCCCGGCACCCGGGACCGGGTCGCTCAGGCGCCGGCCGGCTCCACCACCGTCTTGACCACGCGGCGCGCGCGGTGGGTCAGGGCCTCCACCGGCGCGGGTCTTCCCAACAGAAAGCCCTGCAGTTCGTCGCACCCCAGCCCCTGCAATGCGGCACGCTGTCCGTCGGTCTCCACCCCTTCCGCATTGACGCGGATGTCCAGCGAGTGGGCCAGGGAGATGATGGAGCGCACGATCACCCGGACCTTGGGATCGTTCTCCAGGTGCTGGGTGAAGGCCCGGTCGATCTTGAGCTTGTGGAAGGGGAAGCGCCAGAGGTAGGCCAGGCTGGAGTAGCCCGTGCCAAAGTCGTCCATGGCGATGCGCACCCCGAGCCCGGTCAGGGCCTTGAGCGTGTCGGCCACCGCCTCGGGGCTGCCGATCAGCAGCGACTCGGTGACCTCCAACTCCAGCCGCTCAGGGGGCAGGCCGGTCTCCTGCAGGCACTGGCGCACCTCGCCCACCAGATCGCCGCGGCGGAACTGCGCGGCCGAAAGGTTGACCGCCACGGTCAGCGGGGCCGGCCACTGGGCGGCTTCCGTGCAGGCCTGCCGCAGCACCCAGCCGCCCAGGGCCTCGATCAGGCCCGACTCCTCGGCCAGGCTGATGAAGACCGCCGGCGAGATGAAGCCCCGCTGCGGGTGCGGCCACCGCGCCAGGGCCTCGTAGCCGGTCAGGGCCCCGTCCTCGGCGCAAAACAGGGGCTGGAAATGCAGCGCCAGCTGCTGCTGGGCTATGGCCTGACCCAGGTCGCGGGTCAGGTCTCGGCGATCCTGCAGCTGCTGGTCCAACCGGGCGTCATAGAAGCTGAAGGTGCCACGCCCGTCGCACTTGGCCCGGTAAAGCGCCATGTCGGCCTTGTGCATCAGTCCGTCCACGTCACGGGCGTCCACCCCCCACAGGGCAGCCCCTACGCTGCAGCCCAGCGGCACCTCACCCTTGTCCAGGCTCAAGGGCTCGCCAAGGCTCTCGATGATGCGCTGCGCCAGCACCCCGACATCCTCTTCCCCCTTGACATCCGACTGCAGGATGGCGAATTCATCCCCGCCCAGGCGCGCCACCTGGTCGCCATGGCGCACCAGACCCCGCAGGCGCTCCCCCACCTCATGCAGCACGGCGTCGCCGGCGGCCAGGCCGAACTGGTCGTTCACCCGCTTGAAGTGGTCCAGGTTCACACAAAGGACCGCAAAGCCCGGTCCCCCTTGGGCCGAGAGCGACACCTGGGCCGTCAGCGCCTCGTTGAAACTGCTGCGGTTGAGGGTCCCACTCAGCGGATCGAACCGTGCCAGGTAGCGGGCCTGCTCCTCGTCCTGGCGGGCGCGCGCCATGCGCTGCCGCCACAGCCAGCGCCCCAGTGCGCCCAGCACCACCATCACCAGACCTACCGTCACCGACAACCAGGCAAAAGCGCGCTGAATGTGGCCAGTCCGGGTGGTCTGGTCCACATACACCTCCACCACACCCAGCACCTGCCCCTGGTGTTCCACCGGCACATAGGCCTCGGTGTACAAGGCAGGCCGGTCCGGACCGCCGCGTTCCATCTGCGCGATGGGGCGCCGCGTGCGCGCCACCTCGGCTGCGATGTCGCTGGGCGGCTCCATCGACTGGCGGGCCATCTGCGTGGCCAGCCGCAACGCCAACCCGGCTGCGGCTGGCGAGGACTGTCCCTCCACAGGTACAGGCCCCAGTGCCTCCAGGTTGTCGGAGCTGAGCAGCAGCTCGCCCGACGGCTTGAAGAATTTGAAGCGAAAGACGTCGTGGAGGTCGCGCAGCACCAGCAGGTGCTCCACGGTGTCCTCACCAAAACCGCGCCCGGAGAAGAGCCGCTCCAACCCAGGGACCACCAGCACCAGGGTCTGGGCCCAGTCGTAGGCGGCGTCTTCGCCCTCGGCCGCCATCAAGCGGTCGGCCACGGCCCGCGGCCCCAGGCCCAGGACCGCGACCACAGCGGCCAGCACCAACAGGACGGGCAATTGCACGCGAAGAAGTGGGCGGGTCAGCATGGCGGAGGGCGGCGTGGGCAGTGGGCAGGTCAGGGCACATGCCCCGTAGGTCTGAGTGGATATCGACCGGACTAGGCCCAGCTTGAGCGCCGGCCGCAGGCCGTGGGCCTCATCCGCGCCGCCCGCCGTCAGGGGCACTGGGAAATTGGCCGCAGGCAAAGGCCTGGCTTGACCCCCATCAAGACCCGCCCCCGGCGAAGTTTCAAGATCACCGTCATCGTTTTGTCATCACTGCCATGGCCACCTCCGCCGCCTCCTCTCGCCGCCGCACCGCATCCGCCCCCACCGCCGTCGCCTCCGCACCTGTCGCAGGGACAGGCGCCCCTGAACTGACGGAAAAAACTGCCCCAGCCACAGCGCCAGCACCTGCTCCGGCACCTGCTCCGACACCCGCTCCGACACCTGCTCCGGCACCCGCCCCCGCGCGGCCGCCACGTGCTGCCCGCCGCCCACGCGCCACCCAGGCCGGAGACGTCGCCCCGGCCCATGACGCCACCGCCCTGGGGGCCGACAAGGTGCGTCATGCCACCGCCTCGGCACGGGGTCTGCAGCAGGAGGTCGCCCGCGAACTGCTGCAAGCCAGGGCACCGGCGAGCAGCCGCCTGGACCGGCTGCAGGTGCTGTTGAAGGGCGCGTCCCCCGATGACGTGCGGGCCCTGCGCCAGGCTTTGCGCCATGCCGACCCCGAGCCGCGCCCTGGCACCGATCCCGACATGGAACTCTCCGCCCATTGGCGCGAAGGGGCCTACCCCTACAAGAACCTGCTCTCACGTCGACGCTACGAAAAGCAGAAGTACCGCCTGCAGGTGGAACTGCTCAAGCTGCAAGCCTGGGTCAAGGAGACCGGCGCCCGGGTGGTGATCCTCTTTGAGGGGCGCGACGCAGCGGGCAAGGGCGGCACCATCAAACGATTCATGGAGCACCTCAACCCCCGGGGCGCCCGCGTGGTGGCCCTGGAGAAGCCCAGCGAGGTCGAGCGCGGGCAGTGGTACTTCCAGCGCTACATCGCCCACCTGCCCACCCGCGGCGAGATCGTGCTGTTCGACCGCAGCTGGTACAACCGCGCCGGCGTCGAACGGGTCATGGGCTTCTGCTCGCCCCAGGAGTACGACGAATTCCTGCGGCAGGCGCCAGAATTCGAGCGCCAGCTGGTGCGCTCAGGCGTGCATCTCTTCAAATTCTGGTTCTCGGTGAGCCGGGCGGAGCAGCGCCGGCGCTTCAAGGAGCGCGAGTTGCACCCGCTCAAGCAGTGGAAGCTCAGCCCCATCGACAAGGCCAGCCTGGACAAGTGGGACGACTACACCCGGGCCAAGGAGGCGATGTTCCTGCACTGCGACACCTCGGATGCGCCCTGGACGGTGATCAAGAGCGACTGCAAGAAGCGCGCGCGGCTCAACGCCATGCGTTATGTGCTGCACCGCCTGCCCTACACCAACAAGGACCTGGCCGCCATGGGGCCGGTGGACCCGCTGATCGTCGGCCGCCCAGCCCTGGTGTCCACCCTGGGCGACGACGCACTGGCCGCCAACGGCGCCGGCTGACCCCCTGCCGGGATGGATGGACGGGCCGCGGCGCGGGATGGCCAGAGCCGCCGACCCGCCGCGGGGCCAGCACGAAAGTGCCGGACAACTTACAGTTGGCAACAAAAGGCCTGCACCGTCGTACGGGCCGCCGTTGGAGTCCATGCCCATGTCCGCCCCCACCCTGCGCACCGCCCCCGCCCACGCCGCCCCCCTGCTGCTGGCGGGATGGCTCGGCTTGGCGGCAGGATCGGGCTGGGCGGCCGCGCCGGCCCCGCTGGGCGCCCAGCAGGTGCTGCGGGAATTCAACCTCGTCACGCTGGGCCAGGCCCAGATGGCCTCGCATGTGGACGGCCGCAGCTATATCGGCGGCACCCTGACCGGGCAGGGCGCGGTGTTCGCCATGCACCCCCAGGACATGCCCGCCAGCAGCACCGGCTATGCCGGCCTGACCGTGGCCGGCAACGCCAGCGGGCTCCACGTCACGGCCGATGGGGCCACCGTGCTGGGCCACCTGAGCAACGCCAACATCAACAACGGGCCGGTCGTGGTGGGGGGCAACGCCAGCAACAGCAATTTCAACGGCAGTGGCGGCTCCTATGTGTACGGCAGCCGCAGCGGGGTGAACGCCAACAGCGGCAACCTGAGCCTGGGCAGCGCGCAGGCCGCCACCGCCGTGGCGCAATCCACCGACTTCGCCAGCGTGCTGCACGGCCTCTCCGACAACCTGGCCAGCCTGGCCAGCACGGGCAGCCACTGGAACGTGAACGGCGGCAAGGTCACCTTCCATGCGGTGGCCGACGCCCAAGGCCTGGCGGTCTTCGACCTCACCGCAGTGGATGACTCGCTGCTGGCCCTCTCGGAGTTCGAGTTCGACCTGGGCAGCGCCACCACCGTCATCTTCAACACCGACGTCAGTGCCGCCCAGATCAACGCCAATTTCCTGGGCGGCAGTGCACAGGCCATCGGCAGCCGCACCATCTGGAACTTCTACAACGCCACCAGCCTGAACCTGGGCACCCAGTTCGGGGGTGCGGTGCTGGCCACCGAGGCCACGCTGACCCATTCGAACAATATCGAGGGCGGTGTCTTCGTCCAGTCCCTGGTGCAGTACGGCGAAATCCACCTGCAGGCCTTCAGCGGTACCGTGCCCACCGTCAGCGCCGTGCCCGAGCCTGGCACCTGGGCCCTGCTGCTGGCCGGGCTCGCGCCGGTCCTGCGGCGTGCGCGGCGCGCAGCATTGCACGGTGCGGGCCGTGGCTTTGGCCCTGCCCGTTCCTGAGCCTCTCCGACCTCCCCTAGAATCCAGCCTCTCTTTCCGAGGAGCGTTGCGAGGTTGCCGGCATGCCGGCAGGCCCCAGGCTCGGAAAGCCGGATGCGACCAGCGCCCGCTGGCCGCCTCTCCGGTGGCAACGGCGCTCACCCGCACCGCGGTATCGCGGGGGTGAGCACACCTGGGCCCTGGCCCGGTGTTGACCCGTCTCCGCCCCCTCCTCGCGCTGCGGCTGTTTCACCTTCACCGGTCAGAACCACCGCCATGAACGCTCCCGTCTCCCCCGCCTACCTGAGCGTCGACGCCGCCTACGCCGTCGCCGACCTGTCCCTGGCCGCCTGGGGCCGTAAGGAAATCAAGATCGCCGAGACCGAGATGCCCGGTCTGATGGCCATCCGCGAAGAGTTCGCGGCCAGCCAGCCCCTGAAGGGCGCCCGCATCACCGGCAGCCTGCACATGACCATCCAGACCGCCGTGCTGGTGGAGACGCTGCAGGCCCTGGGTGCCCAGGTGCGCTGGGCCTCGTGCAACATCTTCTCCACCCAGGACCACGCCGCCGCCGCGCTGGTCGAGCGCGGCACCCCGGTGTTCGCCTACAAGGGCGAGACCCTGGTGGACTACTGGGACTACACCCACCGCATCTTTGACTTCGGCGCCGCCGGCACCGAAGGCGAAGGCCCCAACATGATCCTGGACGACGGCGGCGACGCGACGCTGCTGATGCACCTGGGCAAGAAGGCCGAGCAGGACCTCTCGGTGCTGGCCAACCCCGGCAGCGAGGAAGAGCGCATCCTGTTTGCCGCCATCCGCGCCAAGCTGGCCCAGGACGCCACCTGGTACAGCCGCAAGAGCGCCCAGATCCTGGGCGTGACCGAGGAGACCACCACCGGCGTGCACCGCCTCAAGGAAATGTCGGCCCGCGGTGAGCTGATGTTCCGCGCCATCAACGTCAACGACTCGGTCACCAAGAGCAAGTTCGACAACCTCTATGGCTGCCGCGAGTCGCTGGTGGACGGCATCAAGCGCGCCACCGACGTGATGATTGCCGGCAAGGTGGCCGTGGTCTGCGGCTACGGCGACGTGGGCAAGGGCTCGGCCCAGGCGCTGCGGGCCCTCTCCGCCCAGGTCTGGGTGACCGAGATCGACCCCATCAACGCCCTCCAGGCGGCGATGGAAGGCTACCGCGTCGTGACCATGGAATGGGCCGCCGACAAGGCCGACATCTTCGTGACCACCACCGGCAACCGCGACGTGATCACGTTCGAGCACATGGCCGCGATGAAGGACAACGCCATCGTCTGCAACATCGGCCACTTCGACAACGAGATCCAGGTCGCCCAGCTCGAAGAGAAGTGCCAGTGGGAAGAGGTCAAGCCCCAGGTCGACCACGTGATCTTCCCGGACGGCAAGCGCATCATCCTGCTGGCCAAGGGCCGGCTGGTGAACCTGGGCTGCGCCACCGGCCACCCCAGCTTCGTGATGTCGTCGAGCTTTGCCAACCAGACCATTGCCCAGATCGAGCTGTTCACCCGCCCGGACGCCTATGCGGTGGGCCAGGTCTACGTGCTGCCCAAGATCCTGGACGAGAAGGTGGCACGCCTGCACCTCAAGAAGGTAGGCGCCATGCTGACCGAGCTGAGCGACGCCCAGGCCGCCTACATCGGCGTGGCCAAGACCGGCCCCTACAAGCCCGACACCTACCGCTACTGACCCCGACCGCGGTCGCGGCCCGGCGTTTCCCCCTCCTGCCACCGCCCGCCGGTGGCGGTGGTGGACCGTTGCCGGTCGCCGCCCGCGGTCCTCTGGAAGGACACCGCGCCATGCGCGCTGACACGTTTCTGGTGGAGCATGGCCATGCCTCCACCCGCTCCCAGGCCCAGCGCCTGATCGCCTCGGGCGTCGAATGGCGCGTGGGCGCCCCGGCCCCCTGGAAGAAGGTCATCAAGAACGGCGACGAGATCCCCTCGGGCGCCGAAGTCCGCCTGCTGGACCAGGCCGAGGCGCGTTTCGTCTCCCGCGGCGGGCTCAAGCTCGAAGGCGCCCTGCGGCAACTGGGCCTGTCCGTGCAGGGCCTGCGCTGCCTGGACGTGGGGCAGTCCACCGGCGGCTTCACCGACTGCCTGCTCAGCCAGGGCGCGCAGCAGGTGGTCGGCGTGGACGTGGGCCACGGCCAGCTCCATTCCCAACTGCGGGCCGACGCCCGCGTGGTGTGCATCGAAGGGCTCAACGCCCGTGCCCTCACCCCGGCCCTGCTGGCCGAGGCCTGGGAGGAGGCACTCAGCGAGCTGGTGGAAGAGGAAGAGGACAACGACACCTTGCCCGAGGCCCCTTACGCCTGGATGCGCAACGGCGGTGTGGTCGACGACGACTACGACGACAGCGACGACGCCAAGGAGCATGAGATCGAGGACTTCAAGGCCCAGCGCGCCGCCCGCGCCAAGGCCGAGGCCACCGGCACCCTGCCCCGGGAGCGCCGGCGCAAGCCCGAGTTCGCCGACGCCCGCATCGACACCGTCTTTGACCTGGTGACCGGCGACCTGTCCTTCATCTCCCTGACCCTGGTGCTGCCGGCCCTGGTGCCCCTGGTGGCCCCGGGCGGCCAGCTGGTGCTGCTGGTCAAGCCGCAGTTTGAGCTGCAACCCGGCCAGGTGGGCAAGGGCGGACTGGTCAAGGACGAGTCGCTCTATGCCGTGGTCCAGGAGCGACTGCGCAGCGCCTGCGCCGAAGCTGGCCTGCAGGTGCAGGCCTGGATCGACAGCCCGATCGCCGGCGGCGATGGCAACCGCGAATTCTTCATCCACGCCCGGAGGGCCGCATGAACACCGCCACCCACCCCGGCGCCGGCCTGCCGGTGAGCCTGGAATTCTTCCCGCCCAAGACGCCAGAAGGCACGGCCAAGCTGGCGGCCGTGCGCCAGGACCTCTACGCCCTGCGGCCCACCTTCTGCTCGGTGACCTACGGGGCCGGCGGCTCCACCCAGGACGGCACGCTGCAGACCGTGCAGGCCATCCTGGCCGAAGGCTGCGAAGGCGCCTCGCACTTCACCTGCGTGGGCGCCACCCGCGACTCGGTGCGCACACGCCTGGCCGAATTCCAGGCCATGGGCCTCAAGCGTCTGGTGGCGCTGCGCGGCGACCTGCCCAGCGGCTATGGCGCCATGGGTGAATTCCGTTACGCGGCTGACCTGATCGCCTTCATCCGCGCCGAGACTGGGCAGCACTTCCACCTGGAGGTGGCGGCCTATCCGGAAATGCATCCCCAGGCCCGCTCCCCCCAGGCCGACGTGCAGGCCTTCGCCGCCAAGGTCAAGGCCGGGGCAGATTCGGCCATCACCCAGTTCTTCTTCAACAGCGACGCCTACTTCCGCTTCGTGGATGAGGCCCATGCCTTGGGCGCGGACGTGCCGGTGGTGCCGGGCATCATGCCCATCACCAACGCCAGCGGCATCCTGCGCTTTGCCGACGGCTGCGGCGCCGAGGTGCCACGCTGGATCCGCCTGCGGCTGCAAAGCTTCGGCGACGACACCGCCAGCATCAAGGCCTTCGGCCTGGACGTGGTGACCGACCTGTGCGACCAGCTGCGCTGCGCGGGGGTGCCGGGCCTGCACTTCTACACCATGAACCAAAGCGTCCCGGTGCTGGAGATCTGCCGCCGCTTGGGGCTGTGAGCCCGCCGCCCGGCGCCCGACCTTGACCAGGCGCAAGGCCGGCCCGCGGCGGACCGTGTGCAATGCAGGCATGGACAGACGGCGTCTCCAGGCGCCGGCGGTCCAAGTTCAGCGGTCGCCCACCGGTGGCCCACATTCACCTGCACCACCCGGACTGGGGTCGGTGGACACATCCGGGGATGTGTCTTCTCAAGGGTGGCCCGCAACGGCCACCCTTCTTTCTTTTCAGGGCACGGCAGGCCGCCCCCCGCAGCGGCGCCGCGCACAGCGGCTCAGGACTCGCGCTGCCAGAACACGCCTTCCTCGGTCAACACCGCATCGAGCGGCATGTCGTGGGGCTCAGCGGTCAGCCAGGGCACATAGCCATGGGCGTAGCCCACGCCAGCGGTGCGGGGTGCCGGCGACAAGGCGGCCAGGGTGCGGTCGTAGAAGCCGCCCCCATAGCCCAAGCGTGTGCCGCCGGGCCCGAAGCCCACGCAGGGCACCAGCAGCAGCTCAGGATGGAAGGCCTCGGTGTCCTTCGGCTTGGGAATGCCGTAGGCATCCTCCTCCATCGGGCAGCCGGGATACCAGACGTGGAAGGTCAGCTGCTTGGTCTCCCGGTTGATCACCGGCAGGCCGATGCGCCGTCCCTGGCCCGCCTCGCTCCAGCGGTAGAGCGCGGGCAGAGCGTCAAACTCGCCCTTGATGGGCCAGTAAGCACCAATGGTCGTCTCCGGGCGGCTGATCAGCCACACCATCAGCACCTCCTGCAGGTGCGCGGCGCGCTGGTGGCGATCCAGCAGGCCCATCCGCTCGGCCTGCAGTTGCTTGCGCAGCGTGGCCTTGTCTCGCGGCGGTTCCAGGTTCAGCTTGAACGGCAGGGTCATGGCGGTCCGGGGCCCCGGGCTGACGGGGCGTGGCAGGAATCGGGACATTGTGCGTGCCCCGCCCGTCCCGGCCAAACAGTCGGGATCGCCAACGGCGCGGCCTCGCCACAGGCGGGCGCTCCGCCCTTGACGACGGGCGCCCGCCGGCTCAGTCTCGACGCATGCCACGATCTACCGCCAGCCCCCCACCCTCCGAATTTCTGGCCTGGTGCCAAGAACTGCTCAGCGTGGCCGGTACGGTGCGCAGCCGGCGGATGTTTGGCGGCCACGGCCTGTACGTTGACGGTCTGTTCGTGGCCATCCTCATGCGGGACCAGCTCTACCTCAAGGCCGATGCCCTGAGCCAGGGCCGCTATGAAGATGCAGGCTGCCCCCGCTTCACCTACGCCAGCGCCCGCGGCACCGGCCAGCTGGGCTTCTACCAAGCCCCGGCCGAAGCGCTGGACGATCCTCAGGCCATGCGGCCCTGGGCCCGGCTGGCGCTGGACTCGGCCTTGCGCGCCAGGGCCAGCAGCCCACCCGCGGCGCGGCGCAGGAGGCGCGCAGACCCGCCCAGCACGCCCGACGCCCGCTGAAGCGCCGGCGCCTGCCGCGGCTGCCAGGCCAGGCGGGCGGCCACCCCGGGCGTCCAGCCCCCCACCCACACCACCTGCCCCGGACGCACCGCCATGCGCTGCCCCGGCGCCAGGACATGGTCCTGCGGCTGCCCCTGCACCGTGACCCAGAGGCGGCCGCCGGGCATCACGCACAGCTCGCCCGGCTGGGTCACCACGGCGCAGCGGACACTGGCCAGCTCCTGGCCAGCCCAGAAAGAGAGGGAATGCAGACGTGACATGTGAGGCTCCCGGTGAGGGCCCCAAGGCGGGACCCGATGGTGCTTATCCTGCCGGGGTGGGGGCGCATGGTCCAATGACGTTGCCGCCTGCCATGCATGCCGTGGCGGCATCCATGCCCCGCCAACGCCCCAAACGCCCGCCGCCGCAACCGCCCATGAGCTGCCGATGAGCCGCCCCCTGCACCGCCCCCTGTCCCTGGACTTCCTGCGCAGCTTCGCCGCCGTGGCCCGGCACCTCAGCTTCAGCCTGGCCGCCGAGGAGCTGCACCTGACCCAGCCGGCCGTCAGCCGCCAGATCCGCAGCCTGGAAGAAGACCTGGGCACCCCGCTGTTCGTGCGCGGCACCCGCCGCATTGACCTGACCAGCGCCGGCCACACCCTGCTGCACACCGTGCAGCCTCTGCTGGCGCGGCTGGACAGCAGCGTGCGCCACATCCGCATGAGCCAGGGCCGGCAGCAGGTGCACCTGACCACCTTCGCCTCGTTCAGCTCGCTTTGGCTCATGCCGCGCCTGACCGCCTTCGAGGCGCAGCACCCGCGGGTGGACTTGCGCCTGTCGGCCACCGACGAATTGCTGGACGACCGGGACCCCGAGATCGACCTGGCCCTGCGCCACTGCACCGCGGCGCGCGCCCAGCCCGGGGCCATCCGCCTCTTCGGCGAGGTGCTCTCACCGCTGATCGGTGCCCGACTGGCCGGGGCCATCGCCGCCGGCGACGCCCCGCCGTTGCGCAGCCCCGCCGACCTGGCCCACCACACCCTCATCGAGATGGACGACCGCATGGCCCACAGCGTGGACCTGGGTTGGCCCCACTGGCTGCAGTCGCACAACCTGCTCGACCTGGTGCCCCGGCGCTGGCTGAGCATGAACTACACCCACCAGCAGATCCAGGCGGCACAGGCCGGTCAGGGCGTGGCGCTGGCCCGACTGCCCCTGGTGCATGACGCCCTGCGCCGTGGCGAACTGGTGGAACCCTTCGGGCCGGCCGGCCGCCTGCATGCCCCCACCGCCTACTGGCTGGTGCCCCTGCAGCACGGCGGCGCCACCGGCCAGGCCGCACCACGCGCCGAGGTGGGCGCCTTCTGCGACTGGGTGCTGGCCCAGGCCGCCGAGACCCGCTGCGCCCTGGGCGAGGGCCCGGACACCGACGAGCTGGCCCACTGCGACTGAGGGGCCGGCACCTGCACACGCATGCACGCCGTGCATGCCTGCCATGCAGGAAACTCAAGCGACGCGGCCCCGTGGCCGCCCTAGCATCCAGGCTTGTTTCCGGCGGCCGGGTCAGCCCGTCCCGCCGCCTTCTGGGAGAACTCCGGCATGAAGCTCTACATCGGCAACAAGAACTATTCCTCCTGGTCCATGCGCCCCTGGGTGCTGCTCACCCAGGCCGGCCTGCCTTTTGAGGAGGTCCTGGTGCGCTTTGACAGCTTCGAGCCTGGCTCGCAGTTCAAGACCCGCATCGGCGCGGTCAGCCCCACCGGCAAGGTGCCCGCGCTGGTGCTGGACGACGGCACGGTGGTCTGGGACAGCCTGGCCATTGCCGAGACCTTGGCCGAGCGCTTCCCCCAGGCCGGACTGTGGCCCGCGGACCCGGCTGCCCGTGCCCACGCCCGGGCGGTCAGCGCCGAGATGCACAGCGGCTTTGGTGCCCTGCGCAGCCACTGCCCCATGAACATCGAGGCCTTCCTGCCGGAGGTGGGCGAGCGGGTGCTGGCCGAGCATCCCGGTGTCAACGCCGACCTGCAGCGCCTGGCCCGCCTCTGGGGCGAGTTGCTGCAGCGCCACGGCGGCCCCTTCCTCTTTGGCCACTTCACCATCGCCGACGCCATGTTCGCCCCGGTCGTGGCCCGGCTGCGCACCTACGGCCTGCCCATGCCGGCCGAGGTGCAGCCCTACCTGGCCGCGGTCTGGGACAGCGCCGGCGTGCAAGGCTGGGTGCGCGGCGCCCTGGCCGAGCAGGACTTCCTGGACTTTGAGGAACCCTACCGCCAAGGCCGGGGCTGAGCCCCCCCCTCCGGCGCCGGGACGGCGTCCCGCCCCTGCCCGCCACAGGGCGGGGGACCCCTGGGGTACAGTGAACCGCATGTTCCCAGCCGCTCGCATCCTGCGTCTTCCTGCCCTCATCTGCGCCGTCCGCACCGGGTCCGCCCTGCGGCCCGGCGCGCTGCTTGCCCTGCTGCTGGCCGCCCCGCTGCTGGCCCTGACCGCGCCGCCGGCCACCGCCCAGCCGGCGCCGCCGGCCGCCGACCGCGACGAACTGGTGCCGCAGGCGCGCGAAGCCTGGGGCCGGCGTGACAAGTCCCGCCTGGCCGCCCTGCGCCAGCAGGCCCTGGCCCAACGCCATCCCCTGGCCCCCTGGGTGGATTACTGGGACCTCAACCTGCGCCTGGGCGAAGCCCGCGCCGACGAGGTCGAGGCCTTCTTCGCCCGCTGGCCAGGCAGTTACCAGGAGGACCGGCTGCGCAACGACTGGCTGCTGGAGCTGGGGCGGCGGCGCGACTGGGCCACCTTCGCCCAGGTCCACCCGCGCTTTCGCATGAACGACGACCGCGAGGTCGCCTGCTACGCCCTGCTGGCCCAGCCCACCACCGGACAGACCGCCGCCGGCCTGCGCGAAGCCGCCCTCAAGGCCTGGATGCCCCAGCGCGAGCCGGACGACGGCTGCCAGCGCCTGGCCCAGACCCTGCACGAGGCCAAGGTCCTGCGCGACGCCGACCTCTGGCGCAAGGTGCGCCATGCGGTGGAGCACAACCGCCAGCGACTGGCCCGCAACACCGCGGAGATCCTGAGCCCCACCCTGGCCAAAACCCTGGCCGAGGTGCTGGAAAACCCGGCCCGCCACCTCAACCGCAAGGCCAACGCCTTCGGCCAGGGCCAGGCCGAGCTGACGGCGCTGGCCCTGGCCCGCCTGGCCGCCACCGACACCGACGAGGCGGCGCAGCGGCTCCTCAAGCGCTGGGACCATGTGATCGGCCCCGAACGCACCGCCTGGGTCTGGTCGCAGATCGCCAAGCAAGCCGGCCTGGCCCTGAACGCCGACGCCCTGACCTGGGCCGACCACGCCTGGGCCGCTGCCCGCCACACCCCCGACCCGGCCCGCCCCGACTGGAGCGACGAGACCCTGGGCTGGCTGGCCCGCGTGTCGCTGCGCCTGGGCACTGGAGAGGCGCGCTGGCAGGGCGTGCTGCGCGCGGTGGACGCCATGGGCCCCGCCGAGCGTGCCGACCCCACCTGGCAATACTGGCGCGCGCGCGCGGTGGCCGCCCTGGCCCGCCCGGGCGAAGCCGGCCGCGCCCAGCGCGAGGAGGCCCAGCGCGCCCTGGCCGCCGTGGCCCAGCCGCTGACCTTCTACGGTCAGCTGGCCCTGGAGGACCTGGGCCAGCCCCTGACCCCGCCGCCAACCCCGGCCGCCGTCCAGCCGACCGAGCGCGAGGCCGCCCGCGCCCACCCGGGCCTGCAGCGGGCCCTGGCCATGATCGCCGCCGGCCTGCGGCCCGAAGGCGTGCGGGAATGGAACTTCTCCCTGCTGGGCCTGAACGACCGCGAACTGCTGGCGGCCGCCCAGTGGGCCTGCGAGCGTGAGGTCTGGGACCGCTGCATCAACAGCAGCGAACGCAGCCGCACCGAAATCGACCTGGGCCAGCGCTACCCCACGCCGCTGCGCCAGGACGTGCTGGCCCGCAGCCGCGAGATCGGGCTGGACCCGGCCTACGTGTACGGCCTCATCCGCCAGGAATCGCGCTTCATCATGGACGCCCGCTCCCATGTGGGCGCCTCGGGCCTGATGCAGGTCATGCCCGCCACCGCCAAATGGACCGCCAAGAAAATCGGCATGACCGACTTCCGGCCGGAACAGATCACCGAGCGCGACGTGAACCTGCGCATCGGCACCGCCTACCTCAAGCTGGTGCTGGACGACCAGGGCGGGGCGCAGGCCCTGGCCGCCGCCGCCTACAACGCCGGCCCCAGCCGGCCGCGGCGCTGGCGCAACGGGCCGGAGCTGGAGACCGCCATCTGGGTGGAGAACATCCCCTTCAACGAAACCCGCGACTACGTGAAGAAGGTCACGGCCAACGCCACGGTCTACGCCGGCCTGTTCAGCGGACGCCCGGCCTCGCTCAAGGCCCGGCTCGGCGCCACGGTCGGCCCACGCAGCGCCCCCCCGCCCACCGACCCCGACCTGCCCTGAACACCCCCCTGATCGCGCCGCCCTGACGCCAGCACGGGCAAGCCGCTCCGGGCCATCATGCGATCGGGCGCACCGCGCCAGCCCCCTGCCCCGAGAAGGGAGAACACGACATGACCCAGCTGCTTTTGCTCGGAGGCACCGGCTTCGTCGGCCGGGCCCTCTGCGACACCCTGGCCCGCCAGGCCCAGGCCGCCGGCGAGCCTCTGCGCCTGCGGGTGGCCACCCGGCGCCGCGCGCACGGCACTGCCCTGCAGGCCCTGCCCGGCGTGACCCTGGCCGAAGCCGACGTGCACGACGACCGCCAACTGACCGGGCTGCTGCAGGGCTGCGATGCCGTGGTCAACCTCGTGGCCATCCTGCATGGCAGCGAGGCGGCCTTCGAGGCCGCGCACGTCGGCCTGCCCCGGCGGCTGGCCGCCGCCGCCCAGGCCGCCGGCGTGCGCCGTGTGGTGCATGTGAGCGCCCTGGGCGTGGGCCTGGAGGCCCCGTCACGCTACCTGCGCAGCAAGGCCCGGGGCGAGGCAGTGCTGCAGGCCGCCGCCGCGGCCTCGCCGGGGCTGGACTTGACCCTGCTGCGGCCCTCGGTGATCTTCGGTGCCGAAGACCGCTTCCTCAACCTCTTTGCCCGGCTGCAGGCGCTGGCGCCGGTGGTGCCGCTGGGCGGCGCCGGTGCCCGCTTCCAGCCGGTCTGGGTGGGTGACGTGGCCCAGGCCATCGCCGCCTGCCTGCGCCAACCCGCCACCCGGGGCCACACCTACGAGTGCGCCGGGCCCGAGGTCTTCACCCTGGCCGAGCTGGTGGGCCTGGCCGGCCGCGAAGCCGGCCACCCCCGCCCTGTGCTGCCCCTGCCCGGTCCCCTGGCCTGGCTGCAGGCCACGGCGCTGGAGTTTGCGCCCGGCGGACCGTTGATGAGCCGGGACAACCTGGCCTCGATGCAGGTGCCCAACATCGCCAGCGGGCAGCTGCCCGGCCTGGCGGCGCTGGGCCTGAACCCCACGCCCCTGGCCGCGGTGACCCCCACCTACCTGCGGCCCGGCCAGCGATGCGCACGACTGGACCGCTGGCGGGCCCTTCATCACTGAATCGCCGTCCTCCAGCCCAGCCCCCCGCCGGCCGACACCCCAGGTAAGGGCGTCGAGCCCCTTGTCCGCCACGTCCTGACCTGCCTGCGCCATGCTCACCGCCACCCGCGTTTCCCTGCCCCCCGGCGCCCGCTGCTACCAAGTGGGCGGTGCCGTGCGCGATGCCCTGCTGGGTCGCCCGGTGCAGGACCGGGACTGGGTGGTGGTCGGTGCCACGCCCGAGGCCATGGCCGCCGCCGGCTACCAGCCGGTGGGCAAGGACTTCCCGGTCTTCCTGCACCCGGCCACGCACGAGGAATACGCCCTGGCCCGCACCGAGCGCAAGACCGCGCCGGGCTACCACGGCTTCGTCTTCCACGCCGACGCCAGCGTCACGCTGGAAGACGACCTGGTGCGCCGCGACCTCACCATCAACGCCATGGCCCGGGCCGAAGACGGCACCCTGGTCGACCCGCACGGCGGCCAGGCGGACCTGGCCGCGCGGGTGCTGCGCCACGTCAGCCCGGCCTTTGCCGAAGACCCGGTGCGCATCCTGCGCCTGGCGCGTTTTGCCGCCCGCTTCGAGGGCTTTGACGTGGCGCCCGAGACCCTGGCCCTGATGCGGCAGATGGTGGACGCCGGCGAGGTGGACGCCCTGGTGGCCGAGCGCGTGTGGCAGGAATTGGCCAAGGGCCTGATGGAGGCAAGGCCCGAGCGCATGTTCGAGGTGCTGCGGCAAGCCGGCGCCCTGGCCCGGCTGTGGCCCGAGCTGAACCGGCTGTGGGGCGTGCCCCAGCGCGCCGACTACCACCCGGAGGTGGACACCGGCATCCACACCATGATGGTGCTGCAGCAGGCCGCGCGCCTGCAGGCCCCGCTGGCGGTGCGCTACGCCTGCCTGGGCCATGACCTGGGCAAAGGCAACACGCCGGCGGACATCCTGCCGCGGCACCTGGGCCATGAGGCGCGCAGCGAGGCGCTGGTGCGCACCGTCAACGCCCGGCTGAAGGTGCCGGGCGACTGCGCCGAGCTGGCCCTGCTGGTGGCCCGGGAACACACCCACATCCACCGCAGCCCCGAGGGCGGCGCCTCGGCCCTGCTGCGGCTGATGGAACGCTGCGACGCCTTTCGCCGGCCCGAGCGCTTTGAGCAGGCCCTGTTGGCCTGCGAGGCCGACGCCCGCGGCCGCCTGGGCCTGGAGGCGCAGCCCTACGCCGCCCGTCCGCTGCTGCAGGCCGCCTTCGCCGCCGCGCGGGGCGTGGACACCGCGCCGGTGGCCGCGGCGGCCGTGGCCCGCGGC
>NZ_JAAGOH010000019.1 GCF_010499455.1 Ideonella livida | reverse complement strand
GCCCCCGCCCCCGCCCAGGCGGCCACGGCCTGCAGCGCCGCGGTCAGCCCCGGGGCGAGCAGGCGGGCCTGCCCGATGCGACGGAAGTCGCCCGCCCGGTTGTGCCACAGCGTCAGGGCCTGCACCAGGCCGGCCAGACCCAGCGCCGGCGCCAGCGCCCAGGCCAGCAGCCCCCCGCCCTGCCCCAGCCAGGCCTGCAAACCCGCCTGCAGATCGGCGGATCCAGCCGCCCCACCCCCGAGCCCTCCCCAGGCCCCCACCGCCAGCGCGGCCAGCACCAGCGCGCCGGCCGCGCCGGCGGCGGCCAGCACCAGGCACAGGGCCAGCAGGCCGCGCGCCGCGGCCGGGTGGCGCGGCCGCACGATGGCGTACTCATAGCGCCCGCAGGCCACGGTGGCCAGATTGGCCGCCACGCTGGTCCACAACGCCCAATGGCCCAGCGCCGCCGGCGCCACCAGGCGGGTCAACCAGGGCAGCACCGCCAGCGGCAGCAGCTGGGCCACCACCGCCGCACCGGCCAGGCGGACCACATCGGCCCGGGCACCACGCAGGCCCGCGCTCACCGTTGCGCCCCACGGGCCGGCCACCGGGTCATGCGGCCCCCGGCCCGGCCAGGGCCAGGTGGCGCAGGGCCCGGGCCTGGCGGTGGCCCAGCTGGGCGTGTTCGCCCAGGGGCAGGTTGAGGATGCACGCGGCCAGGGCCTCGCCCTGCGGGCAGTCGCCCGCCGCATAGCCGTGGCGCAGGCTGCCCGCGGGGTGGACCACATCGTCGAACCACACCCCGGGCTCCACCCCCAGGGCCTGCAGCGCGGCCACCGCGGCGTCCCGCGCCACGCCGCCGCGCACCGCCACCGGGTAGCGCAGCAGCGGCCCGGTGCCGGGGGCGGCCAGGGGATGCAGCCAGGGCGAGCCGGCCAGCAGCTCGTCGTAGCGGCGCGCCTGGTCCACACGCCGGGCCTGCAGCGCCGGCCAGCGCCGCCACTGCGCCAGGGCCAGCCGGGCCGGCAGGTCGCCCAGGCCTTGCCGGTAGTCGGGACGGGCCTGGCCACTGAGCTCGGCCGCCGGCGTGCCCGCCACCAGACCCAGGGCGCGCGATGGCGCACGCAGCAGCGCCGCCAGCGCTGCGGCCAGCGGTGTGGGCCAGGTGGCCTGGCTGAGGTGGAAGGCCAGGGTGAGCCCGCGCTTGAGCTGGACCCCCGGCGACGGCCCCGGCGCTTGCGCCAGGTGCCCGGCCAGGCCCGGCCAGCGGCTGGGTTCGGCCACCCGCAGGGCGCCGCCCAGGCCGGTGCTCAGGCATTTGGCGTACTCGAAGCTGAAGAAGGCGGCGTCGCCCACCGTGCCGGCGCGCGGCCCCTCGGGCAGGCGCACGTCCAGCGCGTGGGCGGCGTCTTCCACCAGCAGCACCTGCGGATGGTGCTGGCGCAGCCACTGGCGCAGGGCCGGCAGGCCGGCGCTGGGCTGGCCAAAGTTGTGCGGCACCACCAGCCAGCGGGTGCGCGGGCCGATGGCCGCCCGCCAGGCGTCGGGCGCCGGGTTGAGGGCTGCACCGGGCTGGCCGCCGGTTGCCTGGGCGTCCGGCAGGTCCACATAACGCACCGGCAGGCCCAGGTGCAGGAAGACGTTGGGCACCACCACGCAGGTGTAGCCGGGCAGCAGCGCCTCGTCGGGACCGCCCTGGGCGGCCTCCTGATCGGGCGCGCGGCGGCTGGCCGCCACGAAGGCGTGCAGCGCGCAGCGGCCGGCGCCGGTCAGCCACAGGCCCCCTGCAGGCGCCTGCAGATGTGCCGCCAGGGCCAGCTGCCAGGCCAGCAGCCCGGCCTGCGGCCGCCCCGCCAGGCGCGCAGCCAGGTGGCCGCAGGTCGCGCGGACCAGATCGGCCCCGCGCAAAGCCGGCACACCACACCGCCTCATCGGAGCCCCCTCATGCCTGACGATCCTGCGCCACCGCCGCGGCAGCCGGCGCCCCTTGGTCGGCACGCAGCCGATGCAGCGGCTGTGCCGGCACCCCGCCATAGACCCAGCCCGAGGCCAGGCGGCCGCGCACCACCGCATGGGCAGCCACCACCACCCCGTCCTCGATCACCGCCCCCGGCAGCACGGTGACGCGGGCCCCGAGGAACACATTGCGCCCAATGCGCACCGGCGCGGCCACCCGCTGAGCCACAAAGGGCGCCCCGGCGGCCGTGCCGTTGGATTCGCAGAAGATCGCCACCTGCGGCCCGATGGCCACCGCATCGCCGATGTCCAGCACCTGCCCGCCCACCAGCAGGTGTCCGCCCGGCGCGATGTGCGAGCCCGCGCCCAGGCGCAGGCGCCCGCCGCGGGTGCACAGCAGCGCGGTGCCGGGATAGAGCTCGGCGCCCGCGCCCAGCACCAGCGCACCGCGCTCGCCCCGCCAGCGCACGCCACGGTGCACCTTGGCCCGCGCGCCGGCCTGCACGCCCCAGGCCAGGCGCCACCACCCGGCCCGCCACCGGGCCCCCAGGGCATCCCATGCATACCGCCACAAGGCCATGGCCGCGGCTCAGCCGACCGCCGGGGCCAGGGCCCGGGCCAAGGCCGCCACCACACGCTCCTGGTCGGCCTCGGCCAGGTCGGGGCTCATCGGCAGGCTCATCACCCGCGCGGCCAGGCCTTCGGCCACCGGGCAGCCGCCCGCCGGGGCAAAGCGGGCGTAGGCCGCCTGCTGGTGCAGGGCACGCGGGTAATGCACCGCCGTGGGAATGCCCACGTCCTTGAGCCGCGCCTGCACCGCCGCGCGGTCCACGCCAGGGCTCAAGATCACGGTGTACTGGCCCCAGACGCAGTCGCGGTCGGCACGCACCGCCAAGCGTTGCAGCGGCAGGCCGGCGCCGTGGTGGTCGATCAAGCGGGCGTAGCGCTCGCCCAGCGCCCGGCGGCGGGCCAGCTCCCATTCAAAGCGGGGCAGCTTGGCCAGCACCACGGCGCACTGCAGGGTGTCCATGCGGCCGCCCACACCCACGCGGGTGTGGGTGTAGCGGGCGCTCTGGCCGTGCACCCGGATCTCGCGCGCGGCCTGGGCCAGGCGGTCGTCGTCGGTGAACAGCGCGCCGCCATCGCCATAACAACCCAGGGGCTTGCTGGGGAAGAAGCTGGTGGCCCCAAAGGTGCTCAGGCCGCAGGAGCGCCGGCCCTGGTAGGTGGCGCCAAAGCTCTGCGCCGCGTCCTCGATCACGGCCAAGCCGTGCCGCGCCGCGATGGCGTTCACCTCTGCCAGGTCGGCCACTTGGCCGTACAGGCTGACGGGCATGATCGCCCGGGTGCGCGGCGTGATGGCGGCCTCGATCCAGGCCGGATCGAGGTTGCAGGTGTCGGGCTGCACGTCCACGAACACCGGCACGCCACCCAGCAGCGCAATCACCTCGGCCGTGGCCGCAAAGGTGAAGGGCGTGGTGATGACCTCATCACCCGGCTGCAGCTCCAGCGCCATCAGGGCGATCAGCAGCGCCTCGGTGCCACTGGCCACGGTGATGCAGTGCTTCACGCCCACGAAGGCCGCCAGCGCCTGCTCCACCTGCGCCACCTCGGGGCCCATGATGTACTGGCCATGGTCCAGCACCCGCTGGATGGCGGCGTTGATCTCGCCCTTGAGCGCGGCGTACTGGGCTTGGAGGTCGATGAACTGCATGAAAGGCCTCGTTCAGGTGGCAGCCGTGCCGCGGTCCATGCCATCCGGCAGCACCGCCAGCACCCCGCCCTGCAGGCGGTAGCGCTCGCCCGTCGCCGGGCAGACGGCCTCCGCGCCGTCGATGGCCCGCACCGGCAGCGCCAGCTTTTCGCCGTGGCGGCTCATCCAGCCGGTCTGGCGGGCGGGCACACCGGTCATCAGGGCGAAGGCGGGGACGTCTTTGGTGACCACGGCGCCGGCGCCGATGAAGGCGTATTCCCCCACGGTGCTGCCGCAGACGATGGTGGAGTTGGCGCCCAGCGTGGCGCCGCGGCGGATCAGCGTGCGGCGGTACTCGGCCTTGCGGGGCACGGCCGAGCGCGGGTTGAAGACGTTGGTGAAGACCACGCTGGGGCCGCAGAAGACCTCGTCCTCCAGCGTCACCGCGTCGTAGACCGACACGTTGTTCTGGATCTTGACGTTGGCGCCAATCGCCACGTCGTTGGCCACAAAGACGTTCTGCCCCAGCGAGCAGCCCGGGCCGATGCGCGCGCCGCCGCAGACATGGCTGAAGTGCCAGACCTTGGTGCCGGCGCCCAGCTGGGCACCTTCGTCCACGATGGCGCTGGGGTGGGCCCAGGCGGGGGCGGCGTCGGCGTCGGGCGTCATGCGCAGGTCCTCAGCCGCGGCGGGCGGCGATGAAGGGGTGCACCTCGGCACCGGTGGCGGCCACCGGCGCCATGCGGCGGATGGCGGCCACGGTCTCGATGCAGTGGCGGGCGTCGGCCAGGCCGTAGCCGCGGCCGGCCAGGATCTCGCGGTAGCTCACGGTGTGCAGGTCGGTGAAGCCTTCGGAGAACTCCAGCTGCTCGCCCGAGATGTCAATGTTGCGGAAGGTGGTCTTCTTGCCCTTGACGCTGTCGGGCAGGTCGTTGGCGTCGATGCTCAGGAACCAGCGCACCCGGGCGCGCTCGTACTCCAGGAAACCGGCGGCGCTGGCCTCGGCCTGGTGGTGCACCACGCTGGTCTGCAGCTGGCCGAAGATGAAGTGCAGCATGTCAAAGAAGTGCACACCGATGTTGGTGGCCACGCCGTAGCTCTTGCGCGGGTCGCCCTTCCAGCTCTGGGCGTACCACTTGCCGCGGGAGGTGATGTAGGTGAGCTCGACGTCGAACTTGGTGTCCGCCGGGGCGGCCGCCACCTTCTCGCGCAGCTTCAAGATGGCGTCGTGGTGGCGCAGCTGCAGGATGTTGAACACGCGGCGGCCGGTCTCGGCCTCGATGCGCTGCAGCTCATGCAGCAGCTCGGGCGTGGGCACCAGCGGCTTTTCGCAGATGACATCGGCGCCCAGGCGCAGGCCGGCGGCGATGTGCGGGTGGTGCAGGTGGTTGGGGCTGCAGACGGCCACATAGGCCAGCGCGGTGGCGGGGTCGCGGCGCAGGGTCTGGGCGTGCTCCTGGAAGCACTCGAACTGGGTGAAGAACTCGGCCTGCGGATGCAGGCTGTCGATGATGCCCACCGAGTCGTTGATGTCGTAGGCCACGGCCAGGGTGTGGCCCAGGTCCTTGATGGCGCGCATGTGGCGCGGGGCGATGTAGCCGGCGGCGCCGATCAGGGCGAAGGGCTTGCGGGTGTCGGTCATGGGGCTCGGAGGAAGGCGTCAGAGGCGGAAGACCGCGAGGCCGGCGGCTTCCAGGGCCTGCCGGTCATAGAGGGACTTCACGTCGGTCAGCACCGGCTGGCCGCCGGTGGCGGGGGCACGCAGCAGGGCGCGCAGCGCGGCGGCGTCCAGCGCGCGGTACTCGCGGTGGGCCACCGCCACCACCAGGGCGTCAAACGGGGCTTCGTCTTCCAGGCGGGCCAGGCTCAGGCCGTACTCGTGGCGCACCTCGTCGGCGTCGGCATGGGGGTCGATCACCACCACCTGGGTGCCATGGTCCTGCAGCTCGCGCACCAGGTCCACCACCTTGGAGTTGCGGATGTCGGGGCAGTTCTCCTTGAAGGTGATGCCCAGCACCCCCACCCGGCAGCGCGGCACGTCCATGCCCTGCTGCAGCATGCGCTTGATGGTGTTGCGGGCCACGTAGCGGCCCATGTTGTCGTTGATGCGGCGCCCGGCCAGGATGACCTGCGGGATGTAGCCCAGCTGCTCGGCCTTGTAGGTCAGGTAGTACGGGTCCACGCCAATGCAGTGGCCACCCACCAGGCCGGGCCGGAAGGGCAGAAAGTTCCACTTGGTGCTGGCGGCGGCGATCACCTCGGCGGTGTCGATGCCCATGCGGGCGAAGACCACCGAGAGCTCGTTCATCAGCGCGATGTTCAGGTCGCGCTGGGTGTTCTCGATGACCTTGGCGGCCTCGGCCACCTTGATGCTGCTGGCCTTGTGCACCCCGGCCGTGACCACGCTGGCATAGACCTGGGCCACGGTCTCCAGGGTGGCGGCGTCGCAGCCCGACACCACCTTCTGGATGGTCTCGAAGCGGTGCTCGCGGTCGCCCGGGTTGATGCGCTCAGGGCTGTAGCCGCAGCAGAAGTCCACGCCGTGCTTCAGGCCGGAGACCCGCTCCAGCACCGGCACGCAGTCTTCCTCGGTGGCACCGGGATAGACAGTGGACTCGTAGACGACGATGTCGCCCTTCTTCAGCGCCTGGCCCACGGTGCGAGAGGCGGCGATCAGCGGCGAGAGGTCGGGCTTGTTGGCCGCATCCACCGGCGTGGGCACGGCGACGATGAAGAAGTCCGCCTCGCGCAGCACCGCCAACTGGTCGGTGTAGCGCACCTGGGTGGCCGCCAGCTCGGGGGCCGGCACCTCCTCGGTGCGGTCATGGCCGGCCTGCAGCTCGGCGATGCGCGTGGGGTTGATGTCGAACCCGATGACGGGTTGGGCGCGGCCCAGGGCCACGGCCACGGGCAGGCCCACATAGCCCAGACCCACGACGGCGATGCGGCGGTTCATGCGGTGGAGGGACGCCAGGAGGCGTCCCCCGCGTCGGTCAAGCAAAAGCCCCGGATTCTAGGAGCCCGCCCGCCGCCCGACAGTGAGGCCTCAGCGCGTGACTTCGGACATGTGCAAGCGTACGGAGCGCTCCGTCTCGGTGGGTGAGTAAACCACGACGAGCAGGTTGCGCTCGAGGCTCTGGCCCAGCCCGTTGTTGACGAACATGACCTTGGCCTCCTCGCCGTTCCTGAACGGGCCCATGATCTTGGCGTACTGGCGCGAACCCAGGCCAATGCCGTCCGTGCGGACCCAAACCTCCCACCGCAAGTTGGGGGCTTCACTCGAGCTGACCTTCACCCTCCGGTAGGCATCCGAACCCGAGCTGCGGCCGCCAGCGTCGTACTGCAAGCCGGCAAAGCCCTTTTTGCTGAGTGTGGTGGTGGCCTCGATGGCCCCGCCAGTCAATCCGGCTGCAAAGCTGGGCCGAACCTCCACGGGCTTGGCGCCGGACAGCATGTCAACGTCGTGGAAACCGGCCAGCTCATGGGGGAACTGGGTGGCGCAGCCGGTCAGGGCGGTGGCAGCCAGCAGCGCCGCCAGGGTGAGGAGGGATTTCATCGATTCCTTTCTAGGTGAGAACAGACAGCGTCAAGGATCAGGGGCGGGCGAACCCGCGAGGGGAAAGACGAAACAAGCTCAGGGCTGGCCGCTGAGCTGGTGGAAACGCTCTCGGGCTCGCTGCAAACGCTGCTGCGCAGCGTCCAACCGGGGCCAGAGGTCCTGGGTGATGTGGTCCGACGCGTCGTAGATCTGGCGCTCCACCTGCTCCAGATTGCCGCTGCGGGTGGCGTTGATCTCCAGCGCCAGTTGTTGTGCGCGCTCCTGCTCTTGGCTGGCGCGCTCGGCCAGGTCGCGGGCGGCCTGGTTGGCAAAGGGCAGCAGCATCCGGGCACGTTGCCTCTCGTCATGGGCAGGGGTGTAGCGGGACTCCACCACGCGGCCCCGGCTGTCCACATAGTCGATGCGCTCCACCCTGCCGCTGTTCGCCACGGCCTGGTGGCCCGCGGCCTCGCTCTGGAAGCGGTCGGCACCGGCGCCGTAGCGCTGCTGCTCGCGCTGGGCTTGGGCGCGGCGGTTGTAGAGGTCAGCGCGGCGCTCCACATAGGCCACAAAGCCGGTGCGCTCGCGAATGGTGTCCAGGGCCCGCAAGCGCAGCGTGATCTGGCTGGCCGACTCGTCCACCGCGGCCGCGCTGGTGAACATTTCCCCCAGCGCAGCCTGCAACGCCTCGGCCTGCGGCTGCAAAGCCGGGCGCTGCCGCGCCAGGGCCTGGCTGAAGGCCTGAGGCGACTGCGACAGCGCGTCCGACCACAAGCCGTTGGAGAACAGGCCACGCACCTGCGCCACCGCTTGCCGGGCCTGTACCAGCGCCTGCTGCAACTCCCACGGGGTGCGCAACACCACGTCGGGCCGGGTGGGCGGCGGCGGTTTGGCCAGCAGCGGGTCCACGCCGTGGCAGGCGCACAGGCCGCTGGCGGCCAGCAAGACCAGCCACCGCGCCGCGTGGCGGCGGGCGGAGTCAACCGGGTCGGCCAAGCACCGGTGAACAGCGGGTTCAAGGGGAGTCATGGGCAGAAGCAACCGTGGGCAATGGCGCAGGACCTGCAGGGCACCCCATTCGGCGCGCGCAGCAGGACTTGTCTGCTCACGCAGGCTGCAACCGGCAGATGGCTCACCGGCGCCTGCATATTTCAGCGGTGCCCGCAGTTGGCGCCTGGTGAATGCGCAAGGGCGCCCCTTCCTGCCGCTTTCATCACCGCCTCCGGGATGCCCCTTTTAGAATGGCGGGTTCGCCGCTGGCGACACCCTGACCCACTTTTGCTGCGCCGCCCCTAGGCGGCGCCACCACCATGAGCCACGACCACACCCCCCCGACCGCGCCCGACGACAACCAGCTCATCGCTGAGCGTCGCGAAAAACTGGCCGCCCTGCGCGCCAAGGCGGCCGGCACGGGTGAGGCGGTGTTCCCCAACGACTTCAAACCTGGCCACCGCGCCGCCGATTTGCACCGCGGCCACGATGACCAAGACGCTGCCACCTTGGAAGGCCAGGCCATCGCAGTGAGCGTGGCCGGCCGCATGATGCTCAAGCGCGTCATGGGCAAGGCCTGCTTCGCCACGCTGCAAGACGCCAGCGGCCGCATCCAGCTCTACATCACGCAAGACGCGGTCGGCGCCGAGGTGCTGGCCGCCTTCAAGCACTGGGACCTGGGCGACATCCTGGGCTGCGAAGGCACGCTGTTCAAGACCAAGACGGGTGAGCTGTCGGTCAAGGCCACCTCGGTGCGCCTGCTGACCAAGAGCCTGCGCCCGCTGCCGGACAAGTTCCACGGCATGACCGACCAGGAGCAGAAGTACCGCCAGCGCTATGTGGACCTGATGACCGATGACGCGGCCCGCCAGCGGTTTACCGCGCGCAGCAAGGCCGTCAGCGCCATCCGCAACTTCATGGTGGACCAGGGCTTCCTGGAAGTGGAAACGCCCATGCTCCACCCCATCCCTGGCGGCGCCAACGCCCGGCCCTTCATCACCCACCACAACGCGCTGGACCAGGAGATGTTCCTGCGCATCGCGCCCGAGCTGTACTTGAAGCGCCTGGTGGTGGGCGGCTTCGAGCGCGTGTTCGAGATCAACCGCAACTTCCGCAACGAAGGCATCTCGGTTCGGCACAACCCCGAATTCACGATGATGGAGTTTTACGCGGCCTACTGGAACCATCACGACCTGATGGACTTCACCGAGGCCCTGCTGCGTGACGCCGCCACCCGCGCCACCGGCTCCGCGCGCCTGAGCTACGCCGGCAAGCCGGTGCACCTGGACGAGCCCTTCGCCCGCCTGTCCGTGCGCGACTCCCTGGTGGTGCACGCCGGCCTGACGCCGGAAGAGGCCGACTCGGCCGAGGCCGTGCATGCCAAGCTCAAGGCCCTGGGTGAGGAGCCGCCCAAGCACTGGAAGCTGGCGCAACTGCAGTTCGGCCTGTTCGAAGCGGCCGTGGAAGAAAAGCTCTGGCAGCCGACCTTCATCATCGACTACCCGGTCGAGGTGAGCCCGCTGGCCCGCGCCAGCGACAGCAACCCCGCCATCACCGAGCGCTTTGAGCTGTTCATCACCGGCCGCGAGTTCGGCAACGGCTTCTCCGAGCTGAACGACGCCGAGGACCAGGCCGCCCGCTTCCACGCCCAGGTGGCCAACAAGGAAGCCGGCGACGACGAGGCGATGTTCTACGACGCTGACTTCATCCGCGCCCTGGAATACGGCATGCCCCCGACCGGCGGCTGCGGCATCGGCATCGACCGCCTGATGATGTTGCTGACCGACTCGCCCAGCATCCGCGACGTGATCCTCTTCCCGGCCCTGCGCCGCGAGGGCTGATCCGCGACGCGGCCATGGCCATGAGCGCCCCTTCCACCACCCCCGGGGTGGAGCTGCCCGCCCTGGAGCAGCTGGAGGCCGCCGTGTGGCAGGCGCTGGTGCAGGCCAGCAAGACCCGCGGCCACGGCTGGCGCACCGCCACCCTGGCCACGGTAACGCCTGAGGGCCTGCCCGACGCGCGCACCGTGGTGCTGCGCGAGGTGCGGCCCGCCGACCACACCCTGCTGTTCTACACCGACGCCCGCTCGCCCAAGGTGGCGCAGATGCGGGCCCAGGCCCGCGGCTTGGTGGTGTGCTGGTGCCCGGCACTGGGCTGGCAGCTGCGCCTGCAGGTGGCGCTGGCGGTGGCCGACCAGGGGCTGGACGTGAGTTCGCGCTGGGCGCGGCTCAAGCTGACCCCGGCCGCGCAGGACTACCTCTCCCCCCTGCCACCGGGCAGCCGCCTGGGTGCACCGCAGGTGCAGGCCGCCAGCCGCGGCCATTTCGCGGTGGTCACCGCCCGGGTCCTGGCGGCCGACTGGCTGGGCCTGGCGCCCAGCGGCCACCGCCGGGCCCGTTTCGAGCCGGGCACGCCCGCCCAGTGGGTGCAGGCCTGAGGGTCCGGCCTCAGCCACCCGCCGGTGCGGGATAACGGACCTCCAGCACCTCCAGGGTTTCCACCCCGCCTGGCGTCTGCAGCCGCACCTCGTCGCCCTCCCGGGCCTTGAGCAGGGCACGTGCGATGGGAGAAATCCAGCTCACCTCGCCGGCCAGGTGGTCCACCTCGTCAATGCCCTTGATGGTGATGGTGCGCTCCTCGCCCCGGCTGTTGGCATAGGTGACGGTGGCGCCAAAGAAGATCTGGTCGTGCCCATGGTGGGCCGAGGGGTCGGCCACCTCGGCGCGGTCCAGGCGCTTGGTGAGAAAGCGGATGCGGCGGTCGATCTCGCGCAGGCGCTTCTTGCCGTAGAGGTAGTCACCGTTCTCGCTGCGGTCGCCGTTGGAGGCGGCCCAGTGCACGATCTCGACGATCTTGGGGCGTTCAACGTCGATCAGCGCCAACAGCTCGGCCCGCAGCGCGGCGTAGCCGGCCGGGGTCATGTAGTTCTTGGTGCCGGCGGGCAGGGGCGGCAGGCCGCCGCCGTCCTCGTCGTCGTCCTCGTCGCCGCTGGGTTCCTTGGTGAAGGCCTTGCTCATGGGCGCGATTGTGCCCAGTTCGCCCGGGCAGGGGCCGGGCCGCTCAGGCCTCGTCAGGTCCGGGCAGGGGCCGGCGGGCGGTGCGGTGGCCGCTGCGGGCCACCCGGTGCAGCAGCTCGATGAGCAGGGCCCGCTCGGCTGGGCTGAGCACCCTCAGGGGCTCCTGCTCCATCAGGCCGCTGATGTGGCGGGCCCGGGCGGTCAGGACCTCGCCCTCGGGGGTCAGGCGGATGAGCTGGGCCCGGCGGTCACGCTCGGAGCGCTCGCGCCGCACCCAGCCGCGCTCGACCATGCGGTCCAGCGTCACCGCCAGGTTCGGGGCGGAGACGTCCAGCGCCTGGCCCAGCTGCTTCTGGTTGACCTCGCGGTTGGTGTCCACCAGCACCAGGATGGAGAACTCCACCGCCTTCAAGCCCAGGGCTTCCATGTGGCGGTGGAAGTGCTTCTTGAGCGCCACCGAGGCCAGCGAGGCCGCATAGCCCACCAGGTGCATCAGCCCGGCGTGGTCCAGCGCCCCCTCCTGCCGGGGCTCGGTGCCCGGGGCGGGCTCCTGCAGATCGGCCAGCAGGCGGGAGCTGAGGTGGGCGGGCATGTCGCGCGGCTTCACAGGGCGGGCAGGAAGGGCAGCGGTGCGCGCGCGGCGGCTACTGCGGCCAGCCGGTGCTGCAGCTCCGGTCCCAGCCAGTCGAAGTGCAGCTGGGCCAGCTGCCGCTTGCCGGCGTAGAAGGCGCTGTCGCCGGTGCCGGCGGCCAGGGCCTGGGCGGCCACGGCATCCATGCGCGCCCAGGCAGCCCCCAGCAGGGCCTCACCCAGCGCGAACAGCAGGTCATCGGCGGCGCGGAAAGGCAGTTCGGCATCGGCCTTCTGCGCGGCCAGCAGGCGCGCCACGGCTTCGCCCACGGCCTGCAGCCCGGCGCGCGCAACGCCAGCATGGGCCGAGCCCTCACACTGCGCGGCCGCCCAGTCCAGCAGGCCCTGCAGGCGTTGGCCGCCGTCGGGCAGGATCTTGCGCAGCAGCAGGTCGATGGCCTGGATCTCGTTGGTGCCTTCGTAGATCAGGGCGATGCGGCTGTCGCGCACGATCTGCTCGATGCCGTACTCGTGGATGTAGCCGTGCCCGCCCCACAGGCCCAGCGCGCGGTCGGCGCTGAAGTGGCCCAGGTCGGTCAGCATGGCCTTGATGACCGGGGTGAGCAGCGTGGCGCGGTGGCCGGCAGCAGCGCGCACGGCCTCGTCGGGGTGGGCGGCCTCCTCGTCCAGCGCCTGCGCGGCCCAGTAGGACAGCACGCGTGCGCTCTCGGTGCGGGCCTTCAGGGTCCACAGCTGGCGGCGCACGGCCGGGTGGTAGACGATGAAGTCGGCCCCACCCGCGCCGGCGGGTGCGCCTTCGGGCTTGGCCGGGGCGCGGGACTGCACCCGCTCGGCCGTGTAGCGCAGCGCGTTCTGGGTGGTGGCCTCCAGATGGCCCAGGCCCTGCAGGCCCACGTGCAGGCGGGCGGCGTTCATCATCAGGAACATGGCCTGCAGGCCTTTGCCCGGCTCGCCCAGCAGCCAGCCGGTGGCGCCTTCAAAGCTCATCACGCAGGTGGCGCTGCCCTTGATGCCCATTTTCTTTTCCACGCCGTCACAGCGGGCGGCGTTGCGCGAGCCGTCCGGCAGGAACTTGGGCGCCAGGAACAGCGACAGGCCCTTGGTGCCCGCCGGCGCCTCGGGCAAACGCGCCAGCACCAGGTGCACGATGTTGGGCGTGAGGTCGGAATCGCCACCGGAGATGAAGATCTTGGTGCCGGTCAGGCGGTAGCTGCCGTCCTCGGCCGGCACGGCGCGGGTGCGCAGCAGGCCCAGGTCGGAGCCGGCATGGGCCTCGGTCAGGCACATGGTGGAGAGCCACTCGCCGCTGGTGACCTTGGGCAGGTAGGTCTCGCGCAGCCAGCCGCTGGCGTGCTGGTGCAGCACCTCGTAGGCACCATGCAGCAGACCGGGGTACATGGTCCAGCCATGGTTGGCCGCGGCCAGCATTTCAAACAGGGCCGAATTGAGCACCTGGGGCAGGCCCTGGCCGCCGCATTCGGGGTCACAGGCCAGGGCAGGCCAGCCGCCGTCCACAAAGGCTTGGTAGGCGGCGCGGTAGCCCTCGGGGGTGGTGACGGCACCGTCCTGCCACTGGCAGCCCTGCAGGTCGCCCGGGCCGTTGGTGGGGGCCAGGATCTCGCTGGCAAAGCGGCCGGCCTCCTCCAGCACCTGGGCGGCCATGTCGGCGTCCAGCTCGGCATGGGCGGGCATGGCGGCCCAGCGGGCCGGTGCGCCCAGCACCTCGTCGATCACAAAGCGCATGTCGCGCAGGGGGGGGTCATAACGCCACATGGCTGTTGCTCGGTTCGGAGGTGAAGGGCCCGGCAGAGGCCCGGGTTCAGTGCTTCTTGGCGCCCAGGTAGGTGTCGATCACGCGGGAGTCGCCCGCCAGGTCCTTGGCCGGACCCTCCAGCGCGATGGCGCCGGTCTCCAGCACGTAGCCGTAGTCGGCCACC
Source organism: Ideonella livida (assembly GCF_010499455.1). Taxonomy (GTDB): domain Bacteria; phylum Pseudomonadota; class Gammaproteobacteria; order Burkholderiales; family Burkholderiaceae_C; genus Ideonella; species Ideonella livida. The sequence goes on along the minus strand of NZ_JAAGOH010000019.1, from coordinate 76,299 downwards.
TCCAGCGCGGCGCGGGCGTTCTGCTCGATCAGCAGGATGCTCACGCCGGTGGCGCGCAGCGCCTCGATGGTGCGGAAGACTTCCTTGACGATCAGCGGCGCCAGCCCCAGGCTGGGCTCGTCGAGCATCAGCACTTTGGGCCGGCTCATCAGGGCGCGGCCCACGGCCAGCATCTGGCGCTCGCCGCCCGAGAGCGTGCCGGCCAGCTGGGCGCGGCGCTCCTTCAGGCGCGGGAAGGTGGTGAACACCTCCTCCAGCGTGCCCTTCCAGCCGGCCACGCCCTGGCGCATGGGCTTGAAGCCGCCCAGCACCAGGTTGTCTTCCACCGTCATGGAGGAGAACAGCTCGCGCTTCTCGGGCACCAGCGCCAGGCCGGCCATGACCCGCTCTTCCAGCGTGGTGTCGCTGATGTCCTGGCCGTCGAAGGTGATGGTGCCGCGCGAGCGCAGCACGCCCATCAGCGCGTTCAGCGTGGTGGACTTGCCGGCCCCGTTGGGCCCGATGACGGTGACCACCGAGCCCTTGGGCAGGGACAGGTTCAGGCCGGTCAGCACCTCGGCCTTGCCGTAGCCGGCGTGCAGGCCAGAAACCGAGAGGATGTGGTTGCTCATGTTGAAACGACTTTCCCGGTGCGGGTCAATGTTCGGTGCCCAGGTAGGCGGCGCGCACCTCGGGGCTGGCCTGCACCTCGGCGGGGGTGCCCGACATCAGCTTGGTGCCGAACTCCATCACCGTGATGTGGTCCACCAGGCCCATGACGAAGTCCATGTCGTGCTCCACCAGCAGGATGGTCAGGCCCTCGGCCTTGAGCTGGCGCAGCACGTCGGCCAGGGCCTGCTTCTCCTTCAGGCGCAGGCCGGCGGCGGGCTCGTCGAGCAGCAGCAGGGCCGGGTCGGTGCACAGGGCGCGGGCGATCTCCATCAGGCGCTGCGGCCCCAGGGCCAGGTTGCCGGCCAGCTCGTTCATCTGCAGGGCCATGCCGATGCGGGCAAGCTGACGTTCGGCCTCGGCGAACAGGCGCTTCTCCTCCTCGCGGTCCAGCCGCAGCATGGCGCGGGTGACGCCGGCGCTGGAGCGCAGGTAGCCGCCCAGGGCCACGTTTTCCAACACGGTCATCTCCGGAATCATCTTGACGTGCTGGAAGGTGCGGCTCATGCCACGCCGGGCGATCTCGCGGCTGGACAGGCCGGCCACGTTCTGCCCGCGGAAGACCACCTGCCCGCTGGTCAGGCCGAGCACGCCGGTGATGAGGTTGAAGGTGGTGCTCTTGCCCGCGCCGTTGGGACCCAGCAGGCCCATGATGTCGCCCGCCCGCAGGGTGAAGCTCACGTCATTGACCGCCACCAGGCCGCCAAACTGCTTGCGCACCTTCTGCACGTCGAGCACCAGCTCGCCACGCTGGGGCTTGTCGCGCGCCGGCAGGGGCTGGGCGTCATGCCAATCCTTCTGGCGGCGGAAGGCCGGCACCCAGCGGCCCAGGAAGGTCCACAGCCCCTCGGGGGCGTACTTGAGCACCAGGATCAGCACCAGGCCGAAGACGATGGTCTCGAAGTTGCCGCTGGTGCCGATCAGCTTGGGCAGCAGGACCTGCAGCTGATCTTCCACCAGCTTGACCACGGCCGCGCCGGTGAAACCGCCCCAGACGTGGCTGACACCGCCCAGCACGGCCATGAACAGGTACTCGATGCCCTTGCCCAGGCTGAAGGGCGAGGGGTTGACCGTGCGTTGGAAGTGCGCAAACAGCCAGCCCGAGATCGCCGCCAGCACCGCCGCCATCACGAAGACGGTCATCTTGTAGCGGAAGGTGGAGATGCCCATGGCCTCGGCCATGGTGGTGCCGCTCTTGAGCGCACGGATGGCGCGGCCGGCCCGGGAGTCGAGCACACGCAGCACGCCCACGGCGGCGGCCAGGGCGATGCTCCAGATCAGCCAGTACATGCCCCGGCCATCGGCCAGGCTCAGGCCGAAGAAGCTCAGCGCCGGCACGCCCAGGATGCCGTCGTACTTGCCCAGGAACTCCATGTTGGCCATGGTGTAGTTCAGGCTCAGGCCCCAGGCCAGCGTGGCCAGCGGCAGGTAGTGGCCGCTCATGCGCAGGGTCAGCGCCCCGAGCACCAGGGCCACGACCACGCACAGGGCCAGGCCGATGAACAGCGCCAGCCAGGGCGAGACCGCCAGCTGGGTGCTGAGGTAGGCGCTGGTGTAGGCGCCCACGCCCACAAAAGCGGCCTGCCCAAAGGAGGTCAGGCCGGCCACACCGGTGAGCAGCACCAGGCCCAGGGCCACCAGGCTGTAGAGACCGATGTAGTTGAGCTGGGTGATCCAGAACTCGGGCACCGGCAGCAGGGGCACGGCCAGCAGCAGCAGGGCAAAGGCCGGCAGCAGCCACTTGGCGCTGAGGAATTGCACGGCGCGCCGCGGCCCGAAGGCCATGGTCACCACCGAAGGCGTCGTCTTGTCGTCGCGCAGCATGATGTCAGTGTTCCTCTTGGTGCGGATCGCGCAGGCTGCGCCACAGCAGGACAGGCAGGATGGAAGAGAACACGATCACTTCCTTGAAGGCGCTGGCCCAGAAGGAGCCGAAACTCTCCAGCAGGCCCACCAGGGTGGCGCCCACCAGGGCCAGCGGGTAGCTGTGCAGACCGGCAAACACCGCGCCCACGAAGCCCTTCAGGCCGATGAGGAAGCCGGAGTCGTAGAAGATCGTGGTGGTCGGGCCGATCAGCAGGCCCGAAAGCGCGCCGATGAAGGCCGCCAGGGTGAAGGACAGCCGGCCGGCGGTGGTGCTGGAGATGCCCATGAGGCGGGCGCCCAGACGGTTGACCGCGGTGGCGCGCAGGGCCTTGCCCCAGAGCGAACGCTCGAAGAACAGCCACAGCATCACGATCAGGGCATTGGAAACCAGGAAGACGATCACCATCTGGCCGCTGAGCGTGACCGGGCCCAGGGCAAAGCGCTCATCCCAGAAGCTGGGGTTGCGGAAGCCCTCGGCGCCGAAGAAGTACAGGCCCAGGCCGGTCAGGGCAAAGTGCACGCCCACCGAGACGATCAGCAGCACCAGCACGCTGGCATCGGCCAGGGACTCGTAGCACAGCCGGTAGATCAGGCCGCCGAAGGGGGTGACCAGGGCCAGGGTCAGCAGGGCCTGGACCATCAACGGGAACTGCTGGGGCGCCGCCCACCACACCACGGCCGAGATGGCCACCGGATAGGCCAGGATGCCGGCGGCGGCCGACAGCGCCCGCGCCATGCCGCGCCCGTGGCGCAGCACCGCGATGAATTCCGAACCGGCCGACAGGACCGCCAGGATCAGGAGGAACCACACCGTGCCCGGCACCTGCCCGGCCTGCAGCATGGCCAGGGTCAGCGCGCCAAAGGCGACGAACTCCCCCTGGGGAATGAAGATCACCCGCGTGATGGTGAACAGCAGCACCGTGGCCAAGGCCAGCAGCGCGTACACCGCGCCGTTGGTCACGCCATCGAGCGCCAGGATGCTCGCGATCGAAAAGTCCATGACAAGTCCCGCAACTGGCCCCGCGCGAGGGCGTGGGGCCTTGGGTGGCGTTCGCGCCAGAAAGACGGCACCGGCCCAGCTGACCCCTCGTCACCCCAGCCGGTGCCGCAAAAAACTCGGTGGGCCGCCGCACCGGCGCAGGCCGGCGCGGCGGGGGTGGATCACTCCACCTTCCAGTCGCCGTTGACGACCTTGAGGATCACCCCGGTCTCGGTGGTGAAGCCCCAGTGGTTGTCCTTGGTGTAGTTGACGACGCCGTGGGCCAGCACGGTGCGGCCCATGTTCTCGGTGGCCTCGCGCAGCGCGGCGCGGAACTCCTTGGTGCCCGGCTTGCCCTTCTTCAGGGCCACGGGAATCACCTTCTCCAGCACGACGATGGCGTCGTAGGCGTGGCCGGCAAACTGGTTGCGGTTGCCCTTGCCATAGGCGGCCTCGTACTGGTCAACGAACTTCTGGGCCACAGCCTTGGAGGGGTGGTCGGCGGCCAGCTGCTCGGCGATCACGGCCGGGCCGGACACCACATAGGCGCCTTCCACCGACTTGCCGCCCACGCGCATCAGGTCACGGGTGGCCGCGGCGTGGGTCTGGTAGATCTTGCCCTTGAAGCCGCGCTCCACCAGGGCCATGTGCGGCATGGCCGCCCCCGAGCCCGAGGCCACCACCAGCATGGCGTCGGGGTTGGCGGCGGTGAGCTTGAGCGCCTGGGCGGTGACGGAGGTGTCGGAGCGGGCGAAGCGCTCGGTGGCCACCACCTTGGGGCCGCCCAGCAGCTTGGTCTGGTCCTGGAAGTCACGCAGCCAGCTCTCGCCGTAGGCATCGGTGTAGCCCAGGAAGCCCACCGTCTTGATGCCCAGCTTCTTCATGTGTTCGATGATGGCGTGGGCCATCACCGCGTTGCCCTGGGGCAGGCGGAAGGACCACAGGTCCTTGCCGGCCTGCAGCACGCCGGGCGAGAACATGTAGTGCGGGGTCTGGGATTCAAAGGCCACATCGGCCATCGGGATCACCACCGGCGTGGCGGCCGAGCCCATGATGATGTCGGCCTTGTCCTCGGTGACAAAGCGCTTGGCGTTGTTCACGCCCTTGGTGGGGTCGGTGGCGTCATCGAGCACGATGACGTTGAGCTTCTCGCCGGCGATGGTCTTGGGCCAGAGCTTGATCTGGTTGCCCATGGGGATGCCCAGGCCGGAGGCCGGACCGGTCAGCGGCAGGCTCACGCCGATGGTGATGTCGGCCAGGGCGGCGCCGGAGGCCATGGCCAGCACGGCGGCGGCCAGGACCTGGAGCGGACGGTGCGAAGGACGGGTCATGTGTGTCTCCTGAGGGGTCAGCGGGTGGGGGAGCTGCGGCGCTGTTGGAGGTCTGGACGGGCTGGGCGCGCTTGGCAGCGGGGGTGGGAAAGTCGGTTCAGCGCGGCGCCATGCGCAGCGAGCCATCCAGGCGGATGACCTCGCCGTTGAGGTGCACATTGCTGACGATGTGGCAGGCCAGGGAGGCGAACTCTTCCGGCTTGCCCAGGCGCTTGGGAAAGGGGATGCTGGAGGCGAGCGAGGCTTGCACCTCCTCGGGCAGCTCCTTCATCAGCGGCGTGGCAAACAGGCCCGGGGCGATGGTGCACACGCGGATGCCGAACTGCGCCAGGTCGCGCGCCATCGGCAGGGTCATGCCCACCACGCCGCCCTTGCTGGCGGAATAGGCCTGCTGACCCACCTGGCCATCAAAGGCCGCCACGCTGGCGGTGTTGACCACCACGCCGCGCTCGTTGTCTGCCAAACCTTCCAGCTTGGCCATGCGCGAGACGGCCAGGCGGGTGACGTTGTAGGTGCCGATCAGGTTGATGCGCACCACGCGCTCGAAGTCCTCCAGCGGGGCGGGCGAGCCGTCGCGCTGGATGACGCGCTTGGCGGTGCCGATGCCGGCGATGTTCATCAGGATGCGGGCCGGGCCGTGGGCGGCCTCGGCGGCGTCCAGGGCGGCGGTGACGCTGGCGGCGTCGGCGATGTCGCAGCGAACGCCCAGGCCGCCGATGTCGGCGGCCACGCGCTCGGCGCCGGCGCCGTTGATGTCCAGCACCGTGACCTTGGCGCCGGCGGCGGCCAGGGCGCGGGCGACGGCCTCGCCCAGACCGGAACCACCACCGGTGACCAGCGCGGCTTGTCCTTGGATCTGCATGGTTGTCGTGTCCTTGAAAGTCGGTTCGGGGGTGGGATGGAGCGCCGGGGCGCTCAGCCCTTGGCGGGCAGGATCAGCCAGGGATCGGCCGCCGTGCCCTGGTAGATGGCCTCCACCAGGCTGGCGCGGTGGCTCAGCACGGCGCGCTGGTTGATGGAGCTCTTGTCGGTGATCTCGCCCTTGTCGATGGAGGGCGGCTCCACCAGCACGTGCATGCGGGCCACGCGGTTGGCGCTGCCGGTGCCTTCACGCCACAGCCGGTCGGCCAGGGCCTGGAAGAAGGCGCGCACCGCCGGGTGGTGCAGCACCTCGGTGGGGGCGGCGTCGGCCGGCAGGCCCGCCAGGCGGGCGCAGTCGGCCAGGCGCGGGAACACCAGCGCGGCCAGCTCATCGCGGTTCAGGCCGGCGATCACGGCGTCCTGCACGCAGGGGTCGCCCAGGGCGATGATCTTGGCGCGCAGCGGGCCCACGCTGACAAAGGTGCCGGTGGAGAGCTTGAAGTCCTCGGCGATGCGGCCGTCGAACATCAGGCCCAGCTCAAGACGCGACTCGTCCACGAAGGTGACCGCATCGCCGGTGCGGTAGAAGCCTTCTTCGTCGAAGGCGGCGGCGGTCTGCGCGGCGTCACGCCAATAGCCGGGCATGACGTTGGGGCCGCGGAAGCGGATCTCGGTCTTGCCGCTGTCCTCGGCGTTGGGCACCAGCTTGACCTCCACCCCCGGGCAAGGCAGGCCGATGGTGCCCGAGCGGGCATGTGTGCCCACCAGGAACAGGCAGGACGGCGCGGTCTCGGTCATCCCCAGGCCGGTCATGATGCGCACGCGCTCGCCGGTGGCGGCCACGCCGTGGGCGTCGAGCTTGTCCCACACCGCCTGGCTCAGGCCGGCGGCGGCAAACATGAAGGCGTTGCAGCGCTTGAACAGCGCGTCGCGCAGCGCCACGTCGCGGTCCATGGCGTTGGCGATCTCCTCCAGGCCCTTGGGCACGTTGAAGTACACCGTGGGCGAGAGCTCGGTCAGGTTGCGGATCGTCTCGGCGATGCCCTTGGGCGTAGGCTTGCCATCGTCGATGTAGAGCGTGCCGCCGTTGTAGAGCGCGATGCCGAAGTTGTGGTTGCCGCCGAAGGTGTGGCTCCAGGGCAGCCAGTCCACCAGCACCGGCGGCTCGTCACGCAGGAAGGCCATGCACTGGTGCAGCATCTGCTGGTTGGCGCAGAGCATGCGGTGCGTGGTGATCACGCCCTTGGGCTGCTTGGTGGAGCCGCTGGTGAACAGGAACTTGGCGATGGTGTCCGGGCCGGTGGCGGCGCGGGCGGCGTCCACCGCCGGGGTGGCGGGGGTGGCCAGCAGGTCGTCAAAGCGGCGGGTGGCGCGACCTTCCACGGCACCAGCGCCCATCACCACCTGCACATCGGCGGCCACCGCCGCGGCAATGGCCTTGGCAAAACGCGCATCGGCGGCATACACCATGCCCGGGGTGGTGGTGCCCAGGATGTGGCGCAGCTTGCCGTAATCGGTGGACAGCAGCGAATAGGCGGCCGACACGCTGATGGTGGGCACGCCCACCCACTGCGCGGCCATCATCAGGCTGGCGTGTTCCAGGTCGTTGTCCGACAGGATGGCCAGGGGACGCTCGGCCGACAGGCCGGCCTCCAGCAGGGCCTGGCCGATGGACCGGGCCCGCTCGCGCATCTGCGCATAGCTGATGCGGATCCAGTCACCGCCGCCAGCGGCGCGGCGTGCCACAAAGGTGCGGTCCGCGGCGCTCTGGGCCCACTGGTCCAGCAGGTCCGACAGGCGCTCCGGGTGCCAACCCAGGGCTTCGGTGGAACGCAGCAAGACGGTGCCGTCGGCACGGTCTTCGCGGGCGGCTTCCAGGCAGCCCCCCACGCGGGCGGGACGGAACGGTGCTCCAGCCATGGCGGTGCTCACTGCTTGACGACCTTGCCGGCCTTGCCCGCCAGGAAGGCGGCCAGGCGCTCTTGCGCCTCGGGCGTGTTGGAGGCCACGGCCGCCATCAACGACTCGGTGAACAGGCCTTCCGAGGGGGCCTGCTCCACGATGCGCGGCAGCGCGTGCATCACCGCAAAGGCGGTCATGGGGGCGTTGTGGGCAATCTTCTCGGCCAGGGCAAAGGCCTTGTCCAGACCCGCGCCGTCTTTGACGCGGTACGACACGGCGCCGGCCCGCTCGCCCTCGTCGGCATCAAACACACGGCCGGTGAGCATCATGTCCATCATGCGGGCGGTGCCGATCAGGCGCGGCACGCGCACCGAGCCGCCGCCGCCCACGAAGATGCCGCGCTGACCTTCAGGCAGGCCGAAGTAGGCTGAATCCTCGGCTACACGGATGTGGCAGCTGGCCGCCAGTTCCAGGCCACCGCCCACCACCGCGCCATGCAGCACAGCGATGACCGGCACCTTGCCGAACTGGATGTCGTCAAAGCACTTGTGCCAGCCGCGTGAGTGCAGCACCGCAGCGGCCACATCACGTTGCACCAGCTCCGACAGGTCCAGACCGGCGCAGAAATGATCGCCCTCACCGCTGACCACCACCGCGCGCACATCGGCCGGCAGGTTCAGGAAGGCGGTGTGGATCTGCGCGATCAACGTGTCGTTGATGGCGTTGCGCTTGGCCGGGCGGTTCAGGCGCAGGTGGAGCACCTTGCCGGCCTGGGTGATCTGCAGCAGGTCCAGGGTGGCGAGCACACCGGTGGCGGGTTGGAAGTCGAGGCTCATGATGGGCGGCAATTAGTTATCAAGCTGAACCAACTGGGATGGCCGCGATCATGCCTTCATGCGCCAGATCCGCGCAAGACCTTCCTCAATCGCCTAGGGTTTGTCCCAAATGCGACCGAGATGCGGGAGCAAGACCCTAGGGTTTCCACCAAGTCCGTATTGCCGATTTAGTTAAACATATGAACAATAAGCCCCCACACGAAGGAGACCTCGCACCATGGTTCAGAGCTACATCCCCTACGGCCTCTACTGGTCCACGCCCTTTGCCAAGTGGCAGGGCTCGCTGGCCAACCTGAACGCGGTGCGGCTGGCCGCCCACGTGGGCAAGGGGGTGCTGGCCGCCAAGGGCATGCCGATGGACCAGATCGATCTGGGCCTCCTGGGCATGACCAACCCGCAGAAGGGCAGCTTCTACGGTCTGCCCTGGCTGACGGGCATGATAGGCATCGACCGCGTGGCCGGCCCCACGGTGCAGCAGGCCTGCGCCACCAGCGTGCGCGCCATGCAGATGGCCAGCCAGGAGCTGCTGGGCGGCACCGCGCAATGCGCCCTGCTGGTGATGTGCGACCGCATGTCCAACGGCCCCATCGTCCACTACCCCGACGCCACCGCCCCCGGCGGCAACGGCATCACCGAGCGCTGGACGCTGGACAACTTTGCCGGCGACCCCTATGCCGGCAAGGCCATGCTGGAGACCGGCGAGAACGTGGCCGCCAAGTACGGCATCACGATGGAGGAGCAGCATGCCCTCAAGCTGCACCGTTTCCACCAGTACCAGGCCGCCCTGGAGAACGACCGGGCCTTCCAGCGCCGCTACATGGTGGACGCGCCGATCTTTGACTCCGGCTTCCGCAAGCAGACCGGCGCTTTAAGCGCCGACGAAGGCGTGTTCCCCACCACCGCCGAGGGCCTGGCCCGCCTGAAGCCGGTGCGCGAAGGCGGCACCATCACCTTCGGTGCCCAGACCCACCCGGCCGACGGCAATGCCGGCGCCATCCTCACCACCCGCGAGCGCGCGGCCGAGTTGTCCACAGACCGGGGCATCGAGGTGCAGGTGCTGGGCTTTGGCCAGTCGCGGGTGGAGAAGTCCCACATGCCCATGGCCCCGGCGCCGGCCGCGCTCAAGGCCCTGCAGCACGCGGGCCTGAGCATGGCCGAGGTGGACGCGGTCAAGACCCACAACCCGTTTGCCGTCAACGACATCGCCTTCGCCCGCGACACCGGCTTTGCCTGGGAAAAGATGAACCACTACGGCAGCTCCATCGTCTGGGGCCACCCGCAGGGCCCCACCGGCCTGCGCGGCGTGATCGAGCTGATCGAGGAGCTGGTGCTGCGCGGCGGTGGCGTGGGCGTGTTCACCGGCTGCGCCGCCGGGGACACCGGCCTGGCCACCGTGATCCGCGTGACCGACCGCCGCAGCGCCTGATCCGACCTCTCTTTTTCACCCTCTTTCCGGAACCACCACCATGCAAGTCATCACCGCCGACCAGGTGGGTGCCCTCATTCCCGACGACGCCACCATCTTCCTGGGCGGCCTGGCCGTGACCAGCCTGCCCGAGGAAATCCTGCAGGGCATCGAGCGCCACTTCCTGTCCACCGGCCACCCGCGCATGGTCAGCACCTGGGCCTGCGGCGCCATCGGCAACTCCGGCGAGGCGGGCATGAAGCACTTCGCCCACCCGGGGCTGATCAAGCGGGTGGTGGCCGGCCATTTCGGCCAGACCGGCAAGGAGATGATGAAGATGGTCTTCGACGGCGAGGTCGAGGCCTACAACTTCCCGCAGGGCTCGCTCTCGCACCTGACCCGGCAGATCGCCAACAAGTCGCCGGGCCTGCTGACCCAGGTGGGCCTGGGCACCTTCGTGGACCCGCTGCAGGAAGGCGGGCGCATGAACAGCCGCTCCAACGAGCCGCTGGTCAAGCGGGTGGAGTTCGAGGGCCAGCAGTGGCTCTACTACCCCAGCCCGAAGATCGACGTGGCCATCATCCGCGCCACCCTGGCCGACGAGCGCGGCAACCTCACCCTGGACAAGGAAGGCGTGCTGCTGGAGCAGCTGGCCATCGCCCAGGCCGCCAAGCGCTGGGGCGGCAAGGTGATCGTGCAGGTCGAGCGCATCGTCAAGGCGGGCAGCCTGCACCCCAAGCGTGTGAAGGTGCCGGGCTTCCTGGTGGACTATGTGGTGGTGGCCCAGCCCGAGAACCACATGATGACCATCGCCACCCAGTTCAACCCGGCGCTGTGCGGCGACATCCAGGTGCCCACCGGCAGCCTGGAGCCCATGCCCCTGGACGAGCGCAAGGTCATCGCCCGGCGTGCGGCCATGGAGGTCAAGCCCGGCTCGCTCACCAACCTGGGCATCGGCATCCCGGCGGGCATCCCCAGCGTGGCGGCCGAGGAAGGCGTGGCCCACGCGCTCACCCTGTCCATCGAGTCCGGCGTCAACGGCGGCATTCCGGCCCAGCTGGGCGACTTTGGCCTGGCCTACAACGCCGAGTCCATCATCGAGCAGAGCTCGCAGTTCGACTTCTACGACGGCGGCGGCCTGAGCGCCAGCTTCCTGGGCCTGGCCCAGTCCGACAGCCAGGGCAACGTGAACGTGAGCAAGTTCAACGGCCGCCCGGTGGGCTGCGGTGGCTTCATCAACATCACCCGCTCCACCCCCAACCTGGTGTTCTGCGGCACCTTCACCGCCGGCGGCCTGAAGGTGGCCATCGGTGACGGCAAGCTGACCATCGTGCAGGAAGGCCGCGCCAAGAAGTTCATCCCGCAGGTCGAGCAGATCACCTTCAACGGCCATGACGCCGCCGTGCGCGGCCAGAACGTGCTGTTTGTGACCGAGCGCGCCGTGCTCAAACTGTGCGAAGAGGGGTTGGAGTTGATTGAAATCGCCCCCGGCATCGACCTGCAGCGCGACGTGCTGGACCAGATGGACTTCCAACCCATTGTGCGCGACGTCAAGCTGATGGACCCGGGCATCTTCCGTGACACCTGGGGCGGACTGCCCGCCGCCCTGGCCGCGCACGGCTGACCGCCCCCGCCCTCACCCGGCCAAGGCCTGCTCCGCCACCGCTGCGGGCAGGCCTTTTCCACACCCGACATCAGGACACCTTGCCATGCGCTTCTCCGCCCGCTACGACAACCTCTGGATCGTCGACGGCTGCCGCACCCCCTTCGTGGACTACTGCGGCGCGCTCGGCCCCGTCTCCCCCACCGACATGGGCATCTACGCCGCCCGCGCCGTGCTGGCGCGCAGCGGCGTGAACCCGGCCGACATCGGCTCGGTGGTCGCCGGCTCCATGGCGCAGGCCGACTTTGACGCCTATGTGCTGCCGCGCCACATCGGCCTGTACGCTGGCGTGCCCATCGAGGTGCCCGCCCTGCAAGCCGCGCGCATCTGCGGCACCGGTTTCGAGCTGTTCCGCCAGGCGGCCGACCAGATCAGCCTGGGCTACTGCGACAGCGCCCTGCTGGTGGCCGCCGAGTCGATGACCCGCAACCCGGTGTGCGCCTACACCCACCGCACCGGCTTCAAGCTGGGCGCGCCGGTGGAGTTCAAGGACTTCCTGTGGGAAGCGCTGGACGACCCCGCCGCCCAGGTCAACATGATCCAAACGGCCGAGAACCTGGCCAAGAAGTACGACATCCGCCGCGAGGTGGTGGACGCTTTCGCCGCCCGCTCCTTCGAGCGCGCCCTGGCCGCCCAGCAGGCCGGCCGCCTGGCCGAGGAAATCGAGCCCCTGCGCAACGCCGTCTTCGAGCTGCCCGGCTACCAGCCGCGCCGCCTGAAACTGGCCGGCAAGACCACCGAGGTGACGGCCGACACCCATCCACGCCCCAGTCCGCTGGAGGCCCTGGCCCAGCTGCGCACCGTGTACCCGGGCGGCGTGCAGACCGCCGGCAACTCCTCCTGCCTGGTGGACGGTGCCGCCGCCGCCCTCCTGGCGCACGGCCGCTTCGTCAGCGCCCGGGGCCTGAAGCCGCTGGCGCGCCTGGCTGGCGCCGCCGTGGCCGGCGTGCCGCCGGAAATCATGGGCATCGGCCCGGCGCCGGCCATCCGCGCCCTGCTGCAGCGCTGCGAACTGACCCTCGACGACGTGGACCTCATCGAGATCAATGAGGCCCAGGGGGCGCAAATCGTGGCCTGCGTGCGCGAGCTGGGCCTGGACGAGGACAAGCTCAACGTCAACGGCGGCGCCATCGCCCTGGGCCACCCCCTGGCCGCCACCGGCTTGCGGCTGACGATCACCGTGGCCCGTGAACTGCGCCGCCGCGGCCGCCGCTGGGGCGTGGCCTCGGCCTGCATCGGCGGCGGTCAGGGAATGGCACTGCTGGTGGAAAACGCACAGGTGTAAGCACCTGAAGGGTTTGGAGACCCCGATAAACCAACAGTCACAAAACAGGCCCATTCCTCCCCAACTCCAGGGCCCGGTGCCCTGCCATGCCTCCCCTAACCTCTGCGCCCCGAGGTCGCCTCCCGCTGCGACACCGATCCAGCCCATTGGTAAACGGAGAGACATGAACATGCGAAAGACTGGTCTTTGGACTTCACTTGCCGCCGGCACCCTGCTGACCGCCGCCAGCGCCGCCCAAGCGGTGGTGGTGCTGGACTTTGAGAACATCGCGCCCTACCCCAACAACAACTCGGTGTTCGTGCAGGACTACTACAACGGTGGCACCAGCAGCCTCGGCACCTCGGGGACCGACTACGGGGTCAGCTTCGGCAGCAACGCCCTGCTCGTCTGCCTGAACAGCACCTCGGTGTTCTGCTCCAACGCCTCGCACGGCGGCACGGACCCGGGGTCCGAACAAAGCGGCCTGTTCTTTCTGAGCGGGACAGAGACCTACATGAATGTGGCCGCCGGCTTTGACACCGGCTTTTCGTTCAACTACGTCTCCTTGAGCTACTCAGGCTCGGTGCAGGTGTACGACGGGCTGGATGGCACCGGCAACCTGCTGGCCACCATCAACCTGTCGCCCAACGCCGGCAGCTGCCCAGGCTACGGCGCACAGTTCTGCCCCTTCGGCCCGGCGGGGGTGAGTTTTGCCGGCGTCGCCCGCTCGGTCGCCTTTGGCGGCGTGGCCAACCAGATCGCGTTTGACGACATCACCTTTGGCAGCGCCACCCCGGGCCTGCCCGTGCCCGAGCCCGAAACCTACGCCATGATGCTGGCCGGCCTGGGCTTTGTGGGCGCCGCCGCACGCCGACGCCAACGGCGCGCTGCCTGATCGCCCGGCACGGCCAACCCCTAGGACGCCCCAGGCCTTCCAGACAGCGCGTGCAGGGCGTCCTCCAGCGCCAGCAGCAGGCTGGTCCTGTGCTCACGGGCCACCACCTGCCAGTGCAACCCCGACAGCGCGCCCTCCAGCGCCCAGAGCAGGTTCAGCGAGGCTGGCCGCCCGGCTTGCCTGACCTGCACATAGGCCGCCACCGCCCCCAGTGCCTGGAGCTGCTCCCAGGTGGAAATGCCCGCCTCGGCCAGCCACAGGGCCGACTTCGGCCCCAGCCCCGCCCTCTGGGCCAGCGACGGGCCTGCCGCCTCAGCCACCGTACTGCGACGCGGCATCGCGCAGCCTCTGCCCCACCAGCTTGGCCAGTGACGCCGGCGCCATCACCTTGACGTCAGGCCCATGCCGCAGGATGTCCATGGTCAGCTCGGTGGCATCCGCATACGGCAGACGCATTTCCAATCGACCATCGGCCAGGGTGCGCAGGCGCTGCTCGGGGTGCCATTCTTCATGGCTCACCCATTGCGCCGCCTCCCGGCTGAAGATAAGCGTGGCCTGGCCACGCGGCTTGCCACCAAAGATGCCGTAGCTGCCGTCCAGCTCGGCCTCCACCGTGGACATGGCGACGTTCTTGGCCTTCTGCGGCAGGGTCTCGGCATGGCGCACGGCATCCAGCGCGAAGCGGCGCAGGCCTTCACTGGCGTGGCACCAGGCGTCCAGGTACCAGGTGCTGCGGTAGTGCACCAGCCGCTGGGGCGACACGACCCGGTCACTCTCTTCCTGGCGCCCGCGGGAGAAGTAGGCCAGCGCCAGGCGCTGGCGCCGGTGCAGCGCGCTGCCCACCACTTCGAACCACCGGGCGGGTACGCTGCGGCGAGCCGGCTGGACGATCCGCACCCGGCGCATCAGCTCGCGGGCCTCGGCCGCGGTGGTGCCCATCATCGCGGGCAGCTTGTCCAGCAGCGGCTGCAGGTGGCGGCCCAGCACCTCGGCGCTGTCCAGCCCCTGGATGAGCTGGTACATGCTCAGCAGGGCGTGCAGCTCCGGCTCGCTGAACCACACGCCCGGCAATTGGTGCGAGGCGTCGCCATGCTGGCCGTCATCGCTCAGTCGGTAGAGGTTGTCGGCGCGGTGGTAGACGATGGGCGCGTCCATGCGCTCGCGCAGGTACTGCAGGTCGCGCTTGAGGGTGGCCCGCGAGACCTCCAACTCCTCAAGCAGGGTCTCGAAGTTGACACCACCGCGGTTGCGGATCAGCAGCTCGATGCGGTAGAAGCGTTCGGTCCGGTCCATCGCCACCCCCCAGCCAGTGTGCGCGGGGGCGGACGCCTGCCTGGCGACCGCGGCCTGGGCCCGCACGTCTGCGCTGCAGCATAGCGCGAAGGCGACCGCCCCCCAAGGGCCTGGGGGCATGTCTGCAGGGCAGGGGTCACGCCATGAGCCTGTGGGCTGACAGACTGGTCCGGCACGCCCTGAGGAGTACGCCATGTCGCCTGCCCTGTCCCCGATCCGGCCCGCCGGTGCCCGCCTGCCATCGCCCTGCCCCACCCCAGACGCCCGCGATGCCGACGACCCGGTGGGCTACCAGCTGGGCTGGGACCACGCCCTGCTGGGCCTGACGCCGCCGGCCGAGCACCTGCGCCCCGGCCACCCGGTGGGCACCGGCTGGCAGGACGGGCGCGCCGCACTGGGGCCGCGACGGCCGCCGGTACCCGCCCGCACCCGGCTGGGCCTGGGCATTCGCCTGCAGGCCTGGGGTCAAGGCGCGGCCGCCCGGGGCCCGGCGCCGGTTGACACGGCAGACCCAGACAACGCCCCCGCACCGCCAGCGGCCCCGCCCGTCGTGGCGTTGGACCCGCTGCAGGCACTGCTGGGCCAGGCACTGCTGGGCCAGGCACTGCTGGGCCAGGCCCAGCCGCCGGCCGGCGGGAGCCAGCCCTGGCGGCAGTGGGTGGAGTCCCTGCCCAGCCAGGCCCAGCGGCGCGACGCCCAGGTGTGGGTGCAGTCGCTGTGGGCCCGCTGGCTGGGGTTGCGGCAGCAGCACGGCCTGCCTCGCAGCCCGGCCGACCAGCAGGAGCGCCTGGGGCTGGCCTGGTCCAGCCCGGTGGTGCAACGTCGCTGGCAGCGGCTGGCGGGACATTGGGATGCGGCCACCACCCAGCACCTGCTGGCACGGGCCCGGGCCCTGGGCTTGGGGAGCGGGGGGCCGCCCGGGACCTGAGCGGCTGGCGGCTACGGCATCAGGGCGCGCAAGCTGTCCAGGGTGTCGGCCTCCTCGGCCGTCTTGTCCTGGCGCCAGCGCAGGATGCGGGGAAAGCGCAGGGCCAGGCCCGCCTTGTGGCGGGGACTGGGCCCCAGGCCCTCGAAAGCCAGCTCGAACACCAGCACCGGGGCCACCCGCCGCACCGGGCCAAAACGCTCCTGGGTGTGCTGGCGGACCCAGCGGTCCACGGCCTGGACCTCCGCATCGGTCAGGCCGGAGTAGGCCTTGGCCACCGGCACCAGCTGCCGGGGCTGGCCCGGCGGGCCGGGCACCCACACGCCGAAGGTGTAGTCGGTGTGCAGGTTGGCGCGCCGGCCGTGACCGGCCTGTGCATACAGCAGCACCGCATCCACCGTCAGGGGGTCGAGCTTCCACTTCCACCAGGGCGCCTGCCCCGGGCTGGCACCGGCCCGGCTGCGGCCCACGCCGTAAGGGGCGGTCCCCGCCTTGAGCATCAGCCCCTCGGCCCCCTGCTGGCGCGCCTGCGCCTGCCACCGGGCCAGCGTGGCCCAGTCCGGGGCCTGCACCAGGGGCGACAGCCGCAGCGGCAGCCCGGGCTGGGCACGCAGCGCCTCCTGCACCCGCGCCTCCAGGCGGCGCCGGCGCTCCGCCTGCGGCAGGGCACGGCAGTCCTGGCCCGCGTCTTCCAGCAGGTCATAGGCCATGAGCAGCACCGGATCCGCACGTTGCACCGCCGCGCCGGGCGCGGTGCGACCCAGGCGCTGCTGCAGGCGGTTGAAGGCGGCGGGCTGCGCCGCGCCCGCCGGCCACACCAGCAGCTCGCCATCGAGCACAGTGCCCGCGGGCAGGGCCCGGGCCAGCGGCGCGAGCTCGGGAAAGGCCGGGGTGATCAGCTCCTCCCCGCGCGACCACAGGCAGACCGTCCCCTCGCGCCCCACCCACTGGGCGCGGATGCCGTCCCACTTCCATTCCACCTGCCAGTCCGGCAAGGGTCCGAAGACCTCCTGCAGGGAGGCCGTCTGCAGGCGCTCGCGCGGCCAGGGCTGGGCCAGGAAGAAGGGATAGGGGCTGCCGCCGGTGGGCCGGGTATCGGCCGCGGGATCGGCCGGGGCCAGCAGGGCGGCCAGGTCCTGCGTGCCGGGCAGGTGGTCGCGGCGGGCGAAGGTCATCAGGCGCTGGGCCATGAGGGCCGGCGGCACGCCGGCCTCCTCAGCCAGCGCCTGGCGCACCAGTCCTGCGGCCACACCGGTGCGCAGGTGGCCGGTCACCAGCTTGGCCGCCAGCCAGACCGCCCGCTCGGCCTGCCCGGCGTCGGCCTGCGCCCGGGCCAACGCCGTCCACAGCCGGACCAGGGCGTCGGTCTGGACCTCCGGCGGGCGGCCCCGCAGCGGCAGCAGGCACTGGTCCATGCAGGCGGCCAGACCCGCCGGTAGCGCCGGCGACTCTTCGGCCGGTGTCTGCAGCCCGGCGGGCCGCGGCCAGACCAGGGCGATGGTCTCGGCCAGATCGCCCACGGCGGCATAGCAGTCCTCGAACAGCCAGTCGGGCAAGCCGCTGCCCTGCAGGGCGGCACGGCGCAGCACGGCGGTAGGCACCAGTTGCCGCGGCTTGCCACCCGCCAGCAGGTAGAGGCCCCAGGCGGCATCGGGTGCGGGCGTGTGGCGCAGGTAGTGGCGCAAGGCGGCCACCCGGGCCTTCTGGCGGGTGTCACCCTCCAGGGCCTGCAGCAGGGCCAGCAGCGGGCTCATGGGCGGTCGCCGTCCGGGCTAGCAACCGGCAGCGGGGGCATGACGGGGGGCGGCACTGAAGGCGCAAGCGGCTCGGGCAGACCGTCCTCCTGCTCCTCCTGTCCGTACTCGGTGCGGAAGACCTCGGCCCGCAGGCCGCGCACCTCCTGCAGCCAGCGCACCAGGGCATGGCTGTCACCGTGGGTGACGATGACCCGCCCGGCCCCGGTGGCCTCGATCGCGCCGAGCAGGCCCGGCCAGTCGGCATGGTCGGAGAGGACAAATCCTTGGTCCAGGCCGCGTCGGGCCCGCTGGCCCCGCACCCGCATCCAGCCGCTGGCAAATGCCTCGGCTACCGGCCCCAGGCGGCGCAGCCAGCGCGAGCCGGCGGCCGCGGGCGGTGCCAGCACCAGGGTACCCGGCGGGAGGGTGCCGCCCTGGGCCAACACCGGGGCGCTGGCGGGCAGCAGAATGCCGGCCTGGCGGTAGACCTGGTGCAGAGGCAGCATGGCCCCGTGGCTGAGGACCGGCCCGGGCCCCTCACCCGCCTGACCCAGGCCGGCCAGCAGGCGTTGGGCCTTGCCCAGGGCATAGGCATACAGCACGGCCGTGCGGCCCTGCGCGGCCTGCGCTTGCCACCAGGCCCGCACCTGCGCCAGGGTTTGAGCCTGGGGCGCCCAGCGGTAGATCGGCAGGCCGAAGGTGCATTCGGTGATGAAGGTGTGACAGCGCACCGGCTCGAAGGCGGTGCAAGTGGGGTCGGGACCGGTCTTGTAGTCTCCGGAGACCACCCAGACCTGACCACGGTGCTCCAGCCGCACCTGGGCCGAGCCCAGCACATGCCCGGCCGGGTGCAGGCTCACGCGCACGCCGCGGTGGCTGAGGGCCTGCCCGTAGGCCAGGCCCTGCAGGCTCACCTCGCCCAGCCGGGCCCGCAGCAGGCCCAGCCCCGGCGTCGCCGCCAGGTAGTGGCCGTGGCCGGGCCGGGCGTGGTCGGCATGGGCGTGGGTGATGACGGCGCGCGCCACCGGGCGCCAGGGGTCGATGTAGAGGTCAGCCGGTGGGCAGTACAGACCCTCCGGCCGCTGGACCACCAGGTCGTCGCAGGTCGCAAGACTCATGCGGCCTCCGGCGGCGCGCAGCGCGGGCGGTCTGGTCGTGCGGCGGTGGCCCTCATGCCGGGCATTCTGGCGCGCCGCGCCGGGCCGCGGGCTCAGGCGTGGCTGATGAGCCTGTCGGCCTCGGGGCCGTCGAGGTGGGGCAGCATGTTGAAGCTCTGCAGGGCATAGCGCCGCGGGGTGATCAGCCACTCGCTCAGGGCGCTGTTGCGCAGACGCATGTTGAGCTCGATGGTGGCCTCGGGCGCCAGGCCCAGCAGCCAGCCCATGGCCACCGAGATGGGGCCGCCACTGCTGACCACCAGCACATCCTCCGGCCCGGTGGCGGCCTGACGGATGGCCTCCAGCGCCTGCACCACGCCCTGCCGGAAGTCGGTGAAGGCGAGGTGGCCCGCAGGCGCCGCCTCGCCGGCCATCCAGCGCAGCAGGGCCTGGCGCAGCAGGCGGAAGTGCTGCCGGCGCTCCCCCGGGGTCAGGGCGCGGGGTGCCGCCCCGCCCACCAGCGGCCGCACCAGGGCGTCGCTGTCGTACTCGTTGAGCCCGGGCCAGACCTGGGCCGGGGGCAGGCCGGGCCCGTAGCCGGCGGCCAGGGCGTCCAGCGACTGGCGGTGGCGCCGCAGGCCCCCCAGGTGCACCGCCTGGAAACGGCGCCCTTGCCAGCGCAGGTGGCGGCCCAAGCGTTCGCACTGCTCATGGCCCAGCGGGCTGAGCTGGTCATAGTCGGCCGCGCCCAAGGAGGCCTGGCCGTGACGCACGAGGCAGAGTGTTCCCATGCCTCCGCATTCTGGAGGCGCCTGGACGCGCCAGCTGTCCCGGTCGCGACGCGGTCAGGCCGGCCGGCGGGCGGCCTGCAGCTGCTTCTCGATGCGATCGGCCGGGATGGCCCCGGGGGTACGGGTGCCGTCCTCGAAAATCAGCGCCGGCGTGCCGTTGATGCGGTACTTGCGGCTGAACTCCAGGTTGCGGTCGATGGCGGCGATGTCGCACTTGTCCATCACCCGCGGCGGCACCGTGCCCTCGACCATCCAGTTGCGCCAGACGCGGCCCGCGTCCTTGGCGCACCAGATGTCCTTGGCCTTGGCCTGTGAATCCGGGCCCAGGATGGGGATGACGAAGTTGTAGATGGTCACGTCCTTGAGCGCCTGCAGGTCTTTTTCCAGGCGCTTGCAGTAGCCGCAGTTCGGGTCGACGAAGACCGCCAGACGGCGGCTGCCGTTGCCCTGCTTGATGACGATGGCGTCCTTGAGCGGCAGGTCGGCAAAGGCCACGGCCGTGAGCTTGTCGATGCGGGCCTTGGTCAGGTCGGTGCGGGTGCGGGTGTTGTAGATCGAACCCTCGATCACGTGGTCGCCGGTCTCGTCGACATAGAGGATGTCGGCGCCCATGCGGACCTCGTAGAGGCCGGGGATGGGGCTCTTGCTGATCTCGTCGATCTTGGGCAGGCCGGGCATGCGCTCGGTCAGGGCCTTGCGGATGGCCTCCTCGTTGGCATGGGCGGCGGTGGCCAGGACGGCCAGGCACAAGCCGGCCACGGCGAGCGGCGCACGCAGCGCAAGGGCAGGGGAAAGGCGACGCATGGCGGGTGTCCTTGAGTTGTCCGGCGGCCAAGGCCGCGCGGCGGTCGGGTTCGGTCTGGGGCGCGAGGCCCGGAAAGAGGCTCAGGAGGATGGCAGGGCCGTGTGACAGCGCATCAGACGTCCAGCGCCTGACGCACCAGCCAACGCTTGAGCGGGGCGATGCGATTGACCAGAGTCATGCCGTGGTTGCGGAGTTCCCTCAGGCCTGGGGCATCCTGCGCAAAGAGCTGCCACAGGCCGTCGGTGCCCTGGGCCATGGCCCAGGTGCCCCAGGCGCGCTTGCGGGCATAGCGGCGCAGCAGGGCGGCATCGCCCAGGTCGCGCCAGCTCTCGCGGGCCGCCAGCACCTCGTCCAGGGCCTGCACATCGGCCAGCCCCAGGTTCAGGCCCTGTCCGGCCAGTGGATGCACCACATGCGCGGCATCGCCCACCAGCGCCCAGCCCGGGCCGCTGACGGCCTGCGCCCGCCCCAGGGCCAGCGGCCAGGTGGCGCGATCCCCGGCCACACGCAGCCGACCGACCACCCCGCCGGTCAGCTGCAGCAGCACCTCTTCCAGGGCCTCCGGCGCAGCCTGCCGCCAATGCTCGGCCTGCTCGGCCGGCTGTGACCAGACCAGGGCGTAACCGTGTCCGCACTCGGGCCGGTCCAGCGGCAGCAGGGCCAGCACCTCCGGTGCGCGGAACCACTGCCAGGCCGTGCCCTGGTGCGGGCCCTCGGCCACCAGCCGGGTGGCCAGGGCGCTGTGGCCGTAGCCGTGGCGCTCGAAGGCCACCCCCAGGCGTTCGCGCTCGGCCGATGCCTTGCCCTCGGCCACCACGGTCAGGGCCGCGGGCCCGGGTTGCGGCTGCAGATCGATGCGCGGGTTGTAGCGCACCGCCGTCTCCAGGCTGTTCTCCAGCTCGGCAGCGTCCACGATCCAGGCCAGGGCGTCCACCGCCTGCTGCCAGGCCGAAAACTCGATGCCGGCCCCCGGCGCATCGCCGGCGACCTTCATGTCCAGCACGGCAGTGCGTGCCTCGGCCGGCAAGGCATCCCAAGCACGCAGGCGCTGCAGCAGGGCCACCGAGCTGGGGTTCAGGGCATAGGCGCGGACATCGTCGGTCCGCGGCGACGCGGCCGGCCGCGCCTGCAGCGCCACCTGCAGCCCCTGGTGGGCCAGGCACAGGGCCAGACTGCGGCTGACGATGCCAGAACCCAGGATGCGGACGTCGGCGGACTTGCTCATGCGGCCGATTGTAGGGAGGCACCTAAAATCGAGGATGGCCCGCCGGTCGCCCTGACCGGCCGTGGCAGCGCCGCGGCACGCCGCCGGCGCCGCCGTTCCCCTTTTCTTCCCTTCTGCAGCGAAAGCCCCGCCATGAGCCTCAAGTGCGGCATCGTCGGCCTGCCCAACGTCGGCAAGTCCACCCTGTTCAATGCCCTGACCAAGGCCGGCATCGCGGCCGAGAACTACCCCTTCTGCACCATCGAGCCCAATGTGGGCGTGGTGGAAGTGCCCGATCCCCGCCTGGCCGACCTGGCCAAGGTCGTGCAGCCCGAGCGCATCGTGCCGGCCATCGTCGAGTTCGTCGACATCGCCGGCCTGGTGGCCGGTGCCTCCAAGGGCGAAGGCCTGGGCAACCAGTTCCTCAGCCACATCCGCGAGACGGACGCCATCGTCAACGTGGTGCGCTGCTTCGAGGACGACAACGTCATCCACGTGGCCGGCAAGGTCGACCCCATCGCCGACATCGAGGTCATCCAGACCGAGCTGTGCCTGGCCGACCTGGGCACCGTCGAGAAAAGCCTGCAGCGCTACACCAAGGCCGCCCGCTCGGGCAACGACAAGGACGCCGCCGCCCTGGTCAAGGTGCTGGAGAAGTGCCAGGCCGCCCTGGACCAGGCCAAGCCGGTGCGCTCGATCGACTTCACCAAGGAGGAGCTGGTCATCCTCAAGCCGCTGTGCCTGATCACCGCCAAGCCGGCGATGTTTGTGGGCAACGTCTCGGAGACCGGCTTCGAGAACAACCCCTTCCTGGACCGCCTGAAGGAATACGCCGCCGCCCAGAAGGGCGAGGTGGTGGCCATCTGCGCCAAGACCGAGTCCGAGCTGGCCGAGATGGAGGACGAGGACAAGGCCCTGTTCCTGGCCGAGATGGGCCAGGACGAGCCGGGCCTGAACCGCCTGATCCGCGCCGGCTTCAAGCTGCTGGGCCTGCAGACCTACTTCACCGCCGGGGTCAAGGAAGTGCGCGCCTGGACCATCCGCATCGGTGACACCGCCCCGCAGGCCGCCGGCGTGATCCACGGCGACTTCGAACGCGGCTTCATCCGCGCCCAGACCATCGCCTTCGACGACTTCATCAAGTTCGGTGGCGAACAAGGCGCCAAGGATGCCGGCAAGATGCGCGCCGAAGGCAAGGAATACGTCGTCAAGGACGGCGACGTGATGAACTTCCTGTTCAACGTGTGATCTCCGGGGCGGCCCCAGGCCGCCCCCTCCAGCCCCACGCCCCGCCAAGCACAGGCAGGTTTGTCCGGCGGGCTGGACAGCTCCCCCCCTGCGCCCCAACATGGGTGCCGCCCACCCCGCCGGGTGCGCGGTCCCGCGGATGAGCCGTGAGCGCCGCGCAATCTGCGTACACCGGCAAGAGACCTGTTGAACCGCGGCCCACGTGCCGCCGGCCTGACCGAGGAGCCTGTCCATGCCTGTTGCCTTCCGCCCTGTCCTGCGCCATCTGGCCGCCGCCTCCGCCCTGGCCGCCGCCGGCTTGGGCGCCCTGCCCGCCCAGGCCGCCAACCACGCGCTGATCATGTGGATCGGCGAGTACTCCAACCCGCGCAACAACCTGCCGGGCATCGACCTGGACGCGGCCATGGCGCGCAAGATTGCCCGGGCCATGGGGGTGCCCGACGGCAACATCCGCGAGCTGAGCAACGCCGCCTTCACCAAGGGCAACGTCAGCGCCGCCCTGGGCGAGCTGACCCGGCGCATCGCCCCGGGCGACAACGTCTTCCTCTACTACTCCGGCCACGGCGCCCAGATCGGCAACCGCAGCGGCAGCGGTGGAGGCAAGTGCACCGAGGGCATGGTGACCTACGAGCCCACCCTGTACGAGGATGCCCGGCTGGAGCAGGACCTCGACACCCTGGGCAGCAAGGCCGGCCAGGTGGTCTTCCTCAACGACTCCTGCTTCTCCGGCGGCGCCGCCACCCGGGCCATCAACGTGGGCGGCGTGGTGCCCAAGTTCTTCCCCGGCTCGGTCAAGGATGGATCGGCCGCCGGTGACAGCCACCAGTGCGGCAACGCCGTCAACAAGATGGCCCGCGGCCTGGAGCTGGTCGGGGCCAAGGCCGAGGGCCCGCGCGTGGTCTACCTGGCCGCCGCCTCGGCCACCGAGGTGGCCGGGGCCACCTCCCAGGGCAGCATCGCCACCCTGGCCTGGGCCGCCTGCCTGAGCGGGGGCGCGGACGCCGACCGCTCCGGCGCCGTCAACGGCGAGGAAATGCAGCGCTGCGCCCAGCGCCTGATCAACCAACGCGGCGGACGGCCGCAGACCATCACGCTGGTGGGCAACGGCAAGCTGCCACTGGCCTTCACCACCGCCGCGCCCAGCAGCCCGCCGGCGGCCCCGGCCCCGCAAGCCGCCGCGCCCACCCCGGCCCCCACCCCGGCCCCCACCCCCGCGCCCGCCCCGCCCCCGGCGCCGCAGGCCGAAGCCCCGACCCCACCGGAGGAGCCGGTCAACCCGGTGAGCACGCTGCAGGACCTGCGGGCAGGCGGCAGCCCATCCATCCAGGTGAGCCTGAGCGGCAACTCGCCGCTGACCATCCAGAAGGATTTCCTGGACTTCCAGGTCACCAGCAACAAGCCGGGCTACCTGTACGTGCTGCATGTGGGCAGCGACGGCAAGACCTTCGACCTGCTCTTCCCCAACAAGCTGGACGAGGACAACCAGATCGCCGCCGGCACCACGCGCCTGCCCCGCCCGCAGTGGCGCGTGCGCGCCGCCGGCCCCGCCGGCACCAGCCATGTGCTGGCCATCGTCTCGCCCACCAAGCGCAACATCGGCAAGGCCCTGGACCTGAGCCAGACCTTCCCCAGCGCCAAGGCCAACACCGCCACCGCCCGCACCCTGGTGGTGGAGGCCGTGGAAGGCGCGGGCAACCCCTCGATCTACGGCGCCAGCAATGTGCTGGCCGTGCAGGAGCGCTGATGCAACGCCCCCCCGCCTTCGGCCGCGCCGGCGCCTGCCTGCGCACCGCCCTGCGCCGCCTCCCGACCGCCGCCATGGCAGCGGCCCTGCTGGGCGGGGCCGCTGCGGCCTCAGGGGCACCGCGCCCCAGCCCCGCCGCCAACGATGCAGCCACCGCCGCCGCCCTGGGCGAGCTCGGGCTCAAGCTGCTGCGGGCCGATCGTCCCGCCAGCGCCGCGTCCCCGGTCGGCAACAGCGTCGTCTCCTCGCTGTCGCTGGCCCAGGCCCTGGGGCTGCTGCAGGCGGGCACGGCCGGCGCCTCGGCCCATGAACTCAACCGCCTGATGGGCGACGGCCGGGTGAGCGCCGGTCAGCGCCTGTACCAGCAGCGCTTGCCCGACCTGGCCGAACGCCTGGCCCGTGACGAGGGCCTGCACCAGGCCAACCGCCTGTGGCTGGACGACAGCCTGGTCAAGGCCCTGCAGCCCAGCTATGCCCAGCGCGTGCAGGCCCGGCAGGGCACTCCGGCCGGTGTCATCCCGGCCTTTGACGCCGAGCTGGCACGCAGCCAGATCAACCGCTGGGTCGGCGAGCAGACCCAGCAACGCATCGCGGAGCTGCTGCCCGAAGGCAGCCTGCAGGGCAGCACCCGGCTGGTGCTGACCAATGCCCTGCACTTCAAGCGCGCCTGGGCCCAGCCCTTTCCGGTCACCGGCACCCAGCTGCGCCCCTTCACCGGCGACGATGGTGCCGTGGTGCAGGCCCGGCAGATGCAGGACGAGCGGGAGGTGCTGCAGGCCAGCGTCCAGGGCGTGACGGTGATGGAGCTGCCCTTCGCCACACAGGAAGGCCGCGATGCCCCGGCCTACAGCCTGCTGCTGGCCCTGCCGCCCGCCGGCCAGCGGCTGGGTGACTTTGTGCAGACCCTGCACGGCACCGACCTGGCACGCTGGCGTGGAGCCCTGCAGCCCAAGCGCTGCCAGCTCAGCCTGCCCCGGCTGGACCTGGCACCGCGCAGCCGCCCCCTGAAGGACACGCTGCAGGCCCTGGGCCTGAAGACCCCCTTCAGCGACCGGGCCGACTTCAGCCCGCTGCTGCGGCAAGGCCATCGCGGCTTGCGGCTGGAGAACGTCTTCCAGTCTGCCGCCATCGCCCTGGACGAAACCGGGGCCGAGGCCAGCGCCGCCACCGCCGCGGTGGTGGGTCTCAAGTCCTTCGCACCGGTCTCCGACGCCCCTGCCTGCGCCGCCGACCGGCCCTTCTTCTTTGCGGTGATGCACCGTGCCAGTGGGGTGCCGCTGTTCATGGGACAGCTGGCCGAGCCGCTGCGAAACTGATCCGCCACGGCACACCGCCCTCTCCCCCTTTGTCGAGGCCCGTCCATGCGCAAAGTCCGCTTCCGCCCCCCCATGCCCACCCTCCTGGCCCCCCTGGCCCTGCTGGTGCTCAGCACCACCTGCCCAGCGGCCGGGCTGCTGCAAAACCCCAGCGTGCAGGACCTGCGCGCCGCCCTGGCCCCCGCCACCCCCCCGGCCAACCCCTTGGCCCGCAGCTTCACCCGCACCCAGCCGCCCACCCAGGACGGGCTGTGCCCCGGTGCCGGGGCCAGCGAAGCCGCCCCCGGCACCCGCAGCGCCGGCACCCGCAACCTGGAAGTGGTGGCCTATGCGCCCGAGGCCCCGCATGTGGACCTGGCCATCGGCTTTGCCAACGACTCCGACGCGGTCAGCCCGGCCAGCCGGGCGCTGTTGGACAAGCTGGCCCAGGCCCTGCGCAGCCCTGACCTGGACGGCAAGCGATTCGTGATCGCCGGCCACACCAGCGACACCGGCCCCCGGGACCGCAACCTGCAGCTCTCGTGCGCCCGCGCCATCGCGGTGCGCCGGCACCTGATCAAGGCTGGCGTGGCCGCGGACCGCCTGGCCGCCTACGGCTTCGGCCCGGACAAGCCGCTGGCCGACACCGAGCCGGCCGCCGACGCCAACCGGCGGGTGGAGATCCGCCTCAGCCCCTGAACGGGCGGCGGGGTCAGGCCTGCCGTTTTGGCCACAGGGCGTGCAAGGTGGCGCATTTCCGGGCTTAGCACTCCTCCCGACCGAGTGCTAATATCAACGGAACCCGATCCTCGTCGAGGCCTCAAAACCCGCATGAACACCACTCCCGCCCCCTCCGCCCTGGCTGTCCGTGACCCCTGGGGCCTGGTGCCCTCCATCGGCAACCTGGACGCCTACATCAGCGCCGTCAACCGGATGCCGATGCTCAGCGCCGAAGAGGAAGGCGAGCTGGCCCGCCGGCTGCAGCAGCAGGGCGACGTGCAGGCCGCCGGCAAGCTGGTGCTCTCGCACCTGCGCCTGGTCGTCTCGATCTCCCGCCAGTACCTGGGCTATGGCCTGCCGCAAGGCGACCTGATCCAGGAAGGCAACGTCGGCTTGATGAAGGCGGTCAAGCGCTTCGATCCCGACCAGGGTGTGCGACTGGTGAGCTACGCCATGCACTGGATCAAGGCCGAGATCCACGACTACATCCTGCGCAACTGGCGCATGGTCAAAGTCGCCACCACCAAGGCGCAGCGCAAGTTGTTCTTCAACCTGCGCTCCATGAAGCAGGGCCTGAAGGACCAGGCCGCCGACCACGAGACCTTCCGCAACACCCTGACGCCCGACGAGGTGGAGGTCGTGGCGCGCCAACTCAACGTCAAGCCTGAAGAGGTGGTCGAGATGGAGACCCGCCTGTCCGGCGGCGATGTGGCCCTGGAGCCGCAGACCGAGGACGGCGAGGAGAGCTACGCCCCCATCGCCTATCTGGCCGACGACCGCCACGAGCCCACCCGGGTGCTGGAGGCCCGTGCGCGCGACCACCAGTCGGGCGACGGCATCACGCAGGCGCTGGAGGTGCTCGATGCCCGCAGCCGCCGCATCGTCGAGGAGCGCTGGCTCAAGGTCAACGACGACAGCTCCGGCGGCATGACGCTGCATGAGCTGGCCGCCGAGTACGGCGTCAGCGCCGAGCGCATCCGCCAGATCGAGGTGGCCGCGCTCAAGAAGATGCGCAAGGCGCTGGAAGCGGCCTGAAGGCCCGGGGCACACGGGACACACGGCACGCTCGGCACGCTCGGCACATGTCAAGCGCCGGGCGTCCGCCGCGCCTGCCTTCTGCAGGGCTCGGCCTGCCGCCGTCGCGGCGACCTCAGCCCTCCTGCAGCAGCAGCTTGAGGTCGTGCACCAGGGCCTCGGCCCCGGCCCCGTAACGGCTGAACACCCGCACACGGCCTTGGGCGTCAAACAGGTAGGAGCCCGCGGTGTGGTCCACCGTGTAGGCGCCTTCGGTCTTGCCCTGCGCCTTGGCAAAGAAGACCTTGAATTCCTTGGCCACGGCCTGGGTCTCCTCCAGCGTGCCGCGCAGGGCCACGAAGTCCGAGCCAAAGCTGCCCACGTAGTGGCGCAGCACCTCGGATGTGTCGCGCTCCGGATCCACGGTGACGAAGATGCCTTGCACCCGCGCACCGTCAGGGCCCAGCTGCTGGCGCACCGCCGCCAGTTCGGCCAGGGTGGTGGGGCAGACGTCGGGGCACTGGGTGTAACCGAAGAACACCACCAGCACCTTGCCCTTGAATTCCGCCAGGCTGCGGCGACGCCCCTCCGGGTCGGTCAGGTCCAGACGACGGGCGTAGTCCAGACCGGCCAGGTCGATGCCCTTGAAACGGCCGCCAGCGCTGCTGCCCCCGGTGGGCTGGCAGCCGGCCAGCAGGCCGGAGGCGGCAGACAGGCTCAGGGCGGTGAAGGCGGCAAGGCTGGCACGGCGGGTGGGCATGGCGCGGACGCAAAGGCGGCGGCACCTGCCGGCCAGCCCGCCGGTCAGACCCAGTAGTGGTCCACCAGCAGGGCGGCGAACAGGGCCGCGAGGTAGAGGATGGAGAACTTGAAGGTGCCGCGCGCCCAGGCATCGCTGTAGGACAGCAGCATCTTCACCGCGCGGTAGAGGAACACGCCCCCGAGCACCAGCGCGCACAGCAGGTAGGGTATCCCATTCATGCCCATGGCGTAGGGCATGACCGTGACCCCGATCAGGGCCACCGTGTAGGCCACGATGGAGCGGCGGGTGTAGAGCGAGCCGTGGGTGACCGGCAGCATGGGCAGGCCGGCACGCTCGTAGTCTTTGGTGCGGTACAGCGCCAGCGACCAGAAGTGCGGCGGGGTCCACATGAAGATGATGAGGAACAACAGCCAGGCCTCGGCCGGCACGGTCCCCGTCACCGCCGACCAGCCCAGCACCGGGGGCATGGCCCCCGAGGCGCCGCCGATGACGATGTTCTGCGGCGTGGCCGGCTTGAGCCACAGGGTGTAGATGAAGGCATAGCCGACGAAGGTGGCAAAGGTCAGCCACATCGTCAACGGGTTGACGAAATGGTGGAGCAGCACCAATCCCAGGCCACCCACCAGGAAGGCGAAGGTCACCGTCTGGGTGGAGGTGATGGTGCCCGACGGCAGGGGACGCCCTTTGGTGCGGGCCATCTGCGCGTCGATGTGCTGCTCCAGCAGGCAGTTCACCGCCGCCGCGGAGCCCGCCGTCAGCGCGATGCCCAGCGTGCCGAAGACCAGCACCTGCAGCGGCGGCAGGGCCGGCGTGGCCAGGAACATGCCGATCACCGCGCAGAACACGATGAGCGAGACGACCCGGGGCTTGGCCAGGGCCAGGAACTGCCCCAGGGTGGAGCGGCGGCGTGGCAGGGCTTGGAGGCTCATGGTGCGGTGGGGGTGAAGGAAGGGGGCAGCGGCGCGGCTCAGCGGGCCAGCGAGGCGGCGTACTCGGCCACGGCGGCGATGTCGGCGTCGGTCAGGCGGCTGGCCACGTCACGCATGACGTGGGCCGCGTCATTGGCACGGGTGCCGTCACGGTAGGCGGTGAGCTGACGCACCAGGTAGGCCGGGTGCTGACCCCCGATGGCCGGCGCCAGGGTGGTGGGCGGCGCCTTCATGGTGGCGGACCAATCGGCCTTGCCTTGGCCGGCCGGGGCGTGACAGCCCAGGCAGGCGGGCACCACCGCCGGACGCCCCTTGCCCTTGAGGTAGATCTGGCGGCCGGCGGCCACCAGCTCCGGCTTGAGGTTCTCCACCTTGCTGACCTTCTGCGTGGCAAAGAACGCCGCCAGGTCCTCGATGTCCTGGTCGCCCAGCGGGGCGGCCATGGGGCTCATCTGCTCGTTGACCCGGCGCCCGGCCTTGAAGTCGTGGAGTTGCCGCACCAGGTAGACCTGCAGCTGTCCGGCGATCTTGGGCCACATGTCCGCCGGGCTGTTGCCATCGGGGCCGTGGCAGCCCATGCACACGGCGGCCTTGGTCTTGCCCGCCTCGGCATTGCCCGCGGCACCGGCCGGCGTGAGCGCGGTCAGGGCAGCGGTGGCCAGCAGCCAGGGAATCAAACGTGAAGGCATGGTCAAGAACTCCTGGGTCGGTGGAATGCTAGGAAGGACGGGCGTCCGGGCGCCATGGGCAGTTGTCCGTAGGCAGAAACGCGCGGCCGGGCCGCGTGGAGGAAGGCGGGGTCAGCCCCGGTGGTGGGTGGCCAGGGGCTGTGCTCTACTGCCCAGCCCCTGAACCCCCACCGCAAGCCGAGCGCGCCATGTCCGACACGCACTGGACCCTGAGCCCCCCCTCTCCCGCCGGCGCCCGTCTGGTGCGCGCGCACCTGTGGCTGGGGGTGCTGGCCCTCATGGGCTCGGGCCTGCTGGCCGTGGTGCTGGTGCTCTCGCGCACGCCGGGGGTCAAGGACCTGATGGCCCGGCTGTTCCCCCTGACCGACTTGTTCCGTGCCGCACTGGTGGTGCACGTGGACCTGTCGGTGCTGATCTGGTTCATGACCTTTGCCTCGGTGGCCTGGGGCATGGTCACCCCGGCACGCGCGCTGGGCCTGGGCTGGCTGGGTTGGGCGCTGGCCGCGGGCGGCACCCTGCTGATGATGGTCTCGCCCTTCCTGCCCGGGGCACAGCCCTTGCTCAACAACTACATCCCCGTGCTGGAGCAGCCGGCCTTCCTGCTGGCCCTGATGATGTGCGGCTTGGGCTTTGCGGTGGCCTGGCTGCGCACCCTGCTGCTGGCCTGGCCCCGGGCGGACCTGAGCGAGGGGCAGCGGCCGCTGCACCTGGGTATCCGGCTGTCGGCCGCTGCGGGCGCGCTGGCCTGGATGACCCTGGCCTGGACCTTGTGGCAGCTGCCGGCAGGCAGCGGCACCGCTTACTATGAACGCCTGTTCTGGGCGGCCGGGCATGTGCTGCAGTTCCAGCATGCCTTGCTGGTGGGCGTGGCCTGGCTGTGGCTGGCGGGCGGCCTGGGCGTGCGCGTTCTGCCGGGTCTGCGCCGTCTTGCAGTGCCTGCTGTGGTGCTGAGCGCCCTGCCGCTGGCCGTGGTGCCGGTGCTGCTGGGCCTGTGGCCGGCTGGCGGCGGCGAGCAGATGGGCGCCTTCGCCCGGCTCATGCAGTGGGGCCATCTGGGCATGCTGCCCCTGGGCCTGCTGGCGGTGGCGGCCTTGCCCGGCGTGTGGCGCCAGCCGGGCAGTGCGCCGCGCTCGGCCTTCCTGGCCTCGCTGCTGTTGTTTGCCATCGGAGGGCTGCTGGCCTTCTTGATCCGCGGGGCCAATGTGGTGGTGCCGGCGCACTACCACGGCTCCATCGTGGGCGTGACCCTGGCTTTCATGGGCCTGGCCTACGCCTTGCTGCCAGCACTGGGCTTTCGCCCCGTGGTGGCACGCTGGGCCCGCTGGCAGCCCCTGGTCTACGGCGGTGGCCAGCTCTTGCACGTGCTGGGTCTGGCCTGGTCGGGTGGCTACGGCGTGCAGCGCAAGGTGGCCGGCACCGAACAGGTGCTCAGCAGCCTGCCCGAGCGCCTGGGCATGGGCATGATGGGCCTGGGTGGCTTGATCGCCATCGTGGGTGGCGTGATGTTCGTGCTGGCCTGCTTGCAGGCGATGTGGCCGGACGGCCGGGCCGCCCGGCCGGACACCGGCGGCGGCGAGGGCCGCGCGCAGCCCACCTAAGGATCGCGCCGGCCTCATGAGCGCCCCTGCGCGGCTGCCGAAACGGCGGCCAACAGGGGCGTCAGCGCCCGGGCGATGGCTTGTGGTTCATGGGGCGGCTCCAGCTCGGCGCGCCAGCGCGCTTGCGGGTCCAGCAGGAACATCGACGCGGTGTGGTCCACCGTGTACTGACCCTGAGGGCCTGGCGCATGGCGGTGGTAGCGCACCCCCAGGTGGGCCACCAGGGCGGCCAGGTCGGCATCGGTACCTGCCGCGCCACGGAAGTCGGGATGGAAGGCCGGCAGGTACTCCGCCAGCAGGCCGGGCAGATCCCGCTCCGGATCCACCGAGAGGAAGAGCACCCCGGGTCGAGGCAGCTCGGCAGGCAGCAACCGGAAAACCTCGGTGAGCATACCCAAGGTACCCGGGCAGATGTCCGGGCATTGGGTGTAGCCGAAGAACACCAGACTCCAGCGGCCGAGCAGGCTCTGCCGGTCGACACGGCCCTGCGGACCGGTGGCCCGGAAGGCAGGTACCGGACCTGCCGGCTCACGCCAGCGCAGGGCCGGGGCGGCCGGCGCTCCCGAGCCCGCATCCGGCGCGGCAGGCCGGGGTGCCGCCGGCCAGGATCGGACCAGCAAGGCTGCGCCCGCGGCGCCCAGCAGGGTGCCCGCCAGCAGCAGCCGGCGCCCGGCGCGGTTCGGCGGCGCGGTGTCGGCCGCGTCAGTGGCAAGGGGGGCGTGGGACGGGTTCACAGTGCGGAAGGAGGATGGCGGGCGTCAGACGGGCGGCGCCATCTCGCCGGCGCGGACGTGCCGCGCCGGCCACGCGCGGGTGGCGTCGTTCAGCGCTTGGCGTAGTCGTAGGGCGTCCAGTCGTGGTCCACACTGGGCGGGTGGGGCCAGTTGCCATGTGGCGGCGGCGAGACGGTGGTCCATTCCAGCGACTTGGAGCCCCAGGGGTTGTCGCCGGCCAGCGGGCCCTTCATGGCGCCGATGATCCAGTTGAGCACCGCGATGGCGAAGCCCACGCCGAGGATGGCCGCGCCCACGGTCATCCACTGGTGCGCGCTCTCGAACTGGGGAAAGTGCTGGTAGTCGTAGTAGCGCCGCGGCATGCCCTTGACACCCACGGTCATCATGATCCAGAAGACCAGGTTGACACCGACGAAGGTGAGCCAGAACCCCACCTTGCCCCAGAACTCGTTGTACATGCGGCCCGTCATCTTGGGGAACCAGTAGTACACGCCGCCAAAGATGGCGAAGGTGCCGGCCACGGCCATCACATAGTGGAAGTGACCCACGACGTAATAGGTGTCCGACAGGTGCAGGGTCAGCGAGGTCAGGGCCAGCGGGATGCCGGTCAGGCCGCCGATGAGGAACAGGAACAGCACGCCCAGGGCGTAGAGCATGGGGGTCTCGAAAGTGATCGAGCCCTTGTAGAGCGTGCCCGCCAGGCTGATGACCAACAGGCCCACCGGCACCGAGATCATGAGGGTGGTGATCATCTGGCCGATGCGGATCCAGTCGGCCATGCCCGAGACGTAGAGGTGATGCACCCACACCACGCCCGAGAGGATGACGATGCCCCCGATGCCGCCCCACAGCGCGGCCTTGAGGTTGAACACCCGGTTGCGGGCAAAGGTGGCCACGATCTCGAAGACCACGCCGATGAAGGGCATGAAGATCACGTACACCGCGGGGTGGGAGTAGAACCAGAACAGGTTCTGGTAAGTCAGCACGTCGCCGCCGGCGGCGGGGTCGAAGAAGTGCGTGCCCAGGTACTTGTCAAAGCTCAGCAGGGTGACGGCCGTGCCCAGCACCGGCACAAAGATCAGCTGCAGCACGAAGGCGCCCAGGGTGCACCACACGAAGACGTTGAGGTTGCTCCACTTGAGCCCCGGGGCGCGCATGTAGGCCACGGTGGTGAGGAAGTTGACCCCGCCGATGATGGAGGCAAAGCCCAGGATCAGCACCGTGAAGGTGTAGAGCGCCGTGTTGCCGGTGGTGATGGTGGAGTACGGCGGGTAGCCGGTCCACATGACATCGGGCGGATCGGGCACCACGAAGGTCAGCAGCGCCAGGATGAGGCCCACGTAGAACAGCCACACCGACAAGGCGTTGACCCGCGGGAAGGCCACATCCTTGGCGCCGATCATCAGCGGGATGCAGTAGTTGGCGAAGAAGCCGGTGAGCGCCGGGATCTGGAAGCCCAGGATCATCACTGCGCCGTGGGTGTAGAGCCAGACGTTGTAGCGGGTGGGGTTGTCGGTGAGCGTCGGGCCCAGCTGCGAGAGCTCCAGCCGCATCAGCATGGCGGCGAGGCCGGCCACGGCAAAGGCGGCGATGGAGCCGATGAGGTAGAGGATGCCGACCCGCTTGTGGTCGGTGGTGAACAGCCATTCCTTGAGATTCACGGTCTTGGTCTCCTCTTCAGGCCGGCTTGGCGGCCGTGGCCGCGGGGGTCGCGGTGCCGGCAGCGGCGGCCTTGGCGCCCTGCTGGGCGGCCTCGGCCTCCAGCCAGGCCTTGAATTCGGCTTCAGGCAGCACCACCACCTTGCCGGCCATGTAGCCGTGCATCACGCCGCAGTACTCGGCGCAGGTGACGATGTGCTCGCCGGGCTTTTGGGGGTAGAACCAGAGGTAGGTCACCCGCCCCGGCATCGAGTCCTCCTTGACCCGGAAGTCGGGGATGTAGTGGCTGTGCAGGGTGTCGCGGCTGGTCATGCGCAGCATCACCGGCTTGCCCGCCGGCACCCGCAGCACGTTCTGCGCCTGGACCCCGTTGGGATAGGTGTAGTCCCAGCTGTACATGCCCGACTCCAGCTTGACCTCCAGCCGGTCGGCCGGGACCTCGCGGTAGTCGTTCCAGAGCTTCCAGCCGTTGGCGGCCAGGTACAGGTCGTCGGCCAGGAACAGGAAGATGGGAATCACCGCCCAGCCCACGGCGGAGGCCACCGACAGGGGCGGGGCGGTGCCCACCTCGCCAGGCTTTTTCTGGCGGTAGCGGAACAGGAACCAGGCCATGACCACGGCGAACAGCACACCAATGATGGTGATGTCCACCAGCACCTCGTGCCAGAGCCGGTCGTAGCCGGCAGCCGGGTCGTTGATGCGGCCCGCAGGGGCGGTGGCCGCCTCATAGGCCATCGCCATACCGCTCAGGCATGCAGTGCCCAAGGCCAGTCCGATCCCGCGCAGGATCCTCCCGGCGGCCTGCGGCCCGCGGCGAGGCCGGTTGTGGGGGTCCAAGGTGTCAGTGGGCATGCACGGTTCTCCGGGCTAGTTTTCTGCGGTAGACGATCGCGCCTGTGGCCATCAGGCCCAGGCCGAGGAGAAGGGAGCCCACGCCGGCCAGCAGCGCGTAGTTGGGCTGGTAGCGGCCGTCGGCGTAGCTGTAGCTGAAGCAGGCGCCGGTGACCATGTCAAAGAAGGCGTCAGCGCTGTTGCTGATGCGCCCCCAGTCGGCATCGATGAGCGCCAGCTCCACGGTGCGGGCCTCCAGGCGGGTGCCGTAGAGGTAGCGGGCCACACGCCCCTCGGGCGTGAGGAAGACCAGCACGTTGGGGTGGACGAACATGCGGTCGGTACGCGACCAGAAGAAGTTGAAACCGACCTGGGCGGCGAAGGCGCGCACCGCCTCGGGCGAGCGGTCGCCCAGCACGGCAAAGCGCCAGCCGGCCCCGGCCCCCGGCACCTCGGCCGTCAGGGCCTGGCGGAAGCGGCCGGCCAACGCGGGGTCGTCCCGATCGTCAAAGGACACGGTGAGCACCTGGAAGTCGCGCCCCGCGCGGAAGCGGTCCACCCCCGCCAGCACCTGGGCCAGGTTGCGGTTGACCACCGGACAGGTGCCGTCGCAGCCGTAGTAGGACAGCACCAGCACCACCGGCTGG
The DNA here is from genome assembly GCF_010499455.1 of Ideonella livida. GTDB lineage: Bacteria > Pseudomonadota > Gammaproteobacteria > Burkholderiales > Burkholderiaceae_C > Ideonella > Ideonella livida. Next base: position 40,927 of record NZ_JAAGOH010000019.1, on the reverse strand, counting down.
CCCAACAGCTGCCCCGGGGTGAACGGCCTGCCCGCCTCGTCCAGCAGCACGGTGTCGCGCTGCAGGGCCTGCCCCAGGTGGCGGGCCTCATCGATCTTCATGATCGCCGGGTCGAACTGGGTGTGCCCCTCACCAGGCGGCAAGGCCCCCGCCCGGGCCCCGCCCAACACCAGGGCCAGCAGACCGGCCAGCCACCACGCGTGCGCGCGCCACCCCACCGACGGCGTGGCGGCCCTGCGGCGTTCGCACCGAGCACGGGCATGCCGGGAAGCGTTCATGGTCCTGCACCCAGTCCGAAGACGGCCGGCCGGCGTCAGATCACCAGAAATAGATCTGGGAGACCACGAAGAACCAGATGATGTCCACGAAGTGCCAGTACAGCCCCGCCGACCGCCAGAAGCCCAGGTTGGGCTGGCCGCGCATCAGGCTGGGCACCCCGGCCAAGAAGATGGACAGGCCCACGATCACGTGACCACCGTGGAAACCGGTGATCGCAAAGAAGCTGGTGCTGAACAGGTTGGTGCCAGGCTTGAAGCCCCCGTGCATCAGGTGGCTCCACTCCCACATGGACATGCCCAGGAAGATCGCCCCCAGCACCACGGTCAGCAGGATCCAGGTGCGCGCGCTGGCCAGGCGGCCATGGTGCATCTGCGACTCAGCGTGGTGGATGGTGAAGGAGGACGCCACGAGCACCGCGGTCATGACCAGCGGGAGCATCGTGTCGATGTGGGGCGTGCCCTCGGGGGGCCAAAAGGGCGCATTGAGGCGGTTGAACCAGTAGTTGGCGAAGAAGGAGACGAAGATCATCGCCTCGGCCAGGATGAACCAGCCCATGGCGCCGTAGGACAGGCCTTCGCCGGCACCCATGGCCTCGGACGTCCAGCCCACCACCCCGGCCAGCACCAGCACCACGCCCACCCCCAGGGTGACGGCCGCCCACAGACCGCTGTGGTACACGAACTGGAAGCTGAAGGCCAGGGCCAAGGCCAGGATGCCCATGCTGGCCAGGAAGGGATACGCGCTCCATTCCCAGTGCCCGCCGTGGTGGCCAGGGTCGTGCTCATGACCATGGGAATGGCCGTGAGGGTGGCCGTGGGCCGCGCTGGCGTCATGCGACATGCTGTCTCCTGTGGCTCAGGCCACGCCGCGTCGCCGGCTGTGTGCGGCGCCATGGGCGGCTGGGTGGGTGGATGGGGGTTCTGGCTCGCCCCTGACAAGCATGCGAAGTGTCAAGCGAGGCCGCCCCTTTGTTTGGATCATGCTAGCCGCTGGCTTGACAGATGACAAACGCACGCCGTCAGCATTTGCCCTGATGGCGCCGTGCAGGAATGCACGTCTGCGCGGCCGCACAATCGGATCACGCAGGTGCGCCCTGCCCCCGGGTCAGCCCCGCAGGACGCGGCCCAGAGGATGAGCCTGAGAGCCTGCGCCCTGTCCTGCCCCTACCCCGGAGCCCGCCGCCCGTGAACGTGGATGCCTTGATCCGACTGGCCCTGGTCGGCGGCCTGCTGGCCGCCGTGCCGCTGACCTGGTGGCTGTTGAGCCAGCGGGGCCAGCCGCCGGCACGCCGGCTGGCGGCCCTGACCGCCCTGACCCTGTTCCTGACCCTGGACCTGCTCGCCTTCGGCGTCTTCACCCGGCTGAGCGATTCCGGCTTGGGCTGCCCGGACTGGCCAGGCTGCTACGGTCTGGCCAGCCCGGTGGGGGCCCAGGCCCATATTGCGCAGGCCGAGGCTGCGCAGCCCGACGGACCGGTGACCTGGGCCAAGGCCTGGATCGAGATGGTTCACCGCTACCTGGCCATGGCCGTGGGGCTGCTGATCCTCATCGGGGCGGTGGCGGCCTGGCGGCACCGCCGCGCCCTGCCCCATTCCCCCGGCTGGGCCGCGCTCACGCTGGTCTGGGTGGTTGTGCAGGGCCTGTTCGGCAAGTACACGGTGACCCTCAAGCTCTACCCCGCCATCGTCACCTTGCACCTGCTGGGCGCCCTGGTGCTGCTGGGCCTGCTGGCGCTGCAGCACATGTCCTACCGTCAGGCGCTGGCCCCCCCACCGGCGATGCACCCCCAGACCTGGCGCCGCCTGGCCGGGGTAGGCCTGGGCCTGCTGACGGTGCAGGTGGCGCTGGGTGGCTGGGTCAGCACCAACTATGCTGTGCTGGCCTGCCAGGGATTTCCGGCCTGCAACGGCAGTTTCTGGCCGTCGATGGCGTGGTCACAAGGCTTCTCGCCGCTGCGCCCGCTGGGCCATGCCCAGGACGGCGGGCTGCTGGCCTTTGAGGCACTGGTGGCCATCCACTGGACCCACCGGCTGTTTGCGATGCTGGTGCTGGGCTGCCTGGGTGTGCTGGCGTGGCGGCTGTGGCGCCAGCCGGTGGAGCGGCGTTGGGGCCAGGCACTGGCCGGGCTGCTGGCGTTGCAACTGGTCACGGGAGTGTCCAACGTGGTGCTGAGCTGGCCGCTGGCCGCGGCGCTGGTGCACTCCGTGGGCGCAGCCCTGCTTTTCACCCTGCTGGTGGCGCTGCTGGCAGGCGAAGCCTGGGCGCGGCATGCGCCAGCGCCGGGCGCACCTCAGCCCGGGGGCCGTCGGCGCAGCATGGCGGTCATGTCCTCCAGCCCGATGCGGGCTTCGGCGCTCACCGCCGGTCCGCGGTCCGGCCCACGGAAGGCATGACCGTAAACCAGCTCCAGCTCCAGCGGAATCCGCCCCTGCGGCGCCACCGACCCCAAGGCCAGCAGGGCCTGCTGCCAACGGTCCAGCCAGCGGGGCGTGCGCAGGCCGGCATGGCGGCCCGGGTCGAGGTTGGCCCCCAGGCCACGCAGCTCGGCCATCAGGTCCTGGGGACGGGAGAAGGTCAGGGTGAGCGTCTCCTGGTCCATCACCGGGTCGGCAAAACCCGCCTCCACCAGCATGTCCCCCAGGTCGTGCATGTCCACCAACGGCGCCATGGCCGGGCCCCAACCCAGGCGCTGGTAGAGCCCCCGGAGGCTGGCCAGACTGCCCGGCCCCAGGGTGGCGAACATCAGGAAGCCCCCCGGCACCAATGCACGGTGCCACTGGCGCAGCAGGGCCACCGGGTCATCGACCAGTGGCAGCGCCATGACCGACCAGACCAGATCCCAGCCCCCCCGGGCCACCTCGTCCTGCGGCACCGGCACCGCCGCCTGACCCGCACCACGGACCTGGCGCCAGGCCTGGCGCCACCACGGCGCGGCCAGCGGCGCCGGCAAGTCGCCACCGGCGGGCCACACCTGGCCCCATTGCACCGGCTGAAGGGCTGCGCGCAGGGCGGGATCGGGCGAGGCGGGTGCACAGGACCAGTCCAGCACCCGGGCCGGCGGCTGGCGGATGACCCCCAGTCGCTCGGCCATGCGACGCGAGACCTCCTGGTCCAGCCAGGGCGACTGGGGGGCCTGCAGCCGACGACGCAAAGCCCGCCGGCTGGCCCGCAAATCCAGCCCACGCGAGCGGCCGGACGCGGCCTCCCCCCCCTCGGCAGACGGCAGGTAGACGGCGGTGGACGGCGGCAGCACAGACATGTCGGGCAGTATATTGAGCCATGCCTGAGCCTTGCCCGGCCCCGCCCATGTCCTCCCCCAGCCCGGGCCGGGGCCTGAGACAGGCCTTGCTGCCGGCGGTGCACCGCGCTTGGCAGGCCCTGCCCGCCCGCTGTCCGGCCTGCGGGCTGTGGACCCGGGGCCACCGCTGCACCTTGTGCCTGGCGCGCTTTGCCGCGCCGCAGCCGCGTTGCCTGGGCTGCGGCATGCCCCGCCACGTCTGGTGCAATGCCTGCCACGACTGTCCGCCCGCCTCGGCGCGCGCCACCCAGGTGGTGGTGGGGGCGGACTACGGCCTGCCCTGGGACGGTCTGGTCAGCCGCCTGAAGTTTCAGCAACAGCCCGAACTGGCGGCGTGGCTGGCACCGCTGCTGGCCCAGGCCCTGGACCGACTGCCGGTGGCCCGGGCGCCCGTGGACTGGGTGGTGCCGGTGCCGCTGGCGCCGCGGCGGCTGCAGGTCCGCGGCTACAACCAGGCCTGGGAGGTGGCCCGGCGGCTGGCGGGCCCCCTGGGGCTGACCGCCAGGCCCGACCTGTTGCTGCGATGGCGCGACACCGACGCCCAGACCGGACAGGACGGACGCCAGGCGCGGCTGGCCAACCTGCAGGGTGCCTTCATGCCCGCCCCGGGCTGCCGCGACCTGCTGGCCGGCCGGCAGGTCGCCCTGGTGGACGACGTGCTGACCACCGGTGCCACGCTGCGCGCGGCCAGCCAGGCGCTGCGCGAGGCCGGTGTGGCCGGCGTCTGCTGGTGGGTGGTGACCCGCACACCCTGAGCCGCGGCGGTGGCGCGGCTTGCGCCCACAATGCCGGCATGTTCCGCATTGTCCTGGTCCATCCCGAGATCCCCCCCAACACGGGCAACGTCATCCGCCTGGCCGCCAACACCGGCTGCAGCCTGCATCTGGTGGAGCCGCTGGGCTTTTCCATGGACGACAAGCTGTTGCGCCGCGCCGGCCTGGACTACCACGAGTACGCCCCCGTGCGCCGCCATGCGGACTGGGCCGCCTTCCTGCAGGCCGAGCAGCCCGATCCGGCACGCTGCTTCCTGTTCACCACCCGGGGCACGGCCCGCCATGTGGACATCGCCTGGCAACCGGGAGACACCCTGGTGTTCGGCGCCGAGAGCGCCGGCCTGCCACCGGCACTGCGCGAGACTTATCCACAGGCGCAGTGGCTGCGGCTGCCCATGCGGGCCGGCCAGCGCAGCCTCAACCTGAGCAATGCGGTGGCGGTGGCCGTGTTTGAGGCCTGGCGGCAGAACGGATTCAGTTGAGGGGTGCATCACCCTGCCCGGGTCTGCCCGCCAGACCGGGTTTGGGCGACAGGCCAGCGCGGGCGGCCCGGGCACAATGAAACGCTCGCCATCCCAGAAGAGAAGTACGTGGCCGCCCAGGACCCTCCCACCGAACACCCCGCAACGCCCCCCGCCGCGGCGGGCCGGCCGGACTTCGGCATCCTCACGCTGGCCACCCCTTCCGATGCCGTCAAGGCCATCGGCCTGGCCCTGTCGCTGCGCGTCAGCAACCCGGGCGTGCCCACCGCGGTGGCCTGTTCGGCGGCGGTGGGTGAACGCCTGAGGCCCTACTTTGACCAGGTCATCCTGGAGAAGCCCGGGCTCAGGGGCTTCATCCACAAGGTGCACCTGGACGACTACAGCCCGTTCCAGACCACCTTCTTCCTGGACTCGGACATGCTGGTGTTCAAGCCCATCGCGCCCCTGGTGGCCCGCTGGTGCCACCAGCCCTACGCGGCGGTGGGCATTTACTGCAATGAGGGCTTCAGCAGCTTCGGCCTGGACCGTGCCCGCATGCTGCGCGACATCGGCGCGGCCCGCTTCACCTGCATCGACGGAGCCGGCCATGCGCTGTTCGTCAAACCTGGCTGCCGCGAGGTGTTCGACATGGCGCGGGACGTGGCAGCGCGCTACCGCGAGATCGCCGGCGACATCCGTTTTGCCGATGAGGATGCCCTCAACATCGTCCTGACCCGCCTGGGTCTGCCGCCAATGCTGGAGTCCGGCGTGCTGGCCCGCTACCTGTCGGCCCAGCCCGGCACACTGGAGATGGACGCGCGGCATGGCCACTGCCGCCTGGTCGAGCGGCTGGACGGCCAAGTCTATGAGCCGGTGATGATGCACTTTGCCGCCAACGAGGCGCCCTGGCACTACCACCGCGAACTCTGGCGCCTGTTCCGGGCTTCGGGCGTGCCCGTGGACGGGCTGTGGGCCTCGTTCCGCAAGGACGTGGTGGACTTCCATGTCCGCCCGGCACTGCGCCGCCTGCGGCGGCGTCTGCGGGGCTGAGCCGCGCCGGGGAGCGCCCCGCCAGCGCCACTCACCAGCCCGCGGGGTCCTGTCCGTAGAAGGCCTGCAGGTCGGCGTAGAGGCCGGGCAGCTGGTAGCGCATGGCCAGGGGCTGCTCAAAGAAGGCCTCGGTGGCCACGGCAAAGAACTCCTCAGGCGCCGTGGCCCCGTAGGGGTCGAGCAGGCCTGGCCGCCCGGCGGCGCAGCGTGCACAGAACGCCTCGAAGGCTTCATCCAGGCGGGCCTGCCAGGCCGCATGGGCCCGCGCCGTGGCCGGCGGTGCCGGCGCGTCCTGCGGTCCCGGCGGGCCGCTGAGCACACGCAGCCCGGCCTGGTCCAGCTGGTGGGCGAATTCATGCAACACCACGTTCATCCCGTCGTCGGGCACCTCCGCGCCATAGGCCACGTCGTCCCAGCTCAGCACCACCTGGCCCTCGGCCCAGCTCTCGCCGGCATGGGCCACCCGCTCCTCATGGACCACGCCGGCCTCGTCGCGGCGCTGGCGGTCCACCACAAAGCCCCCCGGGTAGACCAGCACCTGGCGCAGCGACTCATAGCTCGCCTCCGGCCGCCCCAGCAGCAGCAGGCAGGCCTGCGCGGCAATGCTCAGGCGCATGGCCTCGGTCACCTCCAGGCCGGCGCAGCCGATGAAGGGCACCTCCGCCAGAAACACCTGCAGGCGCTGCCTCAGCTGTCGCTGCCGCGGCGCCGGCAGGCGGGCCAGCAACGGCACCTGATCGCGCAGCGCCTGCCGCCACGCCTCAGGCAGGGGCTGCGCGGCCACCCGCTCGCGGCGCGCCCGGCGCCACCGCGGCTGCAGCACCATGGCCAAGGCCGCGGCCAGCCCCAGCAACACCGCCACCCCGACACCGTTCAGCCCCTCCACGCCATGCCCTTTGCCTTCCACCCCGCTGCCGTCGGGGAAATCCATGCCGAAATGCGATAGCTGCTAGTGCCAGCGCTTCCTAGCCGGCATGGCAGAGCGCCCGCAGAATCCGATGGACTCGAATCTGGGGCTTCCCCGACATTCCACAAGGATTCCAAGCATGTACGAACTGGGCGTCGTCTACCGCAACATCCGCCGCGCCGACCGCGAGGCCACCGACCGCATGGCGGCGCTGGGCTCGGCCACGGTGCACGAAGCCCAGGGCCGTGTGGGTCTGCTCAAGCCCTACATGCGTCCGATCTATCCCGGCGCCCAGGTCAGCGGCACTGCCGTGACCGTACTGCTGCACCCGGGCGACAACTGGATGCTGCACGTGGCCGCCGAGCAGATCCAGCCCGGCGACGTGGTGGTGGCCGCCATCACCGCCGAGTGCACCGACGGCTACTTCGGCGACCTGCTGGCCACCAGCTTCCAGGCCCGGGGCGCCCGGGCCTTGATCATCGACGCCGGTGTGCGCGATGTGCGCACGCTGCAGGAAATGGGCTTCCCGGTGTGGAGCAAGGCCATCAGCAGCAAGGGCTGCATCAAGGCCACGCTGGGCTCGGTCAACATCCCCGTGGTCTGCGCCGGCATGCTGGTGAACCCGGGTGACGCCATCGTGGCCGACGACGACGGCGTGTGCTGCGTGCCGGCCGCCCAGGCCGCCGTGGTGGCCGCCGCCGCCGCCAAGCGCGAGAGCTTTGAAGGCGAGAAGCGCGCCAAGCTGGCCTCCGGCGTGCTGGGCCTGGACATGTACAAGATGCGCGAACCGCTGGCCCAGGCCGGCCTGCGCTACATCGACTGACGCGGACGGCCGCGCCCTGACCGGGCCGGCCGCCACCGCCAAAGCGGGCACCGGACGAAGATGCCAGGCCAGGCCCAGACGCCTGGCACCCAGACCCGCGAATCCGACCACGCGTGCCGCCACGCCCCTCCCCGGCATCCCGCCGAGCGGGCGGCACCGTGCCGACCCTGGAGACTCCCATGCACAAGAAGACCTCGTCCCTGCTGCGCCGCGCCCTGCTGACCCTGGGCGCTGCCGCCACCCTGCTGCCCGCCGCCCAGGCCCAGCAGCAAGTCACCTTCCCGACCCGTCCGGTGCGGATCATCACGCCCTTCCCGGCCGGTGCCGGCCCGGAGGCCGTGCTGCGCGTGCTGGCCGAGAAGCTCCAGAAGAAGTGGGGCCAGCCGGTCATCATCGAGAACAAGCCGGGTGGTAACGGCTTCATCGCCATCGACGCCTTCAAGCGCGGTGCCAACGACGGTCACGACCTGATCCAGCTGGACAACGTGCACCTGGTGGCCTACCCGCACCTGTTCAAGAAGCTGCCCTACGACGCAGGCAAGGACTTCGACACGCTGGCGCCGCTGTTCCGCACCTACTTCTTCGTGGGCGTGTCGGCCGGCAGCCGCTACAAGACGGTGGGCGACATCCTGGCCGACGCCAAGGCCCGGCCGGGCAAGCTGAACTACGGCTCCTGGAGCGTGGGCAACCCGGTGCACCTGGGCTCGGCCCTGCTGGAGGCCCAGAGCGGCACCGAGATGCAGCACGTCATCTACAAGGAAACGTCGATGCTGTACACCGGCGTGGCCAATGGGGAGCTGGACTGGTCCCTGGGTTCGCTGGCCACCGCCGGCCCGCTGCAGCGCACCGGCAAGATCAAGTTCATCGCCGTGACCGCGCCCAAGCGCCACCCGGCCTTCCCCGACGTGCCCACCGTGGCCGAGAGCGGTGGCCCCGCCGGCTATGAGGTGACCGGCTGGACCGCCATCGCCGCGCCCAAGGGCCTGCCCAAGGCCGTGGCCGAGAAGATCCAGAAGGACGTGGAGGCCGCGCTGGCCGAGCCGGACTTCAAGGACCGGTTCGCCACCTTCGGCTACGAGCCCTTCCCGACCACGCCGCAGCTGTTCAACGCCTTCATTGCCGCAGAGTCCAACAAGTGGGGCAAGGTGATCGAACGCGCCAAGGCCGCGCTGGACTGAAAGGCCCCGCCATGATGCCCCCCCTGCCCGCCGCACCGCTCCCGACCGACCCGCGCGCCTGGCGCATCGGCCTGGTGGGCTACGGCGAGGTGGGCCGCATCCTGGCCGAGGACCTGCGTGCCCGGGGCGTGGCCGTCACGGCCTTTGACCTCAAGCTGGTCGAGGCCGCCAGCGCCGCCCCGCTGCAGGCCCACGCCGCCGCGCATGGGGTGGTGCTGGCCCCCCACCACGCCGCGCTGGCCGGCACGTCGGACTTCATCATCAGCGCCGTCACCGCCAGCCAGACACTGGCCGTGGCCCGAGCCTGTGCCCCGGCGCTGAGTGCCGGGGCCTTTTTCCTGGATTTCAATTCCGCCTCACCCGGCACCAAGGGGCAGGCCGCCGCGCTCATTGACGCCGCCGGTGGCCGCTATGTGGAGGGTGCGGTGATGACCAGCGTGCCGCCCTACCGCAGCCGCGTGCCGCTGCTGCTCGGTGGGCCCTGGGCCGCCACGCTCAGCCCGCTGGTCAACGCCCTGGGTTTTGCCAGCCGCGTGGGCAGCCCCACGCTGGGCGTGGCCAGCGCCACCAAGATGTGCCGCAGCGTGATGATCAAGGGCTTGGAGGCCATGGTCATCGAGAGCTTCACCGCCGCCCGCCACTTTGGCGTGGAAGACGCCCTGATCGACAGCCTGCAAGAAACCTTTCCCGGCATCGACTGGGAGAAGCAAGCGGCCTACTTCTTCCAGCGCGTGATCGAGCATGGCCGCCGCCGAAGCGAAGAGGTGCGCGAAGTGGCCGCCACCGTGGCCGAAGCCGGCCTGACCCCCTGGAGCGCCAGCGGCACCGCCGCGCGCCAGGCCTGGGTGGCCGACCTGGCCGACGCCGGGGTGTTTGGCGAACGCGGCACCCCCGGCTTTGCCCGCAGCCCCGACTGGCGCCCCGAAGCCGACCGCCTGCGGGCCGCCGCCGCCGCACGGCCCGCCCAGAACCCAACCGCTCCGGCGCCGCCGGAGCCCCTCCCCGTGAACAGGCCGCCACGAGCCTGACCACGCCAGAAGACCACGCACGACACCCTCCAAGGACTCACCCATCATGAGCAAACCGACCACGGGCGACTTCACCAAGACCGCCGGCTGGCTGGACTGGTACACCGGCCCGGCCAAGCCCCGCTTCCAGCTGCCCGCCGGCGCGGTGGACGCCCACTGCCATGTCTTCGGCCCGGGGGCCGAGTTCCCCTACGCGCCCGAGCGCAAGTACACCCCCTGCGACGCCAGCAAGGCCGAGCTGTACGCCCTGCGCGACCACCTGGGCTTTGCCCGCAACGTGGTGGTGCAGGCCACCTGCCACGGCGCCGACAACCGCGCCATGGTGGACGCCTGCCTGAGCAGCGGCGGCAAGGCGCGTGGCGTGGCCACGGTGCGCCGCAGCATCACCGACGAGCAACTGCAAGAACTGCACGACGCTGGCGTGCGCGGCGTGCGCTTCAATTTCGTCAAGCGCCTGGTGGACTTCACGCCCAAGGACGAGTTGCTGGAAATTGCCGGCCGCATCGCCAAGCTGGGCTGGCACGTGGTGATCTACTTTGAAGCGGTGGACCTGCCCGAGCTGTGGGACTTCTTCACCGCCCTGCCCACCACCGTGGTGGTGGACCACATGGGCCGCCCGGACGTGAGCAAGCCCATCGACGGCCCGGAGTTCGAGCTGTTCCTGAAGTTCATGCGCGAGCACTCCAACGTCTGGAGCAAGGTCAGCTGCCCCGAACGCCTGTCTGTCACCGGCCCCAAGGCCCTGAACGGCGAACAGGCCGCTTACCGCGATGTGGTGCCCTTTGCCCGCCGTGTGGTCGAGGAATTCCCGGACCGCGTGCTCTGGGGCACCGACTGGCCCCACCCCAACCTGAAGGACCACATGCCCGACGACGGCCTGCTGGTGGACTTCATCCCCGCCATCGCGCCCACGCCTGAGCTGCAACAAAAGCTGCTGGTGGACAACCCGATGCGCCTGTATTGGCCTGAAGAAGTGAAGGGAGCCTGAGCCATGGCACTGGACAAGCCCTACAAAGACATCCCCGGCACCCTCATCTTTGATGCCGAGCAGAGCCGCAAAGGCTACTGGCTCAACCAGTTCTGCATGAGCCTGATGAAGGCCGAGAACCGCGAGCGCTTCAAGGCCGACGAGCGGGCCTACCTCGACGAGTGGCCCATGACCGAGGAGCAGAAGCAGGCCGTGCTGGCGCGCGACCTGAACTGGTGCATGCGCACCGGCGGCAACATCTACTTCCTGGCCAAGATCGGCGCCACCGACGGCAAGAGCTTCCAGTACATGGCCGCCACCATGACCGGCATGACCCAGGAAGAGTACATGGCCATGATGCTGGCCGGCGGCCGCTCGGCCGAAGGCAACCGCCGCCCCGGTGAGGACGGCGACGCCCAGCCCCAGAACCAGCCCCAGGGCGCCGCCGGCCGTGCGGCCCGCGCCGCCGCGGCAGACCAGAAGGAAGCCTAAAACCCATGGCCCGCATCACCGCCTCCGTCTTCACCTCGCATGTGCCCGCCATCGGCGCGGCCATGGACCTGGGCAAGACCCATGAGCCGTATTGGCAGCCGCTGTTTGCCGGCTACGAGCCCAGCAAGCAATGGCTCAAGGACAACAAGCCAGACGTCGTGTTCCTGGTCTACAACGACCATGCCACCGCCTTCAGCCTGGAGCTGATCCCCACCTTCGCCATCGGTTGCGCCGCCGAGTTCAACCCCGCCGACGAAGGCTGGGGCCCGCGCCCGGTGCCCAAGGTCATCGGTCATCCGGAGCTGGCCGCGCACATCACGCAGTCGGTCATCCAGGACGACTTTGACCTCACCATCGTCAACAAAATGGACGTGGACCACGGCCTGACCGTGCCGCTGTCGCTGATGTGCGGCCAGCCGCAGGAGTGGCCGTTCAAGGTCATCCCTTTCGCGGTCAACGTGGTGCAGTACCCGGTGCCCTCGGGCCGCCGCTGCTTCCAGATCGGCCAAGCCATCCGCAAGGCCGTGGAATCGTTCGACGAAGACCTGAACGTGCAGATCTGGGGCACCGGCGGCATGAGCCACCAGTTGCAGGGCGCCCGCGCCGGCCTGATCAACCGCGAGTGGGACAACGCCTGGCTCGACAAGATGATTGCCGACCCCAAGGCCTGCGCCGACACCCCGCACATCGACTACGTGCGTGAAGCCGGCTCCGAGGGCATTGAGCTGGTGATGTGGCTGATCGCCCGTGGCGCGATGGCCGACGTCAACGGCGGCCCGGCCCCCACGGTCAAGCACCGCTTCTATCACGTGCCTGCCAGCAACACCGCGGTGGGCCACCTCATCCTCGAGAACAACGCCTGATCCGGCGTTGCCCCTCCCCCGTCTCCGACACGACTCACAAGGACAACACCCATGAGCAAGACCATCAAGGTCGCCCTGGCCGGTGCCGGCGCCTTCGGCATCAAGCACCTGGACGGCATCAAGAACATCGACGGCGTCGAAGTCATCTCGCTGATCAGCCGCGACCTGGAGAAGACCCGCGAAGTGGCCGCCAAGTACGGCATCGGCCACGTCACCACCGAGCTGGCCGACAGCCTGGCCCTGCCCGAGCTGGACGCCGTCATCCTGTGCACCCCCACCCAGATGCACGCCAGCCAAACCCTGGCCTGCCTGAAGGCCGGCAAGCATGTGCAGGTGGAAATCCCCCTGTGCGACATCCTGGCCGAAGGTGAAGAAGTGGTGCGCGTGGCCGCCGAGAGCGGCCTAGTGGCCATGTGCGGCCACACCCGCCGCTTCAACCCCAGCCACCAGTACGTGCACAAGAAGATCACGGCCGGCGAATTCAACATCCAGCAGATGGATGTGCAGACCTACTTCTTCCGCCGCACCAACATGAACGCGCTGGGCCAGCCGCGCAGCTGGACCGACCACCTGCTGTGGCACCACGCCGCCCACACCGTGGACCTGTTCGCTTACCAGTGCGGCAGCCCCATCGTGAAGGCCAACGCCCTCCAGGGCCCGATCCACCCGACCCTGGGCATCGCCATGGACATGAGCATCCAGCTCCAGGCCGCCAACGGCGCGATCTGCACGCTGAGCCTGTCCTTCAACAACGACGGCCCGCTGGGCACCTTCTTCCGCTACATCGGTGACACCGGCACCTACATCGCCCGCTACGACGATCTGGTCAACGGCAAGGAAGAAAAGATCGACGTGTCCCAGGTGGACGTGTCGATGAACGGCATCGAGCTGCAGGACCGCGAGTTCTTCGCCGCCATCCGCGAAGGCCGCCAGCCCAACAGCAGCGTGGCCAGCGTGCTGCCCTGCTACCAGGTGCTGCACCAGCTGGAGCAACAGCTCAACGGCTGAGCGTCGACGCCCAGGCCCCTTCAACGCCGACCGTGCCTGCACCCGGCTTGAACCGATCTCCTTCTTCTTCCTTCTTCCGGGAAGAATTGACGGCCCCTGCAGCCCCATGGCTGCCGGGGCCTTTTTTCTTCGCCGACATTGCCTCGCGGCGCCATCGCACCGAACCCGCCTGACCCCATGCCACAACGACAACTCGGCCCCTTCCAGGTCTCCGCCATCGGCCTGGGCTGCATGAACCTCAGCCATGCGTACGGCCAGCCCCCGAGCTTTGAGGCCGCCAAGGCCCTGCTGGAGCGCGCCCTGGACCAGGGCGTGACCCTGTTCGACACCGCCGCGCTCTACGGTTTTGGTGCCAATGAGAAGCTCGTCGGCCAGGTGCTCGGCCCGCACCGCCAGCGCATCACGCTGTGCAGCAAGGGCGGCATGACCGGTCAGCCCACCGGCGCCAACGGGGCCCTGCAGCGCGTGATCGACGGCCGCCCGGAAAGCCTGCGCCGCGATGTGGAGGCCAGCCTGCAGCGCCTGGGCACCGACGTCATTGACCTCTACTACCTGCACCGTTGGGACAAGCAAGTACCCATTGAGGACTCGGTGGGTGAAATGGCCCGCCTGGTGCAAGAGGGCAAGGTCCGCACCCTGGGCCTGAGCGAAGTCTCGGCCGCCACGCTGCGCCGCGCCCATGCCGTGCACCCCATCACCGCGCTGCAGACCGAATACTCGCTGTGGACGCGCAACCCCGAGATCGCCGTGCTCGACGCCTGCCGTGCGCTGGGCGTGGCCTTTGTGGCCTTCAGCCCGGTGGCCCGCGGCTACCTGACCGACCGCGTGCTGGACGTGGCCCACTTCGACGCCAAAGACATCCGCCGCGCCATGCCGCGTTTCCTGCCCGGCAACTACGCGGCCAACCTGGCGCTGCTGGAGACGGTCAAGGCCGTGGGCGCCGAAGCGGGCGCCAGCGTGGCCCAGGTGGCCCTGGCCTGGCTGCTGCACCGTGGTCCGGACATCCTGCCCATCCCCGGCACCACCTCGCTGGCCCACCTGGACGACAACCTGGGGGCCGCCGCCGTCACGCTGAGCCCTGAGCAGATGGCCCGGCTGGAGGCCGCCTTCGCCCCCGGCGCCGTGCAGGGCACCCGCTACAACAGCGCCACCCAAGCCGAGATCGACACCGAAGAGTTCGCCGGCTGACCCCCAGAGGCCGCCGGCCCGCCGGCCGCCCTCTCCCTCCCCCGCCCGGCCCGTGTGCCGGGCCTTGCCGACCCCCCTGGAGACAACGATGACGATTGCACGACGCCACCTGCTGGCCGCCGCCGCCCTGGCCCCCTGCCTGCCCACCGCCTGGGCGTCGGACTTCCCCAGCCGGCCCATCACCCTGGTGGTGCCCTTCGCCCCCGGTGGCGTGGCCGACATCACCGCCCGCACCGTAGGCCAGGCCATGGCCCCGCTGCTGGGCCAGAGCATCGTCATCGACAACAAACCGGGCGCCGGCGGCATCGTCGCCACCCAGGCGGTGCTGGGCGCCCAGCCCGACGGCCACACCCTGCTCCTGATGAGCAACGCCACCGCCGTGAGCGTGCACCTGGTCAAGAAACTGCCGTTTGACGTGCAGAAGCAGCTGCTGCCCATCACCACCCTGGGCTTCTTTGAACTGGGTCTGGCCGTGCCCGCCAACTCGCCCTTCCAGACGCTCAAGGACCTGGTGGCGCATGCCAAGGCCAAGCCCGGCAAGCTCACCATCGGCACCATCGCCGTGGGCAGCACCCAGCACCTGAGCGCCGAGCTGTTCAAGGCCAAGGCCGGCATTGACGCCGTGGTGGTGCCCTACAAGGGCTCGCCGGCGGTCATCAACGCCCTGCGCGCGGGTGAAATCGATGTGGCCTTTGAAATCCTCAGCCCGCTGCTGCCGCAGTTGCAGGCCAAGGTCATCCGCGCGCTGGCCGTGACCGGGCCCAAGCGCTTCCCCGGTCTGCCGGACGTGCCCACCGCCATCGAGCAGGGCATTGCCGACTACACCGTGGACAGCTGGAACGCCTTGGCCGCGCCAGCCGGCACGCCGGCCGCTGCCATCGAGCGGGTGCGTGCCGCCGCCGCCCAGGCGCTGACCCAGCCCGCCGTGGTGGAGCGCCTGCGCAGCCTGGGCGTGCGCGCCCAAGCCGGCACCCCGGCCGAGCAGGCCGCCCTGCTGGCCAGTGAAATCGAGCACTGGGGCAAGGTGGTGCGCGCCGCCAAGATCGAACCGGAATGACCGCCACCACCCGCCCCGACCTGCTGTTCCTCCCCGGCCTGCTGTGTGATGCGGAGGTCTGGGCCGGCCAGACCGGCCCGCTGGCCGCCGCCGGCTGGCGCTGCACAGTGGTGGAACACGGCCTGGCCGACGCCATCGACACGATGGCCGCGCAGGCCCTGGCCCAAGCCGACGCCGCCGGCTTAGGCCGGCTGGCCGTGGTCGGCCATTCCATGGGCGGCCGGGTGGCCATGGCCTTGTGGCGCCTGGCCCCGCAGCGCGTGGCCGGCCTGGCCCTGCTGGACACCGCCGCCCACCCGCTGCCGCCGGGTGAGGCCGGGGTGGCCGAGCGGGCGGGCCGCGAGCGCCTGCTGCAGATGGGCCGCGAGCAAGGCATGGCCGCCATGGCGCGCGACTGGGCGCGTGGCATGGTGGCCCCGGCCTTCCTGGACGGCCCGCTGTTCGCGCAGGTGGTGGCCATGATCGCCCGCCGCACCCCCGCCCACCACGCCGCCCAGATCCAGGCCCTGCTCAAGCGGCCCGACGCCGCCCCGACCCTGCGCAGCGTCACCGTGCCCAGCCTGTTGCTGTGCGGCGAGCACGACGCCTGGAGCCCCGCCAGCCGGCACGCTGAGATGCAAGCCCTGATCCAAGAAGGCGGGGGCACCACCGCCCTCACCGTGGTGCCGGGCGCCGGCCACATGGCGCCCATGGAGTCGCCCGAGGCCGTCACCCGGGCACTGCAAGACTGGCTGGCCCTGCTGACCTGAACTGAACCTCTGTCCAAGGACGCCCCCATGCCGCATCGCCCCCTTGCCCGCCGCCCCCTGTTGCTGGGCAGTCTGGGCAGCCTCGCCGCCCTGCTCTCGGGCCCGGCCCGGGCCCAGACCAAGCCCATCCGCCTGATCGTGCCCTTCACGCCCGGTGGCACGGCCGACATCCTGGCGCGGGCGGTCGCGCCCTTTCTGGGCGCCCCCGGCCAGACGGTGGTGATCGACAACAAACCCGGCGCCGGCGGCAGCATCGCCGCGGATCTGGTGGCCAAGGCCGAGCCCGACGGGCAAACGCTGCTGATGGGCCATGTGGGCACAATGGCGGTCAACCCCTCGCTCTACCCCAAGCTGCCGTATGACCCGCTGCGGCATTTCGCCCCGGTGGCCCATGTGGCCCGCATTCCCAATGTGCTGGTGGTCAACGCCCACAGCGACATCCGCACGCTGGAAGACCTCATCGCCCGGGCCAAAGCCAAGCCCGGTGAATTCAGCTACGCCTCGGGCGGCAATGGCAGCGCGGCGCACATCACGTTTGAGTCGCTCAAGCTGCGCGCGGGCTTTCCAGCCGAACACATTCCCTACCGGGGCACGGCCCCGGCGGTGACCGACCTGCTGGCCGGCCAGGTGCAGGCCACCTTCACCGGCATCCCCGCCCTGCTGCCCCATTTGAAGGCGGGCAAGCTGCGGGCGCTGGCCGTCTCCAGCAGCCGCCGCCTGGCCGTGTTGCCCGACGTGCCCACCGTGGCCGAGCGCGGCTTCAAGGGCTTTGAGGCCGACCAGTGGTACGGCCTCGTCGCGCCCGCCGGCACGCCGGCAGCCCTGGTCAGCGCCTTCAACGATCGCGTCAACAAGGGCCTGAGCAGCGCCGAGGTGGAGCGCCAGCTCAGCCACGAAGGCGCGGACCCCGAGCCCATGAGCCCCCAGGCCTTCGGCCAGCTTATCGCCCAGGAGATCCCGCGCTGGCGCGAGGTGGTGCGGGCGGGGAATGTGCGGCCGGACTGAGCACCTGGGAACCCTTCGGCCCGGCCCGGCCAGGGTTCAGGCCTGAAGCCTAGCCGCCAAGTCACACCCCAGATCCACCACCTGCTCGGGCGTCGGGCTCACCCCCGCCTCCAGCAGCTTGCGGCTGAGCAGGTGGTCTTTGGCGTGATTCACGGCATCCACCGCGATCAGCCGGCCGGCGCGGAAGTGCCAGACCGAGAAGCCGGCCTCGCCAGTCAACTCGCCGCGCACCGCCCAGGCGTCGGCGCCGGTGCTCAGGCCGGCCATCTGCAGCTTCTTGTCGTACTGGTCGCTCCAGAACCAGGGCGTGGCGGTAAACGGGCGGTCTTGGCCCAGCAGGGCGGCGGCGGCGGATTTGCCTTGTTCGGTGGCGTTCTGCACCGATTCCAGGCGCAGCAGGCTGCCGTCGGGCAGGCGGCGGGCGGCGCAATCCCCGGCGGCCACGATGGCCGGGTCGGCGGTGCGGCCGCAGGCGTCCACCACGATGCCGCGCTCTGTGGGCAGGCCGCAGGCGCTGGCCAGGGCGTCGTTGGCGCCCACGCCCACGCCCAGCACCACCAGGGCGCAGGGCAGGCGGGTGCCGTCCTTCAGGTGCACGGCCCTGGCCAGGCCGTCGGCATCGGTTTCGAGGGCCTCGATCTGCGCACCCAGGTGCAGGGCCACACCGTGCTGGCGGTGCAACTGGGCAAACCAGTCGGACAGCACTGGGGCCAGCACCCGGCCCAGCAGGCGCGGTGCGGCCTCCAGCACGGTCACGGCCAAGCCCTTCTTGCGGGCGGTGGCGGCCACTTCCAGGCCGATGAAGCCGCCGCCGATGACCACCAGAGGCAGGTTCAGCTCGGCGCAGCGGGCCAGGCCCGCGGCCAGGGCATCGGCCTCGGCACGGGTGCGCAGGGGCAGCACGTTGGGCGCGTCGCCGCCGGGCAGCGGCAGGCGGCGCGGGGTGGCGCCGGTGGCCAGCAGCAGGCCGTCGTAGGGCAGGCGCTCACCCCCCGCCAGCAGCACCTCGCGGGCGGCACGGTCAATGGCTTGCACGGTGGTGCCGGTGCGCAGGGTGATGCCCTTCTTGGCCAGCAGCGCGGGCGCCCGCATGGCCAGCTGCTCGGCACCCAGCTCGCCGGCCAGCCAGGCCTTGGAGAGCGGCGGACGGTGATAGGGGCCCCAGGGCTCGTCGCCCAGCAGGGTGATGGCGCCGGTGAAGCCTTGGGCGCGCAGCGCCTCGGCGCAGGCCAGCGCGGCCTGGCCGGCGCCCACCGCCACAAAGCGCGCCGCCTCACCGGCCGCCAGTGGGGCGGCCGTCGCAGTGGGCGTGGGCGTGCTCACTCCTGGCACTCCGGCAGCGTGACCACCGCGCCGGCCATGGCGGCGGTGGCCTTGATCTGGCAGGCCAGGCGGCTGTGGGGGCGGCGCTCGGCCACCACGTTCTCCAGCATGCCCAGCTCGTTGTCACTGGCCGGCGGCAGCAGGGCGGCCAGCAGATCGTCCACATAGCAGTGGCAGGTGGCGCAGGCGCAGGAGCCCCCGCATTCGCCCACGATGCCGTCCACGCCGTGGGCGGTGGCGGCCTGCATCAGGCTCCAGCCCTCGGGCACGTCCACGGGGGTTGGGGTGCCGTTGGCTTCAACAAAGGTGATGGTGGGCATGGGGACGTCTCCGGGGGTCAAGGTTCACTTCGTGGTGAGCATCAGCACCAGCGGGCTGCGGAAGGTGGAGGAAGGCATCCACGGGAGCTGGTCGGCCACGCGGCGGTACTGCGGCACCACCTTGTGGAACTCTTCAAAGGCGATCTTCACCGCCAGGCGAGCGATGGCCGTGCCCAGGCAGGCATGCACGCCACCGCCAAAACCCAGGTGGCCGCGCGGCTTGCGGTGGATGTCATAGAGGTCCGGGTTGGGGTACTGGCGCTCGTCGCGGTTGCCCGAGCCGTAGGCCAGGCAGACGAAGTCACCGGCCTTCAGGGTCTGGCCGTGCAGGGTCACGTCCTTCATCAGCCGGCGGCGGAAACGCTGGGCCGAGGTGTTGAAGCGCAGGCTCTCCTCAATGGCGTCGGGCAGCAACTCGGGCTGGGCCACCACCGCTTGGCGGGCCTCGCCAAAAGTGGCCAGGTTGTAGGCGAACATCATCATGAAGCCGCCCAGGCTTTCCACGCCGGCCATGATCAGGGTGGTGGTGGTCAGCAGCACCTCGCGCTCGTCAAGCTTGTCGCCGTCGATCTCAGCCGCAGCAAAGTGGCTGATCAGGTCATTGCGCGGCTCGGCCCGGCGCATGGCGATGACCTGGCTGGCGTAGTCCTGCATCCAGTTGTAGGCAGCGATGTGCTCCGGGCCCTTGGCCCGGGTGCGGGCATCGCTCTGCACCATCAGCACGGCGTTTTCGCGCACCTCGTGCTCGGGCACCAGCGCGTCTTCACCCATGGGCAGACCCAGGGCGGCCATCAACACTTTGACGGTGAACTGCGAGGACACGTCCTTGAAATCGAACGCGTCCACCCCCTGCAGTTGGCCAAACACCTGCTGCGCCACGGCGCGGATGGGCTCTTCCAGCGCCAGCAGGTTGCGCTTCATGAAGGCGTGCTGGATCAAGCCACGCAGGCGGTCATGGCGGGGGGGATCTGACGAGCCCAGGGTGGCGCCGGCACGGCCGGGCAGCTCGGTCATCAGGTTGCCGCTGGCGCTGGAGTAGGTCTGCCAGTCTTGGCCGGCCGAGACGATGTCGCTGTAGCGCGAGAGGATCCACATCTGGGCCTCGGGGCTCCAGAAGCAGGGGAACTCGTCACGCAGCCGTTGGTAGTACGGGAACGGATCGGCGTCCACCGCCGGCGAGTAAGGATCGAAGCTGAACAAGGCTGTCTCCTGGGGGTTCTGAAACCTGACTGCCGTCAGGGTCTTGGCGCCATGGGAGCGAATTCTGCGAACCGGCCGGCCTTTGCACACTGGACGAATCCCCCCACAAACTTGCACTTTTGCCGTGCTCTCGGCATGCTCACCTCATGCCTCGCCGCCGCCCCGCCACCGCCACCACCTTGCCCAGCTTTGCCCTGTATGGCGAGGCCGCCGCCCCCGGCATGTCCTTGCTGCACGTGGAAGAAATCGAGGCCCGCAGCAGCCAGTACGCCTGGGAGATCCAGGCCCACATCCATCAGGGTTTGCACCAAGTGCTGTGGTTGCAGCTGGGTGAGGCCGAGGTGATCTTGGACGAATCCGGCACCTGCGTGGCCGGACCGGTGGCGGTGGTGATCCCGCCGGGCGTGGTGCACGCCTTCCGCTTCACGCCGGGGGCAGTGGGGCAGGTGCTCACGCTGAGCGCAGCCGCCCTGGCCGAGGGCGACGCCGCCGGCGTGGGCCAGGCGCTGCAGACCCTGTTCGCCCAGCCGCGCACCCTGCAGCCCGAGGCCGAGGAGGCCGCCGCCCTCTCCGCGCTGCTGGCTAACCTGCTGGCCGAGCACCGGCAGGCCGAACGCGAAGCCGGCCCCGGTGACGGCAGCCCCGTGCCCGGCTGGCTGGCGCGCAGCGTGGTGTGGCGCCTGGCCCGCTGCGCCCGCCGCCAAGACGCCGCCGCCCGCCTGCCCGAGCGCCCCGGCCAGCGCGCCCTCTACACCCGCTGGGTGGTGCTGCTGGAGGCGCACTACCTGAGCCACTGGCCAGTGAGCCGCTACGCTGAGCGGCTGGGCTTGTCTGAGGAGCGGCTCAACCGCATGGTCAAGGCCGAAACCGGCCTGACCGCGCAGGCCCTGTTGCATGCCCGACTGGCGCGCGAAGCCTGCCGCCGCCTGGTGCATGTGGCGGCACCCGTCTCGCGCCTGGCCTTTGAGCTGGGCTTTGAGGACCCGGCCTACTTTTGCCGCTTTTTCAAGCGCCACACCGGCCACGCCCCTCGCGCGTGGCGCGAGCAGGCGCAACGCTCAGGCGTGGACGCGGACGCTCGCGCACGAAGCCCGCAGATGCCGACAAAAGCCGCTTGACGGCGAACAGTTCAAGCCGCCACACTCCGCCCCCATGTCTTGCGTTTTGTCCCGCGCTGTCCGCGCTTCCTCCGCCGCCGCTGCCGCCGCACGAGCTATTCGAGCCCGTGCGATGCCGCCGTGCGCCGCCGGAGGAACCCCGCGATGAGGACCTGAAGACCCCCCCCACCGCGCTCCCCCGAAAAGGCCACGGCTCACCCCGTGGCCTTTTTGTTTTTCCGGCCCGCTCCCGGGCCACTCCCTCCCCTCCCCCCTGAAAGGCCACCGCCATGTTCCCCGTCATGCCGCCCCAAGTCCCGCGCCAGACGCCGCTGCAACAGCCCCACCCCGCCGGCCAGCGCCTGGACGCCGCCCGCCACCTGATGCCCATCACCGAGCGCCCGGCCGAGGTCTTTGTGCGCGGTGAAGGCGCCTGGCTGTGGGACGCCCAGGGCCGCTGCTACCTGGACTGGCTGCAAGGCTGGGCGGTGAACGCGCTGGGCCATTGCCCGCCGGTGTTGGCCCAGGCGCTGCAGGCGCAGGCGGGCGCCCTGCTCACGCCCAGCCCGGCCCTGCACAACCAGCCCTCGCTGGCCCTGGCCGAGCGGCTGTGCGGCTTGACGGGGATGCACCAGGCCTGGTTCGGGAGCACCGGGGCGGAGGCGAACGAGGGGGCGATCAAGCTGGCGCGCAAGTGGGGGCGAGCCCGAAGGTCCGGGGCCTGGGAGATCATCACCTTTGACAACGCCTTCCACGGCCGCACACTGGCCACCATGGCGGCCAGCGGCAAGCCGGGCTGGGAGACGATGTTCACCCCGCAGCCGGCCGGCTTTGCCAAGGCGCGCTGGAACGACCTGGACTCGGTGCGCGCCCTGATCGGCCCGCAGACCGTGGCGGTGATGCTGGAGCCGGTGCAGGGTGAGGCCGGCGTGCGCCCGGCAACACCGGACTTCCTTCACGGCTTGCGCGACCTGTGTGATGCCCACGGCCTGCTGCTGATCCTGGACGAGGTGCAGACCGGCTGCGCCCGGCTGGGCACGCTGTTCGGCTTTGAGCACTACGGCGTGCGGCCCGACATCCTGACCCTGGGCAAGGGCCTGGGCGGCGGCATTCCCATCTCGGCCCTGTTGGCCAGCCGCGAGGCCAGTGTGTTCGAGCCCGGCGACCAGGGCGGCACCTTTGGCGGCCACCCGTTGATGTGCGCCGGCGCGCTGGCGGTGCTGGAGGAGCTGGCCCGGCCTGCCTTTCTGGCCCAGGTGCAGGCCCGCGGCACCCAACTGGCCGAGGGGCTGCGGGCCCTGTCCGCGCAGCATGGCCTGGGCGGGGTGCGCGGCGCCGGCCTGCTGTGGGCGCTGGAGCTGGGTGACACCCGTGGCCCGGCCCTGGTGGCCGCGGCGCGCCAGCGCGGCCTGCTGATCAACGCCGCCCGGCCGCACTGCCTGCGCTTCATGCCTCGCCTCAACAGCAGCGAAGGCGAGATCAGCACCGGGCTGGACCTGCTGGCGCAGACGCTGTCCGGCCTGCCGGCACGGGCCCAGGCGGCCTGAACGGGCCTGTCCCCTGGGGTGGCCCGGCGCTGACGGGCCCCCTCAGCCCAGGGTCAGGGCCCGGTCGGTCAGGTGCCGGGCCAGGCCCGGTTCATGGGTGACCAGCAGCAGCGCCGTGCCGCGGGCCTGCAGTTCCCGGTCCAGCACGCCCAGCACCCGCTGCTGGGTGAGGGGGTCCAGGCGCGAGGTGGGCTCGTCGGCAAAGATCAGCGCGGGGCGCAGCAGCAGCACGCGCAGCAGCGCCACCCGCTGCAGCTCTCCGCCCGAGACCGCCTGCGGCCAGCGCGCCAGCAGGTCTGGGCTCAGGCCCAGGGCCTCACAGCCCTGCCAGAGCGCCCGTTCGGGCAGGCGGTGCAGGCGCAGCAGCGCCTGCAAGGACCGCCGCAAGGACCGCTGGGGCGCAAAGGCCGAAATCGGGTCTTGGTAGAGCTTTTGAAAGGCCTGAGGTCCCAGCCCCGAGGCCCGCTGCACCTGGCCGGCATCGGGCCGGGCCAGGCCCAGCAACAGCTGCCCCAAGGAGGTCTTGCCCACACCGCTGGGCCCCAGCAGCGCCCAGCGTTCACCGGCCTGCACCGTCAAGTCCAGCCCGGCGGCACCGTGCAGCGCCGGTCCACGGCCCGCCCAGCGCAGGCCCTGGGCCTGCAGCAGCGGCGTGGCCGCAGCGGCTGGCGGACGGGCCGCCGGGCGCGCCGCCCAGGCGGACGGATCGGCCGCCAGCAGCGCGCGGGTGTAGGCCTGCCGCGGCCGCTGCAGCACCTCGTCGGCCGGGCCCTGCTCCACCACGCCCTGGCCGTTGACCACCAGCACCTGGTCGCCCAAGGCCCGGGCCACGGTCAGGTCGTGGGTGACCACCAGCACCGCCCCGCCGGCCGCACGTACCGCCTGCAGCTGGGCCACCACCTCGTCACGGCGCTGCGGGTCCAGGCCCTTGGTGGGCTCGTCGGCCAGCACCAGGGGCGCACCACCCGCCAACGCCGCGGCCAGCGCCACCCGCTGGGCCATGCCACCGGAGAGCTGGTGCGGCCAGCGCGACTGCACGGCCGGCGGCAGGCCCAAGGCCTGCAGCGCCTGGCGGGCCGCGGCCCAGGCCTGCGCCGCAGGCCGGCGCAGCACCCAGCGGTGCACCTCGGCCACCTGACTGTCGGCCCGCAGGCAGGGGTTGAGCGCCACCACCGGCTCCTGCGGCAGCACCGCCAGCTGGCGGCCCCAGGCGGCGCGGCGGGCCGTCTCATCCAACACCCGGCCTTGCACCACCACCTCACCCGTGGCGCGCAGCCCGGCGGGCAGTTGGGCCAGCACGGCTTGCACCAGCAAGGATTTGCCACTGCCGCTCTGGCCCAGCACGCACAGCGCGCCGCCGGGGGCCAGCCGCAGCGACACGTCCTGCAGCAGCGCCTGCCCGCCAGCCCACACACCCAGGCCACGCAGCGCCAGCAAGGGGGTCATGCAGCCGACTCCATCGGGCGCGTGGCGCCCAGAGCATCCGCCAGCAGCAGCAACGCGACGCTCAGCACGGCCAGGGCCAGCAGTGGCGGCAGCAGCAGCCAGGGCGCCTCGCGCCAACTGGGCAGCAGCTCCACCAGCATCACCCCCAGCTCGGCCGCGGGCGGCTGCAGGCCCACGCCCACAAATCCCAGGGTTGACAGGGCCAGCACCGTGGTCGCAGCGCCCAGGGCCGCCTGGGTGAGCAGCACCGGCGCCAGCGCCGGCACCACGTGATGCCGCAGGATCCAGCCCGACCCGAAGCCCAGCAGGCGTGAGGCCTCCACCGGCGGGCCCGCCAGCACCTGCCGCGCCTGGACCCGCACCACGCGGAAGAACTCCACCCACAGGCACAGCACCAAGCCGGCGTAGAGCGGCCAGAAGGCCCCGGGGGCCACCGCCGCCACCAGCAGGACCAGCAGCAGGGCAGGCAGGGCCTGCACCGCGTCGGCCAGGCGGCGGCACAACCCATCGGCCCAGCCCCCGCGCCAGGCGGCCCACAAGCCCAGGGCCGTGCCGGCGGCGGCAGCCAGTGCCACCGCCCCCAGCGCCAGGCTCAGGGACAGGCGCAGGGCGTGGGTCAGCCGGCTGAATTGGTCACGGCCCAGCAGGTCGGTGCCCAGCCAGTGGCGGGCGGACGGCGCCTCCCGCACGCGAGAGAGGTCCTGCACTCGCGGATCCGCCCCCAGCACCGGCCCCAGCAGCGCCAGCACGGCCAAGGCCAGCAGCAGGCCCACGCCCCAGCCCACCGCCCACCCGGGGCCTCGCCATCGCCATGTCCCGGCCATCAGCCCACCTCCCCATCGCGCCGCCGGGGGTCGAGCAGCAGCAGGGCCGACTCCAGCAGCAGGTTGAACAGCACGAGCCCGCCGCCCAGCGCCAAGGCGGCGCCCTGCAGCACGGGCACGTCGCGCCCAAAAATGGCGTGTACCAAGGCGTGGCCCAAACCCGGGCGCGCGAACAGGGACTCCACCACCACCACCCCTTCCACCAGCAGCACGGCCTGCACGCCCAGCCAGCTCAGCAGCGGCGCCACTGCCACCCGCAGGCCATGGCGCCACCACCGCACGGGTGCCGGCAGGCCCTTGCTGCAGGCAAAGGCCCAGGCGGGTGAGGCGGCCACGGTCAGCACCGTCTCGCGCAGCACCCGCGCCGCACCGGCGGCCAGGGGCAAGGCCAGGGTGAGCGCGGGCAGCCAGGGGCCGCCGCCCTGGCTGGGGTCCGCCACGGGCAGCACCCCCGCCTGCACCGACATCAACAGCATCAGCAACAGGCCCAGCACAAAGGGCGGCACGGCACGCAGCACTGCCGCCAGCGCCAGGCTAAGGCGGTCGACCGCACCGCCCGGGCGCAGTCCACTGGCCAGGCCCAAGGGCACGGCCCCCAGCAGGGCCAGCGCCAGCGCCGCGCCGGCCAGGCTCAGGCTGGCGGCCGCCTCATGCGCCAGCAGCGCGGCCACCGGCTCGGCATTGACCCGCGAGACGCCCAGTTCCCCCTGCGCCAGGCCGCAGAGCCAGCGCCACAGGGCGGCGCCGGGGGCGGCGTCGCCGGCCAGTTCGGCCCGCACGGCAGCGGCGGCATGGCCATCCACCAGGTCGTGGCCGTAGCGGGCGGCGGCCACACGGTAGGCGTCATCACCTGGCAGGGCGCGCAGCGCCAGAAAGCTGAGCACGCCCACCACCAAGCCCACCCAGACCGCCGTGGCCGTGGCCTTGAGGACCTGACGCAGCAGCGCCAGGATCAAGCGCAAGCGCGCGCCACCGACGGACGGCGCCAAACGAGTCAGGACACCACGGGCCGGGGCCATGCCATCTCCGTCAGGCGCCAGCTGCGCTCCAGGGGGTCCAGGGACAGGCCGGCCAGCGCGGGGGGCACCGCCACGCTGTGCCGGTACCAGGCCAGAGGGATGACCGGCAGGCCTTCATGCAAGGCGGTCACGGCCTGCCGCCGCCAGCGCGCGGCGTCGCCCTTGCCCCGGCTGAGGGCGTCCAGGGCCTGTTGCAGCGCCGGGCTGTGCCAGCCCAGGGCCCCCCAGTCACCGCCCTCGGGGCCGAAGTCCTGCAGCAGCGTGCCCAGGGGATCGGGCACCAGGGCGTAGTGCCGGGCGGCCAAGGACAGCTCCAGGCTGCCGTCGCGGTGGCGCAGGGGCAGCTCGCTGGCGTTGCCCACCAGCACCCGGCAGTCCACGCCGGTCAGCCGCAGCTGCTCCTGCACCGCGGCGGCCACCAGGGGTAGCTCGGGCCGGTCCGGAAAGGTGCGCAGGGTCAGGCGCAAGCGCTCTTGGCCCCGCTGCAAGATCCCGTCGGGCCCGGGCCGCCAGCCCAGTTGGGCCCACAGGGCGCGGGCCTGTCCGGGATCGTGCCGCAGCGCGGGCAGCGCGGGCTGGTGCCAGTCCTTCAGCAGCGGCGGCAGGAGCTGGCCGGCGGCCAGGGTGGGGTCGCGCAGCAGGCCCGCGGCGATGCCCGCACGGTCCAGTGCCAGCGACAGGGCCTGGCGGGCGCGCAGGTCGGCCAGCCAGCGGTGGCCGCAGTGGGGCTTGAGGATCAGGGTGCGCGGCAGCATGACCTGCAGCACCCGCACCGCCGGATGCCCACGCAGGCGGGCCAGGCTGGCGGGGTCCAGGCCAATGGCCAGGTCGGCCTGGCCGGCCTCGGCCATCAGCGCCCGGGTCTCGGCCCGCGAGGCCTGCAGGTAGTGCGCCCGGCGCACCGGCCAAGGGGAGGCGGGGTCGGCGGCCTGCACCTGCACGCGCTGGGGGGCGGCCAAGGCCGCCACCCGGTAGGGGCCGGTGCCGATGATGCGCTCCACCCCTCCCCCCGCGCCCAGGCTGGCCGGGGCCAGCACCAGCGTGCTGGGATGGGCCAGCAGCGCCGGCAGCAGGGCAAAGGGGCGGCTGAGCCGCAACCGCAGCTGGAGCGGACCTTCAGGATCCACCGCCGTCAGCGGCGCCAGACGCAGCAAGCCCGGCCGACCATGGGCGCGCTGCAGGGCCCGGGCCACGCTGGTCGCGGTGAGGGGGCTGCCATCATG
The DNA here is from genome assembly GCF_010499455.1 of Ideonella livida. Taxonomy (GTDB): domain Bacteria; phylum Pseudomonadota; class Gammaproteobacteria; order Burkholderiales; family Burkholderiaceae_C; genus Ideonella; species Ideonella livida. The sequence goes on along the minus strand of NZ_JAAGOH010000019.1, from coordinate 13,802 downwards.
GAACTGCACGCCCGCGCGCAGGGTCAGCCGCCAGCTCAGGCCCTCCTCGGCCACCTGCCAGGCGGCGGCCAGGCCAGGCCGCAGACGGCCGGTGTCGTCAGCGTCCACCAGGGTCTGGGCCACCTGCAGACCGGTGAAGAAATGGCCACTGCTGGCCGGCTCCAGGCCGCTGATCTCCCAGGGGCCGACGATGCGCAGGGGCCCCTCGGCAGTCGCGGCCCGGCCGGCTGCGCCTGCGGGCAGCAGCAAGGTCCCGGCGCCGGCCAGCAGGCCGCGGCGGGACGGGCCGCAGCGGGCCTGCCACCCGGTCAACGGCACGACGCTCACTGCCGCAGGTGCAGGGAGAGCACCACGGTGCGCGGCGCCGCCGGCGAGAACATGGGCTGCGCCTGCCCGGTGGGCCAGAAGAAGCTGTCGTACCAGACGTAGGCCTGCTCGCGGTCGGTGAGGTTCTTGACCTCCAGGTCCACGCTGAGCTGCGGGCCAAGCTGGCGCCGCACGCTCAGGTCAACCTGGCGCTGGGCCCCCCACTTGCCCTGGGCATTGAGGTCGTCGATGTAGTAGTCGCCCTGAGCGCGGGCCTGCAGCCCCAGGCGCCACTGCGCATCAGGCCGGTACTCCAACCCGGCCTGGCTGACATGGCGCGGGGTGGCAAACACCTCGCGACCCGCCAGCGAGGTGCCGGCGGCGGTGTAGGCCTGCACCACGCGGGCCTCCTGCCAGGCCAGGGCGGTCCACAGCAGCCAGACCTCCGAAGGCGTCCAGCGGGCCTGCAGGTCCACGCCCTGGCGTCGGGTGCGGCCCAGGCCGACGGTGGTGCCGGTGCTGGGCATGTTGGCCACCTCGTCGGTGGCGTCCTGGCGCCAGAGGGCGCCGCGCACCGTCAGCGTGGACAGCGGCTCGAACTTCACGCCCAGCTCGCGCCCGGTGTTGATCGACGGCGCGAAGGTGGCCTGGCCGGTGGCGGTGAGATAGGCCGGGGCCCGCGAGCCGGTGAGGACCTGGAAGGTGCGGCCCCAGTTGGCGTACACACTCGCCTGCGGCGCCAGGGTGTAGAGCACGCTCAGCTTGGGCTGGCGGATCCAGCCGCTCTTCTGCAGCTCCCCCTGCACGCCGCTGGTGCGCAGCAGGGTGTCGCCATCCAGGTGGTCCAGCCGCAGGCCGGGCACCACCCGCCAGCGCTCGGCCGGACGCAGCACCACCTGGGACCAGAGGCCGGTGTGGTTCAAGGTGTAGCGGTCGTCGTTGGAGGTGCTGGCCGGGGTGTCGAAATCGGTCGGCAGGGCGTAGGCATAGCGGTCGCGGCGGTAGGTGTTGTCCTGGCGCTCATGCTGCAGGCCGCCCTCCACCACCAGCGCGGGACTGGCGCGCCAGGTCAGCGAGGCCAACACGCCCTGCTGGGTCTCGTCCCACTGGCGGCGCTGGCGCGGGCTGTTGCCCAGACCGGCGTTGCCGGTGAAGGTCACCCGGCGGTCGTCTTCGTAGCGGTTGAGGTAGAGCCGGGTGCTCAGGTGCAGCGTCGGCCGCAGCGCCCAATCCAGGTGCCCGCTGAGCTGACGCATCTCGCGCTCGTCGCCATCGTGGGCGTTGTGGGCAGGGCTCTGGCGCCGGTCCTCGGCCATCTGGGTGGCGGTCAGGAAGCCCGGTTCCTCGGCCTCGTGGTGCTGCGCCCGGGCCACCAGCCCCAGGCGCAGGCCCTGGCCGGGCAGGCTGTAGAACCACTTCCCGCCCAGCGTCAGCTTGTCGCTGGCGGCATGGCGGCGGTAGCCCTGCGCCTGCTGCAGGCCCAGGATGTAGTTCTGCGCCAGTCCATCGGACTCGCGGCCCACAGCCAGCTGCCCCTCGCGCAGCCCGGCAGTGCCGGCGGACAGGCGCCCCTCGGTGTATTGCCCCCCTTGGCGGGTCTGCAGGTCGACATGGCCACCGATGGCATGCAGGCCCCAGCGGGGGTCGTTGGTGCCGCGCACCACCTCGATACGCTCCACGTCCAGGGGCAGCACCATGTCGATGAAACGCTGGTTGCCGCTGTTGACGTTGCTGGGAATGCCGTCGATGAGCACCTTGATGCCGTTGAGGTAGCCCTCGCCGTTGAAGGCGCGAAAGGTCGCCTTGCCCGACTCCGCGCCCATGCCCGTCTCGGTGAGCTGCACGCCCGGCAGCCGGCCCAGCAGCGCCCAGCTGTTCATCACCTGGTGCTCGGCCACCTCCTCACCGCCCAGCACGTCGACGGAGGTGAGCACGCTGCGGCTGCTCAGCGGGCCGGTGGCGGCGGCGGTGACGGTGACGCGGCTCATCGACATGGCGGACTCGCCATCGGCCCAGGCGTAGGGCGCGGCCAAGCCCAGGGTCAGGCTCGCCAGGGCCGCCAGGGCCACCGCACTCGGACGCGGACGGAAAGAGACGGCAGGGCGGGCAGGCGGCACAGGGCACAGGAAGCGGGAGGACATGGGGCGTGGGCGGCGGCCTGTCGGGCTAACGCGCCCCGGGCGCCGCTCTTTATTGATAACAACTTTTCATTATCGCCCCTGTCCGCAGGAGGGTGCTGCAAAACCCTGGACACACCAGGCCCGCCGCCGACCCGCGACCGCCGCGCGCCGGCCCCCAACCGGCGCGGCGCGGTGCCTCAATCCGCCACCAGCGCCGGCCCCACCACCGCCTCCAGCTGGGCGCGCAGCCACTGGTGCACCGGGTCGCTGTGGTGGCGCTGGTGCCACACCGCATACATGGGCATGGGCGGCGTGGGCACGGGCACCGGGGCGTGGGCCAGGTCGCGCAAGGCGCCACGCGCCATCAGCGAAGGGGCGGTGGCCAGCCAGTCCCCCCCGCGCAGCAGGGCCCCCAACCCCCCCAGGCCGGGCACGGTGGCCACAAAGCGCCGCGACACCCCCTGCGCGGCCAGCCACTGGTCCACGTCCAGCGCACGGCGGGGCTCGTAGACCACCGTGACATGCTCGGCCGCCAGGTAGGCCTCGGCGCTCTCGGGTGCGGTGCGGCAGGCCGGGTCGTAGAACACGGCGTAGCGGTCGGTGAACAGGCGCTTCTGCACCAGGTCGCCGGCCTCGGGCGGGCGCGGGGTGATGACCAGGTCGCATCCCCCCTCGCGCAGCAGCTCGGGCCGCGGCGCGCCGGACGGGATGATGCGCAGGCTGACCTGCGGCGCCTGGGCGCGCAGCCGCCGCAGCAGCGCCGGCAACAGCAGGTCCCGCTGCAGGTCATTGGCGGCCACGGTGAACTGCGCGGTCAACCGGGCCGGCTCGAAGCCTGCCGCCAGGCTGAAGGCGCGCAGGTCCTCCAGCAGGGTGCGGGCGCGGCGCGCCAGCAGCTCGGCCTGGGCGGTGGCCACGATGCCGCGCCCCGACTTGACGAAGAGCGGGTCGCCCACGATGGCGCGCAGCTTGTCCAGCCCATGGCTCACGGCGGACTGGGTCACGCCCAGCCGGTGCGCCGCGCGGGTGATGGAGCCCTCCTCCTGCACCGCCAGCAGCAGGCGCAAGGCGTGGCCGTCCAGGTCCAAATGATCGAAATTGCTCATGCGTTTAATGAGTATCCATCTGTTTATTGATGGAGTGGTGATTCCGATACTGGCGCTCATCGCCTTACCCACCCACGGCAACGACGGAGACAACCCATGTGCAACATCCCCGGCACCCAGCTGTTTGACGCCGCCATGGCCCGCAAGGGCTACGCGCTCAACAAGATGTGCTTCTCTTTCAACGAGGCCGCCAACCGCCAGGCCTTTGTGGCCGACGAAGAGGGCTACATGGCCAAGTACGGCCTGAACGAGCAGCAGGCCGCCGCCATCCGTGCCAAGAACGTGCTGCAGCTGCTGGAGGCGGGCGGCAACGCCTACTACCTGGCCAAGTTCGCCGGCATCTTCGGGCTGGACATGCAGGACATCGGGGCGCAGCAGACGGGCATGACCAAGGCCGAGTTCCAGGCCAAGCTCAATGCCTACGCCCAAGACTGAAAGCCCCTGCCCCACCCGCAGCAACGCACACCGGAGAACACACACCATGGCTCACATCGTCGGCGCGATCACCACCTCGCACGTGCCTGCCATCGGCAAGGCCATCTTCAAGAACCTCCAGAACGAGCCGTACTGGAAGCCCTTCTTTGACGGCTACCTCAACGCCCGCACCTGGCTGAAAGACGCGCGGCCCGACACCGTCGTCGTGCTCTACAACGACCACGGCCTGAACTTCTTCCTGGACAAGATGCCGACCTTCGCCATCGGCGCTGCCCCCCGCTACACCAATGCTGACGAAGGCTGGGGCATCCCCACCATCCCGGCGTTCACCGGCGACCAAGACCTGTCCTGGCACCTGATCGAGCGCCTGACCGAGGCGGAATTTGACCTGACCACCTGCCAGGAAATGCTGGTGGACCATGCCTTCACCCTGCCGATGGCGCTGCTGTGGCCTGACCAGAACTGGCCGGTGAAGGTGGTGCCGGTGTGCATCAACACCGTGCAGTTCCCGGTGCCTTCGGCCAAGCGCTGCTGGAAGCTGGGCGAGCAGATCGGCCAGGCCATCCGCGGCTGGGACAGCGACTCCCGCGTGCTGATCCTGGGCACCGGCGGCCTGAGCCACCAGCTGGAAGGCGAGCGCGCCGGGCATATCAACAAGCCCTTCGACCTGGCCTTCATGGACAGCCTGACCACCAACCCGCAGTGGGCCACGCAGTGGAACTCGGCCGAGCTGGTGGAGAAGGCCGGCACCCAGGGCATTGAGCTGCTGATGTGGCTGGCCAGCCGCGCCGCGCTGGGCGAGGGCGCCCGCGAGGTGCACCGCAACTACCACATCCCCATCTCCAACACGGCCGCCGGCCTGATGGTGATGGAGGCCACCGCCTGAGGGCCGGCGGCGGCGGGAGCCCACTCAGTTGGCGCAGCCCAGGCTGGCCAGGCGGTCATGGGCCGCCTTGGCCTGGACCAGACCGAAGCCGTACCACTTGTCGCGACCGGCGGGCCCCAAGTCCAGGGCCGACTTCTGCAGCGTGGTGCGGATCTGCGCCGCGCTGCACTGGGGGAAATAGCTCCACACCAGGGCCGCCACACCGGAGACATGCGGCGTGGCCATGGACGTGCCGTCAAAGTAGGCGTAGTCGGTGGCACTGACTTGCACCGTGGCACCCTGCCCCAGCTGGGCCCGCAGGGCCTGGCCCTCGGTGTCGGAGACGCCCACCGAGGCGATGGTGGTGGTCACGCCGCCCAAGGTGCCCGCCAAGCCGCCGGCCTCGTTGTTGTAGACCACCGCCGCCACGCCGCCGCTCTGCTGGCAGTTGACCACCTTCTGGGCAAAGGAGATGGTGCCCCGCCGGATCAGGCAGACCTTGCCGGCCATGGCCGGGTCCACCGCCGTGCCTTCGCCAAAGTCGGCCAGGGGGCCGCTGGCGCTGGCCACCGGCGTGCCGTCAAACGGCTGGGGGGCGTAGGCGGTGGCGGCCACGCTGAGCGTGGCTTCACGCCCTTGGCCCATGGGCACGGTGGACAGCACCGCCACGCCCGGGGCAGCGATCTCCACGTCAGGGTTGAACTGCGAGAACGATGCGCGCTTGCGCTGGATGTCCACCGCCGCCACGGACATGACGCTGGGATAGCCCGCCGGGTACGAGGTGGCGGAAGTGCCGGCGTTGCCGGCCGCGGCGATGGACAAGATGCCGTCGGCCGCCAGCCTGGCGAAGGCGTCGCGCTCGAAGGGCGTCGGCGTGGCGCCGCCCAAGGACATGGAGATGATGTTGGCGCCCGCGGCCTGGCATTTGCGCGCGGCCTTGGTCAGGCTGGAGGAGTAGGTCCAGTCCCCCCCCTCGCCGAAGACCTTGACGATGTGCAGCTGCAGGCGGCGCCCGGGGTTGACGCCCACCACCCCCACGCCGGCCTGGTTGATGGCGGCGATGGTGCCGGCCACATGGGTGCCGTGGTGGGTCTCGTCGGTGTGCCACCAGCCGGTACCGCTGTCGTACTCGCCGTCCACCTTGTTGGTGGCCAGGTCCTCGTGGCTGCGGTCGTAGCCCGAGTCGATGATGCAGAGCTTGCGGTTGCCGGTTTGGGCATCGCCGACGGGCAGTTGGTCGGCCTGCACCATGGGGATGCCGTAGGGCACCAGCTGACCGCGGCGGTAGGGCGGCTTGGACGGGTCGGCCAGCCCCATGGGGTAGCGGCGCACATCCTCATGCACCTGGGCCACCGAGGGATGGCGGCGCAGGGCCTCCACCGCACCGGCCGGCAGCTCGACGGCGACGGCGTTGTCCTCCGGCAGGCTCAGGCGGACCTGTCCGCCCTGCAGCGGCAAGGCCGTGCGGGCGGCCGCGCCCACCTGCGGCTTGAACACCACGATGACCCGCTGGACGTCCTCGCCTGCGGCCAGGCTGGCCGGCGCCCAGGCCGCGGCCGCGGCCGCAGCCGCCAGGCCCAGGCCCACCACGGTGCGCGCGGCACCCAGGGGGCGCGGTCCACGGCCCCGGTTCTTGATCTGCTGTCCACCACGCATGCAGGCACTCCCCTTGGATCAGGGCGGCGGCTGGGGCCGGAGGGCCCACCGCAGGCCGCCGCGGTCGGCGGAGTTTCTCCAGTGATCCGGCCGCCGGGAAGTGCCCAAGCTGGGGAGGGGTTGCCCAGGATGGACAGAGGGCGCCGGCCGGGCGGCCAAGGGTGGCGCCTGCACCCGGGGGCCGGTGGCTCAGGGGGGCGAGGGGGCGGGCAGGGACGGTGCCTTGTCGGCCGGTGCGGGAAAGTCCAGCCGGAAGATGGTGGGGTGGCCGTCGTGGCGCGGCCAGCTGAGCTGCGCGCCGTTGCGCTGGGCCCACAGCTGGGTCATGGCCAGGCCCAGGCCCATGCCCTGCTGTTCGTGGCGCTCGCGGTCGGCCTGGGCCAAGGCGCCCATGCGGGCCAGGAAGTCTGCGGCGATGCCCACGCCGACGTTGGCAACCTCCAGGCGGTAGCCGCCCTCCAGCGTCCGCCCGGTCAGGCCCACAGGCATGCCGGCCTGGGAGAAGCGCACCGCATTGGCCAACAGCTCCACCAGCATGCGCCGAAGGTCCTCCGGCGCGCAGCACAGCGCGCCGGGCTCCAGCCGCAGCTGCAGGCTGTGGCCGTTGAGCACCAGCGGGGGGGCGATGCGGCAGTCGCCCCCCACGCCGGCGGCAATCTCGCGCAGCATGGCGGGGTCATGCAGCAGGGCCTGCAGGTGATCGAGGGCGGCCACCGGCGGGGCCAGGACCGGCACCGGGGCATGGGCGGTGAGCTCGGACCATTCCATCATCCGGGTGATGGTGCGGCCCAGGCGGGTGGCGGACTCGTGCACGTTGGCGAGCATCTCGCGCAGGCGCTCAGGCGGGTAGCGGTCCAGGCGGTCGATCATCAGCCGGGTCAGGCCCAGGATGCTGGTGAGCGGGGTGCGCAGCTCGTGGGGCACGGTGGAGAGGATGGCGCCGCGCAGGTGGTTGAGGGAGCGCTCGGTCTCGGCCCGGTGGCGGGCGCGCTTGTGGGCCAGGGCCTGCACCGCCTGCAGCAGTTCCTCGGATTTCCAGGGTTTGGTCAGGTAGTCGTCGGCGCCGGTGGACATGGCGCGACGGGCGCTCTCCCGGTCCTGGATGCCGGTGAGCATGAGGATGGGCACGGTCTGCAGCTCCGGGCAGGCGCGGGCCTGGGCGACAAAGCCCCAGCCGTCGAGCACGGGCATGTGGATGTCGCAGACGATGAGGTCGGGCGGCGTGCGCCGGGCCAGGGCCAGGCCTTCCTCGCCCTGGCTGCCCTGCTCCACCACGTAGCCGGCGCGGGCCAGCATGGCCACCGCCAGCTGGCGCACCACGCTGGAGTCGTCGATGACCAGCACCCGCAGCGGGCGCTCATGGGGAGTGCGGGCGTTCATGGGGCGGACTCCGTCACCGCCGTGGCGACCTCAGGGGCCGGCGCGTCTGCGGCCAGGGCAGAGGACGGCGGCGGCTCACAGGCCGGCCACCACAGGGTGACGGTGGTGCCCTCCCCCAGCGCGCTGTGCAACGCCACCTCGCCGCCGTGCAGCTCGACGATCTCCTTGACCAGGGCCAGGCCCAGGCCGGTGCCGGGGATGTTGCCTGAGGCGTCGGCCCGGAAGAAGCGCTCGAAGGCGCGGCGGGCGTGCTCGGGGCTCATGCCGATGCCCTGGTCGCGCACCTGCACGCCCACCCGCGCCCCCGGCGCCGCCGGGGACAGCACCGCCAGGTGGATCTCGCCACCGCCGGGCGAATACTTGTAGGCGTTGGACAGCACATTGCCCAAGGCGTGCTGGAACTTGGCGCGGTCCACGCTCACCCATACCGGGGCCTCGGGCAGATCGACCTGGACTTTGCGGGTGTCACCGGGCACCAGCAGGCCCTGCACGCCCGCCTGCACCAGGTCCTGCAGCGGGCAGCATTCCAGGGTGAAGTCCTTGCCCTTGCGGGCCTCGATGCGCGCCAGGTCCAGCAGCTCGTTGACCATGTCGGTCAGCCAGATGGACTGGCGGTTGATGGTCTGCAGGATGTCCCGGGTGCGGGCCTCGTCGAACTTGCGCATGAGCAGCAGGTCGGAGAAGCCGCGGATGCTGGCCATGGGGGTGCGCAGCTCGTGGGCGGCGGTGGAGAGGAATTCGCTCTTCATGCGGTCCACCTCGGTTTCTCGGGTGATGTCGCGCAGCTGCATGACACGGGTGACACTGGCGGCGCTGCATTCGCGCACGCTGCGCACCACCACCCGCTGGGGCGGTCCACGCAGGACCAGCACGTCGGACTGCACGGCGCGGGTCTCGGCGTCCTCCGGGTCGCCGGTGGCATCCTGCCCCAGTTCAGCCAGCCAATGGGCCACGCCCGGCGGGTTGACCTCCTGGATCTGGTCGGCCATCCGGGCCTCGAAGTCGGGACCGGACAGGCCGATGAGCTCGGCCACCGGCAGCCCCGTCAGCCGCTCGAAGGCGGGGTTGACCGACACCGCATGGCCCTGGGCGTCAAATGAGACGAATCCGTCGGGACTGAGCGCCAGGATGGCGTCCAGCCGCGCGAACTGGTCGGCCAGCAGGCGCTGGCTGTGCAGCTGGCTGGTGATGTCGGTGAGCACGCCGATGTAGTGCGTGACCTCGCCGGTGGCCTCGTCGCGCAGCGGGGCGATGGACAGGTCGTTGTCAAAGCGCCGGCCGTCCCGCCGGTAGTTGGACAGCACCACGCGGCAGGGCTGGCCCGCCTCGATGGCGTGGCGCAACGCCTGCAGGCCGGGTTGGTCGCGCTCAGGGCCCTGCAGAAAGCTGCAGCTGCGCCCCAGGGCCTGCTGCCGCGTGTAGCCGGTCAGCCGGGTGAAGCCTTCGTTGACAAACACCATGGGGCCGCCGGGCTGGCGCACATCGGTCAGCACGATGCCGTTGTGGCTGGCGTCGATGGCGCGGTTGCGCAGCTCCAATGTTTCCTGGGCGTGGTGCTGGGCGGTCACGTCATCCAGCACCACCACCACATGCTCGGTCCAGGGCCTGCCGCCCAGGGCCTGCGGCGTGGGCAGGTCATCCTCGCGGGCCATGGGACTGATGGTGATGTCGCACCAGATCTGGCTGCCGTCGCGCCGGCGCAGGCGGGTGGTGGTGCGCACGTCGCGGTGCTCCAGCACGCAGGCCCGCAGGGCCTCGCGCACCTCGTCGCCCACCACATGGCCGGCCAGCACCTCACCGTCCAGGCTCAGCAGGTCCTCCAGGCTGGTGCCGGAGATCTGGGCCATGGCGGGGTTGGCATAGACCGCCCGCGCCGGGCCGTCCACCTGCATGGCCAGGATGAGCACACCGTTGCCGGTGGAGGCCAGGGCCCGGTCCCGCAGGCGCAGGCCGGCCTGCGCCTGCTCCCGGTCGTGCGTGGCCTGCACCGTGGCCGTGATGTCGGTGAGCAGGCCGTCAATGCGCAAAGGCTCGCCCTGGGCGTCACGCTGCACGGTCATGCGGTTCTCCAGCCAGCGCGGGGGCTGGCCAGGCCGGTGCAAGGGCAACCGCACGCAGGCCCGGCCGGTGGCCAGGGCCTGCTGGCGCGCGGCCTCCTGCGCCTGCCAGTCCTGCGGCCTCAGGAGTCGGGCCAGACAGTCGCGCACCATGGGTGTGGCGTCCTGGGCCAGCCCCAGCAGGGCCCAGGTGGGCGGGCTGGCGAACACCAGCTCGCGGCCCTCGGGGTCGAGGGCGTAGACCCCGTCGCTCAGGCTGGCCAGGGTGTCGTCCAGACGGCGCTTGGCCTGGGTCAGTTCGGCGGTGCGCCGGGCCACCTGTTCCTCCAGACTGGCCTGCGCCTCGGCCAGGCGATGGAGCATGGCCTCAAAGCTGGCCGTCAGGCTCAGCACCTCCGAGCCGCCCTGCCCCGCGGCCACCACCCGCAGCGGCCGGCTGGCGTCCAGCCCCTGCCCAGCCACCAGCTGAGCGGCCTGCTGCAGCTCACGCAGCGGCGCCACCGCCTGCTCGGCCAGCCGACCAGTGCGCCGCACCACCAGGGCCAGCAGGCCCCAGCCGGTCAGCAGGTAGCCCAGCGCCACCCAGACGGCCGGCCCCAGCGCCACGTGCCAAGGCATGGCCAGTGACAACTCAAAGCCCGGCGCGGCCGGCATGCCCGCCCGGCGCGCCAGGCCCAAGTCCCAGCGGCGGGTGAACATCCGCCAGGCGCCGGGCTGGGCGGCGCCTGGCGCCGCCTCGGCCGTGCGCACCGCCTGCCCCGGTCCAGCCACCAGCACCGGCACGCCCTGGTGACGCAGCGCCAGGTGCCAGCGCGGCGCCAGGCCTGCCAGCTCGGGCAGCACCAGCTGACCCAAGTCCAGCCAGCCCACCAGGCTGCCCTCGGTCGTGCCCGTGGTGGCAAACACCACCGGCTCGCCCAGCACCCACCACCAGCGGCCTTCGGCCTGCACCAGACGCTCGCCCGCGCGCTCTGTGCGCAGCACCTCGGTGGCCAGCGCCAACACCGCGCGGTGCAGGTCGGCCGGCGGCGCCATCGGCCCGGGGCCGCCCTCGGCACGGGCCAGCACTTCGCCGCGGTGGTCGGTCAGCCACAGGGCCGCCAGGGCCGGGTGACCCGCCCGGTGCTCACGCAGCGTGGGGCTGAGGTAGGCCGCCCGGCCCGCCGGGTCCACCAGCGCATTGCGCACCAATGAACGACGTGCCAGCTCCGCCAACCCGGCGCGGCTCTGCCCCAGCTGGCGCTGCAGGGCCTGGCCCATGTCCTGACCCGCCTGCACCAGTTCGGCGTCGGCGCGCTGCAGCAGCAGCCAGACGATGACCACCAGCGACAGGCTGCCCACCAAGGCCATGCCCAGGCGCACCATGCGCCGCCCCCCCTGGCTCAAGCGCGCGGCCAGGCTGGCCGGGCCTTCAGGCCCCTGCGGGCCGCGTCGGGGCTCGCCAGGCGGTGTAGGGGTGAGCGCCATGCTTACACCGCCTGCAGGCGGCCCTGGGCGTCCCAGCGGGCCAACAGCACATCGGATTCGGCCAGCGCCTCATGCCGCTCCGGCGTGAAGGCAGGCGCATAGCGGCGCACCACCCCCTCATGGGCCGGCAAGTGCTCCAACGCTTCGCGCACCGCCTCGCGCCGGGTGCTGCCAGCCTGCTGCACCGCCAAGCGCAGCAACTGCAAGGCATCGTAGGCATGACCCAAGCCCACCAGCGACGGCAGGCGCAGGGGATCGGCCAGCCCCATCTGCTGCGCGGCGCGCTGCAGCAGCCGCTGGCCCCGGGGATCCCGGTGCATCAGCAGCGCGCGGGTCTGCACCACGCGCAGGTCCAGCTCGGCCAGACGGGCGCCCACCAGCTGCGGAAAGTCTCCGGCGGCAATGCCCCAGTGGCTGTAGATCGGCGGCCGGCTGGCCGCCGGCAGCGCCAGCAGCTCATGGCAAAGCACCTTGCCTTCTGGCTCATTGGCCACCAGCACCAGCCCCTGCATGCCGGCCTGGCGCAGCTGGATCACATGCTCGACCAGCGTGGATTCACCCCCCCAGTTGTACCAGCGCGCCGGCAGCAGCTGCACGCCACGGTGGGCGGCGGCATATGCCTCGGCCGCGGCATGGCAGCTGCGCCCCCAGCCTGAGTTGGGCACCAGCAGGCCCAGCCGGCTGTGGCCCTCCGCCTGGGCCGCACGCATCAGGGTGCGCAGGGCCCAAGTGTCATTGAGCGAGACGCGGAAGGCCCACTCCGGCCGGCGCTTGGGGTCCAGCACCGTGTTGCCGGCCGACCAGGGCGTGATGACCGGGCAGCGCACCTCGGGCGCCACCTGCGCCATCTCGCTGACGACCGGGCTGAAGCGGCTGCCGAACACCGCCACCAGATCCGGCAGCGCCGCCAGCTCGCGCAGGTTCTCCACCCCCCGGGCCGGCACGCTGCGGTCATCGCGCAGCTCCAGCTGCAGGGGCCGCCCCCCCAGCACCCCGCCGCTGGCGTTGATGTCCTCCACCGCCAGCTGCAGCCCCAGCCGGAGCGCGTCGTCGCTGGTGCTCAGGCTCATCTTGAACTCGGCGGTCAAGCCCACCCGCACCGGTGCCGGCCCCTGCGCACGCGCAGCAAGGCCGGGCCAGGTGGCGGCCACGCCGGCGGCGGCCAAGCGGCCCAGGCAGCGCCGACGCGTGGCCGGCTGACGGAGGGTGACGGACATGGACGGGTCCTCAGGCGATGGGCCAAGACGCCTCTGTATCGGCCGCCGGCCCCAAGACTTGACCCGCCCCACCGCCAGCCGCACACCCCAGGGGCCCCAGGCCACCGCCAATCGGCGGTAAACGACCGCTCAACCCCCCCCATTTCGAGGCAGGGGGGACCCCCTGGATGGGGGATGCTGCAGCGCAGGGCCTCGGACAGACTGCCGCCTCGTCGCCCACGCAGGCTTCAGCCCGCCCAACGCGGCCCCTTCAGCTGTTCACTTTTCCCAGGAGACCGCCATGCGCGCCCCCCTGCCCCCCCACCACCCGCACCACGCGCCCCACGCCCCGTCTGGCCACGAACCGGCCGGCCGCACGTCCACGGCCCCCCACAGTGGCGTGCCGGGGCTGGAAGGCCTGGACGTCATGGAGTCCACCTGGGACGAGTGGGACAAGTGGTTCAACCCGGAGCCGCGCGCACCGCGCGGCTGAGGCCCCACGCAAGAGGCAGCCGTTGCCGTAAGCTCCCCCGTCAAGTAGACAGTCGATTTCCAGAGTCCGCGGCGGTGGTGGTCAGTCGTGGCATGAACTGTCGAGGCGGTACGCCGCCCAGCGCGTCATGCGGTCGGTAGTCGTTGTATTGGGTCAGCCAGTCGTCGGCGATGGCCTGGACCTGTTCGATGGAGTTGAACAGCCAGGCGTCCAGCACCTCGGTGCGGAACGTCCGGTTGAAGCGCTCGATGTGGGCGTTCTGGTTGGGCTCGCCGGGCTCGATGTAGTTGAGCGTGATGCCCCGGCGCCAGGCCCATTCGACGAAGTCGTGGCTGGTCATCTCCGGCCCGTTGTCCATCCGGATCGACTGCGGTACGCCGTACCAATCGACCAAGCGGTCCATCGTCCGAATCAGCATCGACGCCGGCAGCGACTGGGCCACCTGGATGGCCAGAGCCTCCCGGTTGGCCTTGTCGATCACGTTGAGCGTGCGGAACCGCCTGCCGTCGTAGAGCACGGCGTGCATCAAGTCCAGGGCCTAACCCTGATTCACCAAGGGCGCCGCTGCCAGCGGCACCGGATCTCGCTTGGGAATGCGTCGTTTCGTGCGGCGCGGGATGTTCAGGCCCAACTCGCAATACACGCGCCAGACCCGCTTGTGATTCCAAGGCCGCCCATCCAGGCGCAGACGGTCGAAACACTTCCAGAAGCCCCAGCGGCC
>NZ_JAAGOH010000018.1 GCF_010499455.1 Ideonella livida | reverse complement strand
CCTGAAGGCGCTGCACGAGGTGTTTGTGAGCGCGGCCAAGACCACGGCGGTGATCATGTTCCTGGTGGCCGCGGCCATGGTCAGCGCCTGGCTGATCACGGTGGCCGACATCCCCAGCGCCATGGTGGGCCTGCTGGAGCCGCTGATGGACAGCCCCACGCTGCTGCTCATCGCCATCATGCTGCTGGTCATAGCCGTGGGCACGGCCATGGACATGACGCCCACCATCCTGATCCTGACGCCGGTGCTCATGCCCATCGTGAAGGCCGCGGGGATCGACCCGGTGTACTTCGGGGTGCTGTTCATCATGAACAACGCCATCGGGCTGATCACCCCGCCGGTGGGCACGGTGCTCAACGTGGTGGCCGGCGTGGGCAAGATGAAGATGGACGAAGTCACCCGCGGCGTGCTGCCCTTCATGACCGCGCAGTTCGCGGTGATGTTCCTGCTGGTGCTCTTCCCCTCGCTGGTGCTGGTGCCGGCGCGCTGGCTGACCCACTGACCGAGCGCCGGGCGCCCGCCCGGCCTGGAGACCCCCGATGACGACCCCCCATCCCCAGGCCCGCGGCCTGAACCTTGCCCAGGCCGCGGGCCTGATCGACGCCCTGCGCGCCGCGCTGGGCCCCACCGCCGTGCTGGCCGGCGCCGATGCGCCGGTGCGCAACCACAACGACTGCAGCGGCCTGCCGCCGGCCCCGCCGCTGGCGGTGGTGCGCCCGGCCGACACCGCCGGCGTGGCCACCACGCTGCGCCTGTGCAGCCAGCACGGCGTGGCCGTGGTGCCGCAAGGCGGCCTGACCGGCCTGTGCGGCGCGGCCCGCACCGCCGGCGGGGAGATCGCCTTGTCATTGGAGCGCTTGGTGGGCATTGAGGAGATCGACGCCGCCGCCGCCACCATGACGGTGCGCGCCGGCACGCCGCTGGAGGCGGTGCAGCAGGCCGCCAGCGAGGCCGGCTTTTTCTGCCCGCTGGACCTGGGCGCCCGGGGCAGCTGCAGCATCGGCGGCAACTTGGCCACCAACGCCGGCGGCAACCGCGTGATCCGCTACGGCATGGCGCGCGAGATGGTGTTGGGCCTGGAGGTGGTGCTGCCCGACGGCACGGTCATCACCAGCCTCAACAAGATGATCAAGAACAACGCGGGCTTTGACCTCAAGCACCTGTTCATTGGCAGCGAAGGCACGCTGGGCGTCATCACCCGTGTGGTGCTGCGCCTGTCGCCCAAGCCGGCGTCCACCCAGGTGGCGCTGTGCGCGGTCCACAGCTATGCCGATGTGCTGACGCTGCTGGCCTCGGCCCGCCAGCACCTGGGCCCGCAGCTCTCGGCTTTTGAGGTGATGTGGCCGGAGTTCTGGCGGTTTGCCAACACCCACGCGCCCCGCGCCCGCAACCCCTTTGCCGACGATCCCACCGCCTACGGCGCGCATGTGCTGGTCGAGGCCTTGGGCACCGACGAGGCCCAGGACGCGGAGCGCTTCCAGGCCTGGCTGGGCCAGTTGCTGGAAGACGGCGTGGTGCCCAACGCGGCGCTGGCGCAGTCCTTGGCCGACGCCAAGGCCTTCTGGGCGCTGCGCGACGCCTCGGGCGAGTTCCACCCGCTGTGGCCCGGCCACCTGGCTTACGACGTGGGCCTGCCCGTGGCGCGCATGGAGGACTACGTGATCCGCTGCCGCGCCGCCCTCGCCGAGGCCTACCCCGGGATCGACAGCTTCTTCTACGGCCACATCGGCGACGGCAACCTGCACATCATTGCCCACCTGCCGGGGGCGCCCCAGCAACCCAAGGACGGTGTGAACGCCATCGTCTACGGCCTGGTGCGCGAGTTTGGCGGCACGGTCTCGGCCGAACACGGCATCGGCACCTTGAAGCGCGAATGGCTGGGCCACGCCCGCTCGCCCGAAGAGATCGGCCTGATGCGCCTGCTCAAGAACGCCATCGACCCGCAAGGCCTGCTCAACCCCGGCAAGGTGCTCTGAGGGGCTGATCCTCGCCGCCCCCACGATTTCAGGAGACGTTTTCATGTCACAACGCTTGGCGGGCAAAACCGCCTTCCTCACCGCCGCCGGCCAGGGCATCGGCCGCGCCACTGCCATCGCCTTTGCGGCCGAGGGCGCCCGGGTCATCGCCACCGATGTGAATGCCCAGGCCCTGGCCTCGCTGCAGGCTGAGCTGGGCAGCGGCGGCTGCACCACCCATGTGCTGGACGTGACCGACGGCGCCGCCATTGCCGCCTTGGCCGCCCAGGTGAGCACCGAGTTCGGTGCGGTGAACGTGCTGTTCAATGGCGCGGGCTACGTACACGCCGGCAGCATCCTGGAGAGCACCGAGGACGAGTGGGACTTCGCCTTCAACCTCAACGTGCGCTCCCAATACCGCCTCATCCGCGCCTTCTTGCCGGGCATGCTGGCCCAGGGCGGCGGCGCCATCGTCAACGTGGCCTCCATCGTTGGCGCCCTCAAGGGCGCGCCCAACCGCTTCATCTACATGGCCACCAAGGCCGCCGTGGTGGGCCTGACCAAATCGGTGGCCGCCGACTACGTGACCCGTGGCATCCGCTGCAATGCCATCTGCCCGGGCACCGTCACCTCGCCGTCGCTGGCGCAGCGCATGGCCGCCCAGGCCGAGGCCAGCGGCCAGACGCTGGAAGCGGTGCAGGCCGCGTTCAACGCCCGCCAGCCCATGGGCCGCTTGGGTAAGCCGGAGGAAATCGCCGCCCTGGCGGTGTACCTGGCCAGCGACGAGTCGGCCTTTACCACCGGCACCACCCAGCTCATCGACGGCGGCTGGGCCATCTGAGCCCGTCTGCACCTGTCTGCCTCGCCCTTCCTTCACGGCATCACGCGCCCGCCCTTGACCGGTGTTTGCGCAATTCCGTGACAATCTCCCCCTGACGCATTCCACGCCATGAAACTCCTCCGCCACGGCCCCAAGGGCCAGGAAAAGCCCGCCCTGCTGCACACCGACGGCACCGTGCGTGACCTCAGCCCGGTGCTGGCCGACCTCGGCCCGGCCCAGCTGTCGCCCGCCGCCCTGGCCGCGCTGGCCAGCCTCGACCCGGCCACGCTGCCGGTGGTGGCCCAGGGCCGCCTGGGCGTGCCCTGGGCCGGCCTGGGCAAGTTCATCGCCATCGGCCTGAACTACGCCGACCACGCTGCCGAGGCCGGCATGGCCGCCCCGGCCGAGCCGGTGGTCTTCACCAAGGCCGCCAGCTGCGCCGTGGGCTGCCACCACCCGGTGGTGCTGCCCCAGGGCTCCGTCAAGAGCGACTGGGAGGTGGAGCTGGGCGTGGTCATCGGCACCCGGGCACGTTATGTGTCCGAAGCCGATGCCCTGAAGCACGTGGCCGGCTACTGCACCATCAACGACCTGTCCGAGCGCGAGTACCAACTCGAGCGCGGCGGCAGCTGGGACAAGGGCA
The DNA here is from genome assembly GCF_010499455.1 of Ideonella livida. Classification (GTDB taxonomy): domain Bacteria; phylum Pseudomonadota; class Gammaproteobacteria; order Burkholderiales; family Burkholderiaceae_C; genus Ideonella; species Ideonella livida. The sequence goes on along the minus strand of NZ_JAAGOH010000018.1, from coordinate 94,718 downwards.
AGGGCTGCGACACCTTCGGCCCCATCGGCCCCTGGCTGGTGACGGCCGACGAGGTGGGCGACCCGCAGAACCTGTCGATGTGGCTGGACGTGAACGGTGTGCGCAAGCAGACCGGCAACACCCGCACCATGATCTTCACGGTGGCGCAGATCGTCAGCTACCTCAGCCGTTTCATGACCCTGGAGCCGGGTGACGTGATCACCACCGGCACGCCCCCGGGCGTGGGCATGGGCCAGAAGCCAACCCCGCAGTTCCTGAAGGCGGGCGACGTCATCACCCTGGGCATTGAGAAACTGGGCGAGCAACGGCAGACCGTGCACGCCTGGGATCCGGCCCTCATCGACGGCTGAAGCGCCGTCGCCCCTCCCCCGGATGAGCCCCACTCCGCCCGCCCCCCATCCCTTCAGCTGGACCGACGTGCCTGGCCTGCCCGACTGGGTGCCGGGTGCACGCCGGCCGGCGCGCGCCGGGGCGGTGCGTGGCGCGGCCCCGCGGCCCGTGACCCCGGGCGCCTTGGACCCGGGGGAAATCGAGCGGCGGCGGGCTCTGCTGGGCCTGCTGGCGGCCGACCTGGCGCGGGGCAACCAGCAGCTGGCCTTGCGCCACTACCTGATGCTGGTGGCCTTGGGCTCACCCGTGCCGGCGGCGTTCAGCCAGCGTTGTGAGGCACTGCTGGCGGCCTGTCCGGCCAGCCGTCTGCAGCGCATCCGCGCCGATGTGGCGCGCTGGCGGGCACACAGCCGCCCCGGCGCCACCGGGGGCGCCACGCCCCCCGGCTTTGACCTGAGTCTGCTGGAGCGCTGAGGCGGCTTCAGCCGTCCAGCAGCGCGCGACCCCGGGCCAGGTAGGCCGCCATCTCGTCCTCGGGCACCATGCTGCCCCCGGTGGCCCAGGCCAGGTGGGTGGCCCCGGCGGCCAGCGTCGGCGACAGGGTGGGTGCCACCCAGCCCATGCCGGCCACCCCGGCCAGCGCCGAGGGTTCCAGCCGCAGGCTGGTGGTGGCCTCGGTCAGGGCCAGCAGACGGAACAGCTGCGCGTCGTCCACCGTGTAGACCCCGTCGATCAGGCGCTGCAGTGCCCGACCCACAAAGCCCGAAGGCCGTGCCACGGCCAGGCCGTCGGCGGCGGTCACGTTGTCCAGGCCGATGTCGCGCACGCTCACGCCTTCGTGCAGCCCGGTCAGCATCCCCAGCAGCATGCAGGGCGAGCGCGTGGGCTCGGCAAACCAGCAGTGCACCGCATCGCCAAAGGCCAGCTTCAGGCCGAAGGCCACGCCGCCGGGGCCGCCGCCCACGCCGCAGGGCAGGTGCACATGCAGGGGGTGTTCGGCATCCACGACCACGCCGGCGGCCGCCAACTGCGGGGCCAGCCGTTCGGCGGCCACGGCATAGCCCAGGAACAGGTGGCGCGAGTTCTCGTCGTCGATGAAGTGGCAGCGCGGGTCGGCCTCGGCCTGGCGGCGGCCCTCGGCCACGGCGGCGCCGTAGTCGGCGCGGTGCTCCACCACCGTCACGCCGTGGGCGCGCAGGCGGTCCTTCTTCCATTGCCGGGCGTCGGCCGACATGTGCACCGTGACCCGGAAGCCCAGCGTGGCCCCCATCAGCCCGATGGACAGGCCCAGGTTGCCGGTCGAGCCCACGGCGATCTGGTGGGCGGCAAACAGGGCGCGCAGCGGTGGGGTGTCCAGCACGCGGTAGTCGTCCTCCTGGCGCAGCAGGCCGGCGTCCAGGGCCAGGCGTTCGGCATGGTGCAGCACCTCGTAGAGGCCGCCGCGTGCCTTGATGGAGCCCGAGACGGGCAGGTGGCTGTCGAGCTTGAGCCACAGCCGGCCCGGCAGTGGTGGCGCGCCGGCCGGGCCCAGCGCGGCCTGCAGCGCCGGTGCCGCCTGCACCGGGGATTCGATCAGCCCGCCGGCGGCGACCGTGGCCGGGAACTTGAGCGCCAGGTAGGGCGCAAAGCGCCGCAGCCGCGCGCTGGCTTGGGCCACATCGTCGGCGCCCAGGCCCACGTCGCCCAAGGCGGTGGCGGTGGGCGCCAGGGCCGGGTTGCGCCACAGCGTCGGCTGGGCGGCGCGCAGCGTGGGCACCAGGGGGTGGGACAGGGCAGTGGCCAGTGTGGCCGGGCTGGGCAGGGACAGGTCGGACATGGGGCGCAGGCAGTGGGTCGGGGCAGGCGGCGGGCCTGTCGTCGGGGTTAGGGTCAGAGGAAGCGCTGGGGGGCGTAGGGCGTCGGGTCCACGCCCAGGCCGGGTGTGCCGCCCTCCATCAGCTCGGCCAGCAGCCGGGCACTGACCGGGCCCAGGGTGAAGCCCTGGTGGGCGTGACCGCCGTGGAACCACAGGCCGGGGTGGCGCGGCGCCGGGCCAATGAGCGGCAGCATGTCGGGGGTGCAAGGGCGCCGGCCCAGCCAGGGCTCGGCCTCCCGGGGGTCGTCCAGCGGCAGCAGCTCGCGGGCAGCGGCGGTGGCCCGGGCCACCTGCACCAGCGTGGGCGGAGCGTCCAGGCGGGCAAACTCGGCCCCGGTGGTCAGGCGCAGGCCCTGCGCCATGGGCGCCAGCACCAAGCCGCGTTCCGCATCCAGCACCGGACCCGACAGGGCCGGGGCCTGCCGGAAGTGGCGGTGGTAGCCCCGCTTGGCGAACAGGGGCAGGCGGTAGCCCAGGCGCTGGGCCAGGGGGGCGATCCACGGGCCCAGGGCCAGCACCGCCCGGGCGGCCTGCACCGGCCCCGCCTCGGTCTGCACCTGCCAGCCTTGGCCCTGTGGCGCCAGGGTCTGGGCATCGCCGCGCAGCAGCACGCCGCCCAGGGCTGGCAGGCGGGCCGCATAGGCCCGCACCAGGGCCCCGGGGTCGGGGCAGCAGAAAGGGTCTTGCCAGTGCAAGGCCCCGGCCAGGCGGGCCTGCAGGCCGGGCTCGGCCTGGGCCAGGGCTGCGCCGTCGCGCACGGTGAGGGACAGGCCGTGGGCGTCGGCCAGGCGGCGGGCCTCGGCCGCCGCAGCCTGCCAGGCTGGCGCCGTGCGGAAGACCGCGTGGTAGCCGCCGGGTCGCAGCAGGTGGCGGGCGCCGGCCTCGTCGGCCAAGGCCAGGTGCTCTTGCAGGCTGTGGCGGATGAGGGCGCTGTGGGCGACCGCGCTGCGCGCATGGCGCGCCGGGGCGCTGGCTCGCCAGTAGCGCCACAACGGGCCGGCCAGGGCGGGCAGGGCGCGCAGGTGGTAATGCACCGCCGGGCTGCGGCCCAGGGCGGCGTCGCGCAGGCTGGGCCAGTCACGGGGAAAGGCGTAGGGCACCACCGCCTCGCGTTGCACGATGCCGGCGTTGCCGCTGGAGGTCTCCTCGCCGGGGCCGCGGCGGTCCACCAGGGCCACGCGGTGGCCGCGGCGTGCCAGTTGCAGGGCGGTGCACACGCCGACCATGCCGGCGCCCAGGACCAGCACGTCCTGGCGGAGGGGGGAGGAGGAGCTCATGGGCGCGGCGCGGCAGGCGGGTGGTGGCGGGGCCAAGGGGGGGGCGAAGCCCCATTCTGTGGCCCTCCATGGTCCTGTGGATGCCGATTTTTTGAAGTGGTCCTTGCGTGAAACGCAAGGCAGGACGCTTGGAGCGGCGGCTCAGGGTTCCTGCTGCAGCAGGTCGTTGAGGTGGTTGAGGAAGGCGCGGCAGGCGCTGGGCAGGGTACGGCCGGCCAGGGTCTGCACCTCGAAGTGGCGCTCGTTCATTTCCCGGTCCCGCAGGGCGATGCCCACCACCGCGCCGGACTGCAGGCGGCTGCGGATGGCCAGCTCGCCACACAGCGCGACCCCACCGCCGGCGGCGGCGAAGGCGATGGCCGGGTCCAGCCGGTTGCACAGCAGCGCGGCGTCGTGGCTCAGGCCCTGCCGGGTGCAACTGATGTCAAAGAGCTGGCGCAGGGTGGAGGAGGGCGGGGGCAGGGCCAGCGCATGGCCGGCCAGCTGTGCCAGGGCCAGCTGGCGACGGTTGGCCAGCGGGTGGTCGGGCGACACCACCGCCAGGATGGGGGCGGCATGGCGGCGTTCGACCTGGATGTCGCGCTCGCTGCTGGTGCCGAAGGTCAGGCCGATGTCCATGTCGCCATGGCGCAGCAGGCGCGGGATGTCGGCCTGCTGGCAGACCTCCAGCATGAAGCGGATGCCCGGGTAGTGCCGCTGGAACCCAGCGATGAGCTGGGGCAGGAACTCGGCGGCCAGCCCCTCGGTGCTGGCCAGTCGCACATTGCCGCTGCGCAGCCCGCGCAGCGAGCCGATCTCGGCGACCACCCGCTCGATGTCCTGCCAGGCGCGGCGGGCGTGCACCGCCAGCAGCTCGCCGGCGGAGTTCAGGTGCATGCCCCGCGCACGCCGCTCGAACAGCAGGGTGTCCAGCGCCTCCTCCAGCCGGGCGATGCTGCGGCTGACTGCCGAAGGGGCCACGTGCAGGCGCTCGGCCGCGGCCGTGACCGAGCCGGTTTGCGCCACCTCCAGAAAGTGGCGCAGGGCCGTCTCCTGCAGGGCGCGCTGGTCGGTCTTGCGTGGCATCGGGCAACTCCTAGGTTTGCGGATTTTGCAATGAACGGTTCCGAAAATGGCCATTGATGGTCCGCCCGTCGGCTTTCTACGATGTGTCCGCACCCCGTTACATGACACGCCGATGACCTCCCCCCGCGCCACCACCCTGGTTGAACTCACCGCCCCCGAGCTGCGCCGCCTGATCGGCGAGCGCGCCGTCTCGCCGGTGGAGCTGATGCAGGCTTGCATCGCCCGCATCGAGGCGGTCAATCCGCTGGTCAACGCGGTCACGGCCACCCGTTTCGAGCAGGCGCTGGAGGAGGCCCGCCAGGCCGAGCAGGCGGTGATGCGTGGCGAGCCCCTGGGCCTGCTGCACGGCCTGCCCGTGGGCGTGAAGGACCTGGAGCCCACTGCCGGGCTGCTGACCACCTTCGGCTCGCCCAACTTCCGCAGCTTTGTGCCCGCGGAGGATGCGGAACTGGTGGCCCGGCTGCGCCAGGCCGGCGGCATTGTGGTGGGCAAGACCAACGTGCCCGAGCTGGGCGCGGGCGCCAACACCTTCAATCCGGTGTGGGGCGCCACGGGCAACCCGTTCAATCCGGACCTCAACGCCGGCGGCTCCTCCGGTGGCTCGGCTGCGGCCCTGGCTTGCGACATGCTGCCGGTGTGCACCGGCTCGGACACCGGCGGCTCGTTGCGCATTCCCGCGGCCAAGTGCGGGGTGGTCGGCCTGCGGCCCTCGCCCGGCCTGGTGCCCAACACCCGGCGCCTGCTGGGCTGGTCGCCCATTTCGGTGGTGGGCCCCATGGGCCGTACCGTGGAGGAGACCTGCCTGCAACTGGCCGCCACCGCGGGCGCCCACCCGGGCGACCCGCTGAGCTACCCGGTGGACGCCGGTGCCTTCCTGGCCCCGCGTGCGGCCGAGCTGGGCCGCTTGCGGGTGGCCTGGACCGAGGACTTCGGCCTGTGCGATGTGGACCCCGACGTCCGCCGCACCTTCCGCGCCCGCCTGGCCGCGATGGCCCCTTGGTTCGCCGCCTGTGACGAGGTGCGCCTGGACCTGGGCGATGCCCACCGCTGCTTCGATGTGCTGCGTGCCGAAGCCTTTGTGGCCGGCACCCGCGACGCCTATGCCCGCGATCCGGCCAGCCTGGGGCCCAACCCGCGCGCCAATTACGAGATGGGCGCTCGCATGAGCCTGCCCGACTGCGCCTGGGCCCAGGCCGAGCAGACCCGCCTGCTGCGCCGCTTCCAGGCCGCCTGGCAGGACTACGACGTGTTGCTCTCGCCCGTCACCCCGGTCTCGCCCTTCCCCTGGACGCAGCCGCATGCGGCCACCATTGACGGCCGCCCGCAGGCCAACTACTACCGCTGGCTGGCGCTGACCTACGTGGTCACGCTCACCACCCTGCCCGCGCTGAGCCTGCCCTGCGGCGTGGACGAGGCCGGCATGCCCTTTGGCCTGCAGGTGGTGGGCCGCTTCCGCGACGACGCCCGCCTGCTGGCGGTGGCCCTGGGCCTGGAGCAGGCCGGTGCCCTCACCCCGGGCCTGGGCCGGCCGCGGCCCGATCTGTCTGCCCTGCGCCCGGCCCATCCGGCCTTGCGCAGCGGGGTCACCGCGCCGCCGCAGTGGCCTGCCGCCGGTGCCGGCGCGCAGCAGGGCGTCGCCTCCGTGGTCTGAGCCCGCCGCCCTGCCTCGACCTTTCCCCTTACCCTTTCCCGCCCACAGGAGTCCGCCATGTCCCGCCGCCGCTTCCTCACCCAGTCCCTGGCGCCTCTGGCCGCACTCGCCACCCTGGGCGCCGGCCTGCCGGCCGCCGCCGCCACCACCCCCACCGCCGATGCCTATCCCAGCCGGCCCATCACCCTGGTGGTGCCGTTCACCGCCGGCGGCGCCACCGACACGGTGGGCCGCATCGTGGCCAAGGCCTTGGGCGACCGCCTGGGCCAGACCGTGGTGGTGGACAACCGGCCCGGCGCCGGCACCGAGGTGGGCGCGGCCGCCGTGGCCCGCGCCCCGGCCGATGGCTACACCCTGCTGATCTCCTCCAACAGCACCTTCACCGTCAACCCCGCGCTCAAGCCGCGCCTGCAGTACTCGGCGGAAAAGAGCTTCGAGGCGGTGGGCATGGTCGGCAGCTCGCCGCTGGCCGTGATGGCGCTGCCCTCCTTTCCGGCCAACTCGATGGGTGAGCTGCTGGGCCAGGCCAAGGCCAAACCCGGCAGCCTGACCTATGCCTCCTTCGGCACCGGCACCACCGCGCACCTGGCCGGCGAGATGCTCAAGGTCATGGCCGGTGTGGACATGATCCATGTGCCTTACAAGGGCAGCGCCCCGGCCATGGCCGACTTGCTGGGCGGACAGGTCAACCTGAGCGTGGACACCCTGGTGGCCGCCCTGCCCATGCTGCGCGCCGGCAAGGTCAAGGTGCTGGCCACCACCGGTGCCCGCCGGGCCCAGTACCTGCCGCAGGTGCCCACCGTGGCCGAGTCCGGCATGCCGCAGTTCGAGATGGTGTCCTGGCTGGCCATCGTGGCGCCCAAGGGCCTGCCCGCGCCCGTCTCGCGTACGCTCTCCATCACCCTGGCCGCCGCGCTGTCGGACTCGGCGGTGCAGACCGCCTTGAAAGACGCCGGCTTGGAGGTCGGCTTCCAGCCCGCCGCCGCCTACGACGCCCGCCTGGCCCGCGAGCTGCCGCTGCTGCGCGCCTACGTGGCCAAGGCCCGCATCACGATGGAGTGAGGCCCGCGCGGGGCCGGGCGCCGGAAGGGATGGAGAATCCTGTCCGCCAGAACGAAGCGCCTTCCAGAGGTATCCCGCGCATGTCATCTCCTGTTGCCGTTCCCACCCATGTCAAGGCGCTGGACGGCGTCCGGGCCCTGGCCGTCCTCGCCGTCATGTTGGTTCATGCCGGTGCCCCGGGGTTCAGCTGGGGGGGCATCGGGGTGGACGTGTTCTTTGTCCTCAGCGGCTTCCTCATCACCACCTTGCTGCTGCAGGAGCATGCGAACACGGGCCGCATCGATCTGTGGGCCTTCCTGCTTCGCCGGGCACGCCGTCTGCTGCCTGCGTACTACCTCTATCTGGCGGTCCTGTGTGGCGTGATGCTGCTGCTGCCGGACCCGGGCTTTGCCGAGGAGGGCGGCTGGAACGTCGGCGGCTATCTGTTGGCCCTGTGGCTGCACGCCATCAACTTCGTGCCTCAAGGGGGCATCTGGCGCCATCAAATCCTGACCGTGCACCTGTGGTCGCTCGCGCTGGAGCAGCAGTACTACCTGGTCTGGGCGCCCACCCTGGCGGCGGTGTTGCGCCACGGTCGGTGGGTGGCCGCGGGGACCGCGGCCCTGGCCGCGCTGGCAGCGCTGGCCTACGGGGCGTGGCCAGAGGGCCTGCTCAAGGACCACATGCTGTTCACGCGGGGTTTCCTGCTGCTGGTGGGCTCAGCGGTGGCGGCTTGGGGCATGACGCGTCCGGCCGTGGCGGCGCGGGTGGCGCAGGCGGCTGGGCGCTGGCCCTTGGGGGTCTTGCTGGCCGCCCTGGTGGTGTGGGGCACCACGCTGAGCGCCCGCCCCACCCCTGGGGGGCATGATCTGGCCCTGGTGGTGCTCTCCCTGGCCCTGGGGTTGTTCATCCAGCAGCTGTGGCTGGGCATGGCGCCGGTTTGTGTGAGCCGGTTCCTGCAGCGACCGTCCTGGGTGTGGATGGGGCAGGTGTCCTACGGCGCCTACATCTATCACGAAGCGGTGCGGGTGCTGGTCTGGGCGGTGCTCAAGCCGCTCATGGTCAGCTGGCCCCCGGCCCTGGGATTTGCCACCCGCCTGGGCCTGTACCTGGCGTTGACCTTTGTGTTGGCCGGGTGGAGCCACCGCTACTGGGAGCAGCGGTTCCTGCGCAAGTCCACCACCTCGCGCCGCGCCGCCTGACCGGACCCGGGGTGCGTTATCGTGCCCGGGAAACCCGGTTCACCCGGGTCAGCTCCGCCGATCTCCTCCACGCCCCGTCCTCATGTCGTCGCCGTTCCTGGTGTCCTGCCTGCCTGGCCTGCTGCGCCAGCGCCTTGGCAGGGCCGCTTCCTTCACCGATCTGGCCATGGTCCGCGAGCCGCTGGGCCAGGCTGCGCAGTGGCAGGTGCCGCCCGCCCTCTACCTGGACGAGGAGGACTTGCGCCGCCCCGTGTCCGCAGGGGAGTTCTTTCCCCTGGCGCTGGAGTACCAGCGCATCCGGGGGGGGACTCTGGACATGCCGGCACCGGTGCGGGTGGAGGTGGAGAACGTGCATCTGGTGGGGGGGGCCCTGCTGAGTCGCGGGCGTCTGCGCCGTCTGGTGGCGCGGCGTCCGCCGCTGTGGCGCTGGGGTGGGGTGCCCGAACTGGCTCAGGCGGCACTGGTGGCCGACAGGCAGAGTTGCACCTTTTTCGGCCACTGGATGCTGGATGAGTGCAGCCTGACCGAGGCGCTGGCGACCTGGCTGCCCACGTGGCCGGGGCTCTCGGTGGGTGCCGGCAGTTCGGATCACCAGCGGCAGTACCTGGCGCTGTTTGGCCAGGCACCGCAGCGCCTGGAGGATGCCTTCATCCGCCGCCTGAGCCTGGTGCTGCCCTGGGGGCCGCATCCGCTCAAGGCCCAGGCCCTGGACCGGCTGCGGCAACGGCTGCGTGCCGCGGTGGGCGGTGCGTCCGGCGGGCCGCGGGGGGTTTTCCTGATGCGTGGACACAGCGGGCGCCAGCGCCTGCTGCGCCATGAGGAGGCGCTGGCCCGGGCCCTGGGCGACCATGGCCTGCAGGTGGTGGATCCCCTGGGCATGGACGCGGCGGCGCTGGCCCGCATCTGCGCCAGCGCCCGGCTGGTGGTGGGCGTGGAGGGCAGCCACCTCACCCATGCCCTGATGGCCCTGCCGGCGGGGGCCACCCTGCTGACGCTGCAGCCGCCCTTCAAGTTTGACAACACGCTCAAGGCGTACTGCGACCTGCTGGGGTTGCGCTATGCCTTTACCGTCGGACAAGCCTGCCCGGGGGGATTCGAGATCGAGATCGACCGGGTGCGCCGCCTCATCGACCGGCTGGAGCCCTAGGGCTGCCAGGGCGGCCGCCGGCGGCGGCGGGAGACCGGCTCAGCCCTGCAGCCACCACAGCAGCTGGCGCACCACCAGGCCCAGCAGGCCACCGGCCGCCAGGGCCGGCAGCAGCATGCGGTGGGCGCCAGGCGGGCGCAGGCCATGGCGGCGGTTGAACGCCATCACCAGGGGCCAGACCGCGTACGAGGACAGGGCGATGCCCAGCGTGGCCCCCAGCACGCCTCCCAGCGCCAGGCCCGTCCCCAGACCGACCAGCAAGCTGAGCCATTGCACCAAGCGCGCGGCTGCGGACCACTTGAACTGGCCCAAGGCCTGAAACGCCAGCTCACCGATCTGGCTGCGCAGGCCGATGCTGCCGGCGGCCAGCAACTGCAGCATCGGGCCGGCGGCGGCGTAGCGTGGGTCGTAGAGCAGCCCCACCACCTGGCTGCCGCAAACGGCCAGGGCGCTGCCCACGGTGACAAACCCCAGGTCGTACAGCCGCTGGAAGCGTGCCAGCGTGGCGCCCATGGCCTGGGGGTTTTCGCGCTGCACGGCGCTCAGGGCCGGAAACACCACCCCTGCGCACAGATTGCCCGCGATCTGCTGGAAGGCGTTCATCAGCAAAAAGGCCATGCTGTAGATGCCCAGCGTCGCCGCGTCGACCACACCGCCCAGCACCAACCGGTCGCTGTTGGCGGCCAGGAAAGCCAGGATCGAGGCCGGCAGCAGCCATTTGGCATGGCCCAGGACCTCGCGCATGGCCTCGCGTTCGAGCTGCCAGCCGTCGCGCGGGCCAGGCAGGCGCCAGTGTCCCGCCAGCGTCTGGACCAGGGCGCCGGTCAGGCCGCCCACGACCAGCGCCCAATGGGAATGGGTCAGCCAGGCCAGCGTGGCGGTGGTGATGAAGGCCACGCCTTGGCCCCCGAGCTCCAGCACGGCCAGGTCGCGGGTGCGCAGCTCGCGCTTGGCCAGCAGCACCCGCACCGACTGCAGCCCCGTCACCACTGGCATCAGGCTCAAGGCCAGGAAGACGGCAGGCAGCCGCGGATCCCCATAGGTGGTGCCCGCCAGGGCGTCCCACCGGCCCACCACCAGCATCAGCAGCCCCAGGGCCAGGCAGCAGCCGGCCAGGACCAGCCCGCGCAACACCTGCAGGGTCCAGACCGTGCGCGCGAAGGCCGGCTCCACGGCCCGGGCACTGACCACCACCGAGTTGTGCAGGCCGATGTCGCTGAAAAGGTTCAGCCCGATGATCACCAGGTTCACCGTGGCCACCAGGCCGAAGGCGTCGGGCATCAGCAGCCGGGCCAGGACCAGGTTGCTGAAAAAGCGCAGGCCCTGGCTGCCGAACTGCAGGAACAGCATCCAGCCGCTGGCGGCACGCAGTCGGCTCAAGGCCGAGGAGGGGGAGGGGGAAGGCGGTCTCACGAGGTGGGCGAAAACAGGAAGCGCCCCGGGATCGGGCGCCGCATTAGAGCAGCCGCCGGTGAAAACGCTGCAGCCCCACCGCCAGGGCGATGGCGGGCAGCACCAGCAGTACCTGCAGCCCCAGCAGTTGCAGCGCCAGGTCGGCTGACCGTGCCGGGTCGCCACTGCCACCGCCCCTGCCGGTGCCTGCCCAGGCGGACACCACCATCGCCAGCGGCAGGGCGGACAGGGCGGCCAGGCCTTGCCAGTGGGCACGGCGCGCGGCGCGCCGGCCCAGGTGCAGCCCCGCCACCCAGGCCAGCGCCAGCCGCAGCAGGGCAGCTGCGCCCAGCAGCCACAGCAGGACCACCGTCAGCGCTAGGCCCCAACCCAGGGCGGCCAGCAGCACCGGCAGGGACAGCGCCGCCATCACCACCCCGGCGCCGGAGCTGCCCAGGCAGGCCAGGACCACCAGGGCGCGCAGGCCGCGGCGCGGCGCGGCTGGCGCTGGCTGCAGCTGGGGCCAAGGGGGGCTGGTGGGGCCGGTGGGTGTGGTGGCGGACGGGGTGCCGGTGGAAGCGTCAGGCGCAGGCAAGGACGGACGGGCCATCCCCGCATGATCCCACGCGGGCGGGCCGGTCCGCCGGCTCAGTGGCCTCAGTCGCCCCGGGTGCGGCTGCCCCAGACCGCGCCCCCCACGATCAGGGCAGCGCCCAGCGCCACGCTGGCCGACAGGGCCTGCCCGGTGGTCAGCGCCACCACCAGGGTGGACAACAGCGGGGTGAGAAAGCTCAGCAGGCCGATGCGCCGCGGGTCGCCCTGCTTGAGCGCCGCATCCCACAGGAAGAAGGCGCCGCCCAGCGGCCCCAGGCCCAGGCCGGCGATGAGCAGGCCGTCGCGCAGGCTCAGCGCAGGCGTGGGCTCCAGCACTGCATGGGCCAACAGCGCCAGCACCCCCGAGACGGCCGCAAAACTGCCCACCGCCGCCGTGGGAAAGGCCGCCACCCGCCGGGTGCCCAGCGAATAGGTGGACCACACGAAGGCCGAGCACAGCGCCAGGGCGTAGCCGCCATGCCAGCCACCCTGCAGTGCGGCGCCGTTGCCGCGTCCCAGGATGACCACCGCCGCGCCGGCAAAGCCCATCAGCGCCGCCCCCACATGCCCGGCGCGCAGCCGCACCCCCGGCAGGATCAGCGGCGCCAGCACCACCATGCCCAGCGGCCAGAGGTAGTTCACCAGGTTGGCCTGCAGCGGTGGGGCGCTGCGCAGGGCCATGAACAGCAGGAGGTGAAAGCCGAACAGGCCATACACCCCCAGGGCCAGGGTGGGCAGCGGCACGCGCCAGGCCGCCAGCCGCCCGCCGGAGAGCGGCAGCGCGATGAGGCTGCCCACCAGCAGGCCCAGGCCGGTGAGCAGCAGGGGCGGGACATGGGACAGGCTCACGCCCAGGGCGGCCAGGGAGGCCCACAGGAGGATGGCCGCCAGGGCCAGCAGGTCAGCACGGGTCATGGCCGACAGCATGCCGCCAGGAGCATCGCCAGACGCCGGCGGGCCGGTGCGGGACGCCGATCCACAGGGCCGCCGATCCGCCGGCGCGGGGCCGTGGTGCTGGTGCGCGCAAACGGGGTCACGGCGGCGGGGGGCGCCGCAGGGCGGCGGTCAGGGCCGAGGGCGAGTCATAGCCGACCCGCCGGGCGGTTTCGGCCACGCCCAGGCCCTGGGCGCGCAGGGCCCGGGCCCGGGTCAGGCGCAGCTGGCGCACCCACTGCATGGGGGTCAGCCCGGTGTGCAGCAGGCAGCGGGCACGGAATTGGCTCTCGCCCAGCCCCGCCTGGGCGGCCAGGTCGGCCGCGCACAGGGGAGCCCCCAGACGGTGCGTCACCCAGCGCTGCAGCCCGGTCCAGTCGATCTCGCGCCGCAGCGGGCGCGTGGCCGTCGGCGCATGGGCCCAGGCCTGCACCAGCAACTGCGCCGCGTGCAGGGGCGACACCGGCAAGCCCTGGTCCAGCGCCTGGGCCATGAAGTCCGCCAGCGGCGCCAGCGGTGCCCCCGCCTGGGCCTGCGCCGTGCGGCAGGCCCACTGGTCGTCAGCGGTGTCCAGCACCAGGCAGCGGCTGCCGCCCGGCGCCTCGAAGTCATGCCGCTCGCCTGGGGCGATGCGCAGGCCCTGCCCTGGCAGCAGCCGGCAGCCCCGGCCGGACACCTCCAGCTCCAGCGCGCCGTCCAGCGGCACCAGCACCTGGAAATGGGCGTGGTCGTGGCTGCCCTTGGACGGGCCGTAGCGGCGCAGGGTGAACAGGGGGGGCAGGGCAGCGGGCATGGCGGTGGGATTCTCGGTCCTGCGGCCGTGGCCCGGGCTCAGCGGGCCCTGCCTGTGCCGCCGCTGCGTTCGGCCATTCGGGTCTCCAGGAAGGGTCAGGAAAGTGGGGGCCGGTCAGCCTGCGGCCAGCGCCGCGCCGATGTCGTGGGCCAGGTGGTCCACCGCCTCGGGCGTGGTGGCCCAGGAGCACATGAACCGCGCCCCACCGCCGATGAAGGTGTAGAAGGCCCAGCCGGCCGCCCGCAGCCGGGCGATGGCCGCCTCGGGCAGGCTGACGAAGACGCCATTGGCCTCGGGCGGCAGCAGCAGTTCGGCCCCGGGCAGGGCCGCCACCTTCTCGGCCAGGCGGTGGGCCATGGCGTTGGCGTGACCGGCGTGGCGCAGCCAGGTGCCGCCTTCCAGCATGGCCAGCCAGGGGCTGGAGACAAAGCGCATCTTGGAGGCCAGCTGCCCGGCCTGTTTGGCGCGGTAGGCAAAGTCGGCGCCCAGCTGGCGGTCAAAGAACAGGATGGCCTCGCCCACCGGCAGGCCCATCTTGGTGCCGCCCAGGCACAGCACGTCCACCCCGGCGCGCCAGGTGATGTCGGCCGGCGCGCAGCCCAGGCTGGCCACGGCATTGGCAAAGCGCGCGCCGTCCATGTGCACCTTCATGCCGTGGGCATGGGCCACGCGGGCCAGGCCGCTGATCTCGCCCCTCTGGTACAGCGTGCCCTGTTCGGTGCTCTGCGTCAGCGTCACGGCGCGGGCGCGGGGGTAGTGGATGTCACTGCGCCGCTCGATGGCCTCGGTCAGGCCGGCGGTGGTGAGCTTGCCCTGGCGCGCCGGCACGGTCAGCAGCTTGGAGCCGCCGGAGAAGAATTCCGGCGCGCCGCACTCGTCGGTGTGCACGTGGGCGGTGTCGCTGCACACCACCGCCTGGTAGGACTGGCACAGCGCGGCCAGCGCGGTGGAGTTGGCCGCCGTGCCGTTGAAGACAAAAAACACCTCGGCGTCGGCCTCGAACACCTCGCGCAGCCGGTCGCAGACGGTGTGGGTGGCGTCGTCGTTGCCGTAGGAGGCGGCAAAGCCGGTGTTGGCCTGGGCGAAGGCGGCCAACGCCTCCGGGCAGACGCCTGCCGTGTTGTCGCTGGCGAACTGCAGGTGGTAGCCCGCAGGGGGGGCGCCAGACACAAGGGCCGGGGCGGCGAGGGCGGCGGGCAGGGGGTCGGCGGTGGCGGGGCGACGGGGCATGGGGGCTCCTGGCGGTCAGCGGCTGGCACTGCTGGCGGTGGCCGGCAGCGCGCACTACACTCGGCGGGTTCTTCCGGTGTGGCGGAAATTCTCTCAGATTTCCGGTATGCCGAACAAGTTTCCGGTTTATAGAATTTTACGCCGCCATGTCCGATCCCGTCACCCTCTCCGCCGGCCCGCCCGTGGTGGGCGAGCGCCTGCAGGCGCTGCGCAAGCAGCAGGGCCTGTCGCTGGAGGAGCTGTCGCGCCGTGCGGGCGTGTCCAAGTCCATGCTCTCCGAGGTGGAGCGCAACCAGGCCAACCCCACCATCGCGGTGCTCTGGCGCCTGGCCACTGCCCTGGGCCTGAGCCTGACCGAGTTGCTGGCCGAACCCGAGGCCGCGCCCACCGCCCCGGCCATCGAGCTGCTGCCCGGTCATGCGGTGCCGCTGATACGCAGCCATGACGGCCGCTGCGAACTGCGCATCCTGGGCCCGCTGCCCCTGGCCGGCCGAGCCGAGTGGTACGAGCTGAGCGTGCAGCCCGGCGGCGAACTGGTGTCCGATCCGCACGAAGCCGGCACCCGCGAGCACCTCACCCTGCAAGCCGGGCAGCTGCTGGTGCGCGCCGGTGGCGCCGAGCAGCTGCTGCGCGCGGGCGACACGGCGCGCTACGCCGCCGATCAGCCGCATGCGCTGCGCAACACCGGCCGCGCGGTGGCGCGGGCCTGGCTGGTGGTGGAGCAGCTGGGCTGAGCGGTGAGCGGCCGGTGCGGCGCGCCGGGCAACAGAGCCGCAACATCCTGGCGGCAGAGTCGGGGCCCCTGCCCCTCCTGACCAAGCCTGCACCCATGACCCCGACCCCTACAGACCCCGTGCCCCTGCCAGTGCTCGACCGTCGGCGCCTGCTGGCCCTGGGCGGGTGGGCGGTACTGCCGGCGGCGGCCCTGGTGGCCTGCGGCGGCTCCGACGACGACCGCGATCCCGACAGGGCCGCCAGCACGGGAAGTGGGTCCGACAGCAGCTCTGCCACGGGCTCCACCAGCGCCAGCTGCCCGGGCACCGCCACCCCCACGGAGACCGGCGGCCCCTACCCCGCCGACGGCTCCAATGCCAACAGCGGCAGCACGGTGGACGTGCTGGCCCTTGCGGGCATCCTGCGCCGCGACATCCGCAGCAACATCGGCTCGGCCACCCTCAAGGACGGCACGCCGTTGACCCTGACCCTCACCATCACCACGGGCAGCGGCTGCACGCCCGTGGGCGCCGGGGTGGCGGTCTACATCTGGCATTGCGACAAGGACGGCGAGTACTCGGCCTACAGCGGCTCGGCCAACGGCAGCCATGCCGGCGAGCAGTTCCTGCGCGGCGTGCAGCTGACCGACGCCCAGGGCCAGGTCACCTTCACCACCGTCTATCCCGGTTGGTATGCCGGCCGCATGACCCACATCCACTTCGAG
Source organism: Ideonella livida (assembly GCF_010499455.1). Classification (GTDB taxonomy): domain Bacteria; phylum Pseudomonadota; class Gammaproteobacteria; order Burkholderiales; family Burkholderiaceae_C; genus Ideonella; species Ideonella livida. Next base: position 78,770 of record NZ_JAAGOH010000018.1, on the reverse strand, counting down.
GTGTACACCGACGGCGACTATGCCCGCGGCACCCCGGCACTCACCAGCCAGATCGCCTTCCCGGAGGCGGTGACGCAGGCGGTCTATGCCACCGCGCTGTATGGCCACAGCCCCAACACCTCGGTCACTTTCAGCAGCGACAACGTCTTCAGCGATGGCTACGCCACGCAGCTGCTGACCCTGGCCGACGGTGGCAGCCCTGCGACCGGCTACACCGGCAGCCTGGTGGTGCGCCTGTCCTGAGCGGCGGTCTCTCCCGGCGCGCCGGGTGGCGCTGTCAAGCCGGTGTCATGCGCGCCACTACCATGGCGGCATGACACGCTTTGAGCTGCATTGGGGCGAGGTGCCGGCCGCCCAGTGGCCGGGCCCCCTGGTCCCGGGCGCCACGGGCCTGGCCCTGTGGCCCGCGCCCGTCAACCCGGACGCCTGCTTCGAGGCCGCGGGTTTCACCGATTTCGGCGCGGCCGATCCCGCTTGGGAGTCCGAGGCCGAGGCCTGGTTGGACCGTCTGCTGGCGTTGCTGGCCCAGGACGGCCCGCCGGCGTTGCAGGGGCCTGCCCCGCTGATGCAGCCCGCGGAGCGCTCTTGGTGGCGCCAGGCCTGGAGGGCGCTGGCCACGGGCTGGCTGCGCCGCGCCCCCGAGTCCGTGCTGGTGGCCGATCCGGTCTCGGTGCTGCCCCTGAGCACCCAGCTTTGGGAATGCCTGCACTGGGACGGGTTGCCACCATGCGAGGTGGCCTTTGGCCGTGCCGGCACCCGGCTGCAGGCCCGCGACGGCCACCTGCTGGCCTGGGTGGCCCTGGCGCCGGACAGCACCTGGACGCCCGAGGCCCTGGTCCAGGCGGCGGCGGGCGAGGCCCCGCTGCACCAGACCCCCCTGCAATGGACCGCCCTGTGGGGTGCCGCCCCGGCGGCCTGAGCCCGTGGGCCAGACCTGCGGCGGGGGACCGCGCCCCACGCCCGCCCCCTGCCGGCAGGTGTCGCGAATGTGGCGGTCCCGCGTCATTGCACGGCCGTAACCCCGCGGCAAGATTCCTTCATCTCCGCCCCCGGAACATGCTTGCCGGGCGCGCGGGGCCGGACGTCGCAGCCCTGGCGCCGGGGCTGTGCCCGAGCGGCTGAAACCCACCACCTATCCACCGACCGACCGGCCCGGACACCCAAGAGGAGCGCCGGACCATGCGGCCAGCGGCACACACGTACACAGGGGCATGGGCCGGCGCCGCCTGCCCGGGGCGAGACGGCCGCGGGCCAGGGCCGTTGGCGCGGGCGGCAGGCGCCGGGAGGGCGGGGAGGTCCGTTCTGTGGGCCTGTCTGGCGCTGGGCCTGCTGCTGCTGGCTGTGCTGGCGGGCTGCAGCGACAACGGCGACCCCGGCACCTCGGTCTTTGACGACGAGGACAGCAGCGCCTCCAGCACCACCACTGACGACGCCAGCTACACCGTGGCCGTGGCCGTGCTGGCCTCCGGCGTGGAGGTCAGCTCGGTCAGCACCAGCACCACCTCGGTACAGCTCAGCGCCACCGTGACCGATGCCGACGGCGCACCGGTCAGCGGCGTGGTGGTCAGCTTCTCCGACGATAGGGGCCTGCTCAGCTACAGCCCCAGCGTCGCCACCGCCCTGACCGGCGACGACGGCGTGGCCCTGCTGGACGTCACCCCGGCCAGCGCCGGTGCCACCACCCTCACTGCTACGGCCACGGTGGACGCCAGCAGCTACAGCGGCACCGCCACCCTGGCCGTGACCGAGAGTGCCGGCACCACCACCGTGCAGTTGGGCAGCGTGGCCACCCGCGTGGTCGTCACCGCCACCGCCGCGGCCCATGCCAGCGTGACCGTCAATTCCGACATGCAGTCCATCAGCACCCGCAGCACCACCCTGACCGCCTACCTCAGCAACGCCAACGGCCACCCGGTGGCAGACGGGGTGGCGGTCTCCTTCACCACCGACGATGGCAGCAGCACCCTGTCGAGCACGCTGCAGATCCACAGGGCCGCCGCCTGCGGCTGACCTTCACCGCGCCGGGCCGCGGCAAGGTCTTCAGCCAGCGCCTCACCCTGTCGTATCCGCAGTGAACGAGGCGGGCCCGGTGCCTGCTCAGCGCGCCAGCGAGGCCCCGCCGCACACCTGGATCTCCTGCCCGGTGATGGACGCGGCCACGGGCGAGAGCAGGAAGGCCACCAGCGCGGCCACCTCCTGCGGGGCGATCAGCCGGCCCAGGGGCGGCACCGCCGGAGCGCTGCCGGCGCGTGCCGGGTCGGCCAGCATGGCGGTGGCCGTGGCCGCCGGCGAGACCACGTTGACGGTGACACCACGCGCCACCACCTCGGCCGCCCAACTGCGCGCCAGCGCCACCAGGGCGGCCTTGGTGCCGGCATATTGGCTGCGACCCGCCTTGCCCTGGGCCACCCGGCTGCCCACCAACACCACCCGGCCGTGGCCGGCGGTGGCCATGGCGGGCACCAGGGCGTCGGCCAGGTGCTCGGCGGCGGCCACGTGCAGGGCCCACATGGCGCGGCCCGCCTCGGCGTCCAGTGCGCCCAGCGGGCCCACGCGCAACACGCCGGCGGCATGCACCAGCGCCTGCACCCCGCCGGGGGCGGCAGCCAGGGCACGGGCAGCGGCCTGGGTGGCAGCCGCGTCGACCAGGTCCAGTGGCTGGTGCTGGTAGTCGGGGTGGTCCAGATCGGGCGGGGCCTGGCGGCTCAGGCCGGTCACGCGCCAGCCCTGGTCCAGCAAGGCCTGCACGATGGCCCGGCCGATGCCGGCGCTGGCGCCGGAGACCACGGCGTGCGGACGGTTCCCGGCGGCGTCACTCGGCACGGATGTTCCCCTCGCGGATGATCTTGGCCGAGCGGGCGATGTCCTCGGTCTGGAAGCGGCTGAAGTCGGCGATGGAGCCCGGCGTCAGCACCAGGCCCTGCTGGGTGAGCTTGTCCCGCATGTCGCTGGCCAGCGCCTTGTTGACCTCGGCGTTCAGGCGCTGGGCGATGGCCGGGGGCAGGCCGGCCGGGCCCCACAGGCCGTACCAGCTGTAGAAGGCGTAGCCCGGCACGGTTTCGCCCACGGTGGGCATGTCGGGCTGGGCGGGTACACGCTGGGTGCTGGTGACGGCCAGCACCTTGAGCTGGCCGGCCTTGGCAAAGGCGGCAGAGCCCAGGATGGGGTCGATGAAACCGTCGATCTGGCCGCCGATCAGGTCCTGGTAGGCCGGCGCGGAGCCCTTGTAGGGCACGATCACCAGCTCGGCGTTGGCGCTGCGGCGCAGCAGTTCGGTGGCCAGGTGCCCGGCCGAGGCGGTGGAGCCCACCGCAAAGCTCAGGCGCCCCGGGTTGGCCTTGGCATGGGCCAGCAGGCCCTTGATGTCGTTGAAGGGCGCGTTCTTGTTGACCGCCACGGCCAGTGGCGCCTTGGCCACCAGGGCGATGGGGCTGAAGTCCCGCACCACGTCATAGGGCGGGTTCTTCAGGGTCATGGGCGTGGTGGTCAGCGCCGAGGCGTTGAACAGCAGGGTGTAGCCGTCGGCCGGGGCCTTGGCCACCGCGCTGGCGCCGATGGTGCCCGCGCCGCCCGGCCGGTTCTCGATGACGAAGGTCTGGCCCAGCTGCTCGCCCAACTTCTGCGCCAGCATGCGGCCCACCGCGTCCAGCGTGCCGCCGGGCGGGAAGGGGATGATCACCGTGACCGGCTTGCCGGGATAGGCCGCGGCCGGTGCCTGGGCGGCGGCCGGGCTGGCCAGGCCGCAAAGGGCGCCGGTGGCGGCCAGGGCGGCGCCGGTGGCCAGGGTGCGGTGAAAGAGGCGGCGTTGCATGGGGGAGGTCTCCGTAGGGGTCTTCAATGCCGCGTCAGGGCGCGGTGGGGGCGGGCCGCCTGGGGCGGAAATCGGGCAGGGATCGGGCGGTGGGCAGCGGCGGGGAGACGGCCGGCATCACGCCGGCATCACCACCTCCAGCGCCCGGCACAGGTCGTCCTCGGCGCCAAAGGCGCCGGAGCGGCAATCCATCAGCAGGCCGTGCCAGCGGCCGCCCTGCCAGCGGGCCTGGCCCCAGCCTGGGCGGCCGGGCAGGCCGCTCACCATGGCCTGCACGCCGGTGGCGCGGGCCAGGGCCAGCGCGGTGTCGCCGCCCAGCACCAACAGGCGCGCCGGTGGCGGCAGGGCGGTGAGGGCGGCCACCTGGGTGTGCAGCAAGGTGGCGGCCTCGGCCGCGGTCAGCGGGTGCAGGGGCGCCAGGTCGATCAGCACCGGCCCGGGCCCGCCGGCGGCGGCGTTCCGCAGGACGGCGCAGGCCTGGGCCAGCGCCTGGGGCTGGCCGTGGCGCACGGTCAGCGCCTGAGGCCAGGCGGCCTGGGCCCGGTCCCATTGGGCCCGGGCGATGGCCTGGTGGCTGGCGCCCACCACCCACACCGCGCCGGTGGCGGCACTTGCTGTGGCAGGGGCCGGGCACCCAGGGGGGGCGGCACGGACCGGCTTCAGGGCCCGCGCCCAGGCGGCAGCCAGACCGGCGCTGCCGCACCACAGCGTGGGCCGTGCCGGCTGGGGACCGGCCAGGGCGGGCAGGGCCTCGCCCAGCAGGGCGTCCAGCGTGGCGTCGTCCCGCACATCCGGCAGGTGAAGGGCGCAGTCCGCCGGCCAGTCCAGCGCGTGCAGGGCTTGCGCCAGTTGCGGGCCCCGGGCCTCGGCCTGCGTCCAGGGGGCACCGGCCGGGGCCACGGCCAGCCGGCCGCCCAGGGTGTAGCGGCCTTGGGCGGGCAGGGCCGGGGCCATGACCACGCGGCCAAAGCCACCGGCACGCGTCAGCCAGGCCACCTCGGCCAGGGTGTTGCCGCGCAGCAGGCTGTCCACCTTCTTGAAGGCGATGCCCGCATCGGCCCACCAGGGCAGCACCGGCGCCAGGTGCCCGGGCAGCGTGGGCGGGGCCACGTCACGGGTGGCGGTGGCCAGCACGGCCACGGCCGGGCCGGGCCGCTCGGCGTGCGCCGGGGGACGGTCCAGGTGCACCGGCACGCCCGCCCCAAAGGCGGCGGCGCTGTCCAGCGCGCCGGTCAGGTCATCGGCCAGCAGGTGCAGGGGGAGCCAGGGGTGGGTCATGGGGAGGGGCCGTGGGCGTCAGCGGGCAGGGCGCTGCCGCCGGTCGCGCAGCGGCGCGCCGGTCGGGCAGGGCAAGGCGGGGCGTCAGAAGCCCGGTGCGGCAGGCCGCGTCGGGCGGGTGGGGCTCAGCCGGTCACGGGCACCAGCGTCAGGCGTTTGCCCAGGTTGCGCAGGTGTTCCGCCTCGTCGGCGGGCAGGGCGTCGTCGCAGTAGATCTCGTCCACCTCGTCCAGCGTGGCCACCTGCATGAAGGTGCGCGGGCGGAACTTGGAGGCATCCACCAGCAGGCGGCGGCTGACGGCGGCACGCATCAGCGCCCGCTTGACGGCGGCCACCTCGGGTGAGGTCTCGGTGATGATGCCGCCGGTGATGGCATGCGCGCCGCACAGCAGCACATCGGCCTGGATGGCGCGCGCGGCCTCGATCAGCTGCTCCCCCACCAGCGTCTGGCTGCCAGGGCGCAGCTGGCCGCCAAACACATGCACCTGCACCTGCGGGCTGGCCCCCAGCGCCTGGGCAATGGCCAGGTCGTTGGTCACGGCGGTGAAGGGCAGGCCCCGGGCCACGGCGGCGCGGGCGGCCTCCAGCACGGTGGAGCCGCTGTCAAAGATCACGCTCTGGTGGGGCTGCAGGGCCGCCGCCGCCGCGGTGCCGATGGCCCGCTTCTCCCGCGGCGACAGCTCAGACGACGCCACCGAATCGGGCTCGAAGGCGGTGTAGCCCTGCTGGCGCAGCAGCGCACCGCCGTGGGTGCGGTCGATCACCCCTTCGGCCGCCAGGCTGTCCAGGTCGCGCCGCAGGGTGGAGACCGAGACCTCCAGCGCCTGCTCCAGCTGCACCAGGGTGACGGCGCCATGGCGGCGCAGGAATTCCACGATGCGCTGGCGGCGCTGCGCGGGCAGCAGCGAGACGACGGCCAGGGACGGGGCGGATTCGGGCAGGGGGGCGCTCATGTCGGGGCGGCTGGGCAGTGGATGGTCAGCATTCTGCGCCTGGCCGCGCCAGGGTTTGATCGGATCTGACACCTATTGACGCTTTGTGATTGATTGTGGAGGATATGCGAAGCGTTCAATCAGAAACGCTCACAAAGCGCCACGCCACCGGAGACACCGTTCATGACACGCCGCACCACTTCCCGCTTCGCCTTCACCACCCGCCGCGCCGCCGCCCTGGGCCTGGCCGCCCTGGCCACCGCTGCCGCCATGCCCGGGGCCTGGGCGCAGGGCGGCTACCCCGCCAAGCCCATCACCGTGGTGGTGCCGTACCCGGCCGGGGGCGCCAACGACATGCTGGGCCGCCTGATCGGCCAGAAGATGGGCGAGGCCCTGGGCACCACGGTCATCATCGACAACAAGCCCGGCGCCGGCGCGCTGCTGGGCGCCAACGCCGTGGCCAAGGCCGCGCCGGACGGCTACACCATCCTGGTGGGCGGCCTGGCCACCCATGCCGCCAGCCCCCACCTCATCAAGGCCGACTACGACCCGCTCAAGGACTTCGAGTCCATCGGCCTGCTGGGCCAGGCGCCCATCATCGTCATCACCTACCCGGATTCGCCCTTCAAGAGCCTGAAGGAGGTGGGCGACGCCGCCAAGAAGAAGGCCGGCGAGGTGATGTACGGCTCCTCGGGCAATGGCTCGCCGCTGCACCTGGCCGGTGAACTGTTTGACGCCACCAACGGCTCGCAGATGACCCATGTGCCCTACAAGGGCGGCAATGCCCACATCCTGGACCTGATCGGTGGCCGCGTGCCGGTGATCTTCGACACCGCCACCAACTCCATGCCGCTGATCCGCGGCGGCAAGGTGCGGCCGCTGGCGGTTTCCATGCCGCAGCGCCTGCCCGACCTGCCCCACGTGCCCACCTTTGCCGAGGCCGGCTACCCCGGCTTCCAGTTCACCGCCTGGTACGGCCTGTTCGCCCCGGCCAAAACACCCAAGGACGTGGTGGCCAAGCTCTCCGGCGCCCTGCAAACGGCGCTCAAGCAGCCCGAGGTGATCGACAAGCTGCGCAGCGTGGGTGTGAGCCCCGCCAGTGGCGATGCCGCCGAGCTGGCCAAGCTGGTGCCGGTGGAGTACGAGCGCATCGGCAAACTGATCAAGAGCGCCAACATCAAGGCCGACTGAACCCCCGGCCGCCCGGGCCCCGCCGGCCGGCCCTGTCCCGAGAACGTCGTTGGAACGTTTCGCCCGCACCGGGCCCGCCACCGCAGCGTGTCCGGGCGGGCGATTTTTCCCGCCGCCCCCGTCCGATCCCTCCCCGCGCAGAAAAGAGAACCCGATGAGCCATCCCACCCGCCTGATCCTGACGATGGGCGACCCCGCCGGCATTGGCCCTGAAATCATCGCCAAGGCCGTCCAGCACCTGGCGCCCGAGGTGCAAGCCGGCCGCCTGGACCTGCAGGTGGCCGGTTGCGAGGCCGCGCTGCGCCAGGCCGAAGCCCAGCTGGGCCTGCCGCCCACCGCCGCCCGGATGATCGACGTGGGCCAGGACTTGGGCCCCGTGGTGGGTGAATGGCGCACCGGCGAGGTGAGCGCCGCTGGCGGCGAGTGGGCCTACCGCGCCGTGTGCCGCGCCGTGGCCGAGGTGCAGGCCGGCCGGGCCGATGCCATCGTCACCGCGCCGCTGTCCAAAGAAGCGCTGCACCTGGCCGGCCATGCCTTTGAAGGCCACACCGAGCTGCTGGCCCACCTGACCGGCCAACGCGACGCGGTGATGATGCTGGCGCACGACAACCTGCGCGTCACCCACGTCACCACCCACTGCGCCCTGGCCAGCGTGCCCGGCCGCGTCACCCCCACCCGGCTGCGCCGCGTGTTCGACGTCACGCTCGACGCCCTGCGCACCCTGGGCATCGACAAACCGCGCATCGCCGTGTGTGGCCTCAACCCCCACGCCGGCGAGAACGGCGTGCTGGGCCAGGAGGACGACGCCGTCATCGCCCCCGTCATCCGCGAATACCAGGCCCGGGGCGAGGCCTTCACCGGCCCCTGGCCGGGTGACACCGTGTTCATCAAGCTGCGCGCCGGCCAGTTTGATGCGGTAGTGGCCATGTTCCACGACCAAGGCCACATCCCGGTCAAGCTGCTGGGCTTCAATGTGGACCCGGCCACCGGCAAATGGCAGGCCATCAGCGGCGTGAACATCTCGCTGGGCCTGCCCATCCTGCGCACCTCGGTGGACCACGGCACCGCCTTTGACATCGCCGGCCGTGGCATCGCCAACGCCGACAGCCTGGTGGACGCCATCCATTACGCCCAGACCCTGATTGAAGGCCGCGCCCGCATGGCAGCGGAAGCCGCATGAACGCGCCACAGTTCACCACCGCCCTGCCCACCGCCGCACCGCACCCCGACCTGCTGGCCGCCGGCGCCGTGCGCGACCTGCCGGCCACCGGCGTGCAAAGCCACGCCGCCAACCTCACCACCCTGGCCGACGGCCGGCTGGCCTGCGTGTGGTTTGGTGGCACACAAGAAGGCCTTTCGGACATCTGCGTGTGGTTCTCCACCCTGACGCCGGGCGCCAGCGCCTGGAGCCCCCCGGTGCGGCTGAGCCACGACAGCGCCCGCTCTGAGCAGAACCCCATCCTCTTCACCGCGCCCGACGGCCGGCTGTGGCTGATCCACACCGCCCAGCGCGCCGGCCACCAAGACACCGCCGTGGTGCGCTGCCGCACCTCCACCGACGGCGGCGCCACCTGGGACGAGCCGCGCGACCTGCTGCCCGGCAGCGGCCTGTTCGTGCGCCAGCCCCCGCTGGTGCGGGCCGATGGCGCCTGGCTGCTGCCCGTCTTCCGCTGCCGCGCGCTGCCCGGCCTGCGCTGGAGCGGCGACGACGATGACAGCGTGCTCTTCATCAGCCACGACCAGGGCGCCACCTGGACCGTGCGCGAAGTGCCCCACAGCCTGGGTGCCGTGCACATGAACGTGGTGCCCGGCAGCCAGGGCCCCGACCACCTGCTGGCCTTCTACCGCAGCCGCTGGGCCGACTGGGTCTACCGCAGCGAAAGCCACGACGGCGGCGAGACCTGGAGCGCCCCGCAGCCCACCCCGGTGCCCAACAACAACTCCTCGGTGCAGGTGGTGCGCCTGGCCAGCGGCCGCCTGGCCCTGGTGTGCAACCCGGTGAGCGCCGCCCACGCCACCGACCGCCGCGTCTCGCTCTATGACGAGATCGAATCGGAAGATGACGCCGCCAATCCCTTGCCGGAGGCCGGCGCCGCCAACGCCGGCGGCCGCCGCCTGGCCTTCTGGGGGGCGCCGCGCGCCCCCATGGCCCTGCTGCTGTCGGACGACGACGGCCTGAGCTGGCCGATGCGTCGCGATGTGGAGACCGGCGACGGCTACTGCCTGACCAACAACTCCGCCGAGCAGCGCAACCGCGAACTCTCCTACCCCAGCGTCCACCAGGGCCCGGACGGCCGCCTGCAGCTGGCCTACACCTGGCACCGCCAGCACATCCGCCATGTGGTGTGCGACGAAGCCTGGGCCGCCACCTTGCCGGCTGATGCGGGACTCCCCCTTCCGACGCAGGACTGAGCCCCTGACATGAGCACCGTGATGAGCACCGTGAACGCTTCAAACCCCGCCGCCGCCCCGGCCATCCTCCACCAAGCCGGCCGCGTGGTGGCCGGCGCCGGCTGCCTGCAGCGCCTGCCCGAGCTGCTGGCCGGCTGGCGCCCGCGCCACCTGCTGCTGGTGGTGGGCCGCCATGTGGCCGCCGACAGCCCGCTGTCCGCCTTGATCCCGGCGCTGGAAGCCGCCGGCACCCGCGTGAGCCTGCTGCCCCCCGTGCCGCCCGAGCCGCTGGAAAGTGACGTGGACGGCCTGCTGGCCGCCGCCCAATCAGCGGCGGAAGCTGCCAGCCAGCCCATCGACTTTGTGGCCGGCATCGGCGGCGGCAGCGCGATCGACGTGGCCAAGGTCCTGGCCGTCTTGCTGGCCCACCCGGTCAGCCTGCGCGCCCTGCTTTCGGGCACCCCGGTGCCCGGCCGTGGCCTGCCCACCGCCATGGTGCCCACCACCGCCGGCACCGGCGCCGAGGCCACGCCCAACTCCATCATCCTGGTGCCGCAGGACGCGCTCAAGATCGGCATCGTCAGCCCCCACCTGCTGCCCGACCTGGTGCTGCTGGACCCGCTGCTCACCCTCAGCCTGCCGGCCGAGGTGACGGCCCACACCGGCATTGACGCGCTGTGCCACGCCATCGAGTGCGTCACCTCCAAAAAAGGCAACACCTTCTCCACCCTGTACGGGCTGGAGGCCATCCGCCTGATTGGCCGCAGCATCCGCCGCGCCTTTGCCAACGGGCAGGACGTGGACGCCCGCCAAGACATGCTGCTGGGCAGCTACTACGGCGGCGTGTGCATCGCCACCAGCTCCACCACGGCGGTGCACGCCCTGGCCTACCCGCTGGGCGGGCGCTTTCGCGTGCCGCATGGCCTGTCCAACGCCATGCTGCTGCCCACCGTGATGGCCTACAACCGTGTGGGCAACGAAGCCGCCTTTGCCGCCATGGCCGCCGCCCTGGGCCTGCCCGTGCAAGGCCAGAGCGATGCCGACGCGGCCGATGCCTTTGTGGCCGCACTGCGCCAGCTCAACGCCGACCTGGGCATCACCACCCGCCTGCGCGACCTGGGCGTGGTGGAAGCCGACCTGGACGCCCTGGTGGCCGGCGCCGCCAAGGTCACCCGCCTGCTGGACAACAACCCCCGCCCGATGGACCACGCCGCCATGCGCGCCATCTACGCCGACGTGCTCTGAGGAGACGAGACACCATGCACACCCCCGTCCATTCCCTGCCCGAGAACCACTTCAAGCGCGCCCTGGCCGCTGGCGAGCGCCTGCTGGGCCTGTGGATCAACTTCGACCATGTGGCCATCGTTGAAGTGCTGGCCGGCTCCGGCTTCGACTGGCTGCTGCTCGACATGGAGCACACCCCCAGCGACCTGCACATCATCGGCAGCCAGCTGCTGGCCCTGCGCGGCACCCAGGTCGCCCCCATCGTGCGTGTGCCCATCCACGACATGGCCTGGATCAAGCGCGTGCTGGACGCTGGCGCGCCCAACATCATGGTGCCCAACGTGCGCAACGCCAAAGAGGCCGCCGAAGTCGTCTCCTGGACCCGCTTTGCCCCCGACGGCCAGCGCGGCGTGGCCAGCAGCACCCGCGCCGGCGGCTGGCTGCGCCGCAAAGACTTTCTGCCCCGCGCCAACGACGAGATCGGCGTGATCGTGCAGATCGAATCCCGCGAAGCCCTGGACGACCTGGCCGCCATCTGCGCCGTGCCCGGCGTGGACGCCGTCTTCATCGGCCCCTCTGACCTGGCTGCCAGCCTGGGCCACCGCGGCAACGCCCTGCACCCCGAGGTGCAGGCCGCCATCTCACAGGCCATCGCCACCGGCCGCGCCGCCGGCAAGCCGGTGGGCATCCTCGCCGCCGACGGCAAAGCCGAGGGCTACATCGCCCAAGGCGCCACCCTGGTGGGCGTGGGCACCGACCTGCACCTGCTCATCGCCGCAGCGGATGCGCTGGCGGCGAAGTGGCGGGAGGGCTGAGGGGCACCGTTCGAGCGCTTTGCCCTCGATCCACGGTCCACGGTTGGGCGTGGATCGGCGATGCACTGCCTTGGGATGGGCCTGTACAAGCTGCGGTCGTCCACGCGGCAAGGCGTCGCAGCAGCGGGCGCCGCGCCCCAATCACCCCCTTTGGCCCGCCCCTTGGCTCAGGGCAGGTGCCAACTCCAGAGGTAGAGCGCCGCCGTCAGCCCCATGGCGACCGTCAGGCTGCAAAGGCTCATCCACCCCGGCCGCAACAAGAGGCTCTTGTTGGGGTGCTTGGGGTGGTAGTAGATGCGCACCCGACCCGTCGGCTCGACAGCCACCAGGCGGGGCAGCACATAGGCCGCGTTCTTGAGCAGGCCCGATGCAGACATCTTCCATACCGAGATCTCATGGCCGAGGAACTCCTGCCCGTTCACCTGATACCGGTAAAGCGCCGAGGGCACATGGTCTGCGTCGCCTGAGCCCAGGCCAGCACCCCCCAGGGGACGAATGCCCAAGCTCAAAAGCTGGCCTTCGGCATGTGGCCAAGCACGAACCTTCAGCACGTGCCATAGCGATCCGCCCAGAACGACCAGCACGTACACCGTCGCCCAAAAATGAATCCCCTGGACCTCCTTGCGAAGGGCCAAGTCCAGCATGTCTCGCAGGTAGTCGAGCACCGTGATCCGCGTCCTGTCGGGTCCTAGTCGTTGAAGCGGTTGGGGCCAGATCAGGCCCGAGCCGCGCCCATCATGCCCCGTGCGGCCCGCACCGCCTCCCAGGTGGGAGGCCTGCCGCAGGCACCGTACCACCACCGGGAGTGGCTCGGGCCTGCCGGCGCAGCCGCCGGTGAGTATCGACGCCCTGGGCCGTGGTGGCGCCCGTGGCGCCTCACTTCTTCAAACTGATCACCTGCCCGCGGGTCACGGCCTTGAGGCCTTCGGCACCAAACTCCACGCCCCAGCCGGAGGCCTTGATGCCGCCAAACGGCACCAGCGGGTGGATGGCGCCGTGCTGGTTGATCCAGACGGTACCCGCCTGCAGGCGCTGGGCCACGGCATGGGCGGCGGCGGTGTCGGTGCCCCAGACCGAGGCGCCCAGGCCCACCTGCAGGCGGTTGGCGCTGGCCACCGCCTCGTCCACGCTGCGGTAGCGCAGGATGGGCAGCACCGGGCCGAACTGCTCCTCGTCCACCAGGGGGGCGCCGTCGGCGATGTCGGTCACCAGGGTCACGGGGTAGAACAGGCCGGGGCCGGGCAGGGGCTCTCCGCCGCAGACGATGGTGGCGCCGCCGGCGCGGGCGCTGTCGACCAGGCGCTTGACCTTGTCGAACTGCGGGCGGTTTTGCAGGGGCCCCAAGGCCACGCCGGGCTGCAGGCCGTTGCCCATGGGCAGGGCCTGGGCCAGGGCGCGCAGCTCGGCCACCACGGCGTCGTGCAGGCTGTCGGGCACATACAGGCGTTTGGCGCAGGCGCAGGTCTGGCCCATGTTGAGGAAGGCGCCCCAGAACAGGCCCATGGCGATGGCGCGCGGGTTGGCATCGGGCAGCACGATGGCGGCGTCATTGCCGCCCAGCTCCAGCGTGGTGGGCTTGAGGTGACGGGCCGCGGCGGTGGCGATCTTGATGCCTGTGGCTTCGGAGCCGGTGAACATGACCTTGTCCACCCGCGGGTGCTCCACCAGCCAGCCGCCCACCTCGCCGCCGCCGCTCACGGTGTTGAGCACGCCCGGGGGCAGGGCGGCGGCCATCAGGCGCACCATCTCCAAGGTGCCGATGGAGGTGAGTTCGGAGGGCTTGATGACCACCGTGTTGCCGGCCCGCAGCGAGGGGATGATCTGCCAGATGGCGATCAGCAGCGGCCAGTTCCAGGGGGCGATGGCGCCGATCACGCCATGCGGGCGGCGGTGCATCTCGTCGCGGCGGGTGTCGTCTTCAAACACCACGTCCACGGGCAGGGGCAGGGAGGCGGTGACGCGGGTCCAGGCTTCGCAGCCGTGCAGCTCAAAGCGGGCGCCGGGCACTTGATCAGGGCCCACGCCGCCCAGCGGCTTGCCCTGCTCGCGTGTGACCCAGGTGGCCAGTGCCTCGGCGTGCTCGTGCAGCACATCGGCCACAGCCATCAGGCGGGCTTGGCGCTCGGCATCGGGCAGGGCGGCCCAGGCCGGCTGGGCGGCGTGGGCCGCGCCTACAGCGGCAGCCACCTGATCGGGCGTGCTGTGCGGCACGCGGCCGATCACTTCGCCCGTGGCCGGGTTGAACGAGTCAAAGTGGGTGGGCGAGTCCACGGCCTGGCCGGCCAGGGTGTTGAGGTAGGTGGGGGTGTGCAAGGGCGTGTCTCCGGAAGTCTTGGCTTGGCTGCAGGCCAGTATGGGCAGGGCCGGGCGGGCCACGCATCGCGAACCTTCGCCCCGGGACTTCCCCCAGGTGCGGCCCGGGGCCGGGGCCGGCCGTGGGCTTCTCGGCGAGACTCCCGGTCATGCCCACCCCCCATGCCGACGCCCGCCTGCACGAGGAGCAGCGCCGCCTGCGCGCCCTGCTGCTGGACGGGCCGCAAGCCCTGCGCTGGCAGCCCGCCCGGGACCTGGCCGCCCACCTGCTGCTCTACCTGGACGACCCCGCCCGGTGCTGGCAGATCACCGCCGATTGGCTGTGCCGCACCGTGCACGCCGACCGGGTGGACGCCGGCCCCGGCGGCTACGGCGCAGGCCCGGAGGGGGCGCGCGACTACGTGGTGCTGGTGGAGAGCCAGCGCCGCCCGGGCCTGATGCCCAGCATGCTGGGCCGCCGAGTGCCAGCCACCGAGCCCGGTGTGCGCCAGGTCTGGGCCAGCCAGGGCCTGTGCGTGCTGCCGCACCTGAGCGAGCAGCGCCAGGTGTCGGCCGGCACCCGGGCCCTGCTGGCCCAGGCCGGCACCGCCGCCAAGCTGGCGTTGGGCCTGGCCGGGCGCCGCCCCGTGGGCCTGATCTGCGCCGATTGGGAAGACGCCAGCCCCCACTGGCAGCCCGGCGCCTTGCAGGCCCTGCCGGCCCTTTGCCAGCAGCTGCTGGCGCCCGTGCTGGAGACAGCGCAGGCGCTGGCGGCCCCGGACACCGTAGGGCCCCTGGCCGACGGCGCCGCCGCGGGGGGGCTGCCGCCTGCGGATCCGGACCTGGCCCCCGCGTCCGGCCACCCGGGCCACCTGAGCCCCTGGCTGGCCCGCCTGACGCCGGCCGAGCGCAAAGTGGCCCGGTTGGTCGCCCAGGGCCTGAGCTACAAGGAAGTGGCCCGCGCCCTGGACCGATCCACCGCCACCATCGACCACCAGCTGCGCAGCATCCGCGCCAAGCTGGGCGTGGCCTCCACCGCGCGGCTGGTGCGGGTGCTGGCCGGCGGCTGAGGACCGGCCACGGGCCCGACGGGCCGGCCGGCCGGGCTCACTCCCCGTCGATGGGCGGCATCTCGCCCAGCAGGCCGATCACCTCATCGAGCGTGGCGTAGAAGCGGGCCATCACCGCCTGGCCGATGTGGTCCTCCACCATCTGATAGACCGCCTCGATCTGCGGCGCCATGGTCTGGGCCAGGCGGCGGCTGGCGTCGGTCAGGCTCACCATCACGCGGCGTTGGTCGTGGGGCAGGCGCTCGCGGGTGACCAGGCCCATGTCGTCCATGCGGGCCAGCACGCCGGCCAGGCTGGGGCTGGAGATGCGGCAGCGCTCGCCAATCTGGCGCGGCTCCTGGGGGCCCGACTCCAGCAGGGCGCGAATGATGCGCCATTGCTGCTCGGTCACGCCGTGCGCATTCAGGATGGGGCGAAAGCGCCCCAGCACACCGTCGCGTGCGGTCAGTAGCAGCAGGGGCAGGTTGCGGTGGCGGAACACGCGCTCACGGCCGGTGCTGCTGCTGGAGGCTTCGGGTGGGTCGGCAGCGGGTTCGATTGACATGCTCATATCTTAGTGAATACATTACTAATCTATTAGTGATTAGCCGCGACGGACCGTCGCCTACTGCCGCATGTCTGCCGTCGCACTGCCCGCACCGGGCTTGCCGCCGTGCCCGCCGCTCTTGAGCGGTGTGGTCTACAACACCCTGCTCAACCACGCCCCCGAATGGGAGGCCTTGGGCGAGACCGCCCACCAGCCGCCGCACAAGGCCCCTGCGCAGCGGCCGGTGCTGGCCCTGCGGCCGCGCAACACCTTGGCCGGGCCGGGGGCGCGGGTGGTGGTGCCGGCGGGTGAGGCGGCGCTGCAGGTGGGCGTGTCGCTGGGGCTGGTGATTGGCCAGCCCGCCTGTGCCGTGCCGGCCGAGCGCGCCGCCGAGGTGGTGGCCGGCTACTGTGTGGTGGCCGATGTGTGGGTGCCGCACCCCAGCCACTACCGCCCCGCCGTGCGCCAGCACGCCCGCGACGGCTTCTGCCCCCTGGGCCCGGTGGTGTCGGCCAGCGCCGTGGCAGAGCCGGACGCCCTGCGCACCGAGGTCTGGGTGGACGGCGTCTGCATGCAGCAGGCCAGCACCGCGCAGCGCCTGCGCCCCGTGGCCCGCCTGATCGCCGACGTCACCGATTTCATGACCTTGCAGCCCGGCGATGTGCTGATGCTGGGGGCCGCCACCCCCGCGCCGCTGGTGCGGGCCGGCCAGCGGGTGAGCCTGCGCATCGATGGCCTGCCGGCCCTGGCGCTTGAACTCGTGGCGGGGGAGGGCCGGTGATGACGGTCGTGACCCCACTGGCCCATGCGGACGCCAACGCCCGTCGCTGCGCCCTGCCGGCGCAGCCGGCCCTCAGCCCCCGTGCCCGCGTGGCCTATGGCGGGGCGCTGCACACCGCCTGGCCCTGGTCGCCCGAGGGCGCCACCGGCCTGGCCGCCATCGCCAGCGGCTGGCTGCGCCTGGCCGACGGTCGCGTGCTGCGCGAGGACGAGGTGGTGTGGCTGCCGCCCTTTGAGGTGGGCACCGTCATCGCCCTGGGCCTGAACTACGCCGACCATGTCAAGGAGTTGAGCAAGGAGCTCACCGTCACCGCCGCCGACGAACCGCTGGTCTTTTTGAAGGGGCCGGGTGCCGTGATCGGCCACCGCGGCGCCACCCGCCGCCCGGACGGCGTGGCCTTCATGCACTACGAGTGCGAGCTGGCCGTGGTGATGGGCCGCACCGCGACCCAGGTCCGCCGCGAAGACGCCCTGGCCCATGTGGCCGGCTACACCGTGTGCAACGACTACGCCATTCGCGACCTGCTGGAGAACTGGTACCGCCCCAACCTGCCGGTGAAGAACCGCGACACCGCCACCGTGCTGGGCCCCTGGCTGGTGCCCGCCGCCGCCGTGCCCGATCCGCAGGCGCTGGCGCTGCGCACCCGCGTGAACGGCCAGATCACCCAGCAAGGCCACACCGGTCACATGGTGCATGACGTGGCCGACCTGATCGCCTACCTCAGCCGTTTCATGACGCTGCAGCCGGGCGACGTGATCCTGACCGGCACGCCTGAAGGCGTGGTCAACGTCAACGAAGGCGACGAAGTCGTCTGCGAGATCGACGGCATCGGCCGCCTGGTCAACACCCTCGTCGGCGACGCCGCGTTCGGCCGCTGAGCACCCACAAGGACACGCACCCATGCGCATCGACCACCTGATCAACGGCCAGGCCGTCGCCGGCCGGCAGTATTTCGAGACCGTCAACCCCGCCACCCAGGAGGTGCTGGCCGAGGTGGCCGCCGGCGGCGCCGCCGAGGTGAATGCCGCGGTCCAGGCCGCCAAGGACGCCTTCCCGGCCTGGGCCGGCCGGCCCGCCACCGAGCGGGCCGCGCTGATGCGCAAGCTGGGTGAGCTGATCGCCCGGCACGTGCCCGAGATCGCCCGCACCGAGACGACGGACACCGGCCAGAGCATCAGCCAAACGGCCAAGCAGCTGGTGCCGCGCGCGGCCGACAACTTCCACTACTTCGCCGAGATGTGCACCCGGGTGGACGGCCACACCTACCCCACGCCCACGCACCTGAACTACACCCTGTTCCACCCGGTGGGCGTGTGCGCGCTGATCAGCCCCTGGAACGTGCCCTTCATGACCGCCACCTGGAAGGTCGCGCCCTGCCTGGCTTTCGGCAACACGGCGGTGCTGAAGATGAGCGAGCTCTCGCCCCTGACCGCCGCCCGCCTGGGTGAGCTGGCGCTGGAGGCGGGCATCCCGGCCGGCGTGCTCAACATCGTGCACGGCTTCGGCGCCGACGCCGGCGAGCCGCTGTGTGCCCACCCTGACGTGCGGGCCATCAGCTTCACCGGCTCCACCGCCACCGGCCACCGCATCGTCAAGGCCGCCGGCCTGAAGAAGTTCAGCATGGAGCTGGGCGGCAAGAGCCCCTTCGTGGTCTTCGCCGACGCCGACCTGGACCGCGCCCTGGACGCCGCGGTGTTCATGATCTTCAGCAACAACGGCGAGCGCTGCACCGCCGGCAGCCGCATCCTGGTGCAAAAGAACATTTACGCCGACTTCGCCGCCAGGTTCGCCGAGCGCGCCCGGCGCATCACCGTGGGCGACCCGCTGATGGATACGACCATCATCGGCCCGATGATCAGCCAAGGCCATCTGGCCAAGGTGCGCCACTACATCGAGCTGGGCACGAAGGAGGGCGCCACGCTGCTGTGCGGTGGCCTGGACGCGCCCGAGCTGCCGGCCCATCTGGCCAAGGGCAACTTCGTCAAGCCCACCGTCTTCGCCGACGTGGACAACCGCATGAAGATCGCCCAGGACGAGATCTTCGGTCCGGTGGCCTGCCTGATCCCCTTCGAGGACGAGGCCGAGGCCATCCGCATCGCCAACGACACCGCCTACGGCCTGTCGAGCTATGTCTGGACCGAGAACATCGGCAAGGCGCACCGCGTGGCCGCGGCCATCGAGGCGGGCATGTGCTTCGTCAACAGCCAGAACGTGCGCGACCTGCGCCAGCCCTTCGGCGGCACCAAGGCCAGCGGCACCGGGCGCGAGGGTGGCACCTGGAGCCACGAGGTGTTCCTGGAGCCGAAGAACGTGGCGGTGTCGATGGGCTCGCACCACATTCCGCATTGGGGTGTTTGAGGACCTCGCTCGCAGGACCCGGAGCGGGGCAGGGGGCTGGGGTGCTTGGCTGCGCTCATGCCAGGGCCAGAGGCCCTGGCCGTCGCCAGGCACAAACAGTCCTCAGGACTGTTTGTGTCCGGGCTCCGTCCCCCGGCCCGGGCTTCGCCGGGCCCTCCTCCTTTACTTCGCTCCGCCAAGCACCCCAGCCCCCTGCCACTCCACCGTGCTGCCCTGCGGAGCAGTCAGACCGCGACGGAACAGGCAGTGGCAGGTGGCCGCTGGAGCGAAGTAAAGGAGGAGGGCTGGTCGAAGACCAGCCCGGGGGACATGAGCGCAAGCGGCCACCTGCCGCTGCCGCCCGCGCCGCCCTTTGAAGTCGGAAGACTTGGCCTCATCAGGAGACACACTATGGGCAAGCTCGCTCTCGTCGGAAAGATCACCCACGTCCCGTCGATGTACCTCTCGGAGCTCGACGGCCCGCGCAAGGGCACGCGGCAGGACGCGATCGATGGCCACATCGAGATCGGCCGGCGCTGCCGCGAACTGGGCGTGGACACCCTGGTGGTGTTCGACACCCACTGGCTGGTCAATGCCAACTACCACCTCAACTGCGCGCCGCACTTCAAGGGCAGCTACACCAGCAACGAGCTGCCGCACTTCATCAAGAACATGCCCTTCGAGTGCCACGGCAACCCCGAACTGGGCCAGCTGATGGCGCGCGTGGCCACCGGGATGGGCGTCGAGACCCTGGCCCACCACGAGACCACCCTCGACCCCGAATACGGCACCCTGGTGCCGCTGCGCTACATGAACCCCGACCAGCACTTCAAGGTCGTGTCGGTGTCGGCGCTGTGCACCGTCCACTACCTCAACGACTCGGCCCGCCTGGGCTGGGCGCTGCGCAAGGCCGTCGAGGACCACTACGACGGCACCGTCGCCTTCCTCGCCAGCGGCTCGCTCAGCCACCGCTTCGCCCAGAACGGCCTGGCGCCCGAATACGCCTTCAAGGTCTGGAGCCCCTTCCTGGAACAGCTCGACCGCCGCGTCATCGAGATGTGGGAGAAGGGCCAGTGGGACGACTTCTGCGCCATGCTCCCCGAGTACGCCAGCAAGGGCCACGGCGAAGGCTTCATGCACGACACCGCGATGATGCTGGGCGCACTCGGCTGGAGCGAATACGCCGCCCCGGCCGAGATCGTCACCCCGTACTTCGGCGCCAGCGGCACCGGCCAGCTCAACGCCGTCTTCCCGGTCACGCCGGTCAGCGGCCGCGCCATCCCGGCGGCCCAGGCCTCGGCGGCCGACGGCTACACCGCGATCGCCACCCGCCTCTGAGGAGCCCGCGATGCCCCACCTGGTCATCCTCTACACCGCCAACCTCGACCGCCCGGTGGCCGAGGGCGGCAGCGACCTGGGCGCGCTGTGCCGCGCCCTGGCCGACACCCTGCTGGCCGCCCGTGACGAGGACGGCCGCGCCGTCTTCCCGCCCGGTGGCGTGCGCGTGCTGGCCTACCCGGCGGCGCACTGGGCGGTGGCCGACGGTGGCGCCGCCGGCCAGGCGGCCGGGCAGGGCGGGGACTACGCCTTCGCGTACCTGAACCTGCGCATGGGCCGCGGCCGCAGCGCCGCCGTCCACCGCGCGGTGGGACAGGCGCTGGAGGCCACCGCCCAGGCCCACTTCGCGCCGCTGCTGGCCACCCGGCCGATCGGCGTCACCCTGCAGATCGACGAAGGCCCCGAGGTCTTCGACGCCAAGCACAGCTCCCTGCACCCCTTGTTCAAGAAGGCCTGACCCATGCTGGACGACACCACCATCGCCGCGCTCGCCGCCGAGTTGCAGGCCTCGCAGGACCGCCGCGAGCCGGTCGAGCACTTCAGCAAGCGCTTCCCCGGCATGACGATCGAGGACGGCTACCGCGTCAGCCGCGCCTGGGTGCAGCGGCAGATCGGCGACGGCGCCCGGGTGATCGGCCACAAGATCGGCCTGACCAGCCGCGCGATGCAGATCAGCAGCCAGATCACCGAGCCCGACTACGGCACCCTGCTGGACCACATGCTCTACCGCTGCGAGGGCGAGGCGGTGCTCGACATCCCGGTGTCGGCCTTCATCGCGCCGCGGGTGGAGGTGGAGCTGGCCTTCATCCTGAAGGCGCCGCTGACCGGCCCGGACGTGACGGTGGAGCAGGTGCTGGACGCCACCGAGTACATCACCCCCGCGATCGAGATCATCGACGCCCGCATCGAGCAGTTCGACCGCCATACCCAGTTGATGCGCAAGGTCTTCGACACCATCAGCGACAACGCCGCCAACGCCGGCATCGTGCTGGGCGGCCAGCGCGTCGGCCCGCGCGCGGTGGACCGCGCCTGGTGCGGCGCCATCCTGCGCCAGAACGGCGTGGTCGAGGAAACCGGCCTGGCCGCTGGCGTGCAAGGCGACCCGGCCATCGGCATCGCCTGGCTGGCCAACAAGCTCGCGCCCTGGGGCGAGACCCTGCAGCCCGGCCACATCGTGCTGGCCGGCTCGTTCACGCGGCCGGTAGCCGCCCGGGCAGGGGACCTGTTTCAAGCCGACTACGGCCCGCTGGGGGTCCTGAACTTCCGTTTCGTCTGAGGGCCACACGATGACCGCATTCACCCGACCCGCACGCTTCAGCGAGGCCGAATGGGCCGCCCGCGTCCAGCTGGCCGCCTGCTACCGCATCTTCGCCCACCAGGGCTGGGCCGAGCTGATCTACAACCACATCTCCCTGAAGGTGCCCGATCAGGAGGGCCACTTCCTGATCAACCCCTTCGGCCTGCATTACAGCGAGGTCACCGCCAGCAACCTGGTGAAGGTGGACATCCAGGGCAACGTCGTCGGCCACAGCGACTGGCCGATCAACCCGGCCGGCTTCACCTTCCACGGCGCGATCCACGCCACCCTGCCCGAGGCCCACTGCGTGATGCACGTGCACACCACGCCCACGCTGGCGGTGTGCTGCACTGAGGAGGGCTTGAGCTACACCAACTTCTACGCCGCCCAGCTCTACGGCCAGGTGGCGTACCACGAGTTCGAAGGCATCACGGTGCACGCCGACGAGGGCGCCCGCATCCTGGCCTCCAGCCAGGGCAAGCCGGTGCTGCTGCTGCGCAACCACGGCCCGGTGGTCATCGGCCGCTCGCTGGCGCAGGCCTTCAACCTGATGTGGCTGGTGCAGCGCGCCTGCGAGGTGCAGGTGGCCTCGCAGGCCCTGGGCGCGCTGCGCCCGATCCCGGTGCCGGTGCTGGAGAAATGCGTGCGAGACTCGCTCAACTTCAACCCGAACTTCGGGGCCGGTGAGGACAGCTTTGCCGCCATGCAGCGCCTGATCGACCGCATCGACCCCGGCTACCGCGCATGAGCACACCCTCCCTGCACAAGGTCTGCGTCGTCGGCGTCGGCGCCATTGGCGGCGTCTTCGCCGCCTGGCTGGGCGCGCGCCTGCCCGCCGGCCGCCTCGCGCTCAGCGCCCTGGCCCGTGGCCAGACGCTGCGCACCCTGCAGGCCGAGGGCCTGAGCTGGGTGGACGCCAACGGCACCGAGCACCGCCAGCCGCTGGCCGCCACCGATGACGCCACCGCGCTGGGCCCGCAGGACCTGGTGATCGTCTCGGTCAAGGGCCCGGCGATGCCGGCCGTGGCCGCCCAGATCCGCCCGCTGCTGGGGCCCCACACCGTGGTGCTGGTGGCGATGAACGGGGTGCCCTGGTGGTTCTTCGACGGCCTGGGCGGCGAATGCGCCGGGCTGCAGCTCCGGGCGGTCGACCCCGAGGGCGCCACCGCCGCCGCGCTGCCGACCCGGCATGTGTTGGGGGGCGTGGTGCACGTCAGCGCGGCGTCGCCGCGGCCGGGCCGCATCGAGCGCATCAAGCACAACGCCCTGATCATCGGCGAGCCCGCCGGCGGCGACAGCCCGCGCCTGCAGGCCGTGGCCGCGCTGCTCGAGGGCGCCGGCTTCGCGGTCAAGCAGGCCGCCTGCATCCAGCAGGAGATCTGGTTCAAGCTCTGGGGCAACATGACCATGAACCCGGTCTCGGCGATCACCGGTGCGCCCTGCGACCGCATCCTCGACGACCCGCTGGTGCGCGGCTTCTGCAGCGCCGTCATGGGGGAGGCGCAGGCGATCGGCCGGCGCATCGGCTGCGGCATCGACCAGCAGCCTGAGGACCGCCATGCGATCACCCGCAGCCTGGGCTCGTTCAAGACCTCGATGCTGCAGGACGTCGAGGCGGGTAGGCCGGTCGAGCTCGACGCGCTGGTGGCCAGCGTGCGCGAGATCGGCCAGCACCTGGGCCTGGCCACGCCCAACATCGACGCGCTGCTGGGCCTGACCCGGCTGATGGCCCGCGAGCGCGGCCTCTACCCCAAGGCATGACGATGCAGATCCCCGCCAACACCTTCCGCAACGCGCTGCGCGCCGGCCGGCCGCAGATCGGCTGCTGGGTCGGCCTGGCCGAGGCCAACGCCGCCGAGCTGCTGGCCACCTGCGGCTACGACTGGCTGCTGCTGGACGGCGAGCACGCCCCCAACGACCCGCGCAGCGTGCTGGCGCAGCTGCGCGCGATCGCGCCGTACCCGGTGCATGGTGTGGTGCGCCCGGTGATCGGCGACGTGGCCCTGGTCAAGCAGTACCTGGACGTGGGCGCGCAGACCCTGCTGGTGCCGATGGTCGACACGGCCGAGCAGGCGGCGCAGATGGTGCGCGCCATGCGCTACCCGCCGCAGGGCATCCGCGGCATGGGCGCCGCGCTGGCCCGGGCCTCGCGCTGGAACCAGGTCGAGCAGTACGTGCAGCGCGCCAACGACGAGATGTGCCTGCTGGTGCAGGCCGAGACGGTCGAGGCGCTGCAGAACCTGCCGGCCATCGCCGCGGTGGACGGTGTGGACGGCGTGTTCTTCGGCCCGGCCGACCTGTCGGCCAGCATGGGCCACCCCGGCCAGCCGGCGCACCCGCAGGTGCAGGCCGCCATCCTGCAAGGCATGGCCACGGTGCGTGCCGCCGGCAAGGCGCCCGGCATCCTGGCCACAGACCCGGTGCTGGCGCAGCAGTACCTGGCCGCCGGCGCGCTGTTTGTGGCCGTGGCGGTGGACACCACGCTGTTGGTCAAGGCGGCCAGCGCGCTGGCGCGGCAGTTCAAACCTGAAGGGGGACCGCCGCCGCTGGCCGTCCCGGCGTCCGGCGGCTACTGAAGCCTGTGGTCAGGCGGGGTTACTCCGGATGCTGAACGGGCATTTGGTTCAGTAAATTAATTAAATGGGCGGTTCAAAGTGTGCAGCTGCCCGAGCCGGAGTCCTGACATGCCCCTGTCCCTGCCGCCGTTGCCGGCGCCGCCCCGCCGCGCGCGGACCCCTGAGCCGAGCCACCGCGCCCTGGCGTGTTGCAGCGGGGGCGCCACGGTCCTGCTGCTGTCGGCCTGCGCCGGCCTGGGCGCCGGCGGGGCGGGCGGTCATGGGGGCGAGGCGGTGGGGGCGCCGGCACGGCTGACGGCCGCCCAGCCCGCCGCCCTGTCCGGTGACTGCGCGGCCCTGGCCGCGCGTCTGGGGGATGCCCCCGGCGGCCTGCCCGGCCTCAAGGTCACCGGGGTGCAGGCCGTGGCCGCCGGCCCGGTCAAGACCGGCCCCAACACCCTCTCGGTGGCGGTGCCGGCGCATTGCCAGGTGCAGGGCCGGCTGCATGAGCGGGTCAGCCCGGTGGATGGCAAGCCTTACGCCATCGCCTTCGAGCTGCGCCTGCCCTTGAACTGGAACGGCCGCTTCTACCACCAGGTCAACGGCGGCATCGACGGCGTGGTGGTGCCCGCCTTGGGCGGCCTGGGTGGCGGTCCGCTGGCGCCGGCCCTGGCCCAGGGCTTCGCGGTGCTCAGCAGCGACGCGGGCCACCCCATCGCCTACGGCCCCTTCTTCGGCCTGGACCCGCAGGCCCGGCGCGATTACGGCTACCAGGCCGTGGGCAGCCTGACCCCGGTGGCCAAGGGCCTGATCGAGCGTGCCTACGGCAAAGCGCCGGACCGCAGCTACATCGGCGGCTGCTCCAACGGTGGCCGCCACACCCTGGTCGCCGCCGAGCGCTATGCCGACCAGTACGACGGCTACCTGGCCGGGGCCCCGGGCTACCGCCTGCCGCGCGCGGCCGTGGCCAACATCTTTGGCGCCCAGCAGTACGCCAAGGTGGCCACCGACCCCAAGGACCTGGGCAGCGCCTTCAACCCGGCCGAGCGCACGGCGCTTGCCCGGGCGGTGCTGGCCCGCTGCGACGCCCTGGACGGCGCCACCGACGGCCTGGTGCAGGACGTGGCCGCCTGCCAGCAGGCCTTTGACCTGCAGCGCGACCTGCCCACCTGCGCGGGTGAGGGCGCAGCCGACCGCACCGGCCAATGCCTGACCCGCGGACAGAAGGCGGCGGTGGCGGCCATCTTCCGCGGCGCCGTCACCTCCCGGGGTGAGGCCATCTACGCGCCCTTCCCCTGGGACGCCGGCCTGGGCGCGCCCGGCGTGGCCTTCTGGGAGTTCAATGCCTCGCTCCACCTCGATTCCGGGGCGGTGGGCGCCATTTTCCAGGTGCCCCCGGTGCAGCCTGCCGGCTTCAACGGCCCGGCCTTCAGCCTGAACACGCCGGTGGACACGCTGGTCGCCGGCATCCAGGCCCGCAACACCACCTACCCCGAGGACAGCCTGAGCTTCATGACCCCACCGGACCTGGGTGGCCTGGAAAAGATTCGCGCCCGTGGCGGCAAGGTCATGCTCTACCACGGGGTGAGCGACGCGATCTTCTCCTGGCACGACACGGTGGCCTGGCAGCAGGCGGCTGACCAGCGCACCGGCGGCCGGTCGGCCCAGTTCACCCGCCTGTATGCCGTGCCGGGCATGGGCCACTGCTCGGGCGGCCCGTCGACCGACCAGTTCGACCTGCTCAGCGCCCTGGTGGCCTGGGTGGAGCAGGGCCAGGCGCCCGGTGCCGTGCCCGCGCAGGCCCGCGGCCCCGGCAACCCCGGCGGTGCCAATGCCGACCTGCCGCCGGACTGGGCCGCCAGCCGCAGCCGGCCGCTGTGTCCCCATCCGCAGGTGGCCCGCTACCGCGGCACTGGCAGCCTGGAGGAGGCCGGCAGCTTCACCTGCCGCTGATCCGCCCCCTCGGTCGTCCCCGTCCTGCCGCGCCCGCCCGTTGCTTTGCGACGGGCGGGCGTTGTGCTTTCTGGAGGGGTGTTTTCGGGCATATCGTTCAGCAAGTTAATCGTCAAGATGGTTTTCGTGGGTTTTGGTCGTTTAAATAGTTAAGTAGATTAATGAACCGGACAGTACAAAAGTCAAGAACGTTGACGATTCCGGACGCGATCGGTTCCACAGGAGACATCCCCATGCGCAAATTTGCTTCCCCCGCCGCCGCCCCGGCGGCACGCCCTTGGGCCAAGGCTGGCGTGCCGCTGGCCCTGGCCGTGGCCACCCTGGCCGCCTGTGGCGGGGGTGACGACGACGACACGCCGCCCCAGCTGGCCGCGGCCCAACCCGCCAACCTGTCGGGTGATTGCGCGGCCCTGGCCACCCGCCTCAGCGGCCTGGCCCACACGGCCATCACCAGCGCCGAGGCCGTGGCCGCCGGCACCCTCACGGTTGGTGGCAAGGCGGTGCCGGCGCACTGCCTGGTCAAGGGCAAGATGCACGAGCGCGTGAGCCCCGTGGACGGCAAGACCTACGCCATCGGCTTCGAGATGCGCCTGCCGCTGGCCTGGAACGGCCGTTTCTTCCACCAGGCCAATGGCGGCCTGGACGGCAGCGTGCTGACCGCCACCGGCGCCACCGGTGGCGGGCCGGTGACGCACGCCCTGGCCCAGGGCTTCGCGGTGCTCAGCTCCGATGCCGGCCACCCGGGCAGCATGGGCCCCTTCTTCGGCCTGGACCCCCAGGCGCGGCTGGACTACGGCTACCAGGCGGTGGGCAAGCTCACGCCCATGGCCAAGTCCCTGATCCAGACGGCGTATGGCAAGGCGCCGGACCGCAGCTACTTTGGTGGCTGTTCCAACGGCGGCCGCCACACCCTGGTGGCCGCCGCCCGCTATCCCGACCAGTACGACGGCTACCTGGCCGGTGCCCCCGGCTACAACCTGCCCAAGGCGGCGGTGGCCAACATCTTTGGCGCCCAGCAGTACATGAAGGTCAGCGGCACCACCAGCGCCGACCTCTCCGCCGCCTTCACCACCGCCGAGCGCAAGATGGTGTCGGCCCAGGTGCTGGCCAAGTGCGACGCCCTGGACGGCGCCACCGACGGCCTGATCCAGGACGTGGCCGCCTGCCAGAAGGCCTTCAACTTCGAGCGCGACGTGCCCACCTGCAGCGGTGAGCGCGACGGCACCTGCCTGAGCGCCGAGCAGAAGACGGCCATCGGCCCGATCTTCAGCGGCGCGGTCACTTCCACCGGCGCGGCGGTCTACAGCAGCTTCCCGTTTGATGCCGGCCTGGGCGTGGGCAACACCGCCACCTGGGAGTTCACCGCGCCGATCCAGCGCGACTCTGGCGCCGTGGGCTTTGTCTTCAAGACCCCGCCGGCCGATGCGGCCACCTTTGACGGCACCGCCTTCACGCTCAACAGCTCGATCGACACCCTGGTGACCCAGATCCACGCCACCAACGCCACTTACACCGAGTCGGGCATGGGCTTCATGACGCCGCCCAACCCCACCCAGCTGCAGGCGGTGCGCAACCGCGGCGCCAAGATCATGGTCTACCACGGGGTGAGCGACGCCATCTTCTCGTACCAGGACACGGTGACCTGGTACGAAGGCGTGCAGGCGCGCCACGGTGGCCGCGCCGATGACTTCGCCCGCCTGTACCCGGTGCCCGGCATGGGCCACTGCTCGGGGGGCAATGCCACCGACCAGTTCGACATGCTCAGCGCCCTGGTGGCCTGGGTGGAGCAGGGCCACGCGCCCGACCAGGTCATCGCCCAGGCCCGTGGCACCGGCAATGCGGGTGGCGTGAACGCCGACGTGCCCGCCGACTGGGCGGCCGACCGCAGCCGCCCGCTGTGCCCCCACCCCAAGGTGGCGCGCTACAACGGCAGCGGCAGCCTGGACCTGGCCACCAGCTTCAGCTGTCGCTGAAGGCCGGCCCGTGGTGCCGGGTCTGCCCGGCGCCGGCCCTCCGGGCTTCAGGCTTTGGGGTGGCAGGGCACAAGAAAAAGGGGCTGCCCCGTGAAGGGCAGCCCCTGCAAAGACCCGGGCGCACGTCGCTCGCTTGCCATGTTCCAGTCGCACCGGGTGCAGGTGAACCCGACAGATCAGCCCCAACGCATCCACCCCTAGACACTCAGCTGACCTGCCGCCCCTCTGGCCTGACACCGGAGGATGAGCCGTTACAGCACGAGTCGTGCCAGGCGCTACGCCAGGGGCCCGCCCCGTGGCGGTGGCCTGCAGGCCACCGCCAAGACCGGAAGAACGGTTGCCACCGTGGCGGACGGACCGGAAAGCCGACCGTGTCTCGCCGCCGTGGGCGTTGTCTCACCACTTCATCTCGCCCTTGGCCACCTTGGCGCCAATGTCCAGGGCCAAGGTCAGCCCGGCGCCGGGATAGGCCTGGCGCATGGCGGCGTTCAGGGCGGCGGCGTCAGCGGCACGGGCCGCCTCGGCCTCAAAGCGGCGCAGGTAGGCCTGGGTGTGGGCGATGGAGGTCAGGTCCAGCGGGGTGCCCGCGGCCATGTGGCCCGGCACCACCACCGCCGGTCGCAGGGCCAGCATCTCGTCCAACTGGGCCGTCCAGGCTTGGCGCTCGGCCAGGGTTTGGGTGTCGGCCGTCCACACGTGCAGTTGACCAAACACCCCCAGCGCGCCCACCACCGCCCGCAGCGAGGGCACCCACACATAGGGCCGGTGGGCCAGCAGCCCCGTGGTGCCGCGCAGCTCCACCGCCTGGCCGTCCACCAGCAGGGTGGTGCCGGTCAAGGCCTCGGGCAGCACCGGCTGCCGGGGGGCGTTGGCGCCCAACTTAGGGCCCCAGAAGGCCAGCTTGGCGACCATCTTGGCCTGGATCTTCTCGCGCACGGCCGGTGTGCTCACCACCCGCGCCTGCGGAAACAGCGCCTGCAGCGTTTCGGTGCCGAAGTAAAAGTCTGGGTCGGCCTGGCTCACCAGGATGGTGGTGAGCGGCTTGCCGGACTCCAGCACCAGGGCGGCAATGCGCAGCGCGTCGGCCCGGCTGAACCCGGTGTCGATCAGCAGCGACTCGGTGGAGCCGCTCAGCACCACCGCATTCACATGGAAGCTGCCCGCCTCGGTGTTGTGCACCCGCAGGCTCAGGGCGGCTGGCGTGGCCGGGGCGGCAGGAGCCTGTGCGGCGGCGGGCCCGGCGGCCACCACCCCCAGGGTGAAGGCGGCGGTGGCGCGGCGGATCCAGTTCAGGGCGGAGGTCATGGGCAGGTCCTTTCAGCAGGGGTTCAACACGGTGCAGGCACTGTATTGATGCGTGATGCGGCCATAAACTGCGCGTCGGTGGATTTTCTATTGCATGAATCGTTGAAATGGACCGACTGACTGCTGCCCAGGTGTTTGTGGAAGTGGCCGACAGCGGCAGCCTGACCCGGGCCGCCGAACGGTTGGACATGTCGGCCGCCATGGTCAGCCGCTACCTGGCTGCGGCGGAGGACTGGCTGGGGGCGCGCCTGCTGCACCGCACCACCCGCCGCATCAGCCTGACGGAGGCGGGGCAGACCGCGCTGGCCAGCACCCGGGCCTGGCTGGAACTGGCCGAGGACATGCGCCAGCGCGCCGGCGATGGCCGCCGCGAGCCCCAGGCCCGGCTGCGGGTGAGCACCTCGGCCTCGTTTGCCGACGCCCAGCTCACCGCGGCGGTGGTGGACTTTCGGGCCCTGCACCCCCGGGTGCAGGTGGAGCTGCTGGCCAGCGACCGTGCGGTGGACCTGGTGGAAGACCGCATCGACCTGGCCGTGCGCATCAGCCGGCAGCTGGACCCAGCGCTGCTGAGCCGGCCGCTGGCGGTGTGCCGCTCGGTGTTGTGTGCCGCGCCGGGTTATGTGACCCGCCACGGCCTGCCCCGTACCCCGGCAGAGCTGGCCGACCACCGGCACCTGACCCATGCACACGGCAGCGGCACCACCTACCGCCTGGCGCCGGTGCCGCCGGCGCAGGGCCCTGTCAGCACGGTGGGTGTGCAGGGGGAGCTGGCCACCAACGAGACCGCGGTGCTGCGCCGGGCTGCGCTGCTGGGCGCGGGCATCGCCATGCTGCCCACCTACTACGTGGCCGAAGACCTGGCCCGCGGGGCCCTGGTGCGCCTGCTGCCCGACCATGAGCCCGAGGTCCTGGGCGTGTACGCCGTGTACCTCAGCCGCCGCCATCAGCCCCTGGCCCTGCGGCTGCTGGTGGACTTTCTGGCCGCGCGCTTTGGCGGGCCGGTGGCCCCCTGGGATCGGCCCGCCGAGGCCTGAGCTTTGCGAGGCAGGGCGGACCGCGAGTCCGGGGCCGGAAACAAGGCCGAAGCAGGCGCTGCCTAAGATGCGGCCCTGCGGGTCCGGCGCAGCCGCTGGCCCGCACGCCCTTGGATTGCCTGCCATGCCCCTGCCCCCTCTCTCCCGCCGCCACGGCCTGGCCTTGCTGGCCAGCGCTGCGCTGGCCGCCTGCGGCGCCACGCCGTCCACCACCCCGGCCGCGGACGCCGCCGCCCGGCTAGACCCCCATGCCCCGCGCCCACCTGACCTGAGCGCGCCTGAGCTGCAACTGCGCTTTGACGCCAGCCGCTTCACCCCCATGACGGTGCAGGTCAACGGGCTGGCGCTGGCGGTGCGGGCCTATGAAGGCCTGCCCACCGTCACCCGGCCGGTGGAGCCGGCCTACCAGGTCTTGAACCTCTACATCCCCGAGGCCTACTTCCAGGGCGGCGCGGTGGGCCGCTACACGGCGCAGACCGCGCCCATCTTTCTGCCCAATGCGGTGGGGGGCTACCTGCCGGCACGGCCCGGCACGCCGGCCGGGCGCAGCGGGCCGCCCCCCGGGGCCGCGTCGGCGCCTGGTGGCCCCCCCACCGGCGGCCCGCCGGGAGCAGGCCCGGGCGGCAACGGCCCCAGCACCATCGCCCAGGCCCTGGCCCACGGTTATGTGGTGGCCTCACCGGGCGTGCGCGGGCGCACCCTGCGTGCGACCGATGGCACCTGGACCGGCAAAGCCCCCGCGGCCCTGGTGGACCTGAAGGCCGCTGTGCGCTGGCTGCACTTCAACGCAGGCCGCCTGCCCGGCGGCCGGGCCGACCGCATCGTCTCCAATGGCACCAGTGCGGGCGGTGCGCTCTCCGCCTTGCTGGGTGCCAGTGGTGGCAGCATGGCCAGGCAGGCCGAACTGCAGGCCGCAGTGCAGGCCGAACTACAGGCTTTGGGCGCCGCGCCCGCCCCAGACCCCATCTTCGCCGTCTCGGCCTATTGCCCCATCACGCACCTGGCCCATGCCGACGAGGCCTACGAGTGGCAGTTCCAAGGGGTGCACGACTACCGCCGCATCGACATCACCATGCTGGACCACGCGGTGCAGCGCCGAGAGGTGCCGGGCACCCTCAGCCCGGCGCAGCAGGCCCTCTCGGCCGAGCTGGCGGCGGCCTTCCCGGCGCATGTCAACGGCCTGGGCCTGAAGGACGAGGCGGGCCGCCCCCTTACCTTGGCCGCCGATGGCAGCGGCCCCTTGCGTGACGCGGTGGTGGCCCAGGTGCTGGCCTCGGCGCAGCGCGCGCTGGCCACCGGGCAGTCGCTGGCCGGGCGGACTTGGCTCACGGTGGAGGGGGGGCGTGTCACCGGCCTGGACTGGGAGGCCTACCGGCGCGCCCTGGGCCGCCTGAAGGTGACACCGGCTTTTGACGATGTGGCCCTGGGCAGTGGCGAGAACCAGCTCTTTGGCGATGCGCGCACCGACAAGCG
Organism: Ideonella livida; assembly: GCF_010499455.1. Taxonomy (GTDB): domain Bacteria; phylum Pseudomonadota; class Gammaproteobacteria; order Burkholderiales; family Burkholderiaceae_C; genus Ideonella; species Ideonella livida. Next base: position 47,194 of record NZ_JAAGOH010000018.1, on the reverse strand, counting down.
CCACTTCACCGCCTGGGCTCTGGCGCGCAGTACCGTGCCCGGCGCCACGGCGGCCGACGCCGCCACGGTGGACCGCATGGACGCTGTGGTGCAGCTGCTGCGGTCCGACGCCGGCAGCGTGCCGGCGCCGCACTGGCGCATCCGCCACGGCACGCAGGACAAGGACACCGCCCTGGCCGTCCCCGTGCTGCTGGCCGCCGCCGCCCGCCACCGCGGCCTGTCTGTGGACCTGGCCCTGTCCTGGGACCGGCCGCACAGTGGTGACTACGACCTGCCCGAGCTGTTCGACTGGATCGACCGCACCGTGGCGGCCGCCCGCTGAGGCACCGCCAGCGGCCCTCAGTCGCCCCGGCAGCTGAAGCTGCGCTCGTCTTCCGGGTCGCCCTGCCCGTTGTAGTGGGCATGCTGCGGCCAGGGGCACAGCGGCCGGCTGCGGCCCGGGAACACGCGGGTGCCCCGGGCGGTGATGCGGGCCGGGGCCCGGCCGTCCTCCACCCAGTCCACCAGGGCCTGCAAGCCGTCAAAGCTGTCGGTGGCCGCGCCGCCACTGCAATGGCCCATGCCGGGGACGAGGAACAGGCGCGAGAAGTCGTCCAGGCCCGCGCCGTGCACCGCGCGCATGCGCTGGTGGTAGTCCACCGTCTCATGGGCCGAGAAGATGGCGTCGGCCATGCCGTGGGCCAGCAGCAGCTTGCCGCCCCGGGCCTTGAAGCCGGTCAGGGCCACGTCGTCGGCGGTGTTGAACATCCAGGCGTGGGCGTCCATGCGGGCCGGGTCGCGGTCAAAGTCAAAGCGGTAGAGGCTCAGGCCCCGGTCGGGCGGGGTGACGAAGTAGCCCTGCAGCGCATCCTGCATCAGGAACACATGGCGTGAGTCGGCTTGGGCGGTGGGTGAGCGGCCCAGCTTCCAGGCGCGCCAGTCGTTGGCCGGGTGGCCGATGCCGGCATCCCAGGGCCAGCCGAAGTAGAGCGCCCGGCCCTGGCTGTCGCGGGCGCCGGCAAAGATGCGCTGCAGCGCGCCCACCTGCGGGGCGGACAGGCACTGCTCGGTCTTGGCGCCACGGCACTGCAGCGCGGCGGGGTCAAAGCGGCAGGCTGCCGGGTGAGACACCAGCCCGTCGGCCAGGCCGTCCTGCGCGTCGCAGGCTTGCAGGATGCCGTCCCGCAGCCGGGCCAGGTCGGCATCACTCAAGGCCTGGCTGAGCACTGGCTGGCCGTCCCCGCCCTTGGGGGCAATGGCCTGCAGGGCCTGGGTGTCCCAGGCTGCGGCGATGGTGGCGCCCTTGGACACACGCATGGCCGGGGCGATGGCCAGCACGCCGTCAAAGTGCTGTGGAAAGCGCTGCGTCATCATCATCGCCTGGCGCCCGCCACCCGAGCAGCCGATGAAGTAGCTGCGCGCCGCCGGCTGGGCGTAGGCGCCCTGCACCAGGGCCTTGGCCAGGGTGGCCACCCGGTCATGCGCCGCATAGGCGTTGTCCACCCGGGCCTGGGGGTCAAAGCCAAAGTCGGCCGTGGGCTTTTGGTGGCCGGCATCGGTGCTGACCACAGCAAAACCCCGGTTCAGGGCATAGCCCGGCGCGGCCTGGTGGCCCACGGCGGGGCGCACGACGCCGTCGTTGCCGCCGCCGCCTTGGTAGAGCAGGCGGCCGTTCCAGTCGGCCGGCAGGCGCAGCTCAAAGCCAATGTGGTAGGGCTGGCCGTCGATGCCGGTGCGCTCGGCCATGCGGCCGGCCAGGCGGCAGTGGGCCGCCAGCAGCGGCCCGTCCGCCTGGCCAGGGGGGCGCTGGGCCTGCGCGGGGATCCACTCGGCCTGCAGGGTGAGGCCGGGCTGGGCGGGGGCCAGCCGCGTGGCCAGGCCGGCGCAGGCGCTGGCGTCCAGCACGGCAGGCGCGGCGGCGGCCGGGCCGGCCAGGGCGGTGCCCAGCAGCGCCAGGGCGGTGGCCAAGCGCAGGGGCGTGCCCGGCGCGTCAGCGCGCAGGGTGGGGCGGGCGGTGGTGGGGCGGGGCATCGGTGGTCTCCGTGTTCTTCTCAGGAGGGCCGATGGTGCCGCCATGGGGCGCACCGGCCTGTCATCCCACAGGAGGACAGGCAAGGGGCGCTGTGGACGGGGTGGCTGGCGCCGCCGCCCCAGGCCGCCAGCTGCAGAAAGCGGCGGCCTGGGGTCGTGGGCCGCAGGGTGGGTGGCGGGCAGACCGGGCGCATCGACGGTTCTTCTTCGGGCGCTGAGGTGCGGCGGCCAGGTCCCTTGCCTGGCGACCGGTTCCTCCTGAGTCCCGCGCCGTCATCGCCCGGACCGGGCCGGCTCCTGAGCGTGTTGGCCCACAGGCAAGGCCCGCCATTGGGCCGTGAGTGCTGTGCCGCGCAGGGCGCCGGGTACGGTTTCGGGGGCGGTCAGCAGGCCCAGCCAAGCCACGGGTGTCGCCGTGTCGCGGGCCGCCCCCGCTTCTGCTCCAGCCGTGCGGTCTTGCTGTGTGGCCGACAACCAGGGCAGCGGGGCTGCCTGGGGCAAGCGTGCCAGCCACAGGCCGGTGCCAGGGGCCCGTTGGGTGGGGTGTGGTTCGTCGGCGCAAGTGACCACGGTGGGGGCCGTCATCAGCCGGGCCAATTGGGCCTGTGCCATGGCAAAGGCCACCGGCTCTGCCGGCACGGCGCACACCCAGCGGGTGACTTGGCGCAGGGCTGGGCGCATGGCGCGGCTGGCGGGGGTGGGCTCGCGCAGCAGGCGCTGGTAGGCGGGCTCGTCCAACACGGCGGCGTCGCGCAAGCCGTAGAGGGTGAAAAAGCGCGGGCCGCGTGCGGCGTCGGCCCGTGCCCAGCGCAGGCCCCAGTGCAGGCCAGGGACGGTGCAGCGCTCGGGCACGTGCTCGTGGCGGTGCCAGTGCTCATAGTCGGCCAGGCGCGTGGGGTCCACGTCGTTCCACAGGGCCAGCACGGCGCCAATGGGCGCCCAGCCGGGCGGCAGGGCGGCGCAGGGCGCGTCAGCCATGGGCGGGCTCCGCGGGCGCCGTGGGGGCTGGTGGGCACAGCACCACCTTGGTGGCCTGCTTCCCATGGGCCAGGGCAAAGCCCTCCAGCCCACGGGCCAGGGGCAGCACGTGGCTGACCATGGGTGCCAGCGTCTCGGCCTCGGTGGCCAGCCACGCCAGCACCTCGGGCCAGGCCGCCTCCTGGGGGCGGAAGGAACCGCGCAGCTGCTGCTCGCGCCGCACCAGGGTGGTCAGGTCCAGCGGCAGCGGTGTGGCGTGGATGCCCGTGACCACCAACGCGCCGCGCCGACGCAGCAAGGGCAGGGCCTGGGTGATGGTGGCGGGCACGCCGGTGGCCTCCACCACCAGGTCAAAGGGCGCGCCGCCGGTGTGCGGGTGCACCGCCTCGGCCAGGGGCTGGCGGGCCACGTCCACCAGGGCGTCAAAACCCATGTCGCGCAGGGCCTGCAGGCGCGGGCCGTCGTCAAAGCCGCTCACCACCACCTGGGCGGCGCCCGCACGCCGGGCCAGCAGGGCCACGCCTTGGCCAATGGTGCCGGGGCCCATCACCAGCACCCGCTGGCCGGCCACGGGCCCGGCCACCTGCAGCGCCTGCCAGGCGATGGACAGGGGCTCGGCCAGGGTGGCCAGGGCGTCGGGCAGGCCAGGGGGCACGGGCACGCAGTTGCGTTCGGGCACCAGCACCCAGGGGGCAAAGGCGCCAGGGCGGGTCATGCCCAGGCCGGTGCGGGTCTCGCAGGCATCAGGCTGGCCGGCGGTGCAGGCCGCGCAGGTGCCGCACACCACCGAGGGGCGCACCACCACACGCTGCCCGTCCAGCCGGCCGCCGTGCACGCGGCCCACAAACTCATGGCCCAGCGTCACCGGCAGGCGCGGCGCGATGAAGTGGTAGCTGGGGGTCCAGTCGTCCACATGCAGGTCACTGCCGCAGATGCCGGTGGCCAGCACCTGCACCAAGGCTTGGCCCGGGCCCGGCGGGCCGGGGGGCGCCACGTCGGCCAGCGTCAGGCCCGGGGCGGGGGAGGTCTTTTGAAGGGCGAGCATGGGGTGGGGCTTCAGTCGATGGTGATGCCCACCTTGCGGATGACGGCGCCCCACTTGCGGGACTCGTCCTGGATGAAGCCGCGGAAAGCGGCCGGCGTGCCGCCGCCCACCACCAGGCCCTGCTTGGCCAGGGCTTCGCGCACGGCGGGCTGTTGCAGCACGGCGTTGACGTCGGCGTTCACGCGCTCCACTACCGCAGCCGGGGTGCCGGCGGGCACGAACAGGCCATTCCAGGCCAGGGCCTCAAAGCCGGGCAGACCGGACTCGGCCAGGGTGGGCAACTGGGGCAGGCTCTCCATGCGCTTGGCGCCGGTGGTGGCCAGCAGGCGTACCCGGCCGCCCTGGATCAAGGGCATCAGGGGCGGCTCCACGGTGATGAGCATCTGCGTCTCGCCTGCGGCCAAGGAGGTGACGGCTGGCGGGGAGCCGCTGTAGGGCACATGCACCGCATCCACCCCGATTTGGCTGAGCATCAACTCGGCCGCCAGGTGCGAGGAACTGCCGTTGCCGACGGAGGCATAACTCAGGCGGCTGCCTTCCTTGCGCGCCCAGGCCAGGAACTCGGGCAGGCTGCGGGCGGGGTGGTCGGCACGCACGGCCAGCACATTGGGTTGTGAGGTGGTCAGCACCACCGGCAGCAGGTCACGTTCGGGCTGGTAGGGCAGGCGCTTATAGAGGAAGGGCGCGAAGGCGATGGGACCGTTGAAGCCAATGCCCAGGGTGTGGCCGTCGGCCGGGGCCTTGGCCACGGCGTCCATGCCCAGCGTGCCGCCGGCGCCGGCGCGGTTCTCCACCACCAGGGGCTGGCCCCAACGGGCGCGCAACGGCTCGGCCAGGGTGCGCACGATGCCGTCCAGCGAGCAGCCGGCGGGGCAGGGCACGATAACCTTGACGGGCTTGTCAGGCCAGGCGGCGTGGGCGCTGGGGGCCAGGGCGGCGCAGGCCAGGGTCAGGGCGGTGGCCAACAGGCGGGTCAGGCCGTGGCGGCGGCGGGTGTACATGCTTGTCTCCTTCGTACAGGTCGGTCCTGATGTCCCGCGACGGCAGGGCATCAGGGCTGGATTGTTCGAAGGCTGGAGCAGAACTTCAAAGATTGATGAAATATGTCATCCATACGTTAAACGTATGGCTTTGGGTCTTGGTCCGCGCCATCAGGTCGTCAATGCAGGTGCGCACCGCCCGGGTGAGGTGGCGGCCCGGGCAGGATGCGCACGGCGATGTCGACGTCGTCGCGCAGGGGCTCCACCCGGGTCTCGAACGGTTGGTGGAAGACAAGACCCTCAGCCCCTTGGCCGCCGGTCTCTGGCCGACACCCGCGCGCCGCGGGCTCCCGACGCCCCAGTGCGCCGGGTGCGGGATCTGGCCGTGGCCGACCCCGCCGCCACAAAAAAAAAGGCCCGCGTGCGGCGGGCCCCTGCTGCTGCTTGCGTCGCCCCGAAGGCGCGCGCGCCTCAGCGCGCCGCGCTTTGCACGGGCAGGACCTGCCAGAAGACGTGGGCCTTGGCGCTCTCCTTGCCGGCGCGCACCTGGAAGACCATGTCATTGGTGCCGGTCACCAGCTGGCTGGACAGGCCGGTGCAGCGCACCGCGTGGCCCGTGATGGCACCGCTGGCGTCCACCAGCGCCTGCGTGCTGCGGCAGGCAGCGCTCACGTCCACCCCGTTGAGCTTGGCGCTCAGGGTGTAGGCCGACAGCACGCTGGCCGGGGCCGAGATGATGGTGGCCACGTCAAAGCTGGTGCCCGCGGGCAGCACTGCACCGCGGGGCGGGAACACCTCCAGCTGGGCACTGAAATCGCTGGCGTTCTGCAGCGACTTGCGCTCGACGGCGGTCATGCCGTCCACGTCCGGGTTGCTGCTCAGGGACTGGGCCAGTTCGCTGGCCAGGGCCCGGGTGGTGGCCTGGATGGCGTAGGTGCGGTAGCAGTACTTCTTGCCTGCCTTGACGGCCGGCGTCAAGAACGACCAGCTCAGGGCGTCTTCTGAGAGCGTCATGTCCTGCGTGTGGGTGCCGTACAGGTGGACCAGGCTGGGGTCGCCAAAGCCGTCGCCGTCATCGGTGCCCAGGGCGCCACGCAGCCCGGCGGGCAGTGGGTAGGTGAGGGTGCCACCGTCAGAGCCCAGGTTGGTTTGCAGGGCCAGCGTGACCCCCGCCACCGTGGAGGTGCCGGTGTTTTCCACACAGTCCACATAACGCAGGTAGTCCGCCCCGCTCACCCGCAGGCCCGTCGGCACGTAGACCGTGCGTGTCACCCGCAGGCCGGCCATTTCGGTGGCCAGGTAGAGGGTGCGTCCGTCGGCTGAGACGGTGCCTGCGGCCACGACCTCTTGGCCATTGACCGAGAGTCTGTACGCGCCGTCATAGGCATCGTTCGTGCCGTCGCCGATGACGCCGTTGGCATTGTCGATGTCCCAGAAAAAGCCGTTTGCGCCGGAGACGAAGTGGGCTTGGGCGCCGAGGGCGCAAAGCAGCAGGCCGGCGGACGCCAGCGTCCGCGCAAAGTTCTTCATGATGGATCCCTGGTCAATGTGGGTAGATGCCGAGGCGCGGGGGCGGTGGGCGTACCGGCCTCATGCGCCCCCCATTCTTTGGGGGGCGGCGGATCTTAGGCCTGTGGAGAGGGGGAATCCGTGGGGGCCCTAGTTCATGGGGGCGTGGGGCCGCTCTTCAGCGGGTGCCCCTTGCGTCAGGGGACCCAGGCCCGCGTCGCCTTGGCGCAGCGGGCCAGGTGACGCCGGGCAGTCATCCCGCCGCTAAGCCGGACGCTGGGCCCGCGCCAACAGGTAGTCGATGCAGGTGCGCACCGCCCGGGTGGGGTGGCGGTTGGGCAGGGTCAGCATGACCATGCGGGTGCCGAAGATGCTCAAGCGGTAGTCGTCCAGCGTGGTCACCACCTCGCCGCTGGCGATCACGTCGTCGACCACGTAGTCGGGCAGCAGGCCCAGGCCCAGGCCGGCCAGGACGCACTGGCGCAAAAAGGGGTAGTGGTCGGAGATGAGGGTAGGGGTCAGCTGCACCTCTTCGCGCTGTTCACCCCGGTAGCCGCGCAGCGAAAGTGGGCGGCCCACCACGGTGGCTGTCACCACCGGCAGGGTGGCCAGTTCGGCCAGCTGGGTGGGCAGGCCGTGGGCGTCGGCGTACGTTTTGGCGGCGCAGGCCAGGTAGCGCACCGTGCCCATGTCGCGCGCCACCAGTTGCTGTGGCGGCTCGGGCAGGATGCGCACGGCGATGTCCACGTCGTCGCGCAGGTTGTCCACCCGGTTTTCAAACACCACGTCCAGCACGATGCCGGGGTAGAGGGCCTTGAAGTCGATCAGCCAGTGCGACATGACCATCTGCCCGTAGCCGCTGGGCACGCTGATGCCCACGCGGCCCTGCAGGCCCTGGCCCAGGCTGGTGATGGTCTCCTGCGCCGCGCGCATCTCGTTTTGGATGTTGCGGCCGTGTTCGTACAGGCGCAGCCCCAGCTCGGTGGGCTCCACCCGCCGCGTGGTGCGGCGCACCAGCTGCACGCCGGTCTGCTTCTCCAGCTGCGCCAGGTGGTAGCTGACGTTGGCGCGGGTCATCTTCAGCTTGCGTGCCACCTGGCTCAGGTTGCCGCAATCAATGATTTCCACCAGCAGGTTCAGGGCTTGGATGTCCATGGTGGTGTCAAAACGGGTTTGACAGTTCGTCAGAAAGTTTTGAGATTGTAAAAAGACGAGGCCGTGAGAAGAATGGGCCCCAAGGCGGTGCCCTGTTCATGCCGCCACAAGAACCGCCAGGAGACGACACATGGCCCAGGACACCCAGGCCCCCGCCCCAGAGGTCAGCACGGCCCAGCACGGCCCCGTGCGGGTGGTCACGATCCACAACCCGCCCGTCAACGCCCTGAGCGCCGCCGTGCGCCGTGGCCTGTTCGACGCCATCGAGCAGGCCGACGCCGCGCCCGAGGTGCAGGCGGTGCTGATCGTCAGCGAGGGCAAGACCTTCATCGCCGGGGCCGACATCCGCGAGTTCGGCAAGCCCCCGGTGCCCCCGGCGCTGCCGGACGTGTGCCAGCGCATCGAGTCGTGCACCAAGCCGGTGGTGGCCTGCCTGCAGGGCGCGGCGCTGGGCGGTGGGCTGGAGGTGGCGCTGGGCGCCCACTACCGCCTGGCCTTCGCCGCCGCCCAGCTGGGCCTGCCCGAGGTGGCGCTGGGCCTGATGCCCGGCGCCGGCGGCACCCAGCGCGCCCCGCGCCTGATGGGCGTGAAGGCCGCCGCCGAGCTGATGCTCAGCGGCAAGCCCATCAGCGCCGCCGCCGGCGTCAAAGCCGGCTTGATCGACCAGCTGGTGGGCGACGAGACCCTCAGCCCCCTGGCCGCCGGCCTGGCTTACACCCAGGCACTGCTGGCCCAGGGCGCCCCGGTGCGCCGGGTTTGCGATCTGGCCGTGGCCGAGCCCGCCGCCGCCCTGGCCACGCTGGACGCGCTGGCCGAAGACACCGCGAAGAAGTCCCGCGGCCTGTTCTCGCCGCAGAAGATCATCGAAGCGGTGCGCGCCGCGGTGGCGCTGCCCTTTGCCGAGGGCATGGCGCTGGAGCGCCGCCTGTTCCTGGCCTGCATCGACAGCCCGCAGCGCGCCGGCCTGATCCACGCCTTTTTTGCCGAGCGTGAGGTGGCCAAGGTGCCCGAGGCGCGTGGCGCCACCCCGCGCCCGGTGGCGCGCGTGGCCGTCATCGGCGGCGGCACCATGGGCGCCGGCATCGCCGTGGCGGCACTCGACGCCGGCCTGCCGGTGGTGATGGTGGAGCGTGATGACGAAGCCATCGCCCGCGGCGTGGCCAACGTGAGCAAGGTCTATGACGGTCTGGTCGCCAAGGGCCGCCTGAGCGAGGCGCAAAGAGCCGCCACCCTGGCCCGCTTCACCCCCACCACCCGCTACGCCGACGTGGCGGACGTGGACCTGGTGATCGAGGCGGTGTTCGAGGACCTGGAGGTCAAGAAGGCCGTGTTCCGCCAGCTGGACGCCGTGTGCCAACCTGGCGCCGTGCTGGCCACCAACACCTCCTACCTGGACATCGACGCCATCGCCGCCGCCACCGGCCGCCCGCAGGATGTGATCGGCCTGCATTTCTTCAGCCCGGCGAACATCATGAAGCTGCTGGAGATCGTGGTGCCGGCCCGGGTGAGCGCCGACGTGGTGGTCACCGCTTTCGAGCTGGCCAAGCGCCTGAAGAAGGTGCCGGTGCGCGCGGGGGTGTGCGACGGTTTCATTGGCAACCGCATCCTGGCCACCTACAAGCAGGCCGCCGACCACCTGATGGAGGACGGCGCCAGCCCGTATGAGATTGACGCCGCCGTGCGCAGCTTCGGCTACCCCATGGGCCCCTGCCAGGTGACCGACCTGGCCGGTGGTGACATCGGCTGGGCCACGCGCAAGCGCCGCGCCGCCACGCGTGACCCCCGTGCGCGTTACGTGGAGATCGCCGACCGCCTGTGCGAGCGTGGCTGGTTTGGCCAGAAGACCGGCCGCGGCTTCTACCTCTACCCGCAGGGCGCCCGCACCGGCCAACCCGACCCCGAGGTGCTGGCCATCGTGGACGCCGAGCGCACCCGCAAGGGCATCACGCCCCGCGCCTTCACGCCCGAGGAGATCCTCAGCCGCTACCTGGCGGCCATGGTCAACGAAGGCGCCAAGGTGCTGGCCGACGGCATCGCGCTGCGCCCGTTGGACATCGACGTCACCTTCGTCCACGGCTACGGCTTTCCGCGCCACCGCGGCGGCCCCATGAAGTACGCCGACACCGTGGGTCTGCCCCAGATCCTGGCGGATTTGCGCCGCTTTGCCGAAGAAGACCCGCTGTTCTGGCAGCCCGCGCCGCTGCTGGAACAGCTGGTGGCCGAGGGCCGCAACTTCGACAGCTTGAACCGCCCCGCGGACTGACACCGCCCTCGCTCGACGCGCCCTGCGCGGTCACGCCTGACGTGGCCGCGCGGCCGGGCCGCGTCCGCCTGCCACCCCAATTCCCTGCCAAAGAAGCCACCCCATGCGCCAAGCCGTCATCGTCTCCACCGCCCGCACGCCGCTCGTCAAGTCGCACCGCGGCGAGTTCAACATCACCCCCGGGCCCACGCTGGCCAGCTTTGCCGTGAAGGCCGCCGTGGCGCGCGCCGGCATCGACCCCGCGCTGATCGAAGACGCCGTGCTCGGCTGCGGCTACCCCGAAGGCATCACCGGCCGCAACGTGGCCCGCCAGACGGTGGTGCGTGCCGGCTTGCCACTCAGCATCGGCGGCACCACCGTCAACCGCTTCTGCGCCTCGGGCTTGCAGGCCATCGCCATCGCGGCGGGGCGCATCGTGGTGGATGGCGCGCCGGCCATGATTGCCGGCGGCGTGGAGAGCATCTCGGGCATCCGCTCGCGCCAGGACGGTGCCAGCGGCCTGGACCCCTGGATCGTGGCCCACAAGCCCGCGCTCTACATGGAGATGATCGACACCGCCGATGTGGTGGCCCGCCGCTACGGCATCTCCCGCGAGGCACAAGACCGCTTCTCGGTGGAGAGCCAGCGCAAGGTGGCCGAGGCGCAAGCCGCCGGCCGTTATGCCGAGGAGATCGTGTCCGTCACCACCCCCATGGCCGTGACCGACAAGGCCACCGGCGCCGTCACCCAGCAAGAAGCCACGGTGGACCGCGACACCTGCAACCGCGTGGGCACCACCTACGAGTCACTCGCCAAGCTGGCCCCGGTGAAGGGCCCGGCGCAGTTCATCACCGCCGGCAATGCCTCGCAACTCTCCGACGGCGCCAGCGCCTGCGTGCTGATGGAGGCCACCGAGGCCGAGCGCCTGGGCCTGCAGCCGCTGGGCGCCTTCCGGGGCATGGCGGTGGCCGGTTGTGAACCCGATGAAATGGGCATCGGCCCGGTCTACGCCGTGCCCAAGCTGCTGCAGCGCCACGGCCTGACGGTGCAGGACATCGACCTGTGGGAGCTGAACGAGGCCTTCGCCTCCCAGGCCATCTATTGCCAACAAACCCTGGGCATTCCCGATGAACGCCTGAACGTGGACGGCGGCGCCATCGCCATTGGCCATCCCTTTGGCATGACCGGCGCCCGCCTGGCCGGCCACCTCCTGCTGGAAGGCCGGCGCCGCAAGGCCCAGGGCCAGCGCGTGAAGTGGGGCGTGGTGACCATGTGCATTGCCGGTGGCATGGGCGCCGCCGGCCTGTTCGAAATCTTCTGACCCCAGCGCAGGAACCCCGCTCATGGACCTCCAATTCACCCCGCAGGAACTGGCTTTCCGCGACACCGTGCGCGCCTTCCTGAAGGACAAGCTGCCGGCGCGCATCGCCCAGCAGGTCAAGGCCGGGCAGCGCCTGTCCAAGGCCGATCAGGAGCAGTGGCACGCCATCCTCCAGGCCCAGGGCTGGCTGGCCTACCACTGGCCCCAGGCCCACGGCGGCCCGGGCTGGGGCGCGGTCGAGAAGTTCATCTTCGACACCGAATGCGCCCTGGCCGGCGGCCCGCGCATCGTGCCCTTTGGCGTCAGCATGCTGGGCCCGGTGCTCATCAAGTACGGCAACGCGCAGCAGAAGGCCCACTGGCTGCCGCGCATCCTGAGTGGTGCGGACTGGTGGTGCCAGGGCTACTCAGAGCCCGGCGCGGGCTCGGATCTCGCCTCGGTGAAGACCACCGCCGTCAGGCAAGGCGACCACTACCTCGTCAACGGCCAGAAGACCTGGACCACCCAGGGCCAGCACGCCAACATGATCTTCTGCCTGGTGCGCACCGACCGCGCCGCCAAGGCCCAGGCCGGCATCAGCTTCCTGCTGGTGGACATGAACAGCCCCGGCGTGGAGCTGCGCCCCATCCGCACGCTGGACGGCGACCGCGAGGTCAACGAGGTCTTCTTCACCGACGTGAAGGTGCCCGCCGAGAACCTGGTGGGCGAGGAGAACGCCGGCTGGACCTACGCCAAGTACCTGCTCACCTACGAGCGCACTGGGATCGCCGGCGTGGGCTTCTGCATCGCGGCGATGGCCAAGCTCAAGGTGATTGCGGCGCGCGTGCAGTGCAACGGCCGGCCACTGAACCAGGACCCGCTGTTCGCCGCCCGCATGGCCCGGGTGGAAATTGACCTGGAGAACATGAAGACCACCAACCTGCGCGTGATCGCCGCCGTCGCCGGCGGCGGCGTGCCGGGCGCGGAAAGCTCCATGCTCAAGATCCGTGGCACCGAGATCCGGCAGGAGATCCTCTCGCTGATCCGCCGCGCCATGGGGCCGCAGGCCCTGGCCTTCATCGAGGCCGCGCAGTACGAGGGCTTTGACGAGCCCCTGCTGGGCGACCCCGAACTGGCCACGGTGGCCGCCACGGCCGCGCCCAGCTACTTCAACTACCGCAAGCTGTCGATCTTCGGCGGCTCCAACGAAATCCAGAAAAACATCATCTCCAAGATGATCCTGGGCCTGTGAGGCAGGGACGCTGACATGAACTTCCAGCACACCGACGACCGCCGCATGCTGGCGGACTCGCTCAACCGCTTCTTGGCCGACCACAACGGCATCGAAGCCCGCCACCACCATGCCGAGGGCCCCCAGGGCTACAGCCCCGCGCTCTACGCCGGCCTGGCCGAGCTGGGGGCCCTCGGCGCGCTGTTCCCGGAAAGCCATGGCGGCTTTGGCGGCGCCGGCTTTGATGTGAGCGTGGTGTTCGAGTGCCTGGGCCGGCACCTGGTGGTGGAGCCCCTGCTGGGCGCGCTGCTGGTGGGGCGCGGCTTGATTGAGGCGGGCACCGAAGCGCAGCAAGCGGCGCTGGCCGGCCTCATCAGCGGTGAGCTGACCGCCGCCCTGGCGCACGACGAGCCCGGCAGCCACCATGAGTTGAACCGCGTGGCCACCACCGCCACCCGCAACGCCCAGGGCTGGCGGCTGCAGGGCGCCAAGAGCGTGGTGCCGCTGGGCGACTCGGCCGACCTGCTGCTGGTCTCGGCCCGCACGGCGGGCGGCCCGCTGGACGCCGAGGGCATCAGCCTGTTCCTGGTGCCGGGTACGGCGGCGGGGCTGGACAAGCGCGGCCACGGCCGCATCGACGGCGGCCGCGCCGCGCAGCTCAGCTTGAACGCCGTGCAGCTGGGGGCCGACGCACTGCTGGGTACCGCAGGGCAGGGCGGGACGCTGCTGCAGCGCCTGAACGGCTACGCGCTGCTGGCCTTGGCGTCTGAAAGTCTGGGCGCCATGGATGTGGCCAAGGACCAGACGCTGGAGTACCTGCGCACCCGCAAGCAGTTCGGCGTGCCCATCGGCAGCTTCCAGGCTCTGCAACACCGCATGGCCGACCTGCTGCTGGAAGTGGAGCAGGCCCGCTCGGCCGTCATCAACGCGGCCGCCGCCATTGACGAGCCCGAAAGCCCTCGCCGCGAAAAGGCGCTGTGCGCCGCCAAGTTCAGCGTGGGCCGCATCGGCACTTTGGTGGCCGAAGAGAGCATCCAACTGCATGGCGGCATCGGCATGACCTGGGAGCTGCCACTCTCGCACTACGCCAAGCGCCTGGTGATGATCGACCACCAGTTTGGCGATGAAGACCACCACCTGGCGCGCTTCATCGCGCTGTCGCAGGCCGAGGCCGACACCCCGGCCCACGAGTCGGCCGAAGTTGAGGCCTGAACCATGCACGACACGCCTTCTCACCCCCACGCGCACCCCACCGCGCACCCCACCGCGCACCCCACCGCGCACCCAACGCTGCCGCTGCAAGGCGTGCGCGTGCTGGACCTCTCCCGCGTGTTTGCCGGCCCGCTGTGCGGCCAGGTGCTGGCCGACTTCGGTGCCGAGGTCATCAAGGTGGAGCACCCCGGCCGGGGCGACGACACCCGCGACTGGGGCCAGCGCATCGGCCAGACCGAGACCACCTACTTCAGTGCGATGAACCGCAACAAGCGGTCCCTCACGCTGGACCTGCAAAGCCCCGAGGGCCTGCGCATCGTGCAGCAGCTGCTGCCGCAGGTGGACGTGGTGATCCACAATTTCAAGACCGGCGGCGCCGAGAAGCTGGGCCTGGGCTTTGCGCAGCTCCAGGCCCTCAAGCCCGACCTGATCTATTGCGCCATCGCCGGTTACGACAGCAGCGGCCCCGAGGCCAGCCGCCCGGGCTACGACCTGGTGATCCAGGGTGAAGCCGGCTTGATGGCGCTCAATGGCGCGGCCGACATGCCGCCGCTGAAATTTGGCGTGGCCGTGGTGGACATGATGACCGGCATGTACGCCGCCCAGGCCGTGCTGGCCGCGCTGTTCCGCCGCGACCGGGTGGCGGACGCGGCCGACCCCACCCACCCCGCCAAAACCCAGGGCCAGCTCATCGAGCTGGCCCTGTACGACTGCGGCCTGATGGTCACCGGCTACTACGGCCTGGACGCGCTGCTGCTGGGCCGCGATCCGCAGCGCTACGGCAACGCCCACCCGTCCATCGTGCCTTACGGCCTGTTCGAGGCGGCCGACGGCCCGCTCATCATCGCCGTGGGCACCAACCATCAGTTCGAGAAGTTTTGCCGCCACGTGGTGCAGCGGCCCGACATCGTGGAAGACCCGCGCTACGCCACCAATGTGGAGCGCGCCCGCCACCGCCTGAGCCTGCTGCCCCTGGTGACCGAGGTCATCCGCAGCCTGCCGCGCGCCCTGTTGCTGGAGCGCCTGGACGCCCAGGGCATCCCCTGCGGCCAGGTGGCGGGCCTGCACGAGGCCCTGACCAGCGAACGCACCCAGCGCAGCCAGCTGGTGCAGCAACTGCCGCACCCGGTGGCCGGCCACACGCATGTGTTTGCACCGCCCTACCGGCTGAACGGCCAGCGCCTGCCCATCCGCAGCGCCCCGCCCACGCTGGGCGAAGGCACGCGCGAACTGCTCCACCGCCTGCTGGACCTGAGCGACGCGCAGCTGGAGGCGCTGCGCGCCCAGGGCGTGCTGACCCTGCCGGAGTGAGCTTGCCTGATTGAGCTTGCCCGACTGAACGCCCCGGCCCGACCTGCCCGTCCCCCCTGCCGCTCCCGTTTTCCCCCCAGACGACACGACCACCGGAGACCTTTCCATGAACTTGAACCTGCAACGCCGCACCGTGGCTGGCGCCCTGGCCAGCCTGGCCGCCCTGTCCACCCTGGGCCTGACCGGCACCGCCCAGGCCCAAACCTGGCCCGCCAAGCCCATCAAGTTCATCGTGCCCTACGCCGCCGGCGGCGCCACCGACATCACCGCCCGCACCCTGGGCGAAAAGCTCTCCGCCCGGCTGGGCCAGCCGGTGGTGGTAGAGAACCGGGGCGGCGCCGGCGGCGTCACCGGCACCGACCAGGCGCTCAAGTCCCCGGCCGATGGCTATACCGTGCTGGTCTCCCTGGGCACCACCATGCTCATCAACCAGTTCCTCTACGAAAAACTGCCCTACAACCCGCAAAAGGACCAAGCCCTGATCACCCAGATCGCGCTGGCGCCGGTGGTGCTCTTGGTGAACCCCAAGATGCCCTTCAACAACGCGCCCGATCTGCTGGCCCACATCGAGCAGAACAAAGGCAAGGTGACCTATGGCTCTTGGGGCATGGGCTCGTATGCCCACCTGGCTGGCGCCTGGCTCTCAGACAAGCTCAAGGCCGACATGAGCCATGTGCCCTACAAGGGCGAAGCGCCCATGCTCCAAGACTTGGTGGGCGGCCAGCTGCACATGGCCTTTGCCAGCCTGCAGTCCGCCCGGCCCTTCATTGAATCGGGCCGCCTGAAAGCCCTGGCCGTGACCGGCACCCAGCGCATGGACGCGCTGCCCAAACTCAGCACCATGGCCGAGCAGGGCATCAAGGACGAGGTCTTCCAAGTCACTGGCTGGCTGGGCATGAGCGCCCCGGCCAAAACCCCGCCCGAGGTGGTGAACCGCTTGGCCACCGAGATGCAAGCCATCTTGGCCCAGCCCGACATGCGCGAGCGCATCGCACAAATGGGCTTCATCACCGTGGGCAGCAGCCCTGAGCGCTTTGCCGCCCAGTTCAAACAAGACGCCGGGGTGTGGGAGCGGGTGGTCAAGGTCTCGGGCGCCAAGCTGGATTGACGCAGGCACGAGGCCGGGGCCAGGGCCGCGCCTGCCCGTGCTCAAGTGGACGAGCCGGAAACCGATAGACCTCAGGTTGGGTGGTTGTCGCCGCCTTTCGGCCTGTGTCTTCCTCACCCGTCCACGCCCCCATGCCCACTGCGCTTGCTCGAGCCGTCGCGATCGTCGTGAGCGGCCGCTGGCTGGGCGCAACCACCGCGTGGTGGCTGCGCCCAGTCCTGTGGGGCCTGCTGCTGTGTGGCATGGGTGTCTGGTCCCCTGCCGCCACAGCCGCCACAGCCGCAACTGGCGCCCTGGCCACCGTAGAGCCTGAGGCTCTGAGCACACTGCACCTGGAAGATCAACGGCCTCTGCAGCAGGCGTGGCCCGTCGTCATGATCTTGCCCGAGCCGGGGCCGCCGATGACGCTGGCCGAAGTGCTGCGCGAGTCAAGGCGCTTTACGCCCCCCGCGACACCAGCGTCCAACCTGGGCACGCGCCCCGACGCGGTTTGGGTGCGCATCCCCTTGCAGGTGCACTCGGGCGACGGTCACTGGATTCTGAACATCGACCACCCTTCACTCCATCAGATCGATGCGTACCTGGTGGGAGAGGACGAGGCGGTAAAAACTTGGAGGATGGGCGCCACCCTGTCCTTCACCGAACGGCCACTGGCCGTGCGCAGTCATGCCATACCGCTGAGCCTGCTGCCCGGCAAGCCCTACGTGCTTTACCTGCGTGTGCGCACCGAGACATCCATGTTGTTGCCCATGGCCCTCGTCAAGCCGGGCGTGTTCTACGCGGCGGAATTTCAAAGGCAGGTCGTGCAAGGGCTGCTGACAGGCTTGTCCCTGGCCTTGATGGCCTACAGCCTGGTGAACTGGCGCAGCCCCCTGTTTGGGCTGTTCGCACTGCGGCTGGCCTGTTCCACCACGTTTTTTCTGGCCTTCTGGGGGCTGCTGCAACAGCACCTCTGGCACGACCAGTTGGCCAGCGCCCTGGGCATGAAGCTCGCCCCGCTCGTGGTGTTGCTGGGGATCGTGGCGAGTGGGCGCTTCATCCAACTGTCGATGGACTCTGCCCGGCACAGCCCGCGCCTGCACGCAGCGATCAACGCCATCCTGGGTGTTGCGGTCGTGGTGCTGGTGGCTTCGGTGACGGGTGTGCTGGGCTACCGTGGTACCCAGATCGCGCCAACCGTGCTGGGCCCCACCCTGATGCTGCTGGCCCTGCCCGTGGCCCTTGGGACGGCCCGGCGCGGCGATACCGTCGGCCGAACCATGATGGTGGCTTGGACCGCGTATTTGCTTGGCGCCTGCAGCATCGCCGGTCTGGTGCGCGGCTTCATCCCGGCCAACGTCTGGACGATGCACCTGTTCCAGGTGGCGTTGGTGCTGGAGATGCTGGCATGGCTGAGGGTCTTGAGCCTGAATGCCGACAGCTTGCGCCGGACCGCCGAGCGCGCGGAGGTGGAACGACGGACTTTGCACAGGCTGGCCCACACCGACGCCCTCACGGGCTTGCTGAACCGCCGTGGCCTGAGCGAGGCGTTGGCGCGGGCCCTGTGCCAGGGCTTCTCCCACCGCGAGCGGCCCCATGGGGTGGCGGTCTACCTGCTGGACCTGGATGGCTTCAAGCCCGTGAACGACCGCCTGGGCCATGAGGCGGGCGACGAACTGCTGACGCTGGTGGCTGAGCGCCTGAAGCGCACCGTGCGCCAGTCCGATGTGGTGGCCCGCCTGGGCGGCGACGAGTTCGTCATCGTGGCCGGCAGCCTGGGCGGCGACGCCGAGACCGAGGCCCAGGGCATCGGGCACAAGCTGTTGGAGGCCTTTCTGGAACCGTTCCCGGTGAAGGGCCAGTCCTGCAGGGTGGGGCTGACGATTGGCTTTTCCCTGTCCCCCCATGACGGCCACGATGCCGACGAACTGCTGAAGCTTGCCGACATGGCCATGTACGCCGGCAAGCAGGCAGGACGTCACACCCTTCGGCGTGGCCAGACCTCGCCCGTTGGCTCACCGGACTCGGCGCCAACGGTCACCAGGACGGGCTGAATACGCTTCAGCGCCCCCCAGGCGGCAGCTCAAACACCAGGCAAGTGGTGGTGGCGTGGGCATACAGCTGGCCGTCGGGGCCGACGATGCGGCCCTCGGCCGTGCTGACCTGGCGCCCGGCATGGATGATGTGGCCCTCGGCGCGCACCAGCGGCACTGCAGCCGTCAAGGGCCGCAGGTAGTTCACCTTGAGTTCCAGCGTCGTGTAGCCCTTGCCAGCGGGCAGGGTGGTGTGCACCGCGCAGCCCACGGCAGAGTCCAGCAGCGTGGCGAACCAGCCGC
Organism: Ideonella livida; assembly: GCF_010499455.1. Taxonomy (GTDB): domain Bacteria; phylum Pseudomonadota; class Gammaproteobacteria; order Burkholderiales; family Burkholderiaceae_C; genus Ideonella; species Ideonella livida. The sequence continues at coordinate 28,798 of NZ_JAAGOH010000018.1, read as the reverse complement.
CATGCACCGTGCCCATGGGGTTGTAGTGCTGGCGTGCCGGCCGCCCCTGAAAGATGGCCTGCCCCGGCGCCATGCGGATGGGCACAAAGTCCAGCGTGTTGCCCATCGGCGGGGGCGGCAGCTCGCCGTCAAAAATGGCTTGCAGCACCTGCAGGCCTGACAGCTGAGCCAGGGGCAGGCGGGGCGGTGGCGCATCGGCTGGTCGCAAGCGGGCGCGTACCGCCTGCTCCTGGGCTTGCCACTCGGCCACCACGTTGTTCATGTCCATGTCGTCTCCTTGGGTTCATGGGCCGCAGCGGCAGCCCGGTCAGGGATTCCGTCAGCGGCGCCCCGGGGGTCGGGTGTCCACGCGCAAGCACAACAAGCCGGTCACCAGCGCCAGGCCCACATGGGCCAGGTACAACGATTGAAAGTCCGCGATCTGCGGCGTCGTGCTGCCGACCAAGGCGACGGTGGCCGCCACGCCCAACACACTGCCCATTTGGCGTACCGCTTGGTTGACCGCACTGCCCACGCCAAACCGCGCAGGCGGCAAACGGGCGACGGCCGCTGCGCTCAATGCGGGCAGCACCAGGCCCACCGCCGTGCCGGTCATGCACAGCCCGGGCAGCCACACCCCCAGAAAGTCCGGCGCCGGGCTCACCCGGCCGTGCAGCCACAGGCCGGCGCAGGCATAAAGCAGGCTGCCACCGACCAGCAAAGGGCGATGCCCTACACGCGCCGCGAGGCGACCCGCCACCATGGCCACCGGCACCACCAGCAACGGACCGGGTGACACCGCCAAGCCCGCCAGCGGCAGGCTGTAGTGCCAGACCTTCATCAGAAAAAAGAACATCGCGAAAAACATCATCGAAAACGCGATGCCAAAACTCAACGTGGCCAGGTTGACGAAGCGGTAGGTCGGGTCCGCAAACAGCGACAGGTCCACGGCGGGCTCGGGGGTGCGGCGTGCCCAGACCACAAACACCGCCAGCAGCGCCAGGCCAGCCACCAGGGTGCCCCACACCAGCTGCGACGCCCAACCCCGCGCGTCCGCCTCGACGATGCCGAACGCCAACCCGCCCACGCCGGTGATCAGCAAACCGATGCCCACGCCGTCAAGCGACACGCGGCCCTGGCCCTGGCGCCATTCGGTCAGGCGCGCACGCCCCAGCCACCAGGCCAGCAGCCCCAAAGGAAGGTTCAGGTAAAAGGCCCAGCGCCAGCCCCAGGCATCGACGACAGCCGAGCCCAGGCTGGGCCCCAGGGCGGCGGCCAATCCGCCCACGGCACCCCACAGACTGACCACCACCGCCCGGCGCTCCGCCGGAAACGCCCCCAGCACCAAGGCCAGCGAAGCCGGTGTGAGCAGCGCCGCCCCCACGGCCTGCAGCGCCCGGGCGCCCACGAGCATCCCGACCGTGGGCGAAGCGCCGCAAGCTGCAGAAGCCGCCAAGAACAACAGTAAACCGCTCTGGAAGACCCGCTTGCGCCCCCAGGCATCGGCCAAGCGGCCGGCCGGCACCAGCAAGGCGGCATACACCACGGTGTAGGCGTTCAACACCCAGGACAAGTCCGCCGCGCTGCTGTGCGCAAACCCGCTGCGCAGCGCATCAAACGCGGCGAACAGCACGGTGCTGTCGAGGGAGACCAGAAACACCGCCACGCTGGCGACAAGAAACACGGGCCAAGCGGAGGCCGTCGCTTCGGGCTGGCGTTGCCGGTCGAGTTCAGTTGCGGCGTTCAATCCGATTTCTCCAGTTTGCTGTGGGGGTGGGTGGTTCGGTGGGCTGGGCGTCGGCGTCCAGCCGGGCGAGCACCTTCGCCGCCAGGTGCCGGGCCAGCGCGCTGTGGTCCATCAACTGCTGTTCCCTGCTGCCAAGCCCCAACTGCGCTTGCCATGTCAGCAGCTGCGTCCCTTGTGCGGCCAATCGTGCCCGCAGGGAGTCCGCCCGCCGGCCGTACGCCGTGGCCTCCAGGCCATCGGGTGGATGGTCAACCCAGAGCGGGCGATCCGCGCATGGCATGGACACCACGTTCACCACGGTGCCGCCGCCCTGAGCCGCCAGCACCGAGGCGAATGCCTCGATCAGTGGGAGTGCGAAATCCGCTTCAAAGGCAGGCACCGACGGCAGCGGCACGGATGCCGTGGGGCCAGCGTTTGAGGGCCCGGTGGCGACGGTGCAGCAGATGAGCAGCGTCACGTCGGTCAACTGGCGGGCAAGCTGCTGGGCATCCCCGCGCCTTGTCAGCGTGCCCACGATCTCCACCGCGCCGGGGAGCCAGGGTTGGCCGCCCGGATCGGCTGACATCACATACAGCTTGGCCACCTTGCGCGCGAGCAGGCCTCGTGCGATCGCGGCGCCAACCGCATCATCGGCACCGATCACCAGCGCCACCGACTCCTCAAGTGCCATGCGAACCTCCGGCCACCGGCGCCAGAGGGTCGCGCCGCACCCGGAACCACGCCGCATACAACGCCGGCACGAACACCAGCGTGAGCGCCGTGGCCAGCACCAGGCCGCCCATGATGGCGATCGCCATGGGGCCCCAGAACACGCTGCGCGTGAGCGGGATCATGGCCAGCACGGCCGCCGCCGCCGTCAGCACCACGGGGCGCGAGCGCCTGACGGTGGCCTCGACAATGGCTGTCCAGGCAGCCACGCCGCGCGCAATGTCTTGGTCGATCTGGTCCACCAAGATGATCGAGTTGCGCATGATCATCCCGCCCAGCGCGATCACGCCGAGCAGCGCCACGAAGCCGAACGGTGCTTGAAAGGCCAGCAAAGCCGGCACCACGCCGATGATGGCCAGCGGCCCGGTCATGAACACCATGAACAGGCGCGAGAAGCTCTGCAGCTGGATCATCAGCAGCGTCAGCGTCACCGCAAACATCGCTGGGAAAACCGCGAACAGCGCGACATTGGCCTTGTCGCTCTCCTCGATGGCGCCGCCTTCCTCGATGCGGTAGCCGGCCGGCAGGCTGTCCACGATGGGGCGCAACGCGGGGCGGATCTGCTCGGTGGCGTAGGGACCTTGCACGCCATCGGCCAGGTCACTGCGCACGGTCAGCACCATGTCGCGGTTGCGGCGCCACAGCACCGGCTCCTCGAAAGTGGGCTCGATGCGGGCGATCTGCGACAGCGGCACCGTCACGCCGCTGCGGGTGAAGACCTGCAGGTCGCCGAGTTGGCCGATGCCACGGCGCTCCTCGGGCGTGGCCCGCACCACCACGTCCACCAGTTCCTCGCCACGGCGGATCTGCGTCACCGGCGCGCCGTCCAGCGTGGTCTGCACCAGGCCCTGGATGTCGGCGTTGCTCAGGCCCAGCTGACGCGCCTTGTCCTGGTCAAGATGCACCTTGACCGAGCGCACCTGCTCGTTCCAGTCGAGCTGCGTGTCGCGCACCAGCGGGCTTTGGCGCACGGTGTCACGCACGCGGTAGGCGATGTCGCGCACCACGGCCGGGTCGGGCCCGGTGACGCGGAACTGCACCGGAAAGCCCACCGGCGGCCCAAATTCCAGGCGGGTCACCCGTGCCCGCACATCAGGCAGGGCCTCGTCCTGGGCGAAGAGAGTCATCAGGCGGGCCCGCACCCGTTCACGCTGCTCAATGCCGGCCGTCTTGACCACCACCTGCGCAAAGCCAGGGTTGGGCAGCTCGGGCTGGATGGACAGGTAGAAGATGGGCGTGCCGGCCCCGGTGTAGGCGGTGAAGAACTCAACTTCTTCATCCTGCTTCAGGATGGTCTCCAGCTTCTTGACCTGCTGCTCGGTGGCCGCAAACGAGGCGCCTTCGCGCAGGCGCAACTCCACCAGCAGCTCCGGGCGGGCTGCCGTGGGGAAGAACTGTTGCTGCACCAACGTCATGCCGGCCCCGGCAGCGCCCAGCAGGCTCACGGTTGCGGCCAGCACCACCCAGCGGCGCTGCACCGCCCAGTCCACCACACGGCGCAGCCGGTGGTAGATGGGCCGGTCGTACACGTCATGGTGCTGGCCGTGGCCCAGGTGCTTGGGCAGCAGCTTGACCCCCAGGTAGGGTGTGAAGACCACGGCTACCAACCAGGACAGGATCAGCGCCACGCCCACCACCCAGAAGATGCCCCCGGCGTACTGCCCGGCAATGGACTTGGCAAAGCCCACTGGCATGAAGCCGGCGGCCGTGACCAGCGTACCCGTGAGCATCGGGAACGCCGTGGTGGTGTAGGCGTGGGTGGCGGCCTGCAGGCGGCCCACGCCTTGCTCCAGCTTCACCACCATCATTTCCACCGCGATGATCGCGTCGTCCACCAGCAGGCCCAGGGCGATGATGAGCGCGCCCAGCGAGATGCGGTCCAGGCTCCAGCCCGCCGCCAGCATCACGGCCGCGACCAGTCCCAGCACCAGCGGCACCGAGGCTGCCACCACAATGCCCGTGCGCCAGCCCAGGAAGACAAAGGACACGGCCAGCACGATGGCCAGGGCCTCCAGAAAGGCACGCTCAAACTCCCAGATCGAGGCGGCCACCACACGCGGCTGGTCTGCGTACTGCTGGATCTCCACCCCCGCCGGCAGCGTCTGCCGAATCTGCGCCAGACGCGCCTCCATCGCCTGGCCAAAGGCGGTCACGTTGCCGTTGCCCTTCATCGACACACCGATGGCCAGCACCGGCACGCCGTTGTGGCGGATGGTCAGGCTGGGGGGATCCTCATACCCAGAGCGCACGCTGGCCACATCGGCCAGGCGCAGCACGTGCCCGCCCACGTCCAGCGTCACGTTCTGCACGTCGGCCAGGCTGTGCAGGCGGCCGTCCACCCGCACCTGCACACGGTCGTGTGGTGTATCGGCAGAGCCCGCTGGGGCCATCAGGTTCTGGCGGGCCAGCGCCTCCATGACGGCTGACGGGGGCAGGCCCAGCGCCGCCAGCCGGCGGGTGGAGACCTCCACATAGACCTTCTCGGCCTGCTTGCCCAGCACGTCCACCTTGCCGGCGCCGGGCACGCTTTGCAGCTGGCGTTTCACACCCTCGGTCACGTCCAGCAACTCGGCCATGCTGAGCTCAGGCGCGCTCAGGGCGTAGAGCATGCTGTAGCGCTCGCTGTATTCGTCGTTGAAGAAGGGGCCGCGCACACCTTCGGGCAGTTCCTGGCGGATGTCGCCCATCTTCTTGCGCACTTGGTACCACGCTTCGTCCAGCTGGGCCTTGGTGCTGCCGCCCTTCATCCACAGGGTGATGCCGCCATAGCCTTGGCGGGCAAAGCTGCGCACATAGTCGAATTGGTCCAGCTCCTGCAGCTTGCGCTCGATGCGGTTGAGCACCTGGTCTTGCACCTCCTGCGCGGTGGCCCCGGGCCAGGCGACGATGGCCGTCATCTGCGGCACCTCGAAGGTGGGGTCTTCCAGGCGGCCCAGGCGGTTGAATGAGAACACCCCGACCACCAGCGTCACGATGATGAGGAACAGCACCAGCGGCTGGTGCGTGACCGCCCATTCAGAAAGGTTGAGGCGCTTCATCAGGAGCCTGCCTTCCCGGTCGTCGTGGCGGCCATGCCGGCCTGTGGGCCGCGCTCAAGGGGCCGCACGATCAGACCGGCGTCCAGCTTCTGGGCGCCCACGCTGACGACGCGTTGGCCTTCGGCCAGGCCCGTCACCCGGACCGAAGCCGCATCGACCGCCACGACCTGCACCGGCTTGAACACCAGGCCGTCGCCCTGCGGGTTCAGCACCCAGACGCCTTCCTGCCCACTGCCCTTGAGGAGCGCGCTGACCGGTAGCGTGACAAGCGCCGGCCCGCCTGCGGGCGCCGACAAGGTCAACTGCACCGTGCTGCCCAAGGGCAGGGCAGCGAGGGCTGCGCGAGAAGGCCCGGTGGCCGCGTAGCGAGCGCGGTAGGTGCGGCCCGGTGCGTTGGCCTGGGGGGCCAGCTCGCGCAGGGTCAGGCGCCATTCGGTTTGGGGCGAATCCCAGGGCGCAGCGGTGGCCACCAGGCTGCGGGCCCGCCCCACCCAGTCCTCGGGCAGGTCCACCACCACCTCGCGCTCGCCCGCTTGGGCCAGGCTCAGCACCGGCTGCCCTTCGGGCACCACCTGGCCGCGCTCCAGCCGAGTCGCCGTCACCACGCCGGCGTAGGGTGCCACCAGGGCGGCATAGCCCTCGCGGTTGCGGGCCAGGTCCAGTTGGCGCCGGGCCTGCTCCAAGCGTGCCGCCGCCGCGTCCGCCCGGGCCTTTTGACGTTCATGGTCCGCCGCACCCACCGAGCCGTCGGGCAGCAGGCGGGCGAAGCGGGCCGTGTCAGCCGCCGCCTGTTGGGCGTCCACGGTGGCGGCCTGTAGCTGGTCTGCGGCGGCCTGCACCGCCAGTTGGTAGTCGGCTGGGTCGAGCCGGGCCAGCACCTGCCCGGCCTTCACCAGGTCGCCCACGTCGACCAGCCGCTCGATCACCTTGCCACCGGTGCGAAAGGCGAGTTCACTCTCCACGCGCGGTCGCACCACCGCGCTGAAGGTGCGGGCCTGGGCCGCCGCAGCGGGCAAAACCGTGGTGACGAAGACCGGCCGCACGGCTGCCACCGTTGCGGCGGGTTCACTGCAGGCCGAGAGCAGGCTGGCGGCGGCAGCGCCCACCAGCGACACGATGAGGGATGTCCGGTTCACTTTGGCGTCCTTGCGGCAAGAGAAACAGGGGCAGCGTCGGCGGTCGCGGCCGGCAGGCCCCCCCCGAGCGCCTTGTAGAGCTGAACGTCGGCCAGGGCCTGCTGCAGCCGGCTGTCTGACAACGCGAGTTCGCTGGCCAGCACCGAGCGCTGCACGTCCAACAGCGTCAAGGCGTCGATCTGACCTTCGCGCTGCAGCGATTCGGCGCGTTTCAGCGAGCGGCGGCGATGCGCCACGTTCTGCCCCAGCGCCACCGCGCGGGCGGCCTGCTGCTGGCGAACGAGCAAGCTGCTCTCCACCTCCTGCACCGCCACGAGGATGGACTTTTGCCAAGCCAGCAGGGCCTCGTCAGTGCGTGCCGCCTGGGCTTGCACACCTGCTTCGATGCGGCCGGCGTTGAACAGCGGCGCGGAGAAGGCCAGCGCCACATTTGTAAACCGCACCGGCGACAGGTCCAGGGCATTGAGCCGCAGGTCCTGCTGGCCCAGCAGCGCGTTGACGAACAGCTTGGGCCACCACTGGGCCCGCGCCTCGTCACTGCGCAGGCCTTCAGCGCTGACGCGGGCTTCGGCGGCGATCAGGTCGGGGCGCCGCCGCAGCAGGTCGCCCGGTTGGCCGGGCGGGATGTCCTGTGCTGCCGGCCAGGCGAACGCCGTCTCGACATCCACCACCGGTGTGGACGGGCTGCGCCCCAGCAGCACCGCCAGCTGGGTCTGGGCCACGCCCACCAGGGTGCGCAAGGGCGGCAACTGGGCCCGCAGCGCATCCACCTCGGCCAGGGCGCGGTCCAGGTCCAGGGCGCTGGCCAGGCCTTCGCGCTGGCGGGTGGCCACCCGGTCCGCCGTCTGGTGCTGGGAGTCGACCAGCGCCTGGACGATGCGCAGCTGCTCCTGCGCCCCGCGCAGCACAAAGTACAGCCGCCCCACTTCACTGGCCACCAGCAGGCGTGCGCCGTTCACCCCGGCCGCTGCGGCCCAGGCATCGGCCTGTGCCGCGTCGCGCGCGGCACGCACGCCGCCGGCCAAGTCAATCTCCCAGGCCAGGTCCACGCCGACCACGGCGGCCCGCGTGTCCGGCACCCCTTGCTTGACGGCGGCAGGCAAGCCGCTGTCGCTGCGCGACACCGCCGCCTGCACGCCCACCGTGGGCCACAACCGTGAGGCCTGTGCTGACAGCCCGGCGCGGGCTTGGGCCACGCGCTGCTGGGCCATGGCGATGTCTTGGTTGGTGCGCAGGGCCTCGTCCACCAGCGCTGCCAGGGTGGCATCGCCGTGGTCGCGCCACCAATCGGCGTCAAGGGCTGCGGTGGCGAGCCCAGGCTGCCCGCCATGGGCAAAGCGGGGGGCCAAAGCCACCGGAGGCGCGGCGGGGCCCTCGGCCTGAGGTGGGGCGGTGGCGCAGGCGGCCAGCCACGCCAGCGCCGTCAAGGTGGCTAGCGGCCGGAGCACACGGGCGGCGCGCTGGCGCCGGCCTGTCGTCAAAGCGGTCATGGGCGATCCAATGCGCAGCGTCAAACCAGGCCGAAGGTCTTGCGCAGGCTGGCATCGACCGGGCCAGCGGGCATGAAGCGGCGCAAGGTGCGCAGCAGCGAGGCTTCGCCCTTGGGGGTGCGGCGCATCTGCCAGGGGCCAAGCGCCGCCTCCACGAGGGTGGCGGCCACGGCGTCCGGTCCAGGCGCCTTCTGCACGCTGTTCACGATGGCCTGGGCCACCCGCGTGCGGTCTGCGTCGTAGGCCGCGATCTGGGCGGCCGCTTGCGGCGCATTGAGGTCCAGGTTGGTCTTGGTGTAGCTCGGCTCCACCACCACCACCCGCACCCCAAAACCCCGCACTTCATGGTCCAGGGTCTCGGACAGGCCCTCAATGGCGTGCTTGGTTGCCGAGTACACACCCATGTAGGGCGCCGGCAGAAAGCCGAGCACCGAGCTGACGTTGACGATGCGCCCCGAGCGCTGCCGGCGCATCACGGGCAACACCGCCTGACAGACGCGCAGCACCCCAAAGACATTGGTGTCGAACAGCGCCTGCGCTTCGGCCACGGAGGTCTCTTCGACCGCACCGAGCATCGTGCCGCCGGCGTTGTTCACCAGCACGTCGATCCTGCCGGTCTTGGCGGTGATGCGCTGCACCGCCCGCTGGACCGAGGCGTCATCGCGCACATCCATCTCGACCCGCTCGACGCCCTCCAGCGGCTCCGACTGGCTGAGGTTGCGCACGGTGCCAAACACGGTGCAGCCGCGCTGGGCCAGGCGCTGCGCCGTGGCGCGGCCAATGCCCGAGGACACGCCGGTGACCAAGACGATGGGAGAGGTGAGGGACATGGAGCTTCCTTTGCAATTTACTGTACTCACTGGTACCGTAATGTGAGACACATAAACGATACTGTCAAGTACATTAAATGCCGCCCGATGCCTCACCAACACAGACACAGCCCGCCAGCGTCGCGCCGAGCAAGACAATCACCCCCGAGCCAGACCAAACGCGACCCCTGCTGGGTCTCGTCTGGCAGCGTTGAAGCGCACCGAAACACCTCTGGCCCCAACCGGCCGCACGCTGAATGACACAAAAAGACGACAGCCCCGTTGACACCCCGCGACGCGGCCGCCCCCGCGATCCCGAACGTTCGCAGCGCATCCTGGAAGCGGCGCGCAAGCACTTCTATGCCCACGGGCTGGAGCGCGCCAGCGTGGATGCCATCGCGGCTGAGGCGGGCGTGTCCAAGATGACCGTCTACAGCAACTTCGGCTCGAAAGAGGGTCTGTTCGAGGCGGTGGTCCAAGACGGCACCGATGGCGTGATTGGCGGTGTGGCCGGCGCTGAAGCCCTCGATCCCTTGCAGCCGCGCCAAGCACTGCTGTCCATTGGCGAGCAGTTTCTTGCCCTGACTCGCGAGGAGCACACGCTGGGCAAGTTCCGCTCGCTCTACGGTGCCGCCAGCGCGCAGCCCGAAGCCTGCCGTGCCTTTTTCCGCCAAGGCCCCGCCCGACTAACCACCGAGCTGGCCCTGTACCTGCAGCGTGCCCATGACGCTGGCAGCCTCAGGGTGAAAGATCCCCGTTTGGCGGCCGACCTGTTTCTCGCCATGTTCCTGGGCAGCGACCACATGAGCGGGCTGCTGATGCTGAAACGGCCCAGCGCACGCCAAAACAAGGCGCTACTGACCGAAGCCGTACGCGTCTTCATGGCCGGCTATGGTGTGCAGGGGTGAAGAGCCCGACGAGATCCATGTCTAAGCGCCGTGATCTGGCTGGCCCATCTCAGCGGCCCACTCGAAACGCTAGGTAAAGACCGCCCACCGCAAGCGCATCGGTGAGCGCGTGTGAGTGCGTCGGGCTGGACGTGTCAGTGATCGTGCGTGTGGGCATGAGCCGCCGCGCGCGGTTGTTGCACCCACACCGTCACCTCCCGCTCCCCCGCACGCTCGAAGCGCAAGCGCAGCGTGAAGCGTTTACCCTCCACCAAGGGCGTCTCCAGGCCTTTGAGCAGCAAGCGCCATTCGCCGTCATGGCGGAGCAGGAGCTGCGCGCCCGGGGGGCGAATTCACGAGGCCGAACCCGACGGACCGGGGCAAGCTCGGCAGCAAGCGCCACCTCGTCACCGACAGGCAACGCCTGCCGCTGATGTTCTGCGTGACGGGGGCGAATCGACATGACTCGGTGGTGTTCGAGGAGCTGATCGATGCGTTGCCGGCGGTGGCGGGGCTGCGGGGGCGTCCTCGGCGGTGGCCCGACAAGCTGCATGCCGACAAGGGCTACGACTTCGTAGCGTTGCCGCAGCCATCTGCGGGCCAGGGGCATCAAGGTGCGCATCGCGCGCCGAGGTGTCGAGAGCCGGGAGCGACTGGGGCGTCACCGCTGGGTGGTCGAGCGTACCAATGCGTGGCTGGCGGCATTTGGAAAGCTGGGCATCCGCTTCGAAAGTCAGGCCCAGACGCATGTCGCCTTACTCAGCCTGACCTGCTGCGCCATCTGCCTTCGATCTCTTCTGAGGTTTTGTTAGCGGCTCTAAGTCCAGCAAGTGCTGGCACGAGGCCAGGGCGGCCTGCACCGCCTACGTGAGGCTGATGCGGCGCGTGGTGCAGTGCAACAGCCGCGCGCCCAGCCACTGCGCCATGGCCGCAAGGTGGCGGTTGACCCCGGACGGGGCGACGACACCCGCGACTGGGGCCAGCGCATCGGCCAGACCGAGACCACCTACTTCAGTGCGATGAACCGCAACAAGCGGTCCCTCACGTTGGACCTGCAAAGCCCCGAGCGTTTTGCCGCCCAGTTCAAGCAGGACGCCGCCGTGTGGGAGCGGGTGGTCAAGGTCTCTGGCGCCAAGCTGGATTGAGCGCGGTGGCGCCATCGTGTAGGGTGCGCGCCTGCTCCCACCCTTGCCGCCCATGGACCGCCAACTGGAACTGCGCCACCTGCGCTACTTTCTTGCTGTGGCCGATACCGGCAGTTTCAGCCGCGCGGCCGAGAAACTGTTCATCGCCCAGCCCCCGCTCTCAGCCCAGGTGCGTCAGCTAGAAGGCCTGTTGGGCCAGACCCTGTTCACCCGCCATGCCCGCGGGGCGCACCTGACCCCCGCCGGGGAGGCTCTGCTGCCCCGCGCCCGCGCAGTGCTGGCCGCCGTGGCGGCCCTGCCTGAGGCGCTGGACGCGCCCGAGGCGGCGCCCCGCCTGGCGCTGGGTTACGTGCCCTCGGCCAGCAGCACCGTGCTGCCCGCCGTGCTGCAGGGCCTGGGGGGCGGGACCCGCCGGGGCGCGGCGCCGGCCGGCCAGGCGCTGGACCTGCACCTGCAGGAGCTGATCACCGACACCCAGGTGCAGGCCTTGCACGCCGGAACCCTGGACGCGGGCCTCTCGCGCAGCCCCAGCGCCCGGCACGGCGTGCAGGTGCTGTGCGCGCTGGAAGATCCCTTCGTGCTGGCGGTGCCCGCCGCCTGGGCGGGCACCGCCACGGTGGGCCGGCGCCCGCCGGTGCAGCAGCTGGCCGACTGGGCGGCCGAGCCCTTCATCGCCTTCACCCGCCACCGGGGGCCCGCCACCTTCGACCAATCCATCCGCTGCTGTCTTGAGGCGGGTTTCAGCCCGCGCATTGCCCACGAGGCCGGCACGGTGCAGGGGGTGCTGGACCTGGTCCGCGCCGGCTTGGGCGTGGCCCTGGTGCCTCGCTCGGCGGCACTGCTGACCGGGACCGGCCTGCGCCTCTTGCCCCTGCCGGTTCCGCCCCAGCCCGACCGGCTGTGCCTGATTGCACGCCCTGGGCACGGCCACCCGGCATTGCCGCGCCTGCAGGCCTTGGTGCAGGCTGCCCTGGACCAACTGGCCGAGCGCCTGCGCGGGCATCCCGATCTGGGCAGCGACTGAATCGACGCCCCAAGCCCTGCTGCTCACCCGCAGCACCAAGCTTCGCCGGGGCGGGGCTGCAGGGCTGTTCCAGTGGCGCGTCTCAGCGCCTGAGAGGTGCCGGCGCCCGGGGCAGGGCAGGAGTGGACGGGTAGATTGCGGGGCATTCTTCCAGGCCCTATCACCCGAGGACTTCTGCCCATGCTTCGCCTGCCCTGGTTCTTCTGGCTGTCCTTCTTCAGTGTCGTCGCCATCTTCGGCTTCGCCCTGTGGTCGGCCACCCGGTCGGGCGCCTCGTACCTGGGGCGGCGCACCCGGCGCCAGCGCACCCTGGAGGTGGCCGCCCCGGCACGCCAGGCCCTGCAGCAAATCATCCGCTATGCCCAAGCCGCAGGCTACAAAGTGGTGGCTCTGCAGGAAGATGAAGGTCTGCTGGTGCTGGACGAACCGTTGAACTGGGTGAGTTGGGGTTTCTTTCTGCCCGTGCGCGTGGCCGGCCTGCCCGGCGGCCTGTGCCGGGTGGAGGTGGGCATCCGCAGCAAGGTCTTTCAGGTGGGCCCCGTGGTCACGCGCAGCCACGAGCGCTTTGTCACCGGCCTGCAGGCGGCGCTGTTTGCCGAGGGCCTGAAGACCTGAAGGGCATGCTTGAGGCCCTCTCGGACCGCACCACCCCGGCTTTGTGGGCCATGGCCAAAAGGCCTGCCTGCGGCCTATGCACACCGCCGTGCTGCAGTGGGCCGGCGCGGGCGCCTGAGCGACTGAGCCCGCCGGGACGTGCCGCCCCGCGCCGGGCAAGTTAGATTCAGCCCATGACCCCGTACCGCCACCGCCGCCTGCTCCCCTGTTTGTCCTCCGCCTGGCGCGGCCTGCCCGCCCTGGCCCTGGCCGCCCTGGCGGCCCTGTGCAGTGCTGGCCCCGCTGGGGCTGCCCCCTCCGCCGCCCCGGTGCGTGCCGAGATCGAGGCCCTGCTGGCCCGGCTGCAGTCCTCCGGCTGCCAGTTCCAGCGCAACGGCACCTGGCACGAGGCCCCGCAGGCGCGTGAGCACCTCCTGCGCAAGCTGGCTGCGGTGGAGGAGCGCACCACCGTGCGCAGCACCGAGCAGTTCATTGAACTGGCCGCCAGCCGCAGTAGCCTCTCCGGTCAGGCCTACCAGGTGCGCTGCGGCACCACCCCAGCGCAGAACAGCCAGCCCTGGTTGAGCCGCGAGCTGGCCGCGCTGCGGGGCGAAACCCGGAACCGTCCTTGAACCGTCAGCTACGCATGGGACCCAACACGTAAGACCTCCCCTGGAGTCAAGCACCACCTGGCTGCTTCTCCTTCCGAAGCGGAATTCTGATTTTGTGAACCGGCGAGCCGATGCGCCGGGCGCCATGCGCTCGGCGTGACCCTGGGGTGGCAGAAGGGTCATCGAGTTGTCCTGCTGCCGGTTTGACCTGTCTCGCCGGGCGCAGCGGGGCCGTTCTCCTTGGCGCTCCCAGCCTCCACAGGACAAGCTGTCTGCGCTGCCCGGCGCGGTTTCAGGTCAGTAGCCCGCCGGGTAGCTGGCCGTGGCCGACAGGGGCAATGGTGCACCCACGCCGTTGCCGAAGGCGTTGAGTTGCTTCATGGGGAACAGCAGCAGTTCGGCGGCTGGCAGGCCATAGGCCGCCACCTGCGCCGCAGCGGCGTCACTGAAGGTGATGCCCCACAGGCTCCACACCGCACGCAGGTCGCGGCCGATGATGCGTGAGGCGGCGATCAGCATGAAGTCGTTGCCGTCCATGGCGGTTGGCGGGCTGGCGTAGGTGCCCAAGCCCAAGGCGCTGCGCTGCGCCAACCAGTCGGCGCTGGTGGTGGTGGTGCTGGCGATGGTGGCCGTGAGGTTGCGCTCCAGCAAGTACATCAGGGTGTAGAGCGCCCAACCGTCGGTGAATTCGGGGCGGTAGTGGCGGGCGTACTCCACCAGCTGGCGGTAGAACACCAGGCGTTCGGCGGCGTTGTCATAGGTGCCGGTGGCCGTCCACAGGGCTTGGCGCATGGCGTCGGCGCTGGCGCCGGGCTGCAGGGCGTCCTTCAGCCAGCCGAACACCTTTCGGGTGTCGCCGTCGCCCCGCACCAGCGCCGTGCTCCCTGGGTTGGCACGGGCAAAGGCCATTTGCTTGTGCATGGGGAAGATGTTGTTGGACACCTCGGTGGAGCGGCTGCCGTAGATGTTCAAGCGGCTGCGCTGCAGGTTGTGCCCGATCTCGTGGGTTTCGCCCCAGCCCAGCGGGTCCAGCGCCCAGTTCTGGTCGTAGGGGTTGCCTGAACAGCCGGCGCCGCACAGGGCCACGGTGTCCACGATGACATGCTGCATCACGTCCCGCCGGTGCTGGGGGCCGGTGCAGTCCCAACCCGCGTTGTCGCAGAAGGCGCTGACGCTGGCCGGCAGGCGCAGGCCACTGCTGGCGCTGTGAAACCCGGCCAGCGCGTAGGTGTCCTCCACCATGTAGGTGTTCAGGCGCTGGGCCAGCAGGGCCATGTCACCGCCGTGCGCGGCCAGGGTGGTGCGCATGTGGGCCAGCGTGGAATGCACGGTCAGCGCGTCGGTGGTGATGCCCACCCATTGGGTGGGTGTGCCGTCCATCTCGGCCTTGAAGGCGGCCACCTGGGCGGCATCGTTCATGTCGCGTAGCGCGGGATGGGTGGTCACCCCCTCCACTGTCACGCGGATGGCGGGGGTGTCACTGGCGGCCCCCAGGAAGAGATACAGAGGGCCGCCAAACGGGCTGGTGAGGGTGACGGGCTGGCCTTGGATCAGCGGCATGCGCGGGCTGGCCAGTTGGGTGGGGCGGTCATAACCCTGGGGGTTGTAGATGCGCGTGGTGTCGCGCAGCAGGTTGATGCCCACGGTGACGGTGGCCGAAGCAGCATCTTCACGGGTGAGGGTGATGCTGCGGCCGGGCATCACATACAGACCGGTCATCAGCTCGCCTGTGCCGGTGGCTGGCGCGGTGCCGGTGACCGTGCGCACCAAGGCCGGCGTGGCGGCCGGAATGGCACTGGCAAAACTGCCTTGGTGGGCGGCGGTGGCGTTGTGGCGGCGGTGCAGGTAGGCCGTCATGTCAGAGAACAGCGCGCGGAAGAACAGGCCTTTGTCGCCCCCTTTGTCCATGGGGTAGGCCACAGCCCGGCGCCAGGTATCGCCCAGCAGCACCAGGTGTTTCTCCAGCGCGTAGCCGGGTTGCTCAAACAGGGCCAGGCCCTGGGCATCCAGCGCGCGCAGCCGGGAGCGGATCGCCCCGGCGGGCGTGTTGAACTCGGTTTGCAACGCGGTGTCGGCCTCGCACTGCACCTTGCCCACCACCGTGCTGCAGCCGCTGAAGGTGGTGCTGAAGTGGCCGCTGCGCAGGCGATCCAGCAGTGCCAGGGTGGTGGGGGCGCTGTCGCTGGCGGCCAGCGAGGTGGGCGACCAGTCCTTCAACCCTTCCTGCGCCCAGTAGTTGTTGTTCACGGCCAGGCCGAAGTGCTGCATCAGCGCGCTGGACAGGGTGTTGTCATCCCGGCCATGGTGCAGATAGAGCACGGGCACACCACGGGCCTGCGCGGCCCGCAGCGCGGCCATCACGGTGGTGGTGTCGTAGCCGGCCGGGTAGGTGTCAGGTGTGCTGCTGTTGCCCTGGTTGGGCCCCTGCTGGCGGCCGAGGATCAGCAGATCGGCGTTTTGCAGGCAGCCGGCCAGCGCGCTGCCGTCACAGCTGTCGTCCACGGCCAGGCTGCCTTCCACGCCGTTGATGCGCACCGCCGGCACCTGGGCGGTGAGCCAGGCGCGCGTGGGGGCCTCATGTTGGAACCAATAGGTGGCGGTGCTGGGCAGGTGCGCCGTGACCACCCGCAGGCCATTGAGCGTGCTGCGGCCCGTGAGCCAGCGCATGGTGTTGCGCAGCATCGTGTCCATGGCGGCATTGCCGCGCACGGCCAGCGGGTTGCCACCCAAGGCCGCGTAGCGGGCGCCAGTGCTCGGGTCGGCACCGGCCACGGCCAAAACACGGCCGGCGGCGGCCTCGCTGCCCTTGTAGCGCCAATTGCCCGTCAGCAGCACGGCATGGCGGCCTGGGTCCAGCAGGGTGAAGTAGACCGAGTCGTGCGTGGGGTTCCAACTGGCCGGGGCGACGGCCTCGGTACCGCCAGCGCTGCCCGTGCCCAACACGGCCTGCCGGGTGGTCTCCACCATGGCTTGCTGGGCCTGCAGCAAGGCCTGGGTCTGGCTCAGGGCGGTGGCGCTGTCCACCGCGCTGGCGTCGCCCGTGGCCAGGGCCGTCGTCCACGCGGCTGCTGGCGGCGGCGGGTCGCCCGAAGAGCCCCCCCCACCGCCTCCCCCGCCGCAGGCCGCCAAGATCAGCGGCAGGCTCAGCATCAGGGCCCAAGAAGGGCGGCGCAGACAGGACCGTCGGATGGTGGGTAGGGGGACGTTCATGGGGCAGGCGGATCAGGGGGAAGGCAGCATGCTTTGTACCCCGCCCCATGGGCCCTGGCTGCCATGGCCGCGCGGCGACGGGCCCTTACAGTCGATGGCCATACCCGCTGCGCATCGTGGTGCCGCTTGGATCGGAGCCCCCATGAACCCCTTGACCCGTGCACGCACCCCTTGGCCCGACGTGACCGGCACCCACTGGCCGGACCTGTGGCAAGCCAGTTGGGCGGCCATGGGTCTGCGGCCACCGCCAGACATGCTGGCCCCGCTGCTGCAGGCCTGGCAAGAGCCGCAGCGCCACTACCACACGCTGCAGCACCTGGATGAATGCCTGGCGCTGGCGCAGGGCCTGCCGACCACGCCAGAGCGGCCCGGCGAACTGCTGCTGGCGCTGTGGTTTCACGACGCGGTGTACTCCCCCCGGGCCCATGACAACGAGGCCCGCAGTGCAGACTGGGCGGTGCGCGTGCTGACCGCCGCCGGCGCTGACCCGCAGGTCTGCCACCGCGTCCAGCACCTCATCCTGGCCACGGCCCATGTGGCACCCGCCACTGAAGGTGCGCCCACTCGGGCCGTCCACCCCGACCAGGACTGGCTGCTGGACATCGACCTGGCCATCCTGGGCGCTCATCCCGAACGCTTCGCCGAGTACAACCGTCAAGTGCGGGCCGAGTACCGCTGGGTGCCGGCGCCGCTCTATCGCCACAAGCGGCGCCAGGTGCTTGCGGGCTTTCTGGCCCGGCCCCGGCTTTACGCCACCGACCATTTCCATGGGCGGCTCGAGGTGGCGGCGCGAAGCAATCTTCAGGCGGCGCTGGCGTGAGGCGCACCAAGGTGTTTCGGCATCACCGGGGTGCCGGGCGCATTGCGCCACGTGGACAAGTGCGTGCGGCGCCGGTTACGCTGCGATTCGTGGAAGCCATGGGGATCAGTCGGCGAATGGGAACTGCATCAACGCAGCGTGTCAGGGCGAGTGGCCTGGAACGTGAGCAAGAGCGTGCAAGTCCCGTATCGCCACTCGATGTCCCCGGCACTGTTGCTGGCCCTGCCTGCGAATACTTTCAAAGTCTTGGTCTGCCCAGCTTGGTGCCCCTGAAAATGGCATGAAGCACATGGGCAGACCGCATTCAACAACCCGAACCGCCGGATACCTGACCCGTACGTCCGGTGGTGTGAGAGGGGGAATCCGCGAGGATTTCTCCTATCTAGATTAGGGCTAAATATGGCGCGCAACTCGTTGCCCCAAATGCATGTCGTAACAACAGCAAATGCATTTGCAAAGACAGGTGAGCTTTTACTTGAAGAACGCCCAGAAGGAACTGATTGGCTCTATCCATTTGTTGTCAATGTTGCACTTTCCATTGAGCTTTACTTGAAGTCCTATCTTGCTGAAGAAGATTTGATTCCGTTCTTGGTTCATGAGGACGGCAGCACGACATACCAGAGATTTACAAAATGTATAGCGCATGATCACAGGTTCGACAAACTGTATGCAAAAATTCCAGCCCACATCAAAAGCAAGATTGAATCTGAGTTTCGAGGCAGCCTTCTGAAACAAAAGTTTCCAGCCTTCGAGGATGCTTTAAATAAATTTTCAAATTCATTTGTTGAGGCTCGCTACCCTTACGAAAAGGGAGGTTTCAAAGGCGGCTGGATTTCTGACCTTATGAATATATCCGTATTTCTCAAAAATACTATATTTAAAATCGGTGAAATTCGTGACGCTTGATCGCAATAACAATTCAATTCAGGAGGCGCCAAAAAGCTGCGCTTTTGGGTACGCCACCTTCGGTCGACACCCCTAATCTCAAAAGGTAGACATCTCATGAGATTCGCGCTGGTAAACGGCATCCGCACTGAGCCGAAAAAAAATATCCGAGGCATTTGTCAATGCTGCGGAAGTGAAGTAATTCCAAAGTGCGGCCGGTTTAAGGTGCACCACTGGGCTCACAAGGAAAAAAGTGCATGCGACCCCTGGTGGGAGAATGAATCCGAGTGGCATAGAAAATGGAAATCCGCCTTCCCTGAAAGTTGGCAAGAGCGGTTATTCAAAGACCCGGAAACGCAGGAGAAACACATCGCTGACATCTATTCGGAGTCAAAAGACGTAGCGATTGAGTTCCAGAGCTACCAGCTAAAGCCCGACGAGCTTTTGTCTAGGGAAAAATTCTACAAGAAATTAGTTTGGGTTGTTCATGGTAATAAAAATGAATCCGACCGAATATACTTTGGCATGAGCCTACACAAACCACAAACAAGCGACCCATCTCTATATAAAATTAGCTGGTTTGGACGAAGCAAGCTGTTCGAGCGCTGGGCTTATTGCAAGAAAAAGGTGTACATCGATTTTGGAGATGATGTTCTCTGGCATCTCATTGAGTACAATCCATCAACCAAAATTGGATTCTTGAGAACTTACAAAAAGAGTAAATTCATCCAATTCTTTGGAGGAGTAGCCAGTGCGGGATAAGTTGAGCATCATTTCCTCCTGCCGTGTCACGACTTCACACATGAAGTGCAACACCAAAAACAAATATCCGTGGCCTAACATTACTAAAGGGACTCCCCACAGCACAACCCCCGCTGGCAAGGTGGCGGTTTCACGACCCCCAGATTCAATATCCATGACCTGACTTCGAGCGGCCTTTCCGTCGGCCCCCAGATGGCGCAGACTGCGCTTCTATGCCCTTCACCCCCTTCCACTTCGGCCCAGGCGCCGCCCTCCATGCCCTGGCTCCACAGCGCTTCAGCTTCTTGGCGTTTTGCGCCGGCAATGTGCTGGTGGATGTGGAGCCGGGCTACTACCTGCTGACGGGGCAGTTTCCGCTGCACCGCTTCTGGCACACCGTGCCGGGGGCGTTGTTGGCGGGGGCGGCGGTGGTGGCGCTGTGGGCTTTGATGCGGCGCGGGCGCCGATGCTTGCCTGATGTGGCGGGATGGAAGGTTTTGACGCTGGGGCCGGTGGTGGCGGGCGCGCTGGCTGGGGTGCTGAGCCATGTGGCACTGGACGCGGTGATGCATGCCGACATGCAGCCTTGGGCGCCGTTCAGCACCGCCAATCCGTGGCTGGGGGCGGTGCCGGTGGGGGCTTTGCACCTGGGCTGCGTGGTGGCGGGCGTAGCAGGCGCTGCCGTGGTGGGCTGGCGGCGGCTGCGGCACTGGCAACAGCAACGGGCTTGCCGACGCTGACAACGCCGCTGACACGGGCCGTGACGCCCTCGCTGGGCGTTTCAGGCCGGGCAGGGCGGCATCAAGGCCCTGGTGGTACTGCTGCCCCCACCCCCGCCCGCGCCGTTTGCTGCAACAGCCGCATCACCGCCTTGCTGGCCAGGGTGTGGGCGCCGTGGCGTGAGAGGGCCAGCACGATGGGGCGGGGCACTTCGGGCTGCACCAGGCGGGCGGCCTGCAGGTCGGGCTCGCGGGCGGTGGCCACGGCGTAGGGGCCGAGCAGGGCCCACAGACCGCCGGCGGCCACCAGCCGGGTTTGCAGCGCCAGGGAGTCGGCCTCCAGCACCACGTTCAGGGCAAAGCCGTGGGCGCGGGCCAGGTCGTCCAGGTGGTCGCGCCAGCGGTTGGGGCGGCAAAAGTGCACCAGGGGCAGGCCGCGCAGCGCGTCAAAGGGCACGGTGGGGCCGGCGGTGAGTGGGTCGCCCGCCGGGCCCACCAGGCAGGTGGCGGTGTCCACCAGCACCACGTCGTCTTCGGCCTGGCTGGCGCGCTGACGGTAGAGCAGGGCCAGGTCCACGCTGCCTTCTTCCAGCCAGGTTTCCAGCTGGGCGCCCTGGCCTTCACGCACCGCCAAGCGCACCTGCGGATGCTGCTGGCGCAGGGCCTGCACCAGTTGTGCCACCAGATGGGCGGTGGAGGGCAGCATGCCCAGGCGCACGGTGCCAATGGGCTCGCCCGAGGCTTGGCGGATGTCGGCCATCAGCTGCTCGGTGCTGGCCAGCCAGGCGCGCACCTGCGGGGCCACGCGCTGGCCCAGCTCGGTCAGCGCCACGCCCCGGCCGGTGCGCTGGAACAGGCGGCCACCGCAGGCGGCCTCCAGGGCGCCAATTTGCCGGCTGATGTGGGGCTGGGTGGTGCGGTAGGCGGTGGCGGTTTTGCTCAGGCTGCCCAGGTCGGCAGCGTCCAGAAAGAGTTTCCAGGCGGCGGTGTCCATGGCGCCATGGTATGTGCATTCAGGCATGCCTGAAATGTTGGATATGGCTCTTCTCGCATGGGGCTGCGATTTCCAGAATGCGGTTCATCGCTGGGCCACCGGCCAGATCAGAGAACCCCCTTGGAGACCGAGAACCATGAAACTGCTGTCGTTTGTGCATCAGGGCCAAGCCGGCTACGGCGTGCTGCTGAACGGCGAGGTGGCCGATGCCGGCGCCTGCCTCACCCTGCCCAGCCCGGGCTTTGCGGCGCGCTTTCCTGACCTGGGCGCGGTGCTGGCCGGCCAGGCGCTGCCGGCCCTGGCGGCGGATGTGGCCGGCCGCGCCGGCAGCTTGCCCCTGGCGGGTTTGAGCCTGCTGCCGGTGCTGCCCCGGCCGGGCAAGATCTTCTGCGTGGGCCTGAACTACAAGAGCCATGTGGCCGAGATGAAGCGCCCCGATGCCGACCGCCCGGCCATCTTTGCGCGCTTTGCCGATTCGCTGGGTGCCCACGGCGCGCCGCTGGCCTACCCGGGCCGCTCGGAGCGTTTTGACTTTGAGGGCGAGCTGGCGGTGGTGATCGGCCGGGGCGGGCGCGACATTGCCGAGGCCGATGCCTGGGACCACATCGCCGGCTACGCCTGCTTCAACGACGGCACGGCGCGTGACTACCAGCGCCACACCCACCAGTGGACGCCGGGCAAGAACTTCCCCGGCACCGGCGCCTTTGGGCCCGCGCTGGTGACGGCCGACGAGGTGGGCGACGTGAACAGCCTGACGCTGACCACCCGCCTCAATGGCGCGGTGATGCAGCAGGCCAGCCTGGCCGACCTGATCTTCCCGCTGCCCTTCATCGTGGCCTACCTGTCGCAGTTCACGCCGCTCTCGCCGGGCGACGTGATCGCCACCGGCACGCCGGGCGGTGTGGGCGACAAGCGGGAACCCCCGCTCTACATGCAGCCCGGTGACGTGGTGGAGGTGTCCATCACCCGCGTGGGCACGCTGCACAACGTGGTGGGCCCACGCGCCTGAACCCCAGCGGCGCACCGGCTGCTCACCGGTTGAACGGCCGGCTGAACGGCCGGCTGAACGGCCGGCGCAACGCCCCTTTTGTCTTTCCCTGACCCAGGACCTCCTCCGTGTCACACCCATCACAACCCTCCGCCGGGCATCTGCGCATTGCCGTGGACATTGGCGGCACCTTCACCGACCTGGCCATCTTTGACGAGCGCAGCGGCGAGCTGAGCTTTGGCAAGGCCTTGTCCACCCACGGCCATTTGGTCGATGGCATCCAGGCCACGCTGGACGGCGCTGGCGCCCCGGTGGATGAGGGCTACCTCTTCCTGCACGGCTCCACCATCGCCATCAACACCCTGCTGGAGCGCAACGGCGCCAAGACCGCGCTGCTGATCACCGAGGGCTTTCGCGACATTTACGAGATTGGCCGCGTCAACCGGCCTGACGCCTATAACCTGTTCTTCTCCAAGCATGAGCCGCTGATCCCGCGCTCGCTGCGCTTTGAAGTGCCCGAGCGCCTGCGCGCCGACGGCAGCGTGCACCGCGAGCTGGATGAAGCCCGGGTGCGCGAGCTGGCCCGCAGCCTGAAGGCCCAGGGCGTGGAGGCGGTGGCGATTCTGCTGCTGCACGCCTACCGCAACGCCGCGCACGAGGTGCGGGTGCGTGACATCGTGCGGGAGGAGATGCCCGGCGTGTTCGTCACCGCCTCGCATGAGCTGTCGCAGGAGTACCGCGAGTTTGAACGGGTCTCCACCGCCGCGGCCAATGCCTATGTGGGTCCCCGGGTGTCGGAGTACCTGGGCGAGCTGGTCACCCACCTGGGCGACAAGGGTTTCAAGGGCGACTTCTACGCTGTGCAAAGCACCGGCGGCCTCTTCCCGGTGGCCCATGCCCGGCGGGAATGTGTGCGCATGCTGGAGAGCGGCCCGGCCTCGGGCGTGATTGGCGCGCAGGCCATTTGCGCCCAGCTGGGCCTGGGCGATGCCATCGCCTTTGACATGGGCGGCACCACCGCCAAGGCCGGCCTCATCAGCGAGGGCCAGCCCATCACCAGCAGCAGCGCGCTGATTGGTGGCTACGAGAAGGCCCTGCCCATCCAGATCCCGATGATCGACATCTTCGAGGTGGGCACCGGCGGCGGCTCCATTGCCCGCTTGGCCGTGGGCAACGCGCTGCGGGTGGGCCCGCAGAGCGCGGGATCGATGCCCGGCCCGGTGGCCTACGGCCGTGGCGGCACCGAACCCACCGTGACCGACGCCAACCTGCTGCTGGGCCGGCTGGATGCCGAGCACTTTTTGGGTGGTGAGATGGCGCTGGACCTGGCCGGCACCCAGGCCGCCATGAATGAGCGCATTGCCGCGCCGCTGGGCCTGAGCCCGGTGCAGGCGGCCGACGGCATCTTGCGCATCGCCGTCACCAGCATGTCGCACGCCGTCAAGGCCGTGACCACCGAACGCGGCCTGGACGCCGGCGCCTTCACCATGGTGGTGTACGGCGGCGCCGGGCCGCTGCACGCCTCGGCCATTGCCCGCGAGCTGGGCATCCGCAAGGTGCTCATTCCGTATGCGCCGGGTTACTTCTCGGCCTACGGCATGCTGTTTGGCGACCTGCGCTACGACTATGTGCGCTCGGTGTTCCGCAAGCTCGATGAGCTGTCTTTTGACGAGATCGAGGCCCTTTACGCGGCGATGGAGGCTGAAGGCCGCGCCGCGCTGGCCCAGTCGGCCATCGTGCCCGAGTCGGTGGTCATTGAGCGGGGCGCCGACATGCGCTATGTGGGCCAGGAGCATGCCGTAGGTGTGTCGCTGGGCGCCGGCTTCTTTGAGCGGCAAGACCGCGCCGGCATCAAGCAGCGTTTTGACGCGGTGCACCAGGTGCGCTACGGCACGGCAGCCCCGGGTGAACCGGCTGACTTGGTGAGCCTGCGCGTGACCGTGCGCGGCCTGATGCGCAAGCCCCCGCGCCACAGCGTGCCCGCCGGCGGCGCCACCCCGCCGGCCGATGCCCTGCGCGCCACCAAGCCGGTGTACTTCCGCAGCGCGGGCGATTACGTGCCCACCCCGGTGTGGCGCCGCGCCCTGCTGCAGGCCGGCAACGTCATCAGCGGCCCCGCGCTGGTGGAGGAGCACGCCTCCACCACCGTCATCCAACCCGGCGACACGGCCACCGTGGACGCCTGCGGCAACCTGCAAATCGACATCGGGAGCGAGCTGTGAGCCACGCCACCAACCCCCCTTCCGCCACTTCCGCCACCTCGGCTTCAACCGCGGTGTACCGCACCGTCACCGCCCCCGCGCCGGCCCATGCCTACGGCGTGGACGCCGTGACCGTGGAGATCGTGCGCAACGGCCTGATCGCCGTCACCGAGGAGATGAAGACCAACCTCATGCGCACGGCCTACAACCTCATCATCTATGAGGCGCTGGACTTCACCGTGGGCCTGTTCACCGCCGAGGGCGACACCATCTCCATCGGCCTGGGCCTGCCCATGTTCATCCGCGGCATGAGCGAGACGGTCAAGGCCAAGATTCGCCACTTCGGGCTGGACAACATCCACCCCGGCGACATCCTGGTCACCAACGACGCCTACACCACCGGCAGCCACCTCAACCACTTCACCTTCACCCAGCCGGTGTTCCATGAGGGGCAGCTGATCGGCTTCACCTGCTGCATGGCGCACTGGCTGGACGTGGGCGGCACGCTGGGCCAGATCACCACCGACATCTACTCCGAGGGCATCCAGATCCCCATCGTCAAGTACCGGCGCGGGGAGGTGGTGAACCAGGACCTGGTGGACATCATTGCCATGAACGTGCGCCTGCCTGAGCGGGCGCTGGGCGACCTGCGCGCCCAGATCACCGCCATCACCACCGGTGAGCGCCGCTACCTGGAGCTGGTGCAGCGCTATGGCTGGCCGGCGGTGCAAGGCGCCATCGCCCAGATCATGGACCACTCCGAGGCGCTGGCCCGGGCCAATACCGTCACCATTCCCGACGGCGTGTACGAGGCCGAATCCTTCATGGACGACGACGGCCTGGAGGTGGGCAAGCGCGTGCCCATCCGCGTGAAGGTCACGGTCACGGGCGACGAGATGGAGATTGACCTCTCTGACGTCAGCCGCCAGGTGCGGGGCTTTTACAACTCGGGCTTCACCACCGGCATTGCCTGCGCCCAGGTGGCCTACAAGTGCCTGACCACGCCCACCGACTACCCGGTCAATGACGGGAGCTTCCGCCCGCTCAAGGTCATCATGCCCATGGGCACGGTGGTGAGCGCCGAGCGGCCCTTCCCGATGCGGGTGTGGATGACCTTCCCGATGACGGTGATCGACACCATCTTCAAGGCGCTGGCGCCGGCCATCCCGCAGCGCGCCATTGCCGGCCACCATGCCGACCTGGTGTTCCCCAACATCCACGGCATTTCGCCGGCCGACGGCAAGCTGTTCATCGTGGGCATTGGCCCGCTGGGCGGCGGCTGGGGTGCCAAGCACAACGAGGATGGCGTGTCGGCCACCGTCTGCATCAACGACGGCGACACCCACAACAGCCCGTCAGAGCAGCTGGAGGCCAAGTACCCCATCCTGGTGGAAAGCTACCGCCTGCGCACCGACAGCGGCGGCGCCGGCCGCCAGCGCGGCGGCCTGGGCGCCGAGATGGTGGTGCAGGCGCTCTCGCCCTTCTCGGTCACCACCCGCATTGACCGGGTGCACTGCAAGCCCTGGGGCATCCACGGCGGGCACGACGCCGCCGGCAACGGCATGGCCATCCGCAAGCGCGGCGTGTGGGACGAGAGCCTGCCCAACGCCAAGGTGTTCAACGTGCGCCTGGAGCGCGGCGACGCCTACAAGATGCTCAGCGGCGGCGGCGGCGGTTTTGGCCGGCCTGAGGAGCGCGACCCCGCCCGCGTGGCCGCCGATGTGCGCGAGGGCTATGTGAGCGCCGAGCAGGCCGAGCAGGTCTACCGCGTGGCGCTCACCGCCGGCGGCCAGGTGGACGCCGACCGCACCGCCACCCTGCGGCACGTCGCCGCCTGAGGGGCACCGCAGCATGGCGCCGCACGCCCCCGCCCCCGTGGTGACGACCGCTGCCCAGGCCGAGGCCTGGCAGGCTGACCTGAACGAGCTGGCAGAGCTGTGGAGCCGCCTGGCCGGCCAGCATGTCTCGCTGGGCAGCGCCTGCGCCTGCAGCGTGGGCGGCGTCACCTTGCAGCTGGCCGACTTTGAGCAGGACATCATCGACTACGCCATCGGCCAGGCCGAGCAGGCGCGGCGTGATGACCTGGCCGCCTGGCTGCAGCGCCACGGCCGCGAGGGCGCCCGCGAGGACGGCGCGTGGCGGGTGAGTGCGTTGCTGGAGGCCCTGGATCGCGTGCTGCAGCAGGGCCGGGCGCTGGCCGGTGAGGGCGCCCCCGCCGACCTGCTGCCCTTCACCCTGGCCCGCCTGGGCCAGACCCTGCGCTCGTTCGCGAGGCTGCATGGCTGAGTTCACCTCCCCGCCGGCTGACACCTGCCCTGTCACCGTGCTCACCGGCTTTTTGGGCAGTGGCAAGACCACGCTGCTGGCGCAGTTGCTGCGCCAACCCGCGCTGGCGCGCACGGCGGTGGTCATCAACGAGTTTGGCGCCGTGGGCCTGGACCACGAACTGCTGGACCACAGCCAGGACGAGCTGGTGCTGCTGTCCAACGGCTGCGTGTGCTGCACCGTGCGGGGTGACCTGCAGGCCACCTTGCAGCGCCTGCAGGCGCGCCGTGCCCAAGACCCCGCCTGGGGCGTGGACCGCGTGCTGATTGAAACCACCGGCCTGGCCAACCCCGCACCCATCCTGCACACGCTGATGGCCGACGAGGGCTTGCGCGCCCACTTCCACCTGGAGCGCCTCATCACCACGGTGGACGCGGTCAACGGCGCCGCCACCCTGGCCGCGCACCCGGTGGCCCTGGAGCAGGTGGCCCTGGCCGACCGCCTGGTGCTGACCAAAACCGACCTGGCCGACGCGCCCACCCAGGCCGCGCTGCGTGCCACGCTGCGCCAGCTCAACCCCCGCGCGCCGCTGCGCGTGGCCCGCCATGGGGCGCTGGCGGCCGAGCTGCTGCTGGGCGACGGGCCCTGGCAGCCGCGTTTGAACACCCCCTGTGCGGCCTGCGCCGCTGGTGATGCCCTTGAGGCGCAAGGCGAGCCGGGCAGGGGGGGCGCCCACGCCGTCTGCACCCATGGCCCCGGCGAGGATGACGCCGCACACGACCATGACCACGCCGTCCACGACAGCGGCATCCAGTCCTTCTCGCTGACCCTGGACGAGCCCCTGCCGTGGGACCGTTTTCAGTCCTGGCTGGACTTGCTGCAGCGCCTGCGCGGGCCCGACCTGCTGCGCTTCAAGGGCCTGGTGGCGGTGCAGGGTCAACCCGGCCCGGTGGTGGTGCACGGCGTGCAGCACCTCATCCACCCGCCCCACACGCTGCCCGCCTGGCCGGGGGCCGACCACCGTACCCGGCTGGTCTTCATCACCCGCGGCGTGGCGCGTGAAGACGTGGAATTCACGCTGCGCCTGCTCACCCGCCACCGTGCCCGTTCCGCCGCGCCGGCGGAACGACTTGCCATTTCCGATTCTTCCGAGCCTGGGCCCACCGGGCCGCAGGCATCATGACCCCCAAAGAAGGAGACACCCCATGACCTCCCGCCGCCTTGATCCGCTGGGCACCCGTGGCCTGAACCGGCGCCAGGCCCTGGCCGCCACGGTGGCCGCCACCGCTGCGGCCGCCGGTGCCACCGTGCTGGCTCCCGCCGCCCACGCGGCGCCACAGGCCTTTCCAGACAAGGCCCGCACCCTGCAGATCATCGTGCCCTTTGCCGCCGGCGGCGGGGTGGACAACGCCGCCCGCCTGCTGGCCGACCAGCTGCGCAAGCGCCTGGGCCTGAACGTGCTGGTGGACAACCGCGCCGGCGCCAGCGGCACCCTGGGCGGCAAGTTTGTGCAAACCGCGCCGGCCGACGGCTACACCCTGCTGTTCTCGGCTGCCACCCATGTGCACGCGCAGAACGTGCTCAAGCACCCGCCGTACGACCCGCAAACCGCCTTCCAGCCCGTGGCCCGGGTGGGCGAGGCGCCGCTGCTGCTGGTGGTGGCGCCCAACACCGAACGCCCCACACTGACCGAGCTGCTGCCCCGCATCCGCCAGGAGCCCGATCGCTGGACGGCGGCCATCCCCGCCGCCGGCGCCCCCAGCCACCTGGCCACCCTGCTGCTGGAGCAAAAGGCCCGGCTCAAGCTCAGCTACGTGCCCTACAAGGGCACCCAGCCCGCGCTGACGGACGTGGCCGGCGGCCATGTGCACCTGCTGATGGACTCGATGATCTCGCTGCTGCCCCTGGCCAAGGCCGGCAAGGTCAAGGCCGTGGCCATCTCCAGCAAGGCGCGCAGCGGCCTGGCGCCCGACATCCCCACCGTGGCCGAGGCCGGCCTGCCCGGCTTTGAGTACGTGAGTTGGTACGGCGTGTGGGCGCCGCAGGCCACGCCAGCGCCGGTGGTCAAGGCGCTCAACGACGCCATCAACGCCAGCGTGGCCGACCTGGCCCGCAGCGGCCAGTTCAGCCAACTGGGCATCAGCCCGGTGATCGACTCGCCCGAGGCCTTCCGCCGCTTCATCGCCGCCGAGGTGGGGCAGGGCGCTGCCCTGCTCAAGGCAGCGGGTTTCCAGCCGGAATGAGACGCCGGCCCCGCCGGCCCGTGTGACTTCCTTGTAAATGTGCCACTTGCACATATGTAACGGTTCGCACTACCATCACGGCCTGTGAACACCCGTCAAGGACTGTGAAGTGAGGGATGCCAAGCCTTCGACCGGCGACCGACCCTACCGATGGCGCCGCCACCTGGGCCTGGCCGTGCTGCTCGGCGCGCTGGGCTTCATGGCGGTGTGGCCGGGCCTGGCCGACCTGCGGCGCACAGCGCGCCGCAGCCTGGATACCGGCGCCACGGTGATGGTGTTGTGGTCCGGGTGTCTGGTGGGGTCCTGCTCGGCGCCGCTGGAGCCGGCGCCTCCGCCCCATGCCCACCCCCATGCCCACCCCCATGCCCACCCCCATGCCCACCCCCATGCCCACCCCCATGCGCCGCCCCGGCGATAAGCCGGGGCGGCCCGGGCCCCTTAGAAGGTGTAGTTCACACGCAGGGCGAACTTGGAGTTGGTGACCTTGGCGGTGCCGTCGTCGGTGGACTGGGTGCCGAAGGAGGGGGTCATGCTGGCGCCCTTGATGTCGAACAGGCCGAAGGT
>NZ_JAAGOH010000017.1 GCF_010499455.1 Ideonella livida | reverse complement strand
CGGCCACGGCCTGCGGGCCGGCGGCGGCGCTGCGGCCGTCCCGGGCGCTGGGCGGGCGGGCCCCCAGGGCGTGCGGGTCCATGTCGGCGGGCACGGCCACCTGCGGCGGCGTCCAGCGCTGCGCCGGGTCCTGCCGCAGGCGGTAGACCCAGGCCAGCACCTGGGCCACGGCGGCAAACAGCACGGCCGGGATTTCGCGGTCCAGCTCGCAGTGGGCGTACAGGGCCCGGGCCAGCGGGGGCGACTGCAGCACCGGCACGCGGCTGTCCTCGGCCACCTCGCGGATCTTCAGCGCCAGGGCGTCGGTGCCCTTGGCCACCACCATGGGTGCGCGGCCGCTGGCCTCGTCGTACTTCAGCGCCACAGCGTAGTGGGTGGGGTTCATCACCACCAGATCGGCTTGCGGCACCACAGCCAGCATGCGCTTCTTGGCCATCTCGCGCATGCGGGCCTTGATGCGGCCCTTGACCTGCGGGCTGCCCTCGGCTTCCTTGTGCTCCTGCTTGACTTCCTCGTGGCTCATCTTCAGGCGGTTGAGCCAGAGGTGGTTCTGCAGCGGCACGTCGATCAGGGCCCACAGGCCCAGCACCACCAGCAGCAGCAGGAAACCGTCGGTCAGCAGCAGGCCCAGGTGGGCCAGGGCCGAGGGCAGCGGCTCGGCCAGCAGGCCGGCCAGCGCGCCCCAGCGGGCCCTCAGGTAGAAGGCGCCCACGGTGCCCAGCACGCCGGCCATGATCCACATTTTGGCCACGTCCACCAGGTGCTGCTTGGAGAACAGGCGGGCCACGCCGGCCAGCGGGCTGGCGCGGCTGAAGTCGGGGTGCACGGCCTTGCCGCTGACGTTCCAGCCGCCGGCCAGCAAGGCCGTCAGGAAGCCCGCGGCAATCATCAGCAGGCCCAGGGGCAGCACGATCCACAGGGCGCCCAGGAACAGCTCGGTGAAGCGCTCGCCCATGCGCACGGGCTCGACGGCGGTGTGGCGGTCAAAGCGCAGCGCCTGCTCCAGCAGCTGGCGCGACCAGCTGGCCAGCGGGCCCGCGCCGGTGATCAGGGCCAGGCCGCCGATGAGCAGCGACAGGAAGTGGCCCAGGTCGCGCGAGCGCGGCAGGCTGCCGTCCTCTCGGGCCTTCTGCTTCTTCTTGTCTGAGGCGGGTAAGTTGCGGTCTTGGGCGGAATCGGCCATGGCAGTGCCCATGCTGCCCGGCCGCGGCCCGGGCCATGGGGGCGATAAGCCGGCCCGTGGCGGTGCTGTTCAGCGCCACCCGCCCGGCCGCCGCCGGGCAGGGCTCAGCCGCCGGCGGTGCGCAGGCGCAGGCCGCCGCCGGTGCCCCCCTGCTGGCCAAACTCCGGCAGGCTCTGGCTGCGCCGGCCCATGCGGGCCAGCAGGGCGTCCAGCTCGGCCTGCAAGGCCGGGGCCTCGGGCATGTTCTGGCCATAGGCGGTCAGCAGGCCGGCGGCGGCATCGGAGAACTTGGCGTTGAGCGTGCCCGAGCCCTGGCGCAGCAGGGCCTGCAAGGCCTGAGGCTTGCGGCCCCGCACGCTCAGGCCCATGGCCTTCTCGGCCGCGGCCACGACCTGGCTGTGGCAGTGGCGCAGCACCTCGGCATGGCGCGGATGCTGGGCGGCCGCCTGGGCCAGCAGCTCGGTGACGGCGCGGTTGCCGCAATAGCGCAGCCCCACCTGCAGCACCCACTCGTCGGCCGCCGGCAGCTGCACCTCGGCCGAGACCAGCAGGGCCAGCAGGCTGGTGAGGTTCCAGGCGATCTCGACGTCGAAGTCGGGGCGCAGGATCTCGGCGGCCAGGTGGCGCAGCACCTCCACCAGCTTGGCCGGCTGGCGCGCCAACATCAGTTCGAGGGCCTGCACCACCTGGGCCATGCGTCGCAGCCGCAGGTCGTCGGGGTCGCGCTCGCGCAGGCGCTGCAGGTCGCTGGCACAGCGGTTGACGGCCTTGCTGTCGCGCTCGCGGGTGCGCAGCAGGGCCAGCGAGACCAGGGTCTGCGGGTCAAAAAGCTTGCTGCCATGGCCCAGGATGACCGCACGCTCCAGCGCCTTGCCCGCCACCTCGGTCTGGCCCAGGGCCAGGGCGAGCATGCCCAGGGTCTGCTGGCGGCGCACCGCCCCCGGGGTCAGGCTGACGGCCCGCTGCCAGGTGGCCAGGGCCTCTTCCAGCTGGCCCAGGGAGAGCTGGGCGCGGCCCAGCACGTCATAGGCATCGGCATAGCCCGGATCGTCGGAGACCAGGGACTCCAGCGTGCCCATGGCCGCTGCGGTCTGCTGCTGTTCCAGCTGCACCCGGGCAATGCCCAGGCGCGCCCAGGGCAGGGCCTGGGTGGCCACCACGGCGTCGAACATCAGGCGGGCCTTGTCCAGTTGGCCGATGCGCAGGAACAGCTCGGCGCCCAGGCGCGCGGCGTAGAGCCAGTAGCGCCGGCGCTCCAGGAAACGCTCCAGGCAGTGGCGGGCGGCGGTCTCATAGTCGCCCGCCTCCATGGCGGTGAAGATCTCCTTGAGCTCGACCTTGCGGCGGCGGGCCTGGGTGATGCGGTCGGCCAGGGCCTGGGCGGTGAAGGGCTTGATGAGGTAGCTGTCCAGGGCCGCCTCGGCGGCCTCGGCCACTTGGTGGTAGCGGCGCTCGCCGGTGACCATGATGAACACGGTGGACCAGGGCAGGAGCTGTTCGCGGCGCAGCTCGTCGAGCAGGTGCTGGCCGCCGCGGGTCTCGCCAGGGAAGTCCATCTCGCACAGCACCAGGTCCACCTGACGGTACTCCAGGGTCTTGCGCGCCTCGCTGGCACGCCCACTCTGCAGCACCTGGCCGTAGCCCAGCTCGCGCAGCTGCCCGCACAGGATGCTGCGGGTGGTGGGGTTGTATTCCACGACCAGGGCGGTGTGGCGGCTGAGGTCCTCAGGCAGGCGCATGGCGGGGCTCACTGAAAAGGTGAGAGCAGGCGTTCCAGCGCTGCGAGAAATGGCGTCTGCAGGCTGGGCAGCATGGCCACCATGCCCAGCAGGCCGACGCTCAGGGTGACGGGAAATCCCAGCGAGAAGATGTTGGCCTGCGGCGCCACCCGCGAGACGATGCCCAGCATGAGGTTGACCATGAGCATCAGGCCGATGAGCGGCAGCGCGATCCACAGGCCCAGGCGGAAAACCTCCGCCCCCCAGACCCAGGGCTGCAGTTGCAGGATGAAGCCCAGCGGATCGGGCGCCACCGGCACGGCCTGCAGGCTCTGCACCACCGCCGCCAGCACGGTGAGGTGCCCCCCCACGGCGATGAACAGAAAGCTCACCAGGTTGCCAAAGTAGCGGCTGGTGGCGGTGGCCTGGCTGGCCAGCAGCGGGTCAAAGAAGCCGGCGAAGTTCAGGCCCATCTGCAGGCCGGCCACTTCACCGGCAAACTCGACCGCGGCAAAGACGATGCGCACCGCAAAGCCCAGCGTCCAGCCCACCAGCAGCTGCTGCAGCACCAGGGGCACGGCCAGCGCAGCGTCCAGGGGAATGGGTCGGCCCTCGTGCAGCGGCAGCGGCACGGCGGTGGAGGCGGCCATGCCGATGAGCAGGCTCAGCGCCACCCGCACCCGGGTAGGCACGATGCGCTGGCCCAGCACCGGCATGACCTGGAACAGGGCGAGCACGCGCAGGAACGGCCAGAGCACCGGCGTCAGCCAGGCCAGGATCTGCTGCTCGTCGAGCCCCATCATGGCAGTGCTCCGCGGGCCCGTTTCAGCCGGCCGCCGCGTTGGGAATGGCCAGCAGCATGGCGCGCAGGTAGTCGATCAGGCTCATGATCATCCAGGGGCCGGCCACCGCCATCACCGCCACCGCCGCCAGCAGCTTGGGCACGAAGGTGAGGGTGGCCTCGTTGATCTGGGTGACGGCCTGAAAGATGCTGACCACGATGCCCACGGCCAGCACCACCAGCAGCATGGGCGCGGAGACCTTGAGCAGCACCATCAGGCCCTGCTGGCCCAGTGTGAAGACTTGTGAGACGTCCATGTCGGCCTCCTGGCCTTGAGGTTGCAGGTTCAGGTGGCGAAGCTGGCGGCCAGCGAGCCCAGCAGCAGGTTCCAGCCGTCGGCGAGCACAAAGAGCATGAGCTTGAAGGGCAGCGCCACCAACACCGGCGAAAGCATCATCATCCCCAGGCTCATCAGCACGCTGGCCACGATCATGTCGATCACCAGGAAAGGGATGAAGATGAGAAAGCCGATCTGGAAGGCGGTTTTCAGCTCGCTGGTGACGAATGCGGGGATCAGCACCTTCATGGGCACAGCATCGCCGGGGACCGCAGGGTCCACCCGCGCCAGCCGCGAGAACAGCTGCACATCGGCCTGCCGCGTCTGGCGCAGCATGAACTCGCGCATCGGGGTCTCGGCACGCCGCAGGGCCTCGACCACGTCGATCTGGCTGCTCTGGTAGGGCACCCAGGCCTGCTGGTAGACCTTGTCCAGCGTGGGCGACATGACGAAGAAGGTGAGGAACAGGCTCAGCCCCAGGATGACCTGGTTGGGCGGCGCCGCCTGTGTGCCCAGGGCCTGGCGCAGCAGCGACAGCACGATGACGATGCGGGTGAAGCCCGTCATCATCAGCAGCATGGCCGGCAGGAAGCCCAGGACGGTGAAGAACAGCAGGGTCTGGATGGGCACCGAGTAGCTGGTGCCCCCCGCCCCCTGCCCCACCAGCAGCGGCAGCGCGGCGCCGGCCGGCGGCGCCGGCGCGGTGGGCTGGGCCAGGGCCACCCCGGTCAGCAGGATCATGGCCAGGGCGGCCATCCAGGCCAGAAGACGCCGGCGCCGCCGGCCGGCGGCCGCCGCGCTGGCGGCGGCCAGCCGACGCGCGCCCAGGGTGGGAACGGAAGACCTCATGACGGCTCCTGGGGGTCACGGCCCTGACGCCAGCGGTCGATCAGGGCCTGCACCGTGGGCGCCGCCGCCCCGGCGGCCGCCCCGGCCGCCAGCGCCGCCGCCGGCTGGGGTTCCAGCGTGGCCAGGTGCTGGATGCGGTCGGCGCTGACGCCCAGCACCAGCCACTGCGCACGCGCGCCCTGCCCCACCTCCACCACCATCAGGCGCTGGGTGGGCGAGAGGGCCAGGGCCGAGACCGGCCGCATCAGCCCGGGCGCACCGAAGCGGCCACCCAGGCCGCTGCGGCGCAGCGCCCAGAGCACCAGCGGGATGAGCACCAGCACGCCCACGAAGACGGCCAGGGGCCAGAGGCTGGGGCCGGCATCGGCGGGATTGACGGAGGGATTCATGGGCGGGGCGGAGGCAGACGGACGGGCAGATGACGCTCAGAGCCGGCTGAGCCGGCGCATGCGCTCACTGGGGGTGACGATGTCGGTCAGGCGGATGCCGAACTTGTCGTTGACCACCACCACCTCGCCCTGGGCAATGAGAAAGCCGTTGACCAGCACGTCCATGGGCTCGCCGGCCAGCGCGTCCAGCTCCACCACCGAGCCCTGCGCCAGCTGCAGGATGTTCTTGATGGGGATGCGGGTGCGGCCCAGCTCCACGGTGAGCTGCACCGGGATGTCCAGGATCATGTTGATGTCGTTCACCGGCGCCCCGCCCGCGCCGGTGGGCGGGGCGGAGAAGTTGGTGAACGCGGCGGGCGCCACCTGCTCGGTGGCGGTGACCTCGGAGGCCACCTCGGGTTGGGTGGCGGCCTTGGACTCCGCCAGCGCGGCCGCCCAGGCATCGGCCATGTCGTCCTGTTCGGTGCCGGCGTCATCCGCCATTTCGTTCTCCCAGCCAACCCAGCGTGGCGCCGGTCAGCATCTGTTCCACCTTGAGGGCGTACTTGCCGTTGGAGGTGCCGTAGTGGCAGCTGATGACCGGCACGCCATCCACCTTGGCCTGGATCAGCGGCTCCAGGTCCAGCTCGATGAAATCCCCCGGCTTGAGCGCCAGCAGCTGCTCCACCGTGGCCGGGGCCGTGCCCAGCTCCACCACCAGCTCCAGCTCGGCCGACTGGATCTGGTCCTTGAGCAGGTTGACCCAGCGGTGGTCGGGCTCCACAGAATCCCCCTGCATGGAGGAATACAGCACGTCCCGGATGGGCTCCATGGTGGAGTACGGGATGCAGATGTGCACCGAGCCCGACACATCCCCCAGCTCCAGGGTGAAGGAGGTGGCCACCACCACCTCGCTGGGCGTGGCGATGTTGGCGAACTGCGGCTGCATCTCGCTGCGCTGGTAGTCCAGCTCCAGGGGGTAGATGCCCTGCCAGGACTTCTTGTACTCGGCGATGATGACCTCGACCAGGCGCTCGATCACCCGCTGCTCGGTGGCCGAGAAGTCCCGGCCCTCAATGCGGGTGTGGAACTTGCCCGTGCCCCCGAACAGCGCGTCGATCACCGCGAAGACGATGCTCGGATCGCACACGATCAGGCCCGAGCCGCGCAGCGGCCGCACCTGCACGATGTTGAAGTTGGTGGGCACCACGATCTCGCGCAGGAAGGCGCTGTACTTCTGCACCTTGATGCCGCCGATGCTCACCTCGGGCGAGCGCCGGATCATGTTGAACAGCCCCACGCGCACATTGCGGGCAAAGCGCTCGTTGATGATCTCCATGGTCGGCATGCGGCCACGGACGATGCGCTCCTGGCTGGCCAGGTCGTAGCTGCGGATGCCCGAGGTGGGCGCCTCCTCTTGCTCGAGCTTCTGGCTCTCGCCGGTGATGCCCTGCAGCAGGGCATCCACTTCGTCTTGCGACAGGATCTGCTGGTTCATGGCTGCAAGCGTCCGCTGGCCGGTGCCCCTGGGCTCACTGGATGATGAAGGCCGAGAAGTGCACGTGCTGCACCGGCGAGTCGGCCAGGCTGTCGTAGGCGCGCCGCTTGCGCTTCTTGCCCGGCTGCGGCTCCTCGACCGGCTCGTCCTCGTCCTCCAGCTCGATGCCCATGGGCAGCACCGCCTCGCGGCGCACCTGCCGGGCCAGCTTCTCCTTGCCCTCGGCCGTGGCCAGGTCGGCCGCGCTCTTGCTAGAGAGCAGCAGCAGGATGTTGTTGCGGATGGCCGGCAGGTACGCCTTGATCTCGTCACCCGCCTTGGCGTCCACCACCTCCAACGTGATACCGATCTGGGCAAAGCGATCCTGCTCCCGGTCGGCCAGGTTCACCGTGAAGTGGTCCAGCGGCACGAACACCGGCGGCGCGTGCTTCTCGTCCTTCTTCTTCTCGCGCTTGGGCGGCTTCTTCTCGGCGTGTTTGGCCGGCGCCTCCTCGGCCCCCTCCTCCTCGGCCGCAGCCTCGGCCTCGTGGGCGGCCTTGGCCTTGAAATAGAAGAAGCCCCCACCGCCGGCGGCCAGCAGCAGCACCACCGCCACGATGATGAGGATCAGCTTCTTCTTGCCCCCTTTGGGCGGTGGGGCGTCGCCGGCAGCGGGCGCAGCGGCAGCAGACATGCGGGAACTCCTGTGGCCATCTCCCGCGGCAGGGCGCAGCCCGGCCCGCCATGGACCGGCGACCTGCCTGAGAGGACAAGCCGATTATTCGGAGCGCCCCCGGCAGTCAAACCCTGGAATAGGGGCCGGCTGGCGGTCCAGTCCCGGGGTGTGGCCGTCTGGCGGTCGAGGAAGACCGCGCACCACCTTGGCACACCCGTGCTGGTCTGTGTCTTGCTTAAAGTGACGCCCGGTTCGGTCCTGGCCCGGGTCGAACCGAAGGGTTATCGCCCTTAAGCGCTTTGCACCGAGATTTTGTGTCTGTCAAGGGCTTTCCTTGCTCAGTTTGTTGAGGAAAAGCCTCAAATGACAAGCAGAACCCGGCCGCTATAGTGGGGCACTTGCTGCGGCTCATGAGGTCGCGACGGTCAGTGAGGAACAGCACCCCAACAGGTGACTGGAGGATTGGAGTGGATTTCGCAGAGTCGCGCAGCGGCCCGGGCAAGCACCCGGTCGGGCTGGGCATCGTCATCGTCCTGCACGTGTTGCTGGGCTGGGCGCTGGTCAGCGGACTGGCCCGCAAGGTGGTGGAGGTCGTCAAGGCCCCCATCGAAACCAAGATCATCGAGGAGGTGAAGCCCCCGCCGCCCCCTCCCCCGGAGAACCTGCCCCCTCCGCCCAAGAACCTGCCCCCGCCGCCGGCCTTCGTGCCGCCGCCGGAGGTGCAGGTGACCCCGCCGCCGACGCCAGCGCCGGCCATCACCACCACCACGGTGGCGCCGCCGCCGGCACCGGTCACCGTCTCGGCCGCACCGCCCGTGGTGGCCGCGCCGCCCGCGGCGCCGGCCCCCGCCCCCAAGATCCAGGCCCGTCCGGCCCAGATCGACGTGGGCAGCTGCGCCAAGCCGGAGTACCCGGCGGCGGCCCTGCGCACCGAGGCCCAGGGCACCACCCGCATCCGCTTCACGGTCGATGCCGAGGGTCAGGTGTCCAAGGCCGAGATCGTCGGCCCCTCCGGCGCCTCCCGCGAGCACCGCCTGATGGACCGCGCCGCGGTCGAGGCCCTGAGCGGCTGCAAGTTCCGTGCAGGCACGGACGAGCACGGCAAGCCGGTGGGCGCCTTCGCCAACGTCGAGTACACCTGGAAGATCGAATGAACGGCCGGCGGCCCACCCCGACGGCAGGCCGCCGCCCCGCTTCTCCCCCACCCCCTTCTCGCAGCGCCTGACGGCGATCCCCATCCAGGCCTGGCTGCACCCCTTTGTATCCCGGAGGACCCATGTCGATTCTCAAGTTCCTGCGTGCCGCGCTGATGGCCGCTTCCCTGGCCACCCTGGGCGCCACCGCCTTCGCGCAGGCCCCTTCCGCCCCGGCCGCGCCCGCGGCTGAAGCCACCGCCCCCGCCGCGGTGCCCACCCCCGAGGTGAAGAAGGAGGAGATCGAGAACCCTTACGGCCTGGAAGCCCTGTGGAAGCAGGGTGACTTTGTCGCCCGCGGCACGCTGATCATCATGTCCATGGGCAGCTGGTACATCATCTTCACCAAGCTCTGGGACCAGCGCAAACTGCTCAAGAACGCCGATGAGGCCGCGGCCGGCTTCTGGAGTGCCGGCACCGTGCAAAAGGGCGTGGACACCCTGACCGAGGGCAGCGCCTTCCGCTACATCGCCGAGCAGGGCGTCAAGGCGGCCAAGCACCACGAAGGCACCCTGGTCGAGAACATCGACCTGCACACCTGGATCGGCATGAGCGTGCAGCGCTCGGTCGACCTGGTGAACTCCCGTCTGCAGGACGGTCTGGCCTTCCTGGCCACGGTGGGCTCCACCGCGCCGTTCGTGGGCCTGTTCGGCACCGTGTGGGGCATCTACCACGCCCTGACCGCCATCGGCATCTCCGGTCAGGCCTCCATCGACAAGGTGGCCGGCCCGGTGGGCGAGGCGCTGATCATGACCGCCTTCGGCCTGGCCGTGGCCGTGCCGGCGGTGATGGGCTACAACTGGCTGATCCGCCGCAACAAGTCGGTGATGGAGAAGGTGCGCGCCTTCTCAGGTGACCTGCACAACGTGCTGCTGGCCGGCAAGAAGTGATTCCGGGCCGGGCCGCCCGCCGCCTGGCGCCCACAAGGCGCACCGCGTCGGTCGGCCGGCCCCACTGACCTCAAGGACCCTGCCATGGCCATGTCCGTAGGCCCCGCCGCAGACGACGGCGAAGAGCAGATGAACTCCAGCATCAACACCACGCCCCTGGTGGACGTGATGCTGGTGCTGCTGATCATCTTCCTGATCACCATCCCGGTGGTCACCCAGTCGGTCAACCTCTCCTTGCCCAAGGAGACCAACGTCCCCACCCAGACCAAGCCCGAGAATGTGCTGCTGGCCGTGACCAAGGACGGGGACATCTACTGGAACACCCGGCGCATCCCGGACGTCGAGACCCTGGTCGAGGCGCTCAAGAAGGAATCGGTGAAGGTGCCCCAACCTGAGGTGCACATCCGCGGCGACGAGGCCTCACGCTACGAGTCGGTGGGCCGCGTGATCGTGGCCTGCCAACGCGCGGGCATCGCCAAGGTGGGCTTCATCACCGAACCGCCGGCGCGTCAGTGAGGCCCCGCGCCCACCGCCGCCCCCGAACGCATTGAAGGAAGGAACGCACCCATGGGCATGAGTGTCGGCTCGTCGTCCGAAGACGACATGATGGTGGAGATGAACACCACGCCGCTGATCGACGTGATGCTGGTGCTGCTGATCATGTTCATCATCACCATTCCGGTGCAGACCCACGCGGTCAAGATGAACATGCCGGTCAACGCCAACAGCGCCCCGCCGCCCAAGCCGCCGGAGATCATCCGCATCGACGTGGACTTTGACGGCACCATCGGCTGGAACGGCGAGATCGTCAGCAGCCGTGGCGACCTGCAGGCCCGCCTGTACCGCCTGACCCAACTGCCCGACCAGCCGGAGGTCCACCTTCGGCCCAACAAGCTGGTGGAGTACAAACATGTGGCCATGGTCATGGCCGAGGCCCAGCGCCTGGGCGTGACCAAGATCGGCATCATCGGCAACGAGCAGTTCATGAACTGACGCCGCCGGCCATGTCCAGCCCGCACTGAAGCACACCCAGGGGGGGCGCTCCGACCGGAGCGCTCCCCCTGTGTTCTTGAGGGGCCCGTACCGCCGGTGCGGACTCCACCCAGACCCCCACGCCGCCATGAACAAGATCCTGCACACCCTGGCCGCCGCCACGCTGGCGCTGGCCGTCCACACCGCCCAGGCCCAGGCCCTGCGCCCCGAGGTTGGCAAGCCCCTGCAGGCCGCGGGCGAGCTGCTCAAGGCGGGCAAGGCCAAGGAAGCCCTGGCCAAGGTCAAGGAGGCCGACGGCGCCGCCAACAAGACCGCCGCCGAACAGCTGATGATCGACCGCATGCGGGGCGCCGCCGCCCAGCGCGCGGGCGACAACGCCACCGCCATCCAGGCCTTCGAGTCGGCCATGGCCTCGGGCAAGCTGGCCCCGGCCGAACAGGCCCAGGTGGCCGAAAGCCTGGCCTTCGCCTACTCCCAGACCAAGGACCTGGCCAAGGCCGGCCAATGGGCAGCCAAGGCCCAGGCCCTGGGCAGCACCAGCCCGCAGCTCAAGCAGCTGCAGAGCTACCTGCAGGCACAGAGCGGCGACTACGCGGCCGTGGCCAAGGAAGCCGCCGCCGCCATCACCGCCGCGGAACAGGCCGGCAAGCGCCCCGAGGAGGCCGACCTGCTGCGCCTGGCCGACGCCTACCAGCGCACCCAGAACGCCGCCGGCCAGAGCGCCGCGTTGGAGAAGCTGCTGGCCCACTACCCCAAGAAGGAGTATTGGAAGGCCGTGCTGGAGCGCCTGCCGCGCAAGCCGGGGTTCTCCGACCGCTTTGCGCTGGACGTGATGCGCCTGAAGCTGGCCAGCGGCAACCTCTCCAAGCCCGACGAGTACATGGAAATGGCCCAGCTGTCCCTGCAGGCGGGCCTGCCCGCCGAGGCCCTGGCCATCACCGAGAAGGGCTTTGCCGCCGGCGTGCTGGGCAGCGGCCCCGAGGCCGCCCGGCACCAGCGCCTGAAGGACCTGGCGGTCAAGAAGGACGCCGAGACTCGCGCCGGCCTGGACAAGCTGGTGGCCGACGCCAAGGACCCCAATGCCCTGCTGCAGGCCGGCATGGTGCTGACCTCGGTGGGGCAGGCCGACCGCGGCCAGGCCCTGATCGAGCAGGCCCTGGCCAAACCCGCCGCGCTCAAGCGCCCCGAGGACGCCAAGCTGCGCCTGGGCCTGGCCCTGGTGCAGGGTGGCAAGACCAAGGCGCGCGGCCTGCAGGTGCTGCGCAGCGTGCAGGGCAGCGACGGCGTGGCCGACATCGCCCGCCTGTACGCCCTGCAAGGCAACAGCTGAGGCAGGGGCCCGCCCACATGACCACCCCGACCCACGCCCCCCTGCCCGAGCACACCCGCCATCTCGGCGACGGCCTGTACCTGGTGGACACCGGCTTTCACCGGCCGGCCTTCGACGCCGCCTACCTGATCGTGGACAGCGGCCGTGCCGCCTTCATCGACACCGGCACCCGCTTCTCGGTGCCGCGCCTGCTGGAGGCATTGGCCGCCACCGGCCTGGGCGTGGACGCGGTGGACTGGGTGATCCCCACCCATGTGCACCTGGACCATGCCGGCGGCGTGGGCACACTGATGCAACATCTGCCCCAGGCCCAGGTGCTGGTGCATGCCCGCGGCGCCCGCCACATGGTGGACCCCAGCGCCCTGTACCAGGGCGCGCTGGCGGTGTATGGCGCCGAGGAAATGGCCCGCTCCTACGGCACGCTGGACGCGGTGCCGGCCGAGCGGGTGCAGAGCAGCCACGACGGCCAGGTCATCCGCGTGGGGCAGCGTGAGCTGACGCTGATCGACGCCCCGGGCCACGCCAAGCACCACCACGCCATCTGGGACGCCCGCAGCCGCACCTGGTTCACCGGCGACACTTTCGGCATCAGCTACCGCGAGCTGGATGTGGACGGCCAGCCCTGGATCTTCCCGACCACCACACCGGTGCAGTTCGAGCCCGAGGCCCTGGCGCGGTCGATTGGCCGCATGCTGGCCGCCGACCCGCTGTGGGTCTGCCCCACGCACTATGGCCGGCTGGGCAACGTGGCCGCGTTGGGTGCGCGCCAGCTCAAGCTGCTGGCCGCCGTGGTCGAGTTGGGCGAGCGCCTGCGCGCCGCACCCGACCGCCACCAGGCCCTGCGGGACGGCCTGCGCCAGCTCTACTTGGCCGACCTGGCCGACATGGGCCGGGTGATGGAACCGGCGGAATTTGACCGCTGGATGGCGCTGGACCTGGAGCTCAACGCCCAGGGCATGGGCGCTTGGCTGGACCGCCCGGCACGCTGAACGCTCAGGTGCGCGCCGGGATCGCGCACCGTAAGCCGCGCCTCAGCGGCGCAGCGCGCCGGCCTCGGCGGCCAGCTGGGTGATGCGGGCCCAGTCACCCGACTTCACCGCGTCGGCCGGCGTGAGCCAGGAGCCACCGCAGACCTTCACATTCGGCAGGGCCAGGAAATCCGGGGCCGTGGCCAGGCTGATGCCGCCGGTGGGGCAGAACACCACATCCGGGAACGGTCCGGCCAGGGCCTTGAGCATGGGAATGCCGCCTGCCGCCGTGGCCGGGAAGAACTTCAGGAAGTTCAAACCATCGGCCTGGGCCGCCATCACCTCGCTGGCCGTGGCCACGCCCGGCAGCAGCGGCAGGCCCACCTCGCGGCAGGCTGCGCCCACTTCGGCGGTATAGCCCGGGCTCACGCCGAACACGGCGCCAGCCGCCTTGGCGGCGCGGGCGTCGGCCGCGCTGCGAATGGTGCCGGCGCCCACGATGGCGCCTTCCACCGCGCTCATCGCCTCAATGGCCTTCAGGGCCACCGGGGTGCGCAGCGTCACCTCCAGCACCTTCACGCCGCCGGCCACCAGGGCCTGGGCCAGGGGCACGGCGTCTTCCAGCCGGTCGATCACGATCACGGGGATCACGGGGCCGTGGGTGACGAGGTCAAGGGTGTTGTTCATGTCAGGGGTCGTTGAATCGATCAGGGAATCCGGGGCGAAGCGTCATGCCGGCGCGGCCTCACAGCCAGCTGCAGGCGCCTTCCTCGGCAGTGTTGACATTGCGGCGCAGGCCGGCGAACAGCTCGCGGCCAAAGTCGTGGCCATGCACGGCCGCCTGGGCCTCGCTGCGCTCGCCCAGCGGGCGGGCGGCCCACTCGGCCTCGTCCACCAGCGCCAGCAAGGTGCCGTTGCGGGCATCCAGACGGATGAGGTCGCCGTTCTTCACCTTGGCCAGCGGACCGCCGGCCAGGGCCTCGGGGCTCACATGGATCGCCGCGGGCACATTGCCGGAGGCACCGCTCATGCGGCCATCGGTGACCAGCGCCACCTGGAAGCCCTTGCCCTGCTGCACGGCCAGCGGCGGGGTCAGCTTGTGCAGCTCGGGCATGCCATTGGCCTGCGGACCTTGGAAACGCACCACGGCGATGAAGTCGCGCTCCAGCTCGCCGGCCTTGAAGGCGGCCTGCAGCGCTTCCTGGCTGTCAAACACCAGGGCCGGCGCCTCGATGACGTGGCGGTCTTCCGGCACAGCCGAGACCTTGATGACCGCCCGGCCCAGGTTGCCAGCCAGCAGCTTGAGGCCGCCGGTGGCGGAGAAGGGCTGGGCCACGGTGCGCAGCACCGTGTCGTCACCGGTGGTGGGGGGCAGTGGCTGCCACGCCAACGCACCGGCCGCATCCAGCACCGGGCGCTGGCCATGGGCGGCCATGCCCTCGGCGCTGGCGGTGAGCACGTCGCCGTGCATCAGGCCGGCGTTCACCAGCTCGCGGATCACGAAGCTGGGGCCGCCGGCGGCCTGGAAGTGGTTCACATCGGCCGAGCCGTTGGGGTAGACGCGGGTCAGCAGCGGCACCACACCGGAGAGTTCGGAGAAATCGGTCCAGTCGATCAGGATGCCGGCGGCGCGGGCCACGGCCACCCAGTGGATCAGGTGGTTGGTGGACCCGCCGGTGGCCAGCAGGGCGACCATGGCATTGACGATGCAGCGCTCGTCCACCAGCTCGCCGATGGGCACACCACGCTCGCGCAGTTGCAGCACCCGGCGCACCGCCTCATCGGTCAGCGCGGTGCGCAGCGGATCATGCGGGTGCACAAAGGCCGCCCCGGGCACGTGCAGGCCCATGGCCTCCAGCAGCATTTGGTTGGAGTTGGCGGTGCCGTAGAAGGTGCAGGTGCCAGGGCTGTGGTACGCCGCCTGCTCGGCCTGCAGCAGGGCCTCGCGGCCCACCAGGCCTTGGGCGGCCTGCTCGCGCACCTTGGCCTTGTCCTTGTTCGACAGGCCCGAAGCCATGGGGCCGGCAGGAATGAACAGGGTGGGCAGATGGCCGAAGTGCAGCGCGCCGATCAGCAGGCCCGGCACGATCTTGTCGCAAATGCCCAGCATCAGCGCCGCATCGAACACATCGTGCGACAGCGCGATGGCGGTGGACATGGCGATGGTGTCGCGCGAGAACAGGCTCAGCTCCATGCCGGCGTAGCCCTGGGTCACGCCGTCGCACATGGCCGGCACACCGCCGGCGACCTGCACAGTGGCGCCGAGTTTCAGCGCGGTTTCACGGATCTGCGCGGGATAGCCCTCATACGGCTGGTGGGCCGAGAGCATGTCGTTGTAGGCCGTGACAATGCCAATGTGGGGCGCCTTCTCGGCGACGACCTTGAACTTGTCGCTGCCCGGCAGGCCGGCAAAGGCGTGGGCCACGTTGGCACAGCCCATGCGGTCCACCCCGCGCGTGCGCTGGCGCAGGGCCTGCACACGCTGCAGGTAGGCGCCGCGCTGGCCGGCGCTGCGCTGGCGGATGCGGTCGGTGACGGAGGCGAGGACGGGGTGCAGTGAAGGCATGGCGGGGTGTCCTGCCGGCGGCCGCACAGGGCGCCGGTCGATGTAACTATCGCGCCGATTATGAAGTAATCGGGTTACATGCACAGTACCTTGTCCGTTTCCACCCCATCGGCGTGGCCTTCTTCACGCCACCGGGACGGCGGCTCAGCCCACCAGCAGGCCCTTCTTCTCGATGAAGTCGATCACCTGGTCCAGACCCGACCTGGTCTTCAGGTTGGTCATGACAAAGGGCCGGTTGGGCCGCATGCGGCGGGTG
The DNA here is from genome assembly GCF_010499455.1 of Ideonella livida. Lineage (GTDB taxonomy): Bacteria > Pseudomonadota > Gammaproteobacteria > Burkholderiales > Burkholderiaceae_C > Ideonella > Ideonella livida. The sequence continues at coordinate 84,972 of NZ_JAAGOH010000017.1, read as the reverse complement.
TCGGCTTCCATGATGTCGAGGTTGGCGCCCACATGCGGCGCCAGGTCGGTCTTGTTGATGACGAACAGGTCGCTTTTGGTGATGCCGGGGCCGCCCTTGCGCGGGATCTTTTCGCCGGCGGCCACGTCGATCACGTAGATCGTCAGGTCGCTCAGTTCGGGGCTGAAGGTGGCGGCCAGGTTGTCGCCACCGCTCTCGATGAAGACGATGTCGGCGTCCGGGAACTTCTCCAGCATGCGGTCCACCGCCTCCAGGTTGATGCTGGCGTCCTCGCGGATGGCGGTATGCGGGCAGCCGCCGGTCTCCACCCCCATGATGCGCTCGGGATCCAGCGCGCCGGCCACGGTGAGCAGGCGCTGGTCTTCCTTGGTGTAGATGTCGTTGGTCACCACCACCAGGTCCCAGCGCTGGCGCATGGTCTTGCAGAGCATCTCCACCAGCGTGGTCTTGCCGGAGCCGACGGGGCCGCCCACGCCCACGCGCAGGGGGGGCAGCTTCTTGGTGCGGCGGGTGGGCAGGGGCGTGCTCATGGGCGGGAATCTCCAGTCGGACAGGCAGGAAAGGGATACGGTGAGTGCGGCACGTCAGCAGCTTCCATGCCGCGGGGCGCCACAGCGGTGCATGGCCACCTGCCCCCAGCACCCGCCCGGCCGCACGGATGCACCAAGGCGGGCACCTCCCGATCGGAAGAACCATTTCAGTGCATGGCGCACCAACATGCAGCCACCATCAGGACCGGAACAGCCGCGAGTACTGTTCCTCGTGCCGGGCCGAGAGGATGGCCAGCAGGGGCACAAAGGACTGCCGCTGCCCGGGTGGCTGACGCAGCGCCGCGTCCACCACCTCGGGCAGGACGTCGACCAGGCGGTCCAGGATGCGCTGGCCGGCGCTCTGGCCCAACGGCACCGCCTTGAGGGCGGCCTGCACCAGGTTCTCGCACCAGCCAAAGGCGTGGGTGAGCAGCACCTCGCGCACCGGCGCGCCGGTGTGCAGCGCGGCCAGGGCGAAGGCCACCGGCCAGGTGGGGGCCGGGGTCAGCCCCGCCAGGGCGGCCACCCGGGGGTCCTGCGGCTGGCGCTGGCGCAGCCAGTCGGTCAGGCTGCGGCCCATCTGCTCGGTCTGCTGACGCAGCTCGCTGGTCTCGCGCGTCATCCGCACCCAGTCGTTGAGCGCCTGCACCTCGGCCAGGTCATGGCGCCGCCAGGCCCCCTGGGCCCGGGCCAGCAGGGGCAGATCGGCCCGTCCCAGGGACAGGCGCAGCTGATGCTCTATCCAGGTGGCGGCCTGGGCCTCGTCCTGGACATGGCCGGTGTCCACCGCGGCCTCCAGCACTTCGGAGTAGCTGAAGCCCCCCACCGGCAGGGCGGGCGAGGCCAGCCACATGAGTTGCAGCAGGCTGCGTGCGGCCAACGGGCCAGGGGTGGGACGGCAACGGGGCATGGGGCGCAAGGGTCAGGGAGCCGCTGGCCGGGTCCGCGCGCCGCCGGCCCAGCGCAGCCAGGCAGGACGGGGCGGCGCACCTGGGTTCAAGCAAGCGGCTTGCCGCCAGCGCCGGCCACGGCGGCGGGCCCAGGCAGCAGGCGCTCGGTGGCCGCCAGCACGGCGTCGGCCTCGGGCCATTGGGGCCGCCGGGCGCCCTGCACCAGGTGGGCGCTGGGGCCCCAGGGACGCCACTGCGCCGGGTCTGTCGGTCCGATGACCGTCAGCACCGGCGCACCCACGGCCGCGGCCAGGTGGCCCGGGCCGGTGTCGTTGGCCACCAGCAGGGCGGCCTGGGCCAGCAGCGCGGCGTAGGTGCCCAGGTCCACGCCGTCCAGCAGCACGCAGCCAGGGTAGTCACGCCGGGCGGTCTCGGTCTCGGCGCCAGGACCGGGGCACAGCACCAGGGTGTGGCCGCGGGCCCGCAAGGCCTGGGCAAAGGCCGCAAAACCCGGCCACTCCTTGGAGAGCTTCTGGAAGGTGCCGCCGGCAAAGGGCGCCAGGGCGATGAAGGCCCCGGGCCGCAGGCCATGGGCCTGCATCAGCGCCCGGGCGCGCTCGGGGTGGCGCGGCGCCAGGCGCAGGTCGATGCGCGCAGGCACCGGCTCGTCGCGGCCCAGGGCCGCCTGGGCCAGCGCCCAGTACACCTCCAGCTCATGACGGCCGCGTTGGCGTGGCACGGCTCGCGTGAGAAGGAAACCCCGGCCCTCGTGGTCGTAGCCGATGGGGCGCAGGCCGGCCAGGCGCATTTCCAGCGCACTGGAGAAGGAGAAAGGCAGGCTCAGCGCGTTCACACCGCCGGGCAGCCGCGGCCCCGGCACCCGGGCGCCACCCCGGCGCAGGCGCCAGAGCTGGCGCCACCGGTCCAGACGACCGGCAGGCAGGGGCTCCACCGTCCAGCCCTCCCCTGCCAGCAGCTCCGCGGCCCAGCGCTTGCCCACCAGCACCAGCTCAAAACCCTCAGCCTCCAGGCGCCGCAGGGCGGGCACCCCCAGCACCACGTCGCCGATGAAGTTGCGCAGCCGGATCACCAGGCGCGGACGGGGTGAGCCGGCGGCGGCCGCCGGAAGGGGGGAGGTGGGCATGGAAGGGGCGGTGCGGTGCGCATCATTCTTCACTGGAGGCTTTCCTGTGGGGGCCAACGTGGTGCACCCGGCAGGGGGTGGCACCTAAAATCGGGGATTTTCCGTCTCCCGGTGCTCCCGTCATGACCCGCAAGCTCTTTGTCACCACCGCCCTGCCCTACGCCAATGCACCGTTCCACGTGGGCCACATGATGGAGTACATCCAGGCCGACATCTGGGTGCGGGCACAACGCATGAAGGGCGCCGAGGTCCACTTCGTCTGCGCCGACGACGCCCATGGCGCGCCGATCATGATCGCCGCCGAGAAGGCCGGCAAGACGCCGCAGCAGTTCGTCGGCGAGGTGGCCGCCGGCCGCAAGCAGTACCTCGACGGCTTCCACATCGCCTTTGACAACTGGCACTCCACCGACGGGCCGGAGAACCATGAACTGGCGCAGGACATCTACCGCGCGCTGCGCAAGAACGAGCTGATCAGCGTGAAGTCGATCGAGCAGTTCTTTGATCCCGACAAGGGCATGTTCCTGCCCGACCGCTTCATCAAGGGCGAATGCCCCAAGTGCGGCGCCAAGGATCAGTACGGTGACAACTGCGACGCCTGCGGCGCGGTCTATGCCCCCACCGAGTTGAAGAACCCCTACTCGGCCCTGTCCGGCGCCACCCCGGTGCTTCGCACCTCCGACCACTACTTCTTCAAGCTCTCGGATCCGCGATGCGTCGCCTTCCTGGAGCAGTGGACCCACACCCCGGGCCGGCTGCAGCCCGAGGTGCTCAACAAGATCAAGGAATGGTTCACCACCGATGAGGAAGGCAACGGCGGCCTGGGCGACTGGGACATCAGCCGCGATGCGCCCTACTTCGGCATCGAGATCCCCGACGCGCCGGGCAAGTACTTCTATGTCTGGCTGGACGCGCCCATCGGCTACCTGGCCTCGCTGAAGAATTACTTCGCCAAGACCGGCCGCGACTTCGACGCCTTCTTCGCCGACCCTGCGGTCGAGCAGGTGCACTTCATCGGCAAGGACATCACCTATTTCCACACCCTGTTCTGGCCGGCGATGCTGCACTTCAGCGGCCGCAAGACGCCCGACAAGGTCAATGTGCACGGCTTCATCACCGTCAGCGGCGAGAAGATGAGCAAGAGCCGGGGCACCGGCATCAGCCCGCTGAAGTACCTGGAGCTGGGCCTGAACGCCGAATGGCTGCGCTACTACATCGCCGCCAAGCTCAACGGCCGGGTCGAGGACATCGACTTCAACGCCGAGGACTTCGTCGCCCGGGTCAACAGCGACCTGGTGGGCAAGTTCATCAACATCGCCTCGCGGGCCGCGGGCTTCCTGACCAAGCGCTTCGGTGGCCAGCTCTCGGCCGACCTGGGGGTGGAGGGCAACACCCTGCTGGACGCGCTGCGCGCCCAACGCGCCGCGCTGGAGGCCCTGTTCGAGGAACGTGAGTACGGCAAGGCCTTGCGCGAGATCATGGCCCTGGCCGACAAGGTCAACGAGTACGTGGACGCCCACAAGCCCTGGGAGCTGGCCAAGAAGGAAGGCGCCGACCAGGTGCTGCAGGACGTCTGCTCCACCTGCATCGAAGCCTTCCGCGTGCTGAGCATCTACCTCAAGCCGGTGCTGCCGGCCCTGGTGGCCAAGGTCGAGTCCTTCCTGCAAGTGGCGCCCTTCACCTTCGCCGACGTGGCGCAGCCCCTTGGCGCCCATGTCATCGGCGAGTACAAGCACCTGATGCAGCGCGTGGACCCCAAGGGGCTGGACGCCCTGTTCGAGGCGCCGGCGCCGGCCAAGGTGGTGCCCGGTGGTGAAGACCTGGCCCCCGAAATCAAGATCGACGACTTCACCAAGGTCGACCTGCGTATCGCCCGGATCGTCAAGGCCGAGCAGGTGGACGGCTCCGACAAGCTGCTGCGCCTGACGCTGGACGTGGGCGAAGGCCGCACCCGCAACGTCTTCAGCGGCATCAAGAGCGCCTACAAGCCCGAGGACCTGGAAGGCAAACTCACCGTCATGGTGGCCAACCTCGCTCCGCGCAAGATGAAGTTCGGCGTCTCTGAAGGCATGGTGCTGGCCGCCAGCCACGCCGACGAGAAGGCCCACCCCGGCATCTTCGTGCTGGAGCCCTTCCCCGGTGCCCAGCCCGGCATGCGGGTGCGCTGAGTCCTTTTCCCTGGTCCAGCACGGCATGGACAACGCTGACCGCGGCCATCCGCGCCTTCCCCCGCCCGGGGCAGACACGCTGCTGGTGCGCGCCGGGCAAGGCGACCGCCAGGCCCTGGCCGCCGCCTGGCCGCTGGTCTACGAGGAGCTGCGCAGCGTGGCCGGCCGACTGATGGCCCGCGAACGCCCCGGCCATACCATCACCCCTACGGCCCTCATCCACGAGGCCTGGCTCAAACTCGACAGCCGTCCGGGTGCCTTTGGCGACCGGGCACATTTTTTTGCCCTGGCCAGCCGGGTCATGCGCCATCTGCTGGTGGACCACGCCCACGCCCGGCAGGCCGCCAAACGTGGCGACGGCGACCTGCCCTTGACCCTGTCTGCCGCCGAATTCGTCGGTGACGGCGGCCGTGGCGACCCAGCGGAGGTGCTGGCTGTTCACCAGGCCCTGGAGCGCCTGGCGGCCGAAGACCCGCGCTGCGCCCAGGTCATCGAGCTGCGAGGCTTCGGCGGCCTGGGTCTGGAAGAAATCGCCCAGGTGCTGGGCATCTCGCTGGCCACCGTCAAGCGTGAGTGGGTCTTTGGCCGCGCCTGGATGGCCCGCGCCCTCGGGCAGGGCTGAAAGCCGCTGCCCCCTGTCCCCATCGTCCCTGCCCGCATGCGCCCCTCCCGCGACGCCCTCAAAGCGGCCCTGTACGACCTCTCCGAGATGACCGCGCCAGCGCGGTCGCAGTGGCTGGACCGCTGTGCCCGGGACATGCCCACCCTGCATGAGGCGCTGCTGCCCTACCTGCCGGGCCTGAACGGCCCCACGCTGGGCGCCAGCCAAACGGCGGTGCACCAGGCCGCCATCGCCTCGGCCTCGCAGGCCGGGGCCACCGGCGCTGAGACCCTGACCCCGGGCACCCGGCTGGGCGCCTGGGCGCTGGACGAACCCCTGGGCCGCGGCGGCATGGGCGTCGTGTGGGCAGCGCATCGGGCCGACGGGCACTTTGAGCGGCAGGTCGCCCTCAAGCTGCTGCCGCCCTTATGGGCCGACCCCACGCTGCGCGCCCGCTTCGACCGCGAAACCCAGGTTCTCGCCCGCCTGAGCCACCCCCACATCGCCGCCCTGCTCGACGCCGGTCGCACCGAGGACGGCACCGCCTGGCTGGTGATGGAGCGGGTGGACGGTCTGCCCTTGACCGAGCACGCCCGCCGGCATGCCCTGGGCCTGCGCGCCCGGGTGGCCCTGATGAGCCAGCTGGCCGAGGCCGTGGCCCACGCCCACCGCCACCTGCTGGTGCACCGGGACCTCAAGCCCGCCAACGTGCTGGTCGACGCCCAGGGCCAGGTGCGCCTGCTGGATTTTGGCGTGGCCCGGCTGCTGGACGAAGCCGCCGGTGCCGAGCCCCTGACCCGCGAGGGCAACCCCTTCACCCCCGGCTACGCCAGCCCCGAGCAGATCCGCGGCGAGGCCGTCAGCACCCTGGGCGACGTGTTCTCGCTGGGGGTCATGCTCCACGAGCTGCTGACCGGCCAAAGCCCCTTCCGCGGGCCGAGCGACACCGTGGGCACCGTCATGCAGCGCACCGTGCACGAGGAGGCTCAGCCCCCCTCGCGCCAGCCCGGCGCCTTGCCCGGCATCGACGCCGACCTGGACGCCATCACCTTGCGCGCCTTGGCCAAGCAGCCGCAAGACCGCCTGCCCGGCGCCGACGCCCTGGCCGCCGACCTGCGCGCCTGGCTGTCCGGGCACCCCGTGGCCGCCCGGCTGCCCAGCCCCCTGGAGCGCGCGGGGAAATGGGTGCGGCGCCACCGGCTGCTCAGCGCCACCGCCCTCCTGGGCGTGGCCGGCACCCTGGGCTTTGCCTTCACTTCCGCGCGCAATGCCCAGCAGGCCGACGGCCACCGCGCGGTGGCCGAACAACGCCTGCAGCAGGTGCGGGCCTTCGCCCGGCAGGTGATCCACGACTACAACCGCGAGCTGGAGAAGCTGCCCGGCACCGTCAAGGTGCGCGAGCAGCTGGTGGGCGACGCGCTGCGTTATCTGGATGCCGAGGCCAGCGGCCCCGCCCCCAGTCCCGCCTTCCAACGCGAGTTGGCCCAGGCCTACCTGGCCATTGGCGGCGTGCAAGGCCGCGGCATCGCCGGCCCCGGTCTGGGTCAGTTTGAAGCCGCGGGCCGCAGCTTCGCCCAGGCCGCGAGGCTGCTGCAACCGCTGTGCGGCATGCCCGACACGCCCCCCCAAAACGCTGGCGAGCGGGCCCAGGCCTGCCTGAACCTGGCCCAGGCCGAAGAGGGGCAGGCCCAGGCCAGCGCCCTGCAGGGCCGGCATGACCTGGCCCTGCCCCTGCTGCGCAGCGCCCTCGCGCGCGTGGAGGGCCTGGCACCCGCTGCCGGCCACCAGCCCGACCCCAGCTCCACCCCAGCGGCCGCAGCAAAGGCAGAGCGCGAAACCCTACGGCTCTCGCTGCTTTCCACCCTGGCCAGCCTGGAGAGCCTGGGCGATGGCGCGGCCTGGCAACAAGCCCTGCCGCGAGCCCGGGCCTACCAGGCCGCGGTGAAACAGGCCGCGCAGGACACCACGGCCCCCGCCGCCATCGGCCCTGGCCCCTGGGACATCCAGGCCGGCTTGGCCGCCGACCTGTTGGCCTTTTTACAGGGCGCCCACGGAGAAGACGAGCAGGCCTTGTCCCTCATCGCCCCTGTGGTGGAACGGGCCCGCCCTTGGGCGCGGCCCGAAGAGGCGCTGGAAGCCCGCATCCTGCTGGCCACCAGCGCGCAAACCGAGGGCGAGTTGCGCCTGCAGGCCGGGCAGGTGGGCCCCGGCCTGGCCCGGCTGCGCGAATCCACCGCGCTGGCCACCCAACTGCTGCGGGCCGACCCTGACAACAGCCAGGCCCAGCACGGCCAGCTGATGAGCGTATGGCGCCTGGTACGCGGCCTGCGCCGCAGCGGACAGCCTGCAGAGGCCGTCTCCCTGGCCGGTGCCGTGCGACCGGCAACGTCCGGCGCTGAGCCCCCCGTGCTGCAGGGCCAGCGCCTGCGCCTGGCGACCGAACAGGCCTTGGCCCTGGTGGCCTTGGGCCGTCCACAGCAGGCCCTGCCCCTGGCCAGCCACGCCTTTGACGGCCTGAACGCGCTACTGGGCCCCGCCGCGGCAGATCCCGCCCAAGGCCCTTCGCCCAGGCGGCAGCACCTGGGTCTGGCCCTGGCCGCCCAAGCCTGGGTGCAGGCTGCAGCCCCCGAGGCCCGCCTGGCCAGCGAGGCTGCACGACGCTGGACGCTGGCCGATGCGCAGCTCGGCCGTTGGCTGGAACAAGCCCCGGACGACCTGGAGACCCAGGCACAGCGCTGGCAGCTCTGCCAGCTCGCCCTGGACAGCACGGCCCCCTGGGCCCAGGACCCCAGCCTGCGCGAGCGCGCCCGGGCCGGCCGCGACGCCGCCGCCAGCGCCCTGCGGCGGCGCTGGGCCGACGGCCGCCCCCCACCGATCTGGCGGCAAGGCTGAGCCACGCCCCCCCAGGACAAGGGGGAATGCGGCCGCCGATGAGCCATGCGCCGGCGCGTTCCCGCTCTGGAAACTGAGGCCGCTCTGAGCCCGCTGGTTCCCCCCTGCGGCAGACCCCGTGGCGGCCCAAACCAGGAAACCGCCATGAACCGCTCCCGTCCGCACACCTCGCCCTCCCCTCAGCGTCCAAGCGCCCTGGCTGGCGCCCACCGCCGCCACCCCGCGACCACCTGGCGATGGCTTGCCCCGCTGGCCACCCTCAGCCTGCTGGCCGCCTGTGGTGGTGGTGGCGGCAACAGCGCCGATCCCGTCCCCACACCGACGCCCACGCCAACCCCCACGCCAACCCCCACGCCAACCCCCACGCCTTCCGCCACCGCGCCGGTGAGCAGCACCGGCCCCGACCTGGCGGCGGCGCCCACCGAGCCGGGCTGGAACGTCGCGACCGCAGTGGCCGACGGCAGCGCGGCCGCCACGGGCATGACCCAAGCCGGTGGGCGCCTGGTGGGCTGGGTGGAAGACGGGCAGACCGTGTACCTGCGCCGCGCCAGCCCCACCGGCACCTGGGCCGCCCCGGTGCGTTTTCCCAATCCTTCAGGCCTGCCGGTGAACACGCTGCGCGTGGCCGTGCAGGAGAACGGCCGCGACGTGGCCACCTGGATCCGCGGCTGCCAGCTGGTGGCCAGCCAGTTTGACGGCAGCGCCTGGACCGACCCGGTCGTGCTGGGCGAACGACCGCAGCAGACTGAATGCGCCGGCGGCCTGGACCGCGATGCCCGCTTGGCCATGGCCCCCACCGGGGAGGCCGTAGTCGCCTGGCTGGAAATGACCCAAGACGCCGGCAACACGGTGCGGCGGGTGCGGCACCGCACCCTGAGCGCCGGATCCAACGCCTGGAGCGACATCGGCGACCTGCAGCGCTGGGAGGGCATGACCTCCAGCTACGTGGCCCTGGAGGCCGCCACCAGCCGCAGCGGCCCCGTGGTGGCCCTGGCCACCCTGGACCGAGACACCCCGGTGCTGACCCTGCTGCGGCCCGGGCACGAGGCCGAAGCCGTATGGCGCGGCGGCACCGGCCTGAGCCAGCTCAGCCTGGACACCAGCCTCGGCGGCGCCGTGGCCATGGCGTGGCGCAGCGATGACTTCCATGTGATGGCCGCATGGCGCACCGCCGGCGGCGCCTGGCAGACCGCCTACATGAACCGCAATCCGGACATCGAGGCCCCCGATGACCGCACCAACAGCGCCGAACCTCAGGTGCGCTTTGGCGGCAACGGCCAGGCCACACTGGCCTGGCACCAGTGGGACGGCACCGACAACAGCCTGTACGCCGCCCGTTGGGACGGCGCCGCGGACACCGGCTTTGCCGGACGGCAGGTCATCGAGGAGATCACCGACGCCGGCGCCAGCGGCGCGCAGCTGAGCGTCAATGCCACAGGCGAGGCGCTGGTGGTCTTCACCGTGCGCGCGGGCGACAGCGTGCAGACCTGGGCCAACGCCCATGTGCACGGCGGCTGGCTGCGCGCCGAGGCCCTGGACGGCACGGGCTTGCCGGTGGCCGCGCACCTGCACGATGACAACACCACCCGACTGCTGCAGGCCGACGGCAGCCCCGCCCGGCCTGCATGGCGCAGCGGGCGCACCCCCGCCCAGCGCACGGACGCCACCACCCTGCAGGCCGTGGCGGCCCAGCTTCAAGGCGAATGGCTGAGCGACTGCCGCAACGGCGAGCGCTGGACGGCCAGCATGACCCCCACCAAGGGCGGCCTGTCGCGCACCGGTCGCAGCCGGGCCCTGCGCGACACCGCCCCGGTGATGCCGGCCCTGAGCATCAGCCGCGCGCGCTACCAGTACGACGACGCCACCTGCACCGGCGCGCCGCGCCTGCTGGGCAGCTACGACGCCTTCACCGTCCAGCTGGTCTCCCAAAGCCGTGACCCCCTGGGCCGCCTTTACACCGCCGTCAGCTGGGGCAGTGGCGAGAGTGTGAGTCGCGACAACTGGCTGCTGCAGGGCAGCGGGGATGGCCGCACGCTCACAGGCCAGCTGTTTGAGAGCTTCACCCTCTCGCCTGGGGTGCTGGACGCCCCGGAACCTGCCCCCGCGCGGCGCTGAGGCCCACGCCCGGCCGTCTGCCCCCTGTTGAAGGGGCGGCCCCGGCCGGGCCACACCCCTGCAGGGCTTCGGCAGCGCACGGCCCGGACGCACAATCGGACCATGCCCTGCGCCCCCTGCCGCGCCTTGCCGCGCGCCGACCGCTCCCGCCCCCTGGTGCAGGGGCTGTCGCGCCGGCGCCGCTTCCTGGCGCGGGGGCATCACTGTGGCCCTCCAGGCTGGCACACGACCTGCTCACCCTGTCGTCAGCCCCCGGAGCCCGCATGTCACTGGCCTTTCTCCGCACCCACCCTTTCCGTCCCCGGCTGATCGCCGACCTGCGCGGCTACGGCCGCGCCCGCCTCGCCCAGGATCTGGGCGCTGGCCTGACGGTGGGCATCGTCGCCCTGCCGCTGGCCATGGCCTTTGCCATCGCCTCGGGCGTCAAGCCCGAGCAGGGCCTGTTCACCGCCATCATCGCGGGGCTGATCATCTCCGCCCTGGGTGGCTCCAGCGTGCAGATCGGTGGGCCGGCCGGGGCCTTCATCGTCGTGGTGTACGGCATCGTCGAGCGCTACGGTCTGGCCAACCTGCTCATCGCCACCTCACTGGCTGGCGTGCTGCTGTTCCTCATGGGGTGGCTGCGGTTGGGCGCCCTGGTGCGCTACATCCCGGTGAGCATCGTCATCGGCTTCACCAACGGCATCGCAGTCCTCATCGGCCTGAGCCAGGCCAAGGACCTGCTGGGCCTGCAGATCGACAAGCTGCCAGCCGACTTCTTCAGCCAGCTCGCCACCCTGGGGCGCCACCTGCACAGCTTCAACCCCTGGGCCTTTGCGCTAGGCCTGGCCTGCCTGGCCGTGGTGGTGGTCTGGCCCAAGAGCTACACCATGCCCACCCAGCCCGCCACCTGGCGCGACCACGCGCGCCGCTGGGCCAGCCGGGTGCCGGGCACGGTGGTGGCCCTGGTGGGCGCCACGGTGGTGGCGCGGCTGCTGTCATTGCCGGTGGAGACCATCAGCAGCCGCTTTGGCGGCATCCCGCAGACCCTGCCCACCTTCACCCTGCCCGAGTTCACCTGGACCACCGCCAAGCAGCTGCTCATGCCCACGCTCACCATCGCGCTGCTGGGGGCCATCGAGTCCCTGCTGTGCGCCCGCGTGGCCGACCAGATGAGCGGCCGCCCCCGCCACGACCCCAACCAGGAACTGATGGCCCAGGGCGTGGCCAATCTGGTGACGCCGTTCTTTGGTGGCATACCGGCCACCGGCACCATCGCCCGCACCGTGACCAATGTGCGCGCCGGCGCCACCAGCCCGGTGGCCGGCGTGGTGCACGCGCTGACCCTGCTGCTGGTGGTGCTGGCCGCCGCACCATTGGCCGAGCATGTGCCGCTGGCGGCGCTGGCGGGCATCCTGCTGTTCGTGGCCTGGAACATGGGCGAATGGCGCGAGTTCGCCCGGCTGCGCCACTTTCTGCTGCCCTACCGCACCGTCCTGCTGGGCACCTTCGTGCTGACCGTGGTGTTCGACTTGACGGTGGCGGTGGAGATGGGCCTGCTGGGCGCTTGCGCCTTCTTCATCTGGCGCATGGGCTCGCTGTTCCGCGTCTCGGCCCTGCCGGCGGAGGGCCTGCCGCCCGGAGCGGCGGTGTTCGAGCTGTACGGCTCGCTGTTCTTTGGCGCCGTGGGCCCCATGGAGGCGCTGCCCGCCCAGGTGCCCGAAGGCACGCGGACCGTGGTGCTGGAAATGAGCAAACTCATCTCCATGGACACCTCCGGGCTGGATGCGCTGGAGAGCCTGCACACCGAGTTGGACCGGCGCGGTGTGGCGCTGGTGCTGGCCAGCGTCAACGCCCAGCCACTGGGCCTGATGCGGCGCGCCGGCTTTGAGACCCGCCTGGGCCCGGAGGCCATCGTGCCGGGCGTGGACGCCCTGCGCGCTACGCCCCCCACACCAGCCGCATCCGGCAGCCCCCCCGCCGAATGGGTCGGCCCCGGGGCCGGCCGGCACTGAACCCGGCACTGCGCCCGGCACGGTGCCGGCCGCACCGTCGGTGCCCCGCGCCGTGGGTGCTCAGCCCGTGGCCAGCCAGCCCAGGGTACGCAGCAGGGGCGCCTGCAGCGCAGGCGAGCGGGCCACACGGCCAGCGGCCTGCGCCGCTTGGGCGCTGTCGGGCGCCATCGCGTCCAGCGGGCCCAGCTGGGCCATCAGGGCCTCGGCCCAGGCCGGGTCCAGCCCGGGTGCGGGCGGCAGGTTCCAGCCCAGCAAGGCGGGCTCGGCCGCCTGGGCCAGCGCCTGATGCAGCGCACCCAGGCCGCGGTGCCAGTGGCGCACATGGGCCGGCAGCAGGCCCCCACCCGGCGCCGCGGCCAGGGGGTCGGCCACCAGGCTGTGCAGGCCCAGCAGGGGGTTGAGCACCTGGCGCACCGCCTGGCGCAGGGCGGCATGGCCACCCGCTGCCAGGGCGTCGGCGTCGGTCGGGTCCGGCCCGCCGCTGCGCCACTGGGGCAGCGGCACCGCCTGCGGCGCCGGCAGGCCCAGACCACGCGAAAGCCGCTCGCCACGCTCTGCCTTGCTGCGGGTGTCCAGCCACAGGCCAAAGGGCGCGCAGGCTTGCACCACCGCCTCCACCAGGGCCGACACCGGCCCGGCCAGCAACTCGAACTCCAACTCCAGCAACGGCTCCCGGTGGCTGCCGGCGCGCACCTCGCCCTCGTCCAGCGCCAGCTCGATGCAGGTCCCCGCCGGGGCGTCAGGCGGCGTCCAGGCCAGACACAGCCGGGTGATGTCGGTCTCGAAGGTGGGGGCCAGGTCCAGCGTATCGCCCCGGGCGGCACGAAGGTCAAAGTCGGCCGGGCTCAGGCCCAGGGCCGCCGCCAGTGCAGCCGCCGCCGGGGTGCCGGCATGGCGGTCAAGCCGCAGCGGTGGCAGGGCCTCGGCCTTCCCGGCGGCACCGGGCACGGGCGCGTTGTGCTCCAGGCGCTGCAAGGTGGTGGGGCCCAGCGCCTTGAGGGTCTGCACCCAGCCCGCAGGCTCGCGGCGCAAGCGCAGGGCGGCCCGCGCCGCCGCCAGCGCCCGCCCGGGCGTGTCCACATAGGCGGCCTGCAGACGCTGGGTCTGCGGACCAGGCTGCCCCTGGGCGCGCGCCCAGTCGTCCAGGGCCTGTCGCAGCGCGGGCAGCTGCGCCGGTGAAAAACGGCACTTGAGTTCGATCTCCTGCATGGCTGGCATGGTAACCAGCCCCTCGGCGCCTCCCTGCCCGAAAGGCGGGCGACTTAGAATGCCGGGTTGTCCCGGAGGCTGCGCCCCGGCCCTCATTTCCCACCTGCCACGCACCATGCCGCTGTTCTGGAAGCCCTACAAGTCCGAAGTCACCCAGTTCATCGACGAGCTCAAGGCCAAGAAGCCCACGCTGGAAGCCGAGCAGCGCGCCGGCCGCGAACTGCTGTGGGACCGCCCCCAGGACCGTGAGGCCGCCACCGCCCACCAGGCCGCCCGCGTGCCGCAGCAGGCCTACGTCTACTTCAGCCACAGCAAGACCAAGTGAGCGTGTCGGCCACGCCGCCGGACGCGCCGCCCGCGCCCGGCGCCGAGGGCCCTGCTCCGGCGGCGCCGGTGCCCACCGAGCTGCCGCCCCCGGCCACCCCGGACCCCACCGCGCCCGAGGCGGTGGACGCGGTCGCGGTGGCCCGCCTCTACGGCGAACCTCTCTTCGCCCTGCCCCAGGACCTGTACATCCCGCCGGATGCGCTGCGGGTGTTCCTGGAAGCCTTCCAGGGGCCGCTGGACCTGCTGCTCTACCTGATCCGCAAGCAGAACTTCAACATCCTGGACATCCCGATGGCGGATGTGACGCGCCAGTACCTGAAGTACGTGGAGCAGATCCGCAAGACCAATCTGGAGCTGGCCGCGGAGTACCTGCTGATGGCCGCGATGCTCATCGAGATCAAGTCGCGCATGCTGCTGCCGCCCAAGCCCAGCGAGGACGGCCAGGAGCCCGAGGACCCGCGCGCCGAGCTGGTGCGTCGCCTGCTGGAGTACGAGCAGATGAAACTGGCCGCCCTGCGGCTGGACGAGCTGCCCGTGATGGGCCGCGACCTGCTGCGGGCCCAGGTGGCCATGGAGCAGTCCCTGGTGGCGCGCCTGCCCGAGGTGTCGGTGGACGACTTGCGCGGCGCCTGGGCCGACATCCTGCGCCGCGCCAAGCTGCACCAGCACCACCGCATCAGCCGAGAGCAACTCTCGGTACGCGAGTACATGGGCCACCTGCTGCGCCGCCTGCAGGGCGTGCGTTACCTGCCCTTCGAGGAGCTGTTCGACGTCAGCCGCGGCACCGCGGTGGTGGTGGTGACCTTCATCGCCATGCTGGAGCTGACGCGCGAGCGGCTGCTGGAGGTGACGCAAGCCGAGGCCTACGCGCCCATCTTCGTGCGGCTGGCCTACACGCCGGCCTGAGCTTGGCGCGCCACACCACCCGGCGCCACGTGCAAGCGCTCAGCGCGTGGCCATGCGGCGGCGCTTCTGCAGCTCGGCCACCGCCAGCACCGCCTGGGTGCGGGTGTTCACCCCCAGGGCGCGCAGCACGGCCGCCACATGGTCCTTGATGGTCTCCACCGAGAGGTTCATCCGACGGGCGATCTCCTTGTTGGGCTTGCCCTGCAGCAGCATGTGCAGCACATCGGACTGCCGCGGGGTGATGCCCAGGTCCTGGAAATCGGTCAGCGTCTGGTAGCGGGCATCGTCCACGGTGCCGTCGGCCAGTACCTCGGGCTGGGTGGGGGGCACGTAGATCCCCCCTGTCAGGATGACCCGCAGCGCGTCGGACAGCGCCTCGGTGGTCAGGCGCTTGGGCAGGTAACCCATGGCCCCCAGGTCCAGCGACTGCATCACGTCACCGGGCCGCTCGGCATCGGAGACCACCACCAGGGTCACCAGCGGGTGCTCGGTGCGCAGCTCGCGCAGGAAGCCGAAGCCCTCGGCATCGGGCAACTCCAGGTCCACCATCATCAGGTCGGCCATCGGGTTGTGCATCAAGGCCTCGCGAAGCGCCCGGGCCGAGCCCACCGCCACCACCTGCGCCTCGGGCTGGATCTGCCGCACCATGGTCTGGAGCGCCCAGAGGATCAGCGGGTGGTCGTCGACGATCAGGACTTGCATGGCAGCGCGCGCAAGGCGGCAGGGCGACCGGACATCCGGCCGGCTGCGAGTATAGGAAGCTCCCCCTCACGGAGGAGCGGCGGACCCGGCCGCCGCGGGTTCAGACGTACTGGCGCACCACCGCCTCGGCCACGCACACCGGCTTGTCAAAACCTTCACGCTCCATGATGACCTCCACCGTCAGCTGCGCGCCACCGGGCAGGGGGTCGTAGGCCTGCAGGGTGAAATGGCCGCGCAGGCGGCTGTCCACCGGCACCGGGGCCGGAAAGCGCACCCGGTTCAGACCGTAGTTCACGCCCATGCGCACATCGGCAATGCGCAGCCCGCTCTCGAACATCAACGGCAGCAGCGACAAGGTGAGAAAGCCGTGCGCCACGGTGGTCTTGAACGGGCCGTCGGCCGCGCGCCGCGGGTCGGTGTGGATCCACTGGTGGTCGCCAGTGGCATCGGCAAACTGCTGGATGCGCGTCTGGTCGATGGGAATCCAGTCGCTGCAGCCCAGGGGCTGACCCACGCGGTGGGCCAGATCAGAGAGGTGGGCGAAGGCCAGGGCCAGGCTCATGCGGCATGCTCCAGAGTCAGGGGACGGTCCGGCCAGGACCGGCGCGGGGTATGGTAGCGGGCGGCGCCATGCCCCTGCTGCGGACGAACCCCCGCCCCCTCTCCCCGTCTCGCCCCTGCCCCCATGAGTCCCAGCCCCCTGCAGCACGACTGGCTGCACACCAGCCTGATCTATCTGGCCGCCGCCGTGGTGGCCGTGCCGCTGGCCCGCTGGGCCGGCCTGGGCGCGGTGCTGGGCTACCTGGCCGCCGGGGTGGCCTTGGGCCCCTGGGGCCTGGGCCTGGTGGTGCACAGCCACGACATGCTGCACTTCGCCGAGTTCGGGGTGGTGCTGATGCTCTTCCTGGTGGGGCTGGAGCTGGAGCCCCACCGGCTGTGGGCGCTGCGCCGGCCCATCTTCGGCTGGGGTGGCCTGCAACTGCTGGGCAGCACCGCCCTGCTCTGGGGCGCCCTGCGCCTGGGTGGCATGGCCGGCAAGCCAGCGCTGGCGGTGGCGCTGGGCCTGGCCATGTCCTCCACCGCCATCGGGCTGGCGGTGCTGCGCGAACGCAACCTCTCGGCCACCGGCGCCGGCCGCAACGTGCTCAGCGTCATGCTGCTGCAGGACATTGCCGCCATCCCCATCCTGGCCCTGCTGCCGCTGCTGGGCGCCGGCCTCGACAGCGACGAGGCCAGCTGGAGCCACCTGCTGCGCGCCGTGGGCATGGTGCTGGCCATCGTGGTGGGAGGCCGCCTGCTGCTGCGCCCGGCGCTGCGCTGGATCGCCCGCAGCGGCACGCCCGAGGTCTTCACCGCCGCCGCGCTGCTGCTGGTGGTGGCCACGGCCGCGCTGATGCGCGCGGTGGACCTGTCCATGGCCCTGGGGGCGTTTCTGGCGGGCGTGCTGCTGGCCGAGAGCGAGTACCGCCACCAGCTGGAAACCGACCTGGAGCCCTTCAAGGGCCTGCTGCTGGGCCTGTTCTTCATGGCCGTGGGCATGGGCATCGACTTTGCCGTGGTCATGGGTAAGCCGTGGGTGGTGCTGGCCGGGGTGCTCACGGTGCTGGGCCTGAAAGCCCTGCTGCTGTGGGGCATGGCACGGGGCATGGGCATTGCCCCGGGGGAGCGGGCCGTCTTCACCCTGCTGCTGGCGCAAGGCGGGGAGTTTGGCTTCGTGGTGTTCCAGGCGGCGGCGCAGGAGCGTGCGGTCAGCGCCAGCACCGCCTCGCTGGCGACCGCCGTCGTCACCCTGACCATGGCCCTGACCCCGCTGCTGCTGCTGGTGGCCGAGCGGCTCAACCGCCGCCTGGCCGGTCCGGCCGCCGCGCCGGGCAACGATCCCACGCAGGACCTGGAGCCCCAGGCGCCGGTGCTGATCGCCGGCTTTGGCCGCTACGGCCAGATCGTGGGCCGCCTGCTCTATGCCGCCGGCTACACCGCCACGGTGCTGGAGCACGACGCCGACCAGGTGGCCACCATCCGCCGCTTCGGCTGGCGGGTGTTCTGGGGCGATGCCACCCGGCTGGACCTGCTGCGCACCGCCGGCGCCGCGCAAGCGCAGGTGCTGGTCGTGGCGGTGGACGACATGGGGCAGAGCCTGCGCATCGTGGACCTGGCGCAGGCGCACTTTCCCCACCTGCGTCTGGTGGTGCGAGCCCGCAATGTGCAGCACTGGCACGAGCTGCGCCGCCGTGGCGTGGAACACCTAGAGCGCGAGACCTTCAACGCCTCGCTGGCCAGCGGCCGCAGCGTGCTCACCCTGCTGGGCCTGCCGCAGGAGCGGGCGCGGGCACTGGCCGGCCGCTTCCGCCAGCACAACCAGCGCCAGCTGGAGGCCATGACGCCGCACTACCACGACGAAGATCGCCTGCTGGCCCTGAGCAAAGCGGGCCGCCAGCAGCTGGAGGCCCTGTTCGCGGCCGAACGCGCGCTCTACGAGAAAGCGCCCAATCCGGCCGGCTGGGCCGGCCGGGAACTGGCCCAGCCACAACGCGAGGCCCAAGGCGCCGGGCACCGCAGCGGCGGGCGCCCACCGCGCCCCACGCGTCCCACGCGCTCCGGACGCCGCCGCTGAGGCCGCCGCGGAGGTCGCACCGTCAGCCCCGCGGGGGCGCCAGGCGCGCCAATGCCGGGCCGGTCACCCGGCAGATGCGCCAGTCGGGCATCACCACCGCCCCCATGCGCTGGTAGAAGTCGATCGCCGGCTGGTTCCAGTCCAGCACGCTCCATTCAAAACGGCCGCAGCCGCGCTGCACCGCCAGCCCCGCCACATGGCGCAGCAGCGAGGCGCCCACCCCGGCGCCGCGCCAAGCCGGCTGCACATACAAATCCTCCAGGTACAGCCCCGGCTGGCCCAGGAAGGTGGAGAAGTTGGTGAAGAACAGCGCCATGCCCACCACCGCCGGCCCCGCCTGGGCCACCACACATTCAGCCACCGGGCGCGGACCGAACAGGTGCTGCTGCAGCCGCTGCGGCGTGACCTGCAGCAGGTGGGTGAGCGACTCATACGCCGCCAGCTCGGTGATCAGGCCGATCAGGGCCGGCACATCGTCGGCCGTGGCGGCGCGCAGCAAGACGGGATCGGCCGCAGCCGGCGGGGGCGTGAGGGGTGCATTCATGCCGCCGCATTGTGCGAGTGCGCAGGGTCGCCATGAAACTCCCATGACGCCCCCACGACAGCGCCGCCGCGCGGGCCCCGAGAAAATCGGCGCCCATGACTGCCGCCGACGCTGACGCCGCCTACACCCCGCGCCGCCCCGCCCGCCACCTGCAAGTGGACGTGCGCCAGCACTGGCGCTACCACCTGCGTGCCTGGGGCGACACCCGCCTCGTCACCCCCGAGCGGCCCGCCCTGGTGCTGTGCCATGGCTACATGGACGTGGGCGCCTCCTTCCAGTTCCTGGTGGACGCGCTGCACACGCTGGAAGGCGAACACCGCTACATCCTGGCGGTGGACTGGCGCGGCTACGGCCTGACCGAAGGCCCGCCCACCGACCACTACTGGTTCAACGACTACCTGGGTGACCTGGACGCCCTGCTGCGTCACCCCGAACTGGGCCTGAACGCCGGCACCCAGCCCGTGGACCTGCTGGGCCACAGCATGGGCGGCAATGTGGTGATGCACTACGCCGGCCTGCGCCCCACCCACATCCGCCGCCTCATCAACCTGGAAGGCTTTGGCATGCCCGCCCTGCCGGCCGACCAGGCCCCCACCCGCCTGGCCCAATGGCTGGACGACCTGGCCACCCCCCAGGCCCTGCGCCCACACGACAGCGCCGCCAGCGTGGCCCGCCGCCTGCGCCTGAACAACCCGCGTCTGCCCGCCGACAAGGCCGACTGGCTGGCCACCCACTGGGCCCGCCCCGCCCAAGACGGCCAGTGGCACATCCTGGGCGACGCCGCCCACAAGCGCGTGCACGGCCAACCCTACCGGGTGGAAGAAGTGCTGGCCTGCTGGCGCCGCATCACCGCCCCGCTGCTGTGGGTGGAGGGCGACCTGACCGAGATGGACCAGTGGTGGAAGGGCCGCTACACCCGCGAAGAGTTTGGCCAACGCCTGGCCCAGGCCCGCCACGGCCAAGGCGCCAGCCGGCAGGTGCGGCTCAGCCCCGCCGGCCACATGCTGCACCACGACCAGCCCGAAGCGCTGGCCCAAGCCCTTCAGGCGTTCTTGGACGGGTCCGCCCCGGCCTGAGGGGTCAGGCCGGACGGCAAACCCGTGGGCAGACCGGACAAGGAACGGTCCCCATAGCGCCGCAGCACCTGCGAAATGATCACCTCGTAGCCGTCCAGCCAACGCCCCTGCGCCGCCTTGGCCTGCAGGTGCAGCGGGTGCTGCATCAAGGCCTGCAGCGCCTCCAGCGTCTCCCAGTAATACACATTGCACACCCGCCCGCTGCCCGGCTGCGCCCAGGTCTCCTCGCCCAAGTAACCCGGCAGCGACTTGGCCACCTGGGCAATCGCCTGGTCCAGGCGGTGGAACTCATCATCAAACGTGCCGGGGATGAAGAGGAAGGTGGCGCTGTACATGGCGGGGGCGGCGGTGTGGCGAACGAAGTCTGGAAATGACCGGCAAAGGCGACCAAGGCGACGGAGGGGCCGCGGGTCGAACTTTACGGTCTTGGCACAGCCAGCCTGCCTACCCAGAATGCTTTGCGCCCGCGCTGGCTGGGCCGGCCCAGTTGGCCGCTCCTTCTTCACGTCCCCATCTTCATGCCCCAGTACACCTCACCCGCCGTCGTGGTGCAACGCCAACTCGACGCCTACAACGCCAAGAACCTGGAGGCCTGGCTGGACTGCTATGCCGAAGACGCCAAGCAGTTTGAGCTGGGCGGCGCCCTGCTGGCCGAAGGCCATGCGCAGATCCGAGCCCGCACGGCCCCCCGGTTCCTGGAGCCCCACCTGCACGCCCATCTGCTGCGCCGCGAGGTGATGGGGCATGTGGTCATCGACCATGAGGATGTCACCCGCTCCTTCCCCGAAGGCCCCGGCAGCATCGAGCTGGTGTGCGTCTACGTGGTGGAGCGCGGCAAGATCCAGAGCGCGTCATTCGCGTTTGGACCGCCGACCTTGCATCCAGTCAGCGGCGCGATCCAGGCCTGAGGCTCCGGGGCCCACGGCCCCTCAGCTCGCCCGCGGGCGCGCGACCTCCTCACCCCCTGGCCCCATCAAACGCCGCCCAGAACCGCGCCTCCTGGCTGGTGGCGAAGTTGATGCGCATCAGCGTGCTGGCGCGGCGGGTGGCGTGAAACAGGTGGCCGGGGGCGGTGAGCCAACCGGCGTCGTGCAGGCGCAGGGCCAGTCGTTCGGTGTCTTCACCGGTATCCACCCAGCCGAACAGGCCGGCGGGCGGGGTGACGAAGCGACAGCCGTGGGCTTCGGCCAGGCGCACGGCGCGCGGACGGGCAGCGTCCAGGCGCTGAACCACGCGCTCGGCGTGGCGGCGCAGGCTGCCTTGCTCCAGGCAGTGGGCCACGGCTTGCTCCAGCAGCGAAGGCGTGGTCAGGCCGCCCAGCATCTTCACGTCCACCAGGCGGTCCACCAGGGCGGGGGGCGCGGCCAGGTAACCCACGCGCCAGTTGGGGGTGAGGATCTTGGCGAAGCCTGACACGTACAGGGTGCGCTGCAGGCCGTCCAGCGCGGTCAGGCGCGGCAGGTGGGCGGGGGCCAGGTGGGCGTAGGTGTCGTCTTCCACCACCCGAAAGTCGTGCGCTTCAGCCAGCTTGAGCACCTGGTGCGCGGCGCCCAGGCTCAGCGAGTTGCCGGTGGGGTTGTGCAGCACCGAGACGGTGACGTAGAGCTTGGGCCGGTGCTCACGCGCCAAGGTGGCCATCACGGCCAGGTCGGGCCCGTCCAGGCCACGGGGCACGGGCAGCAGGCGCATGCCCAGCTGGGTGAGGCGGGCAAACTCCACCGTCCAGCCAGGGTCGTCCACCAGCACCGCGTCACCGGGCTGCAGCAGGGCGCGGGCGATGATGTCCAGCGCATGGGTGGCGCCGTTGGCGGTGACGATCTGCGCCGGGTTGGCGCGCACGCCGCACTCGGCCATCTTCACGGCCAGGGCTTCGCGCAGGCGCGGGTCGCCGGAGGGGTGACCGTAGCTGAGCGCCGCATCGCCCTGGGCGAGCACCTTGCGCACGGCGGCTTGCAGCAGGGGCAGGTCCAGCCAATCGGCCGGCAGGGTGCCCAGGCCGGGGGCCGGCAGGTCATTGCGGCCATGGAACATGCTGCGGATCAGGCCGGCGGCGTCCAGCGGCGCACTGCCGCCGGCACCGGGGCCGCCCGCGGCCACGCTACCGGCCACGGGCACCGCAGCGCCCGGCCCGGCCCCCCCCTGCGCGCCCCGCACAAAAAAGCCGCGCTGGCGCCGCGCCTCCACCAGGCCCTGGGCCAGCAGTTGGTCGTAGGCGGCCACCACGGTGGCCGGGCTCACGCCTTGGCGGCGGGCGGCCTCGCGCACGCTGGGCAGGCGGGCGCCGGGGGCCAGCAGGCGCTGGCGGATGCGTTCGGCCAGCTGCTGGGCCAACTGCTCGGCCAAGGTGGTGCCGGCACCCCGGCTCAGGGCCAGCGGCGCCTGGGCCAGGGCCGGGCCGGCCGACGAGGTCGGTGAGAGGGCCAAAGGGGCGTCCAGCGCGGGCATGTTCAGGGTTCTCCTGGGGTTCTGTGCTGTTGCCGCAGGCAATACAGATTCAGATGCTGCACCGCACAACTGTATTGGTGGTGTATTGCCCGCAAATCCTACACTGGCTCGTATGCCCTGGTCCGACTACCTTGCCCTGCTGGCGCTGCTGACGGCCATGTCCTTCACGCCCGGCCCCAACACCATGCTCTCCACCGCGCTGGCCGCCAACCGTGGCCTGAAGGTGGCGCTGGGGTTTGCCTTGGCGGTGCCGGTGGGCTGGTGTGCGCTGATGCTGGCCTGCGCGCTGGGGGTGGGCACGCTGGTGCAGGCGGTGCCGGCGCTGCGCCTGGCCGTCAAATGGGGCGGCCTGGCTTACCTGCTGTGGCTGGCCTGGCAGTTGGCGCAGGCGCAGTCCCTGAAAGATGCGGATCCGACTCGGCTGCGCATCGGGTTCTGGCAAGGGGCCGCCTTGCAGTGGGTGAACATCAAGGCGTGGATGGCGGCGCTGCTGGTGGCCGCCGGCTGGGTGGCGCCGGGCCCACTGGGCGAGCGCCTGCTGGTGGTGCTGCCCACCATGACGGTGTTTGCCTTCTGCAGCAACGCCACGTATGCGGTGGTGGGCGCCACGCTGCGGCCGTGGTTGGCCCAAGGCGGGCGGCTGCTGGCGTTCAACCGCGGCATGGCGGGCGTGCTGCTGGCCACCACCGTCTGGATGGGCTGGAGCACCTGATGCGCACGCACTCGCCAGACTACGCCCCAAGCCCGACCCCACCGGCCGGCCCCACGCCCGCCCAGGCCCGCCTGGGGCTGTGGCTGGGCGCCTTGGGCGTGCTGATCTTTGCGATGACCTTCCCCATGACCCGCTTGGCCGTGGGCCCCATGACCGACCCGCAACTGCCGCCCGCCTTTGTCACGGCCGGCCGCGCCGCCGGGGCGGGCGTGCTGAGCCTGGGCTGGCTGCTGTGGCTGCGCGCGCCGTGGCCGCAGCGGCACCAGTGGACCACGCTGGCCGTGAGTGCGCTGGGCACGGTGGTGGGCTTCCCGCTGGGGCTGGCCTTGGCGCTGCGGGAGGTGCCGGCCATGCACGCCGCGGTGGTCACGGGGATCTTGCCGCTGGCCACGGCGGCGCTGGCCGCCTGGGTGCTGCGCCAGCGCGCTTCGCTGGGTTTCTGGGCCTGTGCGGTGGCGGGCTGCCTGCTGGTGCTGGTCTTTGCTTGGCGGGCCGGCGGCGGCCACTGGGTGGCGGCCGATGGCTGGCTGCTGCTGGCCGTGGCCGGCGCGGCCGTGGGCTATGTGGCCGGGGCGCGGCTCTCGGCCCAGATGCCGGCACAACAAGTGATTTGCTGGGTGCTGGTGCTGAGCCTGCCGCTCACCGTCCCCGTCACATGGGCCGTGTGGCCCACGCGGTCAGCCAGCGCCGCCGCCTGGGGCGGCATGGCCTACGTCACCGTGTTTTCCATGTGGCTGGGCTTTTTTGCCTGGTACCGCGGCCTGGCCCTGGGCGGCACCCTGCGCGTGAGCCAGGTGCAGCTGATCCAACCCTTCTTGGCCCTGCTGCTCGCCGTGCCCGTGCTGGGCGAGCCGCTGCGGGGCGAGACCCTGTTCTTCTCGGTGGCCGTGATGGCCGTGGTGCTGGTGGGCAAGCGCATGCCCACCAGCACGGCCCACCCGAGCCCGACTTCTCCTGTGACCCCCACGCCTTCGGAGCGCTGACCATGAGCCCCACCGCCCCCTCGCCCTTCACCCTGGCCGGCCGCGCCGCGCGGATGAACCCGTCGGTCATCCGAGAGATCCTCAAGGTCACCGAGCGGCCGGGCATCCTCTCGCTGGCGGGCGGCTTGCCCGCGCCGGAGAGCTTCCCCATCGACGCCATGCGCGAAGCCACGGCCCGCGTGCTGGCCGACACCCCGCGTGAGGCCCTGCAGTACGCCGCCAGCGAAGGCTTTGCCCCGCTGCGCGAGTGGGTGGCCGCCCACCTGGGGCGCCAGGGCATGACGGTCTCGCCCGGCCAGGTGCTCATCACCACCGGCTCACAGCAGGGCCTGGACCTGGTGGCCAAGATCCTGGTGGACGCCGGCGCCCCCGTGGCGGTGGAAACGCCCACCTACCTCGGTGCGCTACAGGCCTTCAGCCCCTTTGAGCCGCTGTTCCACAGCGTGGCCAGCGATGACCACGGGCCCCTGCCCGACGCCATCCGCGCCGTGCCGCACGACGCCCCGGGCTGCCGCTTCCTCTACGTGCTGCCCAACTTCCAAAACCCCACCGGCCGGCTGATGCCCGAGGAACGCCGCCAGGCCGTGGTGGCCGCCGCCCAGGCCGCCCGCCTGCCGCTGGTGGAAGACAACCCCTACGGCGACCTGTGGTTTGACGCCCCGCCGCCCGCGCCGCTGGCCGCCCGTTGGCCCGAGGGCACGATCTACCTGGGCAGCTTCTCCAAGGTGCTGGCGCCCGGCCTGCGCCTGGGCTACCTGGTGGCCCCGCCGGCGCTCTACCCCAAGCTGCTGCAGGCCAAGCAGGCCGCTGACCTGCACACCCCTGGCTTCAACCAGCGCGTGGTGCACGAGGTCATCAAGAACGGCTTTCTGGACCAGCATGTGCCCACCGTGCAGGCCCGCTACCGCGCCCAGCGCGACGCCATGGCCCAGGCCCTGGCCCGCCACCTGCCCGCCGGCAGCGAATGGCAGGCCCCCAGCGGCGGCATGTTCTTCTGGGCCCGCCTGCCCGCCGGCTGCAATGCACGCGCCCTGCTGCCGGCCGCCGTAGAAGCCGGCGTGGCCTATGTGCCGGGCGAGGCCTTCTACGCCCACGGGGGTGACCCGCGCACCATCCGCCTGAGCTTCGTTACGCTGAGCGTGGCCGAGATCGAACAAGCCGTGGCCACTCTGGGCGCGGTGCTGCGCCACCACCTGCAGGAAGACCTGCAGCCGCCGGCGCCCTGATCGGCCTAGTCAGCCTGATCGGCCCACCCCACGCGGGGCGCTGAGCCGCCCCGCCCCCGCCGCCCCTCTCACTGCCCCTGCACTGCCGGCCCGCCCGGCGGTGGGGCCAGCCTCGCCCTGCGCCGCCCTTTTTTAATCCGCACCGCCATGACCACTGACACCTCCTTTTTCGCCTCCGCCCCAACGGCGGCCCCCAGCCTCGCCAATTTGCGCGCCGCTGCCGACACCGTGCACGCCGTGCTGCCACCCACGCCGCAGTACCGCTGGCCTTTGTTGGAACAGGCACTGCCCGCCGGCGCCGCGCTGTGGGTCAAGCATGAAAACCACACCCCGCTGGGTGCGTTCAAGGTGCGTGGGGGCCTGGTGTACGTACAACGCCAAATGGCACGCTGGGCGGCCGCGGGTGAAGCGCCCCGCGGACTGGTGAGCGCCACGCGGGGCAACCACGGCCAATCGCTGGCGTTTGCGGCCGGCCGCCACGGCCTGCCCGTCACCATCTTTGTGCCCCAAGGCAACAGCCGCGAGAAGAACGCCGCCATGCGCGCGCTGGGGGCCGAGCTGGTGGAAGCCGGCCAAGACTTTCAGGCCGCCGTAGAGGCCGCCGTGGCCTTTGCTGCCCACACCGGCGCCCACATGGTGCCCAGCTTCCACGGCGATCTGGTGGCCGGTGTGGCCAGCTATGCGCTGGAGCTGTTCACCGCCCAGCCTGACTTGCAGCGGGTCTACGTGCCGATCGGCATGGGATCCGGGGCCGCCGGCTTGGTGGCTGCGCGTGACGCGCTGGGGCTGTCCACCGAGATCATTGGCGTGGTCAGCACCGGCGCCCCGGCCTTTGCGCGGGCCTTTGAGACCGGCCTGCCCCTGCCCGCCGAGGTGAGCACCGTGCTGGCCGACGGCATGGCCTGCCGCACCCCGCACCCCGAAGCCCTGGCCCGCCTGCGCGCCGGCTTGGCCCGGGTGGTGAGCGTGAGCGACGAGGAAGTGGCGCAGGCCATCCGCTGGGTGTTCGAGAGCACCCACAACGTGGCCGAAGGCGCTGGCGCCGCCGCGCTGGCCGCCGTGCGCCAGGAGGCCGCCCAACTGCAGGGACTGCGGGTGGCCGCCATCCTCAGCGGTGGCAACATCGACCGGCCGTTGCTGGCCCAGGTGTTGGCCGATGCGCCTGCTGGTGCGCCTGCTGATGCGCCGTCTCCGGCACCGGCCCTGCCGCGCTGACGGCCACCTTTGCAGCGGCTGAACGAGCCCGCTCTTTCCCGCTCTTTCCCGCTCTTCCCGCTCCTCCCGCCCTTTCATCCCTTCGCCACAGCCCACCCCACCCCCCATGCCCACCCTGCGCCGCTTCTCCCAGCTGGATGTCTTCACCGCCACGCCCCTGCGCGGCAACCCGCTCGCCGTGGTCCACGATGCCGATGGCCTGAGCACGGCCGAGATGGCCGCCTTCGCCCGCTGGACCCACCTGAGCGAAACCACCTTTCTGCTCTCGCCCACCCAGCCCGGCGCAGACTACCGGGTGCGCATCTTCACGCCGCATGAGGAATTTCCCTTTGCTGGCCACCCCACGCTGGGCAGCTGCCGCGCCTGGCTGGCGGCCGGCGGCCTGCCGGGCAAGCCCGGCGTGGTGGTGCAGGAATGCGGCGCCGGCCTGATCCGCATCCGCCGTACACCGGCTCCGGGCGCCAAGCCCGGCGCAGGCGACCGCCTGGCCTTTGCCGCCCCGCCCTGCACCCGCACCGGCCCACTGGACGACGCGCTGCTGGCGCAGATCGCCACGGCCCTGCGCCTGGCGCCAGCCGACCTGCTGGGCCACCAATGGGCGGACAACGGCCCCGGCTGGGCGGCAGTGCGTCTGGCCAGCGGCGCCCAGGTGCGCGCCCTGCAACCCGATTGGGACGCCCTGCGCGGCCTGAAGCTGGGCGTGGTGGCGCCGTGGCACGACGGTGAGGCCGGTGCCCCGGCCGACGCCCAGTTTGAAGTGCGCGCCCTGGTGGGTGGCCCGCTGGACGGCGAAGGTCAGGGCTTTGAAGACCCGGTCACCGGCAGCCTCAACGCCAGCCTGGGCCAATGGCTCATCGGCGCCGGCCTGGCCCCCACCCGCTACACCGCCGCCCAAGGCCATGCCCTGGGCCGCGACGGCCGCGTGCATTTGGAACAAGACGGCGACACCCTGTGGGTGGGTGGCGACGTGGCCGCCTGCATCAGCGGCACGGTGAGCCTGTGATCTGAGGGGTGATCCGCACGGCGACTGCACTGTCAGGCCCCGGATGATTCCAAATTGACTTTTGGAATCCTTCGGGAGAGGAGCGGCGCCATCGCATGAGCGCCTGCACCGGGGTCTCAGGGTCCGGGCGGCCGTTGAAGCAAACAGGCGGTCGGTGAACGCCTTGCCGTTGTCCGTCAGCAGCGTGCGGATGCGAAACGGCGCGGCCTTGGCCAGCGCGTTCAAGAAGCCCGCACAGCCGCCACCGCCTAGTGGCCCTTGAGGCCATGAACACCCAGCGTGTGGCCCGGTTGATGGCCACGAAGACATGACGCCCGCGGGCTGGTCCGGCACCGGCTGGCCGGAGTGGCCCCGCCGCTGGTCCTTGCGCGCCGGGCGAGAGACCCCGCCCCTCAAGAACAGAAGCGCAGACGGGTGCGCCCCACATCATCTACAATCCTTATACGTATACACATAAATATTTCTTGAGGACGCGATGATGAAAGAAGCTACGCCACGGACCTTGTACGACAAGATCTGGGACTCCCATGTCTTGCACAACTTCTCCGACGGCACTGCCCTGCTGTATATCGATCAACACCTGGTCCACGAAGTGACCACGCCGCAACCCTTTGACGGATTGCGCGGCGCAGGGCGGAAGGTGCGCCGGCTGGACGCCACGCTGGGGGTCGCGGACCACGACATCCCCACGACACCAGGCCGCACCGACGATGTCGAAGACCCGGAGGCGAAGCTGCAGCTCTCGCTGATGCGAAAGAACACCCGTGAGTTCGGCGTGACCTACTTCGGCTATGAAGATCCACGCCAGGGCATCGTGCACGTCGTCGGCCCGGAGCAGGGCTTAACCCAGCCCGGCATGACCATCGTGTGCGGCGACAGCCACACATCCACCCACGGTGCCTTCGGCGCTTATGCGGTGGGCATCGGCACGTCGGAGGTGGAGCATGTGCTGGCGACGCAGACCTTGATCCAGAAGCGCTCCAGAAACATGCGGATCACCTGCCACGGCCTCCTTCGCCCCGGGGTGACAGCCAAAGACCTCGTCCTGGCCATCATCGGCCGCATCGGAACCGCGGGCGCGACCGGACACGTCATCGAGTTCGCCGGCTCCGCGGTGCGCGCCTTGTCGATGGAAGGCCGCATGACCATGTCCAACATGGCGATCGAAGCAGGCGCCAGGGCGGGTCTCATCGCGCCGGACGACACCACTTTTGACTACATCAAGGGACGGCCTGGCGCACCCAAGGCGCACCACTGGGAGCAGGCGCTCGCGTATTGGAAGACGCTGCCGTCGGATCCGGGCGCCGTGTACGACACAGAGGTGGAGATCGATGCTTCTGAAGTCGCCCCCATGGTGACGTGGGGCACCAGCCCCCAGGACGTCGTGCAGGTGACGGACGTGGTGCCGGATCCCGCAGCCGCCAAGGACGATGTCTCGCGTCAGGCCGCCATGGCTGCGCTGGAGTACATGGGGCTGCAGGCCGGCCAGAAGATGTCGGATATCAAGATCGACAAGGTGTTCATCGGCTCGTGCACCAACAGCCGGATCGAGGACCTGCGAGAGGTGGCAAGGCTCGTCGAAGGGCGGCGCGTCGCGCCCCACGTCCAAGCGCTGGTCGTGCCGGGATCCGGACTGGTCAAGCGGCAGGCCGAAGAAGAAGGCGTGGCGCAGATCCTGATCGATGCCGGCTTCGAGTGGCGCGAACCGGGCTGCTCGATGTGCATTGCCATGAACCCCGACCGCCTCCAGCCCGAGGAGCGCTGCGCCTCCACGTCCAACCGCAATTTCGTCGGACGCCAGGGCCCCCGTGGCCGCACCCATCTCGTCAGCCCGGCCATGGCCGGCGCGGCAGCCATCGCCGGCCGTTTCGTCGACATCAGAAACTGGAAGTAAACCGTGGAAAAGTTCACCACCATCCAAGGGTACGCGGCACCCATGCCGATTCCCAACATCAACACCGACATGATCACCCCCAAGTACATGCTGAAGTGGGTGACCAAGACCGGCCTCAGCTGGGGCCTGTTCCGCGAATACCGAATCCTCGACGACGGCTCGGAAAACCCGGACTTCGTGTTGAATCAGGCTCCCTGGCGGGAGGCAAAACTCATTGTCGCGCTGGAGAACTTCGGCTGCGGCTCCTCCCGCGAACATGCGCCCTGGGCACTCTACGACTTCGGGATCCGCAGCATCATCGCGCCCTCATTCGCGGACATCTTCTACAACAACTGCTTCAAGAATGGGCTGCTGCCGGTGATCCTGACCGATGACGAAGTGGGCCAGGTGATGCAGGAAGCCAAGGCGGGACGTCAGGTCACCGTCGACCTGCCTTCGCAGAGGGTGTCGCTGGAGGACGGCCGCCAATTCGCGTTCGAGGTCACCGAGTTCCGCAAATACTGCTTGCTGAACGGCCTGGACGACATCGGCATCACCCTGGAGCAGGCGACCAAGATCAGCGAGTTCGAGCGCACACAGCAGACGCGCCAGCCTTGGCTGTACGACCGGGCTTCACTGGTCTGAGACGACGCCCTCGCCGACATCGCCCCCCCAAGGGGGCGCCGCGCGGTGTCCGCCTGACACCCGCATGGGCACCCCGCACAAACCTTGACCACCGCCGCACACGGATCCCGGCGGCTTGGTGCCCATCAAAGCTGGTGGATATTCAGATCAGCGAGTATCTGCCCCAGCGTCTCCGTCCAGGAGTCCCGATGGGCACTGTGGATCTCACGTGCCAGGGCCGGCCTCTTCTGCCGTATCGCGTCCACCAAGGCACCGTGGTCCTTCACTGAATTGACGGGCTTGTCCCGCAGTCGCAGCGCGAACAACCGCACCCGATGCGACTGCGCGAACATCAACTTGGCGGCCCGCGCCAGACGCTTGTTGCCGCACAGATCCACCAAGCGGGCATGGAACAGCTCATCGGCGTCCGCCCAGGCCTGGAGGTCGTCGTTCTTCAGCGCCGCATCCATGCGGTCGATGCACTCCTGCAGCGCATCCACTTCCAGCCCGTTGGGGTCCTTCTCGGCCAGCAACTCCGCCGCGACCGTCTCGAGCGGGGACAGGACCTGATAGATCTCGCGCACGTCCTGCACGGTGATCGGCGTCACCCGGTACCCGTGCCGACGCACCGCATACACCAGCCCCTCGACCTCCAACCTCGCCAGCGCCGCGCGCACAGGCGTGCGGCTGACATGCATTTCCGCCGCGACCTCTTCCTCCAACAGCTGGCTGCCGCCGGGAAGCAGGTTGTTGATGATCTTGTGCTGCAACGCGTTGTAAACAACATCGCTGGCTGTTGCCTGAGGGGGTTTCTTGAGCTTGCCCATGGCTGATTCTAACGTATCATCACCCCCATACCTTTACGTATACATATAGCGATACGAAAGCCGATACATACTGAGTCGCCCATGCCGAACACCCCCTCTGTCACCTTCGAAGGACGCATCCTTTTCCTCTGCGACGACCCCGCCCGCATCACCCGGCAGTTGGAGGGCGGCGACTTCACACTGGAGCAGGCCGGCACCTTGCGGGACAACGTGTCCACCGACGAGATCACGCCGACGACCGTCATGACGGTCTATGACGACCGCCTGGGCGAGTTTCCTTACGTCGGTTATCAGGCCGGCGGCGTCATGCCGATCGGCAAAGGCGCCGTGCGCCAGGGCGGCTTTGCGGTCGTCGTTGGAGGCAAGCGCTACGGCAAGGGGTCCTCGCGGGAGAACAGCCCGATGGCGGAGTTGAGCGCGGGCATCCAGTTGGTCATCGCCGAAAGCTTCGAGCGCATCTATCGGCAGAACGCGCACAACGTGGGGCTCCTCACCTCGACCGATCTGGGGCTGGTGGCGCGCATCCAGCGGGGAGAGGCCATCGCGCTGAGCGAGTTCACGGAAGGCCACGACGAACTCACACAACGGATCATTCGCGCAGGTGGTCTGCTTGCGCTCTCCAAGGAGAACTTCCGAGGCCAGGCCGCACGGCCGGCCCCCGCGGGGAGCGACCGCCCTCTCAGCCTCGTGCACAAGATCATCAACCGCCATCTGGTCAGCGCGCCCTGGCTGGCCGAGGATGCACAGCCGCCCAAGGTGGGCGACGGCATCTTCCTGAAGACGGACTGGCGCTTCTCGCACGAATACTTCACCGGGATGGCCGCGCACCTGATGCACGACGCCTTCGGCAAGCCAGCCCCGCTGCACGACCCGGCCACCATCATCGCGTTCCAGGATCACCTCACCTACGTCACGCGCAGCCCGGTGCACCAGAAGATGGGCCTGGTGGAGGGCGTGCGCGGCTTGGCAGACGGACACGACCATTTCGTCAGGGACTACGGCGTCATCGGCCACGGCGCGATGCCGGGCACCTTGGGGTCGGAAGGCATTTGCCACGCCATGATGGCCGAGCGCTATGTCCTTCCCGGGCAGGTGGCGGTCGGCACCGACTCGCACACCCCGCATTCTGGCGCGCTGGGCGCGCTGTGCTTCGGTGCGGGCGCCACGGACATGGCCAATGCCTGGGTGACGGGGCTCGTGCGGTGCAAGCACCCAGCGGTCTGCCGCGTCGAGCTCAAAGGAGAACTCCAGCCGGGCGTGCACGCCAAGGACGTGGTGCTGGAACTCCTGCGCTCACCCTTCATTGCGGAGGGCGGCGGCATCGGCATGGTGTTCGAGTACACCGGACCCGCGGTCGAGCGCATGTCGGTGGACGACCGCGCCACGCTCACCAACATGGTGGCGGAACTCGGTGGTTTCACCGGCATCGTGGCGCCCGATGAGCAGACGGTCATGTTCCTCAAGGAACGCCGCGGCGTGGACTTCGAGTTGGAGCCGTGGATGAAGAGCGACGCGGGCGCGGTGTACCAGCACACGATCTCGATCGACTGCTCCGCCATCGAGCCGATGTTCGCGGCGCCCGGTGATCCGGGCAACGGCATGCCATTCAGCAGGATCGGCCGAGCGGTGCCCATCGACATAGCCTACGGCGGCTCCTGCACCGCTGGCAAGCGCGCCGATTTCGACGAGTACCTGGCGGTTTTCGCGTGGGGATTGAAACATGGGCTCAAGGTGCAGCCGAACGTCTCCCTCTATCTGCAGTTCGGCACCCAGGACGTGAAGCGCTATTGCGAAGAACGCGACATGCTGGCCGTGTTCGAACAGGCCGGAGCCGAGATGCTGATGCCCGGTTGCGGCGCCTGCGCCAACTGCGGACCGGGATCCTCCACATCGGCCGACCAGGTGACGGTGAGCGCGATCAACCGCAACTTCCCCGGACGTTCGGGACCAGGCCAGGTGTGGCTCGCGAGTCCGGCCAGCGTCGCGGCCAGCGCGTTGGCAGGCGAGCTCATCACGTTCTCGGCGTTGCAGAGCCGGGTCGAGAAGGGAGCGCCGGCCACGGCAGATTGATTCACCGTATTCAAACGATGTACCGCCTCGCGCCCATCAGCGAGCGGAGGGACATACGCGCCAGCCACATGGCACACCCATTGGCGGCAACACAGGGCTGCAGATGACCAACTTCACGATCACATCGCCTGACTTCAAGGAGCAGGCAGAACTGAGCAAGACGCACGAGTTCAACGGCTTCGACGGTGAGGGCCACAACCGCTCGCCCGCGCTGCAGTGGCAAGGGGCGCCGGCCAACACGCGCAGCTTCGCGCTCACCATGTACGACCCGGATGCCCAGACAGGCAGCGGCTTCTGGCATTGGGTGCTGTACGACATTCCCGCCGAAGCGAGGCAGCTCGCGCAAGGCGTCGGCTCTGTTGACGTGTCGGCGCTGACCGGTATCGGCCTCCAGGCAGAAAACGACTTCGGTGCCACGGGCTACGGCGGACCCTGCCCTCCGAAGGGCGCCGCGGCGCACCGCTACCTCTTCACCTTGCACGCCCTGGGCGTGCCCTCGCTGGGGCTGAGCCCGGGTCGTGGCGTCACCAATGCCATCGTTCGCTTCATGATCCACCAGAACACTCTGGCGACCGCGACGCTGACCGGTCAATACGGACGGCCGTGAGTGGGCATGTTGAACACTTGGCGTGAGCGCCTGCAAAGCCGAAAAGGCGGCGTCATGCTTGCATGCGGGGCGGTCACTTGCATCGTGGCCGGGACGCTGGTCTACCGCGAGACGCGGCAGATCACCACGCAAGCATTCATCAATGCACCGGTGATCACCTTGCGTGCGCCCATTCCAGGTCGCACCCAACTTGAAGACGGCTTGCGGGTGGGCCGGCGCATCGCCAAGGGAGAACAACTAGGCGCCGTGGTGGGCGACACCGAGAATCCGCGGATATCGGAACTCACCGGCAACATCGCCGAGCTGGTCTCGCAACGCGCGGCGCGCCAAGCAGAAATCGAGGCCATCGACGTCCAGCTGGCGCATCGCCGCAAGGAGATGGCGGAGCAGCAGCAGCGGGCGAGTGTCCAGCAGACGGTGGATGTACAGGGTGCGCGCGCGAGTCTGGCGCTGGCGGTCGCCGAGTTCGAACGTGCCAATACCGCGCTCGGCGAGTCCAGGAGCAAGGTCGAGCGTTACGACTCCCTGCGTACCTCGGGCTTCATCAGCGTCGCCGCCTATGACACCGCCAAGGCCGAGGAAGACATGGCGCGTGCTGCGCAGCGCGCCTCGAAGGAGGCCGTGCAGCGTGCGGAGACGGTCCTGACGGGGGCGCGCCAAGGCGTGCAGCTCGATGGTTCGAGAGGCCTGCCTTACGCCGTGACGCGCAGCCAGGAGATCGCTCAATCGATTGCCGATCTCACCGCGAGGAAAGGCCAGCTGGACATGCAGATCCAGGCCATCGTCGCGGAAGCCGCCGTGCTGCAACGGGAGCTGGACAAGCAGACAAGCGCGAGGCTGACGTCGCCGGTGCAGGGCGCGATCTGGAGCATTGACGCGAACAGTGGCAACGCGGTGACCCGTCAAGGTGCCGTGCTGCAACTGGTGAACTGCGAAGACCGTTGGGTGGAAGCCTTCTTCAGCGAGAAGGACGCCGCTCGCATGGCAGCGGGCACACGGGTCAAGGTGCGCTCGTATTACGACGCCGGTCACGAATGGGACGGCGAAGTGATCAGCGTCCGATACGGGACGGGACGCGTGACCGTCGGGCAGTACGTGGTGGACCCGCCACCGGAGGTCATGCGCCGTCAATTACCGGTCCGCGTCGCCACCGCGCGCATCCAGGTGGAATGGGGGCCAGAGGAACGGAGCGCGCCCCTGTGCAATGTGGGGCGCAGCGTGGAAGTGCTGCCCAGCGACGGCACCAGGACCTCTGCTTCGCTGGATCCGCGGCCCACCACACCCTGAAGTTTGGACCGGGCCCCCTTGCCGGTCTCCTCGCCAAGAAGTCTTTCGACGGCCGTCGCGGCCGACGCGCGACTTTTCAAATCGGGGCAAAAGGTTTTCTGGCGCGCCCCCGGCGCATGGTGATTCGATTTTCATCGACATCGACAGGGTCGCCATGCATTTCAAAAATTGCCACCACTCAATGTCAATCTAAACTTAAGGAGTAGAAAGATCATGCAACCGTTCCTGCATCTGAGCGAACACGACAAAGAAGCCCTGACATCGACCTTCCTGAAACTGTCCACCAATCCCTACAGCGAATATTTGGCATTCAAGGAGGAGATTTCTCACCTGGCCACATCGAGCGCGCTACCCGATGCCCTGACCAGCGCATGTGAGCGCATCCTGGTCGCCCGCGAAACAGGTGGTGAAGCAGCTTACCTGCTGCGCAATTGCCCGCTCGACCCCGAGGTGCCTGTGTTCGACCAGGACGATCCCGTGACAGACAAGTACCGCCAGAAGCGGACCTTCGTCGCCGAGGGCTTCCTGGCTTTGTTCGCCGAATTGACCGGCTCGCCGCTGCTGGCGTACTCGACCCGAAACAACGGCGACTTCTTCCACGACGTCTATGCGCACAACCGCTACCGCAACACGCAAACGCAGAAGACCGACGGCGAGCTCTACTTCCACAACGACCGCACGGCGCATCCCGTCCGCGCCGACTACCTGGCCCTGCTTGGCATGCGCTCTGATCCGCGCAACCTGATCTACACGGGATACATCGACGGCCGCGATATCCTGAGACTGCTCCCCGCCCATTGCCAAGAAGCGCTCCGTCAACCGCTGTTCCACACGCCCTACGACGAGTACTCACGCGACTCCAACACCTTGCAGGTGGACTCCAAGCCACATACGGTGCTGGAGGAGTCGCACTGCTTCCGCTATTACGACACGCGGACGCGGCCGCTGCCCGCGGCACCGGTCGAAGCCTGGGACGCGATGCTCGCGCTGAAGGATGCGCTGGTGCGCACCACCCGGCAACGCGTGCGCCTGGGCGTGGGCGATCTGTTTTCCTTCCCCAATCAGGCGGGACTACACAACCGCGAAATCTTGGAACTGAGCTATCCGGTGCAAGCCCGGCGCCGCTGGCTTCTGAAGACCTACAGCTTCCGCAGCCCCGAATACATGCGCCGCTTCCGGGAAGCGTTCACAACGGGTGTGGACGGCTTCGTCTATGACCACGTCGAATCGGCCTTTGCGGCCTGACCCCGAGTCACCCCAACTTCGGCCACACCACATGACCCCATCGATGACTCGGGCAGCCACAGCCTGCGATCCGACAACAGCCGCACGGCGCTTGAAGCAGGGCGGTGTCGCCTTGCTGCCGACCGACACCAACTACGCCCTCGGCTGCCTGCCTCAGGACGAGGCGGTATGCGCACGGCTCTACGACATCAAGCAGCGCCCGGCCGAAAAGCCACTG
Organism: Ideonella livida; assembly: GCF_010499455.1. Classification (GTDB taxonomy): domain Bacteria; phylum Pseudomonadota; class Gammaproteobacteria; order Burkholderiales; family Burkholderiaceae_C; genus Ideonella; species Ideonella livida. The sequence continues at coordinate 48,929 of NZ_JAAGOH010000017.1, read as the reverse complement.
ACACTGTTCGTGCGCGACGCCGCGGAGGGCATGGCCTATGCCGACCTGTCGCCCGAGGAGGAAGTGCTCTTCAAGGATCTGGCCGCGCGTTTCTGGCCTGGGCCCCTGAACTTGATCGTGAGCGCCGGCCCCAAGGCGCCCAAGCACAAGTACTTCGACGCCCGGACGATCTCGCTGGTCTGCAACCGCAACAGCGCGCTGCGGGCATTGCTGGATGCGGTGGACGGGCCGCTTGCCATGACGTCGGCGAACATCTCGGGCACGACCGTCGATGGGCTGGTGTCCGCCGCGCTGGCGGCCGAACTGTTCGGTGACAGGATCGAGGTGTTCGTGCCGCCGGTGGACTCCGATGCGGGAACCACACAGTCCAGCACCATCGTGTCGCTGGTGGGCGGCCGCCTCGAGGTGGTCCGCCAAGGTGACGTCGTGGTGCAGTGAAGCAACGTCAGCCGCGCCAGCCGCCCGCGAAGCCATGAACCGAAATGTCCGTCTCTTTATGGCCTACCGGGTGATCTCGCGGCTGTACTTCCATCTTCCCGTGCTGTTCCTGCTGTTCTGGTCCCTGCGAACGGAGTACAGCACCGTGACGCTGCTGCTGGCGACTTACAGCGGCGCATCCACACTGGCTGCAGACCTTGCGCCGCGGCTGAGCCGCGTCATGACGGCGATGCGCCTGGTGCTGCTTGGCGAATGCATGAAGTCGCTCGGTCTGGTCGTACTGATCATCGGCACGCTGCCGGGAGAGGTGTCGCTGCCCACGCTGTTTCTGGGGCAGGTGATCGGCGGCACGGGGTTCGCCCTCGCGCTTGCGGCGGATGGCGGCCTGCTGCGCATCGCCGCCCCGGGTGCGGACGCCAAGACGCTGGGACACATCCAGGGCCGCACGCAAAGCATGATGTTCATCGCCACGCTGGTGGCGGGCTTCATCGGTGGCGTGTTGTTCGATCACGAGATGCACTGGGCGTTCTACGCCGGCATCGCGGCATCCGTCGTATCGATGATCGCGGTGCTGTTCATCTCAGCGCCGCCGACGCCAGCCGCCCCGGCATCGCGTCCGTCTGGCGTCACGCAGCCGTCCACCCCACCGCCACCCTTCACGCTTTCGCGCAATCAGACCACCTGGGTGGGCTTCTACGCGATCACGCGCGGGTTCGCGCTCGCCCCCTTCATCGGCCTACTGCCTCTGCACTTCGCGCTTCAGAACGTGGATCCCTACCTCTTTGGCATCGTGCTGGGGCTCTTCACCCTAGGCGGGTTCGTGGTCGCGCTGTGGGGCTCGCCGGTCATCGCCTGGCTGGGACCGCAGGCAGGGGTATGGATCACGTTCAGCGGCATCGCCGGTTCGCTCGCGCTGTTCGCGGCCTCGGACAGGCTTCAGGACTGGGGCATCGTCGACATCTTCTCGACCTCGCTCATCGGCATCTCGCTGCTCGGCATCGCCGCAGGTGCCATCCGATCGGTGGTGACAACGCGGATGGACCTCCAGCACCTCACCATGCCGCAACGCATCACGGTGTTCGCACGCATGGAACGCCTGTTCGGCTATCTCAGCGCCTTCCTGCTGATCTGTTTTGGCGAGCTGGTCGAGCGCTTCAGCATCACGGTCACGTTCGCGTTCACCGCGCTGGCCTTGCTGGGGGTGCTCGCCGCCAGCGCGGCCTGGCTGGTGCTGACGGACTCGGCCGAGCCGTCGAGCGCTCCGCAAGCCAGGTGATGCCCCAGACCGCGACAGCGTTGCGACGGACTCGGGATGGCTTTGCAGACCTCACCAAGACCATTGCGAAACTGAAGTCAGGGATGTTTGACGGGGCACGGCCGCCCTGTCGGCCTCAGGACGACGTACAGCCCTGGCGAGTGGGACAAGCGCCCTTGTGGCGAACGCCGTCAGAATGAACCGGCGTCGCACGCTGCGTGCACAACGCTGATCACCTCTCGGCAAAGTCATCACCTCATGAGTTCCACCCGTCACGTCCTGTTCCTTGTCAGCAACAGCCGCGAGCCCGGCCAGCTGGGCAACACCGAAACGCTGGCGCGGCGCGCTGCGGCGGCGCTGCCCGAAGGCTCCGTGCAGACCTGGCTGCACCTGTCGCAGCTGGACATTCCGCCCTTTGTGGATGTGCGCCACACCCAGGGCCACTACGCCGCGCCCGAGGGCGACCTGAAGCGCGTGCTGGACGCCCTGCTGGCGGCCACCGATGTGGTGGCCGTGGCCCCGGTGTACTGGTTCAGCCTGCCCGCCCCGCTCAAGGGGGTGCTGGACCACTGGAGCGGCTTCCTGCGCGTGCCAGGCCTGGACTTCAAGGCCCGCATGAGCGGCAAACGCCTGTGGGCCGTGTCCACCAACGGCAGCCGCGCCAAGGCGCAGCCGATGTTTGACAGCCTGGCGATGTGCGCCGAGTTCATGGGCATGCGCTGGATGCCGCCGCTGTGGGGCCAGGGCGGCGCGCCGGGGGCGGTGCTGGCCGACACGACGGCGCTGCAGGCGGCCGACGACTGGCTGCTGGGCTGAAAGCGGCCACCGCCCGGCCCCACCGGGCCGGCCGTCATGTCCGGTTCATCCTCGCGGCCTAGACTGGGGCGGCCCTTGCTGCCCCTGACACACGACGATGGACCTGATCCTGTGGCGCCATGCCGATGCCGAAGACCTGCCCGAAGGTGGCCGAGACTTGGACCGTGGCCTGACGCCCAAGGGCGAGAAGCAGGCCCGGCGCGTGGCCGAATGGCTCAACCGCTTCCTGCCCGAAGGCACGCGGGTGCTGGCCAGCCCGGCGCTGCGGGCGCAGCAGACCGTGGCGCCGCTGGCGCGACGGGTCAAGACACTGGAGGCGCTGGGGCCCGAGGCCACGGTGGAGAGCCTGCTGGCCGCCGTGCGCTGGCCGGAGGCCAAGGAGCCGGTGCTGGTGGTGGGCCACCAGCCCACCTTGGGTCTGGCCGCCGCCTACCTGATGATCGGGCCGCAGCTGGCCGGGATGGCCGGCCCCTCGCAAGACCTGCTGCGGCCGTGGTCCATCAAGAAGGGCAGCGTGTGGTGGTTGCGCTACCGCCCGCGGGAAGAACGCGGCGAGGTGGTGCTGGTGGCCGTACGCTCGGCCGACCAGATGTGAGCCCGGGCCTACGGCCCGGCGGCACACGGCTCACTTGAGCGACTCGATCAGGTCGATGTAGAGCTGCTGGGCTTCGGCCGGTGCGGTGCCTTGCAGGGCCGACCAGGCATCGAACTTGGCGCGGCCGACGAAATCGGCAAAACCGGGGCGCTCGCCCTGGACGTCGCCCTCGCTGCCCTGCTTGTAGAGGGCGTAGATGCGCAGCAGCGTCATGTTGTCAGGACGCTCGGGCAGCTGCTTGCTGTCGGCCACGGCCTGCAGGAATCGGGAGTTCAGGTCGCTCATGATGGGGAGGCGGATGGCCTCGCAAGGAAACGGGGTGGCCGATCGTATCGACCGACCCGCCCCCTTGCTGTCACCCAAGTGTCGCCCTAGGGGCGGACTGTGGATTTTTGCTGTCCCCCCGGCCCTCAGAGCCGGCCCTTGGCGATCAGCTTGTCCAGGCCCTGCCCCACCTCGTCCTGGGCACGCTTGGCAAAGGGCTTGAACAGCAGGCCGAGCTTGGCGGAGATGTCGATGAAGTCCTCGCCCATGAGCACCACGCCCTGCACGCCACTGCGCTTGAACTCGATGGCGGGGCAGCCGTTGACCTGGGTGGTGGTGCAGGTGACGTCGAACTTCTGCTCGGCCATGCGGGCCCAGGCCTGGCCCTGTTCCAGGCACCAGGCCTGGCCGCGGTTGTGGGATCGGCGAACGGAAATGTCGGACATGGGCGATACGAAAGGAGTGGTGGAGGGCGTCAAGCGCCGGCATGGGGATCGGCAGGGCCGTGGCCGCAGGCCGCCAGCCCGGCTTGACGGGCCGACGCCGGCAGGCGCGCCAGCTGTCGGACGCGATCATAGAAGGCGGACCAGTCCCCTCCCAGCTCCCGGTGGCAGGCGATGAAGCGGTCCACCTGGTCCAGGTAGGCCCCCTGCAGGGCCAAGGTGGCGTTGTTGACACGGGCAAAGTAAGCGTCGTAGCCGGCAAAGCCCGCCCAGGGGCCGTCGCGCAAGACGCGGTAGTCGGCCTGCAGCCGGGCGAACTCGGCGGCCTTGGCTTCACGCAGTCGCTCGGCGGGCAGTCCGCTGGCGTAGAGGACCTGCAGCCGGGCCCGCGCGCCGCGGGTGAGCGCGGTGAAGGCGGCCCGCCGGGCCTGAGACTGGGCAAAACGGGCGGCCAGGCCCGCCTCCTGCCGGTGGTCGATCCAGGCGGAGATGCCCAGCTGTTCCACCGCCGTGGCGAAGGATTCATTGAACGCGGTGTCGTCCTGCGCATAGGCCACCTGATGGGCCAGCTCATGGAAGATCAGCCGCGCCAGCTCGTGCTCGGGCCAGCGGATGAACGTGGACAGCAGCGGATCTCCCCCCAGCCATTCCAGTTTGCCCAGGGTGGAATAGGCCGGCACCGGGTAGACCGTGACCTCCAGCCCCTGGGCGCGCAGGCCGGCGGCCTCGGCCTCGGCATCGGCCAAGGCGTAATAGCCGCGGTAGCCGATGCAGCCGGTGACGGGGAAGCACCAGGTGTGCAGCTTGAGCGAAAGCTCCGACGTGGCGGCCACGTTCCACACGGCTGCGGGCCGGTCCAGCGCGGCATAGCGGCGGTAGCTACCGTTGTCGGGCAGTTGCAGGGCGCTGACGGCAAAGTCGCGCAGGCGCTGGCTCAGGGCCAGCTGGGCCTTGAGGGTGTCGTCGCTGCGGGCATCGGCCAGCACCTCGGGGACCGGGCGGGCAGCCGCCATCAGGCTCAAGTGGCCGCCGACCGACTGGCCCAGGTAAGCCACCGTGCTGCAGCCGCTGGCCAGCACGGCCAGGCCGACCGCCAGCACCGCCCCCCCAACGGCCAGCCCCCAGCGGCGCCCGGGCCCTCCACGCCAGGCACGCCACGCCGGCGGCAGCTCCCGAGGTGCCATGGCGGTCAGGCGGCCAGGGCCGCCACCTCCACCAGACAGTCGTAGAAGGCTGGGGCGGCGCCCAGGTCGGTCAGGCGCTGGTGGGTCAGCTCGTTGACGTTGGTGCCGTTGACGCCCAGCTTGCGCCACCACACGCCCAAGCCGTTGACCACCCCGGGCCGGGCGCGGCCGTTGACGCGCAGGCGGCAGTGGTGCTCGCCCCGGTCGTTGAACACGCGCACCATCTGCCCCTCGGCCAGGCCGCGGGCGGCGGCATCCTCAGCATGCATCTCCACCAGGGGCTCACCCTCGATGTCGCGCAGGCTCTTGACGTTGACGAAGGTGGAATTGAGGAAGTTGCGCGCCGGCGGCGAGATCATGGCCAGCGGGTAGCGCTCAGCCAGCGCCGGGTCGGTCTCGGCGCACTCGTGGTTGCGCACATGGTCGGGCAGCGGCAGATCCGGCGCGCAGGCGCGGGCTTTGCCGCTGGGCGTGGGAAAGCCGCCTTCGGCGAACGGCGCGTCCGGCACCGGCAGGCGCACCCAGCCCACGCGGCACAACTCGTCGAAATCCACGTGTTCCGGCTGGAAGGCCTGGCGGGCCAGGGTTTCATCACTGTCCAGGAAGCAGGGCTCGTCAAAGCCCAGGCGGGCGGCCAGTCGGCGGAAGATCTCGGCATTGGACAGGGCCTGGCCGCGCGGCGGCAGCGCCGGCTGGTTGATCAGCACCCAGGTGTGGCCGTAGCTGGCGTGCACGTCCCAGTGCTCCAGCTGGGTGGTGGCGGGCAGCACATAGTCGGCATGGTCGGCGGTGTCGGTGAGAAAGTGCTCCAGCACCACGGTGAACAGGTCCTCCCGGGCAAAGCCCTGCACCACCTGGGCCGACTGCGGCGCCACCGCCACCGGGTTGCTGTTGTAGACCACCAGGGCCTGGATGCGCGGGCCGAAGTCGGGCGAGGCCTCGCGCAGCAGGTCGGCACCGATGGTGCTCATGTTGATGCTGCGGGGTTGGCGGCCGGCCAGCAGGTCGGCCCGGCCCAGTGCCGGGTTGCGCAAGGGCTTGTTCCAGCCCGAGGCCGACAACAGCAGGCCGCCGGCGCGGTGGCGCCAGGCGCCGATCAGGCAGGGCAGCAACGCGATCAGCCGCACCGCATTGCCGCCGCCGTGCACCCGCTGCATGCCGTAGTTCAGGCGGATGGCGGCCGGCGCGGTGGTGCCGTAGTCCCGCGCCAGGCCGCGCACCTCGTCGGCGCTCAGGCCGCACTCGGCGGCGGTGCGCTCGGGCGACCACTGCAGGGCGCGCTCGCGCAGTTCGGGCCAGCCTTCCACATGGCGGCTGAGGTAATCGTGGTCCAGCCAGTCGTGGGCGATCAGCTCGTGCATCAGGCCCAGGGCCAGGGCGCCATCGGTGCCGGGGCGCAGGGCCAGGTGCTGGTGGCACTTCTCGGCGGTTTCGGTGCGGCGCGGATCAATGGCGATGAGCTTGGCTCCGGCGCGCTTGGCGGCGTTGGCGTAGGTCCAGAAATGCAGGTTGGAGGCAATCGAGTTGCTGCCCCAGATCAGGATCAGCCGGCTCTCGGCGAAGTGCTGCACGTGCATGCCCACGGTGGCGCCGTAGGTCTGCGCCAGGCCCGTGGCCCCCGCCTCGGCGCAGATGGTGCGCTGCAGCTGCGAGGCCCCGAGCCGATGGAAGAAGCGCGCGGCCATGCCTTCGCCCTGCACAAAGCCCATGGTGCCGGCGTAGCTGTAGGGCAGGATGGCCTGCGGGTCGTCGGCAGCAATGGCCCTCACGCGGGCGGCGATGTCGTCCAGTGCCTCGTCCCAGCCCACCGGCACAAACTGGCCGGCGCCCTTGGGGCCCACGCGCTTGAGCGGGGTGAGCACGCGCTCGGGGTGGCTGTTGCGCTCGGCGTAGCGCGAGACCTTGGTGCACAGCGCGCCATGGGTGGTGAGGTGGTCGGGGTCGCCCTGCAGGCGGATGACCTGCCCGCCCTGCACCGTGACGCGGATGGCGCAGGTGTCGGGGCAATCGTGCGGACAGGCGGCGTGGACGGTGCGCGCAGCACCCGACGGTGCCGCGACATGAGCTGGCTGGACGGTCATCCAGAGATGATGGCACAGCGTCTCGCCTCCTCACGGTCGCCCGGATACCAAGGGAAACTACCTACAAGCCAGCCCACACCACGACGTTCTGGCGGCGAGGAGTGCGACAAGTTGTCGCGATGCAAGTGTTAGTGTTTGTATCCCCCTTCGGACAAAGGGAGGGCGGCACACGGGCCTGACCCGTGGCCGCACCAATGGCGCGCCATCAGGGCGCCAGGTCAGCACAGGAGTTGGGATTCATGTGGAAGAAGATGGACCGGCGCGCAGCGCTGGGCGGCATGGCGGCTTGGGCGGGCGCATGGGCACTGCCCGCCCGCGCACAACGGGAGAGCGGCCGGCTGGTGCTGGGTCAATCGGCGGCGTTCTCGGGGCCGGCGGCCCAGCTGGGCACGCAGATGAACCGGGGCGCACGTCTGGTGCTGGATGCGGTCAACGCCCAAGGGGGCGTGAACGGCCAGACCCTGGAGCTGCGCACCCTGGACGACGGCTACGAGCCGGCACGCTGCAAGGCCAACACCGAACGTTTCATTGACGAGGGGGTGTTTGCCCTATTCGGCTACGTGGGCACGCCCACCACCCTGGCCGCCATGCCGGTGCTGCAGGAGGCCAAGGTGCCGCTGTTCGCCCCGTTCACCGGAGCGGGCGCGCTGCGCGAGCCGTTCAGCCGGCAGGTGTTCCACCTGCGCGCCTCCTACGACGACGAGACGGCGCTGATCGTCAAGCAGCTCACCTCGCTGGACCTGCGGCGGGTGGCGGTGTTCCGGCAGAACGACAGCTACGGGCAGGCGGGTCTGGACGGGGTGCGCAAGGCCCTGGCCGCCAAGGGTCTGGAGCCGGTGGCGGTAGCCACCGTGGAGCGCAACTCGGCGGAGGTGGGCGCGGCGGTCAAGGCCCTGATGGCCGCGCGGCCCGACGCGGTGGTGCAGGTCAGCGCCTACCGCAGCTGCGCCGCCTTCATCCGCGAAGCGCGGGCCGCGGGCTTCGGGGGCACGTTCTACAACGTCTCCTTCGTGGGCACCCAGGCCTTGGCCGATGAACTGGGCAAGGACGGGCGCGGCGTGGTCATCAGCCAGGTCATGCCCTTCCCCTACAGCAACTCCACGCCGGTGGTGCGGGAGTACCTGGAGGCCCTGAAGGCCTCCGGCAACGGCGACAAGCCCAACTACTCCAGCCTGGAAGGCTTCTTGGCCGCCAAGGTGCTGGTGGACGGCCTGCGCCGCGCCGGCGGCAAGGCCAGCCGGGAGGGCCTGATCACCGGGCTGGAATCCATCCAGAACCAGGACTACGGGGGCTTCCGGGTCACCTTCGGCCCCCGCGACCATGTGGGCAGCCACTTTGTGGAACTGTCGATGTTGACCGAGACGGGCTCGGTGCGGCGCTGACCCCGGGCGCGGCAGGGCCGCGACCAGACGACGGCGGCGTGCTGAAGTCGGGCTCGGTAACATCGGTGGCCACATAGCCACCGCTCCCGGCCGGGAGATCTGCCATGCCCCTGATCGACGCCCTCCAGGCCGATGCCGACCTGTTCACCGCGCTGCGCCGGGACCTGCACGCCCATCCGGAACTGTGCTTCCAGGAGCAGCGCACCTCGGACCTGGTCGCCGCCCAGCTGACGGCGTGGGGCATCCCGGTGATCCGGGGTCTGGGCAAGACGGGCGTGGTGGGGGTGGTGAAGGCGGGCAGCAGCCCCCGTGGACTGGGCCTGCGGGCCGACATGGACGCGCTGCCCATGACGGAGCACAACACCTTTGCGCACGCCAGCCGGTACCCAGGCCGCATGCACGCCTGCGGCCATGACGGCCACACCGCCATGCTGCTGGCCGCCGCCAAGCACCTGGCCACGAACCGGAACTTTGACGGCACCGTCTACCTGGTGTTCCAGCCCGCCGAGGAAGGCGGTGGCGGCGCCCGCGAGATGATGAAGGACGGCCTGTTCGAACGCTGCCCGATGGAGGCCATCTACGGCATGCACAACTGGCCGGGCATCCCGCAAGGGCAGTTTGCCGTGTGCGACGGGCCCATCATGGCCAGCAGCAACGAGTTCCACATCACCCTCACCGGCAAGGGCTCGCATGCCGCGCTGCCGCACAACGGCATTGACCCGGTGCCGGTGGCTTGCCAGATGGTGCAGGCCTTCCAGACCATCATCACCCGCAACAAGAAGCCGCTGGACGCCGCCGTCATCTCGGTGACGATGATCCACACCGGCGAAGCCACCAACGTGGTGCCGGATACCTGCGTGGTCCAGGGCACGGTGCGCACCTTCAGCGTGGGCGTGCTCGACCTGATCGAGCAGCGCATGCGCGACATCGCCACCCACACCGCCGCCGCCTTTGGCGCACGGGTGGACTTTGACTTCCACCGCAACTACCCGCCCACCGTCAACCACAGTGCCGAGGTGGCCGTGCTGCGCGAGGTGATGCGGGAGGTGGTGGGGCCGGAGGCCACGCTGGAGATGGAGCCCACCATGGGCGCCGAGGATTTCAGCTTCTTCCTGCAAGACAAGCCGGGCGCCTACTTCATGATCGGCAACGGTGACGGGGCCCACCGCAGCGCCTATGCTGGCCACGACGGCAGCGGCCACGGCGGCTACCCCCTGGGCCCTTGCACCCTGCACAACCCGAACTACGACTTCAACGACGCGCTCCTGCCCCTGGGCGCCTCGCTGTGGGTGCGGCTGGCCGAGCGTTTTCTGGCGCCGCGCTGAGTTCCCCCCTGCCCTGTGGCACCGGCCAGCACAGCCGCGCCGGCGGTGCTGGCACCTGCACCCAAGGCCCCGGGCCGGGTGCGCCTTCGATGGAATTGAAGGATGGCGACGAGCCCGCTGAAAGACCGCAAGGCCTGAGGTTTCCACAATGCGTCCATGGACCGGTGCCTGCAGGGCACCCCGCCCAGCCGGTCCCCACCTCACAGGAGCCTCCCCATGTCCGACATCGTCATCGTCTTCCACAGCGGCTACGGCCATACCGCCAAGGTGGCCCAGGCGGTCGCCGAAGGCGCCGGCGCCGCCGCCAAGCTGTTGCCCATCGACGCCGAAGGCAACCTGCCCGAAGGCGGGTGGGAGCTGCTGGGTGCGGCCAAGACCATCGTCTTCGGCTCGCCCACCTACATGGGCAGCGTGAGCTGGCAGTTCAAGAAATTTGCAGACGCGTCCTCCAAGGCCTGGTTCACCCAAGCCTGGAAGGACAAGCTGTTCGCCGGTTTCACCAACTCCGCCTCGATGAATGGCGACAAGCTGTCCACCCTGCACTACCTGTTCACCCTGTCGCAACAGCACAGTGGCCTGTGGGTGGGCACCGGCCTGATGCCCAGCAACAGCAAAGCTGCCACCCGTAACGACATCAACTACGTGGCCTCGTCGTCCGGCCTGATGACCACCACCCCGTCGGACGCCGGCGTGGACGAAATGGTGGCGGGTGACCTGGCCACCGCCAAGGTCTTCGGTGAGCGCCTGGCCGCGGTCACCGCCCGTCTGGCCTGACCCAGCCCGATCGAGCCAGTCATGTCCGTTTCTGACCTGTGAAGGTCTGGAGACGGACTGGGCGTGCGGCCGCCCGGGCAGGAAGATGAGCCCATCATCCACCTGCCCAGCCCCTGCCACGGGGCCTTGCCGCCATGTCGCTTTCTGACGCAGCTTCCCCTTCGACCGCCCGCACCGCGCTGCTGGTGATCGACGTGCAAACCTCCTTCACCGCCCGGCCCTACTGGACCGATGCCGACGTGCCGGCCTTTTTGGCGGCCGTGAACACGCTGGTGCAGGGCTTTGCCCAGGCCGGTCTGCCCATCGTGCGCGTGCTGCACCACGATGGCGCCGAACAAGCCGACAACCCCTTTGCACTGGCCAGCGGCCTGGTCGCCCCCCTGGCGGGCCTGCAGCCGTTTGAGCCGGCGCTGGAAGTCCTCAAGCACCGCCACAGCGCCCTGGTGGGCACCGGGCTGGGCCATTGGCTGCACCAGCGCGGCATCAGCCGCCTGGTGGTGTGCGGCATCCGCACTGAGCAGTGCTGCGAAACCACCACCCGCCACGCCAGCGACGAAGGCTGGACCGTGGACTACGTGCCCAGCGCCACCCTCACCTTCGACATGCTCACCCCCGAAGGCCGGCGCCTGAGCACGGCCGAGATCATCGAGCGCACCTGCACCGTGCTGGCCGGCCGCTTTGCCACCCTGTGCACGCCGCAGGAGGCCCTGGTGCGGGCCGGCGCAGAGCGCCCGGCCACCACCGGAGCGGGCGCATGAGCCACGCCCTCACCCTACCGGCTCCGGTGATTCGCCTGGTGCTGTTCGATGAGGTGGAGCTGCTGGACTTTGCCGGCCCCTACGAGGTGTTCACCACCGCGCTGCGGGTGCACCGCCGCCTGCACCCAGGGGCGCCAGCGCCCTGGCAGGTACGCAGCGCTTCCCTGCACGGCCAGGCGGTGCGCGCCCGGGCCGGGCTGCAGCTGCAGGCCGACGAGGCGCTGATCCCCGGGCCGGCTGAGCCGTCTGCCCTCACGGATGTCACCGCGCCCACCGCCCTGCTGCTGGTGCCCGGCGGCGTGGTGAACGGCGTGCTGGCCAACCCGGAGATGATGGCCGCCCTGCGCCACCACGCCGAGCACACCCTGGCCGCCACGGCCGACGGGCTCGTCGCCTCGGTCTGCACCGGCGCCTTTGTGCTGGCCGACCTGGGACTGCTGCACGGCCAGCCCTGCACCACCCACTGGGAAGACGTGGCCGACCTGCGCCGCCGCCACCCCGGCCTGGACCTGCGGCCCGAGGCCCGCTGGGTGGATGCGGGCCGTGTGCTCAGCTCGGCCGGCATCTCCGCCGGCCTGGACATGGGCCTGCACCTGGTGGCGCGCCTGCACAGCCGCGCCCTGGCCCTGGCCACTGCCCGGCAGATGGACTACGCCTGGCGCGACGCCGAGGCGGCCGACCTACCATCAGCGCCGTGAACCCCTGCGCTGCCTTGCCTGCCGATCGGCCTTCTGTCCCAAGAGGCGAGACGCGAACCCCACCTGACGGCCTCCCCGGGCCGGTGCATGTGTGGTTCGTGGTGCTGCCCGAGACCCTGCTGCTGGACCTGGCCGGGCCGGCCGAGGCCTACCGCCTGGCCAACCAGCAGCGCGCGCGCCAAGGCCGCCCGCCGCTGTTCGTCTTGCATTACGTCGGCCCGCAAGCCCAGACCGACAGCTCGGTGGGCGTGGCCTTGGCGGGGCTGGCGCCGCTGCCCACCACCCTGCCGGCCCCCAGCTGGGTGCTGCTGCTGGGCCGGCCGGGCGATGGCCACGCCGTGGTGCGGGCCGAGCCGCCGTGGCTGGCCACGCGGCGGTGGATCGGCCAGGTGCTGGCCCCGGCTCTTCTGGCGCCGGGCAGCCCGCACCGCCTGATGACGGTGTGCTCCGGGGCCCTGTTGCTGGCCGACGCCGGCCTGGCCGCCGGCCGCTGCCTCACCACCCACCATGAACTGCTGGACGAGCTGCAGGCCCTGGCGCCGGCCGCGCGGGTGCTGGGCAATCGGGTGTTTGTGCAAGACGGCCCGCTGTGGACCAGCGCCGGCGTCACCGCCGGCATCGACCTGGCCCTGCACAGCATTGCCGAGGTGGGCGGCGAGGCCTTGGCCGCCGCCGTGGCGCAGGTGCTGGTCGTGTTTCAGCGTCGGGCCGGCGAGGCGCCTCAACAGTCGCCGCTGCTGGCCAGCCGCAGCCACCTGCACCCGGCGGTGCACAAGGTGCAGAACGCGGTGAATGCCGAACCGGCAGCCGACTGGACGGCCGAGCGCTTGGCCGCGGTGGCCCATGTCACCCCGCGCCACCTGGGCCGACTGTTCCAGCAGCATGCGGGCCTGTCCCCCCGCGACTATGTGGCCCGGGTGCGGGCAGCCTTGGTCAGCGAAGCGGTGCGCGGCGGCCAGCCCTTGAAGCAGGCGCTGGCCACCCAGGGCTTTGGCAGTGCCCGCGCCTGGCGCCGGGCGTTGGATCTGCCGACCTGACCTAGAGCCTCACGGTCAGGCCGTCAGGCGATCACGGCGGGCACCGCCAAGCCACGCCCCCTCAAGTCCCGCGCCAACTGCTCGGGCGACTCAAACAGGAGGCCAGGCAGGCCCAGGCCCCGGGCGGTGGCGATGTTGGCCGGGTGGTCGTCGATGAACAGCGCATCCGCCGCCGGGATGCCGAATTGACGCAGCGCGGTATGGAAGATGGCCGGGTCGGGCTTGCGCTGACGCACCCGTGCGGAGAACACGCCATCCTCAAACCACTCGCGCAACGGGTGGTGCGTCTCCAAATGCCGGGCATAGGGCTCGGGCATGTTGGAGAGGTAGAACAGGCGGTGCCCCGCCGCGCGCAGCGCCTGCACGATGGCGACGGTGCCCGCCTTGATCTCCAGCTCGGGCGGCACCGCCTGCACCACGGTCAGCACCTCCGCCGGAGTCAGGCCGGTGCGGGTGGCGATGCGCGCCACCAGCTCGGGCACCTCCAGCAGACCGGCGTCGAAATCACCCCAGTCGCCGCCATAGTCCTGAAAGATCTGGGCCTTCCAGTGCGCGGCGCTGGCGGCGTCCCTCACCCGACCAGGCAGGGTCTGGCGCAGCACAACCTCGGGTCGCCAGCGAAACAGCACCACCCCGAAGTCGAAGATCACATGCGGCTTCGTCGACATGGGCTCAGCCCCGCAGGCGGGCCAACAGGCCAGCGGTGGAGGCGTCCAGGCCGGTGGCGTCGCCACTGGCAAAACGCGGCAGCAGCTGGCTGCACAGCGCCTTGCCCAGCTCCACGCCCCACTGGTCGAAGGAGTTGATGCCCCAGATCGCGCCGCTGGTGAACACGCGGTGTTCGTACAGGGCGATCAATGCGCCCAGGGCACGCGGGGTCAGGGCCTCCAGCACCAGGGTGGTGCTGGGCCGGTTGCCGGGGAAGCTGCGGTGGCGGGCCAGCACCGCCGGATCCAGCGTCTTGGAGGCGGTGGGCGCCCTCTCGGTGGCGGCCTCCTCGGTCGTCTTGCCCCACATCAGGGCCTGGCTCTGCGCCAGGCAGTTGGCCAGCAGCTTGGTGTGCTGGTCGGCCAAGCGCTCGCGCACACTGGGCGGCAGGTCGGCCAGGTCATGGCTGGTGCGCGCCACAGCGATGAACTCCACCGGGATCACGTCGGTGCCCTGGTGCAGCATCTGGAAGTAGGCGTGCTGGCCGTTGGTACCGGCCTCGCCCCAGACCACCGGGCTGGTGCCAAAGGGCAGCGCCCGTCCGTCGGCGTCCACGCACTTGCCGTTGGACTCCATCTCCAGCTGCTGCAGGTACGCAGGGAACCGGCGCAGGCCCTGGTGGTAGGGCGCCACCGAGCGGCTGGTGAAACCGTGGAAGTTGCGGTACCAGACGTCCAGCAGACCCAGCTGGGCCGGCAGGTTGGCCTCCAGCGGCGCCTGGGCGAAGTGCTCGTCCATGGCACGGGCACCGGCCAGGAAGTCCCGGAACTGGGCGCCGCCGATGGCGATGGCCAGCGGCAGGCCGATGGCGCTCCACAGGGAGTAGCGCCCCCCCACCCAATCCCAAAAACCGAAGGTGCGGTGGATGCCGAAGGCGGCCGCAGCCTCCAGGTTGGTGGTCACGCCCACGAAGTGCCGTGCGGTGTCTGTGCCGCCCTGGGCCAGGAACCAGGCCCGCGCGGCGTGCGCATTGGCCATGGTCTCCTGGGTGGTGAAGGTCTTGGAGGCCACGATGAACAGCGTGGTCTCGGGCTTGAGTCGGGCCAGCACCGGCACCAGGTCATGGCCATCCACATTGGAGACGAAATGCAGGCGCTGGCCGGGCTGGGTGTAGGCCTGCAGTGCCGGTACCGCCATGGCCGGCCCCAGGTCGGAGCCGCCGATGCCGATGTTCACCACATCGGTGATGCCGCTGCCCGCCACATCACGCACCTCGTCGGCATAAGCCAGCAGCGCATCGAGCACGCCGTGCACGTCCTCACTGAACGGGCCGGCACCGCGCGGGGCGCGCAGGGCGGTGTGCAGCACGGCGCGGCCTTCGGTGGAGTTGATGGGCTGGCCGGCGAACATGGCGTCACGCTGCGCCTCCAGGCCACAGGCCCGTGCCAGCTCCACCAGCAGGCGCCGGGTGGTCGGGTCCCAGAGGTTCTTGGACAGGTCCGCAAACACCTCCGGCGCCTGCAGGCTGAAGGTACCGAAGCGCTGAGCATCGCGCGCAAAGGATTCACGCAGGTCCAGGCCGCGCCCGTGGCCTTCAAAGTGGCCTTGCAGGGCGGTCCAGGCGATGGTTTCGTCGCAGCGCGGGGCGGTGCTCATGTCGGTGGGGTCCTCAGGAACAGGGAGGTCAGGAAGAAACGGCGGCCGAGCGCTCTGGCAACACGGGCCGCCGGCGGATCAGGCAGCCAGCTGCTGCTGGATCAGGACGTCGAGCTTGCCGGCATCGACCGCAAAGGCGCGGATGCCCTCGGCCAGCTTCTCGGTGGCCATGGCGTCCTCGTTGAGGGCGTAGCGGAAGCCGGCCTCGTTCAGGCTGACGGCGTGCAGCGGCAGGTCCTGGGCGGCAGCGGCGTCCAGGGCACGCGCCACAGGGGCCTCACTACTCTGCAATTGGGCCAGCAACTCGGGGCTGATGGTGAGCAGGTCGGAGCCGGCCAAGGCGACGATCTGGCCGACATTGCGGAAGCTGGCACCCATCACCTCGGTGGGAATGCCGAACTTCTTGTAGTAGTTGAAGATCTGGGTGACCGACTTCACGCCCGGATCGTTCACGCCAGCGCTGGCGGCCTCGTCCCAAGCGGCACCGGCCTGCTTCTTGTACCAGTCGTAGATGCGGCCCACAAACGGGCTGATGAGCTGAACGCCGGCCTCGCCGCAGGCCACGGCCTGGCAGAAGGAGAACAGCAGCGTCAGGTTGCAATGGATACCCTGCTGCTCCAGGATGCGGGCGGCCTGGATGCCTTCCCAGGTGGCCGCAATCTTGATCAGCACGCGGTCGCGGCCGATGCCGGCAGCCTCGTACAAGGCCATCAGACGCTGGGCGCGGGCCACCGTGGCGGCGGTGTCAAACGACAGGCGGGCATCCACCTCAGTGGACACACGGCCCGGCACCACCTTGAGGATCTCCAGGCCAAAACGCACCAGCACCTCATCCACGATCTGGTCCAGGGCCTGGCCCCGGTGGGCGCGCACCGTATCGGCCAGCAGCGGCGCGTAGTCGGGCTGCTGCACAGCCTTGAGGATGAGCGAGGGGTTGGTGGTGGCATCACGCGGCGCGAACTGCGCCATCTGCTTGAAGTTGCCGGTGTCGGCGACGACGGTGGTGAAGGCCTTGAGTTGGTCCAGCTGGTTCATGGCAGGCGGAGGAGGAAATCGAGGTGGGGCCGGCCTGGCGCACGGGAGCAAGCCCCGTTCCGCCCTGGCCCGGCGGTGTGCAAGCTGGAATTAGAACCCGGTCGGACGCACCGTTTGTGAACAAGGCGGTTACGGCACCAGAGCCGCGGCTCAGGACCGCGACAACCTGCATTGACCTGTCGTTGAAACTGGTGCATGATGAATCAGGTAATCAAATTACACAAGCACCATGTCCTTCGATCTTGTCTTCTTTGGCGGCACCGGCGACCTGACCTGGCGCAAGCTCATGCCGGCCCTGTTCCAGGCCTTCCGCCACGGCAAGTTGCCGGCAGGCGGCCGCATCCTGGCCGTGGCCCGTGACGAGCGCACGGATGAGGGATACCGGGAGTTCATCCGCGAGCGTTTTGCTGAAGTGGACGCCTCCAAGCGGCCCAGCGAAGCAGAGTTCGCGGCATTTGCCGCGCTGCTGCACTACCAGCGCATGGACGTCTCCAAGCCAGACGACTACGCCACGCTCAAGCGCTGGATCGAAGAGCGCAATGCGGACACCGTGGTGCTCTACCTGGCCACCAGCCCGCACCTGTTCACCACCGTGTGCGAGCAGCTGGGAGCCGCCGAGTTGAACGGCCCCAAGGTGCGGGTGGTGCTGGAAAAGCCGCTGGGCCACGACCTGGCCAGTGCCCAGGCCATCAACCAGGCCGTGCGCAGCGTGTTCCGCGAGGAGCAGGCTTTCCGCATCGACCACTACCTGGGCAAGCCCAGTGTGCAGAACCTGATGGCGCTGCGCTTTGCCAATGCCCTGTTCGAGCCGCTGTGGCGCCGCGAGTGCATCGCCAACATCCAGATCACCCTGGCCGAGGCCCTGGGTGTGGGCACCCGTGGCGACTTTTACGACCGCACCGGCGCGCTGCGCGACATGGTCCAGAACCACGCCCTGCAGCTGCTCACCATGATCGCCATGGAACCGCCGTCGTCCAACGACGCCGACGCCATCCGCGACGAGAAGCTCAAGGTGCTCAAGTCGCTCAAGCCCTTCACCCCCGAGAGCGTGGCCCGTGACGTGGTGCGCGGCCAATACCGCGCCGGCAATGCCGAAGGCAAGTCCGTGCCGGGCTACCTGGAGGAGGTGAAAGTGCCCGCCGGCAGCAGCTGCGAGACCTTCGTGGCGCTCAAGACCGAGGTGCAGAACTGGCGTTGGGCCGGCGTGCCCTTCTACCTGCGCACCGGCAAGCGCCTGGCCGCGCGCGACGCGCAGATCGTGGTGAATTTCCGCCCGGTGCCGCACCCCATCTTCCCGGGCGCAGCGCAGGCCAACAAGCTGGTGATCAAGCTGCAACCCGAAGACGGGCTGGAGCTGCACCTGCTGGCGGCCAAGGGCAGTGCCGCCAACGATGCGCTCTCCAGCGTCAAACTGGACCTGGACTTCGACCGCGCGTTCCCCGCCGAACGCGTGGGCGCCTACGAACGCCTGCTGCTGGACGCCATCGCCGGCCGGCTCAACCTGTTCGTGCGCAGCGACGAACAGGAACAGGCCTGGCGCTGGGTGGAACCCATCCTCAACGCCTGGGCAGCCGACGGCGGCTCACTGCGCACCTATGCCGCCGGCTCCTGGGGCCCGGCGGCGGCCAGCGCGTTGGTGGCCCGCGACGGCTTCGCCTGGTCTGAGGAACAATGACATCCCATTACAGACCGACGGGCCGCGAGACCGGGCCCGCACTCCCTCACCATGCTTGAACGGATCCGAGCCTCCATCCCCGCCCTGCCCCCTGCCGAGCAGCGCGTGGCCAAGCTGGTGTTGCTGGACCCCCGCAGTTTCGCCTCCATGCCTGTGGGTGAGCTGGCCGAGCGGGCCCATGTGAGCAAACCCACGGTGGTGCGCTTCTGCCGCAGCGTGGGTTATGACGGCCTGGCCGACTTCAAACTCAAACTCGCGGGCGTGGTCAACGAGGGCGTGCCCTTTGTGCATCGCGCCGTCGACGAGGACGACAAGCCCTCGGACGTGGTGGTCAAGGTGATCGACAACGCGGTGGCCGCGCTGCTCAAGTACCGCAACGACATCGCCACCCAGGCGGTGGAGCGGGCCATGGAGGCGGTGACCACCTGCGCCCGCCAGCACGGTCGCGTCGAGTTCTATGGAGTGGGCAACTCCGGCATCGTCGCCCAGGATGCGCAGCACAAGCTGTTCCGGCTGGGGGTGCAAGCCGTGGCCATGAGTGACGGCCATGTGCAGATCATGAGCGCCACCATGCTGGGTCCGCAGGATGTGGCGGTGGTGATCAGCAACTCCGGACGCAGCCGGGACCTGATCGACGTGGCGGAGATCGTGCTCAAACGGGGGGCGACCCTGGTGGTGATCACCGCCAGCGGCTCACCGCTGGCCCTGCTCACCCAGAGCCAAAACCAGATCCTCATCGCGGCCGACCACCCCGAGGACCATGAGCGCTACAGCCCGATGGTCTCGCGGCTCATCCACCTGATGATCGTCGACATCCTGGTCACCGGAGTGGCGCTGCGGCTGGGGCCGGAGCTGCGCACGCACTTGCAGGAAATCAAGCGCAACCTGCGCCAGCGCCGCTATGTGAGCCCGGCACCTTCGGCCGGCCGCAACGGCTTGCCGGGCTGAGAAAACGGCAAGGGCGGCGCCGCAGCACCGCCCTTGCCCGTACACCACAGGTTCAGGCCTGCACCGGCGCAAGCCCCACCAGGTCCTGCACACCGTACAGGCTGGCCAGATCCCGCAGACGTGCAGAGGCGGAATGCACTGCAAAAGGCCGCCCGCCCGCCGCACGGCGGCAGGCCAGCAGCACCGCCAAAGCAGAGGAATCGATCTGCTGCAGGGCCGACGCGTCGATATCCACCGCGCCCCCGCCCTGGGCGATCTGCGCCTGAAGCGCCTTGACCAGATCAGGCGCTTCGCGCAGGGTGAGCTGTGTGGGCAGGGTCAACATGGCGTTCCACTCCGTGCAGGGCGCTCAGCGCTTGGCCGCGGCCTTGTTGCGCTCGGTCAGCTTGGCGATCAGGCCATCGATGCCCGAAGCGTTGATCTCCTGGGCGAAGCTGCTCTTGTACTGCTCCACCAGCCACACGCCCAGCACGTTCACGTCGTAGATCTTCCAGCCGTCGGCGGTCTTCTCGAGGCGGTAGTCGAGCTGGATGGGGTCGCCCTTGCCCTTGACCTCGGTACGCACCACCACCTCGGTATCGTCCGCACCGGCGCGCATGGGCTTGAGGGCAATGGTGTGCTCACGCACCTGGCTCAGGGCACCGGCGTAGGTACGAACCAGCAGCGCCTTGAACTCTTCCTGCAGGCGCTTCTGCTGCTCGGGGGTGGCCGAACGCCAGCTGCGCCCCACCGCGGAGGCGGTCATGCGCTGGAAATTCACATGCGGCATCACCTTGCTGTCCACCAGCGCGATGATCTTGCTGATGTCGCCACCCTGGATGGACTTGTCAGCCTTGACGGTGTCGATGACCTCCACCGACACCTGACGGATCAGCGCATCAGGCGTGGCCACATCGGCCGCATGCACGGACACGGACCACAGGGGCAGGGACAGGAGCGCGGCGCCCAACAGGCCAGCACGCTTGAATCGATCGATGAACATGATTTCCTTTCACTGACGCGAAGGCCAGCACGCCTACAACGCGCGCGCGCCTCCGCAGGTGGACAGCAGGGCCGGCCGGTGGCTCACTCGGCCTCGGGCTCTTCGGGCGGATTGCCGTCGTAGACCTGGTTGCGGCGACGGGCCAGGTACGCATCCCGCAGGAACTGGTACTTGTCCAGCGCGATCTCGTCGAGCATCTGAGACGCGCCCAGGAGCCCGGCGCGGGTGCTCACGATCTGCAGGGTCAGCACCCCGACCGTGTCAGGGGTGCCATGCACCAGGGCCGTGGGGCCAGCCAAGCTGTCCACCACTCGCGCAGCCCCGTCTCGGGCGGTCGACGGGCCCAGCAGCGGCAAGACCAGGTAGGGCCCCGAAGGCATGCCCCAACGGCCCAGCGTCTGGCCGAAGTCCTCGCTCTGGCGCTCCATGCCCATTTCGCTGGCAGGATCGAGCAGGCCACCCAAACCGAAGAAGGTGTTGGTGACCACCCGGAAGCCCATGGTCGTCGCCTCGACGCCCTTGCCTTGCAGTACGTGGTTGACCGTCGACCAAGCGTCGCCGATGTTGCCCAGGAAGTTATCCACACCCGTGCGCACGAGTTCAGGCACCCAGCGCTTGTAACCCTCGGCCAGGGGTTTGAGCGCCGCCTGGTCCACCGCGTCATTGAAGTTGAAGACGGACCGGTTGAACCCTTCCCATGGGTCAGGCTCAGAGGCGGCCTGCACGGCAGAGCCCACCAACAGCCCCAGGCACAAGCCGAAAGCCCTCAACGCCCGGCCTTCGGTGTGAAAGACACGACGCCTCATTTGGCGGCGCCCTCCGTTCCCGCGTCGGCAGCCTTGTTGAAGAGGAACTGACCGATGAGGTTCTCCAGCACCACGGCGGACTGGGTCTGCCGGATCACGTCGCCCGCGGCGAAATTGGCTTCTGCCGCGCCAGGCTCGATGCCGATGTATTGGTCGCCCAGCAAACCGGCGGTCAGGATCTTGGCCGAGGAGTCCTTGGGAAATTCAACGCCCTTGGAAATCTCCAGCGTCACCACCCCTTGGTAGGTCTTGGCGTCCAGCGCGATGCTGGTGACACGCCCGACATTGACGCCCGCGGAGCGCACCGGTGCACGGGGCTTCAGGCCGCCAATGTTGTCAAACTTGGCCACCAGGGTGTAGCTGTCTCCGGAGGAGAAACTGGCCAGATTGGCGGCCTTGAGAGCCAGGAAGACCACACCCAGGCCACCCAGCAGCACGAACAGACCGACCAGGGTCTCAATGCTCTTCTTGTTCATTTGCAGCTTTCAAAAGGATTCAAGGGTCTCAGGGGGTGGAGAACATCAGGGCCGTGAGGATGAAGTCCACAGCCAGCACGGAGAGGGAGGCGATCACGACGGTCCGGGTGGTCGCGTAGGCCACCCCTTCTGGCGTGGCCTGGGTCTCATGCCCCTGGTAGAGGGCCACGGTGGTGCAGATCACCCCGAAGACGGCCGACTTGACCATGCCATTGCCCACATCCCGCCACACGTCGACCTTGGATTGCATGATCGACCAGAAATTGCCCGCATCCACGCCGATCAGCAACACCGCCACCACATAGGCCCCCAGGATGCCCACCGTGGAGAACAAGACCGCCAGGATGGGCATGGCGATGATGCCGCCCAGGAACCGCGGCGCCAGGACGCGGGCCCGGGGGTCGATGGCCATCAGCTCCATGGCAGACAGTTGCTCGCCAGCCTTCATCAGCCCAATTTCCGCTGTCAACGAGGTGCCCGCCCGGCCGGCAAACAGCAGGGCTGTCACCACTGGCCCGAGTTCACGCACCAAGGCCAGGTTGACGATCAGGCCCAGGGACTCGGCGGCGCCATAGGCCACCAGCGCGTAGTACATCTGAAGGGCAAGCACGAAGCCCACGGCCAAGCCCGAGGCGACGATGATCACCAGGGAAAGGTTGCCGATGGCATGGATCTGCCCAACCACCAGGCCAAAACGCCGCAAGGCGCCCGGACTGAAGCGCAGCAGGTCGACGAAGAAGAAGAAGGCGTGGCCCAGCGCGCGCAGCATCTCCAGGGTGCGCTCACCCACCGATTGCAGGGTCTTGGTCATGCGGACAGCCCCAGGTCTTGGGCCATGGAGGGCGCCGGATAGTGGAAACGGATGGGCCCGTCGGGCTCGCCACGGATGAACTGCCGCACCTCAGGATCCTCGGAGCGGTTGAGCTCCTCGGGGGTGCCATGGGCCACCACCCGGCCGCCGGGGGCCATCAGGTAGGCGTAATCGGAGATGGCAAAGCACTCCTGGACGTCATGGGACACCATGAGCGAGGTGGCACCCGTGGCGTCATTCAGACGACGGATGAGGTTAGCGGTGACCCCCATCGAAATGGGATCCAGACCGGCAAAGGGCTCGTCGTACATGATCAGTTCAGGATCCAGCGCCATGGCACGGGCCAACGCGATGCGTCGGGCCATACCCCCAGAC
Organism: Ideonella livida; assembly: GCF_010499455.1. Classification (GTDB taxonomy): domain Bacteria; phylum Pseudomonadota; class Gammaproteobacteria; order Burkholderiales; family Burkholderiaceae_C; genus Ideonella; species Ideonella livida. The sequence goes on along the minus strand of NZ_JAAGOH010000017.1, from coordinate 26,467 downwards.
ACCTGGCTGATGCGCAGTGGTGCAGCACCCCGCAGCCCCACGGCATTGAGCTTCATGAGGACGATGTCGCGGATGAGCGCCTCCGGCAGGCTGGTGTGCTCGCGCAGTGGAAAGGCCACGTTGTCGAACACGCTGAGATCGGTGAACAGGGCGCCAAACTGGAACAGCATGCCCAGGCGACGGCGGATGCGGTAAAGCTGCGCCTTGTCGCGCGAATCCACCAGTTCACCATCAAAGACCACCCGCCCTTGGTTGGCCGGATAGACGCCGCCGATCAGCCGCAGCAGCGTGGTCTTGCCACAACCGGATCCGCCAAGGATGGCGGTGACCTTGCCACGCGGAAAGCGCATGCTCACGTCATTCAGGATGATCCGTGAACTGTCGTACCCGAAGGTGACGCGGTCGATCTCGATGAAGGTGTCTGACATTGTGCCTAGAGGTTTGCGGCTGATTGTGGCATGTCGTTTTCCCCCAGGATGGCCGCCCCCCAAATGCCATGTAAACGCATTTGAAGCAACCGCACACCGCCCCCCGGAAACAAAGAAGCCGGTGACGAGAGACTCGTCACCGGCTTTTTGTCGAACTCGCAGCCTTCCGGTCAAACAACCGGCGATGGGGCCGAGGCCGGGTCGGCAGACCCTGAGGCCCTCGGCCCGGAGGCTGGCGATCAGCGCGGCAGGGTGGTGGTGCCCATCAGGAACTCGTCGACGGCACGCGCGGCCTGGCGACCTTCGCGGATTGCCCACACGACCAGGGATTGACCGCGGCGCATGTCGCCCGCCGCAAACACCTTGGCCACGCTGGTCTTGTAGCCGCCGTCCGCGTCGGTCGAGGCCTTGGCGTTGCCGCGGACATCCTTGGCCACGCCAAAGGACTCCAGCACGGAAGTGACGGGGTTGGTGAAGCCCATGGCCAGCAGCACCAGGTCGGCCTTGTGCACCTGCTCCGAGCCCGGAACCTCCACCAGCTTGCCGTCCTTGAACTCGACACGCACGGTCTTCAGGCCGGTGATCTTGCCCTTCTCGCCCAAAAACTCCTTGGTCGAGATGGCGAACTCACGCTTGAGCAGACCGCGCTCGGCACTCTCGTCATGGCTGGAGCTGGTGCGCAGCTTCAGCGGCCAGTACGGCCAGGTCAAGGGCTTGTCTTCCTGCTCCGGCGGCTGGGGCATCACTTCGAACTGGGTGACGCTGGCGGCTCCGTGGCGGGTGCTGGTGCCCACGCAGTCGCTGCCGGTGTCGCCACCGCCGATCACGATGACATGCTTGCCATCAGCGCGGATGGCGTCCTTGACCTTGCCGCCATGGTTCACACGGTTCTGCTGGGGCAGCAGTTCCATCGCAAAGTGGATGCCGGCCAGGTCGCGACCTGGAATGGGCAGGTCACGTGACTGTTCTGCACCGCCGGTCAGCAAGACGGCATCGAACTCCGCCTTGAGCTGTTCGGCGCTCACACTCTCCTTGGCCCAGTTGGTGACCTTGGAGTCCTTGGGCCACTCGCCCACCACGACGTTGGTACGGAACACTACGCCCTCCGCCTCCAACTGCTTCATGCGGCGGTCGATGTGACCCTTGTCCATCTTGAAGTCAGGAATGCCGTAGCGCAGCAGACCGCCGACCTTGTCGTTCTTCTCGAACACCGTCACGGCGTGGCCGGCGCGGGCCAGTTGCTGTGCCGCCGCCAAGCCGGCGGGGCCACCGCCGACGATGGCGACCTTCTTGCCGGTCTTGACCTCGGCCGGCTGCGGCACCACCCAACCTTCGTCCCAGGCGCGGTCAATGATGGCGTGCTCGATGGACTTGATGCCCACGGCATCGCCGTTGACGTTGATCACGCACGCCGCCTCGCAGGGCGCCGGGCAGATGCGGCCGGTGAACTCGGGGAAGTTGTTGGTGCTGTGCAGGACGGTGATGGCGTTGCGCCAATCCTGCTTGTAGACCAGGTCGTTGAAGTCCGGAATGATGTTGTTGACCGGGCAACCGTTGTTGCAGAACGGCGTGCCGCAGTCCATGCAGCGCGCGCCCTGGACCTTGGCCTGCTCAGGCGTCAGGCCAATGACGAATTCCTTGTAGGACTTCAGGCGCTTCTCGACCGGCTCGTAACCTTCTTCAAGCCGCTCGAATTCCAGAAAGCCAGTGACTTTTCCCATGATCGCAAATCTCTTCAGTGCGTTGAACGGGGGGATGGAAGCCCATACCCCGCAGCGTGTTCAGGCAGCCGGACCGCCTCTGCGACCCGGCCGGTCACTCACTTGGCCGCGACGGCCTTGCTGCCCTTCTTGTCGCCACCCTTGGCCTTGACGACGGCGTCCGCCGCCTGCTTGCGGGCATTGATCTCACCGAGCGCGCGCTTGTACTCGTGCGGGAAGACCTTGACGAACTTCGGCAGCGAGGCGGCCCAGTTGTCGAGGATCTCGCGGGCACGCAGCGAGCCGGTCCACTTGTGGTGGTCCTCGATCATCTTCTTGAGCAGGGCCTCGTCGGTCTGGTCGCGGTGCCAAATGGCCTTGTCCATCGATGCTTCCTGCTCGGCCGCCGTCAGCACCTTGTCCAAAGCCACCTGGGCGGTGTTGCAGCGCTTGGCAAACAGCCCGTCCTCGTCGTAGACGTAGGCCAGGCCGCCGGACATGCCCGCGGCAAAGTTGCGGCCAGTCTTGCCCAGCACCACGACGGTGCCGCCAGTCATGTACTCGCAGCCATGGTCGCCCGTGCCTTCCACGACAGCCGAAGCCCCGGACAGGCGCACACCGAATCGCTCGCCGCCCACACCGCGGAAGAAGGCCTCGCCACTGGTGGCGCCCATCAGTGCGGTGTTGCCCACGATGATGTTGCGGGTGGAATCGCCACGGAACTCGATGCTCGGGCGCACCACGACACGACCGCCAGACAGGCCCTTGCCGGTGTAGTCGTTGGCCTCGCCGATCAGGTACAGCGTGATGCCCGGCGCCAGGAAGGAAGCAAAGCTCTGGCCGCCGGTGCCCTCCATCTGGATGAACAGGGTGTGGTCAGGCAGGCCTTCCGGACGGTGCTTGATCAGCTCGCCCGAGAGCATGGCACCCACGGAGCGGTTGACGTTGCGGGCGTCCTCCATGAACTGGACCTTCTCGCCCTTCTCGATGGCCGCACGGCTCTTCTCGATCAGCTTGACGTCCAGCGCCTTGCCCAGGCCGTGGTCCTGGGTGTCCAGGTGCAGGCGGGCCACATCGGTCGGCACGGCCGGCACGTGCAGCACACGGGAGAAGTCCAGGCCCTTGGCCTTCCAGTGGCTGATGGCCTTCTTGGTGTCCAGCAGGTCGGCACGACCCACCAGCTCGTCGAAGGTGCGGATGCCCAGCTGCGCCATGATCTGGCGGGCTTCCTCGGCGACGAAGAAGAAGTAGTTCACCACGTGCTCAGGCTTGCCCGAGAACTTCTTGCGCAGCACCGGGTCCTGGGTGGCCACGCCCACCGGGCAGGTGTTCAGGTGGCACTTGCGCATCATGATGCAGCCTTCGACCACCAGCGGCGCGGTGGCAAAGCCCACCTCGTCAGCGCCCAGCAGTGCGGCGATGACCACGTCGCGGCCAGTCTTCATCTGGCCATCGGCCTGCACGCGCACACGGCCGCGCAGACGGTTCAGCACCAGGGTCTGCTGGGTTTCGGCCAAGCCGAGTTCCCACGGCGTGCCGCAGTGCTTGATGGACGACCAGGGCGAAGCGCCCGTGCCGCCGTCGTGGCCGGCGATCACGATGTGGTCGGCCTTGCACTTGGCCACGCCAGCGGCCACCGTGCCCACGCCAACCTCCGACACCAGCTTCACGCTGATGTCCGCCTTGGGATTCACGTTCTTCAGGTCGTGGATCAGCTGGGCCAGGTCTTCGATCGAATAGATGTCGTGGTGCGGCGGCGGGCTGATGAGGCCCACACCCGGCACGGAGTGGCGCAGCTTGCCGATGTACTCGGACACCTTGCCGCCCGGCAACTGACCGCCCTCACCCGGCTTGGCGCCCTGGGCCATCTTGATCTGGATCTGGTCCGCCGAGACCAGGTACTCGGTGGTGACACCGAAGCGGCCCGAGGCGACCTGCTTGATCTTCGAGCGCAGGCTGTCGCCGGCCTTCATCTCGTAGTCGGTCTCGACCTGCTCGGCACCGATCACGTCAGACACCTTGGTGCCGGCGTTGATGGGGATGCCCTTGAGCTCGTTGCGGTAGCGTGCCGGGTCCTCACCGCCTTCACCGGTGTTGGACTTGCCGCCGATGCGGTTCATGGCCAGCGCCAGGGTGCTGTGGGCCTCGGTCGAGATCGAGCCCAGCGACATGGCGCCGGTGGCGAAGCGCTTGACGATGGCCGCAGCCGGCTCCACCTCTTCCAGCGGAATGGCCTTGGACGGATCGATCTTGAACTCGAACAGGCCACGCAGGGTCAGGTGACGCTTGTTCTGGTCGTTGATGATCTGGGCGTATTCCTTGTAGGTGTCGAACTTGCCCGAGCGCGTGCTGTGCTGCAGCTTGGCGATGGCGTCCGGCGTCCACATGTGCTCTTCGCCGCGGGTGCGCCAGGCGTACTCGCCACCGGCATCCAGCATGGTGGCCAGCACAGGGTCATTGCCGAAGGCAGCGCGGTGGTTGCGCAGGCCTTCCTCGGCAACCTCAAACACGCCGATGCCCTCGACCTGGGTGGCGGTGCCACGGAAGTACTTGTCCACCATGGCCTTGTTCAGGCCGATGGCCTCGAACAATTGGGCGCCACAGTAGGACATGTAGGTGGACACGCCCATCTTCGACATGATCTTCGAGAGACCCTTGCCGATGGCCTTGATGTAGTTGTAGATCGCCTTGTCGGTGGACAGGTCGGCCGGCAGCTCGGCGTGCATGGCCGCCAGGGTCTCCAGCGCCAAATACGGGTGCACGGCTTCGGCACCGAAGCCGGCCAGCACCGCAAAGTGGTGAACCTCGCGGGCCGAACCGGTTTCCACCACCAGACCGGCAGTGGTGCGCAGGCCTTCACGCACCAGGTGGTGGTGGATGGCCGACAGGGCCAGCAGGGCCGGGATCGCCACATTGGCGCGGTCCATCGCGCGGTCGGTGATGATCAGGATGTTGTGGCCACCCTTGATGGCGTCCACCGCCTCCGCGCACAGCGAGGCCAGCTTGGCTTCCACACCCTCCTTGCCCCAGGCCAGCGGGTAGGTGATGTTCAGCTCATAGCTCTTGAACTTGCCGTGCGAGTAGGCCTCGATGGCGCGCAGGCGGGCCATGCCCTTGAAGTCCAGCACCGGCTGGCCCACCTCCAGACGCATCGGCGGGTTGACCGCATTGATGTCCAGCAGGTTGGGCTTGGGGCCGATGAAGCTGTTCAGGCTCATGACGATGGCTTCGCGGATCGGGTCGATCGGCGGGTTCGTCACCTGGGCGAACAACTGCTTGAAGTAGTTGTACAGCGGCTTGTTCTTGTCGGACAACACGGCCAGCGGGCTGTCGTTGCCCATCGAGCCGATGCCCTCCTCCCCGTTGATGGCCATCGGGGCCATCAGGAACTTGATGTCTTCCTGGGTGAAGCCGAAAGCCTGCTGGCGATCCAGCAAGGATTCGCTGAAGGCGGCCGGGCCGGAGGCGTTGGCCGGCACGTCGTCCAGACGCACGCGCACGTTGTCGATCCACTGGCGATAGGGGCGGCCGCTGGCGTACTGGGCCTTGAGCTCCTCATCGTCAATGATGCGGCCCTGCTCGAAGTCGATCAGGAACATCTTGCCCGGCTGCAGGCGCCACTTCTTGACGACCTTGTTCTCGGGGATGGGCAACACGCCGGTTTCCGAGGCCATCACGACCAGATCGTCGTCCGTCACGATGTAGCGCGCCGGGCGCAGGCCGTTGCGGTCCAGCGTCGCACCGATCTGCTTGCCATCGGTGAACACCATGGCGGCGGGGCCGTCCCACGGCTCCATCATCGACGCGTGGTACTCGTAGAACGCACGGCGACGTTCGTCCATCATCTCGTGCTGTTCCCACGCCTCGGGGATCATCATCATGGCGGCGTGGGCGAGCGGGTAGCCGCTCATGGTCAGCAGTTCGAGCGCGTTGTCGAACACCGCGGTGTCGGACTGACCGTACAGGCTGATCGGGTACAGCTTCTGCAGGTCATCGCCCAGCACCGGCGACTTCATCACGCCTTCGCGGGCACGCATCCAGTTGAAGTTGCCCTTGACGGTGTTGATTTCACCGTTGTGGGCCACCATGCGGTAGGGGTGGGCCAGCGGCCACTTCGGGAAGGTGTTGGTCGAGAAGCGCTGGTGCACCAGGGCCAGGGCCGAGACGCAGCGCGGATCCTGCAGGTCCAGGTAGTACTTGCCCACCTGATCGGCCAGCAGCAGACCCTTGTAGATGATGGTGCGGCACGACATGCTGGGCACGTAGTACTCGCTGCTGTGCGTCAGCTTCAGGCGCAGGATGGCGCCCGAGGCGGTCTTGCGGATGACGTAGAGCTTGCGCTCCAGGGCGTCCGGCACGATGACGTCAGCGCCACGGCCGATGAACACCTGCTTGATGATCGGCTCGGTCTCGCGCACGGTGGGCGACATCGGCATGGCCTTGTCCACCGGCACTTCGCGCCAGCCCAGCAGCACTTGACCCTCGGCCTTGATGGCGCGCTCGATCTCCTGCTCGCAGGCCAGACGGGAAGCATGCTCCTTGGGCAGGAAGATCATGCCCACGCCGTACTCACCTGCGGGCGGCAGCTCCACGCCCTGCTTGGCCATTTCGGCGCGGAAGAACTCGTCCGGGATCTGGATCAGGATGCCGGCGCCGTCGCCCATCAAGGCATCAGCCCCCACCGCACCGCGGTGGTCGAGGTTCTCCAGGATCTTCAGACCCTGCTCGACGATCGAGTGCGCCTTCTGGCCCTTGATGTGCGCCACGAAACCGACGCCACAGGCGTCATGTTCATTGGCCGGGCTGTAAAGGCCGTGGGCGGCCAGGGCTTGGACTTCTTGTTGGGACGTGGATCCCGATGCAGCCGAGGTCATGGCGCACTCCTGGAACGTGACTAGGGATAGACCCGTATTAGGCCAAAGCCCTCCCCCCCCCACAAGAGAAATCAAATGGGGTCAGATCAACATTTAAAAACCACAACCCCGAAACGCATAATTAAATAGGGACACATCAAAGGCGCACCTTGGGAGGGCGTCCTCGGGGGCGACGGGGCCCCAGGCCCAGTTGCACCTCCAGGGTGGAGGCAAATTCCGCCTCGCCTACACCACGCCCGCCCCGCAGCCCGGCTTGAAGCCGCGGTGCCCAATGCGCCACCTCGGCCGAGTCGGCCCCCAGGAGCGCCCGATAGGCCAGCTCCCGCTCGAAGGGTGTGTTACCCAGCGCCCAGTAGCCGGGCGGATCGGTGACCAGTTGCTCCCGCCGCGCGCCGAGGTGGTGCATGGCGCTGGAGGCCGGGCTCTGCAGCAAGGTCGGTGCCAAGTGCTCCCGAAGCTCGGCGCCACTCTCCACCCAGGCCATAGCCGCCAGTTCGGCAGACCCCGGCTGCAGCGGACAGGCACGGAAACGTCCCGCCCAAAGCGTGCCCTGGCGGCCGTGGCGCAGGTTGAACGAGGCGACGTAGCGCCGGCCCAGGGCCTGGATGGCCAGGGAAAGGCCCTGGTCCTTCTCCGGCCGCAGCAAGAGGTCCACCCGGCTCGGCAGCAGGCAGAAGGCGTGCACCTGCACGCCGTGGCTGCGGACTGCCTCGGTCAGGTGGGCCCGAAAACGGGTCAAATCCTCATCATCGAGAAAGGCTGGCTGGCCCGCCAACGCGGTCAGGCGCACGCAATGGGCCAAGCCGGGCACCGCCAGACGGGCCTGTCGAGCCATCGCAGACGGACTCCGCCAACGTCAGGCTGCCGCCAAGCAGGCGCGCAGGGTCGGACGCACCTGCTCGTCGGGCACGGCCTTGACCACGGCCTGGCCCAGCCCCTGCAGCAGCACGTACCGGATGGCACCGGCCTCGGCCTTCTTGTCCACCGCCATGTGGTGCAGATATTCATCCTCGCCACCAGGCAGCGCGGGGGCTGCATCCGGCAGGCCGACCCGGCGCAGCAAGGTCCGCAGGCGAGGCAGCAGGTCCTGCGGGGCCATGCCCAGGCGGGCGGAAAGGTCGGTGGCCATCACCATGCCCGCCGCCACGGCCTCACCGTGGAGCCAGGTGCCAAAGCCCAAGCCGGCCTCAATGGCGTGGCCGAAGGTATGTCCGAAGTTCAGGATCGCCCGCAGCCCCGATTCCCGCTCGTCCTGGCCCACCACCCACGCCTTGATCTCGCAGGAGCGGCGAACCGCATGCTGAAGCGCAGACACTTCGCCGGCCACCAGCGCCACCGCGTTCTCCTCCAGCCAGTGGAAAAAATGGGCGTCGGTGATCAGTCCGTACTTGATGACTTCGGCCAAGCCGGCAGAGACCTCCCGGGCCGGCAGCGTGCGCAAGCTGTCCAGGTCGCAGAACACGCGCGCCGGCTGGTAGAAGGCACCCACCATGTTCTTGCCGCGCGGATGGTTGACGGCGGTCTTGCCGCCCACCGACGAGTCCACCTGCGACAGCAGGGTGGTCGGAATCTGCACAAAGGGCACGCCACGCATGTAGCAGGCGGCCGCAAAACCCGTCAGATCACCAATCACGCCGCCGCCCAGGGCATAGAGCACGGTCTTGCGATCGGCACCCTCGGCCAGAAGCCGGTCCATGACCAGCTCAAAGCTCGCCAGGGTTTTGAAGGCCTCGCCATCGGGCAGACTGATGACGAGCACCTTGCGATGTCTGGTCGCCAGCAGTGCCTGCAGACGGCTGGCGTACAACGGCCGCACCGTGTCGTTGGTGATGATCACACCAAGCGTGCCACCTGGCAGGCCTTCCCAGGCCCGGGGGTCACTCAACAGATCTTGGCCGATGCAGACGTCGTAGCTGCGCTCACCCAGGGCGATGTGTACCTTCGCCGGTTCCTGGTGCTTGTGCGTGTTGGGAGTCATGCGCGGGAGTGTAAGACCCACCCACGCCGCCCGCGGGCGCCAACCGGCCACTGAGCTGCGCCACCAGTTGCGACACCGTGCTGCGCCCCGTCTCCAACACCATCCCGGCCGTCTCGCGATACAAGGGATCGCGCACGCGGAACAGCTCGCGCAACCTCAACGCAGGGTCCACCCCTTGGAGCAGTGGCCGCGAGACGTCCTGCCGCAAGCGGCGGACCAATTCCTCAAGCGCCGCGCACAGGTAGATGACCACATGGCCGCTGCCGCGCATGGCCTCGCGGTTGGCCTCCCGCAGTACGGCCCCCCCGCCGGTGGCCAACACGAGCGGGTCGCCGCGATCCAGCAACTGGGCCAGGACACGTTGCTCCACATCCCGGAAGGACACCTCGCCAAATCGGTCGAAGTGCTCACGGATGGTGTGCCCCAGGTCGCGCTCGATCTCCACGTCTGCATCGACGAAAGACCAGCCCAGATGCTTGGCCAGATGCCGGCCCACGGTGGACTTCCCGCAGCCCGGCATCCCGATCAGGACCACGCTCACGAGCAGCCGGGCGTGGTCGGCGCCCCCACAGCCACTCCGATCCGGTAGGTGGTCGTCAAACCGCGCGATGAGGTCACCGACAGGTTGAAGGCCCCGCTCACAACGTCCTTGCCGAACTCATAAGAGACGGCAAGCGAAGTGGCGCTGGTGGTGTTGGGCACCGGGGAACCCGAGATCTTCACGGTCAGACCCGTCGTGGCGTCGGACACCGTGGCCACCGTGCCTGCGGCCATCGGGTTGAGCCGGATGGGGTTGGCATCAGCCAGCAGGAAGGGGATCGTGCCCGCCGCGCCGCCGAACCACGTCTGGCCCGACACGGCAAAGAAGTCCGACAGGCTCGACGTCGCCGGTCCGGTCTGCAGTTGACGGCGGACGCAGGTCGCACTTTCAAGGTGCTGGTACACCGAGCTGCTGGGGTACCAGAGCAGGCCCGCGCTGGAGGTGGACGCCACGATCTCTGCCGCCTGACGCACATACACCTGGCCGCTCCACGTCCCGTCGCAAGTGCCCGGGCGGTTGGGCACATCGGCCGACATGGCAAAGCGGGGATAGCTCGCCGCCGCACTGGTGTCGCAGGTCTTGTTCCAGCCAGAAAGACCCAGCGACACATATTCATCCTGGGTGGACGAATAGCTGTTGTCGTGGAGCATGTCCTTGGAGACATCGCCCATGTCCATGAACGGCTCGCCCGTGTCCCACTGGTTGTTGCCATTGGCGTCGAAGAACGACTCTTCACCCACCGCATAGGCCACCACCGTGATGCGGCCATCCAGCGGCATGTTGGAGGTCTGGCAGGCGTAGTTGGAGGTGGCGCCGGCGATGCCACGGGAGTCCTTGGCAATGCCTACGCTGGTCTGGATCTGACCGGATTCCGCCCAGAAGGAGATCTTGGTGTCGTTGGGCACCGGGTTGCCGCTGCGGTCCGCGGCGTAAACCACAAACTCGTTCTGCACCCCGTTGATGCTGTAGCACTCGATGTTGAGCGTGCCGGGCGCCATGGCAAAGCCAATCTGCGTGGGCAGCCCCACGCCGATGGCCAGGGCATTGGCGGTGATCGACACACTGGGCTTGTCGGTGAGCTGGGCCTTGATGCCCACGGGCGTGGGCACGGTGCCGGAATTGACGCGGACATCGACCAGGCCCGAGGCATTGGTGGTCTTGGTCACCGTGCCTGAGGTCTGGTCCTCCAGGGTGATGCCCCCGGCGGTCGAGGACAGGGTGAAGGTCACCTTCTGGTTGGGCAGCGGGGTGCCTGCCGTGTCGTTGACCTTGAAGACCACCGTCGAGGCCTCGGCCAAGCCAGAACCCTTGAGGTAAATGGTGGCCGGGCTGGCCGAGACGAACTCGATGGCGTTGGAGGTGGGCGTCTCCAGGAACAGCGCCAACTGTTCTTGGTCGCCACTGCCGCCCAGGGTGGCCGTCACCAGATCCTGCTTGGGCGAATCCTTCAGCGATGCGCCGCAGCCGTTGTCGGTGTAGAGCACAGAGAAGGAGTTGGTGGTGGTGGTCACGCTGGGCGGCGACATGGTCGCCTTGCCCAGCACCACGCAGGTGGAGGTCAGGGTGACCGTGGCCGGGGCCAGTTCGCTCACGCCAGTGAGGTTGACCGTCAAGGTGGTCTGGCCATAGGCCGCCACCGGCTGGCTGGCCGAGCTCCCGCCCCCAGCACCAGACTTGGCGGCGATGCTGACAAACTCAGCGCCCGAAGCGGTCAGCTGAAAACCCACCGAAGAGGTGGCGGAGCCGGCCGAGCCCGAGGTGGTCGCCGTCAGGACGCCAGCACCGGAACTCTGGCTGACCGCGGGCGACAGGGTCACCACCGCTTCGCCCGCACCATTGGTCAAGCCGGAAACGGCCGACAGGGTGGCCAGCTCATTGCTCAAGGAAAAGTTGACCACGGCGCCCGCGACCGCGTCACCATCGCTGTCGACCACCTTGGCCGTCACCGTCACCGGTGACGCTGCGGTGACCGTGGTACTGCTCAAGGTCACCGACATCGACACTGAATCGCTGCCGTCACCCGGATCGAAGGGATTGGTCCCCGAATCTCCTCCGCCACATCCCTGGATCAAAGCGGCCAGTCCGACCACCAACCCGATCAGACCTTTTCTGAGGGTATTCAGCATCTCTATATGCCCCGTACGAATCTTGTTGAATGCCTCAGCGCACGGCCGACCGCTCGGTCACGATCTTCGGGGTGATGAACACCAGCAGTTCCGTCCGGTTGTTGTAGCGGACGGTGTTGCGGAAGAGGTGACCCAGGAAAGGAATGTCGCCCAGCAGCGGAATCTTGCTGATGTCTTCGCGCTCGTCCTGGGTGAAGATGCCGCCAATCACCACCGTGCCGCCGTTCTCCACCAGCACCTGCGTGCGCACATGCTTGGTGTTGATGGTCGGGCCCGCCGTGGTGGTTTCGCCGCGGCTGTCCTTGCTCACGTCCAGGTCCAGCGTGACATTGCCTTCGGGCGTGATCTGCGGGGTCACCTCAAGACGCAGGGCAGCGGTCTTGAACTGAACTGCGGTGGCACCGCTGGAAGAAGAAATCCAGTACGGAATCTGCTCACCCTGCTCAATCAGCGCCTTGGTCTGGTCCGCGGTCACCACACGCGGTGACGACACGATCTTGCCCTTGCCCTCGGCCTCGAGCGCGGAGAGCTCCAGATTCAGGAACTGGTTGGCGCTGGCCTTGAAAAGCGACAGGGCAAAGGTGCCCGCCTGCGAGGTGGAAATGCTGCCGGAGGACGCGGGCAGGTTGACAAACTGGGTGCTGGAGTAGCCCGGGTCTGTGCTGGTCTGCAGGGTCTGATAGCCCACGGCGTTGTAGTTGCCACCGATGGCCACATTGCTGCTGCCCACGCTGACGCCCGGGGTGCCTCCACGCAGACCACGCAGGTCGGTCATGCCCAGCTTGGCGCCCAGGGCCCGCCCGAACTTGTCGTCGGCTTCCACGATGCGGGCCTCGATCAGCACCTGGCGCACCGGCACGTCAATCTTGGCGATCAGCATCGTGGCTTCTTCCAGCTTGCTGGGCACGTCCGACACGAAGATTTGGTTGGTACGGGCATCAAACAGCACAGAGCCACGGGACGACAGGATGCGGGAGGCCTGGGAGGCACCGCCACCCGACCCACCGCCCACCAGCGCCTTGGCCAATTCCTCGGCCTTGGTGTAGTTGAGCTGGAAGGCCTGCGTGCGCAGCGGCTCGAGCTCGGAGATCTTCTTGCGCGCCTCCAGGTCGACCTGTTCCTTGTTGGCCAGTTCCTCGCGCGGCGCCACCCACATCACGTTCCCGGAACGGCGCATCCCCAGGCCCTTGGCCTGCAGGATGATGTCCAGGGCCTGATCCCAGGGGACGTCTTTGAGGCGCAGGGTCAGGTTGCCCGTGACGGTGTCACTGGTCACGATGTTGAAGTTGGTGAAGTCCGCAATGACTTGGAGCAGTGCGCGAACTTCGATGTTCTGGAAGTTCAGCGACAACTTGTCCCCCTGGTAGCCGGCCCCATTGGCAAAGCGGTTGGGATCGGTCTTGACCGCACGCACCTCCACCACAAACTGGTTGTCGGCTTGGTAGGCACTGTGCTCCCAGTTGCCGTTCTGCTCCAGGGTGAGCCGTACCCGCTCACCCACCTGGGTGGCCACGATGGAACGCACGGGCGTGCCGAAGTCGGTCACATCCAGGCGTCGCCGAAGGTGGGCCGGCAAGTTGCTCTTGAGAAACTCGATCACCAGGCTCTGGCCCTGCTGCCGCAGGTCCACACCCACCTGGGCACTGGGGAGCCCGACCACGATGCGACCGGCACCGTCGTTGCCCTTGCGGAAATCAATGTCACGCAGGGAAGCCGGCGCGGCATTGCTCCCCACGGCAAAGTGCTCCGCACGCCCCGCAGCCTCGGCGGCCTCGGCCGTGGCCAAGGCGATCAGCAGGTACTTGCCCTGGCTTTCCACCTTGTACGTGGCCGGACGCTTGAGGTTGACCACCAAACGAGACCTGTCCGCGGCCTGCGCCAAGCTCACGCCACGCACATTGCCTTGGTTCAGGTCCACGCTGCCGCGTCCCAGGCCGTTCACCACACCAGGCAGGTCGATGGCGATGCGGGGCGGCGTCTGGATGGTGAAGCCTTGGGGCACCTGCGCCAAAGGTTGATCCAGTTCCACCCGGATCAACTCACCCTGCGGCTGCTGGGTGGCGGTGACGCCAAGCACCGCGTTCTGCGCCATAGCCGGAAGGGAGGCCATCAAGGCCAGGCAGGCCAGCCACTTCTTGCCCCAGGCGGCGCGCCCGAAGCCCTGCACGGGAATGCTGAATTTCATTTCTGGTTCTCCTGCAGTTCCAGGGTGGCCACGCGCTCCACCCATTCCCCGGCAGCGTCCTGCACGATTTCACGGACCTTGATCTCGGTGTCAGAGATGGCGGTCACCTTGCCAAAGTTCTGACCCAGGTACTCCCCGACGCGCACGCGGTAGAGGCGCCCCTCCACCCGCAGCAGGGCCTGGCGATCCCGCTGCAGCTGCACAAGGCCCACCATGGCCATCCCGTCGAGGGGGAAGGACTCCAGGACCTCCTTGCGCCTGCGCTTTTCGGCTTCTACCAGCTCGTTGGATGAGCTGCTTCGGTCACGGGCGCCGGTGGCCAGCTTGGCCACGCTGAACGGCTCCACCGCCGCGGCCACGTAGTCCGAGGGCTCGAACTGGCGTGGAGGGCTGATCTTCTCGATGCGCGGCCGAGCGAGCTTGCGCTGTTCGGTCAGCCAGGTCTGGATGTCCTGGTCCGCCGACCCGCAACCCACGAGCAGGACAGGCACGGCCACCAGGACCAGAGAACGGAACGTGGCGCCCATCACTTCTTGCCTTCCTTGGGCGCCGGCTTGCCCTTGCCCTTGCCCTTTTCCTTGGCCGCCGCTGCCTTGCGCGCCTGCGCCACCTCTTCAGGGTCGAGGTAACGGTAGGTTCGGGCCGTGGACTCCATCACCAGCGCCCCATTCGGATCCTTGGCGGCCGGCTGCACCACCAGATCGTGAAGGGTCACAATGCGCGACAGGTGCGCGATGTTCGAGGCGAAACGACCCAGATCGTCGTACCGCCCGGCCACCTTGATGGCAATGGGCAGCTCGGCGTAGTAATCCTTCACCACCACCTGCCCGGGGGTGATCTGCTCGACCTGCAGGCTGCCGCCGTCCCGTGCCGCATTGTTGATGTCGGACAGGAGCGCGTCGATCTCGGCCTTGCCGGGCAGCTGCTTCTCCAGTTGGGTCACATATTCCTGGACCTGCTGCTTCTGCTTGGTCAGCGCTTCCAGGTTGATGGCCTGGGCCAGTTTGTCGCGGTATTCGGTCTTGAGCTTCTGCTCCCGCACTTCCGCGGCCTCCAGGGCCTGGGTCTGCTCGGCCACCACCAGGAACCATCCCAGCGCCAAGGTGGCCAGGCCCGCCCCAACCCAAGCGGCGACCTTCGGCACGATGGGCCATTGGCCCGGCTCCTTGGGATTGAGGTCACGGAACTGCGACTGCACCGTGCTGGCAACCGCCGCCAGGTCGACGCGAGGAAGACGAAGTTGGGGTGACTTCATGAGGACACTCCACGGGGCGCCGAGGCAGCGGCCTTCACGCCCTTGGCCGCCTCAGGCTTGCCTGGCTTGGCGCCTTCCGCGACTTGCTGCTCCACCGGCTTGATCCGGACGCGGATCGAGAAATTCAGCGCGCGCCGGGCTTCCTTGCCTGTACCGACGTTGCCGGCCTTCACATCGATCAGCTCCGGCTTCTCCAGCATCTCAGAGTTGTAGCCGACATTGCGCAGGAACTCGGACACACGGTCGTTGCTCTGGGCGACGCCCGTGAGCGCCACCAGCGTGCCCGTTTGGCGCAAGCCTGTCAGGTAGATGCCCTCAGGCGTCTGCCGGGCCAGCTCATTGAGCAGCAGGACGGGTGCATTGCGGTTGGTCTGGAGGTCCTCCACCGCCTTTTGGCGGGCCTTGAGGGCATCGATGTCGTTGCGCAGGCTCGCGATATTGCTGATGTCTTGGTCCAGCTTGCCGATCTCCGACTGCAGGCGAGCGTTGCGCCCCTCCTGGGACGAGATCATCTGCTGGACGATGCCGAAGGCAAACACGGTCATGGCGACGCCCACCAGCCCCGCCAGGCCCAGGCCCGACAGGAACATCCGCTTGCGCTCCTTGCGCCGCGCTTCGCGGTGGGGAAGCAGGTTGATCAGAATCACTTGACGAACCTCCGCAGCGCCAGCCCGCAAGCCGTCAGGAAGGACGGCGCATCGCGGCGCAAACGCGCTTCGCGCACGCCCGATCCGATGACCATGCCTTCAAAGGGATTGACCACCCGGGCCGGGAATCCCGTCACCTCGGCCACCTTTTCATCCAGCTGCGCCAGCGAGGACGCGCCGCCGGCCAACATCACGCAGTTGACTTGGTGGTGCGGCGTGCTGGTGAAGAAATACTGAAGGGCCCGGCCAATTTCATGGGCCATGCTTTCCACGAAAGGCATCAGCAGCGTGGTCTGGTAATCCTCGGGGAGGTCGCCTGAGATCTTCTTCTGCTCGGCTTCGTCAAAGGAAAACCCGTACTGCCGGGAGATCAGCTGGGTGAGCTGGGCACCACCAAAAGATTGGTCACGGTCATAGACCATGTCGTCGCCGCGCAGCACCTTGAGGCTGGCGTTGTCGGCGCCGATCTCAAAAAGCGCCAACAGGGCATCTGGCTCAAACCCCAGGCTGCCCTCGCTCAGCCGCTTCATGGCCAGACGCGCGGCGTGGGACTCCACATCCAGGATGACCGGCGTGAGCCCTGCGGCCTCGGCCAGCCCCTGGCGGTCCTGCACCCGATCGCGCCGGGAGGCCGCGATCAGCACATCGACATCGGCGGGCGAGGCCGCGTTGGGCCCGATGACGCAGAAGTCAAGACTCACCTCATCCAGCGGAAACGGAATGTACTGATGGGCCTCTGACTCCACCTGGACTTCCATCTCCTCTTCGCGCAGCCCGGCGGGCAGCGTGATGCGTTTGGTGATGACGGCCGCCGCCGGCATGGCCATGGCCACCCGGCGGGTCTTGGTGCCGGAGCGCGAAACCGCCCGACGGACGGCATCGGCCACCTCGTCGAATTTCTCGATCTGCCCCTCGACGATCCAGCCCTTCTCAAAAGGCTCTAGCGCCATGCGTTCCAGCACATAGTCCCCATTCGGGGCACGACCCAGCTCCACCAGCTTGGCACCCGTGCTGCTGATATCCAGTCCCAGCAATGGCGGATGGCGCTGGCCAAGAATGCGATCTAACAGGCCCACTTCGTTGGCTCCGACGGCAGCAACCCCGTTGCCGAGTTGACAAAACACTTGAATGCTAGCAGCAAGACCATTGACTAACCAAGGAAAATGCCGGCACGTTCGCTACGCCTGTCGTGTTGCTGCGCCGACTTGGTAAGCAGATGAAAACCAGGTTTCAGCCCTTGGTTTCGCGACTCATTTCCTCATTGCCCGCACCGCGTCCTCATGACCGAACCCCACCACCCCCCTGCCCGGGCCCCCTCCGTTTCCTGGGCCAGACGCTTGACGCGTTTGTTCATCCGGTCGCTGCTGGCCGTGTCGGGATTGGCACTGGGCGGGGTGCTGGCGGCGGCCATCGTGGGGGCCTTCGTCTTTGCGCTCACCTTCCCCAAGTTGCCCGAGCTCGATGCGCTGACCGACTACCAACCGCGGCTGCCGTTGCGGGTCTTCGCGGCCGACGGCACGCTGCTGGGCGAATTCGGCGAGGAACGGCGGACCTTCGTGCCGGTGTCCGCGATCCCCAAGGACATGATCAACGCCGTGCTGGCCATCGAGGACGCCCGTTTCTACGAACACCACGGCGTGGACTACATCGGCCTTTTGCGGGCCGCCCTGGCCCAGCTGGAGTCCGCGGGCAGCCAAGGTGCTTCCACCATCACCATGCAGGTGGCCCGCAACTTCTTCCTCTCCACCGAGAAGACCCTCAGCCGCAAGCTCTTTGAGGTGATGCTCTCGCTGAAGATCGAGCACGAGCTCAGCAAGGAGCGCATCCTGGAGATCTACATGAACCAGATCTACCTGGGTCAGCGGGCCTACGGTTTTGCGGCTGCCGCCGAGGTGTACTTCGGCAAACGGCTGGGCGAGTTGTCGGTGGCCGAGTGCGCGATGCTGGCCGGCCTGCCCAAGGCGCCTTCGGCCTACAACCCGATCGTCAACCCCAAGCGGGCGGTGGTGCGGCAGCGCTACATCATCGAACGCATGCACGACCAGGGTTTCATCACACCCGAGCAGCGCGACACCGCCTTGGCGCAGACGCTGAAATACCGAACCACACCCGATCGCCACGCACAGGCGGACTATGTGACGGAAATGGCCCGGCAAACGGTTCACGCCAGCTTCGGCGGTGAGGCCTACACCCGGGGCTTGAACGTGACGCTGACCATTGACGCAGCGGAGCAGCAGGCTGCCTACAAGGCCCTGCGCAAAGGCCTGCTGGACTATGAGGCCCGCCAGGCCTTCCGCGGGCCCGAGGCGCACGTGGAACTGCCGGAGAACGCCAACGCCCTGGACCCCCGGATCGCCGAAGCCCTCAGTGACCGGCCCGAGGGCGACGAACTCCGGCCCGCCGTCGTGCTGACCGTGGAACCCCGCCGGCTGACGCTGGCCCTGCAGAACGGTGAATCCGTCACCCTGGCCGGCGACGCCCTGAAGTTCGCCGCCGCGGGGCTGCACCCCAAGGCCGACCCCAAGGTCCAGCTCAGGCGCGGCTCGATCGTGCGGGTGATGCGCAACGCCAAGGGCGAATGGCGCATGATCCAGATGCCCGAAGTCGAGGGGGCCCTCGTGTCACTGGATCCACAGACCGGCGAGCTCAAGGCCCTGGTGGGGGGATTTGACTTCAGCCGCAACAAGTTCAACCACGTCACCCAGGCGTGGCGGCAGCCGGGTTCCAGCTTCAAGCCCTTCATCTACTCGGCAGCCATCGAGAAGGGATTCAACCCCAGCAGCGTGGTGGACGACTCCCCCCTGTTCTTTGATGCGGGCAGTACCGGCAGCCAGCCCTGGGAGCCCAAGAACTACGACGGCACGTTCGACGGTCCGATCACCCTGCGACGCGCCTTGGCCAAGTCCAAGAACATGGTGTCGATCCGGCTGCTGATGTCGGTGGGGGTGGAGAACGCCCGCGACTGGGTCACCCGGTTTGGCTTTGACCGGGACAAGCACGACCCCTACCTCACCATGGCGCTGGGCTCGGGATCGGTCACGCCGCTGCAGGTCGCCTCCGCCTATGGCGTGTTTGCCAACGGGGGCTACCTGGTCCGGCCGGGGCTGATCTCACGCATCGCCGACAACCGCGGCAAGGTGCTTTACCAGGCCCGCTTCCAGGCCCCCGACGAGGCACAGCGCACCCTGCCCGCCCGCAATGCCTTTGTCATGAACACACTGCTGCAGGAGGTGACCCGCGCCGGAACCGCGGCCAAGGCGCCGGTGCAGCTCAAGCGCACCGACCTGTACGGCAAGACCGGCACCACCAATGATGCGATGGATGCCTGGTTCGCGGGCTTCCAGCCCTCCCGTGTGGCCGTGGTCTGGATCGGCTTCGACACCCCGAAGAAGCTCGGGGACCGGGAGACCGGCGGTGGCCTGGCGCTGCCGGTGTGGATCGACTACATGGGGGTGGCACTGCGCCAGCAGCCGGTGATGGAGTACACCCCGCCCGAAGGCATCACCTCCGTCAATGGCGAATGGCTGTACGTGGAGTCGGCGCAGGAGGGTGGAGTCAACCGCCTGAGCCTGCCGGCATCGCCAGCCTCCGCCCCGCTGCCCGCCGAGCCGGCCGGGCCGCGCACCACCGAGGCCGAGCGGCGCAGCATTCTGGAGCTGTTCCGCTGAGCCTGTTGCCCCGGGGGCGGCGCGAGCCGCGGCCCGGCGGAGAGGCCCCCTGGCCGCAGGCGCCTCAGCCGCCCGCGGGTGGCCGGGCCAGGGACTGCAGGATGAGACGGTCGTATTCGGCCTGCGTCCGGGTCCAGGAGAACTCTGCACACGCGCGTTGGCGTGCGGCGGTGGCGAGCCGCTGGGCCAAGGCCTCTTCGGTCAGCAGCCGGTGCAGTGCAGCGGCCAGGGCGGCGGGGTCACGGGGAGGCACCAACAAGCCATCCACGCCATCCCGCAACAGCTCCTGCACCCCTGGCACCGCACTGCCCACCACGGCCATGCCGGCAGCCATGGCCTCCAGCAAGGTCAGCGGCATGCCCTCATAGTGGGTGGACAGCACACCTACGCGCAGCCCGGCCATCAGGGCAGGCACGTCATCATGGTGACCGGGCACCTGCACCTGGTCCTGCAGGCCCAGGGCCTGCACCTCGGCACGCAAGGCCTGCAAACGCTCCGGCGTCCCTTGCCCCACCAACCAGGTCGGCGGCGCCAGACCGTGATCCCGCCGCAGCAGGTGCAAGGCCTGCAGCAGGGTGGCATGGTCCTTCTGGGGCACCAGCCGTGCCGCCATCACCAGGCCTGGCTGACGCTCGGCCAGCGGCCTCCCGGCAGCTGCGCCAAAGCGGGTCAGGTCGATGCCATTGCCAATGGTGACCGTCCGCCCCGGCGCCAGCCCCATGGCCAGCAACTGCTGGCGGACACCCTCCGACACGCCGATGGACCAGGCGGTCCTTCCGGCGAGCCAACGGGCCAGCGCACGACGCCAGCGGCTATAGCGCTCGCGGCTGTTGTGCTCCACATGCATCAGCACCGGCACACCCGCCCACCAGCCCGCGCAGCGCGCATACAGGTGCTCGGGAAAACCATGCGCCACCAGGACCTGTGGCCGATGGCGCAGACACAACCGTCGGACCGCCCGCACCGTGGCCCAGCGGCTGCGGGCCGGCACCGTCTCCACGGTCAGTCCCTGGGCCTGCAACGCCTGCCAGCGACTCGGGTCATCCCCAGGCTTGACCGACAGCACCAGCACAGGCTGGTAAAGGCCCGCCTCCAGCCCACCGCGCACCAGCTGCGCGGCCACTTGGGTGGACCCGGTGAAGCTGCCGGCCACCACATGGAAGACCACCGGGCGGTTCACAGGCCCTCAGCCTTGCCCTGGCGCCGGCGCTGGCGCATGCGGTGCAGCGCGTACTTGCGCCGCCAGGCCCATTTCAACGCGTCCCACCAACCCAGGCCGGAAAGGCGCACCCCCCCGTGACAGGTATGGGGTGCCAGCACCATGGCGCGCTGCGCCTGGTAGCGGGTCACCACGTCGGCCCGGTCGGCGCGGGGATCGAGGTCCGGGTTGTTGGCGTAGAGGTTGCCGCCCAGCGCCCGCGTGTGGCGCACCGGCGTGGCGTCGATGACCGCAATCGCCCGTTGGCTGCCACGGGCCGCGAGCTGCGGCCAGACAAAGTCCAGACCCCAGCCGCTGCGGCTCTCGGTGAAGGTGGGCAGGCAGGCCTTGAGGGCGGCCCGGCTGAAGATCGGCGCCATGACCTCCACAAACCCGGTGTGGCGCAACACGTAGCGGGGGTCCTGCAGGAGCAGATCCCAGCTGTAGAAGGAGTCCTGGGTGAGGGCCGGCTGCGCCAGGGCCAGGCCAAAGCCATGAAACAACGCAAACATGCGGTTCAGGGTGTGGGCATCGGCGGCCAGATCGTCGTCGGGAAACCAGAAGGCGTCGTACCGATCCAGCAGTTCGGGCCGGGACGCCAGCAACTCGCCGATGCAGGACCACTTGGGTCCCGGGCGGTGCTCGTAGTAGGTCGCGTCGGCCTGATGGCGACCGGCCTGCTTGCCGTAGTAGCTGATGAACAGGTCGAAATCGGGGGTGGCGCCGACCTGCCATTGGGGGTGCAGTGAGCCATCGCCGGCCCGCAGGATGATGAGGTTGCGCTGGGACATCTTGCCTCTGGGTCCAGGCCGCGCCGATCCGCCGTCCGGCGCCGCCTTGCTGAACGGGCCCGAGCCCTGAGGGCGGCACCGCGGGCGCAAGTGTAGGCGCAGGCAGGGCCGGCCCCAGGGCCACTGCCACGCGGACTCAGGCCATGGACTGGGCGTTCACCATGCCGGCGTACAGGCCCTGGCGGGCCATCAGCACCTCATGCGTGCCCGACTCCACCACCCGCCCTTCCGAGAGCACGTGGATGCAGTCGGCGTTGCGCACTGTGCTCAGGCGGTGGGCGATCAGGATCAGCGTCTTGCGGCCCTGCCACTGCTCGATGGACTGCTGCACGATGCGCTCGGACTCGGTGTCCAGCGCTGAGGTCGCCTCGTCAAAGATCCAGATGCGCGCGTCCTTGTACAACGCCCGGGCAATGGCCAGCCGCTGGCGCTGCCCACCCGAGAGCCGGTTGCCGTTGGTGCCCACGGCCGTCTGCAGCCCCTCGGGCTGGCTCTGCACAAAGTCCCAGAGGTTGGCCGCACGCAGGCACGATTCCACCTTGGCGGCGTCAAAGGGCAGCGCGTAGGTCACGTTGTCCGCGATCGAGCCCTCGAAGAGGACGATGTCCTGGGAGACCACCGCAAACTGCTGGCGCAGCGAGAGCTTGCGGATCTCGGGCAGGGACACGCCATCCAACCGAACGGCCCCCTCCTGCGCCTGGGCAAAGCCCAGCAGGGTGCTGACGATGGTGGTCTTGCCGGCACCGGAGGCGCCGACCAACGCGGCCGTGGAGCCGGCGGGGATGTTGAGGGATAACTCGGAAAGCGCCTTCGTCTCACTGTCCGGATACTTCAAGGTCACTCGATCGAACTCGATGTGGCCCGACACGGACGACCTGTCCAGAACCACTTCACCCGCATCAGGCTCACTAGGCGTATCCATGAACTCAAAGCAGACACGCGCCACGATGAATCCGTTGATGATGGGCTGAGACACGTCTGTGAGGTGACGCAGCGGGGAAATAATCATGAGCAAGGCGGTGATGAAACCGACGAACTCACCCACCGTCGCCCCTCCCCCTTGGGCATTCAGGATAGCCATGGTGAGTATGGCCGACACACCCAGGCTGGCCACCAACTGGGTCAAGGGTGTCATCGAGGCGGCCGCTGTTCCGTTCTTCACCACAGCGCGCCGGAGCCTATCTGCCTCAGATAGAAACCTGGAGACTTCGAAATCACCGGCATCGAAGGTTCGCACCACCCGCCACGCCCGGGCGATGTCGTCGGTGATGCCGATCAGCCTGACCTGAGACTCGTAACTCTTTCCTGCAGCATGGAGGATTCGCTTCTGAACGATGCGCACCACGATCGCCAGCAGGGGCATGGTCACCATGGAAACCATGGTCAACCACCAATTCAGGTAGAGCAGATAACCCACCAGGGCGATGAACGTGGTGCCATCCCGCAGCAGCGTGACCACCGCTCCCTGCAATGATCCCACTGCGGCCTGCGGATCATTGATGATCCGAGCGGCCATGACCCCTGGCCCCATCCGGGCATACAAGGGCGCATCCGCCTTGATCATGGCCCGGACCATATCCGCGCGCAGATCCATCACTACCCGCGCGTTGGAGGTGGTAAAAAGGTAGGCCCCTGAGAACTGGAACAACCCCCGGCACAAGAACATTCCTACCAGAATGATAGGAACCCACCAGACGGGAAATCCGAGATCGGCCTTGAAACCGGTATCCAGAAGCTTCCCGAGCAATGCTGGGACCAGGGGCTCCATCATCGCAGCCAGGAAAAAAAACCCGATGCCACTCAGCATGCGCACACGCGTCGCGCGGAAGTAGCCCAGAAGCCTGAGGCCTGTTTCCTTGAAAGTCAACAAATGAGCAGCCTTTGATCTACACGCCCAAAATATTCCCTACGAAAGAATCAGCTGTTCTTGGCATCAGCCGACAAAACAGAACCTAAAACTTCCGTTTGACCTGCGACATCGACGCGACCGCCCAGCAGTCCGCGCAGCACCAGTCGGCGGCCCCAGGACCGCTGATCGTGTGGGCGCTTCAAGCACAAGCGGGCCACCTTCCACCAACTCAAATGTCGCCGGCCACGGAATATTTGGGCACTCGCACGACTGAGGTATTCCGCCCTGAACTTTTCGTCGATGATCGAGAGCGCCCAGATGTGGGTACTGAGCTCCACTTTCACCAGCTGCTCCTCCACTTTTCTGGTGAGCGAGTTCTGAAGCTGGCCATCCAGCCAGTCAAAGATCTCAAAGTGGACATACAACCTGCCGTCACGAACGGCAATATCCTGACCAGGCCGCTCCTGCCGGTAAAAATAGTAGTGCTCCGGAATGCTGGAGACAAAACCAGCATGGACCAAGGCGCAGAATTGGAACGGCAGATCATCAAACCGCCGTATGTGCGCAGGAAAATTAATGCCGTTCTTCTTCAGGAAACTCCGACGGTAGATTCGCCGCCAAATGGTGGGCCGCACCCCGAGGAACGGATGACCACCCCGCGTCAGCGCGGGAAATCCCTCTGCCACCGGCTCACGCCGGCCCGAATGGTCGAAAGCCAGGGTGAACCCGCACTGTGCGATGTCGGCATGGTGCAGGACGGCGGAACGATAGAGGTCTTCGTACATGTGCACGTCGACCCAGTCATCGCCGTCGACGAAGCCCACGAACTCGCCCGTCGCATGCTCAAGGCCAGTCATTCTGGCGGCAGCACACCCAGCGTTTTTCTTGTGGATGACCTTGATGCGCCCGGGAAAGCGAGAAGCCCAATCGTCTGCCCTTTGGCCAGAGTCATCAGGCGAGCCATCATCGATGACCAACACTTCGAGGCGCCGCAAAGTCTGCAGCGCAAGGCGCTCTAGGCAGTTATCCACAAACCGACCCACGTTGTAGACCGGAACCACCACTGAAACCTCAACTTCCGCAGGGGCCTCGCTGGTGAAAATACGCTGCCCAAGGTCTGAAAAATTCAGATAGAACGCGACTCCCTGGTCCCGAAGGCGCCGATAAAGGTCCATGGGATCCATGGCCGCAGATCTCAGCTCGCCGCAAAGTGTGACGATCCGAGACTCAATCTGATGCAGTCGCGATAAGAATTCAGCAGCAAATCCGCCACGGACTTTGACGAAGAGGTTACGGCCTCCCTGCCCATCTGGATGACGCTGGAGAAACTCATCGAAGGTCTCAAAATTATCAACGCGGCCCGGGAAGATCTCACGCAGCCGGTCGAGAACTCCGGAAACATAGTCACTGGCGCGTTCGACGACAGTCACCTTCAAATCCGGAGACCCTTCCAGAAAGGCCACGACATCCAGACCAGAGCCAAGGCCCAGCAGGACAGCCTGCGTCTCGCCAGACACTGGACGGTGATAGGGTCCAACGTCAGATGAAAAAACGGCATAGGCATCTGCATCCAACTGCGCCTCGTCAACCACCCCGCGCATGATGGACTTGGCCTTTTCAATCATTGGGAATCTGTACATTTAATCGTACCTCCTCTGCATTTCCCTGCGAGTCACCAATTCAGGCGCCAAGTCGCTTGAAACCCATGCGGATCAATTTCCGATTTCTGGCAGCAAACGAAATCACCGACCACTTGAGCAGCCGCCCTTCCTCCAGCCGAAGCTGAATCAATTCTTTCATCCCATCCATGTACGCCAGCGCCAAAAATGCCTGCCGCCGCGTACGGAAAAAGCGCCGCATGCCTTGGGCCACCACATCGCGGGAAATCCGCCCATGGAACACGGCCATGGATTGCTCCACGAACTGGCCGATCGCGGCATAGGGAACGTTTTTGCCACACCAAAACACCATCCTGAGGATGAGTGCCAAGACGGCAGCCCGCCCCTCGGCGCTCAATCCTTCTTCATCGCATGCGTCAAGCGCTTCTTTGGCGCCATGCAGCACATCAAAGCGCCGCATCCCTTGCTCACCGGTGATGGCGCCATGGCGCCCTACCCGGTAATAGAAGCCCGTTTTGTTGAGCAAGCCGACATGCCGGGCCTTGCAGAGTGATCTGACGTGCGGTCCCAGATCCTCATAATGAGCGCCGGGTTCGAACCTTATCCCTGCCTGCTCGAAGAATTCTCGGGCGATGATGCGAACGTTGGCATTGGGCTCCAGGGTGAAAATGGAGGGATGCCTTGCCCAACTGGTGACCACGTAGTCATTTTTCCCGACAATCTCCTCAAAGACCGAGCCGTCATAAAAATCGTGGCTCCAACCGGATACGTTGTCAAAGGCAACCGCACGGCAGAGGAAGATCTCGCAAGATCGCTGCCGGGCGATCCTCGCCATTTCCCCGTAGACCGACACATCAATGAGATCGTCGCTGTCACAGAAGGCGACGTACTGTCCGCGCGCCACCCGCAGTCCGCTGTGTCGTGCGGCCGAAAGTCCAGCATTGGGCTGATCCAATACCTTGACAGGGATGTGCTCGTTTTCCCGGGCCCAACCTAATACTTTTTGGAGGGTCCCGTCAGTGCCGCCATCATGGACCACGATCAATTCGAAGCTCACACCAGGATGACCTTCAAATCCGGCAAGCGTACGACCTATGTAGTCCTTGGTGTTGTAGGCCGGAACGATGAAGGAAATCAACGGCGAATGGTCGCTTGACCATGATGAGGATTCAAAAACTTCCACTGATTATTTCTCTATATATTTGGTGCCAAGCATGCTAGTGAGAACCACCAGACTTTCCATCATCAGTCAGGTGACTGGCATGTTGCGTTCTCTTCTAGTAGAAAGTGATTGTAAAGAGCATTGTCTGACGCTCCCTTGACCCAACGCTGCACTGGCCCGACAGATGCGGCTCCAGCGGCGATGGACAGTGGATACGGCCACATGCTGGCCGCGTCAATCCTACGAAGCTACCCAGAACTTGGGGTTCCATCCGGCGACTGACTTGTCATTCCGAGCGCCGAACTCCGCTGGTTGGGCCGGCTCTGTTGCACAAATCCGTGAGCAGACGGCATGACCCCAGCCCCGGACGGACTCATGCCACGGCGACCACCGGCACGGTCTGCGGTCGGCCGATCTGACTGAAGCGATTGAGCACGGCCACGCGC
>NZ_JAAGOH010000016.1 GCF_010499455.1 Ideonella livida | reverse complement strand
CCTCGCGCCTTCAGCGCCGCGTTGTAGACCTTCCAGTTCGTCGTGCGGTACTTCGTCCGCTTCTTCTTCGCTTCGCTCACGGCGTCAGTCTACGAGCACGCTCCCGCTCGCTTTGTGCAACAGAGCCGGTTGGGCCTAGACCATGCACTCACCGTGGGCCATCCGGCGCAGATCTCCGCGACAAGCCCGGCACAGGGACATTGCTGCGGGTCGCCTGCGCAAACCACGGTGTTCAAGGCAACGCTGGCCAGTCCTCAACCCAGTTGGGAGAGGCCAACGCCCGGCGGCAGTTGCTCCCGCAGCACCGCCAGGTTGTGGGCCGCCAGGTGGCTGCCACGGCCCAGCACGGCCCCTTCCAGGTCCGGCCGCTCGCCCAGGGCCAGGCAGCGCTCCCAGGCGTTCTCGATCATGGGCAGCAGCTGCGCAGCGCGTCGCGGCTCGCGGGCGGCCCAGTCCAGCATCACGTCACCCAGGGTGAAGAAGAAGTCGGGCGACTCCTTCCAGACGGGCAAGCCGGCTTCGGCCAGCAAGATGGCCCGTTCATGCTCGCCCACGCACTTGAGGGCATGCAGTCGGCGCACGGTCAGGTCATGCAGCCAGGCGGGAAACTGCAGCGGCTGCTCACGCAGCAGGCCCTCCGCGTGGTCGAAGCTGGCCACGGCCTCGCGGTAGCGGGCATACACATCATGGTCCTTGCCCAGCTGGTACCACAGGTAGGCATCCTGGGGTGACTCGTGCAGGGCCGCCCGCAGCAGCGCCGCGTTGCGTCCGGCCTTGCCGGCCAGGGCCGCCTCGCTGTAGCCACTGTGGTGCAGGCGCACCGGCAGGCGGCGCACCGGCAGCTGGTGGCGGACCTGTTCATGGATGCGACCGCTGTAGCGCAGGTGGCCGGGCAGCACCCGGCTGATCCAGCTCGGTGCCAGGCTGCTCTGGGCGCCCAGGCCCTGGCGACTGTCCACACGCAGGCTGCCGACGAAGGTGGGCTCGAATTGGCGCAGGGCCGCCACGGCCTCTCCGCCTTGGACCAGCAGTTCATCCGCGTCCAGCACCAGGTGCCAGTCGGCGCCGGCCAGGGCCAGGGCCTGGTTGCGGGCAGCCGCGAAGTCATTGCGCCAGCGCGTCTGCTCCACGCGGGCGCCGGCAGCCCGTGCCAAGGCCACGGTGTCATCCTGGGAGCCGGTGTCGAGGACCAGGGCGTCGTCCACCCACGGCAGCGCGCTGGCCAGGGCGGCCTGGATGCGCAAAGCCTCGTCGCGCACGATCATGACCAGGGCAACGCGGCGCAGGCCCTGGCGGGCGGGGTGGACGGTGGCATTCATGGCGAAATCTTTAGGGCTGCAGGCCGGTGCGAAAGCTCCGATAAGCCCGCTGTGGGCCCGCCAGTTGGCGCGATGCCCGCTGCTGCAGGGCCCCCGGCCCCACCGGCCCACCGCAGGCAACCCTGGGGTGGGCGGCCGACCTGCGACCTGGTCAGGACGCTTTTTTCAATCGATTGAAAAGAGGGTGAAAAGACCCTCAAGTCTGGCGATCGATCTGCCGAAAGGGAATCCAAGGCCCCTCTCTCCCCGCATGGAAGTGGTGGCGGGGCGGCCTGTCGGGGGCCTGTTGGCCCTGGATGGATGACCCGCGTAGGAGCAGGCAATGAGCCAGACCATCAACACCAATGTCATTTCACTCAATGCGCAGCGCAATCTGAACGGCTCGCAGAACTCCCTGGCCACCACGATGCAGCGCCTGTCCTCCGGGTTGCGCATCAGCTCGGCCAAGGACGATGCGGCCGGCCTGGCCATTGCCGAGCGCATGAACGCGCAGGTGCGCGGCATGAACGTGGCCATCCGCAACGCCAACGACGGCATCTCGCTGGCGCAGACGGCCGAGGGCGCGCTGTCCAAGGTGGGCGACGCGCTGCAGCGCATGCGCGAGCTGGCGGTGCAGAGCCGCAACGCCACCAACTCCACCTCGGACAAGGACTCGCTGAACAAGGAGTTCCAGGAGCTGCAGTCGGAGATCGGGCGCATCCTGGGAGGCACCAGCTTCAACGGCCGGCACATGCTGGGCTCGGACGCCACGTCCATGACGTTCCAGGTGGGTGCCAACACCACGGGTGACGACGTGGTGACCATCACCACCTCCAACATGACCAGCGCCACCGACATCACGGCGGTGACCAGCAGCGCGAGCATCGACTCCAACGCCACGGCAGGGGCCATCGCCGACGTGATCGACGACATCGATGCGGCCATTGACACGATCAACGACGAGCGTGCGACCTTCGGCGCCTCCCAGAGCCGCTTCGAGGCCATCATCTCCAGCCTGCAGACAGGGGTGGAGGCGCAGAGCGCGGCGCGGGGCCGGATCATGGACGCGGACTTCGCGCAGGAGACGGCCAACCTCAGCCGCGCGCAGATCCTGCAGCAGGCCGGCACCGCCATGGTGGCCCAGGCCAATCAGCTGCCCCAGACCGTCCTGTCGCTTCTTCGATGACGCCCGCCTGAACCTCTCCGCCTGGCGGCAACCCGCCGGGCCGCGGGGACCGGGTCCACCGGTCCCCGGAAAAGCGGCGGGCTCTCCTGCCGATTGAGCCGCCACCGCGCAGGCCGGGTGTCGCCTGGGCGGATCTGGCCGGCAAACGGCGGCCAATCTCTTCTCAAGTTCTTCCGCGGCCTTTCCGATAGCCCAGGCATCGGGTCTTGCAACCGCAGGTCCCGAGGTCCGGTGAGATGGCCAAGGGTCAGGCAACGCCTTCAACCGCAAGGCGCTTCCCGACCGGAGGAGCACCTGGTGCTGGACGTGAAGGACGGTGCCGGTGCTTAACCGGAGGCTTTTGGAGAATCGAGTAGGAGTATCAACATGGCTCAAACCATCAACACCAATCTGTCGTCGCTGAATGCGCAGCGCAACCTGGGGTCTTCGCAGAGCTCGCTGGCCACGTCCATGCAGCGCCTGTCTTCGGGTCTGCGGATCAACTCGGCCAAGGACGATGCGGCCGGCCTGGCCATCGCCGAGCGCATGAACGCCCAGGTGCGCGGCATGAACGTGGCCATCCGCAACGCCAATGACGGCATCTCCATGGCGCAGACCGCCGAGGGGGCGCTGTCCAAGGTCGGTGACGCCCTGCAGCGCATGCGTGAGTTGGCGGTGCAGAGCCGCAACGCGACGAACTCCACCTCCGACAAGGATTCGCTGAACAAGGAGTTCGGCGAACTGCAGAAGGAGATCCAGCGCGTGCTGGGCGGCACCGCCTTCAACGGCAAGCACATGCTGGGCACCGACGCCACGGCCATGACCTTCCAGATCGGCGCCAACACCACCTCGGACGACGTGGTGACGGTGACGACCCAGAACATGACCACGCACACCGACATCACCGCGGTGACCAGCAGCACCATGGCCACGATCGACTCGACGGCCACCGCCGGCGCCATCGCCACGGTGATTGACAACATCGACACCGCCATCGACACGATCAACGACGAGCGGGCCACCTTCGGTGCGACGCAGAGCCGCTTTGACTCGATCATCGCCAACCTCAACGTCTCGGTGGAAAACCAGTCGGCCGCGCGGGGACGCATCATGGACGCGGACTTCGCGACGGAGACCGCCAACATGAGCCGCACCCAGATCCTGCAGCAGGCCGGCACCGCCATGGTGGCCCAGGCCAACCAACTGCCGCAGCAGGTGCTGCAGTTGCTGGGATGAGGCCGGGTCGGCGCGTCGCGGCCCCGGCCGCGATGCCCGCCGCCTGCGTGTGGCGGGCACCCGAGACGATACGGAAGAGGCGGGCAGGTCCCGCCTCTTCTGCTTTTGGGGGCACCATCCGCACCTGTCCGAAATGTGCAGCCAAGTGCTTGCATTTCACGGCTTTGGCCCACAGGGCGCACTTCCAGAATGAGGCCATCGTCACCCAAGCAGTCAGGGCGTGACGACCTTCCGCTCAAGACCCGGCCCGGCAGGCCTCTTGGCGATTCTTGAGGAGTGTTCGCATGCCGCAGACCATCAACACCAACTTGGCGTCGCTCAACGCGCAGCGCAATCTGAACGCTTCGCAAGCCTCGCTGACCACCTCCATGCAGCGCCTGTCCTCAGGCCTGCGGGTCAACTCGGCCAAGGACGATGCCGCGGGGCTGGCCATCGCCGAGCGCATGAACGCGCAGGTGCGCGGCATGAACGTGGCCATCCGCAATGCCAACGACGGGATCTCGCTGGCCCAGACGGCCGAAGGCGCGCTCGCCAAGGTCAGCGATGCCCTGCAGCGCATGCGCGAGCTGGCGGTGCAGAGCCGCAACGCCTCCAACAGCAGCTCCGACAAGGACTCCCTGAACAAGGAGTTCCGTGAGCTGCAGGAGGAAATCGACCGGGTGCTGGGTGGCACGACCTTCAACGGCAAGCACATCCTGTACACCGACGCGACGGACATGACGTTCCAGATCGGGGCCAACACCACGTTCGACGACGAGGTGCATGTCATCACGGTGAACATGAAGCAGGCGACCGACATCACCACGGTGACCTCCACCACCGGCGCCTCCATCGACCAAAACGCCACCATCGGCGCCATCGCCACCGTGATCGACAACATCGACACGGCGATCGACTCGGTCAACGACCTGCGCGCCACCTTCGGCGCCAACCAGAGCCGCTTCGACGCGATCATCTCCAATCTGCAGGTGTCGGTGGAGAACCAGTCGGCTGCCCGCAGCCGCATCATGGATGCGGACTTCGCGGTGGAGACCTCCAACATGAGCCGCACCCAGATCCTGCAGCAGGCTGGCACCGCCATGGTGGCCCAGGCCAACCAGCTGCCGCAGCAGGTGATGCAGCTGCTGCAGGGCTGAAAGCGGCCCCGCCGTGGAGACCGCCCGGTCCTGAGGGCCGCAGGCCTGCCACGGCCGCCGCGGCGCCGACTTTCAAGTCCCGGCGCCTGCAGGCCGATATGCCGGACAGATCCATCGTCTGAGGAGCCCGCGCATGGCCTCGATCAGTTCCCTGGGCATCGGCTCCGGCCTCGATGCCGAATCCATCATCTCCAGCCTGATGTCGGTGGAGCGCAGGCCCATCGACCTGATCACCAGCGAGAACAAGACCCTCAGCACCCAGGTCTCCGCCGTGGGCAAGCTGCAGAGTTATGTCGACGCCTTGAAGACCAAGTCCGAAGCCATCACCGGCATCGGCCTGTGGAACACCAAGGCCTTCAAGTCCGCCGACGAGACGGTGGTCACCGGCAGCGCCAGCGGCTCAGCCGCCGGCGGCAGCTACAGCATGAGCGTCCAGCAGATGGCCGCTGCGCAGACGGTGACCGCCAGCCAGGCGATGCCCAGCGCCGCCAGCACGCTCAATGAAGGCAGCCTGACGATCACCCTGGGCGCCTGGAGCGGCACCAGCTTCAGCGCCAAGAGCGGCGCCACGCCCGTCACCGTGAACATCGGCGCCGGCGAGACCAGCCTGGCGGCCATCCGCGACAAGATCAACGCCGCGGGCGCAGGCATCAAGGCCACCATCGTCAACGACGCCAACGGCGCGCGGCTGTCGCTGCGTTCGGCCGAGACCGGGGCGGAGAACGGCTTCAAGATCACCGCCACCGAGACCACCGACGACGGTGACGTGGACACCGGCCTGTCCTCGCTGGGTTTTGACCGCGCCGCGGTGGACAACCCCACCACGCTCAACCAGCTGGCGGCCAACGCACGGGCCACCATCAACGGCATCTCTGTGGAGTCGACCAGCAACACCTTCACCGATGTGGCCGATGGCCTGTCGTTGACCGTGGGCAAGGTGTCGACTTCCGCGGTGGAAGTCAGCGTCGCCGACGACAAGGAAGCCATCCGCACCGCGGTCAAGGAGTTCGTCACCGCCTACAACGACCTGGCCAATTACATCCGCGAGCAGACCAAGTACGACGCCACCAGCAAGACCGGCGGCACCCTGCAGGGCGACCGCACCACCATCGCCCTGCAGTGGCAATTGCGTGGCGTGATCAACCAGGGCAGCAGCGCCTCCTCAGAGTGGTCCCGGCTCTCGGAGGTCGGCATCACGATGAAGCAGGACGGCACGTTGAGCGTCAAGACCAGCGCGCTGGACACCGCCCTGGAGGACCCGGCCGAGCTGCGCAAGCTGCTGGCCACCGACGGCACCAGCAGCGCCAACTCCGGCTTCATGGACCGCTTCCGAGACCTGGCCAAGGCGGTCAACGACACCACCACCGGCCTGCTGCAGCTGCGCGAGGATGGGCTCAATGCCCAGATCAAGCGCAACGAGAAGCGCATCACGCAGATGGAGGACCGCCTGACCGACACCGAAAAGCGGGTGCGGGCCCAGTACCAGGCGCTGGACACCTCCATGGCCAAGCTCTCCTCGCTGTCGAGCTACGTCACCCAGCAGCTCTCCAGCCTCTACAGCAACAACAGCTGACGACAGGTAGGTAGATTGGCAGGCAGGCAGGCAGGTAGGTAGGAAGCCTGCCCTGCCCACTCCGTCCCCTGCCCGGCACCCGCTCCTGGCCCCCTGCCTCGCCAGGGCCCGTCACGGCGCCGACGGTGGCAGTGCCAGTCCTGCCAGAAGCCGAGCCGACCCAAACGTGGAAACGCCCCCGTCCAGCCGCCAACTCCTTCTCAAGTTGCCGACGGCCAGCGTCGATAACTCATGCAAGGATCAACACAACAGCACGAGAGACGCACGATGTTCAGCTCCACCCTGTCCTCTGCCTACGGTCGTCCCGGCGCCATGGCCCACGCCTACCGCCGCATCGGTCTGGAGACCGCTGTGGACGACGCCAGCCCGCACAAGCTCATCGAACTGCTCTTTGACGGTTATGTGGATGCGCTGCAGCTGGCCCGCGGCGCCCTGCGCAACGGCCAGGTCGAGCAGAAGGGGCGCGCCATCGGCCGCGCCGCCCGCATCGTCGAGGAAGGCCTCAAGGCCGGCCTGAACATGCGCGAGGGCGGCCGGCTGGCCGCCGACCTGCGCGCCCTCTACGACTACCTCACCATGCGCCTGACGCTGGCCAATTTGCGCAACGACGACCAGATCCTGGAGGAATGCCTGCAACTGGTCGAACCCCTGCGCCAAGCCTGGAAGGACATCGGTCCGCGCGTCACCCGCCGCCCCAGCTGACCCTTTGCGACGTCCTCAGACGCCTACACACGATGAACGCCCACACCTCCGGGGCTCCCCCCGGATTCCGCCGGATGTCCGCCATGAGCACCAGCCTGCTGAACTACTACGAGGCCATCGAGCGCGCCAGCGCCGACATGCTGGACGCCGCCCGAAACGGCCACTGGGATGAGGTGGTCAAGCTTGAAGGCGCCTGCGCCGTGCTGATTGCCCAGCTGCGCCAAGCCGCCCAGACCGAGGCCCTGGCGGCCGAGGAGGCCAAGGCCAAGACCGTGATCATGCAGCGCATCCTCGTCAACGACGCCGA
The DNA here is from genome assembly GCF_010499455.1 of Ideonella livida. Taxonomy (GTDB): domain Bacteria; phylum Pseudomonadota; class Gammaproteobacteria; order Burkholderiales; family Burkholderiaceae_C; genus Ideonella; species Ideonella livida. The sequence continues at coordinate 111,764 of NZ_JAAGOH010000016.1, read as the reverse complement.
GATCCGCCACCTGGCCGAACCCTGGCTGGAGGACCTGGACCGGATGATGGCCGGCAAGACCAAGACCCTGCACTGACCCCGCAGGCCCAGCCCCTGCCGCCGCGCCCCCTCACGCGCTGCCCGCCCGCCTCCCGGCACCTCCGCCCCACGCACGCAGGCACGCCCATCCAAAGCCGACCATGCTGGCCGAACCTCCCGCCCCCCTGCCCACCGGCGCCGGCCCTGCCGCCCCAGCGTCCGCGGAGTACAGCATCACCGAGCCTGCGGCGGTGCAGGAGCTGCTGCGCAGCCTGATGGACCGCAACGTGCCCGTCACCCTGAGCGGCAGCGACGGCTCCGCCCTGCAGACCACCCTGTGGAGCGTGGACCATCCCAGCGGCCGCATCGCCTTCCAGGCGGATCTGGTGGCCCCACAGCTGCAGCAGCTGGTGGAGGCTGAAGAGGCCACCGCCATCGGCTACCTGGACCAGGTCAAGGTGCAATTCGACGTGGCCGAGCTGATGCTGGTGCATGGCGGGCGCGCCAGCGTGCTGCAGGCCGCCCGGCCGCCACAAGTCTTCCGGTTCCAGCGGCGCACGGCCTACCGCGTGCGCCTGCTCCACCACCTGGCGCCCATGGTCAGCTTCCGCCATCCGCAGCTGCCGGACATGCTGCTGGAGCTGCGCATGCTGGACCTGAGCGCCGGCGGCTGCGCGCTGCTGCTGCCGCTGTCCATGCCCCCAGTGCCGCCGGGCGTGCGCATCAACGGCGCCCGCATGATGCTGGAGGACCGGCTGCAGCTCGATGTGTGCCTGGTGGTGCACCATGTCACCGCCATCCAGCCCGGTGGCGAGAACGCCCGGCTGGGCTGCGAGCTCCTCGGCCTGCAACCTCCGGCCCAGCGGGCCCTGCAGCGCTACATCGACCAGGCCCAGAAGACCCGGCGCATGATGGCGCTGGATTGAGCGTCACGCCCTGCCCCGCGCCACAGACCGCCCCCCCCTGCGCAGGGGGGACGTCAGACCTGCGGCCTCAGAACGTCAGGCTCTTGTCCACGTCCTGCAGCTTGCGCCGGGCCAGGGCCAGGTTGCTCTTGCCCTTGTCCAGCACGAAGTAGACGAAAGTGCCTTCCTTGCGCGAGGACGGGCGGATCAGGTGGTACTGCTTGCCCAGGGTGATCAGGATGTCCTCGATCACATCGTTCAGGCCCAGCTGGCGCATGGTCTTGAGCTTGGCGCGCACCACCTCGGTGTTGCCGGCCGCGGCCACTTCCAGGTCCACGCCGGAGCCGGTGGAGCCCAGCATCATGCCGCTCTCCGAATCGACCACCGCAGCGCACATGGCGCCGTCGCAGGTCATCAGTTCATCCAGGGTTTGGCGGATTGTGGCCATGTCGTGTCCTTCTTGAAGTCTCGCAGGGGGTGTGGGTCTACGGGTCCGGCATCCCCTGGTGCCGCCGGACTTTTGTAGGGGTAAGGGCGCAGGCTCGACTCAGGATTGGGGAGCCGGCTCAGCGCTCAAGCCTTGCAGCGCCAGCCGCAGCGTCTGCGCCAGCGAGGCGCTCAGGTGCTGCCATTGCCGCCAGTCAACCGCCCGGTGGCGGGCCACCGCCACCAGCAGCAGGTGGTGCTCCGGTACGCAGGGCAGCAGCACCACCACCCCTTCGCGGTGGTGCAGCGTGGCGGCGCCCAGGTCGCCCAGCGGCTCGAAGTGGGCATGCAGCCGTTCCTGCAGCCGCCAGTAGTCGACCGCGGCCTCCCAAACCAGGTGCGGTCCGAAATCGACCCCCGCGCGGTGCCACAGCAGGCCGCTGCTGGCGTCCACCAGGGCACAGCCCTGGACGCCCGGCGCCTGGGCCAGCAGCGCCTGCAGCGCCTGCGCCATCTGTGCGGCCTTCATGCCTCCAGCCCCCGGGCCGCCTCGGCCACCGCATGCAGCACGAGACCGAGCAGTACCTGACGGTGGGTCAAGGCCGCAAGCACCAGCCGCACACCGCCCCGGCGGCAAGGCCTCAGCACCAAGTAGCCCGCCTGGGCGTCCACGACAAAGCTGGTGACGGCGCCCATGTCGGCCTCCCGGCTGGCCACCTCACCGATGGCGGTGATCGAGCTGGTCATGGCGGCCAGCCGCGCGGCCTCCACGCCCTGTCGGGCCGCACAGGCCACGTCAAAGCCGTCCTCGGTGGCCACCACCACCGCCCGCGCGTCTTCCAGGCGGTCCAGCAGCGCCTGCGCCGCGCGTGCGCAGGCGGCCTGCAAGTCAGGATCCAGGTTCACGTCACGCCTCCCAACAGCTGGCCTCGGCTTGGGCCAGCACGGTATCGAGCAGCAGCAGCACGTCTTCGCGCTGGCGCACATCCACCGCCATCACCGGATACACCCGGCCACGGCGTTGCAACTCATCCATGAACACGTCCAGCGCCGGCGACGGGTGGGTCTCGGTGCGACCCACCCCCACGGCGCAGGCCACCCCGTCCAGGGCGTCACCCAGCCCGTCCAGCACCTCCAGGAGGTCCTGCACAGGATCCGGGCGGCTGTTGTCCAGCAGCAGCACCAGGCCCAGTGCATCGCGGGCCAGGATGCGCCACATGAACTCAAAGCGGCTCTGCCCTGGCGTGCCAAACAGGCGGACCTGATCGCCCTCGCCCAGGGCCAGCACGCCAAAGTCCAAACCCACCGTGGTCTGGGCCTTGTTCAGCGACGGGTCATGGTTGGCCACGTCGGTGTTGACCGGCGCCACATCGCTGATGGCCGCAATGGCCGTGGTCTTGCCCGCCCCGGGGGGACCGGTGAAAACGATCTTGAACTCCATCGCCCGTGCTCCCTCAGTGACTTCCGCTTCCTGGCGACCCGCCGCGCCACGACCTGGTCGTGCCGCTCATGCCAAACCCAGGTGGGTACGCAGCCGAGCCAGCAGGCCGCTGACCGGCGGCGCCGCCGGACGCAGGGTGGCGGCAGCAGGCGACCGCGACAAGGGGCCGGGCGACCCGGCCGGGCTGAGCGGCCTCGCCGTGGCACGCTCCACCACGGCGTCAAAGGGATTGAGGGCCGGCGCGGTCGGGCCGGTGGCCCAACCTTCGCCACCGGTCAGCAGGTTCTCCCGGGCCAGGGTCCGGATGAACGACAGGCTGGTGGCCAGGTCCACGCCCCCCAGGCGGGACAGTTGCTCCACATCCAACGGACGGGCGGCGAGAAAGCCTGCAAGCCGCGGGTAGCGGGGGTGCATGGACAGCAGGGACCGCCCGGGCCAACGGACCAGCCGCACGGCATGGCCTTGCCCGGCCGCCCGGGCCGGCGCCGCCGCGGTGGGGCTTGCCGCACAGGCCTCGCCCTGCGGCACGGTACCCGGGGTGTTCGGCGGGGCGCTAGGCAGGGGAATCGGCCGCGCCGGCACCTGCGCAGGCGCCTCGGGGGCAGACACCGGGACAGGCGCCAGCAGCTGCCGCTCGGCCGCGCGCAGCAGGGCCGAGAAGGACTCCAGCTGGAACGGACGGCGCAAGGTCAACGCCGGCATCCCGGCCTGCTCTGGGGCAGACCGTTCTGGCGCCAGCACCCAGGCCAGCAGCCGATAGGGCGCGGCACAGGCCTGCGGCACATCGGCCTGGCCCCACAGCAGCAGGTCGGCCGGCCCGTCGGGCACCAACGTCCACTCCACGCCGGCCTTGCGGCCGACGTAGTTGAGGTAGACCCGAAACACCTCCTGATCGAAATGCCCGAAGGCATCGGCACGCAGCCGTAAAGCGGTCATGCAGAGATCCCCTCTTGATGGTCAGAAACAGTATGACCACCTTGATTTGTTACTGCATGCATCTTTCTGTAACACACCGGACGGTCTTGCACGATGGGGTCTGAAGTGCTTTGGGGTGAGGAAGTACGCTGGAAACGCGACGCCACCCTTGCATTGCGCCAAAACGGCACAACTGGTTGCGGGCGCAATCAACGGGCGCAGCAAAACACGTTGACATTTGAGCAACCGCGCACCGCTGGTCGCCCCATGGGGCCTTTTGTCGCCCTTTTTCCTTACCCTGAACAGGCCTTTCGTGTCAGTCCAATGTCAGACACGACGCCTCCGTCTGTATACATTGTGACGTATTCCCGAAACAGATGAAATTCCGATGAAACTACTCTGATCCTGGGCAAAGTTCCATCGGGCGCAGAAGTCCCCCATAAGGGTGACACGAGGCACAGGGAGCTCCGCAGGTGGCGGTCAGGGTCGATCCGGAATCCGGTGAAGAGCGTTCGCATCGAGGTGGTGCGCCAGGGCCGTCGCGCCCCGCAGCCGCGGGCCATCGCGCAAACGCGTATCGAGGCTCCCCGGCTGAGCCTGCAAGCGGGTATCTGTTACAAGTTGACCGCCCGGCGGTGGGGGCCGCGCGGCGCCTTCCCGGGGCGCGTGGCCGTTTCACCACACGCCCGCACCACCACCGCGCGCCGGTCCGGCGGCCGTGGCCACAGGCTTCAAACCTGCATGTTCATGATCTCGGTGTAAGCCTGCACCATGCGGTTGCGCACCGACACCACGGCCTGGAAGCCGATCTGGCTCTTCTGCATGGCCACCATGGTCTCCTCCAGGCTCACCGTCGGGTTGCCCAGCTGCACCTCGCGCTGCAGGCGCTGGGACTCGTTCTGCTGGGTACTCACCGACTTCAGGGCCTGGCTCATGGCCGTCTGGAAATTGGCCGGTTCGGCCGACGTCGCCACCTTCTTCAAGGGCGTGCCATCGGGCGCCAGGCCGGCGCGGGCGGCAGCCTGGGCGAAGTCGAACGGCTTGAGCTTGAGGTCCATGGCGGTCTCCCAGGGGGACGGGCCCGACCCGGACGGCGCACGCGCCAGCGCCAGGGTGGGGAATGGCCGGGATCCTAGAGATCACTTGCATGGCGCGAAGAGCCAAAGTGCCCGGCCAATCGTCCACTACTTGGGCATTGGCCGTGGCAGGGGGGCCCCAACAATGCCGCACAGAGGGGAGTTCCGGGGCAAGCGTGCGCCCGGTGCCGCCCAGACAACGCCCCGACCATGGACGCCGAAGCACTGCCTGTACCCGCCGCCGCGCCCGAGCTGCCTCCCGCCGCCGCCGCCACGCCCGAGCCCCCGCGCACGGCCATGGACAAGCTGCGCGCCCTGCCGCCGGCCGCCAAGATCAAGCTGGGCGTGGGCGTAGCCCTGCTGCTGGCCCTGCTGGTGGGCGTGCTGCTGTGGAGCAACCGCAGCGAGTGGAAGGTGCTCTACGCCAACCTCAACGAGAAGGACCAGGCGGCGGTCATCGCCCAGCTCACGCAGCAGAACGTGCCCTACAAGTACACCGACGGCGGCGGCGCCATCCTGGTGCCGGCCGAGCGGGTGTACGACCTGAAGATGAAGCTGGCCGCGGCCGGGCTGCCCAAGGCCGGCCTGCCCGGCAACGAGATTCTCGACAACGCCCGCTTCGGCCAGACCGATCGCCAGGAGCGCAGCAACCTGCAGCGCGCCCTGGAAGGGGAGCTGGTGCGCACCATCATGCGCCTGGACGGCATCGAGGAGGCACGGGTCCACCTGGCCCTGCCGGTGCAGAACGGCTTCTTTCGGGAGCAGCAGAAGCCCAGCGCCAGCGTCATGGTCACCATGCTGCCCGGGCGCACCCTGGACCGCGGCCAGACCGCGGCCATCGTCCACCTGGTGTCCTCCAGCGTCTCCGAGCTCAACCCCAAGGCGGTCAGTGTGCTGGACCACCACGGCAACCTGCTGTCGGGCCCGGGCGAAGACCAGGCCAAGAGCCTGGATGAGCAACAGCTCAAGTACGTGCGGGAGATCGAGGCCGAGTACCTCAAGCGGGTGCAGGCCATCCTGGAGCCGGTGCTGGGCAAGGACAATGTGCGCGCCACCGTCACCGCCGAGATCGACTTCTCGCAGAGCGAAGCCACCTCCGAGGCCTACAAGCCCAACCAGGGGGAGAACACCACGTCCGCGGTGCGCAGCCAGCAGATTTTGGAGTCGGCCGGGCCGGGCCAGCAGCTGCCCACCGGGGTGCCCGGTGCCGCCACCAACCAGCCCCCGGTGCCGGCCACCGCCCCCGTCAACGGCGCGGCCCCGCCGCTCACCGCCTCGACCACCACCACCGTGGGCGGAGGCAGCAAGCGCGAGAACGTCACCAACTTCGAGCTCGACCGCACGGTGCGGGTGGTACGCAACGCCACCGGTCAGATCCGCCGGATCACGGCGGCCGCCGTGGTCAACCACCGGCTGGTCACCGACCCCAAGGGCAAGGCCGGCGCCCAGCCCCAGCCCCTGCCGCAAGAGGAGCTCGACAAGCTGACCGCCCTGGTGCAGGAGGCGGTGGGCTACAGCCGCGACCGCGGCGACTCGGTGCGGGTGGTCAACGTGCCCTTCCGGGCCGACAAGGGCGAGCCCGAGCCCGAGCTGCCGCTGTGGAAGCAGGCCTGGTTCCTGGAGATGCTCAAGGCCGGGGCACTGCCGGCGGCCGTGTTGCTGGGCGCGCTGGTGCTGATGTTCGGGGTGATCCGCCCGACCCTCAAGGAGGCCTTCGCCCCGCCCCCTCCGCCTCCGCCGCCAGAGGAGGAGGAGAAGGCCACCCAGCTGCTGGACGCCGTGGTCGACGAAGGCGCCGCCCTGCCCGGCGCCGAGGGCGGCGCGCCCGCCCTCGAAGGCATGCCCTCGGGCCTGCCCGCGCTGGAGGCGCCGCAGGAGAACACCCTGCTGGAGCAGGCCCGCCGCCTGGCCCGGGAGAACCCCGTGGCCGTGGCCAACATCATGCGCGACTGGGTCAACGGCGAGGCTGGCTGAGCCCACGCGCCCCCGGCCCGCCCCCCACCTTCCCACCCCGACACCACCATGCCCGGATCCGAAGACCAAGGCGTCGAGAACGCCGCCATCCTCCTCATGTCGCTGGGGGAGGAGGAGGCCGCCAACGTCTTCAAGCACCTGGGGCCCAAGGAAGTTCAAAAGCTCGGCGAAACCATCGCCCGCATGAAGGTGATCCCGCGTGAGCGGGTGGAATCGGTGCTGGAGAAGTTCGCCGGCGAGGCCGAGAAGCAGCACATGCTGGTGGCCGACACCGACCAGTACGTCAAGAGCGTACTGCGCAAGGCCCTGGGCGATGACAAGGCCAACATGCTGATCGACCGCATCCTGCAAGGCAGCGACATCAGCGGCATCGAGAGCCTCAAGTGGATGGACGCCGGCAGCGTGGCCGAACTGCTGCGCAACGAGCACCCGCAGATCATTGCCGCCATCCTGGTGCACCTGGACCAGGACCAGTCCAGCAGCGTGCTCAAGCAGTTCAGCGAACGCCAGCGCAACGAGGTGCTCATCCGCATCGCCACCCTCGACGGCATCCAGCCCAGCGCGCTCAAGGACCTCAACGAGGTGATGAGCAAGATCCTGGCAGGCGGCGATCGGCTCAAGAAGGCCTCGCTGGGCGGGGTCAAGGCTGCCGCCGAGATCATCAACCTCATGGGCAGCTCGGTGGAAACCTCAGCGCTGGACTACATCCGCGAGGCCGATGGCGACCTGGCCCAGAAGATCATGGACAACATGTTCACCTTCGAGGACCTCAACAAGCTCGACGACAAGGGCTTCCAGGCGGTGCTCAAGGAGGTGCAGAGCGACTCCCTGGTGGTGGCCCTCAAGGGCGCCACGCCCGAGCTGCGCGAAAAGGTCTTCCGCAACATGTCCAGCCGCGCCGCCGAGACCTTGCGAGAGGACCTCGAGGGCCGGGGGCCGGTGCGCGTCTCCGAGGTGGAGGCCGAGCAGAAGGAAATGCTCAAGATCGTCCGCCGCCTCGTGGACGAAGGCCAGATCGTGCTCGCCTCCGGCGGTGCGGATGACTTCGTATGAACACACCCAACCGCAACGCCCCGCGCCAGGTGCCACCGCCCCCGGGGACCCAACGCGCCCCGGCCGCCTACCAGCGCTTCATCCCCCGCGAAGAGCTGGAGGGCTTTGCCAGCTGGACGCCCGAGGCCATCGGCCCGGGGGGTCGGCCCGCGCCGAGCGCCACCTTCCCCGACCACGGACCGCGTCGCGAGCCCCCGGCACCGCCGCCCCCCGATCCGGTGGAGCTGGCCTGGCGCGAGCGCCTGGCCGAGGCCGAAGCCCGCGGCCTGGCCGAGGGCCTGCAGCAGGGCCGCGAGGAAGGCCTGCGCGAAGGCCATGCCCAAGGCCTGTCCGAGGGCCTGCAGCAGGGCCGCGAACAAGGCTGGCACGACGGCCACCGCGACGGCCTGGAGGCCCTGGACGCCGCGCGCCGGCAGTTCGCCCTGCAGGTCAGTGCGCAGGTGGGCCAGCTGGTGGCGCAGCTGCAGGACCAGCTGCAGGACCTGGAGCAGACCATGGCCGATGCCGTGGGCCGCAGCACCCTGCTGCTGGCGCGTCAGGTGCTGCGTACCGAGCTGCGCCAGCATCCGGAACAGGTGCTGCATGCCGCCCGCGAGGCCGTGGCCGCCATGATGCTGTCGGCCCGGCACATCCGGCTGATGCTGCATCCCGATGACCTGGCCCTGGTGCGCGAGGGCGCCGAACAGGTGCTGGCCGGCCGGCCCGTGACCCTGGTGGCCGACGCCCAGCTCGACCGGGGCGGCTGCCGCGTCGAGTCTGACCTGGGTCGGGTGGACGCCACCCTGGCTACACGCTGGTGGCAAGCCGCCAGCGCCCTGGGCGACGCCCCCGCCTGGGAGCCCGAGGCGCCCACACCGACCGAGGCCGAACCGGCGTCTGCGCCTGCGCCGGAACAGGCCCCGTCGCCCGGGCCCATCCCCGACCTGGGCCGCTGAACGTCCGCCTCCCCTGCCCGGCCCATGACCAACGCACCCGCCCCGATGCCCACGCAGGACATGCAGTCCGCCCTGCACCAGCGGCCCGAGCGCTGGCAACGCTACCTGCGCGACCTCACCCTGTACGCCGACCTGCCCCAGCCCCTGGAGATGCAGGGCGCCCTGGTGCGTGTGACCGGCCTGGTGCTGGAAGCCTCAGGGGTGCGCGCCCCGGTGGGCGCCATCTGCGCCATCGACGCCCCGGGCGAAGCCCCTGTGCGGGCCGAGGTGGTCGGCTTCGACGGCGACCGCGCCTTCCTCATGCCCACCGGCGAGCTGCATGGCCTGGCCAGCGGCGCCCGGGTGGTGCCCCTGCCCCTGCCCCACCACCCCCCGCGCCTGGGCCAGGACAACCACCCCTGGCGACGCAGCGAGGACCGCGGCCTGCACCTGCCCATGGGCGAAGGCCTGCTGGGCCGGGTGGTCGACAGCCACGGCCACCCCCTGGACCGCGCCGGCCCGCTGCAACAGGTGCGCAACGCCCCCATGCAGCGCCGGCCCATCAACGCCATGGACCGCGACCCGGTGCGCCAGCCGCTGGACACCGGCGTGCGCGCCATCAACGCCCTGCTCACCGTGGGCCGCGGCCAGCGGCTGGGACTGTTTGCCGGCACCGGCGTGGGCAAATCGGTGCTGCTGGGCATGATGGCCCGCTACACCGCAGCCGACGTCATCGTGGTCGGGCTGATCGGCGAGCGCGGCCGTGAAGTCAAGGAATTCATCGAGGACATCCTCGGCGAGGAGGGCCGCCACCGTGCGGTGGTGGTCGCTGCCCCGGCCGATGCCCCGCCGCTGATGCGCATGCAGGGCGCCACCTACGCCACCGCCATCGCCGAGCACTTCCGCGACCAAGGCCGGCACGTGCTGCTGCTCATGGACAGCCTGACCCGCTACGCCATGGCCCAACGCGAGATCGCCCTGGCCATTGGCGAGCCCCCCGCCACCAAAGGCTACCCGCCCAGCTGCTTTGCCAAGCTGCCGGCGCTGGTCGAGCGCTCGGGCAATGGCCTCAACGGCGTAGGCTCCATCACCGCCTTCTACACCGTGCTCACCGAAGGGGACGACCCGCAGGACCCCATCGCCGACGCCGCCCGAGGCATTCTGGACGGCCACATCGTGCTCAGTCGCGAACTGGCCGAGAGCGGCCACTTCCCCGCCATTGACGTGGAAAAGAGCATCTCGCGCGTCATGACCTCGGTGGCCCCGCGCGAACAGCTGGACGCCGCGCGCCGGGCCCGCCAGTGGCTGGCCCGCTACAACCGCGCCCGCGACCTGATCCAGCTGGGCGCCTACAACGCCGGTGCCGACCCCGAGCTGGACGCCGCCGTCAAGGTCTTCCCCGCGCTGCGCACCCTGCTGCAGCAGGACATGCATGAAGCCGCCGACCTGGCCACCAGCCGCCGCCTGCTGCTGGCCCTGGGCCCGCGCTGAACCGCCCCGCCGCCTGAGGTGACCCCATGAGCCAAGCCCAACGCCTGCAACTGCTGCACACCCTGCTGGAACGCGATGAGCGGCGCCGCGACCAGGCCCTGCTGGCCTGGCGCGAAGCGCAACGCCAGCTGGAGCGGGCCAGCGAGCAGTCCGATGCCTTGGTCACCTACCGGGCCGAATACCGCCAGCGCTGGGCCGCCCAGTTCAGCCGTGGCGCCCCCATCGAGGTGGTGCGCTGCTACCACGGCTTTGTGGAACGCCTGGAGCAGGCCATCGGCAGCCAGTCCAGCCAGGTGGAGGCCGCACGCGCCCGTGTGGCCGCCACCCAGCAGGCCCTGCACCAGCGCGAACTCAAGGTGGCCACGGTGCGGCGCCTCATCCAGCGCCGCCAGGAGGCCCAACAGCGGGCCGAACAGCTGCGCGAGCAGAAGAGCAACGACGAGGCCGCGCAGCGCCAGGCCTGGCGCCGCCGCAGTGCCCTGGCCGCCTGACCGGAGACCCCCATGGACAGCACCTCACCCGCCCAGCCGGCCCCGCGCCTTGCGGCCCTGTCGGCCGTGTCCGCCACCCCGCGCATCGCCCGCCCCCCCCTGGGCGCCGACAGCCAGGCCCGCGACTTCGCCCGCCTGCTGCAGGGCGCCCAGCATGGCGCCGCAGCACGCCACGCCGCCACCGAACCGGCCGACCCGACACCGGACAGCGAACGCTGCACCACCCGGGCACCTGCCGATGAGCCCGGCACCGAAGACACCGCCCCCCCGGCATCCGCCACCGCAGCCGCCCGCTCCACGCCCGACGACTCGACCGCAGAGGACCGCAGCGCTGCAGAAGCGGCGGCGGCCGCCAGTGCCGTCCCTGGCACCCCGCCCGCCGGCCCGTCCGCCGGCCCGTCCGCCCCCGCCACCGAGGCCCGCCAGGGGCTCGACCGCCAGGAAGATGCCGCAGGGGCCACCCCCCTGGACGCCCTGAACCCGCGCACGGCCGCCGCACAGGACCGTGAGCGCCTTCGCCAGGCCGGCGGCGCCGAAGGCGGACGCGCCACGGTCGGCAGCGCCGCCAGCCCCCTTCATGCAGGGGCCACGGCCGACGGCGCCGCCGCTGCAGGCACGCCCACGGCCGGGACCTCCGCGGCCAACGCCATGGCCGCCCCCTCGCCGCCCCCCAACCCGGCCGCCCCCCCGCTCACCAGCACCCTGGGCTGGGCACGGCAGGCCGGCCGCCAGGGTGACGCCCAGCGCCCGGCGGCCACCCGCAGCGGCCAAGAGTCCAACGCCGGCCGCCTGAACCGGGCCACCGCCCTGGCAGACGACGGCAGCCCCCGCCGTAACGCGGACCCAGCCCCCTCCGGTGACGGGACGACGACCAGCCTGGGCGACGCGGGCCTGGGCCGGTTGCTGGAAGGGTCCGCCAGCGGCCAGGGCGCTGGCGCCCCACGCGGTGAAAACGCCTCCGCCCTCCCACAGGGCCTCCCCGGTCCCTGGGCAGAGGGCACACCCGCTGCCGGCTTCAGCGCGATGGAAACTGCCCCGGCCTTGCCGGCCGCCCCCTCCGGCCAGGAGGCCACCGCCCAAGCCCAGCTGGACATGGCGCCCCAGGACCCCGACTTCCCGCGGGCCCTGGGCGCCCAGCTCCACGCCTGGAAGGAACAGGGCATCAGCCACGCCACCTTGTCCGTCACCCCCGAGCACCTCGGCCCCATCGAGATCCACATCGCGCTGGACGCCCAGCAAAGCGCCCAGATCGAGCTGCGGGCCGACGTGGCCAGCACCCGCGAGGCCCTGCAGCAGGCCCTGCCCGGCCTGCGCGACCTGCTGGGCGAGCAAGGCGTGTCGGTGGCCGGCGGGGGCGTGTCCGACCAGGGCACGCGCCAGGACCTGGCCGCACAGGCCGAATCACGCCGCCAAGCCGCCCAGACCGCGGCCCAAGCCCGCGGCCAGGGCACCACACTGCCCGGCGAGGCCACCGACGCGGCCACCACCATGCGCACCGCCCGGGTGCGGGCGCCGCAGGGCGCACTCGACCTGTACGCCTGAGCTCACCGGGGTGGGGCGCCGCCAGGCGCTTCGCGGCGACCTGGGGCGGCGCAGGGCTGGCACCGCAATTGCTGGGGTAAACCCGCAGTGTCCAAGGAGGTGCCCCATGTCGTCGTTCACGCCCGTCGTGCTCCGTCACATCGCCCGAGCCACCCACGCGTCGCGCCTGGGCGCGGCCGCCCTGCTGGGAGCAGCCCTTGCCCAGCCAGCCGCCGCGCAGGAAACGCCCACCGCTGCCGACGCCAACTGCCGCAGCCAGGTCTCGCGCTTCGAACAGGCCATCGCCTTCGTGCGGGACGCCCAAGGCGTGGAAGCCGCCGGGCGCCTGAAGGAACAGCTGCTGCCCGCCAAGCTCGAGAGTGAGCTGCTGATGGCCGGCGGCTATTGCCAGCTGGCACGCCACCTGCGCGACAAACGCCTGCTCTGAGCCGGCGCCGGCCCGGGACCGCCCGACCACGGCCGGCCGGACACCGGGGACAAGGCGGTCGACGGGGCACCCCGGCATGACGGGGCCTCTATCATGGTCCCGCTGCCGTGACCCACGGCGGCGCCGCCCACCATGCCTGCCTTGCCGACCACCCCGCCTGCCCGCCACACGCCATGGCCGCCGAAGCCCGTAGCCTGATCCGCGACCCGCGCGCCGTGCCCGTGGTGGGCACCGACGCGCACCTGCCCGCCCTGGACGCCGGACGCCTGGCCCTGCCGCACCTGCGCCGCAGCGTGGCGGCCGCCGTGGCCTGGCAGGCCCCCATCGGAGGAGACGTGGCCCGTGCCCAGGCCCAAGCCGCGGGGCAGGCCCTGCGGCCGGCCTCGGTGCTGGTGCCGCTGGTGACCCGCCCGCAGGGCCTGCAGGTGCTGCTCACGCGCCGCACCGACCACCTTCGCGACCACGCCGGCCAGATCAGCTTCCCCGGAGGGCGTGCCGAGCCACAGGACGCCGACGCGGTGGCCACCGCGCTGCGCGAAGCGCAGGAGGAGGTGGGCTTGTCCGCGCAGCACCTGGAGGTGCTGGGCCCCCTGCCCCCCTACGCCACCATCACCCGCTACGACGTCACCCCCGTGGTCGCCCTGGTGGCACCCGAGGCCGCCCCCTGTCACGACCCGGGCGAGGTGGCCGAGGTCTTCGAGGTGCCGCTGGCTTTCCTGATGAGCCCGGCCCACCACCAGCGCCACCAGTTCGAGTGGGAAGGCCAGCGCCGGCAGTTCCTCTCCATGCCCTGGGGACCGGACGCGGCCCAGCCGCAGCGCTATTTCATCTGGGGCGCCACGGCCGCCATGCTGCGCAACTTCTACCACCTGCTGCACGACACCCCGCTGGCACCGCCGGCCTCGTTATCATCCCCGGCGCCATGAGTTTCTTCGCCGTACTTCTCGCCCTGGCCCTTGAGCAGTTCAAGCCCCTGCCTCGGGACAACTGGGTGTTTGAGGGCATGGGGGCCTGGCTGGGCTGGTGCGGCCGCAATTTCGACGCCGGACAGCCCCGCCACGCGCGTGTGGTCTGGGCCATGGCGGTGCTGCTGCCGGCCCTGCTGGTCGCGGTCCTGCACGCGCTGCTGTATTACGGGCTGAGCTTCTTCCTGGCCCTGGCATTCGACGTCGGCATGCTCTACCTGTGTTTGGGCTTCCGGCAGTTCAGCCACTACCACACCGACATCCGCGAGGCGCTGGAGCGCGGCGACGAAGACACCGCCCGGCGCCTGCTGGCCGAGTGGCGGCATCTCGACGTGAGCGAGGTGCCGCGCAACGAGCTGCTGCGCCACCTGATTGAGCACGCCCTGCTGGCCGCCCACCGCCACGTCTTCGGCGTCTTCTTCTGCTATGTGGTCTTCAATGCCCTGGGCTTGGGGCCGGCGGGCGCCGTGCTCTACCGCATGGCCGAGTTTGCCAGCCGCTACTGGGCCCACGAGAGCCGGCGTGCCGACGCCGCCTCCGGTCATGAGGAGGTGGCCGACCTGTCCGCACGCTGGTATGGCCTGGTGGACCATGTGCCCGCCCGGCTGACCGCCGCCGGCTTTGCCGTGGTGGGCAACTTCGAGGAAGCGGTGGCGGGCTGGCGCCGCGACGCCGGCCTGTGGCTGCGGCCCAACGAGGGCATCATCCTGGCCGCTGCCGCCGGGGCGGTGGGTGTCCAGCTGGGCGGTGCCCAGGCCTTGCGTCCCCACCACCCGGGCCGCCAGGTGGACCTGGGCGCCGCGCAGTCCACCGGCTCCACGCCCGGACTGCCACCGCAGACCGGCCACCTCAGCAGTGTGGTGGGCCTGGTCTGGCGATCGGTGGTGCTGTGGATGCTGTTGCTGGCCCTGCTCAAGCTTGCCAACCTGCTGGGCTGATGCGCGGCTGACCGGCTGAGCGGGCGGGGGCTCAGCCACCACCGCAGCTCAGCCAGGCCGCTGGCCCGTCTCCAGCTCGGCCCACAGGCCTTCGTAGAGGCGGTGGCGCTGGGCGCTGACCGCGCCAGACTCCACCGCTGCGCGGATGGCGCAACCGGGCTCATGGCGATGGCTGCAGTTGTAGAAGCGGCAGCCGCCCAGCAAGGCGCGGAAGTCGGGCATCAGCGTGGCCAGCCGCTCGGGGGTGATGTGCATCAACCCGAACTCCTGGAAACCCGGAGAGTCGATCATCGCGCCGCGGGCCGCAGCCGGCCCATCCTGTCCCGCCTGTCCCGTCGCCTGCTCACCGAGCCAGTACCAGGTGCTGGTGGTGGTGGTGTGACGACCGGAGTTCAGGGCCTGGGAGATCTCACCCACCTGGGCCGCCGCCTCGGGCACCAGCAGGTTGATCAGCGTGCTCTTGCCCGTGCCGCTGGGCCCCAGCACCAAGGTGGTGTGGCCACCCAGCACCGGCGCGAGCTGGGCGCGGGCCGCCTCGGGATCGGCCTTGAGGGCCGTTTCGAGCACGGTCAGGCCCATGGCCCGGTAAGGCGCCAGGCGCTCACGGGCCAGGGCGGCTGCCGGCAGGTCACATTTGTTGAGCAGCAGCACGGCCTCGATGCCGGCGTCCTCGGCCGCGATCAGGGCACGCATCAGCTGCGATTCGCTGAACATGGGCTCGCCCGCCAGCATCACCAGCAGCCGGTCCAGGTTGGCGGCGAAGGACTTGGTGCGCCATTCGTCCTGGCGCATGAGCAGGTTGCGCCGCGGCAGCAGGCCTTCAACCACGGCCTCATCCCCCGCCGGGGCCCAGCGCACGCGGTCACCCACCACACAGGCGCTCTTCTTGCCGCGTGAATGGGCCAGCAGGCGCTGGCCATCGGCGCATTCGATCACCACATGCCGGCCGTGGGCCCCCACAACCAGGGCCTCGGCCAGGGCGGAGGCAGCGGGAGCGCCCGCAACGCTGCGGCGCTTCATGCCTGGGCCCCCTCAGGACGGAGGTGCTTGGCCATCGCCGCCAGCCGCTCAGCCGCCGGCGGGTGCGAATAGAAGAAGCGGGCGTACACCGGGTCCGGGGTCAGGGTGCTGGCGTTGTCCTCGTAGAGCTTGAGCAAGGCGGCCTGCAGGGCCTTGCCGCTGGACTGGGCGCAGGCATAGGCATCGGCCTCGAACTCGGCGCGGCGCGAGCTGCCGGCCATGAGGGGCGAGAGGAAAAACATCACCGGCGGGGTGGCCAGACTGAACAGGATGAGCGCCAGCGCCTGGTGGGAGCCGTTCAGGCTGGGCTCCACCCCCAGCCCCAGGTAGAAGGCCGGCTGCTGGGCCAACCAGCCCAGCAAGGCCAGTCCGGCCAGGCTCAAGGCGAAGCCGCGCAGCATCATCTTGAGCACATGCCGGTGGTGGAAATGGCCCAGCTCATGGGCCAGCACGGCCTCCACCTCCAGCGGCTGCAGGCGGCTGAGCAGGGTGTCGAAGAACACGACACGCTTGCTGCGCCCCAAGCCGCCGAAGTAGGCGTTGCCATGGGCTGAGCGCTTGCTGCCGTCCATCACGAAAAAGCCCTTGGCCCGGAAACCGCAGCGCAGCATCAGCGCCTGCACCCGTTCGGCCAGCGCGGCGTCGGCCAGCGGTTCAAAGCGGTTGAACAGCGGGGCGATCCAGGTCGGGAAGATGACCTGCATCAGCAGGCTGAAGGCAGTGATCAGCGCCCAGGCCCACAGCCACCACAGCCCGCCGGAGACCTCCATGATCCACAGCACCGCCGCCAGCAGCGGCAGGCCGATGACCGCCCCCAGGGCCAGGCCCTTGAGCTGGTCGCTCCAGAACAGGGCTGGCGTCATGCGGTTGAAGCCGAAGCGTGCCTCCAGCCCGAAGGTCCTGGCCCACTCGAAGGGCAGGTCGATGAGCATGCCCACCAGGGCGAAGGCGGCGAACAGCGCCAGCTGCGCGGCCAGCCCTCCCCAAGAGGGCGGCACGGTGGCCAGCACCCAGGCGTTGAGCGCATCGAGCCCGCCCAGCAGGGTCCAGCCCAGCAGCACCGCCGTGCCCACGGAGTCGGTGAGCATGCCCATGCGGGCACGGGCCACGGTGTAGTCGGCCGCCTTCTGGTGGGCGGGCAGGCCGATGGTGGCCGCAAAGGCCGCCGGCACGTCGCCGCGATGGCGCACGACGTGGCGGATCTGACGGCTGGCCAGCCACAAACGGGTGGCCAGAGAAGCCAGCAGCACCGCGCTGAAGGCCAGGGAGAGGGTGGTCGCCTGCATGGGGCGGGAGTGTAGGGGCCCGCTTCAGTCCCCGCGGCCATGGCCGACAATCCGGGCATTCCCCTTTTTCGTTGCCCTCCGCCCATGAGCACTCCCGACCTGGCCCGCCACGAACAGAACCTCATCTGGATCGACCTGGAGATGACCGGCCTGAAGCCCGAGTCCGACCGCATCATCGAGATTGCCGTGGTGGTCACCGACGCCCAGCTCACCCGGCGGGTGGAGGGCCCGGTCTTTGCCATCCACCAGAGCGACGCCACGCTGGACGCGATGGACAACTGGAACAAGGGCACCCATGGCCGCAGCGGCCTGATCGACCGGGTCAAGGCCTCCACGGTGGACGAGGCCGCGGCCGAGGCGCAGATGATCGAATTCCTCGCCAAGTACGTGCCCAAGGGCAAGAGCCCCATGTGCGGCAACTCCATCTGCCAGGACCGGCGCTTCCTCTACAACTACATGCCCAAGCTGGAGGCCTTCTTCCACTACCGCAACCTGGACGTGAGCACGCTCAAGGAGTTGGCCCGCCGCTGGAAGCCCGAGGTGATGGACAGCTTCAAGAAGGCCCAGGCCCACACCGCCCTGGCCGACATCCAGGAGTCCATCGACGAGCTGCTGCACTACCGCCAGCATCTGCTCAAGGTCTGAGTCCTGCGCTGGCGGCCCCACGGGGCCACCGTCCACATGCAAAAGGGCCGCCGCTCCGGTCAGGAGCGGCGGCCCTTTTCTTCAGGCAGGGCGTGGTGGCTTACTTCTTCAGGCCCGCCGCCGCCAGCCGGGCGCGCTCGGCGGCCTCGTCCTGGCGGATGTGCTGGATGAAGTACCGGGTGTAGAACACGCCCATGCCCAGGGTGACGACGATGACAGCCAGGCTCAGCAGGCCGTAGTCGGTGGTCAGGAAGTCTCTCAGCGCATGCATGGCGTCTCTCCGTGTGGGATGGATGAAGGTCTATGGCCTCCATCAGACACCCTCGTGGCAGGGTCGCCATTGCGCTGGCGCAATCCTGGCGGGCCGCCCGCGCCGGGGCGCGCCACCGCTTTGACAAGGATCAAGCCGGTGGCAACGCGGGCTCGCCCAGCGAGATGCCCAGGCCCCGGGCCGCGGCCAACAGGGGATGGTCGGCGGGCACGGTGCGGGTCTGTCCAGCCACGGCCTGCAGCGGCACGCTGTCGCAGGCCTCGCCCCGCAGGGTGACCATGCGGCCGAAGCGGCCCTGGCGCACCAGCTGCGCGGCGTGGTAGCCAAAACGTGTGGCCAGCACCCGGTCATAGGGCGTGGGCGAACCGCCACGCTGCACATGGCCCAGCAGGGTCGTCCGCACCTCACTTTGCAGCCGTGGCTGCAGCTGGTGCTGCAGCCACGGGCCCACGCCACCCAGACGCAACGGATCGGGGCTGTCGGCCAGGGTGGCGCTGACGCTCAGGCCCTGGCCGCGAGCGTGCGCGCCCTCGGCAATGCAGACCAGGGTGTAGCCCTCGCGGGCCTCGCGCGCGGCGCAGACGCGCACCACCTCGTCCACGTCAAAGGGCACCTCGGGCAGCAGGATGACGTCGGCCCCGCCAGCCATGCCGCCCTCCAGGGCGATCCAGCCGGCATAGCGGCCCATGGTCTCGGCGATCATCACCCGGCCATGGCTGCGGGCAGTGGTCTCCAGCCGGTCCAGGGCCTCGGCCACCACCGCCACGGCGCTGTCAAAGCCGAAGGTGCGCTCGGTGCAGGCCAGGTCGTTGTCGATGGTCTTGGGCACGCCCACCACCGGCAGGCCCAGCTGCTCAAAGCGATGGGCGATGACCATGGTGCCGTCGCCACCGATCACCACCAGACCGTCCAGGCCCAGCTCGTCGCGCGCATAGGCCAGCGCCTGGGCCGAGACGTCGGCGCCGCCCGCCCCGAAGTAATGGAAAGGGTCGCAGCGGTTGTGGGTGCCCAGCAGGGTGCCGCCCTGCGCCAGGATGCCCTCGACCGCCCGGGCATCCAGCGGCCGGACCTGGCGGGTGATCAGACCCAGGAAGCCACGCTCGATGCCGGTGACGCGGGCGCCGCCCTCGTTGATGAGCGCCAAGGTGACTGCGCGGATGACCGCGTTCAGGCCGGGGCAGTCGCCGCCGCCCGTGAGGATGCCGATGTGCATGGGGGAAAGGGGCCGCGGGCCCGTGGCGGTGGAGTTCAGGGGTCCTGGAAGCCGTCGCGGCGGAAGGTCAGCACCAGGGTGTCGCGGTGGCCGTCTTCGTCCGGGTACAGCGGCTGGATGGGGGTGGACTCGTGGATGACGCGCTCATCGTCCAGCAGCAGGGTGGCCCAGCGCTCCTCCAGGGTGAAACGCAGGCCCTCGCGGCCCGTGGCGGAGAAGACGCGGGTCTCCGCCCCCTTGAGGCGATGGCGGCCCACCAGGGTGACGCTGACCAGGTCCACGCCGTCGCGGTGGGCGCCCTCGGGGGTGGGCCGGCCGATGCCGTCTGTGGTGTCGATGCGGAAAACGTGGGCCTCGACGAACCAGGGGCGCTCGCCTTTGAGGGCGCTGGCCCGCGCGGCCATGGCGCAGACAAAGGGCCCCCACAGGCGGTGGGTGACCTGGGCCCGCTCCATGGGCTCGAAATGGCGCTCCAGGCCGCCGTGCAGGGCGTTGTAGGACACGGGCTGCCAGTGCGGCCGGTGCGGCACCTGCACCACACGGCCGCCCTCGACGATGAAGCTGCTGTGGCGGCGGCGGCGGTAACGGCCGCCGTCGCGCAGGTATTCATCCGGGGGGAGTCGGTTCCAGAAGGGACGCCAGTCGTCCAGCGCAGCCGGGGTGCAGCCCAGCAGCTCGCCCACGCCCTGGGCGTTCAACACGGCATAGCCCTGCGTGGCCAGGGCGCGGTCCACCTCGGCGGCCGGGGTGACGGGAGGAGGGAGATTCATGGTGGCGCGCATTGTCGCCGGCAGGTCGACCCGCAACCGTGTCCAGACGTTGTGCGGCGCGTGGCGCTTGATCTGCGACAGCTCAGGGGCGCCGGCACGCGCCCCACAGGCGCTAGGCGGCAGGGGGTGCCGGCCACGGCAGGGTCAGCCGCACGCACAGGCCGGGGTGGGCGTTCTCCACCTCCAGGCGGCCGCCATGCGCCTGGGCCACCAGCCGCGCCAGGTACAGGCCCAGGCCCACGCCGCCGGTGCTGCGCTGACGCGCAGCATCGGTGCGGTGAAAGGGCTGGGCCAGGCGGGCCAGCTGCGCGGGCTCCACCCCGGGGCCGTGGTCACGCAGGCTCAAGACCAGCCTGGGCGCCCCGTCGCCCGTGGCAGGCTGCAGCCGCACCAGCACCGCGGGCAACTGCGGGGCGCCCGCGGCATGGCGGGCGCAGTTGTCCAACAGGTTGCGCAGCAGCAGCGCCAGGCGCTGGCGGTCCACCCAGCCGGCAGGCAGGTCGGTGGGCAGGTCCAGGCGGGCCGGCCGCGCGGGGCCGTGGCCGCCGCCGGCCACCAGGCTGTGCAGCAGGCCGGTCAGGTCGGTGGCCTCGCGTTGCAGGGCGGCATGGGGCTGGGCCAGGCGCTCGCTCTCCAGCAGGTCGGTGATGAGGTTGCGCATCTCGCCCAGGTCGCGCAGCAGGGCGTCGCGCTCCGGGCCCTCGGCCACCAACTCGGCGTTCAGGCGGGCGCGGGTCAGGGGGGAACGCAGTTCATGGCTGAGGGCCAGCAGCAGTGCCCGCTTGGCGTCGAGCATGTCGGCCAGATCACGGGCCATGGTGTTGACCCGGCCGGCCAGCTCACCCAGCTCGTCAGGCCGGCGCACGGGGATGGGTTGGGTGAAGTCGCCGCGGCCGTAGCGCTCGGCCCCGGCGCCGATGTCCCGCAGAGGACGGATGAGCCGGCGCACGATGGCCCAGGTGATGGCCACCAGCGTGAGCAGCAGGCCGACGATGGTCAGCCCCCAGCGCCGGGGTTGGCGGTGCAGCGCCTCGGCGTCCAAGGTGATCAGGATGCGGTGCCCATCGGCGGTGAGCCGGCTCAGGCCCTCGCGCACGGCCGGTGGCGGCAGCGCAGGCTCGCCGGGGCGGTCGGGCTGGCCGTCGGCGGCGCCGCGTCGGGTCTGCCAGCGGCCGTCGGGCCCCTCGATGACCACCACCAGGGGCAGCCGGTCGGCCAGGGCCTGGGCCCGGGCACGGTCAGGCGGGCTGCCCAGCTCGGCCACCAGATGGTCCACGTAGTCGGCCACCAGGGGGCGTCCGATCTCGCGCCAGGCGCCACCGACCGCACGCTGCAGCCCGCCCATGACCAGCAAGCTGCTGAGCAGCGCCAGCACCATGAACAAGGCCACCAGGCGCAGGCCGATGGAGTGGCGCCAGTGGCGGCCCAACCGGTGGCGGCAGGCGTGGCATTGGTGCCACCAGGCGTGCAGCCGGGCCAGGCGGTCCCGGTGGGCGGGACTCAACGCAGCGCCCCCAGGGGAGCGCCGGCAAAGCTGTAGCCGGCATTGCGCAAGGTGCGGATGCAGTCGAGCGGCTCGAGCTTGCGGCGCAGACGCGAGACCAGGATGTCCACCGCCCGGGTGAACAGCTCGGCGTCATGCCCGCGCAGGCGGCCCAGGATCTCGTCACGGCTGAAGACCCGGCCGGGCTCCCGGGCCAGCAGCAGGAGCAGCTCGAACTCGGTGCCGGTGAGCTCCAGGGCCGGCCCGGCCGGCTCGCCGGCGGCCAGGCGCCGAGCTTCCCGACGCAGGGGATCCAGGCTCAGCCCCTCGAAGCGCAGCACCGGCTCGGCGGCCAACGGCGCAGCCGGGACCGCGGCCGCGCCGCGCTGGCGCCGCAGGATGGTGGTCAGCCGGGCGGCCAGCTCACGGGGCTCGAAGGGTTTGGGCAGGTAGTCGTCGGCGCCCAACTCCAGGCCCACCACCCGGTCGGTCAGCTCGCCGCGGGCGGTGAGCATCAGCACCGGCAGGCCCTGCAGCGCCGGGGGCCCGGTGCGCAGGCGGCGGCAGACCTCAAAACCGTCCATCTCGGGCAGCATCACGTCGAGGATGACCGCGTCCACGCCGCCGGCGGCCAGACGGGCCAGGCCCTGGCTGGGCGCCAAGGCCTGCTCCAGCGTGAAGTCGAACCGCCGCAGGTAGCTGCCCAGGGGGGGGCCCAGGTCATGGTCATCGTCGATCAGGAGCAGGTGGGGCATGGTGGGGAACGGCGTGCGGTGACTCAGAGCCAGCGGCGGACGCGGGCAGCATAGTCGGTGTACCAGCCGCCAAAGCGCTGGCGCATCAGCACCTCCTCAGGCCTTATGTGCAACACCTGCACCGCGGCCATGAAGGCCACGGCCGCCCCCAGCAGCGCCGGCACGCCCAGGGCCAGGCCCAGCCCGGCCAAGCCCAGGGCCTTGCCCAGGTACATCGGGTTGCGGCTCAGGGCAAAGGGCCCTTCGTCCAGCAGGAGCTGCGGCACCTGCCCGGGGCGGGAGGGCGTGTGCGCCTGACCGAACCTGCGCAGGGCCCAGACCATCAGCCCCAGGCCCAGGCCCAGCAGCGCCAGACCGGCCGCGGGGGCCTGACCCCAAGCCGGATCGCCGCCCCAGACACTGGCGTGCAGGCCCAGCGCCAGGGCCCCCAAACCCAGGGCCAGACGCGGCGGGCTCAGGCGGCGGCGCCACGGTCCGGCCTCAGGCGCGGCGCGGTCGGCCAGGCCTTCGCCCTCCGGACTGAGGCCCCGGAGGCAGGGATCAACCGCGCCAGCCATGGCCACGCTCCCGCGCCAGGAACTCACGCACCTTGGCCTGCTGTGCCGGCTTCAGGCTGTCGTAGAAGGTGGCCAGGGCCTGCAGCACGGGCGGACTGGCGGTCTGCACGGCACTGGTCTTGCGCTGCACCAGGGACTGGGCGCCGGCCAGGTCAAAGCGCTCACCGGCAAACAGGGCCTGCACCTCGCGCCGGCCGCTGCCGGGCTCGCCGGCCACCTGGGCGCGCTGGGCCCGCAGGGTGTCGGCCAGGGCCTGCAGATGCTGGCGCTGCGTCGCGTCCAGGTCCAGCCGGCTCCCGATGCGGTCCACCATCTTGGCGCTGGCCGCCACCCACTCGCCCTCGCTCATCGGCCCGTGGCCGTACGGGCGGTGGCCGCAGGCGCCCAGGCCCAGGGTGACGGTGAGGGCGGTCGCGGCGATCAGGCTGCGTCGGATCCAGGGCTTGAACCAGCGGGACATGCGGAACTCCTCTTGAAGTGGAAACGTGGGGAGGGGAGGTGACGGCCGGAACCGGCCGGGGCATCACCCTGGACGTCATCGTGCCGGGGCGGCGGGCGGCCGTCCTTTCATCGCCGTATCGCCGTGTTTCGTTTCTTTTCAGGCCTGGCCGGCTCAAGCCCCCGTCCGCACGCACCCGGCGGCCGGCCCGTAACATGGGCCGCACCTCAGCACCACGGAGCCTCTCCATGTCCCTCACCCTGTCCTCGGCCTGCCTGCCCGTGTTCCAGACCATGCTGGCCAACCTGGACCACTGCCTGGCCAAGGCCGAAGCCCATGCCGCCGTGCGCAAGTTCGACGTGAACGTGCTGGTGCAGGCGCGGCTGGCACCGGACATGCTGCCGCTGGCCTCGCAGGTGCGCATTGCCTGCGACGCGGCCAAACTGGCCGTCGCCCGCGTGGGGGCCCTGGACGCCCCGCGCTTTGCCGACGACGAGACCACCCTGGCCCAGCTGCGCGAGCGCATCGCCAAAACCCTGGCCTGGCTGGCCACCGTGCCCGCCAACGCCCTGGACGGCCAGGAAGACCGCGACATCACCTTCCCCGTGGGCCGCGATGGCGCCACACGCACGATGAAGGGCGAGGCCTACGTCAAGCACTGGGCCCTGCCCAACGTCTATTTCCATGTCACCACGACCTATGCCCTGCTGCGCCACAACGGTGTGGACCTGGGCAAGGCCGACTACCTCCTGGGCGCCCAGGCCGGCGCCTGAGCCCGCCAGCCCGCCGTCATGTCCACGCCCGCCCGCACCGCCCCTGTCGGCACCACCCCGGACGCCCCGCTGCTGCAGGTGCGCGGCCTGGCCAAGGCCTACGACGGCCCACCGGTCTTCAGCGGCGTGGACCTGTGCCTGCACGCCGGCGAGTTCGTGGCCCTGACGGGAGAGAGCGGGGTCGGCAAGTCCACCTTGCTCAACTGCATTGCCGGCCTGGACCGGCCCGACCAGGGCGAGGTGCTGCTGCAAGGCCAGGCCCTGCACCGATTGCCCGAGGCGGCACAGGCCGGGCTGCGCCGCGAGCGCCTGGGCTTTGTCTTCCAGGCCTTTCACGTGCTGCCGCACCTGGATGTGGCCGACAACGTGGCCCTGCCGCTGATGCTGCTGGGTCGCCCCGACCCGACCCGCGTGGCCCACATGCTGGCCGCCGTGGGCCTGGAGGGCCTGGGCACCCGCTGGCCCGCCCAACTCTCGGGCGGCCAGCTGCAGCGGGTGGCCATCGCCCGGGCCCTGGTGCACCGCCCACCGCTGCTGCTGGCCGACGAACCCACCGGCAACCTCGATCCGGAGACCGCCGGACGCATTCTGGAACTGCTGCGCCACCAGGTGCGCGAGGAAGGTGCCGCCTGCCTGCTGGTCACCCACTCCGAATCCGCCGCCGCACGGGCCGACCGCCGCCTGTTCCTGGCGCGCGGCGGTGTGCAGGACGCCTGACGCCATGGACCGTCCACGCGCCTTGCGGCGCTGGCACCTGTCCTGGGCCGAATGGCGCGCCCATCCCTGGCGGCAGCTGGCCGCCCTGCTCAGCGTGGCCCTGGGCGTGGCGCTGGCCTTCTCGGTGCACCTGATCAACGAGTCGGCCCTGAGCGAGTTCTCCGCCGCCACCCGCACCGCCAACGGCGAGCCTGACCTGAGCCTGGTCGGCCAAGGCCCCGCCGGCCTGGACGAACAGTGGCTGCCACGCCTGGCGGGCCATGCCGCGGTGCAACTGGTGCATCCGCGCCTGGACCTGGAGGTGCTGGCACGCCCCCTGCCCCAAGCAGACCGGCCCGCCCCCGCCTGGCAGGCCCTGCAGCTGCGCGGGGTGGACCCCCTGACCGTGTCGGCCGTGGCCCCGGCGCTCATGCCCCGCGCCACGACGGCGGCCGGCGCCACCTCCGATGAAGCCGGCTCCGACGCGCCCACCGCCGCCGGGGCGCGGCCGGCCGGCCTGGACCTGCTGGACCCTGAGCGGCTCTGGCTCAACCCCGCCGCGGCCCAGGCCCTGGGGCTGACCGGCCCCACCGTGGCCCACGCCACCCACGTGGAGCTGCTCGTCCAGGGGCGGACCCTGCGCCTGCGGGTGGCTGGGGCGGTCGGCGCCGCCGGGCCGCCGCTGGCGGTGATGGACGTGGCCGGCGCCCAGCGCCTGCAAGGGGATGCCCCGCCCCGGCTGAGCCGTGTGGACCTGCGCCTGGCACCGGGCGCCGACCGCCAGGCCCTGCTGGCCGACTTGCAGCGCGGCTGGGACGGCGGCCCCGCCCTGCCCGCCACCGTGCAGGCCGAATCGCCCGACGACAGCCAGCAGCGCGTCTCGGCCCTGTCCCGCGCTTACCGTGTCAACCTGACCGTGCTGGCCCTGGTCGCCCTGGTGGTGGGCGCCTTCCTGGTGTTCTCGGTCGTCTCGCTGGCGGTGGCCCAGCGCACCCCGGCCCTGGCCCTGCTGGGCGTGCTCGGCCTGGACGCCGCTGGCCGCCGCCGCCTGGTGCTGTGGGAATGCGCCGCCCTGGGCGCTGTGGCCAGCCTGCTGGGCCTGGCCGCGGGCACCGGCATGGCCATGGCTGCGCTGCGCCTGCTGGCCGGCGACCTGGGTGGCGGCTACTTCACCGGCGTGGCCCCCAGCCTGCGCTGGGACGGCGCTGCCGCCGTGCTCTTTGGCGGCCTGGGGGTGCTGGCCGCGGTGACGGGCGGCCTGTGGCCAGCGGCGCAGGCCGCCCGGCTGGCCCCGGCGCAAGCCCTCAAGGGCCTGGGGCAAACCACCGCCGACGTGCCCCCCGCCTGGCCAGCCCTGGCCCTGCTGGCTGCCGGCGCCCTCCTCGCCCTGCTGCCCCCCTGGCAGGGACTGCCCCTGGCGGCCTACGGTGCCGTGGCCGCCTGGCTGGTGGGCGGCATCGCCCTGGTGCCACGTGCCGTGCACCTGCTGCTGGGCCACCGGGGCCCCGGGCCAGCCCGCCATCCCCTGCTGCTGCTGGCGCTGCAACGTGCGCGGCGGCACCGCGGCACCGCCACCGCCGCGGTGGCGGGCGTGGTGGCCAGCCTGGCCCTGTGCGTGGCGCTCACCGTCATGGTCGCCAGCTTCCGCAGCGCAGTGGCCGACTGGCTGGAGACGGTGCTGCCGGCCGACCTCTACGCACGGGCGGGCGAGCCCGGGCAGGCCGGCGCCCACCTGCTGCTGCCCCCCGACCTGCCCCAGGCCGCCGCCGCCCTGCCCGGGGTGGCGCGGGTCCAGCCCGGACGCAGCCTGATGCTGCGCCTGTCGCCGCGCCAGCCGGCGGTGTGGCTGCAGGCGCGCCCACTGGGGCCCGACCCGACCCGGCGGCTGCCCCTGCTGTCGGCACCACAGCCGGCCGTGCCGGGCGAGGTCGGCGTCTTCGTCAGCGAAGCGGTGGTGGCGCTGCATGGCGTGGCCCCTGGCGCCACCCTCACACTGCCGCTGGAGCACGTGGATGGCGGCGGCGTGACGGTGCGGGTGCGCGGTGTCTGGCGCGACTACGCCCGGCAATTCGGCAGCATTGCCATGGACCTGGACGACTACCGCCGCCTCAGCGGCGACCCCCGACTCAACGAGCTGGCGCTGTGGCTGCATCCCGGGGCCGCGCCCGCGGAGGTAGAAGCCGGCCTGCGCCGGGCGATGACCGCACTGGGGGCCCCCGCCCAGCCGCTGGAGACGGCTGGCACCGCGCAGATCAAGGCCCTGTCGATGCAGATCTTCGACCGCAGCTTTGCCGTCACCCGGTACCTGCAGGCGGTGGCCATCGCCATCGGGCTGGCCGGCGTGGCCGCCAGCCTCTCCGCCCAAGTGCTGGCCCGGCGGCGCGAATTCGGCCTGCTGGTGCACCTGGGCCTGACCCGCCGCCAGGTGCTGCAGGTGGTGGTGCTGGAAACCGCCGGGTGGCTGGGTGCCGGCGTGCTGGTGGGCACCGCCCTGGGCCTGGCCATCAGCGCGGTGCTGGTCTTTGTGGTCAACCCACAGAGCTTCCACTGGACGATGCCGCTGCAGGTGCCGGTGGGCCAGCTGGCGGAGCTGAGTGGCGCCGTCCTGGCCGCCGGCCTGCTCACCACCGCCCTGACCGCCCGGCGTGCCGCCGGCGGCGACGCGGTGCGCGCGGTCAAGGAGGATTGGTGACATGAGCGCCCCCCACCCCGCACGCCGCCGGCACTGGCTGGGCTGCAGCGCCGCCTGGGCCTTCACCCGCCTGGGCGCAGGCACGGGCCTGGCCGCCGGCCACCCCGGCGCCACCTGGGCCCGCGGGCCGCAAACGCCCCCCAAGGAGACACCCGATCCGGTGCGGCCGGACCGTGCACTGCAGTTTCCACGCGACCACGGCGCCCACCCGGGCGCACGCATCGAATGGTGGTACCTGACCGGCTGGCTGCGGCCCACGGACTCCGCCGGCCCCACCCAGGCCAGCGCAAACCTGATGGGCTTTCAGGTCACCTTCTTCCGCAGCCTCACGGGCTGGGGCCAGGACACCACCGCCTGGTCCGGACGCCTGGTGCCGCGCCAGCTGCTGCTGGCCCATGCCGCGCTGACCACCCTGGGCGCAACCCCTCGGCACCAGCACGACCAGCGGCTGCAGCGCTGGAGTGGCGAGGAACCGCCTCCGGGCGTGCCGGCCGCGCAGCGCGAGCACCTGGCCGCCGCCGCGCGCGCCGACCTGCAGGTGCACCTGGGCGATTGGTTCCTGCGGCGTGAGCCCGGCCCCCCCGGTGGCGCGGCCCGTTATGAGACGCAGGTGGAGGCCCGCAGCGCCCAAGGCGGCTTTGGCCTACGGCTGCAGCTGCAGGCCGGCCAAGCGCTGCTGGCACAAGGGGACGGCCTGGCCACGCCAGGCTTCTCACGCAAGGGCCCCGGACGGCCGGGCAGCCCGCCGGAGGCCAGCCACTACTACAGCCATCCGCACCTGGCGGTGCAGGGACGCCTGCGCCAGGGCAGCCGCGAACAGGCGGTGCAGGGCCTGGCCTGGCTGGACCACGAATGGAGCGACACCCTGATGCCAGCAGGCGCCGCCGGCTGGGACTGGCTGGGCATGCTGCTGGACGATGGCAGCGCGCTCACCGTCTTTCGGCTGCGCCAATCGGTGGCACCACAGGCCGATGCCGGCCGCGCGCCGGCGGTGTGGGCGGGCGGCAGTTGGCGCGCAGGCGGGGCGCAGGCACCGGTGCGCCGCTTCCAGGCCCACGAGGTGAAGATGGAACCGCTGGACAGGCCCCCGGCTGGCGCCCCGGTCGCGGTGCCCGCGCGCTGGCGCAGCCCCGCCACCGGGGCCACCTATCCCCTGCACTGGCGGCTGGAAACGCCCGCCGGCCACTTCGAGCTGGTGGCGCTGATGGCGGCACAGGAGATGGACACCGCCGGCACCACCGGCACGGTCTACTGGGAAGGCCTGTCGGAGCTGCGCGAGGCCGGCAGCGGTCGTCGCCTGGGTTGGGGCTACCTGGAGATGACCGGCTATGCCGGCCGCCTGCGGCTGTAGCGACGCGACCCCTCACCGCTCACACAAAGGTGAGCGTCACACCCGACTGGCGGCTGGCCTGTTCGGACAGGCAGGCCAGGAACTCCAGGCCTGAGCGGGTGTCCACCCAGCGCCCTTGCGCGTGGCGGAAATGGAAGCCGCCCGCCTTGGCGGCCAGCCAGATCTCCTGCAGCGGCGGCTGGGTGTTGACGATGAGCTTGCTGCGGTCGGGCAGGGTCAGCTCCAGCAGGCCCCCGGTGCGGTGGGTGTCGATGTCCACCACATCGTCATCCAGCCAGCGGTCCACCTGCTGCTCAATGCGGCGCAGCAGCTCCTGGCTGAGGCGGTCATACTCGGCGTCGGTCATGTTCTGAGGAGAATTCTTCCGTGTTGCAACACGAGCCCGAAGGCTCCGGCGTGCAGCGTGAGCCCGCTGCGTCGGCGTCGAGTGTACGGAGCCACGACGCCATGGCACCGGGGCGCGTCGCACGCCCGCGCCCGCCGTTGGGTCTTGCCCTGCTGCTGGGGGCCGCCGCGCTGGCGGCAAGCGCATGCGGCCAGCGCGGCCCCTTGGTGCTGCCCAAGGCGACGCCTGCCGCCCAACCCCCTACGGCATCGGCGTCAGCGCCCCGTCCTGTTTCGACTGGCGGGACACCATGAAAAAAGCCACCTTCTCACGAAGGTGGCCCATTCGAGACCGCCAGGAGCACCCCGCGGTCTGGGATTCAGACATGCCGACCGGGCACAGGCCCGGTCAGGACATCAGAACGAGTGGCGCACGCCGATGGCGGTGCGGGTACGGGTGGTCTCGCCAGCGGTGCCAGCGATGGAACCCGGGTTCTTGGCGTAGTTCAGCTTGTCGTCGATCGACTCGTAGCGGACGTACACGGCCGAGCGCTTGCTCAGGTTGTAGTCGGCGCCGAAGGAGATCATCTTGTCCTTCTTGTCCTGCACGTCGTCGTTCAGCGAGCCCACTTGAGCCATCAGCACGGTGGCGCCCAGGGTGTAGGTGCCGGACAGCGTCATCAGCTTGGATTCACGAACGCCTTCGCCCTTGACGGTCTGGTACAGGAAGAAGGCCTTGGCGGTGCCAAAGTTGTAGTTCACGCCCAGGGTGTTGACGGTGTAGTCGGGGGCAGTGCCTGCGCCAACCTCTTCGTTGTCCTGCTTCAGGGTGCTGAACGAGGCTGCCAGCGGGCCGCCGGCGTAGTTCAGGCCCAGTTCCTGCACGCCGTACTGGTCGTAGGCACCCAGGGTGGAGCTGTAGTTGCCGTCAGCAGCCACGCCGGTGCCGGCCTTGGTCTGCTTGAACGACTTGTACAGGGACACGGTCACGCCGCTGAAGTTCGGGGAAACGTACTTCAGCGCGTTCTCGGCACGAACCGACGAGGTGGAGGCGGCATCGTTGATGGCCACGGCGCGGAAGCCGGAACCGATGGCGGTGCCGAAGGGCTGGCCCACGCCATAGGTGCCCAGGGTGTTGTAGTTGACCGAACCCAGGTCCAGGGCACCGAAGGCACCGGCCACGCCCACGCGGATTTCACCGTTGCCGAAGGTGCTGCCGGTAACCGGCGCAGCGCCAGAGGCAGCGGTGGTGCCGGTGTTGGCCTTGTTGGACACGACGTTCCAGTCGGTCTCGACGCGGAAGCGGGCCGACAGGCCGCCGCCCAGGTCTTCCGTGCCACGGAAGTTGATCTGCGAGGTCGAGGAACCGTTGCCGCCAATGCCGGTCACCGTGGTGCCCTTGTAGTCGATGCGCTGCACGCCGGCATCCAGGATGCCGTCGATCTGCAGGGAAGACTGGGCGAACGCGCCAGAAGCGGCAGCCATGGCGGCGATAGCGAGCAGAGACTTTTTCATTCCAACTTTCTCCAGGGTTGAACCAGAGGCACCGTGCTTGTCAGGATTCGCCGGCTCTACGGGGTGAACCGGCTGCACTGGCCGACCTCCTCATCGGAAGCTGGGCGCAATTCCAACAGAGCTTTGTGACAGGCGCATAGCGGTGAACCCGTAAATCAGGCCGACTGTTGTGGGCCGACAACGAGCGAAAACCCTGATCACACAAAGCCCTGGACAAGGGAATGGAATTCAGTTCCGGTTGCATGCACACCAAGGTTGCGCCCGCAACCTCAGTGGCCGCGGCGGCTCATGCGCCGCCGTCTGGGATCAGCCCGCCTGCATCACTTCCACGCTGTGGGTGATCTCTGCGGTGCGGCCCAGCATGGCGGTGGCCGAGCAGTATTTGTCATGCGAGAGTTGCACCGCACGCGCCACCGGCCCCTCGGCCAGGCCCTGACCCGTGACCACATAGTGCATGTGCAGCTTGGTGAACACCTTGGGGTCGGCCTCGGCACGCTCGGCGGTCATGCGTACGGTGCACCCGCTGACCTGGTGGCGTCCGCGCTTGAGGATCAGCACCACGTCATAGGCGGTGCAACCGCCGGCGCCCGCCAGCAGGGTCTCCATGGGGCGCGGTGCCAGGTTGCGGCCGCCGCCCTCGGGGGCGCCGTCCATGGTCAGCACATGGCCGCTGCCGGTGGTGGCCATCATCGCCATGCCGGCGTCGGCCACCCAGTGAATGGTGCATTCCATCGTCTTGTCCTCTTGTGTGCAGGGACCGGGAGCGGGCTGCCGCACGGGCGCCGCCGTCCGGGACGGTCGGCGACTGGGCCGGACCGCGTGACTTTCCGCACGGCGACAGCGCCGGCGGGGCGCCGGATTATCAATGCGCCTGCTTTTAAGGGGGGAAGGGATATTGCAGCGCAACACAACCTAGGGTAAACTCTAGGCACGCGTTGGTTGAAGCAGGGCTCGCGTTGAGCACCTCTCCAGGGCCGCTCCCAATGCACCGTTTGTCTCCTCCACCTCCTCCATTGGTGGATTCAGCCCGAAGCCTCACGGCTTCGGGCTTTTTTTCGTCCCG
The DNA here is from genome assembly GCF_010499455.1 of Ideonella livida. Classification (GTDB taxonomy): domain Bacteria; phylum Pseudomonadota; class Gammaproteobacteria; order Burkholderiales; family Burkholderiaceae_C; genus Ideonella; species Ideonella livida. The sequence goes on along the minus strand of NZ_JAAGOH010000016.1, from coordinate 80,335 downwards.
ACCGCCCTGCACCGGGCGTGACCGCGGCGCCGGGAAGACCCTGACTTATCATCCCGCCCCGCGGCTTGCCGCCCCCCTGAACCCGATTGCCCGAGGAGAGACGCCATGGCCGGCGCCGCCCCCAAGGCGCGCACCGCCCCCGCGCGGTCGCGTGCCCGCCCCACCCCGACCCCCGAGGCGGCCGTGCCGCAGGACCAGCAGGCCATGGCCACCGCCTACCTGCGCCGCATCCTCAACGCCAAGGTCTACGACGTGGCACAGGAGACGCCCCTGACGCCAGCCAAGTCGCTGGCGCGCCGGCTCGGCAACACCGTGCTGCTCAAGCGCGAGGACCTGCAGCCCGTCTTCAGCTTCAAGCTGCGCGGCGCTTACAACAAGATGGCCAACCTGCCGCCGGAGGCAATCAAGCGTGGCGTGATCTGCGCCTCGGCCGGCAACCACGCCCAGGGGGTGGCCCTGGGGGCCAAGCGCATGGGCTGCCGGGCCGTCATCGTGATGCCGGTGACCACGCCCAAGGTCAAGGTCGATGCAGTGGCCGCCCTGGGCGGTGAGGTGGTGCTGCACGGCGAGAGCTATTCCGACGCCTACGGCCACGCCGTGGAGCTGGAGAAGGCCCAGGGGCTGACGTTCGTCCACCCCTTTGACGACCCGGATGTGATCGCCGGCCAGGGGACGATCGCCATGGAGATCCTGCGCCAGCACCAGGGTCCGATCGAGGCGGTGTTCTGCGCCATCGGCGGCGGCGGGCTCATCTCGGGCGTGGCGGCCTACATCAAGGCCGTGCGTCCGGAGATCAAGGTCATTGGCGTGCAGACGGTGGACTCCGACGCCATGGTGCGCTCGGTGAAGGCCGGCGAGCGCGTGACCCTGAGCGACGTGGGCCTGTTCGCCGACGGCACCGCGGTCAAGCTGGTGGGTGCCGAAACCTTCAAGCTGGCCAGCGCGCTGGTAGACGACTACGTGTTGGTCAACACCGACGCGGTCTGCGCGGCCATGAAAGACATCTACCAGGACACGCGCAGCATCGTCGAGCCCTCCGGCGCGATGGGCGTGGCCGGCCTCAAGCAGTACGCCCAGACCCACAAGCTCAAGGGCAAGGCGCTGGTGGCGGTGACCTGCGGCGCGAACATGAACTTTGACCGGCTGCGCTTCGTCGCGGAACGGGCGGAGTTCGGCGAGGAGCGCGAGGCCTTGTTCGCCATCACCATCCCCGAGGAGAGGGGCAGCTTCCGCCGCTTCTGCGAGCTGGTGGGGCCGCGCAACGTCACCGAGTTCAACTACCGCATCTCGCATGCGGACAAGGCGCATGTGTTCGTGGGCGTGGCCATCCAGAAGCGCGAAGAGGCCGACAAGATCGAGCGCAACTTCACCAAGCACGGCTTTGCCTGTGTAAACCTGACCGGCGACGAACTGGCCAAGGAGCATGTGCGCCACATGGTGGGGGGCCGCAGCGCGCTGGCCAAGGACGAGCGCGTGCTGCGCTTTGAGTTCCCCGAACGGCCGGGCGCGCTCATGCGCTTCCTGACGGCCATGGACCCGGGCTGGAACATCAGCCTGTTCCACTACCGCAACCAGGGAGCCGACTACGGCCGCATCCTGGTGGGCATGCAGGTGCCCAAGCGCGACCAGAAGGCCCTCAAGACCTTCCTGGACACGCTGGGCTACCCGTACGTGGACGAGACCGACAACCCGGTCTACCGCCTGTTCCTGGGCTGAACCCCTGCCCCGCACACCGCACCGGAGCGCGCCATGAACCCTGAGCTGTTTGACAAAGGCCTGCAAACCCGCCGTGAGGTGTTGGGCAGCGACTACGTGGACCAGGCCATCCGCAACGCCGACGCCTTCAGCCTGCCGCTGCAGGAACTGGTGACCCAGTACGCCTGGGGGGATGTGTGGAACCGCCCGGGCCTGCCCCGGCGAGACCGCAGCCTGCTGGTGCTGGGCATGCTGGTGGCGCTGAACCGGCCCCATGAGCTGAAGCTGCACCTGCGCGGCGCCCTCAACAACGGCCTGAGCCGCGAAGAGATCCGCGAAGCGTTCTTGCAGGCCGCCATCTACTGCGGTGCCCCGGCCGCCATGGACAGCTTCCGGGTGGCCAAGGAAGTGTTTGCCACGCTCGACGCCGAGGCGGCGGCAGCCGCCCAGGCCGCCAGCGCCCCGGGCGCCTGAGACGACTTGGCGGCCCTCGGCCATCGGCCGTCAGCCCCGTCCGGCCCCGCTCAGCTCAGATAGCGGCGCGTGAGGTGCGCACGGAAGTGCGCCGGGTTCAGCGTCTCACCGCTGATGCGTTGCGACAAGACATCCGTCGACCAGCGGCTGCCCTGCGACCACACGCGATCGCGCAGCCAGTCCATCACCGGCGCCAGATCACCCGCCGCGATGCGCGCCTCCACCTCCGGCTGCTCGCGCCGCAGCGTGGCCATCCACTGGGCGGCATACATCGCCCCCAGCGAGTAGCAGGGGAAATAGCCCAACAGCCCCGCCGGCCAGTGCACATCCTGCATGGGCCCATCCCGGTAGTTGCCGCGCGTGTCCAGGCCCAGCAGGGTCTGCATGCCGGCGTCCCACAGCGCGGGAATGTCCTCCACCTCGGCCTGGCCCGCCAACAGCGCCTGCTCGATGTCAAAACGCAGCAGGATGTGGGCCGGATAGGTCATCTCGTCGGCCTCCACCCGGATGAAGCCCGGCTGCACCCGAGTCAGCAGGCGGTGCAGGTTGCCGGCCTCGAAGGCCGGTTGTGCGCCCAGGGCGGCCTGCAGCCGGGGCGCCAGCTGCGCCGCAAAGCCCGGGTGACCGGCCAACTGCATCTCGAAGAACAGGCTCTGGCTTTCATGGATGGCCATGGAGCGGGCACGCGACACCGGCTGGTCCAGCCAGGCACGGGGACGGTGCTGCTCGTAACGGCCATGGCCGGTCTCGTGGATGGTGCCCATCAGGGCCTGCAGGCACTCGTCCTCGCGGTAGCGGGTGGTCAAGCGCACATCCTCGGGCACGCCACCGGTGAAGGGATGGGTGCTCACGTCCAGGCGGCCGGCGTCCAGGTCAAAGCCGAGCCAGCGCACCACGTCCAGCCCCAAGGCCTGCTGCGCGGCCACCGGAAAGGGCCCCTGCGGCGCCACGGGCACCGGCTCGGCGGCCTGCCGCTCACGGGCGGCCTGGATCAGGCCGGGCAACCAGGTACGCACCTCGTCAAAGACGCGGGCAATGTCCTGGCTGCGGGCCCCGGGCTCGAACTGCTGGAGTTGCGTGTCGTAGGGTGAGAGCCCGAGATGGTCGCTGAGCAGCGCCGCCTCCTCCCGCACCACGGCCAGCAAGGGCTTGAATTGCTGGACAAAGCCCTGCCAATCGTTGGCCGGGCGCTGCTGGCGCCAGGCATGCTCACAGGCGCTGGCCAACTGGGATCGGCGCTCCACCAGGGCATCGGGCAGGGCGCGGGCGCGACGCCACTGCAGGTCGATCTCCCGCCAGTTGGCGCGCTGCCAGTCGTCCAGCGGTTCGTCGGCGGCCTGGGCCAACCAGTGGCCCACCTCCGGCGCGATGCCCTCACGGTGGATCTGGGTCTGCAGCTCGGCCAAGGCCGCCGAGCGCGCCGCATGCCCGCCCGCGGGCATCATGGCGGCCTGGTCCCAGTGGGCGATGCTCACCAAATGGTTCAGACGGTGCAGTCGAGACTGCAGACGATGCAGCCGGCCATAGGCCGGGGTGGCCGCGAAGAGGGGGTCCGCAGGCGTGGTGTCGTGGGCGCTCATCGCCCGATTGTGCGCGGCCTTCAGGGCGTCCACTGCCCCGGAAACCACCACAACAGGCCCGCCGTCATCACCGTGTAGCGCAGCAGCTTGCCCACGGCCATGTACGCCAGGCAGGGCCAGAAAGGCAGGCGCAGCCAGCCGGCCACGGCACACAGCGGATCGCCCACCAGCGGCAGCCAGCTGAGCAGGCAGGCCTGTGGCCCGAAGCGCTGCAGCCAGGCCAGTGCCCGGTGCTCGGCCGGCGGGCGGTGGCGCACCTGCTCATAGGCCCGCTCTGCCCCGTAACCCATCCACCAGCTGATGGCGCCCCCCAGCGTGTTGCCGGCCGCGGCCACCAACACCGCCGGCCAGAACAGCGTGGGATCGAGCTTGACCAGCGCAAAGACCGCGGGCTCCGACCCCATGGGCAGCAGCGTGGCCGAGACCAGCGCCACGACAAAGACCGTCCCCAGGCCCACCTGGGGCAGGGCGAAGAAGGCAAGCAGGGCGGGAATCCAGTCGTCCATGCCCCGCATTGTCACCAGCAGGCCCTGGCCCCATGGCGGCTGGGCCTGTGGCGCCGGGCACCTATAATCCTGCCTCCTTTTTCAGCACACCCCCCATCCGTCCCATGCGTCCCGGTCCCCAGATCGGCGGCTTCGTGCTGCCGAACGCGCTTTTCGTCGCGCCCATGGCCGGGGTGACGGACCGCCCGTTCCGGCAGCTGTGCAAGCGCCTGGGGGCGGGCTATGCGGTGAGCGAGATGGTGACCTCGCGGCCAGACCTCTGGGACTCGCTCAAGACCTCCCGCCGCGCCAACCACGAAGGCGAGACCGCCCCCATCGCGGTGCAGATCGCGGGCACCGAGCCGCAGATGATGGCCGACGCGGCGCGCTACAACATCGACCGCGGCGCGCAGATCATCGACATCAACATGGGCTGCCCCGCCAAGAAGGTGTGCAACAAATGGGCGGGCTCGGCCCTGATGCGCGATGAGCCCACCGCCCTGGCCATCGTCGAGGCCGTCGTGGCCGCCTGCGCCCCCTTGGGCGTGCCCGTCACCCTGAAGATGCGCACCGGCTGGTGCGACACCGAGCGCAACGCGGTGCAGCTGGCCCGGGGCGCCCAGGCCGCCGGCGTGGCCTTGGTGACGGTACATGGCCGCACCCGTGAACAGGGCTACAAGGGCTGGGCCGAGTACGACACCATCGCCGCGGTCAAGGCCGCGCTGTCCATCCCGGTGGTGGCCAATGGCGACATCGACTCCCCCGAGAAGGCCGCCCAGGTGCTGCGTGCCACCGGTGCCGATGCGCTGATGATCGGCCGCGCCGCCCAGGGCCGACCCTGGATCTTCCGCGAGATCGCCCACTACCTGGACACCGGCGCGCACCTGCCCCCGCCGGCCACGCGTGAGGTGCAGGGCTGGCTGCTGGAACATTTGCAGGACCACATGGGCCTGTACGGCGAGCGGGCCGGCGTGCGCACGGCCCGCAAGCACATCGGCTGGGCGGTGCGCGCCCTGCCGGGCGGCGAGGCCTTCCGCGCCGTGATGAACACCCTGGAGACCGCCGACGCCCAGCACCGCGCGGTCGCCACCTTCTTCGACCAGCTGGCCGACGCCCACCCCCTGCTGCCGCAGCCGGTGATCGCCCCTGCCGCCAACCAGGACCAGATCGCCCGGCACGCCTGACCGTCCGAGACGGGCCGCCGCCACCGCGGTGCCCGCGCCCGGCCCGAACCGGGGCCGCCCGACCCACCGCGTCGGCGCCGGCCCACCCCCATCCTCGCCATGAGCAAGAAGACCCTCGACGAATGCGTCCGTGAGACGCTGGCTGATTACTTCAAGGACCTGGGCGGCGCCGAGCCGCATGCCATGCACGACATGGTCATGCGCACGGTGGAGCGCCCGCTGCTGGAGGTGGTGATGGAGCGCACCGCCGGCAACCAGAGCAAGGCCGCCGAGTGGCTGGGCATCAACCGCAACACCCTGCGCCGCAAGCTGCTGGAGCACCACCTGGTCAAGTGAACCGCAGGCGCCCTGTCGCCCGTGGATCGTGCACGTCTCCCCAAACCTTCTCCGACCCCTCCCCTCCCACCATGAGCCCACTCACCGCCCTGCTTTCGGTCTCTGACAAGACCGGCATCGTCGAATTCGCCCAGGCCCTGCACGGCCACGGCATCCAGCTGCTGTCGACCGGCGGCACCGCCAAGCTGCTGGCCCAGGCCGGCCTGCCCGTCACCGAGGTCTCCGAGATCACCGGCTTCCCCGAGATGCTCGACGGCCGCGTCAAGACCCTGCACCCGCGCGTGCACGGCGGCCTGCTGGCCCGCCGCGATGTGCCCGAGCACATGGCCGCGCTGAAAGAACACGGCATCGGCACCATCGACCTGCTGATCATCAACCTGTACCCGTTCGCCCAGGCCACCGCCAAGGCCGACTGCACGTTCGAAGACGCGATCGAGAACATCGACATCGGCGGCCCCGCCATGCTGCGCGCCGCCGCCAAGAACTGGCAGGACGTGGGCGTGGTGATCGACCCCACCGACTACCCGCAGGTGCTGGCCGAGCTGGCCGCCTCGAAGGGCGCCAGCCTGACCCGCGCCACCAAGTTCATGCTGGCCAAGAAGGTGTTCTCGCACACCGCCGCCTACGACGGCATGATCAGCAACTACCTGACCGCCATCGAGCCGGGCGCCGAAGAGAACACCGCCGCCGTGCCCAAGCGAGAGGAATACCCCGCCGTCTTCAACCTGCAGCTGCACAAGGTGCAGGGCATGCGCTACGGCGAGAACCCGCACCAGTCGGCCGCCTTCTACAAGGAAGCCAAGGTCGCCGACGGCCTGCTGGCCGGCTGGACCCAGATCCAGGGCAAGGAGCTGAGCTTCAACAACATCGCCGACGCCGATGCGGCCTGGGAATGCGTCAAGGCCTTTGACGCGCCCGCCTGCGTGATCGTCAAGCACGCCAACCCCTGCGGTGTGGCCGTGGGCGCGACCCTGCTGGAAGCCTATGAGAAGGCCCTGAAGACCGACCCGACCTCGGCCTTCGGCGGCATCATCGCCTTCAACCGCCCGCTCGACGCCGACGTGGTCGAGAAGATCCACTTCAACAAGCACTTCGTCGAAGTGGCCATCGCCCCGGTCATCACCCCGGCGGCCCGCGCGGCCTACGCCAGCAAGGTCAATGTGCGCCTGCTGGAAGTGCCCGTGAGCAAAGCGGTGAACGCGCTGGACTTCAAGCGCGTGGGCGGCGGCATGCTGCTGCAGTCGGCCGACAACCTCGACATCGTCGGCGAGCTGAAGGTGGTCACCAAGGTGCAGCCCACCGCCCAGCAGCTGGAGGACCTGAAGTTCGCCTGGACCGTGGCGCGCTTCGTCAAGTCCAACGCCATCGTCTTCTGCAAGGACGGCATGACCTTCGGCGTCGGCGCCGGCCAGATGAGCCGCCTGGACTCGGCCCGCATCGCCAGCATCAAGGCCCAGGCCGCCGGCCTGAGCCTGTCGGGCACCGCCGTGGCGAGCGACGCCTTCTTCCCGTTCCGCGACGGCCTGGACGTGGTGGTCGACGCGGGTGCGACCTGCGTCATCCATCCGGGTGGCTCGATGCGCGACGACGAGGTGATCGCCGCCGCCGACGAGCGCGGCATCGCGATGGTGCTGACCGGCACCCGTCACTTCCGGCACTGACCGCCAAACGGGGGCACGCCGCCGCGCCACGGCGCGGCCGCCGCCCCCCTCCTCGCGCCGCCATGAGCCTGGCCCCACCACCCCCTGCCCTTCGCCGCATCCTGGGCATCGACCCCGGTTTGGCCTGCACCGGCTTCGGCGTGGTGGAGCAGGACGGCAAGCGCCTGCACTACGTGGCCAGCGGCACGATCCGCACCACCTCGGGCGTGGCGCAGGGCGACCTGCCCGGCCGGCTGAAGATCATCTTTGACGGCGTGCGCGAGGTGATTGCCCGCTACCAGCCCACCGAGTCGGCCTGCGAAATCGTCTTCGTCAACGTCAACCCGCAGAGCACACTGATGCTGGGCCAGGCGCGCGGCGCCGCCCTCACCAGCCTGGTGGCCAGCGGCCTGACGGTGCAGGAATACACCGCCACGCAGATGAAGAAGTCTGTGGTCGGCCACGGCCTGGCGGGCAAGCCGCAGATCCAGGCCATGGTGCAGCGCCTGCTGAACCTGCCCAGCCTGCCGGGGCCCGACGCGGCCGACGCCCTGGGCATCGCCATCACCCACGCCCACGCTGGCGGCTCCTTCGCCGCCCTGGCCCAGGCCACCACCCTCAGCCGCAAGACCCACGGCGTTTTCAAGCGGGGCCGCACGTACTAGGTGTGTGGATGGAAAAGAGTCTTGCCGCCGCCGCGTCCACAATCCCGCACCTCCCCTTGCAGGATCCTTCCCATGCTGCTGCCTGATGTGCTCGCGCCCGCCGCCCATTCCCCCGTCCAAACCGGCTGGCTGAGCCTGCCGACCGACGGCGGCGCGATGGACGCCTACCTCGCCCTGCCGCCCGGCCATGGCCAGGACAGCCAAGCCCCCGCGGTGCTGCTGCTGCAGGAGATCTTTGGCGTGAACCCGCACATCCGCAGCGTGGCCGAGCAGTTGGCGCAAGCCGGCTATGTGGTGCTGGCGCCGGACCTGTTCTGGCGCCACGGCGCCCGCCTCTCTTTGGGCTATGTGGGCGAAGAGCGCGAACGCGCCCTGGCGTTGATGAAGACGGTGCAACCCGCCACCGTGGGCCCGGACCTGCAGGCGAGCGTGGCCGCCCTCAAGGCCCTGCCCGGCGTGAACGGCAAGGTGGCCGCTGTGGGCTACTGCATGGGCGGGCGGCTGGCGTTTGCGCTGGCCGCCACTGGCGTGCTAGACCGCGCGGTGTGCTACTACGGCGGCGGCATTGCCACCCAACTGGCGCTGGCGCCGCAGATCCACTGCCCGGTGATGTTCCACCATGCGGGCGTGGACGCCGCCATTCCGCCGGAGGCGGTGGCGCAGGTGCGGGCAGCCATGGCCGCGTCACCCGCCGCTGCGGTGAGCAGCTTCTTTGACTACCCCGGCGCCCAGCACGGCTTTAATTGCTGGGCCCGGGCGGCGTGGCACCCGGCAGCCAGCGCACAGGCCCTGGGCCGCACGCTGAGCTTCTTGGCGCCAATGTATTGACCGCACCCGGCGAGCGGCTCACGCCGCTCGCCGTGGCACGGGCGCTTCAGCGCGCCGCGCCAGAGGCTGCCTTGGCCGACGCCACCGCCGCGGAGCGGGTGGACTCATCCCCACCCAACGCCTTGTAGAGGCTCACGCGGTTGAGCAGCTCCGCCAGTTGCACCTGCACCACGGCTTGCTGGGCAGCAGCCAGCGAGCGCTCGGCGTCCAGCCAGTCCAGCAGGCTGCTGGCGCCCACGTCGTACTTGAGCTTGGACAGGCGGTGGCGCTCGGCTTCGGCGGCCAGTTGCGCACGCTGGGCAGCCAGCTGTTCGCGCCAGCCGGTCTGGCCCGCGAGCCCGTCGGCCGCCTCCTTGAAGGCGGTTTGCACCGTCTTCTGGTAGCTGGCCACGGCGGCATCGCGGCTGATCTCGGCCACCTGCACGTTGGCGCGGTTGCGGCCATGGTCGAACACCGCCACGGCCGCTTGCCCCGCCAAGGTCCAGGCAAAGGTGCCGGCCGAGAACAGGTTGGACAATTCGTTGCTGACCGTGCCGGCACTGGCGCTCAGGGTGATGCGCGGCCACATCGCCGCGCGGGCGGCGCCAATGTTGGCCTCGGCGGCACGCAACTGCTGCTCGGCCTGCATCACGTCCGGCCGGGCCAACAGGGCATCAGCGCTCAGACCAGCTGGCACTTCGGCCAGCCAGCGGCCCTCGGCCAGGGCGCCAATGCGCGGCTCGGGCAGCAGCGCGGCCGGCACCGGTGCGCCCACCAAGGCGTGCAGGGCGTTCTCGTCTTGCGTGCGTTGGCGGCGGGCCTGGGCCACGGTGCTACGGGCTGCCGCGGTCAGGGCCTGGACGCCGCGCCAGTCCGGCTCGGCCAGGGCGCCCACGCGGTAGCGCAGCGCGGCCAGGGCCTGGGAGGCCTCACGGTCCTGGAGCGTCTTCTCGGCCAGCGCCAGCTGCTCGCCGTCGGCCGCCAAGGTCAACCAAGCGGAGACGGTTTGGCTGACCAGGGCCAGGCGGGCCGAGCGCTGAGCCGCCTCGCTGGCCCAGTAGCTGGCCTGGGCGGCGTCCGACAGGCTGGACAGGCGGCCCAGGAAATCCACCTCCCAGGCGCTGACCTGCAGGCCGGCTTGCAGCGTACTGGTCTGCACGCCCGAGGTATTGGGCGCGCGCTGGGCGGAGAACACGCCGTTGACGGTGGGCCAGCGGTCGGCGTCTGACAGCCGCAACTGTGCCTCGGTCTTGCGCACGTTCAGCGCCGCCACCTTCAGGTCGGCGTTGTGCTGCAGCGCCAGGTCCACCACTTGGCGCAGGCGCTCGTCCTGCACCAGGGCCTGCCAGCCCGGCAGGGCGGCGGCTTGACCCGCCGCCTGGGGGACGGAGGAAGCGGCTGCCACCATGGGCAGCGCCACATCGGGCCGCTGGTGCTCTGGCGCCAGGCTGGTGCAGCCGCTCAAGGCAGCCAGCACGACCATGCCCAGCAGCGCGGGACGAGAGGGGATTGCATTGCGGGCCATGGGATCAGCCCTCCTTCTTGTCATGGTGCAGGGCCTCGGCCACCGCGGCGTCTGAAGCAGCCGATGCAATGGCCGTGCCGTGCGGCGCCTCATGCCCCGTGGAGGGGAAGAAGCGGCGGATGACCACAAAGAACACCGGCACCAGGAACACCGCCAACACCGTGGCCGTGACCATGCCGCCCATCACGCCGGTGCCGATGGCCCGCTGGCTGGCCGAGCCCGCGCCCGAGGCGATGGCCAGCGGCAACACGCCCAGGATGAAGGCGAACGAGGTCATGATGATGGGACGGAAGCGCAGGTGGCAGGCCTCCAGCGTGGCCTCGATCAGGCTCTTGCCTTCGGCTTGCAGGTCCTTGGCGAACTCGATGATCAGGATCGCGTTCTTCGCGGACAGGCCAATGATGGTGATCAGGCCGACCTTGAAGTACACGTCATTGGGCATGCCGCGCAGCCACACGCCCGTGAGTGAACCCAAGATGCCCAGGGGCACCACCAGCAGCACGGCCACCGGGATGCTCCAGCTCTCATAAAGCGCCGCCAGGCACAGGAACACCGCCAGCATCGAGAACGCCAGCAGGATGGTGGCCTGCGAGCCGGAGAGCTTCTCCTCACGCGACTGGCCGGTCCATTCGAAGCCGAAGCCCGGGGGGAGCTGAGCGGCGAGCTTCTCCATCTCGGCCATGGCGTCACCGGTGGAGTAGCCGGGGGCGGCGTCGCCGGCGATCTTCATGGCCGGGTAGCCGTTGTAGCGCACGGTCTGCACCGGGCCGGTCACCCAACGGGTGCTGGCAAAGGCGGAGAGCGGCACCTGCTGGCCCTTGGTGTTGGGCACATGCAGCTTGAGCACGTCCTCGGGCTGCATGCGGGCCAGGGGCTCCGCTTGCACGATGACGCGCTGCAGGCGGCCGGCGTTGGGGAAGTCGTTGATGTACGACGAACCCAATTGCGTGGCCAGCACGCTGCCGATGGCGTCAAAGCTCACGCCCATGGCGGCGGCGCGCTCGCGGTCAATGTCCAACTGCAGCTGCGGCGCGTCTTCCAGACCGTCGGGGCGCACGCCCTGCAGCACCTTGCTCTGCATGGCCATGCCCAGCATCTGGTTGCGGGCGGCCAGCAAGGCTTCATGGCCCTGGCCGTTGCGGTCTTGCAGGCGGAAGTTGAAGCCCGTGGCGGTGCCCAGCTCGGGGATGGGCGGCGGCGAGAGCGGGAAGATGAAGGCATCGCGGATGCCCATCAGCGCCCCAAAGGCCCGGCCGGCCAGCGCCTGCGCGCTGTGCTGCGGGCCTTGGCGCTCCTCCCACGGCTTGAGCGGCACAAAGGCCAGGGCCGCGTTCTGGCCGGAGCCGGAGAACGAGAAGCCCAGCACACCCACCACCTTGTCCACCTCGGGCTGGGCCATGAAGAACTGCTCGACCTGGCCCATCACGGCCTCGGTGCGGGCCAGCGAGGCACCCGGCGGCAGCTGCACGTTGACGATCAGGTAGCCCTGGTCTTCATTGGGCAGGAAGGAGCTGGGCAGCTTTTGGTACATCCAGCCCACGGCCGCCAAGATCGCGGCGTAGATCACCAGATAGCGACCGGCGCGCGGCAGGATGCGGGCCACCAGGCCCTCGTAGCCGTGGGTGGTCTTCTTGAAGCCGCGGTTGAAGGCGCCGAAGAAACCGCGCTTCTCATGGTGGCCGGCGGGCACCGGCTTGAGCAGGGTGGCGCACAGCGCGGGGGTGAGCGAGAGCGCCATCACCGCGGAGAAGACCATGGAGGCCACCATGGCCAGCGAGAACTGGCGGTAAATGTTGCCCACCGAGCCCGAGAAGAAGGCCATGGGCACAAACACCGAGATCAGCACCACGGTGATGCCGATGATGGCGCCGGTGATCTGTCCCATCGCCTTGACCGTGGCTTCGCGCGGGCTCAGGCCCTCCTCGGCCATGATGCGCTCGACGTTCTCCACCACCACGATGGCGTCATCCACCAGGATGCCGATGGCCAGCACCATGCCGAACAACGTGAGCACGTTGATGGAGAAGCCCATCGCCAGCATCACGCCAAAGGTGCCCAGCAGGGCCACCGGCACGACGATGGTGGGGATCAGCGTGTAGCGGATGTTCTGGAGGAACAGCAGCATCACGATGAACACCAGCGCGATGGCTTCCAGCAGCGTCTTGACCACCTCCTGGATGGAGATCTTCACGAACTTGGAGCTGTCGTAGGGCACGTCGTAGCTCACGCCCTCGGGCATGAACTTCTTGAGGTCGGCCATGCGCTCGCGCACGCCCTGCGCCGCCGCCAGGGCATTGCCGGAGGGCGAGAGCTGGATGCCCAGGCCGGTGGCGGCCTGGCCGTTCAGGCGCGAGGACGACACATAGGCCTGGCCACCCAACTCGATGCGGGCCACGTCCTTCAGGCGGACGCTGGAGCCATCGGTGTTGGCGCGCAGCAGAATTTGGCCGAACTGGTCGACCGTGTTCATCTGCCCGTTGACCTTGATGGTGGCGAACTGGGTCTGGCCCTGGGCGCTGGGCAGGCCACCGATGCTGCCGGCCGAGACCTGCAGGTTCTGCTTGGCAATGGCGGAGTTGACGTCCGCGCTGCTCAGGCCGTAGCTGACCAGCTTTTGCGGGTCCAGCCAGATGCGCATGGCCTTTTCGGTGCCAAACAACTGCACCTGACCCACACCGGGCACACGCAGCAGCTCGGGCTGGATGTTGCGGGCGGCGTAGTCGCCCAGCGCCACCGGGTCATAGGCCGTGCTGCTGGAGGTCAGCATCACGAACATCAGGAAGTTCGAGCGGGCCTTGTCCACCCGCACCCCCTGCTGCGTGACGGCGCTGGGCAGGCGCGGCGTGGCGCGGCTCAGGCGGTTCTGCACCTCGATCTGGGCGATGGAGACATCGGTGCCCGGCTCAAAGGTGACGGTCAGCGAGCCCTGGCCAGTCGCATCGGCCGAGGCTTCCATGTAGATCAGCCCCGGCGCGCCGTTGAGCTCTTGCTCAATGACGGCCAGCACGCTGTCTTCCATCACCTGGGCCGAGGCCCCGGGGTAGCTGGCGTTGATGACGATGGAGGGCGGCGCCACCGTCGGGTACTGCGCGACGGGCAGCCGGGTGATGGCCGCAGCCCCCAGCACCACAACGAACAGGGCGATGACCCACGCAAAGATGGGCCGGTCGATGAAGAACCTGGAATTCATGGAAAGGAATCTCCTGGCCGGTCAGCGGCTGGCGCCCGAGGCGGGTGCGGCGGGTGCCGCAGCGCCTGAAGCGGCGCCAGACGCGGCACCCGGTGCATCACCGGCAGCGGGCGCTGCCCCGGGGGTCCACGGCACCGGCGAGACCGGGGCCTTGGGTCGGATCTTCTGGAAGCCGTCCACCACCACCTGTTCGCCCGCCTTCAGGCCGCCCAGCACCACCCACTGCGTGCCCTTGGCCCCGCCCAGCTGCACCGGGCGTGGGGCGACCTGCTTGTCTTCACCCACCACCAGCACGGTATCGCCGGTGGTGCCGCGGGTGACGGCCTGCTGCGGCAGCAGGATGGCGTTGTCGCTGCGCACCTGCTCCAGGCGCACCTTTACGAACAGGCCCGGCAACAGTTCACCCTTGGGGTTGGGCACCTCAGCACGCAAGGTGACTTGGCCGGAGGTGGCGTCCACCGAGATGTCGGCAAACTGGAGCTTGCCCGGCAGCGGGTACTCGCTGCCGTCTTCCAGCACCACGCGCACCTGGGTGGAACCGCTGCCCTGCAGCTTGCCAGCCTCGATGGCGCGGCGCAGCTTCATCACCTCGGCGGCCGACTGGGTGAAGTTGATGACCATCGGGTCGGTCTGCTGAATGGTGGCCAACAGCGTGGCCTCACCCTGGCTGACCAAGGCGCCCTCGGTCACAACCGAGCGACCGATGCGACCGCCGATGGGCGCCTGCACGGCGGCATAGTCCACATTCAGGCGGGCGGTCTGCACGGCGGCCTTGGCGGCGGCCACGTCCGCCTCGGCCGCCTTGTGCGCGGCCTGGGTGCTCACCCAGTCGGCCTGGCTGATGGCCTTGCTCTCCGCGAGCGGGCGGTTGCGCTCCAGCGTCGCCTGGGCCTGGGCCAGGTTGGCCTCGGCCTTGGCCTGGCTGGCCAAGGCACTGTCCAACGCGGCCTTGTACGGCGCCGGATCGATCACGTAAAGGCTCTGGCCCGCCTTGACCACCGCGCCTTCCGTGAACAGGCGCTTCTGGACCACGCCGGTCACACGGGCGCGGACCTGCGCGGTACGCACCGCCTCCAGGCGGCCGGGCAACTCGGTGGTCAGGGCGACGCTGCCCGTCTGCACGGTGAGCACACCCACCGGCGGCGGCGGCATCTGCATGCCACCGGCACCGCCGGGCGCACCGCCGCCGGAAGGCCCGCAGGCGGCCAGCACAGCCAAGCTCAGGACAGCCAGCCCCAGGCCGGCGCGCGGCAGTGCCCGCGTGGGCTGGGGGGCGAGGACAGAAAGAGAGGAAGGGCGCATGACGGTCATCGGAATGGCCTGCAACAGGATGGGGGGCTTGCCCACCCGCCGCACGGCAAGGGGCCAAACAGGAGAGACTGGGTTGAGGTGCCAAGAGGATGCGGCACGCACGGTGGACCAGCCTGTGCGATCAGTATACATACAAACACGTATGTATGTATCTTGGCGGCACGCGGCAGCTGACGGACAATCGCCCTGTCATGGTCCGAAAGACAAAAGCCGAGGCGCTGGAGACGCGCCACCAGATCCTGGACGCTGCCGAGCAGGTCTTCCTGCGGCAAGGCGTGTCAGGCACCTCACTGCAGGACATCGCGGTGGCCGCTGGCGTGACCCGTGGCGCGGTGTACTGGCACTTCGAGAACAAGGCGGCGGTATTCCACGCCATGATGGAACGCGTGGTCCTGCCCTGCGAGAGCGCGATGTGTGAGCTGGAGGCCGCCCCGGCCGACGCCGTGCTCGACACGCTGTGCAGCCTGGCCATGGGCCCGCTCCAGGAGTTGGCGGGCAAACCTCAGGTGCAGCGGGTGTTCACCATCGCCATCCACCTGACGGAATACACCGGCGAGATGAAGATCGAGCAGGACCAGCACCGCGACAGCATCCAGCGCTACCTGGGCCAGATGGAGGGCCTGCTGGCCCGGGCCCAACAGTCAGGCAGCCTGGGCAGCCATTTGGCGCCGCGCACCGCCGCCCTGGGCCTGTTCTCACTGGTTGACGGGCTGATGATGCACTGGACGCTGGCGCCCGACAGCTTTGACCTGGTGCAAGTGGGGCAGCAGACCATCCACAGCTACCTGGCGGGCCTGCGCTCCGCACGCTGAGCGCCGGCCCCGCAGCGAGTCAGGCCCTGGCGCCTTCTTCGGCACCGGCCGCCCTGCCGGTGGACGCCCGGGGGCTTAAAGCAGCAGGGCCAGCCGCTCCAGGATCAGCACCGCAGCAAAGCCCAGACCTGCCAGCACTGTCCACTTGATGATGACCATGCCCAGCCGGCGCCAGCGCGGCTGGCCGGTGGCGATGTAGGCGGCAAAACAGAGGATGCCGGCCACCAGCAGCAGGCCGATCAGCAGACGGAAGATCAGCATGTCAGCTCCTTCGCACCGTTCACCACGCCGGGGCCAGCTCCGCAAAGCCGGCGGGCGCATGGCGGGCATCCTCGAAGCTGACCACCTCCCAGGCCTCGGGATCGGCCAACAGGGTGCGCAACAGCTTGTTGTTCAAGGCATGACCGCCCTTGAATGAGGTGTAGGCCGCCAGCAGCGGTCGGCCGCAAACGAACAAGTCGCCGATCGCGTCCAGGATCTTGTGCTTGGCGAATTCATCGTCATAGCGCAGGCCATCGGCATTGAGCACCCGGGTGTCGTCCACCACGATGGCGTTGTCCATGCTGCCACCCAGCGTCAGGCCGCGCGCGCGCATCGCGTCCAGGTCTTTGGTAAAGCCGAATGTGCGCGCCCGGGCGATGTCTCGCTTGTAGCGCCCTGAGCCCATGTCAAACACCACCTCTTGCCCGGTGGCGTCCACCGCCGGGTGGTTGAAGTCGATCTTGAAGGTCAGTTTGTAGCCGTGGAAGGGCTCCAGGCGGGCCCACATCAGGCGCGCGCCCTCCCCTTCGCGCACCTCCACGGCCTTCTTGACCTTGAGGAAGCGCTTGGGCGCCGCCTGCAACTCGATGCCCGCACTTTGCAGCAGGAACACGAAGCTTGCGGAGGAGCCATCCAGGATGGGCACCTCGTCGGCGGTGATGTCGATGTAGAGGTTGTCGATACCCAACCCGCAACAGGCCGACATCAGGTGCTCGATGGTCTGCACCCGGGGACCGTGCGGATCGCCCCCCGGCGTGATGGTGGAGGCCATGCGGGTGTCGCTGACCGAGTCAAAGCGCACGGGGATGTCCACCGGCTGCGGCAGGTCCACCCGGCGGAAGACGATGCCGGTGTCCGGCGGCGCGGGCCGCAAGGTCAGTTCGACCCGCTGGCCGCTGTGCAGGCCCACGCCCACGGCGCGGGTGAGGGATTGGAGGGTGCGTTGCTGGAGCATGAGGCTGACGGCGCCGCCCTGCCGACGCAGGGACCCCGTGTCCGCGCACCGGTGACGACCGTCGGTATTGTCGACTATCCCCCAGCGGCTGGCCCTGCAGACAGGTCAATGCCCCGGCGCACTGCGGTGCAAGGGCAGCAGCAACTGGACGCGGGTGCCCTGGCCCGGCGCGCTGCGCACCTGCACGTGCGCGCCCAGGCGAGCGGCACGCTGGCCCAGGTGCCGCAACCCACGCCCCGGCACCACCTGATCGGGGTCGAAGCCCACCCCGTCGTCGACGATGGCCACCTCGATGTCCTCACCCTGCTGGTGGACCTCGATGCTGACCTGGGACGCACGCGAATGCTTGAGCACATTGGTCAGGGCCTCCTGCACCAGGCGCAGGATCTGCAAGGCGTCGGGTGGATGCAGCCAGGCCAGCGGTGGCACGTCCTGCACCTGCCAATGCAGGGCCAGGCCCGCCCCTTCTAGGCGCCGGCCCAGGCGGTGACGCAGCGACGCCAGCAGTGTCAGCAGGTCCTGCTCCACCGGTTCCAGGGAATCGATGACCAGGCGCAGGTCATCCACGCACTCCCGCAGCAACTCGACCACCTCCTCACGCTCCAGCCGGCCCTGCTCCACCACCACCAGCGTGGACATCAGCGTGGAGCCCAGGCCGTCGTGCATGTCATGCATCAGGCGCTGGCGCTCCCGCAGCAGGGCCTGGTCGCGCTCCACCTGCCGCAGGCGCTCATGGTTGGCCTGCAGCTCCGACTCGCGTTGGCGCAGCCGGTCCTCCAGCTGCTGATTGGCCGTCTCCACCTGCCGCACCGCCTGCGCATACCGCAGCTGCGCCGCCTGCAGGAAGGCCAGGAAGATCAGCAGGGACGCCAAGGGCAGCAGGTAGATGGCATCTGGCGGCACCAGGCCCAGGGCCAGGGCCTGGTCGTGGACCGCGGCCAAGGCCGTCAGCCCCAATGCGCCGGCCAGCAGCCGCAGCTCGGTGCCGGCATGACGGGCCTGCCAGCCCAGCAAGGCGAGCATGCTCGCTGCCAGGCCGGCACTGAGCCAAGGCCGCAGCGCCTCCATCGCAGGGAACTCTCCACCGCTCCAGGGCGCAGACACCGCGGAGACCAGGACCACGGCCAGCACCAGACCGGACAGGCGCACCGCCGGGGGGCGCGTCCCGAAACGCAAGGCGAACAGCAGGATGAACAGCATCACCCAGGACAGGGAGACCCCGTGCAGCCATCCCAGCCACTGCCGCCAGAAGGGATCGGCGGGCGGCACGCCAAAGAAGGCGTGATTGCGAGCCGTCCAGGCCAGGGCCGTCAGGCTGAAGTACAGGTAGGCACGCTCATGCGGATCCCCCAGCCAGTGGAACAGCGCCACCAAGCCCAGCGAGAGAAAGGCGAGGCTGCTGATGAGGGGCAGAACCCGCTGCAGCAGCTCTCGCCGTTCAGCCAGCGGCTGCAGTTCGGTCAAGGGACCGACCATGGCGGTGGTGATGGCATGGGTTTCGCCTGCAGCATGGCTGACCCGCAACGCCAGCTGCAGCGGCTCGCCGCCTGGGGGCATCTCACCAACCTGCACCAGCAGGGGGCGGTTCCACTGTTCGCGCGCCAGGTCGGAGCCGTCCCATCGGACAATCCAGCGCCCCTCCTCCAGCCGCAGGACCTGCACGGCCCCATGGCTGATGCGGGGCACATACAGCGCGAGGGGTCCACCCTCCTGGGCGGCCAGTGCGGGCGGCGCGCGAAAACTCAGGGCATACCAGGTGAGGCGGAAGCCCTGTTGCCCGGGATCGCCGCGGACCTGGGTCGGCAGGCCCGCCGGCTGCCAGGCCCCGGACCCGGGGCTTGGCGGCGGCACACGAGGCTCCAAGCCGCCCTGCCGGGGCCCCGGGGCCTGGGTCGAGAGGGTGGTGTAGGCCCGGAGCTCGCCAAACTCGGCGCTGCGGGAGCCGGGACCCAGCCAGCCGTCGCTGGCCACCCACAGCACGGCGGCCGTGAGGGCCAGCAACAGGGTGAGCAAGCCGCCCCAATCGCGCCAAGGCCGTGGGCTGCCAGGCGGCCTCAGGGCCTCAGTCACGCACAAGACCCAGCTTGCGCGCCTCGTAAATGGCTTCGGTCTTGGAGTGGACCTGGAGCTTGCGGTAGCTGCGCTTCACGTAGGTCATCACCGTGTGGCGGGAGACCCCCATCATCCGGGCGATCTCCTCGAAGTTGAAGCCCTTGGCGCTGTAGGTGAGCACCTGGCGCTCCTGGGCGCTGAGCAATCCGTCATCCCCGGCCACCGGCGGCTGGGGACCCGGCGCCAGCCGCAGCAGCAGCTGCCGAGCGATCACGGGGCTGATGGGGCTGCCCCCCGCGTGCAGGGTGCGGATCTGTTCGGTCAGGTCGGCCGCACGGGTGTCCTTGAGCAGGTAGCCGGTGGCCCCTGCTTCGAGTGAGGCCATGACGTGGGGCTCGTCGCCAAAGACTGAAACCACCATCACATCGGTGTCAGGCAACTGTTGGTGGGCAAATCGGATGAGCTCGATGCCACTGCCGCTGGGCAGGCCCAGATCCACCAGCACCACGTCGGGGCGGCTGTCCCGCAGCAGTTGCAGACCCTGAGGCAGGTCGGCGGCAGTGCCGGCCAGCCGCATGTCCGGCGCTGCCGACACCGAAGCTGCGAACGCGGCGCGGAAGCGCTCGTCATCCTCGATGATGACGACGGTCAGGGGAGACTTCATCGGCGGGAGTGTAGGGTCGTGCTCCGGCCGGCCAGAGCGCCCACGCCATGGCGGACGGGATGTGTCGCCCGGCTGAGGGACAGCGGCACGGGCCCCGACGAAACCCGTCGGGGCGGCCATGCGGGACACGCAACGCGCCACCGGCAAGTGGCGCAGATCATCTTTCCACCGCAGCGCGGCAAGGCCAGGTGATGCACGGCGACAGGCTAGCGGCGCCGGTCACCGACACAGGTCAGGAGCTGGAGGGCGTCCGCCCGGAGCTGGCGGACCGCCATGCCGGGCGGATCTCAGTCGGCCTGCTTGCGCAGGAACGCCGGGATCTCGATCTCCTCCATGCCATTGGAGCTCAGCGCCTCGACCTTGGCCGCAGCCTGCGTGCGACCGCTGCGCCAGACGCTGGGCACCAGGTGCTCCGGGGCTGCGGCGGGGGTGGCCACGCCACTGACCATGGCGCCCATGACCGGCAGGTTGTCGGTGCCGGTGCGCAGGTTGACCTGAGTCGTGGCCGAGGCGTGGACAGCGGCCTGGGCAGCCGGCTGCACCACCGGCTGTGCGGCAACGGCCGGCTGAGCCGCCGCCGAGGCCGGCACCGTGGCCGCTTGCGGCACCACGGTCAGCGGCGCCTGGGCGCGCTGCTTGGACGAGGTCAGACCGGTGGCGATGACCGTCACCCGCAGCTGGTCGCCCAGAGACTCCTCGTAGGCGGTGCCGTAGATCACATGCGCATCCTGGGCTGCGTAGCGGCCGATGGTGGACATGGCGCTGCGCACCTCGGCCAGGCGGAAGTTGCCGCGGGACGCCGCGATCAGCACCAGCACGCCACGGGCGCCGGAGAGGTCGATGCCCTCCAGCAGCTTGCAGGTGACGGCGGCCTCAGCGGCCTTGGCGGCCCGGTCGGGGCCACTGGCCATGGCGGTGCCCATCATGGCCTTGCCCGGCTCGCTCATCACGGTCTTGACGTCTTCAAAGTCGACGTTGACCAGACCCGGGATGTGGATGATGTCGCTGATGCCGCCCACCGCGTTCTTGAGCACATCGTTGGCGTGGGCAAAAGCCTCGTCCTGGGTGACGTCGTCGCCCAGCACCTCGAGCAGCTTCTCGTTGAGCACGACGATCAGGGAATCGACGTTGGCCTCCAGCTCCGTCACCCCGGTCTCGGCCTGCTTGCAGCGGCGGCCCCCCTCGAAGGCGAACGGCTTGGTCACCACGCCCACGGTCAAGATCCCCATCTCACGGGCCAGCCGGGCGATGACGGGCGCAGCCCCGGTGCCGGTGCCACCGCCCATGCCGGCGGTGATGAACAGCATGTTGGCGCCGGAGATGGCCTCGCGGATGCGGGCCTCGGCCTGCTCGGCCGAAGCCTTGCCCACTTCAGGCTTGGAGCCGGCCCCCAGGCCGGATTCGCCCAGCTGCACGAGGGTGCCAGCCTGGCTGCGGTTGAGCGCCTGGGCATCGGTGTTGGCGCAGATGAACTCCACACCCTGCACACCCTGGCTGATCATGTGCTCGACGGCGTTGCCTCCACCACCGCCCACCCCGATCACCTTGATCTGGGTACCCTTGTTGAAGTCCTCAATCATTTCGATGGACATCTGTGTGCTCCTGTTGCCTGTCGCGCAATTGCCGTTGCGCCTATGCCGTTGATCATCGCATCGCCCGAGGCCTGTACCGGCCACTGTTGCGGGCAAGCCCCATCAGAAATTGCCCAGGAACCAATCCCGGACCCTGCCCAACACCGTCCCCACCGATCCCGTGCGCTGCGCCACCTTCTGCCCGCGCACACGCGCCACGCGAGCCTGCTCCAGCAGGCCCATCACCGTGGCGGAGCGGGGGTTGGCGACCATGTCGTACAAGGGACCGGCGTATATCGGAAGCCCACGGCGCACCGGCCGCAGGAAAATGTCTTCAGCCAGCTCGATCATCCCGGGCATGACGGCGGTGCCGCCCGTCAGGACGATGCCTGAGGAGAGCAGCTCCTCGTAACCGGACTCGCGGATGGCCTGGTGCACGTGGTGGAAGATCTCCTCCACACGCGGCTCGATCACACCGGCCAGCGCCTGGCGGCTGATCATGCGCGGCGCACGGTCGCCCAGACCGGGCACCTCCACCTGATCGCCCGGATCGGCCATCAGCTGCTTGGCCACACCGTACTCGACCTTGATCTCCTCGGCATCCTTGGTCGGCGTGCGCAGCGCCATGGCGATGTCGCTGGTGATCAGGTCACCGGCAATGGGAATCACCGCGGTGTGGCGAATGGAGCCCTCGGTGTAGATGGCCACATCGGTGGTGCCGGCGCCGATGTCCACCACGGCCACACCCAGCTGCCGCTCGTCATCGGTCAGGACGGCCGCGGCAGTGGCGGTAGGGCCCAGGGCCAGCACATCCACCTCCAACCCGCAGCGGCGCACGCACTTGAGCATGTTCTCCGCCGCACTCTGCGCCCCGGTGGCGATGTGCACCTTGACCTCGAGCCGGCTGCCGCTCATGCCCACCGGCTCCTTGACTTCCTGGCCGTCGATCACGAACTCCTGGGGCTCCACCAGCAGCAGGCGCTGATCGTTGGGAATGTTGATGGCCTTGGCGGTCTCGATCACCCGGGCCACGTCCACCGGCGTCACCTCGCGGTTCTCGCGCACGATGACCATGCCGGTGGAGTTCTGGCCCCGGATGTGGCTGCCGCTGATGCTGGTGCACACCGTCTCGATCTTGCAGGCGGCCATCATCTCGGCCTCCTTGAGGGCCTGCTGGATGGACTGCACCGTGGCCTCGATGTTGACCACCACGCCCCGCTTGAGGCCATGCGAAGTCGCCACCCCCAGGCCGGCCAGGCGCAGTTCCTGCCCGACCACCTCGCCCACCACCGCCATCACCTTGGCGGTGCCCACGTCCAGACCGACGACGAGATCCTTGCTGTCCCTGGCCATCATCACCCTCGATGTCCCTGTGCGCCACGCCGACCGGATTCGGTCGGCTGCGGCTTCCATTGCACTGCGTAGCCGTTGCGGTAGCGCAGATCCGCACGCACCCAGGTGGCGCTGCCGCCGCGGGCAAGCACCTGGCTGAGCGTGGCCATGAACGTATCCAGCCGGCCCAGCACCTGGGCCTCGTTGCCTTGGCCCAGCACGATGACCTCGCCGTTGCGCAGCTCGGTCTCCCAGGCCCCCCGGCCGCTGAGGCTGACACGCACCGGTGCGCTGTCGAGCGCCCGCAGACGGTGCTGCAGCATGCGGTACATGTCCAGCAGGCGCCCCGCCTGTCCGGCCCCCCCCTCCAGGGTGGGCAGGCCATCCACCTCACCCAGGTCCGCCTCGAAGACCTCGCCCAGGTGGTTGAGCAGGCGGTCGGGCTCGCCGGGCTCGCGCCACAGCGCGACGGGCTGGTGCTCTTCCACCACCACCAGCAGGCGGTTGGGAAACACGCGACGCACCACCGCCCGGCGGATCCAAGGCGCCGACTCGAAGACCTCCCGGGTCCGCTGCAGATCCATCGTCACGAAATTACCCGCCAACTGCGGCAGGACACTGGCGCGCAGGTCGGCCACCGCGCTGCGCTGCAGCTGGCCCTGGATCTGGATGCCGCCAAAGTCGAACACCGGCCGATGGGCCACCCACACCCCGGCCGCCGCCAGGCCCAGCAGGGCGAGCAGCCACCACACGGCGCGCGTGGCCTGGCGCATCAGGCGCAGGTCCAGCGGCAGGCTGGTGGAAGGGGTGTCGACGCGGGTCATGGGAAATGGCAGGTCGCGGCCGCCTCAGCGGCGGCTGGGCGTGTCCAGGCTGGCCGCCTGCAGCAGATGCAGGCACAGGTGCGGATAGTCCAGGCCCACGGCCTGGGCCGACTTGGGCACCAGCGAGTGGCTGGTCATGCCCGGCGAGGTGTTCATCTCCAGGAGGTAGGGTTGGCGGTCACGGGCCCGGATCATCAGATCGGCGCGTCCCCAACCACGGCAGCCGAGCAGTCGGTAGGCCTGCACCACCAGCCGCTGAATCTCGCGCTCCTCGGCTTCGGGCAAACCGCTCGGACACAGGTAGCGAGTGTCGTCTGAGACGTACTTGTGCTCGAAGTCATAGTTGCCGTCGGGTGCCTGGATGCGGATGACCGGCAAGGCCACCGCGTCGTCACCCTGGCCGAGCACGGCGCAGGTGACTTCTTCACCCTCGATGAATTCCTCGCAGATCACGTCGGCATCAAAGCCGGCGGCCAGGTTCACGGCCTCCTGCATCTGCGAATAACCTTGCACCTTGGTCACGCCAAAGGACGAGCCTTCGCGCGCCGGCTTGACGATCAGCGGCAAGCCCAGGCTGTCGGGCACGCTGCGGGTGTCCTCGCGGCGGTGGTGAGCGCCGTCCAGCACCAAGCCACGCGGCACGGGCAGACCCGCCGACTGCCACAGGCGCTTGGTCATGACCTTGTCCATGGCGATGGCGCTGGCCATCACACCCGAGCCGGTGTAGGGCAAGCCCAGCAGCTCCAGTGCGCCCTGGACCGTGCCGTCCTCGCCGTGCCGGCCATGCAGGGCGATGAAGCAACGTGCAAAACCTTCGCGCTTGAGCTCCGCCAGGTCGCGCTCGGCAGGATCAAAGGCATGGGCGTCCACGCCCAGCGAGCGCAGCGCCTCCAGCACGCCTTGGCCGGACATCAGGGAGACGGGTCGCTCGGCCGAGGTGCCGCCCAGCAGCACCGCCACCTTGCCCAGGCGGGCGGCCCGATGCGCGACGTCGCGCTCGTCAGGAATGGGAAACAGGGGGGAAGTCATCTCGTCAGGCCTCATGCCTCAGGTGCCGGGGGTCGCCGCGCGCGCCCCGCCCAGCAGGTCCACCACCTTGCCCGGCACCGCACCGATGGAGCCCGCGCCCATGGCAATGACCACATCGCCATCACGCGAGAACTCGGCGATGCGGGCCGGCAGCTCGGCCACCTCGTCCACGAAAACCGGATCCACCCGGCCCGCCACGCGCAGGGCGCGGGTCAGGGCGCGGCCATCGGCCGCCACGACGGGCGACTCGCCGGCCGCATACACCTCGGTCAGCAGCACCGCATCGGCCTGACCCATGACCTTGACGAAGTCCTCGAAGCAGTCACGGGTGCGGGTGTAGCGGTGCGGCTGGAAGGCCAGGACCAGACGGCGGCCCGGGAAGGCGCCGCGCGCGGCGGCGATCACGGCGGCCATCTCGACCGGATGATGACCATAGTCGTCGATCAGGGTGAAGACGCCGCCGCCGGCAGCCGGCAGGTCACCGTGACGCTGGAAGCGCCGACCCACGCCGCTGAAGGCCGCCAGGGCCCGCACGATGGGCTCGTCAGGCAGTTCCAGCTCGGTGGCCACGGCGATGACCGCCAAGGCATTGAGGACGTTGTGCTCACCCGGCAAGTTCAGGGTGATGTGCAGGTCAGGCATGACCACGCCGTTGCGGCGCTGGCACACAAAGCGCATCTGCCCGCCGGGCAGCGCCTGCACATCGACCGCGCGCACCTGGACATCGGCACCGAAGCCATAGGTCACCACCGGCCGGGAGACCAGCGGGATGATGCTCTTCACGCCCGGATCGTCGCCGCACAGGATGGCCGCGCCGTAGAAGGGCATGCGGTGCAGGAAGTCCACGAAGGCCTGCTTGAGGCGGGCGAAGTCATGGCCGTAGGTGTCCATGTGGTCGGCGTCGATGTTGGTGACGACCGAGAGCACCGGCATGAGGTTGAGGAAGGAAGCGTCGGACTCGTCGGCCTCGACCACGATGAACTCGCCCTTGCCCAGGGCCGAGTTGGCGCCGGCGGAGTTGAGCTTGCCGCCGATGACAAAAGTGGGGTCCAGACCGGCTTCGGCCAGCACGCTGGTGACCAGCGAGGTGGTGGTGGTCTTGCCATGGGTGCCGGCGATGGCGATACCTTTGCGCAGGCGCATGAGCTCGGCCAGCATCACTGCGCGAGGCACCACCGGCACGCGCCGCGCGCGGGCGGCGATGACCTCGGGGTTGTCGCCCTTGACCGCCGTGGAGGTGACCACCGCCTCGGCCCCGGCGATGTGGGCGGCGTCATGGCCCACATGGATGCGGATGCCCAGCTCGGCCAGACGGCGCGTCACCGCGCTGTCGGCCTGGTCCGAACCCGAGACGGTGAAGCCGAGGTTGTGCAGGATCTCGGCGATGCCGCTCATGCCGGCACCACCGACGCCCACGAAATGGATGTGCTTGACGGCGTGCTTCATGCCGACACCACCTTTTCAATCTCATCGGCCACCGCGGCAGCTGCGCGCGGCCGGGCCAGCGCGCGGGCCCGCAGGGCCATGTCCAACAGTTGCGGACGGGTCAGGCCCTGCAGCAGGGCCGCCAGCCGTCCGGGATCCAGTTCCGCCTGGGGCAGGTGCAGCGCTGCGCCCTGGGCGGCCATCAGCGCGGCGTTGTCGCGCTGGTGCGAGGTGGTGCTCACCACCAGCGGCACCAGCACGGAAGGCACGCCCGCAGTGCACAGCTCGCTCACGGTGATGGCGCCGGCACGGCAGACGATCAGGTCGCACCCCGACAGACGCACAGCCATGTCGTCGATGAAGGGCAGCACCTCCGCCTGCACGCCCAGGGTGGCGTAGCGGCCGCGCACTTCATCGTGCTGGGCCAGACCGGTCTGGTGCGTCACCACCGGGCGCTGCGACACCGGCAGTTGGCTGAGGGCGGCGGGGACCACTTCGTTGAGCACCTTGGCGCCCAGGCTGCCGCCCACCACCAGCACCCGCAGCGGGCCCTCACGGCCCGCCAGGCGCTGGGCCGGAGGGGCAATGGCCTCGATCTCCGCGCGCACCGGGTTGCCGCTGACCACCGCCTGGCGCACGCGCCGGGCGTCCGGCCCCTCAAAGCCAAAGGCCACGGTGCGGGCCACGGGCAGCAGCGCCTTGTTGCTCATCAACAGCGCCGCGTCGGCATTGACCAGCACCAGCGGCAGCCGCCGTGCCGCTGCCGCCACCCCGCCCGGGAAGCAGACATAGCCACCCATGCCCAACACAGCATCGGCCCGACGCTGGCCCAGCAGGCGCCAGGAGCGCCACGTGCCGACCACCAGGCGCAGGGCACCGCCCAGGGTGTGCAGCAGGCCCTTGCCACGCAGGCCGGAGAAGGCCAGCGAGTCCATGGGGATGCCGCTGGGCGGCACCAGGCGGTTTTCCATGCCGCCGGCCGTGCCCAGCCAGCTCACGGTCCACCCGCGGGCCTGCATCTCGCGGGCCACGGCCAGGCCGGGCATGACGTGCCCGCCCGTGCCGGCGGCCATGATGACCAGGTGGCGTGCGCGCGGGCTCATACGCGCCCCCCGTGGCTGAGCTGACGGTTCTCGACATCCACCCGCAGCACGATGGCCAGGGCCACCATGTTGAGCACCAGGCCGGAGCCCCCATAGCTGAGCATGGGCAGGGTCAGGCCCTTGGTGGGCAGCGCCCCCAGGTTGACGCCCATGTTGATGAGGGCCTGCACGGCGAACCAGATGCCGATGCCTTGCGCCAAAAGCCCGGCATAGACCCGGTCCAGGCGGATGGCTTGCCGGCCGATGACGAACATGCGGCGGGTGAGCCAGAAGAAGGCGGCGATGACAACGGTCACCCCCACCAGGCCCAGCTCCTCGCCGGTGATGGCCAGCAGGAAGTCGGTATGGGCCTCGGGCAGGTAATGCAGCTTGCCCAGGGATCCGCCCAGGCCGGCGCCCGACCACTCACCCCGCCCGAAGGCCATCAGGGACTGCACCAGCTGATAGGAAGGCCCCGCGGCATTGCTCTTCTCGAAAGGGTTGTAGGTCGACTTCAGTCGACTCATACGCTCTTCGCTGGTGAAGATCATGCCGGCGAAGGCCGCCAGGAGCACCAGGGCGCTGATGATGAAGCCCTTGCCGTTCACCCCCCCCAGGAAGAGCACCCCCAGCGCAACCGCGGAAATGACAACAAAGGCACCCATGTCTGGCTCAGCCAGGAGCAGCACCCCCAAGACGGCCAGGGCGGCCGCCATCGGCAGCACCGCGCGGGTGAAGCTCTCCTTGAGGTCCATCTTGCGCACCATGTAGCTGGCGGCGTACATGGCCATGGTGAGCTTGGCCAACTCGCTGGGCTGGAAATTGAAGCCTGCCACGCGGATCCAGCGCTTGGACTTGTTGACATTGGTGCCGAACAGCAGCACCCCCACCAGCAGGACGAGGGTGAAGATGAAGAGCCACGGGGTGATCTTCTGCCACACCGCGATGGGCACCCGCACCGCCAGCAGGGCCAACACCGCCCCCAGACCGGCCGCGATCGTCTGCCGGGTCAGGAAATACAGCTCGGTGTAACCCGCAAAGCGAGGCCCATCCGGCAGGGCCACGGAGGCGGAATAGACCATCACGATGCCCAGCATGATCAGGGACAGGGACACCCACACCAGGCCTTGATCAAAACCCCGTGGGCTGACCGGTGCGTTCAAGCCGGCCGGCATCCACTGGGCAATGGGCAGGCCCTGTCCGCCCTCCGGACTCAGCTGTGCGGCCAGGCGCGTGCGCCAGTCCTGCCACCGTTCACGCCATGTCGGGGTACTCATGCCAGCAGCTCCCCTCGCTCCAGCGCCAAGGCCTGGACCGCCTCAATGAAGACCTGCGCGCGATGCCCGTAGTGGCGGAACATGTCCAGGCTGGCGCAAGCCGGGCTGAGCAGCACAGCATCTCCAGGCAATGCCTGGGCGAAACACCAGGCGGTGGCCTCCTCCAGGGTGGGCAAGGTGTGCAGGGGCACATCGGTGTGGGCCAGGGCCTGGGCAATGGCGGGGGCGTCCCGCCCGATCAGCGCCACAGCGCGGACATGGCGCGCCACGGGCTCTGCCAGGGGGGTGAAGTCCTGGCCCTTGCCGTCGCCGCCGAGGATCAGCACCAGGCGGCTGGTGCCGCGGTCGGCGCCCAGCCCGTTGAGCGCGGCCACCGTGGCCCCCACGTTGGTGCCCTTGCTGTCGTCAAAGGCTTCCACCCCGCCCACCTGCCCCACCAGCTCCACGCGGTGAGGCTCGCCACGGTACTCACGCAAGCCGTGCAGCATGGGCGCCAGCGGACAGCCGATGGCCGTGGCCAGAGCCAGGGCCGCCAGCGCATTGGCGGCGTTGTGGCGGCCGCGGATGCGCAGGGCATCGGCCGGCATCAGGCGCTGCAGCCGCAGCTCGGCGTCCTCGGGTCGGACACCCTGCTCCAGCGGCTGCGCCCGGACCAGCCAGGCCATGCCGGACTCGACCACCAGCCCGAAGTCACCGGGTTGGCGCGGCGCGTCCAGGCCGAAACGGCAAACGGCACGCCCCTGCAGGCGGCGCGGACGGCCCCGACCACCACTGACCCATTGCGGCGCGGGCACCATGGCCTCGACCAGCGGATCGTCACGGTTGACAACCATGACCGCCTGTTCCCCAAAGACGCGGGACTTTGCCTGGGCATAAGCGGCCATGCCGCCATGCCAGTCCAGGTGGTCCTGGGTGATGTTGAGCACGGTGCCGGCGCTGGGCTCGAAGCCCTGCACGCCGTCGAGCTGGAAGCTGGACAGCTCCAGCACCCAGACCTCGGGCAGGACCGAGAAACGGGGACGGGGCGCTGGGACGACAACCGCCGATTCGGCAAGACCCGCCGCGTCGGCAGTGGCCTCGTCCGGGGCATCGAAGGGGTCGTCCACCCCAGGCTCGGCCTGCAGGTCACCCAGCGGCAGTTCGTCAACCGGCGGGGCCGGGGCCGGGGCCGGCTCCGGCTCGGACGCCAGGGCATGTGCCAGGGTATCCAACAAGGTCGGGCCGATGTTGCCTGCCAGACCCACGCGCCGACCCGCTCGCTCCACCAGCTGGGCGGTGAGCGAGGTGGTGGTGGTTTTGCCATTGGTGCCGGTGATGGCCAGCACCTGCGGCGCATACGCGACCGCAGCCCGCAACTCGGCCAGGGCACGCGCGAAGAGGTCAAGCTCGCCCTGAACCACCACCGCCCGGGCCTGCGCCGCGTGCAGCAAGGGGGCGATGCGGGCATCGCCAGGTGCGAGGCCCGGGCTCTTGAGCAGCAGCCGGGTCTCGCCCAGGGCCGAGGCCTCCAGGGGACCGCTGAAGAACTGGGCGTGCGGCACATCGCGCGCCAGCGCCTGGGCCTGCGGCGGGGCCTCGCGGGAATCCCAGACGCGGACCTGCGCACCGTGCGCGGCGCACCAGCGGGCCATGGCCAGGCCGGAGTCGCCCAGGCCCAGGATAAGCACCGGAAGGTCCTGGAGATAAGCGGCGTGGAAGTGCATGGCGGTGGCCGTCCTCAGCGCAGCTTCAGGCTGGCCAGCGCCACCAGGCACAGCAGCATGGTGATGATCCAGAAGCGCACCACAACCTGCGTCTCGGTCCAGCCGGACTTCTCGAAATGGTGGTGCAGGGGCGCCATCTTGAGCAGCCGCCGGCCCTCACCGTAGCGCTTCTTGGTGTACTTGAACCAGCTGACCTGCAGCATGACCGACAGGGCCTCGGCCACGAAGACACCTCCCATCACGCCCAGCAGGATTTCCTGGCGGGTGATGACGGCCACCGCACCCAGGCCACCGCCCAGCGCCAGTGCCCCCACATCACCCATGAAGACCTGGGCGGGGTGGGCGTTGAACCACAGGAAAGCCAAGCCTGCGCCCGCCATGGCGGTGCAGAAGATCATCAGCTCACCCGCCCCGGGGATGAAGGGGAACAGCAGGTACTTGGAGTACACCGCATTGCCCACCACATAGGCGAAGATCGCCAGGGCGCCGGAGACTAGGACCACCGGCATGATGGCCAAGCCATCCAGGCCGTCGGTCAAATTGACCGCGTTGCTGGTGCCCACGATCACGAACCAGGTCAGGCCCATGAAGCCGAGCACCCCCAGCGGGTAGCTCACGGACTTGAAGAAGGGCAGCATCAGGTCGGCGCGGGGCGGCAGGTTGAGCGAGAAGCCACTGTCGACCCACTGGCTGAAGAGTTGCCAGACCTTGGGGGCGGAGGTTTCCGACACGCTGAAAGCCAGGTAGATGGCCGCGGCGGCGCCGATCAGGCTTTGCCAGAGGAACTTCTCGCGCGAGCGCATGCCCTCGGGGTCCTTCTTGACGACCTTGCGCCAGTCATCGGTCCAGCCAATGGCACCGAAGCCCAGGGTCACGCCCATGACCACCCAGATGAAGCGATTGGACAGGTCGGCCCACAGCAGCGTGGACAAACCGATGCCGATGAGGATGAGCACCCCGCCCATGGTGGGCGTGCCCTTCTTGGCCAGATGGGTCTGCACCCCGTACTCGCGGATGGGCTGACCGATCTTGAGCTCGGTGAGGCGACGGATGACCCAGGGGCCGAACACCAGGCCGATGACCAGGGCGCTCATGGCCGCCATCACCGCGCGGAAGGTGATGTACTGGAACACCCGCAAAAAACCCAGCTGCTCGGGGTAGAGCCCCTGCAGCCACTGCGCCAGGCTAAGCAGCATGGCCTTCTCCTTGGGATCCGCCCTCCGCGGACCCGGTTGCCAGGGCGGGCGTGTCTGCGGCCTGCAAGGCCACCACCACCCGCTCCATCTTCATGAAACGTGATCCCTTGACCAGCACCGAGCGCGGCTGCAGGGCCTGCAGGCCCTGCGGCAAGGCGGCGCAAAGGTCCTCGACCCGGCCCTCATGCCGGGCAATGGCGCCGGCGGCCCGTGCGGCGTGGCGGCAAAGCTCGCCGCTGCACCAGACCTGGTCGATGCCGCGCGCAGCGGCATAGGCCCCCACCTCCGCATGGAAGGCAGGCCCCTGGTCACCCACCTCGCCCATGTCGCCTAGCAGCAACCAGCGCGGACCGGGCAGCGCGGCCAGCACGTCGATGGCCGCGCGGACCGAGTCGGGGTTGGCGTTGTAACTGTCGTCCACCAGGGTGCGGGCCTGCCCGTCCCAGTGCCAGGGTCGGACCTGGGAGCGACCTGCCACCGGACGGAAAGCCGACAAACCGGCCACCACCGCCGCCAACGACAGGCCGGCGCCCAGCGCTGCAGCCGCAGCGGCCAGTGCATTGCGAACGTTGTGCAGGCCGGCAATGTGCAGGTCCAGGGTCGCGGAGCCGACGGGCGTGTCCAGGGTCACCACCCAGTGGTCCACCGCCCACCGGCCGTGACCGGTCACCGCCGCGGCAGCACCGTCCTCAGTCAGGGCGAAGTCGAGCACCCGCCGGCCAGCGGCCAGCGCCCGCCACAGCGGGGCATAGGCGTCCGCGGCCGGAAACACCGCCACCCCGTCGGCAGGCAAAAACCCGAGTACCGCCCCGTTCTCCCGCGCCACCGCTTCCACGGTGTGCATGAATTCCTGGTGCTCGCGCTGGGCGTTGTTCACCAGGGCGACGGTGGGACGGGCCAGCGCCGCCAGCTCGGCGATCTCGCCGGGATGGTTCATGCCCATCTCGACCACCGCGGCCCGGTGGCCCCGCAGGCGCAGCAGCGTCAAAGGCACACCAATGTGGTTGTTCAGGTTGCCCGCGGTGGCCAGGGCCAGATCACCGTGGGCGGCGCGCAGGATGCTGGCCACCATCTGGGTGACGGTGGTCTTGCCGTTGCTGCCCGTCACCCCCACCAGAGGCAGCGTCTGGGCAGCGCGCCAGGCTGCCGCCAGGCGTTGCAGGGCCTGCAGACTGTCGGCCACCTCGACGCCTGACAGACCGGCGGCCTCCAGTCCGCGTTCGGCCAGGGCGGCCGTGGCACCGGCCGCTCGGGCCTGGGCCAGAAAGTCATGCGCATCAAAGCGCTCGCCGCGCAGCGCGACGAAGAGGTCGCCTGCAGCCAGGGTGCGGCTGTCGGTGTGGACCCGCACCAGCGGCAGCCGGGGGTCACCCACCAGGCGGCTGCCGGGCAGCTGGGCCTGGATCCAGCCCAGGGTCATGACGGGAGTCGTGGCGCTCATCGGGCGGACTCCCGGGTCTGCAGGGCCTGTGCGGCCACCGACAGGTCGGAAAATGGATGCTTCACGCCCAGGATCTCCTGGTAGTCCTCGTGGCCCTTGCCGGCCACCAGCACCACGTCGGCCGCCTCAGCGGCCAGCACGGCCTGCTCCACGGCCAGGCGACGGTCCGCTTCCACCAGCACCTGCCGGGCAGCATGCCCCAGCGGCACGCCAGCCCGTACTTGGCCGATGATGTCGGCCGGCACCTCGTCCCGCGGGTTGTCACTGGTGATGACCACCTTGTCGGCCAGCCGGGCGGCAATGGCCCCCATGAGCGGTCGCTTGGTGGCATCGCGGTTGCCCCCGCAACCGAAGACCACCGTCAACCGGCCACCGCGGGCCTGTGCCAGCGGTCGCAGGGCGGTGATCGCCTTTTCCAGGGCATCCGGGGTGTGGGCATAGTCCACCACCACTTCGGGCTGCTGGCTGCCGCCCGGCTGCACCCGCTGTAGCCGGCCCGGCACCGGCGTGACGCGCGCGGCAGCGGCAGCGGCCTCTGCCAAGCCCAAGCCCAGGGCCCGCAGCGCCCCGATCACCACCAGCAGGTTGGAGGCATTGAAATCGCCCAGCAGACCGGTGCTCACCGGCACCTGCTGGGATCCTTCGCAAAGCGTGAAGCTCAGGCCCTGCGCCTCGTGCCGCAGGTCCTGGGCCACCAGGCGGGCCTCGCCCTGCAGCGAGCAGGTCCACAGCTGCAGGCCCTTGCCGGCCAGTTCAGCCACCAACTGTGCGCCTTGCGGGTCGTCAACGTTGAGGACGGCTGCCCGCAGACCGGGCCAGCTGAACAGACGACGCTTGGCCGCCCAGTAGGCGGCCATGTCCCCGTGGTAGTCCAGGTGGTCCTGGGTGAAATTGGTGAACAGGGCAACGTGGATCGGCAGCCCCTCCAAGCGGTGCTCTTCGATGCCGATGGAGGAGGCCTCCAGGGCACAGGCCACGCCGCCTTGGTCTGCAAGATCGCGCAGGGCATGCTGGAGCACGACCGGGTCCGGTGTGGTCAGGCCCGTGGCCACGACTTGCCCTGCCTGGCCACCCGGCAGTGGCGGACGGCCGATGCCCAAAGTGCCCACCACACCGCAAGGACGCCCCGCCAGGCCCAAGGCCTGGGCGGTCCACCAAGCGGTGGAGGTCTTGCCGTTGGTGCCGGTGGTGGCCACCACCTGGAGCGCCTCGCCGGGGTGGTCCAGAAAGGCTGCGGCCAGCAGTCCTGTGACGGTCTTCAGGCCGGAAATGGCACGGA
The DNA here is from genome assembly GCF_010499455.1 of Ideonella livida. Classification (GTDB taxonomy): domain Bacteria; phylum Pseudomonadota; class Gammaproteobacteria; order Burkholderiales; family Burkholderiaceae_C; genus Ideonella; species Ideonella livida. The sequence goes on along the minus strand of NZ_JAAGOH010000016.1, from coordinate 46,540 downwards.
TGCGGGAATCGTCGAAGCCCCAGGCCTCCACGCCCTCGGCCTCGACCAGGCAGGCCGTGGCCCCACGCGCCAGGCACTGGAGCACATAGCGGCGTCCGTCCTGCGCGAAACCGGGCCAGGCGATGAAGGCGTCTCCGGCCTGCAGGCGACGGCTGTCGGTGCACAGGCGGCGCACGCCCTGCTCACGCAGCCACTGCACGGCCTGCTGAAGATCGGAAAGGATGCGGGTGGCCATGTCAGCGGCGGTCCTTGCGAAGCGGGTCGGCCTGGGCCATCAGCGCGGTGGGCTTGATCTCCATGTCGGGCGGCTCGCCCAGGCGGCGTAACGCCTGCTCGACCACGTCCTTGAAGACCGGGGCGGCGACCAGGCCGCCGTAGTAGGCCCCTTTGGGTTCATCGATCAGCACGGCCACCACCACACGGGGCTGGGTGGCGGGAGAGAAGCCGGCAAACCAGGCGGCGTGGCTGCTGCTGCTGTAGCGCCCCCCCACCAGCTTCTGTGCGGTACCGGTCTTGCCGGCGGCGGTGTAGCCCACCGGCTGCGCCTTGGCGGCCGTCCCCTCGGGGCTGACAGTGCCACGGAGCATCTCGCGCATGGTGCGCGCCGTGGCCTCGGTGAAGACACGCACCGGTTCACCGCCGGGCTGACCCTTGACAAGGGAAAGGGGCAGCAAAGTGCCATTGCCCGCCAGGGCGGTATAGGCGCGGGCCAACTGCAGCACCGACACGGAGATGGAGTAGCCGTAGCTCATCGTGGCCTTGTCGGCACCGCGCCAGCGCTTCCAGTTCATCAGTCGTCCACCGCTGGCACCCAGGCCGCCACCAGGCACCACACCGCCCAGGCCCAGGTCCGGCTTGCGGCCAAAACCCAGGTTGGCCAGGGTGTCGTACATCTCCTGGTCATCGAGCTTGAGGGCCAGGCGCACAGTGCCCGGGTTGCTGGACTTCTGCACCACCTGCGCCACGGTCAGCGAAGGCTTGGCATGGTCATGGTCCGAGATCAGGCGGTCGTGCACCCGGAAAGCCGAGGTGTCGAGCACCTGATCCGGGTGCGCCAACCCCTTTTCGATGGCCAGGGCCACGATGAAAGGCTTCATGGTGGAGCCCGGCTCGTAGGCGTCGGTGAGCGCGCGGTTGGTGCGGGCCCAGGCGCTGGACCGGCCAGGTGCTGCCGGATCAAAACTGGGGTAGTTGGACAAGGCGAGGACTTCACCGCTGCCCGCATCGAGCACGACCACGCTGCCCGACTTGGCCTGGCTGTCCAGCACCGCCTGCTCCAGCCGCCGGTAGGCCACCGCCTGGAGCAGGGCATCCAGTGTCAGGGTGAGGTCCTCACCCTCCTTGGGATCCGGGTTCTCACCTTGGTCGCCCACGATCCGCCCCAGCCGGTCCTGCTGAGCCTGCTGCTTGACACTGCTGCCCGCCAGCAACTTGTCAAACAGCTTCTCCACCCCATCCACGCCCTTGTCTGCCGGGTCGGTCCAGCCCAGCACATGGCTGACAGCGCGGCTTTCCGGATAGGTGCGATCGAACTTCACGTCCTGGTCGATGCCCTCAAAGCGCAGGCCAAGGGCCTCGACAGTGGCGGCCTCTCCCATCTTGGTGGCCAGCACCACCTGGGTGTGGGGAGGCCGCAGGGACGCCATGGCACGACGGAAGTCCGCTTCGTTCATGTTCACCAGCGCCAGCAGGCGGTCCAGCCGCTTCTGGCGCGCGGCGATGCGTCCGCGGATGATCTCGGCGTGCTCAGGCTTGGTGGCGGACGTGATGGTGTTGCGGGCGAGGAACTGCTCCTCTTCCCGCAAGAATTCCGCCGGCCGCACCACCAAGTTGGGTGCCTTGCGGCTGCGTGCCAGCAGATCGCCATGGCGGTCCTTGATGTCGCCGCGCAGGCCGTAGGCGTTGTATTCCTTGGTGGTGCGCCGGAGGCTTTCCGTCTGAAAGAACCCCGGATTGATGAGTTGCACGTAGACCGCACGTGCCAGCAGCCCACCGAACATCAGCCCCATGACCACCAGCACCAACTGGCTGCGGCCGTATGGGGTCTTGGAGGCCAGCAGCGGACTGGTGGCGTAGTTGACGCCGCGCACGGATGTGGCGGCCGCCTGGGCGCGCGAGAACCAGCCCATGTCAGCGGGCTCCCGAGGCGGCCTGCCGGGCCAGGTAGACAACTTGGTCGGGGGAAGGCTGGTACATGCCCAACTGCTGGGCACGCTGCTGCGAGCCCATGCCCGACATCAGCGCCCGTTGGCGGTTCTCCAGGGCCAGCTGTTCACCCGCCAGCACGACGCTGGCGGCCAGCGCGCTCTCCAGGCCGGCGCGATGCGTGCGCCCCTCGTGGCGCACATGCACCAGCGCGAGGCTGCTGAGCACCAGCAGCAACATGACCAGGAGATTCAGGCGCGCCATGGCTCAGACCACCCCCGCGCCGGTGCGCTCGGCCACGCGCAGCACCGCCGAACGGGCACGCGGGTTAGCCGACACCTCAGCCGCGCTGGGCTTGATGCGACCCAGCAACTTCAGTCGCAGGTCCCGGGTGGGCGGTGCGAAGGGCGCCCGGCGATCCACCTCTTCCCGGCTCTCATGGGCCATGAACGCCTTGACGATGCGGTCCTCCAGCGAATGGAAGCTGATGACGGCCAGATGCCCCCCGGGGGCCAGCACCGCCAGCGCCGCACTCAGCCCCTGCTCCAGGTCCGCCAACTCGGCGTTGACGTGAATCCGAAGAGCCTGGAAGGTCCGGGTGGCTGGGTCCTGGCCCGGTTCCCGCGTGCGGACCGCGCGAGCCACGAGCTGGGCCAGTTCGCTGGTGCGCTGGAGGGGCCCTTCAGCCTGGCGGCGTGCGACAACCGCCTTTGCAATCCCGACAGCAAACCGCTCTTCGCCATAGTCTCTGATCACCTGTGCAATCTGGCGCTCGTCGGCGCGGGCCAGGAAATCCGCGGCGGTTTCGCCACGGGTCGGGTCCATGCGCATGTCCAGCGGGCCGTCGAAGCGGAAGCTGAATCCCCGCGCAGGGTCGTCGATCTGGGGAGAGGAGACCCCCAGGTCAAGCATCACACCGTCCACCCGCGGCAGCCCCAGGGCCGCCAAGTGCGCCGCAGCGTCTGCAAAGCTGGCGTGGCAGATGGTCAGGCGGGCATCGCCCACGGCCTGTGCGGCTGCGATGGCTTCCGGGTCCTTGTCAAAGGCCACCAAACGGGCCTGCGGACCCAGCCGTGCAAGCAGCGCCCGGCTGTGCCCGCCCCGGCCGAAGGTGCCGTCAAGGTAAATGCCATCCGGGCGGGTGAGCACGGCCTCGACCGTCTCGTCGAGCAGCACGCTGCGGTGGATGAAGGCGCTGGAAGAGTCCGTCAAGGGAAGGCCTTCAATAGCTGAACTGGCGGATGGACTCGGGCATGGGCTGGCTCAGCAGCGCCTGCTCCTTGGCTTCGTAGCGGACCGGCTGCCAGAGCTCCAGATGCGAGCCGACGCCCAGCAGCAGCGCCTCGCCCCCCTTGTCCAGGGCGGCATGCAGGCGTAGCGGGGCATCCACCATGACACGGGCGGCACTGTCCAGGCTGACCTCGCTGGCAAAGCCCAGGAACATGCGCTTCCAGCCCTGGGCCTCGGCCGGCAGGGCCTGGATACGTTCGCGAAAAGGCAGCCAGTTGGGCAGGGGAAAGATCATCAGACAACCCTCGGGGTGCTTGGTGATGACCAGGTCGGCCACACCCGCTTCCTTGAGGGACGCGCGATAGCGAGCCGGGACCGCCACGCGACCCTTCTCGTCGATCGACATCGTCGCCGCCCCGGAAAACGAGAGTTCCGACACTTTTCCCCACCTTCCCCCACATGTCTCCACTGTAGCAGAGGGCCCCTCTCGGTCAACGCGGGGTGCTCTTGAGAAATGCGGGATGAATCAAGGACTTAGGCGAGAAATCTGCACGACCTCCACCACAAAACAAGGACTTGCGCGTGGTTTCGCATCCCTTTCCTCACCAGACATTCCCCCGCCTCCTCCCGATGGATGAGGGAAAAGTTGTTTCAAGGTGCAGCAAAACGACGTCTTGAACGAACTTACATGGAATTGAGGGGCGTAGGACTGCAGCAGGCGTCGGCAAGACGCCCGGGCATCACGGCGGCGGCTGTCCGGGAGGGGGTCGGCCGTGGCGCTCAGAGCCCTTCTTTGATCAAACGGCCGGCGGCGGGTTGGATGGGACGGGCGTTCAAGGGATAGAGGCGGGCGAAGATGTCCAGCTGCTCGGTGGACAAGGTGATCGGCTGCTTCATCACCAGCCACATCACTCCTTCGCTGCACGGGGGGGTGGTGAGCGAACCCATGTAGGTGTAGTAGCGGGGATCCTGCGGCAGCAGCTGGTTGAGGTCGAGCTGGACCGGGGAGGCCAGGCTGTCGCCACGCTCCAGGGGCAGTGAGTTCCAGACCAGCTGCACCGCCGGATTGGGCGCGCCGCGGGTGATCAGCACCGCCACCACGGCCAGGCGCCCCTCGGGATCACGGTGCACCAAGTGGGCCACCATGTCGTACTGCCGGCCCTCCACCCGCTCCTCCGAGGGGCGGTGGAAATGGAACTGCAGCAGGTCGTAGCGCCGACCATGAAGCGTGATCGCGTTGCCGCTGCCCAGGTTGGCCTGGATGGTGTGCCCGTTGTCCAGCACCTGGAACCCCGTGGGCCGGTAGTCGAACTGGATCGGCGGAAGCTCCACGGCAATGCCGCCGCGGATGTCTATGGGGCTCTGCCGCCGGCCTTGGGCGCATAGGGCGAATTCCGGTTTGATCTGGCCCCAGGCCTGCGGGCCCCAAGCCCCTTCATAGCCCCAATGCGGGGTGTGGTGGGCTTCGGTGGCCGCATGGGCTGCGGCAGCCGGCGCCGCCGCAGGCCGCGCTGGCGACCGGGCAGGCGGTGCATCGGCCGCCTTGTTGGTGATGCGCAAACCGGTGCTGCGGCCGGTCTCGGTGGTGGCGCCCAGTCGTTCGGCCAACTTGCGCTTGACGCCCTCCAGGCCCTCAGCGCCCGCCGGGGCGGCAGGGGCGTCGGCCGACGCGGCAGCCGCGGCGGCCGGTTTCGCCGCGGCAGGCGTGCGGGCCGGCGCGGTCTCAGAGGCCCCGGCGGAGGCGGCCAGCGCCAACAGCAGCCCACCCACCGCCAGGACCGGTGCGGACCTCCTCAAACGGGAACGCGGCGCACCGCTGCACACAGGGGCTGCGGCCAAAGTCGGCAGGCGGACATGAGGGTGGCACCGGGGCTGGGACATGGTCTCTCCGTGGTCCCCGGAAACGCCATCGCCCGGGGCTGCCAGATCCATCGGCGAGAGTCCGCCCAGCTTGAGACCGGTGAGTGGTCGCGGCCTGACGACAGCTGGGTGGTGTGTGGAGCCAGCCGATAGGCCGGATTCTGTGCACCAGGCCCTCGCGGACCCGGCGTGACCGCCATTCCTCTGGGCCAGGACGTTGCCGCCCCGGCTCGGTGCCACCTACCCGCCAGCTCAGCGAGCCGCGTCAAAGCTGGCCTATTTGGTGTTGCTGCGCGTAAAGATTGCCGCGTTTCACCCGGCAGCGTCGTCCCCTGGCATGCCAAGGAACCCAGGCGCCGAAGCGCCCACTGCCGACTCGTCTCTGTGGCTCTGATTCGCACCTCGCGGTGGACGGGCGTTACCCGCTACGCTGCTCTATGCAGTCCGGACCTTCCTCCAGTGCGGCCTTTCGGCACTTGCACCAGCGGCGGTCTGGCTGACTCCACGCCTGAATTCTCTCATGCCTTTGGGCCCGAATGCCGGCGCGCCTTCATGACCGCAGGGCATAAGCTCATGGGCGACATGCCCTCCGGCTTGCGGCATGATCTTGGCGCACCGCGGCAGGCCAGCCCTCAGGGCCGGCCCGCGCGCCCCAGATGACCCCCACGCAGGAGCCCCCATGAAAGCCACCAACGTGCTCGCCACCATCGGCAACACCCCGCACATCCGCGTTCAGCGCCTCTTCGGCGACAGCCACGAGGTCTGGGTGAAGTCCGAGCGGGCCAACCCCGGGGGCTCTATCAAGGACCGCATCGCCCTGGCCATGGTGGAGGCAGCCGAGGCCGACGGCAGCCTCAAGCCTGGCGGCACCATCATCGAACCCACCAGCGGCAACACGGGCGTGGGCCTGGCCATGGTCGCGGCCGTCAAGGGTTACCCGTTGATCCTGGTGATGCCCGACAGCATGAGCGTGGAGCGCCGCCGACTGATGCTGGCCTACGGCGCCAGCTTCGTGCTCACGCCGCGGGCCCAGGGCATGAAGGGCGCCATCGCCAAGGCCCAGGAATTGCAGGCCAGCACCCCTGGCGCCTGGATTCCGCAGCAGTTCGAGAACCCGGCCAACCTCGAGGTGCATGTGCGCACCACGGCCGAGGAGATCGCCGCCGACTTCCCCGAAGGCCTGGACGCCATCATCACCGGCGTCGGCACCGGCGGCCACCTCTCGGGCGTGGCCACCGTCCTCAAGGCTCGCTGGCCGCGGCTCAAGGTCTACGCGGTGGAGCCTGCCGCCTCGCCCGTGATCTCCGGCGGCGCCCCCTCGCCCCACCCCATCCAGGGCATCGGTGCAGGCTTCGTGCCGAAAAACCTCAAGACCGAGCTGCTGGACGGCGTGATTCAGGTCGAGGCCGAGGCGGCCAAGACGTACGCCCGCCGCTCGGCCCGCGAAGAGGGGCTGCTGGTGGGCATCTCCAGCGGCGCCACGCTGGCGGCCATCGCCCAGAAGCTGCCCGACCTGCCGCCGGGCGCCAAGGTACTGGGTTTCAACTACGACACGGGTGAGCGCTACCTGTCGGTGGACGGCTTCCTGCCCAGCGAAACGGCCTGAGCGCCCCTCGCCGGGGGTCTGACGGTGCGCCCCCCAAGGTGGCGGGCCCGCCCGCCAGGTGCGGGGGGCGCCGGCGGCATGCCACGTGCTTAGGGTTTACCCGCCCACCTCGCGCCACCACGCGCGGCGGGCCGCCACCCCGTCAGCGCCTTGGAGTACCGCCATGCCCGTCCTGCGTTCCGTTCCCGGCCCATCCGCACAGGCCGGAAAGCCGTCTGCCTACCGCCGCATCGGCTTGGCTTGGCTCGCCCTCTGCCTGCTGCTGCTGGCCGGGGCAGACCCGGGCGCAGGGATGTGGCGCGAGGCGGGTCCGCCCGTCGCGCTGGCCTTGCTCTGGTCTTGTGCCCTGGCCTCGCTGAGACCCTGGCGGGGGCAGGTGGCGCGCCTGTGGGTACTGGCAGGTCTGACATCGGCGGCGGTGCTGCTGTTGATCCACCAATGGTCGAGTCTGGGGCATCCCCCGGCCCTGGCTGACGGCCTGATGTGGGCCGGCCTGGCCATGCTGTCGCTGCGCGCACATGAGTGGGCCGCCCGCCACGCTGTGCGTTGTCCCTTGCAGTCCTGGGCCAGCCGCGGTCTGTGCGGGCTCGCAGTGGGCCTGAGCGCCGGCTTGCTGGCCGGTCACGGCTGGATGGGCGCGGCACCAGCCTGAGGCGGCGACCCGCGACGCCGGCAGGGACGCAAGCGCCTCAGCGCTGGTTGAGCGCGTTGCTCACCAGACGCGAAGTGATGTCCACGATCTGGATCATGCGGTCATAGGCCATGCGCGTGGGCCCGATGACCCCCAACGTGCCCACCACCTGGCCATCGACCTCATAAGGTGCGCTCACCACCGAAAGCTCCTCAAAGGGCACGACACGGCTTTCACCGCCGATGAAGATGCGCACGCCTTCAGCCCGGCTGGAGGTGTCCAGCAGGCGCATGAGCTCTGTCTTCTGTTCAAAGAGGCTGAACATCTTGCGCAGGGAGCCCAGGTCCTGGCCGAAATCCTGCACGCCAAGGAGGTTGCGCTCGCCGGAGACCACCACCTGCTCCTGGGTTTCGGCCAGGGCCTCGGTGCCCACCTGCACCGCGGCCTGCATCAGGCCGGCGATCTCGGTGCGCAATGCATCAATCTCATGCTTGATGCGCTCGCGCACCGCTTCGATGCTCTGGCCGGCGTAGTGGGCATTCAAGTGGTTGCTGGCCTCCAGCAGCTCGGTTTGGGAGTGGTCGCGCGGGGTGAAGATGACGCGGTTCTGCACATCGCCGTCCGGCGCCACCAGGATCACCAGGACCCGGCGCTCACCCAGCCGCAGAAACTCCAGGTGGTGGAAAACACTGGGCTTGCGTGGCGCCGTCACCACGCCCACAAAGCTCGACAGGCTGGACAGCAGGTTGGCGGCCTGGGCGATGACACGTTGGGGTTGGTCGGGCTGCAGGGGGGCCGCCGTTCCGTCGGCCGCCAACTGCCCCCACTCCAGTGGCCGGGCGGTCAGCATGGTGTCGACAAACAGGCGATAGCCTCTGGCCGTGGGCACACGGCCCGCCGAGGTGTGCGGACTGGCGATGAGGCCAAGCTCCTCCAAGTCCGACATGACGTTGCGGATCGTGGCCGGAGAGAGCTCCAGCCCGGATGCCTTGGACAAGGTGCGCGAGCCCACGGGCTGACCGTCCGCGATGTAGCGTTCCACCAAGGTCTTGAGCAAGGTGCGCGAGCGATCATCCAGCATGCGCCTGATTGTAGGGAGCCGCCCGGGCAGCGTGGAAACACCCGGCGTGGCCACCCCGCCCGCGGGGGTGCCGGAGCCCGGCTGTCGCAGGGCCCTGTGGTGTAATTCCCTGACCATGAGCACTCGTTTCCGCCATGCCGCCGTCGTGGGCAAATACCAGGCCCAAGGCATCCGGCCCATGCTGGAGAGCATCGTCCAGTTCCTGGAACGCGAGGGCCTGGAGGTCTCGCTGGAACGCGACACTGCCCTCAACACCGACTGGACCGACAACGATGCGCTGACCCCGGCCGAGATGGGGCAGCGGTGCGACATCGCGGTGGTGGTGGGCGGGGACGGCACGATGCTGGGCATAGCCCGGGAACTGGCGCCCCACAACCTGCCCCTGGTGGGCATCAACCAAGGTCGCCTGGGCTTCATCACCGATGTCCGCGCCTCCGACTGGGCCGACGCCCTGGGCCCCATCATCCGCGGGGATTACGAGGAGGAGCGCCGCGCCATGATCGAGGGCGGCGTCTGGCGCGACGGTGAATGCATCTTCGAGGGCCTGGCCCTCAACGACGTGGTGGTGGGCCGCGGTGCCACCTCCAGCATGGTGGAGCTCAGGGTGGACGTGGGCGCGGAGTTTGTCGCCAACCTGCGGGCCGACGGCCTCATCGTCGCCTCCCCGACCGGCAGCACGGCCTATGCCCTGTCGGCCGGCGGCCCGATCCTGCACCCGGCCATCGCCGGCCTGGTGCTGGTCCCCATTGCCTCGCACACCCTGTCCAACCGGCCCATCGTGCTGCCGGATTCGCAGGAGGTGCAGATCACCATCGTCAACGGCAAAGACTCCAGCGCCAGCTTCGACATGCACAGCCTGGCGAGCCTGCTGCACGGCGACCAGGTCCGCATGAAGCGCTCGGCCACCACCGTGCGCTTCCTGCACCCGCGGGGCTGGAGCTACTACGCCACCCTGCGCCGCAAGCTGCGCTGGTACGAAGGCGTCGTCTGAACCGGCGGCGCGCCGCACGACTCCCCCCGGGGGCCACATGCTCAAGCACCTGACCCTGAAGGACTTCGTCATTGTCGAGGCCCTGGACGTCGCCTTCGGGCCCGGCTTTTCCGCCCTCACCGGCGAGACCGGCGCAGGCAAGTCCATCTTGATCGATGCCCTGCAGCTGGCCCTGGGCGCCCGCGCCGATGGCGGCGTGGTGCGCGAAGGCGCCCACCGCGCCGACATCACCGCCTGCTTCGACACCCCACCGGGCCTGCGCCCGTGGCTGGAGGCGGCCGGCTTTGAGGTGGACGACGAGCTGCTGCTGCGCCGGGTGATCGATGCCCAGGGCCGCAGCCGGGCTTTTTTGAATGGGAGCCCGGCCACGCTGACCCAGCTGCGTGAAGCCGCAGACCTGCTCATCGACATCCACGGCCAGCACGCCTGGCAGGGCCTCACCCGCCCGGCCGCGGTGCGCGACCTGCTGGATGGGCAGGCCGGCACCGACGCCCGCGCCGTGGCCGGTGCCCATGCACGCTGGCGCGCCGCGGGAGAGGCCCTTCAACGGGCCCGGACCCGCCAGGCCGAGCTGGACGTGGAGCGCGATCGGCTGCAATGGCTGCTGGGTGAGCTGCAACGCCTGGCGCCGGCCGAGGGGGAGTGGGAAGCGCTCAACGCCGAGCACCAACGCCTGTCCCACGCCCAGGCGCTCATGGATGCCTCCAGCCAATGCCTGCAATGGTTGGACGAGGACGAGACCGGCGCTGGGCGCCTGGCCGCCCGCGCCTCGGCCCGGCTGGAGGACGTGCTGCGCTACGACGCCCGCCTGGCGCCGGTGGCCGAGGCGCTGCAAGGCGCCATCGCCCTGCTGGACGAAGCCAGCCATGGCCTGAACGCCTACCTCTCCCGCACGGAGCTCGATCCGGAGCGGCTGGCCGCGCTCGACAGCCGGCTGGCGTCGTGGTTGGGCCTGGCACGGCGCCACCGCCGAGCCCCCGAGGACCTGCCCCGCCTGCTGCAGGACACCCAGCGCGCCTTGGACGCCCTGGCAGCCGCCACCGACCTGCCCACCCTGGAGCGCCACCTGGCCCAGGCCCTGGCGGATTGGCAGGCCCAGGCCGCCCTGCTGAGCGCCGCGCGGCAGGCCGCCGCCGGGCCGCTGGCCCAGCGGGTGACGGCCGCCATGCAGACCCTGGGCATGGCCGGTGGCCGCTTCACGGTAGACCTGCCCCCCGCGGCAGAACCCCAGCCCTGGGGCGCGGAAAGCGTGGAATTTTTGGTGGCCGGGCACGCGGGCAGCAGCCCGCGCCCGCTGGGCAAGGTGGCCTCAGGTGGTGAGTTGTCCCGCCTGGCCCTGGCCATCGCCGTGACCACCGCCCAGGCGCGGCAACAGGACGGTCAGGCCGGGGGGCCGGACACCCTGATCTTTGACGAGATCGACTCGGGTGTGGGCGGCACCGTGGCCGACGCTGTGGGCCAGCTGATGCAGGCCCTGGGTCGCAGCGTCCAGGTGCTGGCGGTCACCCACCTGCCCCAGGTGGCGGCATGCGCACATCACCACCTGGTGGTGGCCAAGCGCACACAGGAGGGCCGAACCACCAGCCGCATCCTGCCGGTGACCGGTCCTGCGCGGGAGGCTGAGCTGGCCCGCATGCTGGGGGGATCAGGACAGGACACCAGCCTGGCACATGCCCGCGAACTGCTGCGGCTGGCCGGTCACGACGCCGCCAGCCCGGTGGCCGCCACGCTGGCGCCCACCGCGGCCCCCACCGCGGCCCCCACCGCGGCGTCCGCACGACGTCGCCCCGAGAAGACCCGCTGAGCCTGAGCCATGGCCGAAGCTGACCTGCCGCCCCGCCCCAACGCCCACGACCTCACCTCCGGCCCAGCCTCACCGCCGGTGCCCGAAGCCACGTTTGGCACAGAGCCCGACGGCACCGAACGACGGCAGCGGGCCGTCGTCCTGGTGACTGGCATCTCCGGCTCGGGCAAGTCGGTGGCCCTGCATGCCCTGGAAGATGCCGGCTTCTTCTGCGTGGACAACCTGCCCCCGGAGCTGCTGCGGGACTTCATCCGTGTGGAGAGCCTGCATGGCGTGCGACGCATGGCCATCGCCGTGGATGTGCGCACCGCCGGCTCCCTGCCCTTCCTGCTGCCGGTGCTGGACCAGCTGCGCGAGGACGGCGTCGAGGTGCGCAGCCTGTTCCTGGATGCCAACACCCCCTCGCTGATCAAGCGCTTCTCCGAGACGCGGCGCCCCCATCCACTGAGCAAACCCGGTGAGGGCGGTCAGGATCCGCACCGCGCCTTGTTGGACGCCATCGACCTGGAGCGCGAGCTGCTGGCCGACCTGCGGGAACGCTCCACCGTGCTGGACACCAGCCTGCTGCGCCCAGCCCAGCTCCGCCACTGGGTGCGCGACCTGGTGCAGGCCACCGGCAGCCGGCTGACCCTGGTGTTCCAGTCCTTCGCCTTCAAGCATGGCGTGCCCCTGGATGCCGATCTGGTCTACGACGTGCGCGTGCTGCCCAACCCGTTCTACGTGCGCGAACTGCGTGCCCAGACCGGCCGCGACGATGGGGTGGCCCAGTACCTGAAGGCACAGCCCGAAGTCGGCGAGATGACCGACCAGATCGCGACCTTCATCCGCCGCTGGCTCCCGGCCTTTCAAGACGACCAGCGCAGCTACCTCACCGTGGCCATCGGCTGCACCGGCGGCCAGCACCGCTCGGTGTACCTGGTCGAGACCCTTGCCGCCCGATTCCAGTCCGAGGTGGCCACCCTCACCCGCCACCGAGAACTCGACGCCAAACCGTGATCGCTACGCCCCACGCCTCCGCGCCCCACCCCGCCAGTGCCGCGGCCACCCCTGGCCTGCAGCTGGATCCCTTGCCGCTGTTCCCCTTGAGCACCGTGCTGTTTCCTGACGGTGTGCTGCCGCTCAAGGTTTTTGAGGCCCGTTACATCGACCTCATGGGCCAGTGCCTGCGTGAGACGCGTCCGTTTGGCGTGATCTGCCTGAAGCAGGGCGCCGAAGTGCGCCGGCCGGGACACAGCGCCCTGTCCCAGGTACAGCTGGAGCCGGTGGGCACCCTGGCCACGCTGATGTCGGTGGACGCCGACGACAAGCCGGGCATCCTGCGCGTGCGCTGCCAGGGCGCTGCCCGCTTTCGCTATGCACGCCTGACAGAAGGTCCCAACGGACTGTTGCGCGCCGAGGGCGTCAGCCTGCTGCCGCCTGACGCCAACCTGCCGCCTCAGGAGCGGTTCAAAGACGCGATCTTCGCCTTGGCCCATGCGGTGGCGGCCCTGGAGCTGCGCAGTCCAGGCCACTTCCCCAGCGAGCGGCGCTTCACCGAACTGGGCTGGGTGGCCAACCGCTGGAGCGAGCTGCTGACCATCCCGCTGGCCGCCCGCCAGCAGCTCATGGCGCTGGAAGACCCCCTGGCCCGCATGAACATCATCGACACCTTCCTGCGACAGAAGAAGGTGATCTGAGCCGCCATACGGTGCGGCGTCCTTCGCTGCTCAAGCCAGGCCCAGCAAGCGGCGCAGCGGGGCAGGCAGCCCCCAATCCGCCCACTGCGCCGGCGCCAGCCAGCGTCCCTGCGGCCAGCGGTCCGCGGGCCAGGCCGCCGCCTCCGCGCCGGGGGGCAATGCCAGGTGCAGCGGCGTCAAGGTCCAGTCCAGGTGGGTCAGCACATGGGTGAAGGCGGGCAGCGCCGTCCACTGCCCTGGCCAGCCCGCACAGTCCTGCCGGGCTTGGGCTTCGTCTTCGTACTCCGGCCAGGACCACAGGCCCGCCCAGATGCCAGTGTCCGCTCGGGGCACCACCCAGACGCGCTCGCCTTGGCTGATCCACAGCAGCGTGTTCTGGCGCTGCCCGCGCCTGAGCTTGCGCTGGATGACCGGATAGGCCTCGGGTTGCCCCTGAGCCAGGGCCACGCAGCGTGCGGCCAGCGGGCAGAGGCCGCAGCGGGGCGAACGTCGCACGCACACCGTCGCCCCCAGGTCCATGAGGCCCTGGGTGTAGGCAGGCATGTCCTCGGCCGGGGGCAGCAGGTCTTGCGCCAGGGACCACAAGGCCCGCTCATGACGCGGCACGGCCAGGTCCTCGCCAAACGCCAGGGCCCGACCCAGCACCCGTTTGACGTTGCCGTCCAGGATGGCCGCGCGCTCCCCATGACAGAACGCGGCGATGGCCGCCGCGGTGGAGCGGCCGATGCCAGGCAGGGTCTGCAGCTGGGCGGCAGTGGCGGGAAAGACGCCACCGTGGTCGGCCACCACAGCCTGGGCGCAACGGTGGAGATGGCGGGCGCGGCTGTAATAGCCCAGCCCCGCCCACAGGCCCAGCACCTCATCCTGGCTGGCCGCGGCCAGCGACTGCACATCCGGAAACCGTGCGAGGAAGCGCGGGTAGTAGTCCAGCACCGTGGACACCTGCGTTTGCTGCAGCATGATTTCGGAGAGCCAGACGCGGTAGGGATTGCGCGTGCCCTGCCAGGGCAATCCATGGCGGCCCTGGGCGCGCTGCCAGCGCACCACGTCAGCCGCCAGCGTGGCCGAAGTAGAAGGTGGAGTCATGTAAAAGACCGGGCGCCCCGCAGGTCACCTCGTAGCAAGGTCGCCGGCGGCGGCGCCCGCCAGGGCCGCGCCGCTACGCCGGCCAGTGAACAACAGCGGGTTCAGGCGGCCGTGGGCTCGGCCTGAGGCCAGTCCATGACCGGTCCGCGCTCGGCGCGGCCGCGCAGCTCGGCGGCCAACAATTGGGCCCGGTCCAGCTGCTCCAGGAGGCGGGCATCATGCACCTCCACCTCCGCCAGGCGCTGCTCCAGGCCGTCGGTGGCCTGCTGGATGCGCTCCAGGCTCTCGCGCCGGCGCTTGAAGCTGTGCCGGCGCTCCTTGAACTGGCCATCGATCTGCTGGGTGGCCAGCTGGTTCCAGGATTCGATCTCGTTGCTGGCGTTCTCGAACACCACCCGCAGCTTGGAAACCAGCATGCGCTGGAACTGCTCGCTGTAGGCAGGCGAGTTCAGCCGCATGGCGCGCGTGACGCTGAAGTAGCGGTTGTAGCTGCGCTCGATGAGCTCCAGTTCCCGCTTGAACTGCCCCAGGTCGGGTGCGCTGGTCAGCCCGAGGGTGAAGGCGAACTCGGAATTGAGCTGGTTGAACAGGGCCTGGAGCATCTGGTTGACCTCCTGCACCTGCTTTTGTGCGTTGTCCAGCAGCTCGCGCAGCTGGGTGCACATCTTGGCAAACGCCGTGCGCGCCCCCAGGTTGAACCAGCCACTGCTGATGGACTCCTGCATCTTGAGCACCGACTCACGGATGCGGTCGGACTCCAGGCACTGCATGGCAGCGCGGTTCATCTTGGCATGCACCAGGCGCATGGCCTTGAGCCGGTTGGCGCACTCCTCCAGCTCCGCCTGCTCCTGGCCCACCCGCTCCAGCATGGTGGCCACACGTCCGGCGCTCTTGCCGCGCAGACCGCGCAGCTCCAGCATTTGGTCGGCGTTGGCCCGGCGCTGGTCGCGCAGACGGCGGGTGGAGCTCTCCAGCATCGAGGCCACCCCGCTGATGACCGCGGTAGCCAGCACACGCTGGCGCTGGGGCAGCAGGTCGGCATTGAGCGCCGCCTCCAGCTCGGGCAGCCGGCTGGCCGCCAGGGCTGGCGCGTCCCCCATCAGGCGGGCCGCCAGCGCCTGCCGCGCCGACACCGGGAACACCCGCTGCCGCGGAATGCCCAGGGTGCTGGCGGTGGTCTGGCACTGGCGCTCCACCGCCTGGGCCTGCTCCTCGGGTGTGGCCAGCGGGTCGGCCAAGGTGTCCATCTTGTTGAGCACCACAAAGCACGACAGGCCCTGACCGCCCAAGTGGTCGGTCCAGACCTCCAGATCGGATTTGGTGACCCCGGTGTCGGCCCCCAGCACGAACAGCGCCGCATGGGCGCTGGGCAGCAGGCCCAAGGTCAGCTCGGGTTCGGCGCCAATGGCGTTGAGCCCCGGTGTGTCCACCACCACCAGGCCACGCTGCAGCAAGGGGTGGGGGAAATTGATGATGGCGTGCCGCCAGGCCGGCACCTCCACCAGGCCATCCTCACCGACGGGGGGGTTCTCGCTGGGCTGCTCGTCGGACCACAAGCTCAAGGCCTTGGCGTACTCCCGGGTGACCTTGCGCACCTGAGTGACCTGCGCCAGGGCGGCTGCCAGGCCATCGGCGTCGTCCGGGTCCAGCTGCACGCGTTGCCATTGCTCGCGGCGGTCACGCCATTCGGCCAGCGTGCCACCATCCTGACGGGTGTCGATGGGCAGCAGATCCAGTGTGGGCAGCTCCTCGCCATCCCAGCACAGCTCCACCGGGCACATGGTGGTGCGTCCCGGCGTGGCCGGCAGGATGCGACGTCCGGAATCGGCGAAGAAGATGGCGTTGATCAGCTCACTCTTGCCGCGCGAGAACTCCGCGACAAAGGCCACCACCAGCTTGTCGGAGGTCAGCCGCTGACGCAGGGCGCGGCAGGTGGCCGCGGCCGCGGGGGCCAGCAAATCGCTGTCGGCGAGGTAGCCCTCCAGGGCGCCCAGATCGCGCTCCAGCGCCAGCCGCCAGTCCGCGAGGGCATCCAGCCCTGGCGCCAATTGGGGCAGCATGTCCAGACTCTGTTCAGGGGTGGCGGCGTTGTGTTTCACGATGTGCACTCGCAATCTGCTGCGATCCTAGCGCACATCGCCGGCCCGGTCCGCCACCCCGGCAGGCACAGCCTGGACCTTGACGCCAACGGGGTTGCCCCCCACCGCGCTACGGGTGCTGGCAGCCGGGACAGAAATAGGTGGCGCGTTGTCCCTGCACCAAGCGCTGGATGCCCCCACCGCAGCGGCTGCAAGCCTCACCCGCGCGGCCATAGACCCGGGCGGTGCGCTGGTAGTGGCCCAGCGCGCCATCCGGACCATGGAAATCCTTGAGGCTGGAGCCCCCGGCGGCGATGGCCTCCGACAGCACCCGGCGTACCGACTCCAGCAGCCGGGCGGCCCCCGCTTGCCCGACATGTGCCGCAGGGGTGCGGGGATCGATGCCCGCCTCGAATAGGGCATCGCTGGCGTAGATGTTCCCCACACCCACCACCACCGTACCGGACAGCAGCAGGGGCTTGATCGCCACACGCCGCCCTTGCAATGCCGCATGGAACCGCGCTGTGGTGAGCGTCGGATCCCAGGGCTCAGGGCCCAGGCGCGCCAGCATGCCTGCCACCGGTGGCGCCTCCCACGCGGGGCCCCATACCAAAGCACCAAAGCGGCGCGGATCGGTCAGCCGCAGCAATCCCCGGTCGGTATGCAGGTCGGCATGGTCATGCGGGCCGGCGGGCAGGGGTGGAACCAGCCAGGACAGGGCGCCCGACATGCCCAGATGCCACAGCAGTCCCCCTGCCGGTGCGCCCTGGCGGGACAAGGGCATCCAGAGGTATTTGCCGCGGCGCAAAAGGGCACCGATCCGGCAACCCACCAAATCCGCGGGCTCGCAGCCCAAGGGCCAGCGCAAAGGCTTGCCCAGGGTCAGACACTGGATGGTGGCCCCCTCCACCGGCTGCAGGCGCTGGCGGGTGACCTCGACCTCGGGCAATTCAGGCATGACGCACTGTAGCCGCCTCCCTTTCCCGACCTCGCATCAGGTCCAAGCTCGGTCGGGCAGACTTCTAGAATCTCCGGGTGTCTTGCGCCCCCCGGCAGCACAGGCCGTATTCCGCCGTTCCAGGAGCCTGGATGAACCGTCGCCCCCGTCACGCCCGCACACACAGCGGGCTCTTTGGCCGCCTTCAGTCGCCCTGGATGCCGGTGGCCGCGCTGCTGGCCGCCTTGTCCACCCCCGCCATGGCGCAAGCCCCTGCTGCAGAGCCTCCGCCACCGCGTTCCCAGCTCGACGGCCGCCTGCTCGAGCAGTTGCTGGATGTGGAACTGGCCGCACGCCAGGGGCAATGGCGCAGCGCTTTCGACGTGTTGCTGGACGCCGGCCGCCGGACCCGCGACGAGGGACTGTTCCGCCGCGCCTTCGAAATGGCGCTGGCGGGGCGGTCCGCCGACCATGCGCTACAAGCTACCCGTGCCTGGCGTCAGGTCAAGCCAGACGCCGTGGAAGCCGTGCGGCTGGAGGTCCATGTGCTGCTGCTGACCCAGCGGCTGGAGGACTTGGGGGAGACCCTGCGCCAGCTGCTGCGCCTGACCCCGCCTGCCGAGCGCTCGGCACTCATCGCCGGTCTGCCACGCTTCCTGAGCGCGCCGGAGGAAAAGAGCCGTGTGCTGGCAGCGGCCCAGCATGCGCTGGCCCCGTTTGTCGATGCCGCCGGCACCCGGGTGGCCGCCCGCGCCGCGCTGGCCCGGCTCTCCCTGGCTGCCGACTTGCCTGACGATGCGCTGACCCTGACCCGCAAGGTGCTGGCCGAAGATCCCCGTGCCCTGGACGGCCTGCGGGTGGCGCTGGAGCTGATGAACAGCCGCCCCGAGGCCGAAGCGCTGGTGATGCGCTATCTAGACAGCCGCGGGGCGGCCTTACCGGTGCGTGTGGCCTACGCCCAGCAACTCAGCGAGGCAAGTCGACTGGTCGAGGCGGGCCAGCAATTGCGGCGCGTGGTGGCCGAAGCGCCGGACATGGCCTCCGCCTGGTTCACCCTGGGAGGCACGCTCCTCCAGATCCACCAGCCGCAAGAGGCAGAGGCGGCCCTGCGCCGCTATCTCAGCTTGTCGGAGAAGTCTGAGGCCACGGCGGGGGAGGCTACCGCCACCGCTGCCGACCCCGAGCTTCAGGAAACCCCGACCGCCACGCCCCGTCAGCGTGAACGGATCGAGGCAGCCCAGGACCAGGCGCGGCTGTGGCTGGCCCAGGCGTTGGAACAACGCCGCCAGCCCACCCAGGCACAGGCCGAACTCGATCTGATTCCCCGGGAGCGCTGGACCCTGGAAGTGGTCACCCGGCGCGCGCAGCTGCAGGCCGGCCGGGGTGAGCTGGAGGCGGCGCTGCGCATGGTGCGCGAAACGCCCGTCAAGGAAGACGTCAGCCCACGCCACCGCGTATTGGCGCAAGTGCAGGTGCTGCGTGAGGCCAAGCAATGGCAACGCGCCTATGACCTGCTGCTGGGCCTGCTCAGGGAGACCCCCGAGGACAGCGGGGTGACCTACGAGCTGGCCATGACGGCCGAACGGCTACAGCGACTGGAAGACATGGAGGTGCTGCTGCGCCGGGTCATCAGCCTGAAGCCGGACGACGCGTCCGCGTTCAATGCTTTGGGGTACAGCCTGGCAGACCGCAACCTGCGACTTGAAGAAGCCGAAAGCCTGCTGCAGCGGGCCATCAAGCTCTCACCCGCCGATCCGTACATCATCGACAGCCTGGGCTGGGTGAACTACCGCCTGGGCCGGCTGCAAGCGGCGCGCGAGCTGCTGGAGAAGTCCATCGCCCGTCGCCCGCATGCGGAGGTCGGGGCGCACCTGGGAGAGGTTCTCTGGCAGCAAGGTCACCACGCGCAGGCCTTGGAGCGGTTCCGGCAGGCGCAGGCCATGGAACCTGACAACGAGGTGCTCCAGGAAACCCTCAAGCGACTGCAGGTCCGTCTGTGACGGCCTGCCGCCGACGTCTGCTGCGCGCCGCCGTGTGCCTGGCCGCCACCAGCCTGACCGCTTGCACCACCACGCCACGCCACAGCGCCCCCTTGCTCTCCGGCCGCCTGGCGCTCAAGGTGGACGCAGGGGAACAGCGGCCCGCCCAGTCATTGAGCGCCAGCTTTGAACTCCAAGGGCAAGCCGACGCTGGCCGTCTGCGCCTGCTCAGTCCGCTGGGACAGGTCTTGGCAGACGCGCGCTGGGACCCCCACGGCGCGTTGCTGGTGACTCGCGACGGCCTGCATCGACACGCCAGCCTCGCAGACCTGTCCCTCGCCGCTCTGGGCGAGGATGTGCCCCTCCAGGCCCTACCCGATTGGCTGAGCGGACGTCCATGGCCTGGCTCGCCCCACGAAACCGCCCCCGAAGGCAGCGACGAAGGCTTCGAGCAACTCGGCTGGCGGATCTTCCTGCAAGGCTGGCGCGAGCAGGGCATCTGGCGTGCAGAGCGTGCCCAATCACCGCACATCGTGCTGAGGGTTCGGCTCGACCGCTGAGCGCTCCTCCTCCCGACCTTCTTCTGTTTCACGCGCGCGGCGCCCCACATGAGCCTTCGAGCCCTCCACGACCTCCCTGCCCCGGCCAAGCTCAACCTTTTTCTGCACGTCACCGGTCGGCGCGCCGACGGCTACCACCTGCTGCAGTCGTTGTTCGTGCTCATCGACTGGGCGGACCAGATCCACCTGGAGCGCCGCGCCGACGGCCGGCTGTTGAGGCACGACATCGGCCCTGGCCTGCCGGCGGACGACCTCTGCCTGAAGGCAGCCCGCGCGCTGCAGCACGCCAGCGGCTGCCAATGGGGAGCCGACATCCACCTGGACAAGCGCGTGCCATGGGGCGCCGGCCTGGGTGGCGGCAGCTCCGACGCCGCCACCGTGCTGCTGGGCCTGAATCGACTCTGGGGGCTGAATTGGCCGCGCCAGCGCCTGCTGGCCCTCGGCCTGACGCTTGGCGCGGACGTTCCCTTCTTCCTGGGCGGACGCAACGCCATCGTGGAAGGCATTGGCGAAATCCTGCACCCCGTGGACCTGCAGCCCCTGCACTTTCATGTGGTCAAACCGCCGGCGAGCGCGGAGACCGCAAAAATCTTTAGCCACCCCCTTGTCACAAGAAACACTTCTCCTGCTATAGTAGAGGGCTTGCTGCAGTCCATCGCTTTAGGTGGTGTTGCAGGCCCGGCAGGCACCGCCATCAACAAATGGCACGTCATGTGGGGTCGCAACGATCTGCAGTGCGCCACAGAAGCTCTGTGCCCCGAAGTGAAAATTGCAGCGAAAACGCTTGACAGGCTTCACGGAAATGCTAGAATGAGTGGCTCAGGTAGTGCAGTTTTTTCTGCAGTTCCTGAAAGCGTCGCAAGCAAACAAGTAGCGGTCTCAAATTCTGGCTTATGGCCAGATGGCTGGGTTGAATGCTGGTGTCGCAGTTTGACTAGGCATCCTTTGGAAGCTTGGTCAACCTAAAGAGGTTTCGGGAGTTTGTGAATGCAAACTTCCAGTGTAGGGGAGTCGCCAAGTTGGTCAAGGCATCGGATTTTGATTCCGACATGCGAGGGTTCGAGTCCTTCCTCCCCTGCCAAATCACTGTAGAAGCGTGAGTCACAGACCGCGCTGACCTTCCAATCAATGCGGCCTAAAGGGCCGCATTGTTGTTTGCTGGGTCGGCCCCGTGTCGGTCAGCCCAAGATCCGGAGTTCCTGACGTGCTGTTCAACACCGTCCTCTTCACCGGCAACGCCAACCCCGTCCTGGCCCGTGAGATCGCTTCTCACCTGGGGGCAGAACTGGGCAAGGCGTCCATCGGCCGCTTCTCTGACGGCGAAGTCACCGTCGAAGTCCAACAGAACGTCCGCGCCCGAGACGTCTTCGTCGTGCAGTCCACCTGCGCCCCGACGAATGAGAACCTGATGGAACTGCTGATCATGGTCGATGCCCTCAAGCGCGCCAGCGCCCGCCGCATCACCGCCGTGATCCCCTACTTCGGCTATGCCCGCCAAGACCGCCGCCCGCGTTCTACCCGCGTGCCGATCTCGGCCAAGGTCGTCGCCAACCTGCTCGAGACCGTCGGCGTCGAACGTGTCCTGACCATGGACCTGCACGCCGACCAGATTCAGGGCTTCTTCGACATCCCGGTCGACAACATCTACGCCAGCCCGGTGCTGCTGACCGACCTGAAGGCCAAAGCCTACAAGGATCTGGTGGTGGTATCGCCTGACGTGGGTGGCGTGGTGCGCGCCCGCGCGTTGGCCAAGCAGCTGGGCTGCGACCTGGCCATCATCGACAAGCGCCGCCCCAAGGCCAATGTGTCCGAAGTGATGCACATCATCGGCGAAATCGAGGGCCGCAACTGCGTGATCATGGACGACATGATCGATACCGCCGGCACGCTGGTCAAGGCGGCCGAGGTGCTCAAGGACCGCGGCGCCAAGCATGTGTATGCCTACTGCACCCACGCGGTGTTCTCCGGTCCGGCCATCGAGCGGATCGAGAAGTCGGCGCTGGACGAAGTGGTGATCACCAACACCATCCCGCTGAGTGAGGCCGGCAAGGCCTGCAAGAAGGTGCGCCAGTTGTCGGTGGCCTTCCTGTTCGCCGAGACCATCCGGCGCATCTCGGACGGCGAATCGGTCACCTCGCTGTTTGCCGAGCAGAACAACAACTTCTGATTTCCGGGCGGGGGGCACTTCCGGTGCTTCCCCCTCGACACCGCCGGGCCTGGGCCCGGCGTTTTTCTGGCGGCCTGTCCGCCCTTCACGGACGCTTGGTCGCGGGCGTCCACACTCCAGGAGAGAGTCATGAAATTCGTCGCTTTTGAGCGCAAGCTGCAGGGGACCGGAGCGAGCCGCCGCCTGCGCGTGGCCGGCAAGGTTCCGGGTATCGTCTTCGGTGCCGGTGAGCCTGTGATGATCGAGCTCGACCACAACGCCCTGTTCTTCGCCCTGAAGAAGGAAGCCTTCCACTCGTCGCTGCTGGAGATGGAACTCAACGGCAAGGTCGAGAAGGTCCTGCTGCGCGACTTCCAGATGCACGCGTACAAGCCGCTGGTGCTGCACGTGGACTTCCAGCGCGTGGACAACACCACCCGCCTGCACAAGAAGGTTCCGCTGCACTACTCCGGCGAAGAGAACTCGCCGGCCGTCAAGACCGACAAGTGCGTGATCAGCCACACCGCCACCGAAATCGAAGTGGACTGCTTGGCTGTGGAACTGCCTGAGTTCATCGCTGTGGACCTGTCTGGTCTGGTGCGTGGCAAGTCGCTGCACGCTTCTGACGTGGTGCTGCCGGAAGGCGTGAAGCGCGTCAAGCATGGCACGATCAACCCGGTGATCGTGACCGTGGGCGAGCCCAAGGTTGAAGAGGAAATCGTGGCCGCCCCGGTGGCCACTGCCGACAAGGGCAAGGGCAAGGGCAAGGGCAAGAAGTGATGCCCGGGCGCCAGCCACCAATGCTGGCGCCACGCCTTCACGGCCGAGCCGGTGCTTCCGGCCGGCGTGCACCAAGATGAACAAACCCCGCTTCGGCGGGGTTTGTCGTTTCCGGGTCGGCCCGCAGCTTACAGTGGAGGCCACGTGCTGACGCTTGAACGCCTCCCCCTGGTCGAGACCCCCCGATGAACCTGCTGGACCCCGCGGGCCTGGACTGCTTAGCCGCGCTGGCAGAGGCCGGCAGCTTTGAACGCGCAGCCCAATTGCTGAGCATCACGCAGTCGGCGGTCTCCCAGCGGCTGCGCAGCCTGGAAACCGAGGTGGGCCACCTGCTGGTCGTGCGTTCCCGCCCCCTGCAACTGACGGAACCGGGCAAGGTGCTGCTGCGCTACGCCCGGCAACTGCAAGGCTTGCGCGCCGATGCGGCCCGGGAACTGGGGGCCAGCCTGCAACGCGAGGAGCGGCTGCCCATCGCGGTCAACGCCGACAGCCTGGCCACTTGGGTGCTACCAGCCCTGGACCCTCTGGTGCACCAGGGTCAGCGGCAGGGGTTCTCGTTGGAGTTGGTGGTCGATGATCAGGACTTTACCCACGACCGGCTGCGTCAAGGCGAGGTCCTGGGCTGTGTCACCACGGTCGCCCAGGCCCTGCGCGGCTGCGGCTGCCAGGCCCTGGGGGCCATGCGCTACGTCGCGGTGGCGAGCCCCCTGTTCCTGAGTCGCCAGGTCTCCCAGGGTCTGCATGCCGGAAACTTCAGCCAAGTGCCCTTCATCGTGTTCAACCGCAAGGACGACATGCAGGCACAGTGGGTCAGCCGGGCCTTTGGCGTTCGCCAACCCCGTCTTCGGGAGCGCTTTGTGCCCAGCAGCGAGGCGGGGGCACGTGCCGCGGTCATGGGCTGGGGCATTGCCGTGCTGCCCGAGTTACTGGCCCAGCCACTGATCCAGCGCGAGGAACTGGCCCCGGTACGGCCGGAGGTCTGGATCGACGTGGCGCTGTACTGGCACCACTGGCGGCTGGGCGGCGCGGACGATGCCTGCCCCTCCACACCGGGCGCCGACGCGCCCAGCCCCAGCCTGCTGGATCAGCTGGGACAGGCCCTGGCGCAGGGCGCGCACGCTGCACTGCGGCAGCCTGAGGCGCGGGCGGCGGGATAATCGCCGGCATGATCCGATTGATCGTGGGCCTGGGCAATCCCGGGACGGAATACGAAGACACCCGGCACAACGCCGGTTTCTGGTGGGTGGACGAAGCCGCGCGGCGCCTGGGCGCCCACTTGGCACCGGATCGGGCTTATCACGGCCTGGTCGCCCGGGCCAACCGCGGCCCCGGGCCGGTGTGGCTGCTCCAGCCCATGACCTACATGAACCTCTCCGGCAAGTCCGTGGCCCCGCTGGCCCGGTTCTTCAAGATCCAGCCCGAGGAGATCCTGGTGGTGCATGACGAGCTGGACCTGCCGCCCGGACAGGCCAAGCTCAAGCAAGGAGGCAGTGCGGCAGGCCACAACGGTTTGAAGGACATCCAAGCCCAGTTGGGCACCCCCGCGTTCTGGCGGCTGAGACTGGGCATCGGCCATCCCGGCCATCGGGCGGAAGTGGCCGGCTATGTGCTGCGCAAGCCGCCAGCCGAAGAGCGCGAGGCGATCTCGCGCAACATCGAGGACACGCTGAAAACGCTGGACTGGATGCTGGACGGGGCGATGGACAAGGCCCTGCTGGCCATCCATGCTCGGCCCCAGCGCCCCCACAAACCTGCCCCGGCGGCCGGG
Organism: Ideonella livida; assembly: GCF_010499455.1. GTDB lineage: Bacteria > Pseudomonadota > Gammaproteobacteria > Burkholderiales > Burkholderiaceae_C > Ideonella > Ideonella livida. Next base: position 22,182 of record NZ_JAAGOH010000016.1, on the reverse strand, counting down.
GCACGGTCTGCCCCCGCCCCCACCGGCATCCCATCCGCCCCGGAGCCCTGACATGCCCTTTCGCGCGCCCCCTCCTGTGCAACCCGTCGGACACCACAGCCAGGGAGCAGGCGCGGCCAGAGGGCGTTGGGGCACGGCCGCCCTGGCCGCGGCGCTGGCACTGCTGCCCGCCGCCGGCGGGGCACAGGAGAGCGCCACGGTCTACCGCTGCGGCAACGGCTACCAATCAGAACCCTGCGCCACAGGCGCACCCCTGAAGATTCGTCCAGAAACGCCCAGCGAATCGGTTCGAGAGGAAGCCGCCTCACGCGCCCAGGAAGAAGCCCAGCGGGCCGGACGCCTGCAGCAGGAACGGCGTCAACGGGAAAAGGACGCCCTGAGGCAGCAGCAGCGCGAGCCCGCCGGCCTGCGGCTGCCCGAGGCGCAGGACGACCGCCTGACCGACTGCAGACCCTGGCGCAAGGGCCAACCACGCTGGTCGGACCGCAAGCGGGAATACTGCGCGCAGTTCCCGTCCAAAGGGGCCAAGCGGTCCAAGGGGTCAAAGTCGACCGAGACGTCGCCCTGACGTCCGGCCGCTGCCGGCCGCCCGCTGGCGCCAACCGCCGTCTTCAGCCCACACGCAAGCGTTGGCGGACGGCCCCTGCGCCTACCAGCTGCTCGTACTTGGCCTGGAGCTGCTCCCGGGTCTCCGGGTGGTCCGGGCTGACCGGAATGCACTCGACCGGGCAGACCTGCACGCACTGCGGCTCGTCAAAGTGCCCCACGCACTCGGTGCAACGGGCCGGATCGATGACGTAGAACTCGTCACCCATCGAGATGGCCTGGTTGGGGCATTCAGGCTCGCAGACATCACAGTTGATGCATTCCGAGGTGATCATCAGGGCCATGGGGCCAGGCTCCGGCAGGAAAGGTCCAAGGGGACACGGTCAGGGTGGACGCCACGCGGAGTCGCTCAGCGAGCCGCGTTCTGCGCCACGCGCGCCTTCAGACGCGCGAGCACGCAGGGTGCCACGAACTTGGAAACATCACCGCCCAAGGTGGCGATCTCGCGCATGAAGGTGCTGCTGACAAACTGGTAGCTGTCGCCGGGCGTGAGAAAAATGGTTTCCACCTCCGGCATCAGCTGGCGGTTCATGCCCGCCATCTGGAACTCGTACTCAAAGTCGCTCACGGCACGCAGCCCACGCACCACGACCTTGCCGCCCCGGCCAACCACGAAGTCGCGCAGCAGCCCGCTGAACTCCTCCACCTCCACGTTGCCATGCTCGGCGCTGACCTCCCGGGCCATCTCCAAACGCTCAGGCAGATTGAACATGGTCTTCTTGTGATGACCGGCGGCCACCGCCAAGATAAGACGGTCAAACAGCCCGCTGGCGCGGCGGATCAGGTCCTGGTGCCCCAGGGTGATGGGATCGAAGGTGCCCGGGTAGACGGCGATCACCGGTCGCTGGATGCTCATGTCTAGGATCTCCTCACAGGAATGGGCGCGTGGCGGCTGTGCCGTGGGTCGCCCTTGGCAGGCCCGGGCCCGCGGGGGCGGGTAGGACACGCGGGCGCTTCGGCGGCCCTGGTTGCCTCACGCGTCCCCACGCCGCCAGAGCACGGCATGCACGGCGCCGGCGCGGCCCTGCCGCCAGACGCTCAGGCCTGCGGGCACCGGGCCGTCATAGGGTGAGCCCGACTCCAGGTACAGCAGGCCGCCAGGAACCAGCAGCGGCGCCGAGGCCGCCACTGCAGCCGGACCGAAGCCGGCGGCGAAGGGGGGATCCAACAACACCAGCTCGCGGCTGGCCGCCGGCGCGGCGCGTAACCAGCCGAGCGCATCGGTGCGCAACACCTGCAGGGTGTCACCGACCTTCAGGCGCTCACGCGAGGCGTTGAGGGATCGCGCAAGCTCCACATCCTGCTCCAGCAGCAGCACCTGTGCAGCGCCGCGCGAGGCGGCCTCAAAGCCCAGGGCCCCGGAGCCGGCGAAGGCGTCAAGCACCCGCCAACCGGTCAGGTCTTGACCAAGCCAGTTGAACAGGGTCTCGCGCAGCCGGTCTGGCGTGGGCCGCAGGCCGGGCTTGTCGGCCACCGGCAGCACACTGCGCCTCAGCTGTCCACCAATGATGCGGACCTGCCGAGGCGCCATGCGCGGCGCACCACGCTCACCCACGGCAGTGGGAACGCCGCCAGCCGCGCCCCGGGTGCCGCCGCGGGCGATCACCGACGCACCGGCACGCCGGCGCGGGCCAGGGTGTCCTTGGCCTGGGCGACGGTGAAAGTGCCGTAGTGGAAGATGCTGGCGGCCAGCACGGCATCGGCGCCGCCCACCTGGACGCCCTCGACGAGATGCTCGAGGGCGCCGACACCGCCGGAGGCGATCACCGGCACCGGCACCGAATCGCTGACAGCACGGGTCAGCTCCAGGTCAAAACCGATCTTCGTGCCATCGCGGTCCATGCTGGTCAGCAGGATCTCGCCCGCCCCCAGCGCCGCCATTTGGCGCGCCCAGGCCACGGCATCGATGTGCATGTTCTTACGGCCGCCGTGGGTGTAGACGTCCCAGCCCGGGCCCTTGGCCGCCAGGTCTTCCCCCACACGGCGCTTGGCATCAATGGCCACCACGATGGCCTGTGAGCCGTATTTGTCCGAGGCGTCGCGAATGACCTGCGGATTGGCCACGGCGGCGGAGTTGAAGCTCACCTTGTCCGCCCCCGCGTTGAGGAGACGGCGCACATCTTCCACGGTGCGCACGCCACCGCCCACGGTCAAGGGGATGAACACCTGCGAGGCCACCGCCTCGATGATGTGCAGGATGACGTCACGACCGTCGCTGGTGGCGGTGATGTCCAGGAAAGTCAGCTCGTCGGCGCCCTGGTCGTTGTAGCGGGCCGCGATCTCGACCGGGTCTCCGGCGTCCCGCAGCTCAACGAAATTGACGCCCTTGACGACCCGTCCGCCGGTGACATCGAGACAGGGAATGATGCGTTTGGCCAGCATATGGGGGTGGTGTTCGCCCGCAGCGCAGGCCCGAAAGAAGCGGAGTCGCCCGGACGGCCAGGCCACCGGGCGACGCAGGGGAGGCAGGCCGCGGCGCAGGCGCGGCCTGGCCGGCAGCAATCACGCGCCGTTGAGCTCGTCGGCCAAAGCTTGGCCGGCTGCGAAGTCCAGCGCACCGGTGTAGATGCTGCGACCGCAGATCACGCCCTCCACGCCTTCGCGCTCCACCGCGCACAGGGCCTCGATGTCCTTGAGGTTGGACAGGCCGCCCGAGGCGATGACAGGAATCGACAGGGCCTGGGCCAGCTTCACGGTGGCATCGATGTTGATGCCGGTGAGCATGCCATCGCGGCCAATGTCGGTGTAGATGACACCTTCGACGCCGTAGTCCTCGAACTTGCGGGCCAGGTCCACCACCTCGTGGCCGGTGAGCTTGCTCCAGCCGTCGGTGGCCACCTTGCCGTCCTTGGCGTCCAGGCCCACGATGATGTGTCCGCCAAAGGCGGTGCAGGCATCACGCAAAAAGCCGGGGTTCTTGACCGCCGCCGTGCCGATGATGACGTAGCTGATGCCGTCATCCAGGTAGCGCTCGATGGTGTCAAGGTCGCGGATGCCGCCGCCCAACTGGACGGGAATCTCGTCGCCCACCTCGGCGAGGATGGCCTTGATGGCCGCCTCGTTGACGGGCTTGCCGGCAAAGGCACCGTTGAGGTCCACCAGATGCAGGCGTCGGGCGCCCGCATCGATCCAGCGGCGCGCCATGGCGGCCGGGTCCAGACCAAAGGTGGTGGAAGCGTTCATGTCGCCCTGTTCCAGGCGGACACATTGACCGTCTTTGAGGTCGATCGCGGGGATCAGCAGCATGGCTCGGGGAGCGCGAGTGGGGAAACAGTGCGGGCCAGGGCGAGGCGGGCGAAGTCGACCGGAGGGGTCGGCAAGCGCCGTGCGCAGGCCATGGGACTGGGCAAAATGGAGATCAGGGGGTCCAGTGCAGGAAATTGCGGTACAGCGCCAATCCCTGGGCTGCACTCTTCTCCGGGTGGAACTGGGTCGCGAAAATATTATCCCGCGCCACCGCGCAGGTAAAGCGGTCCCCGTATTCGGCCGTGCCCGCGCTGTGGGCGGCATCGGCCGGCGTGGTGAAGTAGCTGTGGACGAAGTAGAACCAGGACTCGTCCGGCACGCCGGCCCACACCGGGTGGGCACGACCGCCATGCGCCACCTGGCGCACCTGGTTCCAGCCCATCTGCGGCACCTTGTAGCGGCTGCCATCAGGCTGCAGCCGCCCCTCCAGGCGGAAGCGGGTGACACGGCCCGGCACCAGCCCCAGGCCCGGCGTGTCCTGCTCCTCGGAGTGGTCCAGCAACATCTGCATGCCCACGCACACGCCCATCAGGGGCTTGGCGGCAGCGGCTTCCAGCACGGCCTCACGCAGGCCGGAGTCGGTCAGCTCGCGCATGCAGTCACGCATGGCCCCCTGACCCGGCAGTACGATGCGCTCGGCGGCGCGCACCTCCTCCGGGCGGGAGGTGACGACGACCTCCACCCCCTCGGTGGCGGCCACATGCATCACCGCCTGGGAGACGGAGCGCAAATTGCCCATGCCGTAATCCACGACAGCGACGGTTCGACGTTGGCTCATGATGGGTTCCGGCGGGTCAGAGGCAGCCCTTGGTGGACGGCACCACGCCGGCCGAACGTGGATCGGGGGTGAGCGCCATGCGCAGAGCTCGGCCGAAGGCCTTGAAGATGGTCTCGCACTGGTGGTGCGCGTTGTGGCCCTTGAGGTTGTCGATGTGCAGGCTCACGTGGGCGTGGTTGACAAAACCCTGGAAGAACTCGAACACGAGTTGGGTGTCCAGCGCGCCGATCATGCCGGCGGTGAAGTTCACGTCCATGGCCAGGCCCGGGCGGCCGGAGAAGTCGACCACCACGCGCGACAGGGCCTCATCCAGCGGCACATAGCTGTGGCCGTAACGGGTGATGCCCTTCTTGTCGCCCACGGCCTGCGCCACGGCCAGGCCCAGGGTGATGCCCACGTCCTCCACCGTGTGGTGGCCGTCGATGTGCAGGTCGCCCTTGGCGTCGATGCTCAGGTCGATCAAGCCATGGCGGGCGATCTGGTCGAGCATGTGGTCGAAAAAGCCGATGCCGGTGGCCAACTGGGCCTGACCGGTGCCGTCGAGATTGACCGAGACGCTGATCTGCGTCTCGTTGGTGTGGCGGGTGACCTGGGCGGTGCGCATGGCGATAGGGGGCGTCGTGCGTTGGAGAGGGGGGCTTCAGCGGCGTCCCAAGGTGGGCAGCACCTGATCCAGTGCTGCCAGCAGGGTATCGGTCTGGGCCTCGGTGCCCACGCTGATGCGCAGGAAGGGGGCGATGCGGGCGGGCTTGCGGAAGTGTCGCACCAGCACGCGTTGGCCACGCAAGCCGGCGGCAATGGCCTCGGCATCCCGCCCCGGGAAGGTGGCGAACACGAAGTTGGCGGCCGACGGCAGCACCTGGGCGCCGCGGGCCTGCAGGCCCGCGGTCATGCGGCTGCGGGTGGCGACGATGCGAGCGCAGGCGTCCTGGAACCAGGCCACGTCGTCCATGGCCGCCACGCCACCGGCGAGGGCCAGGCGGTCAAGCGGGTAGGAGTTGAAGCTGTCCTTGACGCGGGTGAGCGCCTCGATCAGTTCGGGCTGGCCCAGGGCGTAACCCACCCGCAGGCCGGCCAGGGCGCGAGACTTGGACAGGGTGCGCACCACCAGCAGCTGCGGGTACTGGGTCACCAGCTGATCGGCGGATTCGGCGCCGAAGTCCACATAGGCCTCGTCCACCACCACCACCGAATCGGGGTTGCCATCGAGCAGGCGACACAGCTCGGCCAGCGGCAGGGCCATGCCGGTGGGGGCGTTGGGGTTGGGGAAGATGATGCCGCCGTTGGGACCCGCCGCGAGGAAGTCGTCCACACGGATGCTGAAGTCCTCGGCCAGCGGGATCTCCCGGAGCGTGATGCCGTACAGCTTGGCGTACACCGGGTAGAAGCTGTAAGAGATGTCCGGCGCCAGCAGCGGCGCCGGGTGGCGCAGCAAGGCCATGAAAATGTGGGCCAGCACCTCATCGGAGCCATTGCCCACGAAGACATGCGTCGGGGTGATGCCTTGGGCCGCGTGGAAGCGGGCCACAGCGTCTTTGAGGGCGCTGCCGGTCGGGTCCGGATACAGGCGCAGCGCGTCCCCACTGCTGGCGGCGATGGCCTGCACCACCGAGTCCGGCGGACCGAAGGGGCACTCGTTGGTGTTGAGCTTGACCAGCCCGTCGATCTTGGGCTGCTCGCCTGGCACATAGGGCGTCAGGCTGTGGACGATGTCACTCCAGAAGCGGCTCATGGGGTCTTGGCGGTTGGCGCCTCCTGATCGAGCAACGACGGCCCGCACAGGAAGGGGTTGACGATCTGCACGCTGTCCAGTTGCTGGCCATGCGGCAGGTCTTCGGTCAGCAGGAAGCGGCAGCCCTGGTGCAAGGCGGAGGCGACGTTCAGCGCGTCCCACCACCCCAGCGCAAAGCGCGCCTCCATCGCCCAGGCGGTCTCCACCGTCTGGTGGTCCAGGGCCCAGGGCCTCCAGTGCTGGTAGCGTCGCACTTCCGCCCGCGCATCGCCCTGCTTCATCGGGGGACGCAGGCGAGCCGTGGCGTTGAGGTAGTACTCATTGAGCACTTGGGTGTTCAGGCGGCCGCAGCGGCGCATCCACAGCGCTGCCAGCCACTCGCGCGCCCGCAGGGCCTTGTCGGGAAAGGCCGTGTCGTCCGCGTACAGCAGCACAGGGGTGTCAACGAAGACGTTCGAGGCGCTCGGCATAGATCTCGTCACGTTTCGGGTGCGGCTGGCCGTCCGAGGTGAACAGGGGCGGCCTTGCCAGCCACTCGTTCATCGCACGTTCGTAGGCATCGTCATGCCGCATCTTCTCGGCCAGCAACTCACCCACCAGGCGAGAGACGCTGGTGTTGCGGCGCGCGGCTTCCAGCCGGGCCCATTCGGCGACGCTGTCTTCCATCGTGACGGTGACGTTCTTCATCCAGCAGGCTCCGCAGGCGGCATGGTCAGAATGTAGCACGAAGTTCGTGTCACACGAACTTCGTGGACTCTCGAGGTGCCGCCTGATCAAGCCACAGGTCCAGTTGGTGCAGGTCGATCAGGCTCGATCCCGGTACCAGGCCCGCCAGGAACTCGGCATGCGCCGGACCGGACTCGACGGGATAGTCCAAGCACAGGTCCCGGTTGACGATGACCCCAACGCCGTAGTCGATGTCGACCACCACCGAGGTCCGGGGGTTGTGGCGATGAAACTGGGCGAAGGCTTGGTAGGTGTCGCCACACCAGGCGCCCTCACGAAAGGGACCGACCAGCTGCGGGTCGTGCGGACAGCAGTCGTGCACCACCAGGAACCCCCCGGGCGTCAGCAGCCGGCACAACGCCTTCAAGCCCTGGTCCACCTCGGGACGCACATGCAGGGGATCAAAGAAGATCAGGTCGTAGCGCCCGGGGTGGCTGGCCAGCTCGGTCACCGAGAGGTGCGGCGGTGCCTCCTCCGACGCCGCGAAGTGCGCCGCGCGCAGGCGCACGGCCTCGGCCCCGGGCTCCACGCGTTCCTGCTCAGGCAGGCAAATCAGGGTGCGCTGGGCACACGCCACCTCATGCAGCGCCAGTTCACAGCGGGGCTTGTTGTATTCCAGGTAGTGGCGCAAGCCTCGCCGCTGAATCAGCTGGTTGAGCACGTCCACTTTGCGGGGCGCCTCGAGCTTGGCGAGCTGTTGCCGCGCGGCCTCGCGTTCTGGGGCCAATTGCAGCAGACGCTGCAAGGCGGCCCGCGCCAGATCGGGGCGGCCCAGCTTGACTTGCACCCGGGCCAGGGCCGTCAGCGTGGCCAGGTCATCGGGCAGGCGGGTCAGGATCGCCCGGTACTTCCGCTCGGCGTCTGGCCAGCGGTGGAGCGCCTCGTCGATGAGCCCCTCCCCAATCCAGCCCCAGGGGTTGCGACTGAAGTGCTGGCGCAGGCGGGCGAAGATGTCTCCCGCCCGGGCGTGCTCGCCCGCCCGCACCGCCGCGATACCCTGCTCAATCCATCCCTGCGCGCTCCCAGGGAGAGGCGCGGGCGCCGTGACCGCCATTCGGGAGGACCGGCTCAACGCTTCAGGCGCAGCTCGGCGGCCCGTGCGTGGCCCTGCAGGCCCTCGCCATAGGCCAGCTCGGCGGCAATCACACCCAGCACCTGGGCCCCGGCCTCGCTGACCTCGATCAGGCTGGAGCGCTTCTGGAAGTCGTAGGTGCCCAGCGGCGACGAGAACCGCGCGGTGCCCGAGGTGGGCAGCACGTGGTTGGGGCCGGCGCAGTAGTCGCCCAGGCTCTCGCTGGTGTAGGCGCCCAGGAAGATGGCCCCGGCGTGCTTGAGCAGCGGCTCCCAGCGGTGCGGCTCGGCACTGGAGACTTCCAAGTGCTCGGGGGCGATGCGGTTGCTGATGTCGCACGCCTCTTCCATCGAGCGGGTGAGGATGAGCGCGCCGCGCCCTTCCAGGCTGGCACGGATCACGGCCGCACGCGGCATGGTGGGCAGCAGGCGGTCGATGGCCTCGCGCACCTGGGCGATGTAGCGGGCGTCCGGGCACAGCAGGATGGACTGGGCCAGCTCGTCGTGTTCAGCCTGGCTGAACAGGTCCATGGCCACCCAGTCGGGCGGGGTGGTGCCGTCGGCGATGACCAGGATCTCCGACGGGCCGGCGATCATGTCAATGCCCACCTGGCCGAAGACGCGGCGCTTGGCACTGGCCACGTAGGCGTTGCCCGGGCCGGTGATCTTGTCCACGCCCGGCACGGTGGCGGTGCCGTAGGCCAGCGCGCCCACGGCCTGGGCGCCACCCACCGTGAAGGCGCGGCTCACACCGGCCACGTAGGCGGCAGCCAGCACCAGGGCGTTCTTCTCGCCGCGCGGCGTGGGCACCACCATGATGATCTCGCCCACGCCGGCCACATGGGCGGGGATGGCATTCATCAACACGCTGCTGGGGTAGGCGGCCTTGCCGCCGGGCACGTAGATGCCCACGCGGTCCAGCGGGGTGACCTTCTGGCCCAGCAGGGTGCCGTCGGTGTCGCGGTAGCTCCAGCTCTGGCCGCTGGCGGCCAGCTGGCGCTCGTGGTAGCTGCGCACCCGGGCGGCGGCGGCCTCCAGCGCGCTGCGCTGTGGCGGTGTGATGGCGTCAAACGCCGCCTTCAGTTCCTCGCGGGTCAGCTCCAGGGCGGCCATGCTGTCGGCACTCAGCCCGTCAAAGCGGGCGGTGTATTCCAGCACCGCCGCATCGCCCCGGGCTTTCACGTCGGCCAAGATGGCGGCCACGCGCTCCTCGATCGCATGGTCCTCCTCGGCTGACCAATGGCGCAGGCGCTGGAACTCGGCTTCGAAGTCGGCGGAGGAGGCATCCAGCTGGCGCAGGTTCAGGGAGGAGGACATGGTCTCTGGTCCGGAGAGGCGGTGGGTGACGGTCAGGGAAGGGTCTCAGCGCTGCACAGCAGCGGAGATGGCATCGATCAATGGACGCAGGGCATCACGCTTGAGTTTGAGTGCCGCCTGGTTGACCACCAGACGCGAGGAAATGTCCATGATCTGCTCGACCTCGATCAGGTGGTTGGCCACCAGCGTCTTGCCGGTGGACACCAGGTCGACGATGGCGTCGGCCAGGCCGGTCAACGGGGCCAGCTCCATGGAGCCATAGAGCTTGATCAGGTCCACGTGCACGCCCTTGTCGGCAAAGTGCTGGCGGGCCACGGTGGTGTACTTGGTGGCCACGCGCAGACGGTAGCCCTGCTTGACCTGCGCGGCGTAGTCAAAGTCATCACGCACGGCCACGCTCATGCGGCACTTGGCGATATTCAGGTCCAGCGGCTGGTACAGGCCGTCGCCACCATGCTCCAGCAGCACGTCCTTGCCGGCCACGCCCAGGTCGGCGCCGCCGTACTGCACATAGGTGGGCACATCGGTGGCGCGCACCAGCACCACACGCACGTCCGGGCGGTTGGTGGGCAGGATGAGCTTGCGCGTCTTCTCCGGATCCTCCAGCACCTCGATGCCGGCAGCGCGCAGCAGGGGCAGGGTCTCTTCGAAGATGCGGCCCTTGGACAGGGCCAGGGTCAGGGGAGCGTTGTTCATGAGGGAGGCATCCACAGCTTGTCCACCGCCTGCTCAGCGGTTGCTCACACGTTCGATGTCGGCGCCCAGGCCGCGCAGCTTGGCTTCCATGCGGTCATAGCCGCGGTCCAGGTGGTAGATGCGGTCCACCAGGGTCTGGCCCTCGGCCACCAGGCCGGCGATGACCAGGCTGGCGGAGGCGCGCAGGTCGGTGGCCATCACGGTGGCGCCCGACAGACGCGGCACACCCGTGACCATGGCGGTGTGACCATCGACCTCGATGCGCGCGCCCAGCCGCATCAGCTCGTTGACGTGCATGAAGCGGTTCTCGAAGATGGTCTCGCTGATCTTCGCGGCCCCTTCGGCGATGCAGTTCACGGCCATGAACTGGGCCTGCATGTCGGTCGGGAACGCCGGGTACTCGCTGGTGCGAAAGCTCACCGCCCGCGGACGCCCACTGGCCTGCACACGAATCCAGTCCTCACCCGCAGTGACGGCGGCACCGGTCTCACGCAGCTTGTCGATCACGGCGTCGAGGTGGTCGGCACGGGCGTGACGCAGGGTCACATCACCACCGGTGGCGGCCACCGCACACAGGAAGGTGCCCGCCTCGATGCGGTCGGCCACGATGTGGTGGGGCCGCACCGGCGCGTGCAGGGCGGACACGCCCTGAATGCGGATGCGATGGGTGCCGTGGCCTTCGATGCGGGCGCCCATGGCGATCAGCAGCTCGGCCAGGTCGGGGATCTCCGGTTCCTGGGCCGCGTTCTCCAGCACGGTCTCGCCCTCAGCCAGCACCGCGGCCATCATCAGGTTCTCGGTGCCGGTGACGGTGACCATGTCGGTGGTGATGCGCGCACCGCGCAGCCGCCGCTGGCCCGCCGCATTCAGCGGCGCCAGGGCGTTGATGAAGCCATGCTCCACCGTGATCTCCGCGCCCATGGCCTGCATGCCCTTGATGTGCTGGTCCACCGGCCGCGAGCCAATGGCGCAGCCCCCGGGCAGCGAGACGCGGGCGGTGCCAAAGCGCGCCAGCAGCGGCCCAAGCACCAGGATGGAAGCACGCATCGTCTTGACCAGCTCGTAGGGGGCCTCGGTGCTGGTGATGGTGCTGGCGTCCAGGCGGACCTCGTCCTCGCGCTCGGTCGAACGCTCGGCGCCGGCGCCCATGTGGCGCAGGACCTTGAGCGTGGTGGCCACGTCTTGCAGGCGCGGCACGTTGTGCAGCACCAGCGGCTCAGGACAGAGCAGTGCCGCGCAGAGCTCGGGCAGGGCGGCGTTCTTGGCGCCGGAAATGGTCACTTCGCCCTGCAGGGGGCGGCCGCCGCGGATGAGGAGTTGGTCCATGGTTGCTTGCAGGCCGTGGGCGGCCTGGGAGGCGATGAGAGGGGTCAGGCGGACCGCTGGCGCCGCAAGGCAGGACCACCTCGCCCTGCCGGCGGTGCAGCCGGACCGTGGCGACGGGCCCGCCCGCGGCCAGGCGGCCCGCGGGCAGCGGTGTCAGTGGCGGTGTTCGGCCGGTGCGCCGTGCCGTGCGGCCGGGCCGGCGGCGGCCCACTCGGCCGGCGTCAGCGTCTTCATCGACAGGGCGTGGATCTCGGCACGCATGCGATCGCCCAGCACGCCGTAGACGCGCTGGTGGCGGCGCACCCGGGCCAGGCCCTCGAACTCGGCGGAGACGACGGTGGCATAGAAATGCTGGCCGTCGCCCTCGACCTCGAGGTGCTCGCAGGCCAGGCCGGCGGCGATGTAGGCGCGCAGCTGTTCGGGGGTGGGCAAAGACATGGTGGCGATTATCGCCCAGCAGCCCCGCCCGGCCGGTGCCCACGGGTCATTGGCGCAGCTTGTAGCCGGACTTGAGCAGCCGCAGGGTCAGCAGCGCCACCACGGCGAAACTGCACGCCACCACCGTCAGGCTCAACCAGGGCGAGACGTCGCTGACGCCAAAGAAGCCATGCCGGAAACCGTCGATCATGTAGAAGAACGGGTTGAAGTGGCTGGCGGCCTGCCAGAACGCCGGCAGGGTGTGCACGGAATAGAACACCCCGGCCAGCATGGTCATGGGCATGACGATGAAGTTCTGGAATGCGGCCATCTGGTCGAACTTCTCGGCCCAGAGTCCGGCGATCAGGCCGAGCGACCCCATGAGGGCCGCCCCCAGCAACGCGAACACCAGCGCCCAGACGGGGTGGGCCAGTCCCGGCGGCGCAAACCATACGGTCACGGCCAGCACCCCCAGGCCCACGGCCAGGCCACGCACCACGGAGGCGGCCACATAGGCCACGAACCAGGCCCAGGGCGAAAGCGGCGTGACCAGCAAGAACACCAGATTGCCGGTGATCTTGCTCTGGATGAGGCTGGAGGAGGTGTTGGCAAAGGCGTTCTGCAGCACGCTCATCATCACCAGGCCGGGGATGAGGAAGGCGGTGTAGCCCACGCGGTCATAGACCTTGACGTGGTCCTCCAGCACATGGCCGAAGATCAGCAGGTACAGCACCGCGGTGAGCACCGGGGCGCCAATGGTTTGGAAGCTGACCTTCCAAAAGCGCAGCACCTCCTTGTAGAAGAGGGTACTGGCGCCGGCCAGCAGGCCATGGGGCGCGGTGGAGTTCATGGGGTCGAGGCGGCTCATGCGCGGGCCTCCAAGGCGGAACCGGCCACGGCCGGTGCACCGGGCCGGGCGCCCTGCATGATGGACAGGAACACGTCTTCTAGATCGGCGCGGCCGATCTCCAGGTCCTCCACGCGCACGCCGGCCGTGCGCAGGCGGGCCAGCACGGCCTCCACGCCGGCCGCGTCGCGGGTGGCCACCTGGGCCATGCGGCCGGTCACGCGGGCCTGCGCGGCCAGCTCCGGCGGCAACGGGTCATCGGTCTTGAACCGCAGCATCTGGCCCTGGGCGGCCGCCAGCAAGGTGGCGGTGCGGTCAAGTGCCACCACCCGACCCTGTTTGAGCATGGCGATGCGACCGCACAGCGCCTCAGCTTCTTCCAAATAATGGGTGGTGAGCAGCACCGCATGGCCCTGGCGGTTGAGCTGGGCCACAAACTGCCACAGGGTCTGGCGCAGCTCCACATCCACCCCGGCGGTGGGCTCGTCCAGCACGATGACCGGTGGCTTGTGCACCAGCGCCTGGGCCACCAGCACGCGGCGTTTCATGCCGCCGGAGAGCTGGCGCATGTTGGCGTGGGCCTTGTCGGCCAGTCCCAGGCCCTGCAGCAGCTCGTCGATCCAGGCCTCGTTGCGCTTCACGCCAAAGTAGCCGCTCTGGATACGCAAGGTCTCGCGCACGCTGAAGAACGGGTCAAAGACCAGCTCCTGGGGCACGATGCCCAGGCTGCGGCGTGCGGCGGCGTAGTCTTCGCGTACGTCGTGCCCCATCACCTTGACCCGACCCTCGGTCGCACGGGCCAGGCCGGCCAGGATGCTGATGAGGGTGGTCTTGCCCGCGCCATTGGGGCCCAGCAGGCCGAAGAACTCGCCCTCCTCGATGTCAAAGCTCACGCCATCCAAGGCGCGCAGGGTGCCACGGGCACCGGTGTAGGTCTTGGCGACCCCCTGGAAGGAAACGGCAGGCATGGCGAGGGATTCTAGAAGTGCCCCCGTGCCCCTCGGGCGCCTGGGCCTGAAGGCAACGTTGCGGCCCTTTGAATGCAGGTGATCGGTGCCACCCATTGGCAAACCGTCAACTGGCCACCCACGATGGGCCTACAGCCCAGCGGCGTCATGGGGCTGACACGGCACGGCGGCACATTCCGCCCACCACTTGGCCAACCGCCCCCACCTTTCGACCTCAAGGCCCTCACCGGCATTCACCCATGAGACGCTCCCTCCTCAGCCTCTGCCTGGCCGCCCTGGCCGGCGCCGCCTCCGCCGCGCCCACCACGTCCATTGAACTGTCCTTCCTGGGTCGCCACAGCACGGGACATTACGACCTGGGCGGCGCCGAGATCCCGACCTACGACCCGGCCACGCGCCGGCTCTTTGTGGTCAACCTCGCCGACCGCGCCATCGACGTGCTCGACATCAGCCAACCGACCGCCCCCGTCAAGGTGGGCGCACTGGACATCAGCCTGCTGGGCCAGGCCGCCAACAGCGTCAGCGCCAAGAATGGCGTGGTGGCGGTGGCAGTGGAAGCCACGGTCAAGACCCAGCCTGGCCTGGTGGCCTTCTACGACGCCGCCACGCTGGCGCTGCTGTCCACGGTGCCCGTGGGCGCCCTGCCGGACATGCTCACCTGGACGCCGGACGGCCAGAAGGTGGTGGTGGCCAACGAAGGCGAGCCCAGTGACGACTACACGGTGGACCCCGAAGGCTCGATCAGCATCATCGACGCCCGCGATCCCCGCCACCCCATCGTGCGCACCGCCGGGTTTGGCGCCTGGAACAGCGCCAAGGCGCGAAGCAAGCTGCTGGCGGCCGGCGTGCGCCTGAATGGCCCCGGCGCCACGACCGCCCAGGACCTGGAGCCCGAGTACATCACCGTCCGGTCTGACAGCCGGGTGGCCTGGGTGACGCTGCAGGAGAACAACGCCGTCGCGCGCGTCAATCTGGACACCGCGGCCGTCACCCAAATCGTCGCCCTGGGCGCCAAGGACCACATGGCCATGGGCGAGGGCCTGGACCCCAGCGACAAGGACAACACCGTCGCCATCGCGAACTGGCCAGTGTTTGGCCTCTACCAGCCTGACGCTATCGCCAACTACAGCGTGGGCGGGCAGCGCTACCTGGTGACGGCCAACGAAGGTGACAGCCGCGAGTACGGCGCCCACAACGAGACAAGCCGCGTCAAGTCCCTGAACCTGGACCCGGTGGCCTTTCCCAATGCCTCGGCGCTCAAGACCGACGCGCAGCTGGGCCGCCTCACCGTGACCACGGCCCAGGGTGACACGGACGGAGACGGCGACTTTGACCGCCTCTACGCCTTCGGTGCCCGTTCCTTCAGCGTGTGGACCACCGACGGACGGCGGGTGTTCGACTCCGGGGACCAGATCGAGCGCCTGGTGGCCGCCCAATACCCGGCCAACTTCAACGCGGGCCACACGACCAACACCCGGGACGACCGCAGCGACAACAAGGGCCCGGAACCCGAGGGCCTGGTCTTGGCACACCTCTGGGGCAAGCCCTATCTGTTCCTGGGCCTGGAACGGATCGGGGGCGTGATGGTGTGGGACATGAGCGTGCCCAGCGCGCCGCAATTCGTGCAGTACATGAACACCCGGGACTTCAGTGCAACCCCGGGCACCGCCGCAGCAGGTGACCTGGGCCCTGAAGGCCTGATCGTCATCCCAGGCCAGGACAGCCCCACCGGCCGCCCTTTGCTGGTGGTGGCCAACGAGGTGAGCGGCACCACCGCCATCTTCCAGATCAGCCCGCGCTAAACACCCTGCAGGCGCCCGACCCGCGCCGCCGCCCGCACCGGTGCGGGCGGCGGCGTTGTCCCTTTGGGCACCGACAGTCCCAGAGGCAAAGCCCCACGACGCGGCAGTTGGCGCCGGGGCCGCTAGACTCCGCCGCCATGCGCCGGCCCGGCTGGCGTCCCACAGCACCGCAGAACCTACGCCATGGCCCTCACCGAATCCGCCCTGCTTGCCGCCCTGCAGACCGTCATCGACCCGAATACCGGCAAGGACTTTGTCAGCACCCGGCAACTGCGCAACCTCAAGATCGACGGCGACGACGTGGCCTTCGACGTGGAGCTGGGCTACCCGGCCAAGAGCCAGCTCGATCCGCTGCGCAAGGCCCTGATCGCCGCTGCCCGCACCGTGCCCGGCGTCGGCAACGTCAGCGCCAACCTGTCGGTCAAGATCACCGCCCACCAGGTGCAGCGCGGCGTGCAATTGCTGGCCGGCGTGAAGAACATCATCGCCGTGGCCTCGGGCAAGGGCGGTGTGGGCAAGAGCACCACCACCGTCAACCTGGCGCTGGCCCTGGCCGCCGAAGGCGCCAAGGTCGGCATTCTGGACGCCGACATCTACGGCCCGAGCCAACCCATGATGATGGGCATCGACGGCCGGCCCGAAAGCCTGGACGGCAAGTCGATGGAGCCGCTGTCCAACTACGGTGTGGAGGTGAACTCCATCGGCTTCCTGGTGGATCAGGACGAGGCCATGATCTGGCGCGGCCCCATGGCCACGCAGGCCCTGGAACAGCTGCTGCGCCAGACCAACTGGCATGACCTGGACTACCTGATCGTCGACATGCCCCCGGGCACCGGCGACATCCAGCTCACGCTCAGCCAGCGCGTGCCCATCACCGGCGCGGTCATCGTGACCACCCCGCAGGACATCGCCCTGCTGGACGCCAAGAAGGGCCTCAAGATGTTCGAGAAGGTGGGCGTGCCCATCCTGGGCCTGGTCGAGAACATGGCGGTGTACTGCTGCCCCCAATGCGGCCACACCGAGCACATCTTCGGTGCCGATGGCGGCAAGCGCATGGCCGAGCAATACGGCATGGACTTCCTGGGCGCCCTGCCCTTGAACCTGTCCATCCGCCAGCAGGCCGACGCCGGGCGGCCGACTGTGGTGGCCGAGCCCGACAGCGAGATTGCGGCCCTCTACAAGGCCGTGGCCCGCCAGGTGGCGGTGAAGGTGGCGCAACGCGCCAAGGACTTCTCCTCGAAGTTCCCGACCATCACCGTCTCCAAGAACACCTGAGCACGCCAGGCGCCGGCCACCACGGCCGGCGCGCCCCGGCTCAAGACACCGCTCAGGACTTGGGCGGGATGATGAAGACCTCCACCCGCCGGTTCTGGGCGCGGCCGTCTTCGTTGAGGTTGCTGGCCACGGGCTGGCTCTCGCCCGCCCCTTCCACCGCCAGCTGGCGGCCCTGAGCCCCCTTGCCCGACAGCACCGCCGAGAGGTACTGCTGCACCGAGGCCGCGCGACGCTGCGACAGCGCCTGGTTGTAGGCCGCTTCGCCCTGGCTGTCGGTGTGGCCCACGATGCGGGCGTTCACACCGCAATACTCGGCAATCACGCCACCCACCTTGTCCAGCGTGCCGCGGAACTCCGGGCTCAGGTCGGAGGAATTGCTGGCGAACATCACCTTGCCCGGGATGTTGAGCTTGACGGTGCCGTCGGCCTGCTCGGTCATGCTGATGTGCTTGGCGTAGGCCGAGCCGGCCAGGGCACCGCCGATGGCCCCCAGCAGCGCCCCGTTGCGTGCACCCACCGACGAGCGATCCGACACCTGGGAGCCCACCAGGCCACCGGCCACGGCGCCCACCGCCGCCCCCACCACCGCCCCCTGGGTGCGGCTGACGCTGCCGCTCAGCGGCTTGCAGGCAGCGGCCTGACCCGCACCACCGCCGGTGGTGCCACAAGCTGCCAGCGCCAGCGCAGTGGCGGCACACAGGCCGCGGGCCGCCCAGCGGGCGGACACGGAGATGAGGGGCGCCGACGGCGGCGCCTTCAGGCAGGACATGGAGGTCATGAGCATTCTTTTCAGTGGCAATGGCCCGCCGGCAGAGGCAGGCAGGCCGGTTCAGGCCGTGGTCCCCTGGGGCGACCGACGGCGCGGGCGCGCATTGTCAGCGGCGGGCCCGGGCGCCTGGCCCCCTGAACCTGGGGATGGTCAGCCCTCCAGGGGCGCCAGTCCGTGGCGGCGCCGGGCCCGCGCGCAGGCGTCATCCCCCCGGCCCAGCGGGGCCAGCTGGCCAAACTCCCGGCAGGGCGACGGGCGCCACTCGTAGATGCCGCAGGCCGCCTGCACCCCCACCGTGCCCACCAGCGCGGCACACCGGGGTTGGGCGTGGTCCGTGCCGCGCATGCGACAGGTGCTGTCGGTCACGTCGACCGCCAAGCCATCGGGGACATGACCCCATTGGCTGGACAGCTCCTCGCGGGCGAAATCGACCCGGAAACTGGCACAGCAGGCGCCACAGCGGATACAGGGGTTGGAGGTGTCGGATGCACTCATCCCCTCAGTGTGGGGGAAACCCCTTTGATGAGGGACAAGTCCCCACGTTCATGCCCCTTGCGCCCCCTCAGGCACAGGCATACTGGTGTCACAGTCAGATACAAGCTGACGCATTTCCACCGCCACAGCTTACCTCCCATGTCCCGCCCTGCCCGATTGCCCTGGTCCCTGCGCTGCGTCCTGGCGACGGCGGCACTGGGTTTGGCCGGGCTGGGCCCCAGCCAGGCCGCCGCCAGCCCCGCCACGTTGGCGCCACCGGCGGCCCGCGCGGCCGCCAGCGCGCCTGACGCGGAAGTCCCGAGCTTCCAAGCCGGGCAGCACGGTCCCGCGCTGGCCCTGGGGGCCGACGCGGCCTCCGCACCGGTACCGGTGATGGCGCCGGGCAACGCCTCGCCGGTTCCCGAGCCTCGAGGCTGGGCCCTGCTGCTGGCGGGCCTTGGCGCCCTGGGCGTCACCGCCCGGCGCTCGCGTCTGCGCTGAGGCCCTGGCGCGCCGGCGTACCCTCCGGCCCCATCCACCCCCTCGTTCAGCGGCCGCCACCGGTGGGCGCGGCCGCAGGCGCCGCCTACAGTGCCGGCATGAACTCTTCCACCCCCCGCATGCCGCCACCGCCCCGCCGACGCTGGCTGCAGCGCATCGCCGGCCTCACCACCCTCTGGGCGGGCCTGGGCTGGACACGGCCAGCGCCGGCGGCAGTGCCCGTCGGTCCGTCCGACGCCCATCTGCGGGGCCATGTCGGCCCGGTGTTTGCCACCCCGGTCATGCCCATCCACAGCCAGCTGCTGCCCGATGGCCGCGTGATGGCCTTTGGCACCGACGACCGGGGCCGCCAGGGGGCCGCCCTCCAGTACATGGTGTGGGATCCCGCGCTGGGCACAGGCGCCGAGGCCATGAGCCTGCTGCTGCACACCACCGGGACCGACATCTTCTGCGCCGGCCAGGCGCTCACGCCCCAGGGCCAGCTGCTGATGTTCGGCGGCGACCGCATCTACGCCGGGCTGCGCAATTACGCCAACCGCGAGGTCACGCAGTTCGACCCGCAGACCCGCAGCTTCAGCACCTTGAGCCCATCCATGCACCGCCAGCGCTGGTACGCCACCGCGCTGTCCGGCGCCCAGGGGCACATCGTCGTCCTGGGTGGCCGCGACGACCGGGAGTACGCCGGTGATCCGGAGTTTCCGGCCACCGCCGCCACCTACGCCGAAACGCCCGAGGTCCGGGAGGAAGACGGCCGCTGGCGCCTGCTCACCGGCGCCGGCCGCACCGCCGCCTTCGTCAAGTCCGGTGGCTGGTACTACCCCCGGGCCTTCCTGCTGGCTGGTGGCGACCTGCTCATCGTCACGCCCGCCGGCGCGCTGTTCCGGCTGGACACCGAAGGACTGGGCCACCTGGCCACCCTGTCCGGCAGCCTGCCGCCGGGCAGCTCGCTGCTGCCCAGCGCGGCCTGGGCGCCCGGCCGGGTGCTCAGCCTGCGGGCCGACGGCAGTGCCTGGACCGTGGACGCGCGCCGGTCCACCCCGACGATCGCTGCCACTACCTCCCCCGGTGGCCTGCGCACCTATGGCCACCTGACCACGCTGCCCAACGGCCAGCTCTGGCTCAACGGCGGGTCCACCCGGGGCAACACCCTGGAGGGGGCGCACCTGGAAGGTGCCCTGTGGACCCCGGCCACCGGCCAGTGGCAGGCCACCGCCGCCGCCCGTCACGCCCGGCTCTACCACGCCAGCAGTCTGCTGCTGCCCGATGGCTCGGTGCTCACCGGCGGAGGTGGCGCCCCGGGGCCGCAGACCCTGCTCAACGCCGAGATCTGGTATCCCCCCTACCTGTTCCGGCGCGACGGCAGCGGCCGTCCGGCCCGACGCCCGGTGCTGCGCAGCGTGCCTGCCGTGCTGCAGCGCGGTCAAACCGGGGTGGGCCTGGTCCTGGGCGACGACACGGTCATCGCGCAGGTGGTGCTGATGCGGCTGGGCGGCAGCACCCACAACTTCAACGCCTCGCAGCACCGGGTGCCGCTGGGCTTTCGCCAGCAGGGCGTCACGCTGCAGGTGGACCTGCCCAGCGCTGCCGGCGTGCTGCCGCCGGGACACTACTCGCTGTTTGTGCTGGACAAGCACGACGTACCCTCCCTGGCGCCCACGGTGCGGGTGCTCTGAGCCGGGCACCTGCCACCACCCGGGCGCCGCCACCGGAGTCAGATCGGGGCGGTGCGTCCAGGCGCCGCACTGCAGCGGCGGTAGGCGGGCGACGACCAGGGGGCGTGACGGATCTCACACAGGAAGCCGAGCGCCCCGGGGCCCATGGGAAGATGCGCCTTGACAAGTCATTGCCCGAAACAACCCATGCAACGCCGACACGCCCTGCGCCTGACCCTCGCCCCCTTGCCCACCCTGTTGACCGCCACGTGGTGGTTGGCCGCCCCCACCGCGCACGCCAGCCTGTTCAGCGAGGCCGACGCCTCGGCCGCCCTCAAAACCGCGCTGGAGCGTGGCGCCCAGGCCGCCGTGGGCCTCCTGGGCAAGACCGACGGCTACCTGCAGAACCCCAAGGTGGCCATCGCCCTGCCCCGCAATGCCGAAAAGGCCGCCACCGCCTTGCGCGCCGTCGGCCAGGGGCAGAAGGTCGATGACCTGGTCACCGCCATGAACCGCGCCGCCGAAGCCGCCGCCCCCAAGGCCCTGGACCTGCTGCTGCAGGCCGCGCGCCAGATGAGCGTCGAGGACGCGGTCCAGATCGTCAAGGGCGACGACACGGCCGTCACCCGCTACTTCGCCGGCAAGACGCGTGAGCCGCTGACCACCGCCTTCAAGCCCATCGTCACCCAGGCCACGCAGGACGTGTCGCTGGCCCGCAAATACAACGCCGTGGTGGGCAAGGTGAGCAGCTTCTCGATGTTCCAGGACAAGGACTTCAGCATCGAGAGCTACGTGACCGGCAAGGCCCTGGACGGCCTGTACCTGGTCATCGGCGAGGAGGAAAAGAAGATCCGCCAGGACCCGGTGGCCACCGGCAGCGCCCTGCTCAAGAAGGTCTTCGGCCTCTGAGACGGGCCCGTCGCCCCCCCTGGTGGTGACGATTCCGCGGTCCCTTGAGGCCTGCGCCACAGCCTGCGGGCATGCCCGCGCCCTGCGGCCCCTCAAGGCCGGGCACAATCCAGGCCCCTCCTACGTTGTCCTTCTGACACCTTCCATGTCTTCGCTGACCCCGCCGACCGAGCCCGTGGTTCCCGCTGCCGAGGCAGACTGCGCCCCGCCAGCCTGCCCGCCGGCCGCTCCGGAAGCCGACGCCGCGCCCGCTGCGGACACCGCGGCCGCCCCGGCTGACGCGACCACCGAGGCCCCGGCCGAACCGCAACCCGCCGTGGCCGAGGCCCCCGAGGCGTCCCCGGCCGGTGAGGGCGAGGCCGCCGCGCCCCCGGCCGCCACCGCCAAGGACAACCGCACCCCGGCCGATGCCGCACGCGAGCTGGCCGAACTCTTCCCGGCCCTGTTCACCCCGGGACAGGCCAAGCCGCTCAAACTGCGCATCCAGGCCGACATCCAGGCCCGAGCGCCGGGACGATTCAGCAAGGGCCTGCTGTCGGCCGTGCTGCACCGCCACACCAACGCCACCGGCTACCTCAACGCCTTGGTGCAGGCCACCCACCGCCACGACCTGGACGGCCAGCCGGTGGATGAGCTGACCGAAGAGCACCGCCAAGTGGCGCGCGAGGAGCTGGCCCGGCGCAAGGCTGTGATCGACGAGCGCAAGGCCCAGTTCCGGCAGAAGGCACGCGAAGAGCGCCAGGCCCGCATTGACCTGATGCGCGAGTTCGACCAGGCCGGCCAGAGCCCCGAGGCGTTCGCCGCCGCCAAGTCCATGGCCGTGGAAGAACTGAACCAGCGCGTGAGCCAGGGCCGCCAGGAGCTGGCCGAGCTGCGCGCCGCCGCCAAGGCACGCCGTGGCGCCCCAGGCGAAGGTGCCGGACGCGGCCCCGGTGCAGGCCGCCATGACGGCCGCCATGACGGCCGTCCCGAGGGTCGCCCCGGCGCCCCACGCGGCGCCGGCCCCCGCCCTGAAGGCGAGGCGGGCGGCGAGCGCCGCACCCGCGGCCCGCGCGTGCATGACGACCGTC
>NZ_JAAGOH010000015.1 GCF_010499455.1 Ideonella livida | reverse complement strand
TTCTTGTGCAACTTGATCAGCATGTCGGCCTCCGGCCCTTCCATGCTGCCACGACCTCAGCCAACACGGCCCGCCCCAGCAGCAACGGACGTCTACTTTTTAGAAGGTATTCGTCCGGGACCTGACACCTAGAATTCAGTGCAAACTGTTCGTGTTTTCCACTCCCCCATGCACACTGCCATCCTCACCTTCCCCGGCTTCAATGAACTGGATTCGCTCATCGCGCTGGGGGTGTTGAACCGCATCAAGCAACCGGGCTGGCGGGTGAGCTTGTGTTGCCCGCAGGCGGAGGTCACGTCCATGAATGGGGTGACGCTGCGGGCGCAGGGCACGCTGGAGGATGCGGCGCAGGCGGATGCGGTGATCGTGGGCAGCGGGGTGTTGACGCGTGAGGTGGTGGCCGATGCCGCCTTGATGGCCCGGCTGCAGCTGGACCCGGCGCGGCAACTCATTGGCGCGCAGTGCTCCGGCACGCTGATCTTGGCCAAGCTAGGGCTGGTGGCGGGCGTACCCGCCTGCACCGACCTGACGACAAAACCCTGGGTGCAAGAAGCCGGGGTGGAGGTGCTGAACCAGCCCTTTTTTGCCCATGGCAATGTGGCCACAGCGGGCGGCTGCCTGGCCTCGCCCTACCTGGCCGCCTGGGTGATGGCCCGGCTGGTGGGGGTGCAGGCGGCGGCGGATGCGCTGCACTATGTGGCGCCGGTGGGTGAGAAAGACGCCTACGTGGCCCAGGCCCTGGGCCACATTCGGCCTTACCTGCCGGCTTGAAAGGCGGCCACCACGTTTGTTGCCGGTGTGACCATACTCACCAAGTTCAAACCCGCCGTCTGCTCAGGCCAAGCGTGCCGCGGCAGTTTCCCCATTCGTGTCGAGTTCCGCATGCAGTGAAGCGCCCGCCCTATCAGAACGCGTAACCCACGTGCACCGTGGCAAAAGCCAGGGTGCTGCGCGGTTTCACGGTGCGGCCGCCCACATTCAGCTCGTCGCGATCGGTGTCTACAAATCCCACACCCACCCACGGCAGCACATACCAGCCGCCATCCAGCTTGAAGTGGTAGCCCAGGCGCGGCATGGCCACGGTGGCGTCATAGCGCTCCACCTGGGCGCCATCGCTCAGCTTGTAGCGCTGGCGGCCCAGCTCCAAACCGGTGAACCAGCCTTGCAACGGCTGATCCAGGTAGCGATCGATGAACACGGCCGCGCCCCGTTCAATCTCAATTTCAGTGGACGAAGCCGCGTTCTTCACCGCCATCCCGCGCATGGCGCTGGGAAACTCCATCGCATAGCCGCCCACCCCCACCGTCCAGCGGCGCGCCTCTTCACTGCCGTTCAACGGCACCCGCACATGCAGCGAGTAGCCCTTGAGGGCAAACGTGGCCGGGTCCACCTCCAGCATGGCTCCCGGCGTTTGCGCCATAACCTGCGTCCCCGCCATCAAAACCGCCGCGCCCACAGCGCCACGAAACCCATTTCCCATCATTTCATTTCTCTCCAGAACGCTGAAATAAGCCCCCGCCGCGCAGACCGCAGCGCAGGCCGTGCCAGTTCGTCAAGAAAAGCGCCCAAGGGATGGGCGCCCAACGTGCGCATTGACGAACGCGGCGTCTTGGCTTTGCAAAGCAGAGAAATTCTAGGAATGAAGTGGGGTCTTGAGAAGTAGTTACAAAATAGTAATAGAGTATCTAGACGGTACGTGTGCCGGCTGGAGGGGTGCTGAACATCTTGGGTATTTCTTTGGGGGTATGGTTATCGTGATGGATACCCTGGGCACCCTCAACTTCCGCACTACAGCGGAATCTCGGTGGTGGAGAGCACCTGCTTCAAACCGATGAACGAGCGGATTTGGCGCACGCCCGGCAGGTACAGCAGCTGTTCGGCATGCAGGCGGTTGAAGCTGTCGTTGTCGCGGGTGCGCAGCAGCATCAGGTAGTCAAACTCGCCGGTGACCACATGGCACTCCATGCAGCCTTGCACCTGGGCGGCGGCGCGCTCAAAGGCGGCAAAACTCTCTGGGGTGGAGCGGTCCAGCACCACCCCAATGACCACCAGCATGCGGGCCCCCAAGGCGGGTGCGTCCAGCAGGGCCACGGTGCGCCGGATCAGCCCCTCGCGCTTGAGCCGCTCCACCCGCCGCAGGCAGGCCGGCGCGCTCAGGTGCACCTTCTCGGCCAGCGCCACGTTTGACACGCTGGCGTCGCGCTGCAGCGCCCGCAAGATGGCGCGGTCGGTGCGGTCCAGCAACGGCTCGGGGCTGGTGGTGGCCGCGTCAGAAGGCTCTGGCGGCGGCGGCAGGTCTTGACCGGGGGCAAGCGAGGCCACCGAGGGGCGGCGCAATTTTGTTGTGGCCATGGCGCTTTTGAAGCAATGAGAGTGGCTGCTAGCCGATTCTCAACCGATTTTTGGCGCGATTAACAGGCCTACAACGCAAGCCTGTTAAGCAGCCCATTCCCGAGAATCTGCCCATCGACGCCGCCCCACCCGTGCTGGCGCCCCGCCGGCCCCCACCTGAAAGCCCCCCGATGAACCTGCAGAAATTTGCCCGCCATCCGCTGACCTTCGGCCCCAGCCCCATCCAGCACCTGCCCCGCCTGAGCGCCGCGTTGGGCGGCGAGGTGCAGCTCTACGCCAAGCGTGAAGACTGCAACAGCGGCCTGGCGTTTGGCGGCAACAAGACCCGCAAGCTGGAATACCTGATCCCCGAAGCGATTGCCGGTGGCTACGACACGCTGGTGTCGATTGGCGGCATCCAAAGCAACCAGACCCGCCAAGTGGCCGCCGTGGCCGCGCACCTGGGCATGAAGTGCGTGCTGGTGCAGGAAAACTGGGTGAACTACAGCGACGCGGTGTACGACCGCGTGGGCAACATCGAGATGTCGCGCATCCTGGGCGCCGAGGTGCGCCTGGACGCCGCCGGTTTTGACATTGGCATCCGCCCCAGCTGGCAGCAGGCCATGGACGACGTGA
The DNA here is from genome assembly GCF_010499455.1 of Ideonella livida. GTDB lineage: Bacteria > Pseudomonadota > Gammaproteobacteria > Burkholderiales > Burkholderiaceae_C > Ideonella > Ideonella livida. Next base: position 121,319 of record NZ_JAAGOH010000015.1, on the reverse strand, counting down.
AAGCCCGTGGCGGCAAGCCCTTTCCCATCCCGGCCGGTTGCTCTGAGCACCCGTATGGCGGCCTGGGCTTTGTCGGCTTTGCCGAAGAGGTGCGCCAGCAAGAGGCCGCGCTGGGCTTCAAGTTCGACTACATCGTGGTCTGCTCGGTGACCGGCAGCACGCAGGCCGGTATGGTGGTGGGTTTTGCGGCCGATGGCCGCGCCCGCCGCGTGATTGGCATTGACGCCTCGGCCAAGCCTGAAAAGACCCACGCCCAAATTTTGCGCATAGCCCAACACACCGCCGAACTGGTGGAGCTGGGCCAGGCGCTGACGGCAGACGACGTGGTGCTGGACACCCGCTACGGCGGGCCCGAGTACGGCCTGCCCAACGAGGGCACGCTAGAGGCCATCCGCCTGTGTGCCCGCACCGAAGGCATGCTCACCGACCCGGTGTACGAAGGCAAATCCATGGCCGGCATGATGGACAAGGTGCGCCGGGGCGAGTTCCCGGCGGGCTCGCGGGTGCTGTACGCCCACCTGGGCGGCGTGCCCGCGCTCAACGCCTACAGCTTCTTGTTCCGCAACGGCTGAGGCCGGCGGCTGGGGCGCTGCCGCAAGCGGGGCGCAGGGCACGCTGAGCTTGGCCCCCGGGTGGCTGAACGGGCCGACAGTGGACCCGAAGCCCCGGACCATGGGCGACAAGGCTGGGCCGGCCGCCCGGCAATGCTTCTTCACGGTGGCGAAAGGCAGCGCCTACGGGTGCGGCCTAGGCTGGCGGGGCTGTTGGATTTACCCCGTGTCGCCCCCTATGCAACTGGCCCTGCCCCTGCCCCGTTCCACCCCGGCCCAGCCGCACAGCGTGCTGCGCCGCCCCCCTGCGCCGGTGCCGCCGCAGCGGGTGTTCATGGTGGGTTGCCCCCGGTCTGGCACCACCGTGCTGCAGGCGGCGGTGTGCGCCAGCGGCGCGCTGATGACCCTGCCCGAGACGCACTTTTTTCTGAACCTGCTGGGCGGGTTTGAAGACTGGCTGCGCCAGGACCAAGGCGCTTGCCAGCGACGCTGGCAGCGGCGCCTGGGCTGGGTCAGGCCCAGCCTGCACCAACGCCTGGCGCAGGACCTGGAAGGCGAAGGCCGACCCATGGGCCCGCAGCATCGCCTGCCCCGCCGCCTGACCGGCCGCAGTTATGTGCGGCACTTTCTGGGCGACCTGGACGCCTGGGCCCAGCAAGGCGGCCATGCCGGGTGGCTGGAAAAGTCACCCGACCACCTGGCCTATCTGGACGTGATTGCCGAGCACTGCCCGCAGGCCAAGGTCATCCATGTGGTGCGCCACGGTGAAGACGTGTTGGCCTCCGCCATTGACGCCGAAGCCCGCTACATGGCGCACAACGCCTTTCGCGGCGGCGTGGCCCACTGGGTGGAGCGCTGGAACCGCGCGGTGGACACCCACCTGGCCCATGCCGGCCGGCCCGGTCATCTGGTGGTGTGCCATGAGGACTTTGTGGCCGATCCAGCCGGCACGGTGGCGCGCATCCACCGCTTTGTGGGCCTGCCCGCGGTGGCGCCGGAGCCGGGGGCCGCCAACGCAGCCCTGCCCACGGTGGTGGCCGATCTGCACCACCGCCCCTGGCAGACCGGCGCGCTGGGCGGCCCCATTCAGCCCGCACGCCGCAAGTTTGAGGACATGTTCGGCCCGGGCCTGCAGGGTTGGATACGCCAGCACCTGCGGGACTGGACGCACTTCCGCCGCCAGCTGGATGGCCTGCAGGCCCCGGCCTGAGGGCCCGGGCCCTGCCTGGGCCGCCACCGCGGCGGGATACCCCAGCGCATGGGCATCCCTCGCGTTTGTCTGGCCGGCCCGGACGCCTTTCGGCCCGACGCCCACGCCCACGCCCACGCCCACGCCCACGCCCACGGCCAGCACCGTGCAGCTGGCAGCCGGCGGCCCCCGGCAGGCGCTGCAGTGGCTGCAGGCCCGGGGGGGCGCCAGCGCCGTTCAGCCGGCCAGGCCCACGTAGACGTTCTGCACGTCTTCGTTGTCGTCGATGGCGGCCAGAAAGGCTTCCACCTCCTCCAACTGCTCGGCGTTGAGGGTGGCGGGGTCCACCGGGTTCTTGGGCTTGTAGCCCAACTTGGCTGAGAGGACGGTAAAGCCTTGGGCCGGCAGGGCGCGGCTGACCAGGTCCAGGTCAGTGGGATCGGTCAGGAAGAGGGTGGCGCCCTCCTCGCCCGGCTCCAGGTCTTGCGCGCCGGCTTCAATGGCGGCCATGTCGGCATCGGCCCCGGGGGTGGCGGGTTCGGCCTCGATCATGCCCAGGTGGTCAAAGTCCCAGGAGACGGAGCCCGAGGTGCCCAGCTGGCCCTTGCGGAACAGCACGCGCATGTCAGAGGCGGCGCGGTTCACGTTGTCGGTCAGGCACTCCACCATCACCGGGACGCGGTGCGGAGCAAAGCCTTCGTAGATCGCGTGCTCAAAGTTCACCGCCTCGCCGGTCAGCCCGGCGCCCTTCTTGATGGCACGCTCCAGGGTGTCTTTGGGCATGGACACCTTGCGGGCCTGCTCCACCACCAGGCGCAGCCGGGCATTGGCCGCCGGGTCCGGGCCGCCGCGGGCGGCGATCATGATGTCCTTGGCCAGCTTGCCGAACAGCCGCCCCTTGGCGTTGGCGGCGATGTCCTTGTGCTTGGCTTTCCATTGGGCGCCCATGTCAGCCCACCCACTTGCGTGCGTTGCGGAACATGCGCATCCAGGGGCTCAGGGCGTTCAGGTCACCGCCTTGCCAGCTGAACAGGGCGTTGCGGAACACGCGCTCGGGGTGGGGCATCATGACCGTGAAGCGGCCGTCGGCGGTGGTGACCGAGGTCAGGCCGCCCGGGCTGCCGTTGGGATTGAGCGGATAGGTCTCGGTGGGCTGGCCGGCGCCGTCGACGAAGCGCATGGCACGGGCCACCTGGACGGCATCGCCGCGCTGGCTGAAGTCGGCGAAGCCTTCGCCGTGGGCCACGGCGATGGGCAGACGGCTGCCGGCCATGCCCTGGAAGAAGATGCTGGGGTTCTCCAGCACTTCCACCATGGCCAGGCGGGCTTCGAACTGCTCGCTCTTGTTGCGGGTGAACTTGGGCCAGTGCTGGGCGCCCGGGATGATGGGGCTGAGCGCGGCCATCATCTGGCAGCCGTTGCAGATGCCCAGGGCAAAGGTGTCTTGGCGGCCGAAGAAGCCCTTGAACTGTTCGGCCAGCGCCGGGTTGAACATGACCGAGCGGGCCCAGCCTTCACCGGCGCCCAGGGTGTCGCCGTAGCTGAAGCCGCCGCAGGCCACAAAGCCCTTGAACTGGCTCAGGTCGGCGCGGCCGGCCTGCAGGTCGCTCATGTGGACGTCATGAGACTCAAAACCGGCCAGTGCGAAGGCGTAGCTGGTTTCCACATGGCTGTTGACGCCCTGCTCGCGCAGGATGGCCACCTTGGGCTTGGCGCCCAGGTTCAAGAAGGGGGCGGCCACATCCTCGGCGGTGTCGAAGGCCGGGGCCCAGTGCAGGCCGGCGTCGTCACCCCCAGCCAGGGCGTGTTCCTGGTCGGCGCATTCGGGGTTGTCGCGCAGGCGGGCGATGCGCCAGCTCACGTCGTCCCAGGCTTGGTGCAGGTCACGCAGCGCGGCGCTGAACTGGGGCTTGGCGTCGCGCCACACCTCGACCACCTTCTTGTCGTTGGTCTTGCCGACCACATGGCTTTGCTTGCTCAGGCCGTGGGCACGCAGGGCGGCCAGCACGGCGTCGCGATCGGCTGTCTTGACCTGCAGCACCACGCCCAGTTCTTCATTGAACAGGGCCTTGAGGGTGAGCTCGTCGCGGCGGCCGCTGGCTTGCGCCGCCCAGTTCTTGGCATCGCCGGTGTCGGCGCGGCTGTCGGAGATGCCGTCGCCTTCGGTGACGAGCATGTCCACGTTCAGGCTGACGCCGCGCTGGCCGGCAAAGGCCATTTCGCAGGCGGCTGCCCACAGGCCGCCGTCAGAGCGGTCGTGGTAGGCCAGCAGCTTGCCCTCTGCGCGCAGCTGGTTCACGGCGGCCACCAGGGCCTTGAGCTGGGCAGGATCGTCCAGATCCGGCACGGTGTCGCCAAACTGCTGCAGGGTCTGCGCCAGGATGGAGCCGGCCATGCGGGCCTTGCCATTGCCCAGGTCGACCAGCACCAAGGTGGTGTCACCCTCTTGCAGTTGGGGGGTGAGCGTGCCGCGGATGTCGTCCAGCGTCACGAAGGCGGAGACGATGAGCGACACGGGCGCCACCACCTGCTTGGCCTCGCCACCGGCGCTCCACTTGGTGCGCATGGACAGGCTGTCCTTGCCTACCGGAATGCCCACGCCCAGGGCCGGGCACAGTTCCATGCCCACGGCCTTGACGGTGTCATAGAGCGCGGCGTCTTCACCGGGCTCGCCGCAGGCGGCCATCCAGTTGGCGCTGAGCTTGACGCGGCTGAGCTCCAGCGGCGCGGCCAGCAGGTTGGTGATGGCTTCGGCCACGGCCATGCGGCCGGAGGCGGGGGCGTCCAGGCTGGCCAGCGGGGTGCGCTCGCCCATGCTCATGGCCTCGCCGCGGAAGCCCTGGAAGTCGGCCAGGGTGACGGCGCAGTCCGCCACCGGCACCTGCCAGGGGCCGACCATCTGGTCACGGTGGTTCAGGCCACCCACGGTGCGGTCACCGATGCTGATGAGGAAGCGCTTGCTGGCCACGGTGGGGTGGCGCAGCACGTCCAGCGCGGCCTTGTCCAGCGCCACGCCGGTGAGGTTCAGCGGGGCCAGGGTGCGGGCCACGCGGCTGACGTCACGCTGCATCTTGGGCGGCTTGCCCAGCAGCACATCCATGGGCATGTCGATCACGCGCTCGCCGCCGGGGCCGTCTTCCAGGATCAGCTCGCGGTCATCGGTGGCCACGCCCACCACGGCGAAGGGGCAACGCTCACGCTCGCACATGGCGGTGAAGGCCTCCAGCTTGGCTGGGTCCACGGCCAGGGTGTAGCGCTCCTGGCTCTCGTTGCACCAGATCTCCTTGGGGGCCAGGCCGGACTCTTCCAGCGGCACCTTGCGCAGGTCAAAGCGGGCGCCCTTGTCGGCGCCGTCCACCAGCTCAGGGAAGGCGTTGGAGATGCCACCGGCGCCCACATCATGGATGGCGACGATGGGGTTCTCGGCGCCCAGGTTCCAGCAGTGGTTGATGACTTCCTGCGCACGGCGCTGGATCTCGGGGTTGCCCCGCTGCACGCTGTCAAAGTCCAGCGCGGCGGTGTTGGTGCCCGCGGCCATGGAGCTGGCGGCGCCGCCGCCCATGCCGATGCGCATGCCCGGGCCGCCCAGTTGCACCAGCAGCGTGCCGGCGCCAAAAGGCAGCTTCTTGGTCTGGCTGTCGCTGATGGTGCCGATGCCCCCGGCGATCATGATGGGCTTGTGGTAGCCGCGGCGGATGGCCTGCTCGCCTTCACCCACGGTCTGTTCAAACACGCGGAAGTAACCGCCCAGGTTGGGCCGACCGAATTCATTGTTGAAGGCCGCACCGCCGATGGGGCCCTCGATCATGATCTGCAGCGGGCTGGCGATGTGCTCGGGCTTGCCGTAGGCGTTGGTTTCCCAGGGCTCGTTGGTGCCGGGCAGGTTCAGGTTGGACACGCTGAAGCCGGTCAGGCCCGCCTTGGGCTTGGCGCCCCGGCCGGTGGCGCCTTCGTCGCGGATCTCGCCGCCCGCACCGGTGGCGGCACCGGGGAAGGGCGAGATCGCGGTGGGGTGGTTGTGGGTCTCCACCTTCATCAGCACATGGGCCAGCTCTTCGCGGGCGCCGTAGGCCGGGGCGTTGGTGTAGCCCTGCGGCAGCCAACGGGTGGCGGGGCCGCCTTCCATCACAGCGGCGTTGTCGTTGTAGGCAATGATGCTGCGCTGGGGGTTCAGCTTCTCGGTGTTGCGGATCATGCCGAACATGGAGAGGGGCTGCTTCTCGCCGTCGATGACGAAATCGGCGTTGAAGATCTTGTGGCGGCAGTGCTCGGAGTTGGCCTGCGCGAACATCATCAGCTCGACGTCGCTGGGGTTGCGCTTGAGACCCTGGAAGGCGGCCACCAGGTAGTCGATCTCGTCGGCAGACAGGGCCAGGCCGAACTCGGTGTTGGCGGCTTCCAGCGCGGCGCGGCCCTGGCCCAGCACGTCCACATGCGCCAGGGGCTCGGCGGCCTTCTCGTCAAACAGGTGCCGGGCGGCCTCGCGCTCAAAGGCCACGCTCTCGGTCATGCGGTCATGCAAGGCCAGGGCGCAGGCGTTCAGCTCCTCGGCGCTCAGGGCCTTGCTGGCGCCGGTCAGGCCGGCGATCAGGCCGCTCTTCAGGCTCAGGCGGTACTCGGTCACCCGCTCCACACGGTGGATGCCCAGGCCGCAGTTGTGGGCGATGTCGGTGGCCTTGGAGGCCCAGGGCGAGACGGTGCCCAGGCGCGGGCCCACGACGACCAGGGCGCCGTCGGTGTCGCCAGCGTAGGCATCGCCATAGTTCAACAGCGCGGCCAGCTTGGCGCCGTCGTCCTCAGACAGCGCCGCGTCACTCCACACCCAGTGCACATGCCGTGCGCTGACGCCCGTGATGCGCGGGCAGATGGCCTGCAATTGAGGCAGCAGGGCAGCTGCGCGGAAAGCCGAGAGGGCGTTGCCCCCCTCGAAGTGCATCAGAAACTTGGCAGAAGAAGACATGAGATCCCGTCGGGTTGGCGGCGGTGGGCAGGGGGCAGGTGAGCCGAGGCAGGGAGCGCCAGACTCGGGCATGACAGCGGGTCATGCGTGGCGTCCACTCCAAACGGGAGATTTTATTCGTCTCGCCAAGCGGGGGGGCCGGGATAGACTGCCACCTTGCCAGCCCCTTGCGCCGTGCCGCCCCCAGGCGGCGAGGACCACACGACTTGAACACCTTTGCGCTGGCGGTTTCCGCTGCTCCACCGGCCGCCCCTGGCCTCCCCCCCCAACCCCGACGGTGCCGCCCATGATCCGCATGGGCTTTTCCGTGGGCCTGCAATACGAAGTAGGCCCCCAGGGCGCGGATTTCATCTTCAACGTGCAGGCTGCTCACACCCGGCAACAGGTGGTGCTGCAAGAGCAACTGAGCTTCAGCCAGCCCGTGCTTCCTTGGTGCCATGAAGACCCGGTGACCCGGACCCGCTTGGCGCGCCTGCGCGCCCAGCCAGGCCGGCTGGACCTGCAGTACCGAGCCGTGGTGGAACTGCACCACTACCAGGCGGACCCGGCCGAGCTGGCCGAGCTGGCGGTGGGCCAGTTGCCTCAGGCGGTGCTGCCCTATATCTGGCCCAGCCGCTACTGCGAATCCGACCGCCTGCAGGCCCTAGCGGGCGACCTGTTTGGCCGCATGGCGCCTGGTTACGCCCGGGTGGCGGCAGTGCGCGACTGGGTGCACGCCCAGTTGCGCTTTGAGGCCAACACTTCGGACAGCACCACCTCCGCCTGTGACAGCCTGGGCCGGGGCGCCGGGGTATGTCGAGACTTTGCCCATGTGATGATTGCGCTGTGCCGGGCGCTCAACATCCCGGCGCGATTTGCCACGGGCTTCGACTACGGGGCCGACGCTGCACTGGGGCCGCCAGATTTCCATGCCTACGTGGAGGTCTACGTGGGCCACCGCTGGTATCTCTTCGACCCGTCGGGCACGGCCATCCCCATGTCCTTTGTGCGGCTGGCCACGGGCCGGGATGCGGGCGACGCCTCATTTGCCATGATCTTTGGCGCCGTCACCTGCTTCGCGCCAGTCATCCAGGTGGCGCCGGTGCCCAGCGCCGGCGGGGCATTGCAGGTGCCGCTGCACACTTGGCGTGCGCTGTCCACCGACGGCGCAGGCTGATGGTCTGCCTGCGTGGGCCCCTGACGCCAGGGAAAAACCTGCGATGGGATAATTGCCGCCCATGACCATCACCTTCAAGACCGCCGCCGATGTCGAAGCCATGCGCGTGGCGGGTCGCCTGACCTCCGAAGTGCTGGACATGCTGACCGAGCATGTGAAGCCCGGCGTGACCACCGAGCAGCTCGACAAGCTGGCGCACGACCACATCGTGCACGTGCAGAAGGCCATTCCGGCCCCGCTGAACTACCAGCCGCCGGGCTACAAGCCCTACCCCAAGTCGATCTGCACCTCCATCAACCACCAGGTCTGCCACGGCATCCCCAATGACCGGCCCCTGAAGAACGGCGACATCGTCAACATCGACGTCACGGTCATCAAGGACGGCTGGCATGGTGACTCCAGCCGCATGTATGTAGTGGGGGAAGGCTCCATCGCGGCCAAGCGCCTGTGCCAGGTCACCTACGAGGCCATGTGGAAGGGCATCCAGAAGGTGCGTCCCGGCGCGCGGCTGGGCGACATCGGCCACGTGATCCAGCAGTTTGCCGAAGCGCAGGGCTTCTCCATCGTGCGCGAGTTCTGCGGCCATGGCATTGGCCAGAAGTTCCACGAAGAGCCGCAGATCCTGCACTACGGCCGCCCGGGCACCGGCGAGGTGCTGCAGAAGGGCATGGTCTTCACCATTGAGCCGATGATCAACGCCGGGCGGCGCGAGATCAAGGAACTGGGCGACGGCTGGACCATCGTCACCAAGGACCGATCGCTCTCGGCCCAGTGGGAACACACCATCGTCGTGACCGACGACGGCTACGAGGTGCTGACGGTGTCGGCCGGCACGCCGCCCCCGCCGGCTTTTGTCACCGGCGCCGCCTGAATGGCGCCCCGGACCTGCCGCCCTCGCTGGCGGCGGGTCCGCTCCTCCGACACGCTCCCTGCCCCGCTCCGCCATGCTCGACCCCATCCAGCCCCCCGCACCGCCGACCGGCGTCGTGCCCATCACGGAGCTGCGGCAGCGGTTCCGGCAAGGCAAGCAGGCGCTGCTGGAGCGCTTCTCCGAGGCCCGCCCCACCGCCCCCAGCGCGGCGCGGCTGATGCGCGAGCTGGCACGCCATGTGGACAGCACCCTGGCGCAGCTGTGGCACCAGTGCGGCATGCCGGCCGACGGCGCCCTGGTGGCCGTCGGCGGCTACGGCCGCGGGGAACTCTTCCCCTACTCCGACGTGGACGTGCTGGTGCTGCTGCCCGGCGAGCAGACCGACGCGGCCCTGCAGGAGGTGGTGTCCTCCTTCATCACCGCCTGTTGGGACATCGGTCTGGAGATCGGCTCCTCGGTGCGCACCGTGCCCGAGTGCGTCACCGAGGCCCGCGGCGACGTGACGGTGCAGACAGCGCTGCTGGAGTCGCGCTTCCTCATCGGTCGCAAGCGGCTGTTCGCCCAGTTTGTGAAGGCCACGCAGGAGGCCATGGACCCGGTGGCCTTCCTGCGGGCCAAGACGCTGGAGATGCGCCAGCGCCACGTGAAATACGAGGACACGCCCTACTCGCTGGAGCCCAACAGCAAGGAGAGCCCCGGGGGGCTGCGTGACCTGCAGGTGGTGATGTGGGTGGCCCGCGCCGCCGGGCTGGGCAGGACCTGGAACGAGCTGGCCGCCAGCGGCCTCATCACGCCCTTCGAGGTCAACCAGCTGCATCGCCACGAAGGCACCCTGCGCCTGATCCGCTGCCGCCTGCACCAGGTTGCGGGCCGCCGCGAGGACCGCCTGGTCTTCGACCTGCAGACCGCCGTGGCCGAGAGCTTCGGCTACGTCAGCACCAAGGCACTGCGGGCCTCCGAAGTGCTGATGCACCGGTACTACTGGGCGGCCAAGGCGGTCACGCAGCTCAACCAGATCCTGATGCTCAACATCGAAGAGCGGATCAACGCCTCGGAGGACGCGCCGATGCGGCCGATCAACGGCCGCTTCTACGATCGCGGGGGCATGCTGGAAGTGGCCCACGACCACCTCTACCAGGAGAACCCGCACGCCATCCTGGAGACCTTCCTGGTCTACCAGCAGACCCCGGGCATCAAGGGCCTGTCGGCCCGCACGCTGCGTGCGCTCTACAACACCCGGCGGGTGATGAACGCGCATTTCCGCCAGGACCCGGCCAACCGCGAGATGTTCATGGACATCCTGCGTCAGCCCGAAGGCCAGACCCACGCCTTCCGGCTGATGAACCAGACCTCGGTGCTGGGCCGCTACCTCTGGGTGTTCCGGCGCATCGTCGGGCGCATGCAGCACGACCTGTTCCACGTGTACACCGTGGACCAGCACATCCTGATGGTGCTGCGCAACGTGCGCCGCTTCTTCATTCCCGAGCATGCCCATGAGTACCCCTTCTGCAGCCAGCTGGCCGCGCAGTGGGACAAGCCCTGGCTGCTCTACGTCGCCGCCCTTTTCCACGATGTGGCCAAGGGCCGTGGCGGCGACCACTCCGACCTGGGCGCCGTGGAGGTTCGGCGCTTCTGCCGCGACCACGGCCTGGCGCGGGACGAGGCCGCCTTGGTGGAGTTCCTGGTCAAGAACCACCTGCAGATGAGCCACGTGGCGCAGAAGGAGGACCTCTCGGACCCCGAGGTCATCGGCGCCTTCGCCCGCAAGATGGGTTCGGCCCGCTACCTCACCGGCCTGTACCTGCTGACGGTGGCCGACGTGCGGGGCACCAGTCCCAAGGTCTGGAACGCCTGGAAGGGCAAGCTGCTGGAGGACCTGTACCGCCAGACCCTGCGCGCGCTGGGAGGCACTCCGCCCAACGGCGACGCCGAGATTGAGGCCCGCCGCACGGAAGCCCGCCAGATCCTGGCCTTGCACTCGGCCTTGCCCGGCACGGAGGAGCCGCTGTGGAAAACCCTGGACGTCAGCTACTTCGCGCGGCATGACCCGACGGAGATCGCCTGGCACGCCCGGGTGCTGTGGCGCCACCTGCAAACCAGCGAGCCGGTGGTGCGGGTGCGCCCCTCCCCCATCGGCGAAGGCCTGCAGGTGCTGGTCTTCGCCCCGGACCGGCCCGATCTCTTCGCCCGCATCTGCGGCTACTTCGATGGCGCCGGCTTCTCCATTCAGGACGCCAGGGTGCACACCACGCGGGCGGGCTTCGCGCTGGACACCTTTCAGGTCGTCTCCAGTGTGGTGGAGGACCCCAGCGCCGCCGACTACCGCGACATGATCGTCATGGTGGAGACCCAGGCCGCCGCCGCCCTGGCCAGCCAAGGCCCGCTGCCGGAGCCCAGCCGCGGCCGCGTCTCGCGTCGGGTCAAGCACTTCCCGGTCAAGCCGCGCGTCTCGCTGCGGCCCGACGAAAAGGCGCAGCGCTGGCTGCTGTCGGTCAGCGCCAGCGACCGCTCCGGCCTGCTCTACGCGGTGGCGCGGGTGTTCGCCGCCCGTGGCATCAGCCTGCAGCTCGCCAAGATCACCACCCTGGGTGAGCGGGTGGAAGACACCTTCTTGGTCAGCGGTCCGGCCCTGCAACAGAACAAGCTGCAACTGCAAGTGGAGACGGAACTGCTGGACGTGCTGGGCGCTGGTGCCTGACAAGGCATCACGCCCCTTGCGCGCCCGCGGGATTGGCATCCACCCGGATTAGCAGCACTGCGGCCGCGGGGCATCATGGACCCGCCCGGAGACCGCCACGGCGGTGCCCGAGCCCACGCCGCTTGCGACTTGTCAGGTCCAGGCGCCCCTACCGCTGTCAGGATATCGCCCCATGTCGAACCGTCTGGCCGAGAAGGCTCTGCAGGACTCCCGCAGTTTCGGCGTTCGTCGCATCCCCTTGTTGCGCCCCGTGGGCTGGCTGGCCCGGGGCTGGTCGGATTTTCTGGCCTGCCCCCTGCCCGGACTGGTGCACGGCCTGCTGCTCGCGCTGTTCGGCGCCGGCCTGGCCTGGTTGTCGCGGGCCCATTTCTTCCTCATGGCGGGTGCGGTGTCGGCCTTTCTGCTGGTGGCGCCCATCCTGGTGACGGGCCTTTACGCCGTGAGCCGCAGCCTGGCGCGCGGTGAACCTGCCACCCTGGGGACCGCGGTGGCGGCCTGGAAGCCCAACGACACCCGGCTCGTGGTCTTTGGGGTGCTGCTGGCACTGGCGGGACTGGGTTGGGTGATGACCTCTGCCTCACTCATTGTGGGCTGGTCAGCGCAGCCGGTACGCACGCCCCTGGACTTCATCCGCCATGTGGTGCTCGCCCCGCACGGCATGCTCTTTGAATATTGGCTGGGACTGGGGGCCCTGCTGGCCGCCCCCGTGTTCGCGTCCACCGTGGTGGCCATTCCGCTGCTGGTGGACAGGCAGATCGGCGTCATGGGCGCCGTCTTCACCAGTTGGCGGGTGGTGCTGGAACATCCGGCGCCCATGGCCCTGTGGGCGGCCCTGATCCTGGGGCTGACCCTGGTGGGCATGGCCACCCTGATGGCCGGTTTGGTGGTGGTCGTGCCCTGGTTGGCCCATGCCAGCTGGCACGCTTACCGCGACACGGTGGACACCGCCGGGCTGGCGCAACGCAGTTGACAACTCAAGATGGATTTCACGGAAGAACAGATCGCCTGGTTCGGCATGACCTTCGGGGTCACGGCCTTCATGCTGTACATGGTGTTCATCATCCTGCAGCTGGCCCGTGAGTCCAAGGCTGGCAAGTTCGGCACCTTTGTGTTGCTGCTGGGGCTGGGTGTGGGGCTGCTGGGCTTTGCCGCCAAGGGACTGATCAAGTTCTTCATGGCAGGTATCGTGGAATGAGCGCGCCGACCGTGACCGCCCCACCGCAGGCCTCCCCGCAGCGCCACACTCTCTTCGAGGACCTGCAGGGATTGCTGACCGGCACGCTGTTCGTGGCCCTGGGCCTGCTGCTGTTCCGCCACGCCGGCCTGGTGACCGGCGGCACCGTGGGCCTGGCCTTCCTGGCGCACTATGCGTCGGGCCTGCCTTTCGGCGCCCTGTTCTTCGCGCTCAACCTGCCCTTCTACTGGCTGGCCTTCCGGCGCATGGGGGCGCGCTTCACCCTCAAGACCCTGGCCGCGGTGACCCTGCTGTCGGCCCTGACCGAAACCCTGCCGCGCTGGATGCACCTGGATGCCCTGAACCCGGTTTTTGCCGCCGTGGCGGGCGGTCTGCTGGTGGGCGCTGGCTTCATCATCCTGTTCCGTCATCGCGCCAGCCTGGGTGGGCTCAATGTGCTGGTGCTCTGGCTGCAAGACCGTTTCGGCTGGCGTGCGGGCGTCGTGCAATTCCTGTTCGACGCCACCATCCTGCTGGCCTCCGCCCCTTGGGTGGACCTGCAGCGCATGGCGCTCTCGGTGCTGGCCGCCGCGGCCATGAACTTCGCCCTGGCCGTCAACCACAAGCCCGGGCGCTACATCGCCTACTGAAATGCAAAAAGCCGGCATCGCCGGCTTTCTGACTCTACGGGCCGCCCTGGCGGACGGCCCCTAGCGGCCTGTGAGGGGCACTCCGCCCCAGGGCCTCAGCCCATGTGCAGGCCGCCGTTGCAGGAGAAGTTGGCGCCGGTGGTGAAACCGGAATCTTCACCGGCCAGCCAGCCGACGATGGAGCCGATCTCCTCCGGCGTGCCCAGGCGCTTGACCGGGATGGTGGCCACGATCTTCTCCAGGATCTCCGGCTTGATGGCGCGGACCATGTCGGTGCCGATGTAGCCCGGGCTCACGGTGTTGACCGTCACGCCCTTGCTGGCCAGCTCCTGGGCCAGGGCCATGGCAAAGCCGTGCATGCCGGCCTTGGCGGCCGAATAGTTGGTCTGGCCGGCCTGACCCTTCTCACCGTTGACCGACGAGATCTGGATGATGCGACCGAAGCCCCGCTCGGCCATGTCACCGACCACCTGCTTGGTGACGTTGAACATAGACGTCAGGTTGGTGGAGATCACCGCATCCCAGTCTTCCTTGGTCATCTTCAGGAACATGCGGTCCTTGGTGATGCCCGCGTTGTTCACCAGCACGTCAATCGGGCCATGCTCGGCCTTGGCCTTGGCAAAGGCCTCAACGGTGGAGTCCCAATCGGCCACATTGCCGACCGAGGCGTGGAAGCTGTAGCCCAGGGCCTTCTGCTCGTCCAGCCACTTCTGGAAGTCGCGGCTGGGGCCGCAGCCGGCGATGACCTTGAAGCCGTCCTTGTGCAGGCGCTGGCAGATGGCGGTACCGATGCCACCCATGCCGCCGGTGACGTAAGCAACTTTCTGGCTCATGGAATTGTTCTCCTCAAGTTCCATCGATGAAGTCATATGACCTGCTCATCATCAGGCTGGTGACCCCGGCCAACGCGACGGGCTAACCCTGCCGCGTTGCCCGCGGGCCACACTGGGGTTGAACCGGGCTTGGCGCCCGGCCCATGGGACGAAGGTTCGACGCGTGATCAGCGTTCGACGGTCAGGGCCACGCCCATGCCACCGCCGATGCACAGCGAGGCGATGCCCTTCTTGGCGTCGCGGCGCTGCATCTCGTGCAGCAGGGTCACCAGGATGCGGCAGCCGGAGGCACCGATCGGGTGGCCAATGGCAATGGCGCCCCCGTTGACGTTGACCTTGCTGGTGTCCCAGCCCATCTCCTTGTGCACGGCACAGGCCTGGGCGGCAAAGGCTTCGTTGATTTCCAGCAGGTCCAGGTCGGCGGCGGCCCAGCCGGCACGCTCCAGCGCCTTGCGGGCGGCGGGCACCGGGCCCATGCCCATGATGGACGGGTCCAGACCGGCGCTGGCGTAGCTGGCGATGCGGGCCAGGGGCTTGAGGCCCAGGGCCGCCGCCTTGGCGGCACTCATCACCATCACGGCGGCGGCACCGTCGTTGATGCCCGAGGCATTGCCGGCGGTGACCGAGCCGGCCTTGTCGAAGGCCGGACGCAGGCCGGCCAGGGCGTCGAGGTTGGTCTTGCGGTTGAGGAACTCGTCGGTGTTAAACACCAGCGCGTCGCCCTTCTTCTGCGGGATCACCACATCGACGATTTCGTCCTTGAACTTGCCGGCGTCCTGGGCAGCCGCGGCCTTCTGCTGCGAGGCCAGGGCCAGGGCGTCCTGGTCGGCACGGCTGATGCCGTACTGCTTGGCCACGTTCTCGGCGGTGATGCCCATGTGGTACTGGTTGTACACATCCCACAGGCCGTCGTTGATCATGGTGTCGACCAGCTTCCAGTCGCCCATGCGGGCGCCGTTGCGGCTGTTGGGCAGCACATGCGGGGAGGCGCTCATGTTCTCCTGGCCGCCGGCGATGACAATCTCGGAGTCGCCGTCGCGGATGGCCTGGGCAGCCAGCATCACGGCCTTCAGGCCCGAACCGCAGACCTTGTTGATGGTCATGGCCGGCACACCGGCGGGCAGGCCGGCCTTGATGACCGACTGGCGGGCAGGGTTCTGGCCAGAGCCGGCGGTCAGCACCTGGCCCAGGATGACCTCGCCGATCTGCTCACCCGACAGGCCGGTTTGGGCCATCAGGCCCTTGATGACGGTGGCGCCGAGCTCAGGGGCGGCCACACCGGCCAGAGAACCACCAAACTTGCCCACGGCGGTGCGGGCGGCGGCGACGATGACGATGTCGGTCATGAAATGAAGTCTCCTGTGCGAGGGCTGTGATGACGCCGGCACCGCCTCGTGGAGCGCCGGCCTGTTGGCAAAGGCGTTGAGGCTCAGGCCTTCTGCTTGACGTAGCGGCCCGGGGCCGGCTCGATGGCCGGATGCTGGCGGCTGCCGGGGGACTTGGGCGCGGTCACCTGACGGCCGGCATGGCCCTTGAGCCAGTCCGCCCAATCGGTCCACCAGCTGCCCGGCTTCTCGGTGGCGCCCGTCAGCCATTCGTCGGCGGTGGCGGGCAGCTGCTCGTTGACCCAATGGCTGCGCTTGCCGGCCTTGGGCGGGTTGATCACGCCGGCGATGTGGCCCGACGCCCCCAGCATGAACCGCTTGGGGCCCTTGAAGATGCGGGTGGACGCATAGGCTCCCTGCCACGGCACGATGTGGTCCTCGCGCGAGGCGTAGAGGTAAACCGGCGCCTCGATGCGCGAGAGGTCGAGCTTCTCGCCGCAGACGGTGAGCTTGCCCGGGACCTTGAGGTTGTTCTCCAGATAGGTGTTGCGCAGGTACCAGCAGTACATGGGACCCGGCAGGTTGGTGGAGTCCCCGTTCCAGTACAACAGGTCGAAAGGTGGCGGCGCCTCGCCCTTGAGGTAGTTGCCCACCACGTAGTTCCAGACCAGATCGTTCGGCCGCAGGAAGCTGAAGGTGGTGGCCAGCTCCTGGCCCTTGAGCATGCCGGGGCCACCGGGGGCCTGCGCACCGATGGTCATCTCGCGCACCTGGACCATGGTCTCGTCCACGAAGATGTCCAGGATGCCGGTGTCGGCGAAATCGACAAAGGTGGTCAGCAGCGTGACCGATGCGGCCGGCTGCTGGCCGCGCGCGGCCAGCACGCCCAGGGCGGTCGACAACAGGGTGCCACCCACGCAGAAGCCCAGGGTGTTGATCGTCTTGGCGCCGGCAATCTCCTGCACCACCCGGATGGCCTCGATCGGCCCCTGCTCGATGTAGTCGTCCCAGGTCTTGGCGACCAGGCTGTCGTCCGGATTGCGCCAGCTCACCACAAACATGCGGTGGCCTTGCTCCACGCAATAGCGGATGAGCGAGTTGCCCGGCTGCAGGTCCAGGATGTAGTACTTGTTGATGCAAGGCGGCACGAAGAGCATGGGCCGCTCGTGGACCTTGTCGGTCAGCGGCTTGTACTCGATGAGCTGGAACAGCTCGTTCTCGTGGACCACGGTGCCTTCGGTGGTGGCCACATTGCGACCCACCTCGAAGACGCTCTCGTCGGTCTGGGAGACATGGCCCTGCTGCAGGTCATGCATCAGCAGTTTCATGCCCTGCGCCAGGCTCTCGCCCTTGGTCTCCAACGCTTTGCGCTGGGCTTCCGGGTTGAGGGCCAGGAAGTTGCTGGGGCTCACTGCATCGACCCACTGCTGCACCGCAAAGCGCACCCGGGCCTTGGTCTTGGCATCACCCTGCACCGCCTCAGCCAACTGCATCAGCGTGCGGGCGTTGAGCAGATACATCTGCGCGGTGTAGACCGACTGCGGCTGGGCCAGCCAGTCCTTGCCTGCAAAACGCCGATCTCCGATCTTGGCGCCCTCGCCCGCGGTGGCGCCCTGCAGGGCGTCGTTCCAGATGCGCGTGGCCTCCTTGAGGTACTCCCCCTGCACCGCCGCCAGGGCGTTCTGCGGCACGTTCAGGCCGGAGAGGGACTTCAGGATGTCGCTCACGGCAGTGCCGAAAGCCTCGGCCTGGCCAAAAGGCGGCAGGGATTGGTTCATCATGTGGGCTGTCTCCTCAGGACGTCCTGGCCAGCGGGGCCAGGGCTGCGGCCGGCCAGCCGGCCGGATGCCTCGGGTTTGTATGTGGGTTAGCTTACCCGATGATGACTAATTTTTTCGTTAAGTGATATCAGATCTCATCATATAAAACATGCACGTCGTCCCTATCGCCTGGATGTTTGTCGTGGTGCTGATGACCGCGGCCGAGGCCACGTCCCCGCAGGGCACCCTGCTGGGGGCCCTGATCACCTTCTTGTTCTACGGGCTGCTGCCGCTGGCGGTGGTCATGTACATCCTGGGCACCCCGGCTCGGCGACGCGCCCGGGCCCGCGCCGCGCGGGCCGAGCAGGCCGCCGCCACGCCCACCGCCCCGTCGCCATCAGGCGCGCCGCCAGATGGCCGCGGCCTGCCGCCCGGTGACACGATCGCGCCGGAACGAAAAGAACCTTGAAGGGTGGCTCAGCGTGCACCACTGCCCGCCGCCCAGCCCTACCACCCCCACACCCGCCAGGCGCCAGCGCGCCAGTGCCGGCAGGTCTGCCCACCATTTGCCCGGCTGCCGTCCCGGTGCGAAGCAGGCCGCCGGCGCCGCGGCAAAGGCCTCGCGCACGTCCTCACCCACCTCAAAAGCCTGAGGCCCAATGCAGGCGCCCAGCCAGCCCTGTACCTCGGCACCCGGGTGGCCCGCCAGCTGGCGAAGGGCCTCGACAGTGGCCTCCAGCACGCCGCCCGCCAAGCCGCGCCAGCCCGCATGCGCGGCCCCCACCACCCGACCGTCGGCCGTCCACAACAGCACGGGCAGGCAGTCGGCCACCAAGGCCAGGCAGGCCACGCCGGGCTGATCGGTCACGCAGGCATCGGCGCGCTGTCCCTGCGCGGCGTCGACGTCCTCGGTCCGGCGTACCACCACCACCTCCCGGCCATGGACCTGGTCCAGCCAGACCGGACGCGCGCCCTGCAGCGCCGAGACAAAGCGCGCCTGATTGCGGCGCACATCGGCAGCGACGTCCAGGCCTGTGCCCGGCAACTCGGGCGGTCGCAGGTTCAGACCCGCCCAGGGCCCCTGGCTCACGCCGCCAGCCCGGGTGCTCATCACAGCGCCGATGCCTGGCGGCAGCCCCTCGGGCTGCAGCCAATCCGGGTGGGCACAGGCCTGGCCGTCGGCGGGGAGGTGGTCACTCGGCATCCGGGCACTTCTCCGGTCGGGTGGAATCGAAGGCCGGCAAGGCCATGCAGGCGTCAAAGACCCGCATCACCTGGGGCACATGGTCCAGCCGGCACTGAAAACGCTGGGCGTTGAAGATCTGGGGCACCAGCAGGCAATCGGCCATCGTGGGCCGCTCACCATGGCAGAAGGTCGACGGCTGCGCCGCCAGCTGGCGCTCCACCACCTCCAGCCCCGTCTCCACCCAGTGGCGATACCAGCGGTTCTTGGCCTCGTCGTCCACCCCCATGGGGCCCACCAGGTAGCGCAGCACGCGCAGGTTGTTGAGCGGATGGATCTCGCAGGCAATATCGAGCGCCAACGCACGCACGCGGGCCCGGCCCAGCGGATCGGCCGGCAGCAGCGGCGGCTCAGGATGGATCTCGTCGAGGTACTCCAGAATGGCCAGGGACTGGTGGACGCTGGCCTCCCCGTCCTGCAGCAGCGGCACCAGACGGGCAGGAGAAACGCTGCCGTAGCGCTCGGTGAGCTGCTCATTGCGGGCCAGGTGAACCGGCACGTAGTCGTAGGACAAGCCCTTGAGCGCCAGGGCGATGCGCACGCGGTAGGAGGCCGAGGAGCGGAAATAGTTGTAAAGCTGCATGTGTAGGGTGCCGGGGCGCCTGTACGGCGCCGGGCGGCAGGATGTCGGTTCGGTCGGTGGGTTCACCCGCACGCCGTGAGAGATGCGGACTCGGGTGTGAGGAATGGCAGCGGGCGGCTTCAGCCTGCCGGATCGATATCCAGCAGCAGCTCGCCCAGCCCCTCAATGGTGGCCGTGATCCGGTCACCCGGCACCACCGGCCCCACACCGGCCGGGGTCCCGGTGTAGATCAGGTCGCCGGGCGCCAAGGTCCAGCCGCGGCTGAGCTCGGCGATGGTCTCGGCCACGTTCCAGATCAGGTCGGACAGCTTGCCCGTCTGGCGCCGCTGTCCGTTGACGTCCAGCGTGATGGCCTGACCGGCCGGCGCAAAGTCGGTGGCCGGCACCAGCGGCCCCAAGGGCGCGGAGGCCTCGAAGGCCTTGCCAATGGCCCAAGGCCGCCCTTGCTTCTTCATGTCGTTCTGCAGATCGCGCCGGGTCATGTCCAGACCCACCGCATAGCCCCAGACCAGGTCCAGCGCCCGGGCCACGGGGATGTCACGGCCGCCCTGCCCCAACGCCACCACCAGCTCCACCTCGTGGTGGAGGTTGCGGGTGAGCCCCGGATAGGCCATGCGACCGGCGGCACCGGCCGCCACCGGCACCACGCAGTCGGCCGGCTTGAGGAAGAAGAACGGCGGCTCACGACCCGTGGCCCCCATCTCCACCGCATGCTCGGCGTAATTGCGTCCCACGCAGTAGACGCGGTGGACGGGAAAGCCGCGGCCATCGGCAGTGGGCACGACAACGGCGGGCGCAGGGGCGAAGACGGGAATCATGGTCTGTCGTTTCCAGAAGAAGATCTTGCCGAACCCGACCGTCAGCCCCCGCAGGGGGCCAGACGCCGGCGCTTGGCGGGAGTCTGATCCGGCCCATGATGCCACGCCGCCCGTGCCTGCCGTCCCCGGTATGCACCCGGACCAGTGGCTACACTTGCGCCCCATGCTGGACGACCGCACCATCCATTTCTGCCGCGCCTGTGGCACGGCGGTCCGCCACGAGATCCCGCCAGAGGACAACCGTCCCCGGGCGATGTGCCCGGCCTGCGGCACGATCCATTATGTGAACCCGCTCAACGTGGTGGGCACCCTGCCGGTGTGGGGCGATCAGGTGCTGCTGTGCAGGCGCAATATTGAGCCGCGCAAGGGGCTGTGGACCCTGCCGGCCGGCTTCATGGAATTGGGTGAGACCACCGCCGAAGGCGCGCTGCGAGAGACCGAGGAAGAAGCGGGCGCCCATGTGGCGCTGGAGGGCCTGTTGACCGTGCTGAACGTCGCACGGGTCGGCCAGGTGCACTTCTTCTACCGCGCCCGCATGCTGGACACCCACCTGGCACCCGGCCCGGAGACGCAGGAGGCCCGCCTGTTCAGCGAGGCCGAGATCCCCTGGGAGGAGCTGGCCTTCCGGACCGTGCGCGAGACGCTGCAGCACTATTTCCGGGTGCGCGGCCAAGGCGACACCGGCGTGCACTGCATCGACATCGCCTGACCCGCTGGCCTGGCCTCCAAGGCGCGCGCACAGGCGCCTGAGATCACGCCATCGGTGCAGGATCAAGCCGCGGTGACCAGCGGCCCGGTGATGCCATCCACCCCGCAGCGCCAGAGCGCGTCGGCGTCGGCCTGGGTGACCACGCCTTCGGCGTAAACCTTGACGCCAATGCCGCGCAGCATGTGAACCACACCATCCATGTGCTGGAGGCCGGCATGGTTGGCGGCCACCCCCTCGGTCAGGCTGGCGTCGAGCTTGACGAAATCGAGCCCCGTCTCCAGCAACTCCGCCACATGCTCCAGGTCCTCGCCGGCGTGCTCCAGGCCCACCAGTGCGCCATGGGTGTGGGCCAGGGCCACCAGCTCGCGCAGCGGCGTCAGGTGGCGGTAGGCACCGGCCTCGGGCAGTTCCAGCCACAGGCCCGGGGCGGCATCGGCATGGGCCTGCAGCAGGGCCCGCAGACCTGGGAGCAAGGCGCTGTTGTGCAGCGAGGCGATGGAGACGTTGACCGCGCGAGGATGGCCGTCGCGGGCGATGGCTTGCAGCGCCAGCTCGGCCACCGACAAATCGATGGGGCCGGTCAGGCCGGCGCGCCGGGCGCGCGGCAGCCATTCGGCTGCCGGCACCAATGGACCGCCTGGCTCCAGCTCCAGCCGCAGGGGACATTCCCAGTGGACGATCTGGCCCGCCGCATCCACCACGGGATAGCGCACCAGATGGAAGCGCCGGTGCTGCAGGGCAGCTTCAAGCCGTTGAGTCCAGCTGTCCTCGCCCAGGGTCAAGCCGTCGCCGCCATCGTCCATTTCCACCGCAAACGGTGCCCTTGCCTCGGCCCGGGCCAAGGCATGATCCGCCGCGGCCAGCAGGCCGGACACCGGCGCGCCATGCCACCAGCGCACCACGCTGACCACGGCCACGACGCCCTGGGGCTTGAGCACGGAGCGAAGGCGGGCCGAGATATCCACGGCAGGCTCGCGCAGCGCCTGCACATCGGGCAGCACCAAGGCGAAATCTGAACCGTTCAAGCGTCCGGCTTCATGACCTGGCCAGCGGGCAGCGCTCTCCAGCAGGCAGTCCGTGGTCTGGCGTAGCAAGCGGTCGGTGTTCAGGCGTCCGAGTTGACGGTTGAGGTTCTGTAGGTCACACAGGCGCACCAGTACCAAGGCACCGCCAGCGCTGCCGTCTTCGGAGCACAGCAGGCTTTTGAGCCGGCCCAGGAAGTGCGGTCGGTTGGACAGGCCGGTCAGCCCATCGCAATGGGCCAGGCGACGCAGGCTGTCGACCTGGGCGGTCTGCTCCTCGAACATGGTCTTCAGGCGCTCGACCATGCTGTTCATGGCGCGCGACATCTCGCGCCATTCCGGCAGGTTGGGCTCGGGGGCGAGGGTGAAACGCCGCTCCATCAGGGCCTGCGCCTGGTTGAGGATGCTTTGCAAGGGTCCACGGATGCGGGCCACCCACGCCCAGGTGAGCCAGGCCGAAAGCGCGCAGAACAGTGCCCAGCCCCCCGCCAGCGCACCGGCAAGCGACCACAACGGCGCCTGTGCGGTGGCGGTGTCCACCAGCACCTGCAAGCGCGCGGGCTGGCCCTGCCAGCGCACCGGCGCCTCCTGCAGGCGCGGGCCCCAGGCCAGGGCAGCGCTGAACCAGACAGGCACGGCCGGACCGGCTTCGGCGGGCTGTCCACCCAGCACCTGCCCCCGCTCGCCCACCACCCGCCAGCCCATGCCCTTCGCCGGCATCTCCAGCGCCAGCGGGGTACCGCTGGCTGCCTGCTGCTGCAGCAGGGCCAGGTGGGCGCGGGCCAGCACATCGGCCGCGTCTAGCGCCTGCAGGTTGGCCCGCCACAGGGTAACCCCGGCGGTGCCCAGGCCCAGCAGCAGGCAGGACAACGCCCAGAGCAGCCAAATGCGACGAATCAGACCCATGAAACCTCCTTGCAGCAGACCACGCCGGGCCGCGTGACCCGCCCGGCAGGTTAACCCAAGGCGCCCGCCGGTCAGCCGGGCCACCGGGACAGGCGTGCAGCCTGACGCCCCCAGTCCGTCGGCCGGGCGGCCGCCCCCGGCCTGGCCCCAAACAAAACGCCCCGGACAAGCCGGGGCGTGCAGTGCCCGCCCCACAGGGCGCGCGCGGGGTGTCAAGGCCTGGTGGCAGGCCATAACACCCCGATCCGCTTACTTCTTGCTGGGCGGCAGGTCCGTGCAGGAGCCATGCGCCACCTCAGCCGCCATGCCAATGCTCTCGCCCAGCGTGGGGTGCGGGTGGATGGTCTTGCCGATGTCCACCGCGTCAGCGCCCATCTCGATGGCCAGGGCGATCTCGCCGATCATGTCGCCGGCGTGGGTGCCCACGATGCCGCCGCCCAGGATCTTGCCGTGGCCGTGGGCCTCGGGCGAGTCGTCGAACAGCAGCTTGGTGAAGCCCTCGTCGCGACCATTGGCGATGGCGCGGCCGGAGGCCGTCCAGGGGAACAGGCCCTTCTTGACCTTGATGCCCTGCGCCTTGGCTTGGTCTTCGGTGAGGCCGACCCAGGCCACTTCGGGGTCGGTGTAGGCCACGCTGGGGATCACGCGGGCGTCGAACTGCGCCTTGGCCAGCTCAGCATTGCCCTTGAGCTCGCCAGCGATGACCTCGGCCGCCACGTGCGCCTCATGCACCGCCTTGTGCGCCAGCATGGGCTGGCCCACCAGGTCGCCGATGGCGAAGATGTGCGGCACGTTGGTGCGCATCTGCACGTCCACCGGGATGAAGCCGCGGTCGGTCACGGCCACGCCGGCCTTGTCCGCACCGATCTTGCCGCCGTTGGGCGTGCGGCCCACGGCCTGCAGCACCAGGTCGTACACGCCTTCGCTCTTGGTACCGTCCAGGCCCTCGAACTGCACCTTGATGCCCTCGGGCGTGGCTTCGGCGCCCACCGTCTTGGTCTTCAACATGATGTTGTCGAAGCGCGGGGCGTTCATCTTCTGCCACACCTTGACCAGGTCGCGGTCAGCGCCCTGCATCAGGCCGTCCATCATTTCCACCACGTCCAGGCGGGCGCCCAGGGTGCTGTAGACGGTGCCCATCTCCAGGCCGATGATGCCGCCGCCCACGATGAGCATCTTCTTGGGCACGGCCTTCAGCGCCAGTGCGCCGGTGCTGTCGACGATGCGCTCATCCTTCGGGAAGAAGGGCAGACGCACGGCCTGCGAGCCCGCCGCGATGATGCAGCGCTGGAACTTCACCACCTTGGTGGTGCCGGTCTGGTCCTGGCCGGTGCCGCTGGTCTCCTGCACCTGCAGGTGGTAGGGGTCCAGGAAGGTGCCCAGGCCGCGCACGGTGGTGACCTTGCGCATCTTGGCCATGGCGGCCAAGCCGCCGGTCAGCTTGCCGATGACCTTTTCCTTGTGGCCACGCAGCTTGTCGATGCTGATGGTGGGTGCGCCGAATTCGACGCCCAGATCACCCAGGTGCGAGACCTCGTCCATCACCGCCGCCACGTGCAGCAGCGCCTTGGACGGGATGCAGCCCACGTTCAGGCACACGCCGCCCAGGGTGGCGTAGCGCTCGACGATGACGGTCTTCAGACCCAGGTCGGCGGCGCGGAAGGCGGCGGAGTAGCCGCCGGGGCCGGCGCCCAGCACCAGCACCTCGCACTCCACGTCCACCGGGCCGCTGTAGCTGCCGGCCGGGCCGGCCACGGCCACCACGGGGGCGGCGGCGGGCGCGGCCACCGGGGCGGCGGCAGGTGTGGCGGCCGGCGCTGCCGCCGGTGCGGCACCGGCGCCCTCGCCTTCCAGCACCAGGATCAGGCTGCCCTGATTGACCTTGTCGCCCAGGGCGACCTTGAGCTCCTTGACCACGCCAGCGGCCGAGGACGGGATCTCCATGGAGGCCTTGTCGCTCTCCACGGTGATCAGGCTCTGCTCCACCTTCACGGTGTCGCCGGCCTTGACCAGGATCTCGATGATGCCCACGTCCTTGAAGTCGCCGATGTCCGGCACCTTCACTTCGATGATTGCCATGTCGTGTGCCTCCCGCTTACAACACGATGCGGCGGAAGTCCGCCAGCAGCGATGCGAAGTAGACGTTGAAGCGCGCGGCGGCGGCACCGTCGATGACGCGGTGGTCCCACGACAGCGACAGCGGCAGCATCAGGCGCGGCTGGAACTGCTTGCCGTCCCACTTCGGCTCGATCTGGCTCTTGCACACGCCCATGATCGCGACTTCCGGCGCGTTGATGATGGGGGTGAAGTAGCGGCCGCCGATGCCTCCCAGCGAGCTGATGCTGAAGCAGCCGCCGGTCATGTCGGCCGGGCCGAGCTTGCCGTCGCGGGCCTTCTTGGCCAGGGCCGACATCTCGGCGCTGATCTCGAAGATGCCCTTCTTGTCGCAGTCGCGGATGACCGGCACCACCAGGCCGTTGGGCGTGTCCGCCGCAAAGCCGATGTGGTAGTAGCCCTTCTGGACGATCTGGTCGCCGTCGAGCGAGGCGTTGAACTCGGGGAACTTCTTTAGGGCGGCCACGGCCGCCTTGATCATGAAGGCCAGCATCGTCACCTTGACGCCGGACTTCTCGTTCTCCTTGTTCAGCTGCACACGGAAGGCCTCCAGCTCGGTGATGTCCGCGTCGTCATGGTTGGTGACGTGCGGGATGACCACCCAGTTGCGGTGCAGGTTGGCGCCCGAGATCTTCTTGATGCGCGAGAGGTCCTTGCGCTCGACCGGGCCGAACTTGGCGAAGTCGACCTGCGGCCAGGGCAGCAGGCCGGGGAAGGCGCCACCGGCGGCGGCCGGGGCGGCGGCCGGGGCCTTGGCCTTCTGGGCGGCGGTCTGCACGTCGCCGGCCATCACGCCCTTGACGAAGCCCTGCACGTCGTTCTGGGTGATGCGACCCTTCAGGCCGGAACCCTTGACCTCGGCCAGCGGCACGCCCAGCTCGCGCGCCAGCTTGCGGATGCTGGGCGAGGCGTGCGGCAGACCCAGCACGGGAGCGCCCGGGTTGTGGGCCGGCGCGGCCACAGCCACTGCGGCAGCGGCCACCGGGGCCGGCGCGCTGACAGCCGCCGGCACGGGGGCCGCTGCCACCGGGGCGGCAGCGGTCGCTGCAGCAGGGGCGGTGCCCACGCCTTCGATCACTGCGATCAACGAGCCGATGTTGACCTTGTCACCCAGGGCGACCTTGAGTTCCTTGACCACGCCGGCATGCGACGAGGGGATCTCCATCGAGGCCTTGTCGGACTCCACGGTGATCAGGCTTTGTTCCACCTTCACGGTGTCGCCCACCTTGACCAGCAACTCAATGACGGCCACGTCCTTGAAGTCGCCAATGTCGGGCACCAGCACCTCGATGCGGCCGGCCGGAGCGGCAGCCACCGGGGCGGGGGCTGCCGCCGCCACGGGAGCCGGAGCTGCCGCAGGTGCGGGTGCGGGTGCGGGTGCGGTCGCAGCGGCATCGCCGGCCACTTCCAGCATCAACAGCAGCGAGCCTTCGCTCACCTTGTCGCCCAGCGCCACCTTGAGTTCCTTGACCACGCCAGCGTGGCTGCACGGGATCTCCATGGAGGCCTTGTCGCTCTCCACGGTGATCAGGCTCTGCTCGGCCTTGACGGTGTCACCCACCTTGACCAGCAGTTCGATGATGGCGACTTCCTTGAAGTCCCCGATGTCGGGGACTTTGACTTCAACCAATGCCATGTTGTGTGTCTCCAGTCGTGGAGCGGGTGCCGAAAGGCTCGGCCGCACACCGCCGTTGGGCAGCGCAGCGGCCGGGCCGGTTCGGCCCTCCCGCATCAGGCGTACAGCGGGTTGATCTTGTCGGTCTTCAGACCGTACTTGGCGATGGCCTCGGCCACCTTGGCCATCGGCACCGTGCCTTCGTCTGCCAGCGCCTTCAGCGCGGCCACCACGACGTAGTAGCGGTTGACCTCGAAGTGCTCACGCAGCTTGCTGCGGAAGTCCGAGCGGCCGAAACCGTCGGTGCCCAGCACCTTGTAAGTCCGGCCCTTCGGGATGAAGGCGCGCACCTGCTCGGCGTAGTTCTTCATGTAGTCGGTCGAGGCGATGACCGGGCCCGGGTGGCCGTCGAGCTGCTGGGCGATGAAGGGCACACGGGCCGCTTCGGTCGGGTGCAGCAGGTTGAAGCGCTCGCAGTCCTGGCCGTCACGGGCCAGTTCGTTGAAGCTCGGGCAGCTCCAGACGTTGGCGGCAACACCCCAGTCCTCTTCCAGCAGCTTCTTGGCGGCCATGGACTCGCGCAGGATGGTGCCGGAGCCCATCAGGTTGACGCGCGGCAGGATCTTGGCGCCCTCTTCCAGCAGGTACATGCCCTTGATGATCTCTTCCTCGGTGCCCGCCTTCAGGCCGGGCATCGGGTAGTTCTCGTTGAGCAGGGTCAGGTAGAAGAAGACGTTGTCCTGCTTCTCCACCATGCGCTTGAGGCCATGGTGCAGGATCACGCCCACTTCGTGCGCGAAGGTCGGGTCGTAGGACACGCAGTTCGGAATCGTGCCGGCCAGGATGTGGCTGTGGCCGTCTTCGTGCTGCAGGCCTTCACCGTTCAGCGTGGTCCGGCCGGACGTGCCACCCAGCAGGAAGCCACGGGCCTGCATGTCACCGGCGGCCCAGGCCAGGTCGCCGATACGCTGGAAGCCGAACATCGAGTAGTACACGTAGAACGGCACCATGATGCGGTTGCTGGTGCTGTAGCTGGTGGCCGCCGCGATCCAGCTCGACATGCCGCCGGCTTCGTTGATGCCTTCCTGCAGGATCTGGCCGGCCTTGTCCTCGCGGTAATACATCACCTGGTCCTTGTCGACCGGGGTGTATTGCTGGCCCAGCGGGTTGTAGATGCCCACTTGGCGGAACAGGCCTTCCATGCCGAAGGTCCGGGCTTCGTCCACCAGGATGGGCACCACGCGCGGGCCCAGGGCCTGGTCACGCAGCAGCTGGGTCAGGAAGCGCACATAGGCCTGGGTGGTGGAGATCTCACGGCCTTCGGCGGTGGGCTCCAGCACGGCCTTGAAGTTCTCCAGCGCGGGCACGGTGAAGCTCTCCTCGGCCTTGACGCGGCGCTGCGGCAGGTAGCCGCCCAGGGCCTTGCGGCGCTCGTGCAGATACTTCATTTCCGGCGTGTCATCGGCCGGCTTGTAGAACGGGATCTTGGGCAGATCGGCGTCCGACACTGGGATGTTGAAGCGATCGCGGAAGGCCTTGATGTCCTCGTCGGTCAGCTTCTTGGTCTGGTGGACCGTGTTCTTGCCTTCACCGACCTTGCCCATGCCGAAGCCCTTGACGGTCTTGACCAGCAGCACGGTCGGCTGACCCTTGTGCTTGACGGCGCGGTCGAACGCGGCAAACACCTTCTGGGGGTCGTGGCCGCCACGCTTGAGGGCCCAGATGTCGTCGTCGGACATCTTGGACACCATCTCCAGCGTCTTGGGGTCGCGGCCGAAGAAGTTCTTGCGCACATAGGCGCCGTCATTGGCCTTGAACGACTGGTAGTCGCCGTCCAGGGTGTCCATCATCAACTTGCGCAGGGCGCCATCCTTGTCGCGCGCCAGCAGCGGATCCCAGTTGCCGCCCCACAGCAGCTTGATCACGTTCCAGCCCGCACCGCGGAATTCGCCTTCGAGCTCCTGCACGATCTTGCCGTTGCCGCGCACCGGGCCATCCAGGCGCTGCAGGTTGCAGTTGATGACGAAGATCAGGTTATCCAGGTTCTCACGGGCGGCCAGGCCGATGGCGCCCAGGCTCTCGGGCTCGTCCATCTCACCGTCGCCGCAGAACACCCACACCTTGCGGTTCTCGGTGTTGGCAATGCCACGGGCATGCAGGTACTTCAGGAAACGGGCCTGGTAGATGGCCATCAAGGGGCCCAAGCCCATCGAGACGGTCGGGAACTGCCAGAAGCCCGGCATCAGCTTGGGGTGCGGGTAGCTTGACAGGCCCTTGCCGTCGACCTCCTGGCGGAAGTTCAGCAGCTGCTCCTCGGTCAAGCGGCCTTCCAGGTAGGCGCGTGCATACACGCCAGGCGACACATGGCCCTGGAAATAGATGCAGTCGCCGCCGTGGTCAGCCCCTTCGGCATGCCAGAAGTGGTTGAAGCCGGCACCAAACATGTGGGCCAGCGAGGCGAAGGAGCCGATGTGACCGCCCAGGTCGCCGCCGTCCTCGGGGTTGTGGCGGTTGGCCTTGACCACCATCGCCATGGCGTTCCAGCGCATGTAAGCGCGCAGGCGCTCCTCGATCTCGATGTTGCCCGGGCAGCGCTCTTCCTGCTCCGGCGGAATGGTGTTGACGTAGGCGGTCGTCGCCGAGAAAGGCATGTCCACGCCGTGTTGACGGGCGTCGGACAGCAGCTTCTCCAGCAGGAAGTGGGCGCGATCCGGACCCTCGGCTTCGATGACGGCACTCAGCGCGTCAAGCCATTCGCGGGTCTCCTGCGCATCGGCATCCAGCGCCTCGGCGCGCAGCAGGTTCGGGGGGGTGGCGGACATGGAACTTGTCTCCTCAGCAGATGGGGGTCCCAGAACGGGTTTCAGGACGGCGCGCAGTGTCCCACAGCTTTTCTCGTTTTTCAAATAGCGGTCAGTCATTTCATATTATGGAATATTGCCGCCTCAAACTGTCAGCGCAAGCGCTTGCGGCCGACGCCGATAATCCACAGGCCATGAGTTCCAGCCCACTTGTCTCGCAGACCTACAGCAACCGCCTCAGCCGCCTGGCGGGTCGGTGGTGGCGCCGCCAGTCCCCTTCGCGCCAGGACCGCTTCGCCACCATCGGGCCCCTGGTGTCGGTGCTGTTGTTCCTGGCGGCCATCACCGCGGCCTTTTGGTACCTGCGCAGCGAGGAGATCGAGCGCTCCTCTGGAGCGCTGCACCGCGACACCGAGGTGGCGCAACAGCAGATCCGGCTGCACCTCATCGAGAACCAGGAGCAGCTGGTGCGCATGGCGCGTGAGGTGGTCACCCGCGACATCGACGCAGAGGCCTTCCTGGCCCAGGCGGCCAGCTTCCAGGTCGAGCGTCCCGAGGTGAGGCTCATCGCCTGGGTCAACGGCAGCCGGCGGGTGCGTGCCCTGCACGACGCCCAGAACCCCAGCGCCGAGGGCGGCGACGAGTTGGCGGGTCCCCATCCATCGCTGCCCCGCGACGGGGCCAGCACCGAGGTGGAGGAAACCTTCATGGCCACGCGGCTGGGACGTCAGCCGGTGTATTCGCCCGC
The DNA here is from genome assembly GCF_010499455.1 of Ideonella livida. Taxonomy (GTDB): domain Bacteria; phylum Pseudomonadota; class Gammaproteobacteria; order Burkholderiales; family Burkholderiaceae_C; genus Ideonella; species Ideonella livida. The sequence goes on along the minus strand of NZ_JAAGOH010000015.1, from coordinate 91,592 downwards.
CTACCGCGGACGAGATGGTGAATGGGTGTTCCAGATTCAGGTGCCTCTGCTGGACCGCGGCAACTTCAGTGGTGCCCTGCTGGTGGAATATTCGGTCGAGGCCATGCTGCGCTATCTGGTGCCCGCTGAAGTGACCCGCCGGCACGCCATCGCCGTGCTCAACGGCGACCAGACCCTGGCCGGCACGGTCACCCCCATGCCCGGCCGCGACCGGCCGGCACCGGCGCTGGTCTACGAGCTGCCGCTCACGCCCGCGGCCAACGGCCTGGTGCTCAAGGGCCAGGGCTACCGCACCTCCATTGGCCTGATCGGCAACACCCTGTTCTGGATGGTGGTGGCGCTGAGCGTGCTCACGCTGTGGATGCTGCTGGGCACCTGGCGCCACGTGCGCCGGCGCACCCAGATCCAGAACGCCCTGGTGCAGGAGACCAACTTCCGCCGGGCGATGGAGAACTCCATGCTCACCGGCATGCGCGCCATGGACATGGACGGCCGGGTCACCTACGTCAACCCGGCCTTCTGCGCCATGACCGGCTACACCGAATCCGAACTGCTCAATGGCAAGCCGCCCTTTCCCTACTGGCCGCCGGACCGCATCGAGGAGAACTCCCGACTGCTGCAACAAGAGCTGCAAGGCCGCAGCCCGGCCGGCGGCATAGAGGTCAAGGTGATGCGCAAGGATGGCTCGGTCTTTGATGCGCGGATGTACGTCTCGCCCCTGATCGACCCCAAGGGTCACCAGACCGGCTGGATGACCTCGATGACCAACATCACCGAAGCCAAGCGCATCCGCGACCAGCTCAGCGCCTCACACGAACGCTTCACCACCGTGCTGGAAGGGCTGGAGGCGGCGGTCTCGGTGCTCTCGGTGCAGCAAGGTGAGCTGCTGTTCTGCAACCGTTCCTACCGCCTGTGGTTCGGCGCCGACGCCAAGGGGCACAGCCTGCTGGCCAACACCGCGCCGCCCACCAGTGGCACGGACGCCGAGGACCCGGTGGACACGCTCTCCGGCCTGCCGACCCAGGAGCTGACCGAAGCGGGTGGCCAGACCCGTGAGGTGTATGTGGAAGCGCTGCAGATGTGGTTTGACGTTCGTGGCCGCTACCTGCAATGGACCGACGGCCGCCTGGCCCACATGATCATCGCCACCGACATCACCACCCGGCTGCAGCTCGAGGAGCAGGCCCGGCAGCAGGAGGACCGCGCCCAGGTGGCCAGCCGCCTGATCACCATGGGCGAGATGGCCTCCTCGGTCGCCCACGAGCTCAACCAGCCGCTGACCGCCATCACCAACTACTGCAACGGCATGGTCAGCCGCGTGCGGGCCGGCAGCATCGGCCAGGAAGACTTGGTGGCGGCGCTGCAGAAGACGGCCAAGCAGGCCGAGCGGGCCGGGCAGGTCATCCACCGCATCCGCAACTTCGTCAAGCGCAGCGGACCCCAGCGGCAGTCGGTGCGGGTGCAGACCATCGTCGACGACGCCCTGGAACTGGCGTCCATCGAACTCAAGCGCCGCAAGGTGGCACTGCAGAACTATGTGGCGCAGCGCCTGCCCGAGTTGCATGTCGACCCCATCCTGATTGAGCAGGTGCTGCTCAACCTGCTCAAGAACGCCGCCGAGGCGATCGACATGGCCCAGATGCCGGCCTCGCGTCGCAACATCGAACTGCGCGTGGTGCCCCGCCACACCCCGGAGGACGGTGGCGCCATCGAGTTCAGCGTCACCGACATGGGCCCCGGCATGAGCGAGGAGGCGCTGGCCCGCCTGTTCGAGGCCTTCCACTCCACCAAGGCCGAGGGCATGGGCATAGGCCTGTCGTTGTGCCGATCCATCATCGAGTCTCACCAGGGCAGGATGAAGGCCCAGAACCTCTACAATGGATCGACCGTGGTCGGGTGTCGGATGACCTTCACCCTCCCGGTGGACCTGTCCCAGCGCGCCGACGTGCCGAACGTGCCCGAAGTGCCCGATGAGGCCGCCGCGTCCAACCCCAACGCCGCATCTTCATGAGCCTGATCCCGAAGAAAGGTACGGTCTATGTCGTCGATGACGACGAGGCCGTCCGTGATTCCTTGCAATGGTTGCTCGAAGGCAAGGATTACCGTGTCAAGTGCTTCGATTCGGCCGAGTCCTTCCTCTCCCGCTTCGACCCCCGCGAGGTCGCTTGCCTGATCGCCGACATCCGCATGGACGGCATGAGCGGCTTGGAACTCCAGGACCGACTGCTGGAGCGGCGCAGCCCGCTGCCCATCGTCTTCATCACCGGCCACGGGGACGTGCCCATGGCGGTCAACACGATGAAGAAGGGCGCGATGGACTTCATCGAGAAGCCCTTCAAGGAAGAGGAGCTTCTCGGACTGGTTGAGCGCATGCTGGACCAGGCCCGCGTCGCTTTCAGCCACCACCAGGAACAAGCCAGCCGCGACGCCCTGCTCTCGCGCCTGACCACCCGGGAGGCGCAGGTGCTCGAGCGCATCGTCGCCGGCCGCCTGAACAAGCAGATTGCCGACGACCTGGGCATCAGCATCAAGACGGTGGAGGCGCACCGCGCCAACATCATGGAGAAGCTCAACGCCAACACCGTGGCCGATCTGCTCAAGATCGCCCTCGGGGCCAATGGCGCCAAGGCCTGATCGGCCGACACCTCTTCCCCTCCCCCATCCAGGCCGCTGAGTTCAGCGGCCTTCTTGCTTTCAGAAAGGCCCATTGGATGACCGCACAACTGATCGATGGCAATGCCCTGTCCCAGCAACTGCGTGGCGAGGTCGCCCGCCGCGCCGCCGACCTCACCGCCAAGGGGCGGCAGCCGGGCCTGGCTGTGATCCTGGTGGGAGAGAACCCGGCCAGCCAGGTCTATGTGCGCAACAAGGTCAAGTCCTGCGGTGACGTGGGATTCCACTCGGTGCTGGAGAAGTACGACGCCTCTCTGACCGAGGCCGAGTTGCTGGCGCGCATCGAGGCCCTGAACCAAGACCCCAGCATCCACGGCATCCTGGTGCAGCTGCCCCTGCCTGCACACATCGACGACCATAAGGTGATCGAGGCCATCTCGCCAGCCAAGGACGTTGACGGCTTCCACGTCGCCAGCGCCGGCGCCCTGATGGTGGGCGAGGTGGGCTTCAAGGCCTGCACGCCCTATGGCTGCATGAAGATGCTCGAATCCATCGGCATGGCCGATCTGCGCGGCAAGCATGCCGTGGTCATCGGCCGCTCCAACATCGTGGGCAAGCCCATGGCCATGATGCTGCTGGCAGCCAACGCCACCGTCACCGTCTGCCACAGTGGCACCGCCGACCTGGCGCACCATACCCGCCAGGCCGACGTCATCGTCGCGGCGGTGGGCAAGCGCAATGTGCTGACGGCCGACATGGTCAAGCCCGGCGCCGTGGTGATCGACGTGGGCATGAACCGCAACGATGAGGGCAAGCTCTGCGGTGACGTGGACTTCGCCGGTATCCGTGACGTGGCCGGCTGGATCACCCCGGTGCCGGGTGGCGTGGGCCCCATGACCATCACCATGCTGCTGGTCAATACCCTGGAAGCGGCCGAACGCGCCGGCCTGTGACACCATCCCGACACCCGTCCACCGACGCCCTCCAGACGCCTTTGCCCGCATGAGCAACCCCCTGCTGCAGTTCGACTCGGCCATCGCCTTCGATGCCATCCGCCCCGAGCACATCACTCCCGCCCTGGACGAGCTGCTGACGCAGGCCCGCCAGGCGCTGGAGCAGGCCGTCGGGCCCGATGTGCCGGCCGACTATGACGCCCTGGCCGCTGTGCTGTCGGTGGCCACCGAGCGGCTGGGACGCGCCTGGGGGGTGGTGAACCACCTGGCCCATGTGGCCGACACGCCAGCACTGCGGGCCGCGCATACCGAGAACTTGCCCAAGATCACCGAGTTCTACACCCGCCTGGGCAGCGACGAGCGGCTCTACGCCAAGTACAAGGCGCTGGCCGCCAGCCCGGCAGCGCAGTCGCTGAGCCCGGCGCGGCGTCAGGCCCTGTCTCATTGGCTGCGCGATTTCCGCCTGGGGGGGGCCGACCTGCTAGGGGCCGCCAAAGAGCGCTTCGCGGCCCTGCAGGACCGCATGGCCGAGCTGGGCCACAGTTTCTCCCAGCACGTGATGGACGCCACCGACGCCTTCAAGCTCTACCTGCCGCCAGAGCGGCTGGCGGGGATGCCCGAGGACGTGGTGGCGGCCGCCCGCGCAGCCGCCCAGGCCGATGGCCAGCCCGGCTGTAAGCTCACCCTGCACATGCCGAGCTACCTGCCGGTGATGCAGTACGCAGCCGACCGCAGCTTGCGAGAGACGCTCTACCGCGCCTACGTCACCCGTGCCAGCGAACAGGGCCCCGCAGCCCTGGACAACGCCCCGGTGATGGCCGAGCTTCTCACCCTGCGCGCGGAGGAGGCCAACCTGCTGGGCTTCGGCAGCTACGCCGACGTCTCCCTGGCGACCAAGATGGCCGACAGCCCCGCCCAGGTGCTCGAGTTCCTGCGGGACTTGGCGCGACGTGCGCGCCCCAGCGCCGAAAAGGACCTGGCGGACCTGCGCCAGTTCGCCGCGGCCGAGTTGGGCATCGATACCCTGCAGCCTTGGGACACCGCCTACGTGGGCGAGAAGCTCAAGGAGGCCCGTTATGCCTTCAGCGAGCAGGAGGTCAAGGCCTACCTGCCCCTGCCCAAGGTGCTCAAGGGCCTGTTCGGCATCATCGAGACCCTGTTTGAGGTGGCCATCTGTCCGACGACCGCTCCCGTCTGGCATGAGACGGTGCAGTGCTTCCGCATCGAGCGGCACGGCGCGCTGGTGGGCGAGTTCTACCTGGATCCGCACGCCCGCGTGGGCAAGCGCCCGGGCGCCTGGATGGACAGCGCCCGCGACCGCTGGCAGCGGCCTGACACCGGCACCCTGCAGACGCCGGTGGCTTACCTGGTGTGCAACTTCGCGCCGCCGGTGGGGGCACGCCCGGCCCTGCTGACCCACGACGACGTGATCACCTTGTTCCATGAGTTCGGTCATGGCCTTCACCACCTGCTCACCCGGGTGGAGGAGCTCAGCGTCTCCGGCATCGGCGGGGTGGAGTGGGACGCGGTGGAACTGCCCAGCCAGTTCATGGAGAACTTCTGCTGGGAGTGGGAGGTGCTCCAGCACCTCAGCGGGCATGTGGACAGCGGCGAGCCGCTGCCGCGCGCGCTCTACGACAAGATGCTGGCGGCCAAGAATTTCCAGTCTGGTCTCCAGACGCTGCGCCAGGTGGAGTTCGGCCTGTTCGACATGCGCCTGCATGCCGAAGCAGGCAGTGCCACCCAGGTGCAGGCCATCGCACAGGAGGTGCGGCAGGAAGTGGCCCTGATCCAGCCGCCGCCCTACGCGCGGCCGGCCAACACCTTCTCCCACATCTTTGCGGGCGGCTATTCGGCCGGCTACTACAGCTACAAATGGGCGGAAGTGCTCTCAGCGGACGCCTGGAGCGCCTTTGAGGAGACGAGCGCGCTGGACGTGGCGACGGGCCGGCGTTACCGTCAGGAGATCTTGGAGGTGGGTGGCAGCCGGCCGGCGCTGGAGAGTTTCAAGGCCTTCCGAGGCCGTGAGCCCCGCATCGACGCGCTGCTGCGCCATCAGGGCATGGCCGCCTGAAGCAGGCGCCGGTGGCGCCGGCGCAGGTGGGCGGCGGCTCGCCGCTCCAGGAGCCGATCGCCACCTTCCCATCCCGCCACCCTGTTTTCGCCCTCCATGCGCCGCACCTCTCCCCTTGCGCGTTGTGGCGCCGGTCTTGCCGGCCTGCTGCTGCTCTTGTCCGCCTCGCCCTTGCTGGCCCAATACCGCATCGTCGGCCCGGATGGCAAGGTCACCTACAGCGACCAGCCACCGCCCCCCGGCAGCACCGGAACCACGTTGCGCCTGCCCACCGAAACCGGTGGCGGCGCGCCCTCCACCGCCAACCTGCCCAAGGCCTTGGCGGATGCGGTGCGGCAGTTCCCGGTCACGCTCTATGCCCGCAAGGACTGCCGCGCCTGCGACATGGGACGTGACTACCTGCGCAAGCGGGGCATCCCGTTCAAGGAACTGAGCGTGGAGACGGCGGCGGATGCCTTGGTGCTCAAACGCCTGACCGGCGAGCAGACACTGCCGGTGTTGCTGGTGGGCAAGCAGCAGAGCAAGGGCACGGGTCCGGACTGGGCCCAGTTGCTGGACGCGGCCGGGTATCCCGAGGAATCCCAGCTGCCCCGCAATTACCAAGCGCCGCCGGTGCGGCCGCTGGCACCGCCAGTGGCTACTGCCCCTGCCGCGTCGCAACCCCCGGAGGCTCCACCCGCGGCGCCTCCTGCACCGCCGGCCAATCCGGGCAATGCGCCGCGGATCGTGTTCTGAAACACCTCACCGACCCGGGCCCATGGCCAGCACCGCGCCAGCGGGTTTGGGGTGAAGAGGCCCAAGTCAAGGCTCAGACCGCGGCGCGGGCCGCTGCTCAGTCCGGGGCCTCAGCAGCCGGCGAGGCCTGACCCGGCAGGGCCTCCACGTCGCGCAGGCGCCGGGCCATGGCCCGCGTGCGCACCTCGGCAGACTCGATGCTCTGGCTGGCCTCTTCCAGTTTGCGGCGGGTCTTGGCCAGCACCTCCCCAAAACGGCCGAACTCGGCCTTGACCCCGCCCAGCACCTCCCAGACTTCCGTGCTGCGCTGCTCCAGCGCCAGCGTGCGGAAACCCATCTGCAGGCTGTTGAGCAATGCCAGCAGGGTGGTCGGCCCGGCCAGCACCACCTGATGCTCGCGCTGCAAGGCCTCCACCAGGCCCGGCCGGCGCAGGGCTTCGGCATACAAACCCTCGGTGGGGAGGAACAGCAGGGCGAAATCGGTGGTGTGGGGGCTGGCCACATACTTGTGGCGGATGGTCTTAGCCTCCGTCCGCAGTCGCTGCTCCAGCGCCCGGGCCGCCTGCTCGGCGGCCACAGCGTCCGCCGCGTCCTGGGCGGCCTGCAGACGCTCGTAGTCCTCGCGGGGAAACTTGGCGTCGATCGGCAGCCAGACCGGGCCCAGTCCCGGGCCCCGCCCTGGCAGCCGCAGGGCAAACTCCACCCGCGCCCCACTGCCCGGCACCGTCTCCACATTCGTGGCGTACTGCTCCGGCGCAAAGACCTGCTCCAGCAGACCTGCCAGCTGAAGCTCACCCAACACCCCACGGCTCTTGACGTTGCCCAGCACCCGGCTCAGAGAGCCCACGTCGCGGGCCAGCCCCTGCATCTCGCCGAGCCCCTGGTGCACCTGCTCCAACCGTTCAGCCACCTGGCGAAAGCTCTCGCCCAGGCGCTGCTCCAGGGTGGCGTGCAGTTTTTCGTCCACCGTGGCGCGCATTTGTTCAAGCTTGCGCTCGTTGCCATCTTGCAGGGCGGCCAAGCGCTGCTCCACCGCCAGCCTCAGCTCGGCCACGCGCCGATCCAGCCCCTCACTCAGGCTGCGCAATTGCGCCTGCTGGGTGCGACCCAGTTCAGCCCCCTGGGCCATCAAGGTGCGCTGCGCCACAGCCAGGCCCTGGTGCTGTTCCGCACGGCCCGCGCGGGCGTTGTCCTGGATCTCGTCGCGCAGCTCGCGCTCCAGACGCTCCAGCGTCTGCTGCTGGGCGCGGAGCGCCTCAGCCAGGTCGACCAGCGGCTGCGGTGGCGCCATGGCTGGCCGGCGCCAGGTCAAGACGACCAGCAGCGCCAAGTTCAGCAGCAGCAGGACCAACCCGACCACAGCCCACAGAGGCGTCTCCATGTCTCAGCCCGGCTGCCGAAGCGCCAGCACTTGCGGATTGAGCGCCGTGGGCGGTTCGCCCCCGGTCAGGGCCGCCACCAGGTTGTCGGCTGCCAGCAGCGCCATGGCACGGCGGGTAGCCAAACTGGCGCTGGCGATATGAGGCGTGAGCACCACGTTGGACAGCGCCAGCAATTCGGGATGCACCTGAGGCTCGCCTTCGAAGACGTCCAGACCCGCCGCGGCCAGCTGCCCTTGGCGCAAGGCCCGCGCCAGGGCGGCGTCGTCCACGACACCGCCACGGGCAATGTTGGTGAGAGTGGCCGTGGGTTTCATCCGGGCCAGCTCCGCGGCCCCCACCAGATGGTGGCTTTCCGGACCATACGGCACCACGATGACAAGGTGGTCCGCTTCGGCCATCAAGGCATCACGCTCGAGCCACTGCGCCCCCAGCGACGCCTCGGTGGGGGCGGGTAGCCGGCTGCGGTTGTGGTAGACCAGTCGCATGCCAAATCCCAGGACGCCGCGACGGGCGATCGCCTGCCCGATGCGGCCCATGCCCAGGATGCCCAGTGTGCTGCCGTGCACATCGGCGCCGGCAAACAGGTCGTAGCGCCAGGCTTTCCAATCCCCGCGGCGCAGAAAGTGCTCGGACTCGCTGAGGCGCCGCGCCGTGGCCATCATCAGCGCAAAGCCGAAGTCGGCGGTGGTTTCCGTCAACACGTCCGGGGCATTGCTGACCAGCACGCCCCGTGCGGTGCAGGCCTGCAGGTCGATGTTGTTGTAGCCGACGGCCATGCTGCAGACCGCCCGCAGCCGCGGACAGGCCTGCAGCAGCGCAGCGTCGATCTGCTCGACACCGGCGATGAAGACCCCCTCGCAGTCCTGCAGCGCGTGAGCCAGGGCGGGACCTTGCAGGGCCACGTCGCTGTCGTGGCTGCGCAGGTCGAAATGCTGGCCGAGCCGCTCGTGCACCTCGGCAAAGACCGGGCGGGCCACCAGCACCCGGGCCCGGGGTGCAGACCCGGTTGCAGCTTCCCTCAGGACATCGTTTGCCATGGTCAGAACCAGATCCAAGTCATCACCAGGAACAGCGGAATCAGAATGCCGCCGGACCAGAGCATGTAGCCGAAGAAACTGGGCATGCGCACGCCGCGCTCCTCGGCGATGGCCTTGACCATGAAGTTCGGGGCGTTGCCAATGTAGGTGTTGGCCCCCATGAACACCGAGCCCGCCGAGATCGCGGCCAGGGTGGTGGCCAGCGTGGTCATCAGCACCTGAGGATCACCGCCGGCCAGGTTGAAGAACACGAGGTAAGTCGGCGCGTTGTCCAGGAAGGAGCTGAGGGCCCCGCTGATCCAGAAGTAGGCCCAGGGCAGCGGCTGGCCGTCAGGTCCGGTCACCGCGCGGGTGACGGCGGCAAAGGCGCCCGCCTCCCCCGCCTTGAGCATGGCCAGCACCGGCACCATGGTCAGGAAGATGCCGATAAACAGCTTGCCCACCTCCTGCATGGGCCCCCAGGAGAACTGGTTGGCCTCGCGCACGCCTTTGGGGGTGATGGCCAGGGACAGGAAGGTCAGCGCCACCAGGCCCAGGTCACGCAGGACCTGCTCCAGCCCCACCTCCTGCCCCAGCAAGGGCACGGTGATGCCGGGCTTCCAGGTGCCGCTCATCAGCACCAGACCCACCACCCCAGCCAAAGGCAGGAAGTTGATGGCACCGTCCAAACCAAAGCGGTGGTCGTCCGGCGTCGGGTCGGCCGGCGTCACGCCTTCCTTGCGGTACCAGTAGCTGTCCACCACAAAGAACAGGGTCAGCAGCGCGCCGACCAGGAACAGTGTCTCCGGAAAGATGTGGCGGATCGTCCAGGTGAATTCCACACCCTTGAGGAAACCCAGGAACAGGGGCGGATCGCCCAGCGGCGTGAGGGAGCCGCCGGCGTTGCTGACGATGAAGATGAAGAACACCATGACATGGGTGACGTGGCGGCGGTTGTCATTGGCGCGGATCAGCGGTCGGATCAACAGCATGGAGGCGCCCGTGGTCCCCATCAGGCTGGCCAGTGCCGCCCCGCCCGCCAGCAGGCCGGTGTTGAGCAGCGGACTGCCGTGCAGGTTGCCGCGCACATAGATGCCGCCGGCCGCCGTGAACAACGCCGTCAGCAAAATGATGAAGGGCAGGTACTCGGCCACCAGGGTGTGGCTGACCAGTCCCACCGCAACGCCAGGCCCCTGCAAAACCGCAAACGGCAGCAAGAAAGCCAGCGACCAACCGGCGGCCACCTTGCCGAAATGGTGGTGCCAAAAGAACGGCACCAGCAATGGCATCAGCGCGATGGACAGCAGCATGCCCGCAAAGGGCACGCCCCACCAGGCGCCCAAGCTGGCGCCGTCAAGTTCAGCCGCACCGGCCCACATGGGCGCCAGTCCCAGCCCCAGGGCCCATCCCGCCCGCATCAGGCGCTTGCAGTTCATCGACGTCCTTCTTTCTTGCTCGCCCGCCCCCGGGCGGGGGGCTCAGGCGGGGCGCGATTCTAGGAAGCCGTCTCTGAAGATGGGTTGAATGCCCGCTGATCAGGCCTCCAGAAACCGGGTAAACCCCGAGACGGGTTCGCGCTCAGTGACCAGCGAGTTCTCCACCGCCGCCGGGTCGGCATGGCCCAGCGCCATGCCGCACACCACCATCTGGTCCGCGGCCAGCCCCAGTTCCTCCTGGATGAGCCGATGGAACTGCGTGAACGCCGCCTGCGGACAGGTGTCTAAGCCCCGCGCGCGGGCCGCCACCATCACGTTCTGCAGGAACATGCCGTAGTCCAGCCAACTGCCCTGCCCCATCAGGCGGTCGATCGTGAAGATCAACCCGACCGGCGCCCCGAAGAATTGAAAGTTGCGCGCATGCTGGGCATGCATACGCAGCTTGTCCGCCTTGCCGATGCCCAGCAGGCCGTACAGGTCCCACCCCACCTTGCGCCGGCGGTCGATGTAGGGCGACACCCATTGCCGGGGGTAATAGTCATATTCCTCGGCGTGCGCCTCCCGCTGGGCTGGGTCATCGAAGGCCTCGCCCAGACGTCGCGTGAAGCGCTGCAGCGCGGCACCGGTGAGCACATGCACCTGCCAGGGCTGGGTGTTGGTGCCCGAGGGGGCCCGGGCGGCCACCGCCAGGATGTCTTCTATCTGGGCCCGCGGCACCGGCGTGCTCAGGTAGGCCCGCATGGAATGGCGTCCGGTGATGGCCGCATCGACTGCGGCGATGGCGTCTGAGGGGTTCATGGGAAGCTGGTCCAAGAAGAGAAAGGCCGGAACACCGGCGGACTCACGGCCTCAGTTGCACAGAGGCTGGAGGGCCGTCTTGAGCGCCTGCGGCAAGGGCACCGGCCGCCGGCTCTGACGGTCCACATAGACATGGACAAAGTGGCCGGCCGCCGCGGTGGTGGACTCACCGTGCGCAAACAGGCCGATCTCGTAGCGCACGCTGGAGCTGCCCAGGTGCGCCACACGCAGACCCGCCTCGATGGACTGGGGAAAGGCCAGCGGGGCAAAGTAGTTGCACTGGGTCTCGATGACCAGGCCGATGGTGGCGCCGGCCTGGATGTCGAGGACCCCGGCGTCGATCAGGTAGCCGTTGACCGCCGTGTCGAAGTAGCTGTAGTACACGACGTTGTTGACATGCCCATAGACGTCGTTGTCCATCCATCGGGTGGCGATCGGACGGAAGGCTCGATAGGTGTCGCGGTGCTGGGGATGGGGCCGCGGCGCAGGGATGGTGGTCATGGCGGTCATGGCAGTCATGGTGGAAGGCGGACGGGCTCCCAAGGCGAGAGAAGCTGAAGAGGGGTTTGGCGTGGCGCAACGCCCTGGGGCGGTGGACCTCTGTCTCATGCGAGGGCCGATTGCACCGGCGAGGCACCGCGGGGGCCCGCCTGCCAGCGCACCCAATGCTCCCAGGCCAAGCAGAGGGTGCGGCATTGCAGCCCCACCGTGGTGGCAATGTCTCGTCCGTAGCCCCCGGCCATGCTCAAGGCCACCGGAATGCGCCGCGCGGCCAAGGCGTCCAGCACACGGCGGTCGCGCATCGCCAGTCCTTCGGCGCTGAGCTTGAGCCGGCCCAGGCGGTCGTCCTCATGCGGATCGGCCCCAGCCAAATAGAAGCACAACCCCACCGGTCGATCCTGCAACCGTTGCCAGACGCTGGACAGGGCCTCGTCCAGGGCTGAGAGGTAGGGCGCGTCCGTGCAACCGTCGGGCAACTCCACGTCCAGGTCAGAGGCCTCCTTGCGGAAGGGAAAGTTGCGGGCCCCATGCAGCGACAGGGTGAAGACCGAGGCATCCCCCTGGAAGATGGCCGCCGTGCCGTTGCCCTGGTGGACGTCCAAGTCGATCACCAGCACCTGCAGCGGCTCAGGCCGATGGCGGCGGTGCTCGGCCTGCATCAGGCGCGCCGCCACCGCCACGTCGTTGAACACGCAGTAGCCCGAGCCGCGGTCCGCGTAGGCATGGTGGGTCCCGCCCGCCAGGTTGGCGGCCACCCCTTCGCGCAACGCGGCCCGGGCCGCGGCCACGGTGGCCCCGACCGAGCGGCAGGAGCGCTCCGCCATCTGGGGGGACCAAGGAAAGCCGATCTCACGCGCCTGCTGTGGGCTCAGGGTCCCCTGTGCCACCGCCTGCACGTATTGCGGATGGTGCACCAGCGCCAATTCCCCCTCGCTGGCGGCGGGTGCAGGCGCCAGCCGCACGCCGGGCAACGCCTGCGCTACCCGCTCCCGGAGCATGGCGTACTTGGCCATCGGGAAACGGTGGCCCGGCGGCAGCGGCAGTTCGTGGTGGTCTGAGGTGTAGGCCAGCATGGCATGTGGAAGGAGGATCTGCCCCCATTCTTGGCCAGCCGCCGAGCACCAGCCTGTCTCCTGCGCGAAAGCCCCGCAAGGGCCGCCCCCGCGGCAAAACGCACACGCGCCGCAGCGGTGGATGAAACTTTTGTTGCGCTGCACAAAAAACACTTGCGCAGCAGTTCTCCGCCCCCCATACTGGGAACCATGTTGCAGCGCACAAAAGTCTGGCTGCCACAACTTCCCTCAACCGAGACTCCGGAGAAATGCCATGCTGACTGCTGAACAACTGGTCGCTGCCCAGAAGGCCAACGTCGAGACCCTGTTCGACCTCACCAACAAGGCCTTCGAAGGCGTGGAAAAGCTGGTCGAGCTGAACCTGCAAGTGGCCAAGGCCTCGCTGAGCGAAACCGCCGACTCCACCAAGGCGGCCCTGTCCGTGAAGGACGCCCAGGAACTGCTGGCCCTGCAAGCCGGCATGCTGCAGCCGTCCGCTGAGAAGGCCGCTGCCTACAGCCGCCAGCTGTACGACATCTTTGCCGCCACCAACGCCGAAGTGGTGAAGGCCGCCGAAGCCACCCTGACCGACGCCCAGAAGAAGTTCGCCGCTTCCTTCGACAGCGCCGTCAAGAACGCCCCTGCCGGCACTGAGAACGCCGTGGCCCTGGTGAAGTCGGCCATGGCCGCTGCCACCAACGCCTACGAGAGCGTGCAGAAGGCCGCCAAGCAAGCCGCCGAAGTGGCTGAAGCCAACTTCCAGGCCGTGACCGCCACCGCCGTCAAGGCTGCCCCCAAGACCACCCGCAAGGCCTGAGGGCCCTGAGGGTGTCGCGGCGAGCGCTTGGCGCACGCCGTTACGCTTGTCTCCTCGGTACCTTCGAACGCACACCGTTCCGGTACCCTTCAAGACCCGGCCATGGCCGGGTTCTTTTTTTTCGGAGGAGGTCGCAGCCACCGCTGACCGCTCCATCGGTCGGCTGCAGGACCTCTGTGCCGCGCTTTATTCCTCAGGAGAATAAAGAGATAAAAAAGAAGTCGTTCACAAGCATATGAGGAATCCGCAGAATGCCGCCTTGGCATCAGCTGCCCCGATCCCCATGTACCAGTACACCGACTTCGACCGCCAGTTCATCCGTCAACGCGCCGCGCAGTTCCGCGACCAGCTCGATCGCAACTTGGCCGGCGAGCTGGCCGACGACGACTTCCGTCCGTTGCGCCTCCAGAACGGCTGGTACATCCAGCGCCACGCCCCCATGCTGCGCGTGGCCATCCCCTACGGCGAACTGCACAGCCGCCAACTGCGCCAGCTGGCCGTGATCGCCCGCGACCTGGACCGCGGTTTCGGCCACTTCACCACTCGGCAAAACCTGCAGTACAACTGGATTGCGCTGCCCAAAGCCGCTGATGCCATGGACCTGCTGGCCGAGGTGGACATGCACGGCATCCAGACCAGCGGCAACTGCATCCGCAACATCACCACCGACTGCTTTGCTGGCATTGCCCCGGACGAGATCGTCGATCCGCGCCCGTACTGCGAGATCCTGCGCCAGTGGAGCACGCTGCACCCTGAGTTCGCCTTCCTGCCGCGCAAGTTCAAGATCGCGGTCAGTGGCGCCGCCGAAGACCGCGCCGCCATTGCCTGGCATGACGTCGGTCTGCAACTGCTCAAGAATGACGCCGGCGAGGTGGGCTTCAAGGTCTACGTGGGCGGCGGCATGGGCCGCACGCCCGTGATCGGTTCGGTGATCAACGCCTTCGTGCCCTGGCAGCAGATCCTGATTTATCTCGAGGCCATCGTCCGCGTCTACAACCGCTTCGGCCGCCGCGACAACGCCTACAAGGCCCGGATCAAGATCCTGGTCAAGGCCGAGGGCCAGAAGTACTTCGACGCCGTCAACGCCGAGTTCGACAAGATCCTCAACGTGGATGCAGGCGGCCGCGACCACCTCATCCCGGCCAGCGAACTGGACCGTGTGGCGGTGCACTTCCAGGATCCGGCGGGCGTCCGTCCGGCGGTGGGTGGTTTTGACCCGCACCGCACCGGCCAGGCCCCTGCCGCCTTCCTGCGCTGGCTGGAGCGCAACGTCCACGGCCACCGCGTCTCCGGCTACCGCGCCGTCACCCTGTCGCTCAAGCGCCCGGGCCAGGCCCCTGGCGATGTGACCAGCGAGCAGATGGAATTGGCCGCCACCATGGCCGACCGCTACTCGCTGGGTGAGCTGCGCGTGTCGCACGACCAAAACCTGGTGCTGCCCTGGGTGCGTGAGGCTGACCTGCTGGCGGTGTGGCATGCGGCCACGGACGCCGGCTTCGCGCTGCCCAACATCGGCCTGCTGACCGACATGATCGCCTGCCCTGGCGGTGATTTCTGTGCCCTGGCCAATGCCCGCTCCATCCCGATCGCCGCGGACATCACCGAACGTTTCGACGATCTCGACGCGCTCTACGACCTGGGCGACATTGACCTGCACATCAGCGGCTGCATGAACTCCTGCGGCCACCACCACACCGGGCACATCGGCATCCTCGGCGTCGACAAGGATGGCAAGGAGTGGTACCAGGTGTCGGTGGGGGGCTCCGACGGCTCCACGCTGAGCGGCGCCCCGCTGCCCGGCAAGGTGATCGGCCCGTCGTTTGCGGCGGAGGAAGTGGCTGACGTGGTCGAGGCGCTGATCGAGGTGTACCGCCGCGAGCGTCAGGCGGGCGAGCGCTTTGTGGACACCGTGCGCCGTGTGGGCGTGCCCCCGCTGCGCGCCGCCACCGATGCCGTGCGCCACGCGACCGCCCGTGACGAAGCCCTGACTGCCTGACCCCCCTCGGATCTCCTGCCATGCAATTCATCTCTTCGCACGACAACACCTGGCACACCGTGGGCGGTGAGGACGGTCCGCAGCCGCACCCCAAGCCCGTCGACCATGCCCTTCTGACCCTGGAACAGTGGCATGCGGTGCGCGACACCTGGCCCGCGGGCCTGGCCACCGGCGTGATCCTGGCCAACACCGCCGAAGTCGAGGAACTCGCTGCCGACCTGCCACGACTGGCCCTGGTGGTGCTGCAGTTCCCCAAGTGGACCGATGGCCGGGCCTACAGCCAGGCCCATGTGCTGCGTGCCCGCCTGCGTTACAGCGGCGAGGTGCGCGCCAGCGGCGACGTGCTGGTAGACATGGTGCCCCTGCTGGCCCGGACCGGCTTCAGCCAGGTGCGCCTGCGCCACGACCAGAACGAGGAGAGCGCCCGCCGCACCCTCACCCACATCCCGTCCCACTACCAGGGTGACGCCACCCAAGCGCGCCCCCTGTTCGCCAGGACCGCCGCATGACCACCTCCGCCGTCGAGTTCTCCGCCCTGCCCGACCTGGGCGGCTCCAGTGCCATCGGCCTGTATGCGCGCCACACCCCGGGCCATGAGGAGCGTGTGGCCCAGACTGTGGCTTGGCTGCATGAAGCGGCCGAGGCCCATCCCGGCCGCATTGTGCTGGCCAACAGCCTGGGCGCCGAGGACATGGTGCTCACGGACCTGATCGCCCGCCACCAACTGCCCATCGCCATCGGCACCTTGGAGACCGGTGCCCTGCACGCCGAAACCCTGGCCCTGGTGCCCCAGATCGAAGCGCGCTACGGCCTGAAGGTGGAGCTCTACCGCCCGCAGGCAGAGGCGGTGGTGCACTTCGTGCGCAAGCATGGCGAAAAGGCCATGTACGAGAGCATCGAGCTGCGCAAGGCCTGCTGCCAAGTCCGCAAGCTGGAGCCCCTGGGCCGCATGCTGGCCGACCGCAGCGCCTGGGTCACCGGCCTGCGTCGCGAGCAGTCGGCCAACCGCAGCACCATGACCGACCGCGAGACCGAACCCAATGGCCGCGTGAAGTTCAATCCGCTGCTGGAATGGACCTGGGCAGACATCTGGCACTACATTGCGCAGCATCAGGTCCCCCACAACGTGTTGCACGACCAGTTCATGCCCAGCATCGGCTGCGCCCCCTGCACCCGCGCCATCGCCGTGGGCGAGGAGTTCCGCGCCGGTCGCTGGTGGTGGGAAGACGAGAAGGCCAAGGAATGCGGCCTGCACGTGCGCCAGACCCAGCATGACGACACCTCCGTCGCCGCCTGATCCCTTGCCCGGCCCTGTCCCGGCGGGCTCTCCGGGGCGTGTCGTCTTCATCGGCGCCGGCCCGGGCAGCGCGGACCTCATCACCGTGCGGGGTGCCCGCGCCTTGGGTCAGGCCAGCGTGGTGCTCGCCGACGCCTTGGTGGACCCTGCGCTGCGCGAATATTGCCCCGATGCCCAGTGGATCCACGTGGGCAAGCGCGGCTTCCAGGACAGCACACCGCAGGCCGAGATCAACCGGCAGTTGGTGGCCCATGCCTTGGCGGGCCACCGTGTGGCCCGACTCAAGGGCGGAGACCCCAGCGTCTTTGGTCGCCTGGAGGAAGAAATCCAGGCCCTGTTGGCCGCCGCCATCGACTTCGAGGTCATCCCGGGGGTCACGGCGGCGCTGGCCGCTGCCGCAGCCGCCGGTCGCCCACTCACCCGCCGCGGGTCCGGCCGCAGCGTGAGCCTGACCACGGCGATGACCCGCGACTTTCTGATCCAGCCGCAGCGGGCCGGCGAGACGCAGGTCTTCTACATGGCCGGTCGACACCTGCCGGACCTGGCCCGGCACCTGCTGGCCCAGGGCTGGCCGCTGCAGACCCGCGTCTACACCGTCAGCCGCGCGGGCTGGCCGGATCAAAAAGCCAGCGAGCACGCGCTGGACGACCTGGAACGTGCCGCCGATTTGCATGCGGGTCGGCCCACCGTGGTCACCATCGGTGTGGGTGCCGCGCCGCTGTCTCCCTGCACGCTTGCGGATCATCACGCCAGCCCTGACGCCAACGCCTAAAATGTTGGGTTTTGCCGGGCGCCGCCAGCGGCCCCGCAGCCCTTCGCACCCCCTGGATCCCGGGGCCTATGGCCTCACCCTACTGACCTTGACCCCATGACCCACGTCGTCACCGAAGCCTGCGTCCGCTGCAAGTACACCGACTGCGTCGACGTCTGCCCCGTCGATTGCTTCCGCGAAGGCCCCAACTTCCTGGCCATCGATCCCGATGAGTGCATCGACTGCGCCGTCTGCATCCCCGAGTGCCCGGTCAACGCCATCCTGCCCGAAGAGGACGTGCCCGCCGACCAGCAGGTCTACATCCAGCTCAACGCCGATCTGGCCAAGTCCTGGCCCAGCATCACCAAGCGCAAGAGCCCGCTCCCGGACGCCGAGGAGTGGAAGGACCGCAAGAACAAGCTCAGCGAAATCGTTCGCTGAGACCCGGCAAGCCCGCCGCGAAACTTTTTTAGAGTGAATCGCAAAAAGGGCTTGCAAAGCTGAAAAGCTTGCCCCTATAATCATAGGCTCAGTTCCCCGATAGCTCAGTCGGTAGAGCGCCGGACTGTTAATCCGTAGGTCCCTGGTTCGAGCCCAGGTCGGGGAGCCAAAGAACTGAAGTTAAGACGCCAAGGTGCCACCGTTTGCCTTGGTCGACATACCAAACCCTTCCCCGATAGCTCAGTCGGTAGAGCGCCGGACTGTTAATCCGTAGGTCCCTGGTTCGAGCCCAGGTCGGGGAGCCAAGTTAAAAAGCCCGCTAAGCATGCTTAGCGGGCTTTTTTCTTGGCGTTCTCAAGTCTGAAATGCAACACCCCACCGGATTGCATCATCAATGAACCGCGGCCACGTCCTGTTCGGCAACGCGCTGCATCATCTCGCGGAAGGCCTGGATCGGGCTGCGCCAGCCCAGGGTCTGCCGCGGTCGGTTGTTGAGCAGGTCCGCGATCGCATCCAGCGCTTGCTGATCATGCACCGACAGGTCCGTGCCCTTGGGCAGCATCTGGCGCAGCAGCCCGTTGGTGTTCTCGCAGCTGCCGCGTTGCCACGGCTTGTACGGATCGCAGAAGTACACCCGAATCTTGGTGTTGAGCGCCAGCTCGCGGTGCCGAGCCATCTCCTTGCCCCGGTCGTACGTCAAGGTCTTGCGCATCGGTTCGGTGATCGAGTTCAGCTTGGCCGTGAAGCCCGCCAGCGCCGACTCCGCGGTCGCGTCGGGCATCCACGCCAGCAGCACCAGGCGCGTCGTGCGCTCCACCAGCACGCCCACGCAGGATTTGTTGCCCGCGCCCTTGATCAGGTCACCCTCCCAGTGGCCCGGCATCACGCGGTCTTCCACCTCGGGCGGGCGCACATGGATGCTCACCATGTCGGGCAACTGGCCGCGCCGGTCCTTGCCAGCCGAACGCGGCCTGCGCCCCGTCTGACCATGGCGCAGACACGCCAGCAGCTGCTTGCGCAGATCGCCTTTGGGGTACGCGTATATCGCGTTGTAGATCGTCTCGTGCGACACGTGCATCCCGGCATCATCAGGCCAAAGCTGGCGGAAGACCTTGGCGATCTGCTGTGGCGACCACAGGTTCATCAGCTGGTGCGCGACGATCGGCCACAGCGGGCCGCAGACATCCAGCTTGCGCGGCGAACGCGCGGCCACTCGGCGGGCTCGGCAGGCCGCGTCCGCCGCCTTCGACGTGTAGCCCGTGGCCGTCGAATTGCGCTTGAGCTCCCGGCTCAGACTGCCCGCACTGCGCCCGAGCACCTGCCCGATCTGCCGCAGGCTCTGACCCTGCTGCCGCAGCGCCGCCAACGTCACGCGCTCTTCGGCCTGCATCTGCTGGAATCGTCTCGTCATCTCCACACCTTACCGGATGGCGAGGTGTTGCATTTCAGACTTGAGAACGCCCTTGCTTGATCCTGGCCATCCGCAGAATCGGCGGGCCGGTTGACTTCGCCTGCAAGCAGCCCTGGCCGGGCCGTCCCGGCCAGGTGGTGGGGATCAGAGCCCGCCCTGGTACTTCCAAGCCCCGTTTTCGATCTTGACCATCACACGCGAGCGCTGGTCCAGGCCCAGGTGATCGCCCGGCGAGGTGGTGAAAATGCCGTGGGCGCCGGGAACTTCCTTGAGCTGCTCCAGGGCATCACGCAGGGCGGCCCGGAACTCGGGTGTGCCGGGCTTGGCCTTCTTGAGGGCTTGCGGCACGGCGGCGGTCATCATCAGCCCAGCATCCCAGGCATGGGCACCGAAGGTGGACACACTGCCCTTGCCGTGCGCCGCCTCGTACTTGGCCACATAGGCCAGGGCGCTCTTCTTGACAGGATGGTCCGCCGGCAACTGCTCAGCCACCAGCACCGGTCCCGCCGGCAGGAAGGTGCCTTCGACGTTCTTGCCCCCCACGCGCAGGAAGTCGTTGTTGGCCACGCCGTGGGTTTGGTAGACCTTGCCGGCATAGCCCCGCTCCACCAGCGCCGCCTGCGGCAGCGCGGCCGGCGTTCCGGAACCGGCGATCAGCACGGCATCGGGCTTGGCAGCCATCACCTTGAGCACCTGGGCCGTGACCGAGGTGTCGGTACGGTTATAGCGCTCGCTGGCCACGATCTGCAGGCCCTTGATGCCGGCGGCCTTGGTGAACTCGCCGTACCAGCCTTCACCGTAGGCGTCAGCAAAGCCAATGAAGGCTACCGTCTTCACCTTCTGTGCACTCATGTGGCTGACGATGGCCAGCGACATCATGATGTCGTTTTGCGGCGTCTTAAACACCCAGCGCCGCTTGGCGTCCATGGGCTCAATAATGCGCGCCGAGGCCGCCATGGAGATCATGGGCACCTGGGCTTCGGCCACAGCGTCGATCATGGCCAGGGAGTTGGGGGTGGTGGTGGAACCCAGGATCACGTCCACCCGATCCTCGGTAATCAGGCGACGGGTGTTGGCCACGGCCTTGGTGGTGTCCGAGGCATCGTCCAGCACGATGTAGTTCACCTTCTGGCCGGCGATGGTGGTCGGCATCAGCGCGATGGTGTTCTTCTCGGGGATGCCGAGCGAAGCGGCCGGCCCGGTGGCCGAGACGGTCACGCCGACGTTGATCTGCGCCCAGGCACTGCCGGCCAGGGCCGTCAGACTCGTAAGGGCGGCCACGGCCAGCGTCTTCAGGGGGTGGCGGGGCTTGAGAGGGGTCATCAGGCTTGTCTCCTTGGGGCTCCCCGGGGGAAGCATGCGATGCGGCCGGCACGGTGTGCCCGCCAGGGTTCGCGCCTGTTGGCAGGCGTCTTGGATGTCTCGTCGGTCTGGAGGCTCTTCATGCTGGGCAGCGCACCGCGCCCAGGCCACCCAAAAACAGGTCTGCCACCATCGGGGCCATCTGCTCGGGCGTCAGGGGCTCACCCGGACGGAACCAGGTGAACATCCAGTTGATCATCCCGAACAGCAGCATGGTCAGGGGTTTGTGGAGGTCGGCGGCGCGCAGCTCCGGCCGCAGGGCCGACAGCGCGTCAGCAAACGCACCGACGACCTGCCGCTCGATGCTCAGCACCCGCTCACGGGCGTCTTCTGCCAGGAGGTTGACGTCTTCGGTGAGTACGCGGTGCTCGTTGGCCGCGCCGGCATAGGCCTGCACAAAGCGGGTGATGAGGCTGCGCAGCCGGGGCTCCGGCGGCAAGCCCTGTCCCAGCACCTCCTCGACCAGGGCATGCAGACGGCGCACGTGCCCTTCCGCCACCCGGGCCAGCAGTTCGTGCTTGTCGCGGACGTAGTGATAGAGGGCGGCCTTGGTGACCCCGCAGGCCGCCGCCACCTGGTTCATCGAGGTAGCGGCATACCCTTGTGCCGCAAACAGCGTGGCCGCCTGCGCCAGGATCAGGTCGAGCTGGTCGTCGTAGGCGGCGGAGCGGGGTCGGGCCATAGGCAAAACAATGCAGGGGTGGATCAGCGGCGGCGATTGTCAATGACCCGTCGCGCCTTGCCGACCAGGGTGCGCTCGATGGTCTCGGGCAGCCCCACTTTCACCGCGGCGGACACGCCGATCAGTGTCTTGATGCGGTGCTGCAGGGTGCGGGCCATTTCGTCGAGGTCGGCCCCGGCCTGACCGGGCAGGACTTCGCAACGCACTTCCAGGGCGTCCAGCGTGCCCTCTCGGCTGACCACAAGCTGGTACTGGCCCGAAAGGCCCGGGGTCTGCAGCACCAGCTCCTCAACCTGGGTGGGAAATAGGTTGACGCCGCGGATGATGAGCATGTCGTCGCTGCGGCCCACGATCTTGCCCATGCGGCGCATGCTGCGCGAGGTGGGGGGCAGCAGGCGGGTCAGGTCACGGGTGCGGTAGCGGATGATCGGGAAGGCTTCCTTGGTGAGCGAGGTAAACACCAGTTCGCCCTCGCTGCCATCGGGCAGCACCTCGCCCGTCTCGGGGTCGATGATCTCGGGATAGAAGTGGTCTTCCCAGATGACCGGACCATCCTTGCTCTCCACGCACTCGCTGGCCACGCCGGGGCCCATCACCTCGGACAGGCCGTAGATGTCCACGGCGTCGATGCCGGCTGAGGCCTCGATGTCGGCGCGCATGGCTTCGGTCCATGGCTCGGCCCCGAAAATCCCCACCGACAAGCTCATCGCACGCGGGTCTTTGCCCTGGCGGCGGAACTCCTCCACGATCACCTGCATGTAGCTCGGGGTGACCATGATGATGTCGGGGCGGAAGTCCTCGATCAGCTGCACCTGCTTCTCGGTCTGGCCCCCGCTCATGGGGATGACGGTGCAGCCCAGGCGCTCGGCGCCGTAGTGGGCGCCCAGCCCCCCGGTGAACAGACCGTAGCCATAGGCCACATGCACGATGTCGCCGGCACGCCCGCCGGCTGCGCGGATGGAGCGCGCCACCAGTCCCGCCCATCGGTCAATGTCGCCCTGGGTGTAACCCACCACGGTGGGTTTGCCGGTGGTGCCGGAGGAGGCATGCACCCGTACCACCTGTTCACGGGGCACCGCAAACAGTCCGAAGGGGTAATTGGCGCGCAGATCCGCCTTGGTGGTGAACGGGAACTTGGCCAGATCGGCCAGCGACTGGCAGTCACTCGGGTGCACGCCCTTGGCCTCAAAGGCCGCGCGGTAGTGCGGCACGTGGTCATACACACGCTGCAGCGTGGCCTGCAGGCGGGCCAGTTGCAGGGCCTGGATCTCGTCGCGGCTGGCGGTCTCGATGGGCTCCAGATCGCCGGGAGCGGGATGGCGGACAGGCATGGGGCTCCTTGTGTATTGAGGTGCTGAAGTGCCGGAAGACAAGGGAGAAGCGCGTCTGCGGCGGGTGACGCTTTCAGCCACTGGCCTGCGGAAGCAGCGACCGGCCCTTGAAGGTGTGGCTGCGCCCGCGGAACTGCGCCACCACCCGGCCCTGCTGGTTGCACACCTCGATGTCATACAGGCCCGCACGCCCACCGCGGCTGACTTCGCGGGCGCTGGCGGTGAGCTCGTCGCCCAACTGGGCTGGGGCCAGCAATTCGATGCTGAAACCCGACGCGACCGTGACCTCGTTGTAGGCGTTGCAGGCGTAGGCAAAAGCGGAGTCGGCCAGCGTGGCGATCAACCCCCCATGGCAGATCGCATGGCCATTGACCATGTCCTCTCTCACGGTCATGGACACGGTGGCGCGGCCGGGTGCCACCTGCAACACGCGCAGACCCAGGGCCTGGCAGGCCCGGTCTCCGGCCCACATGGCGTCTCGGCAGGCCTCGGCCAGGGCTTGGGGGTCTGTGGGGATAGAAGGGTGGTAGTGGCTCATGGGGGAACGCAGGCCCTTGCCCGCGGACGGACGTAGGGGTCAGCGGTCGCGAAAGACGGGTGCACGCTTGGCGGTGAAGGCTTCCACGCCTTCGCGGAAGTCATGGGCCCGGCCAAGCTCCCGCTGCCAGTGGGCCTCCTGGTCCAGCGCCGCAGCCATGTCGAGCTGCACAGCCTGGTCCAAGCACTGGCGGGTGACCGCCAGGGCCCGGGTCGACATGGCGGCCAGGCGATGGGCCAAGGCGGTCACGGCTTCGTCGAGCTGGGCATCGTCCACACAACGCCAGATCAAACCCAGACGCTCGGCCTCCTCGGCCGGCAGTCTTTCGCCGGTGAGTGCCAAGCCCAGGGCGACCGCGCGCCCGGCCAGGCGCGGCAGCAGCCAAGTGCCGCCGCAGTCCGGGATCAGTCCGATCTTCGAGAAGGCCTGGATGAAACTGGCGCTGCGCCCGGCGACCACCATGTCGCAGCCCAACGCCAGGTTGGCCCCCGCCCCGGCCGCCACGCCCTGCACCCGCGCCAGCACCGGCACCGGCATGCGCCGCAGCAGCAGCGCCAAGGGTTTGTAGTGCGCCTCGATCACGGCACCGATGTCGACGGTGCCCTCGGGGCCCGGGGCCATGTCGGGGTCGTGGAGGTCTTGCCCGGCGCAAAAACCGCGGCCAGCACCAGTCAGTACCACGCAACGCACACCCGGATCCTGCGCCGCCGCCTCCAGCGCCTCACGCAGCTGGCGGTGGAGAGCGGCGGTGAAGCTGTTGAGCGCGGCCGGCCGGTTGAGGGTGAGGGTGCGCACCGCGCCGTCCTGATTGACCAGGACCAGAGGCTCAGTCGTCAAGCGTGTCTCCTGCCGGCTTGGCCGCCTGGGTCTGGAGGCCCAGGTCATTCGTTAACCAACCGGTCAGCGAATGGTAGGAAAGCCGGCCCTTTGACGCAAGACAACGACAGCCGGGGCTTACCCGTGCTTTCCCCAGCCCCATCCTCCTCCCGTGTCATCGCACTGCAGGCGGGTCAAGAGAACCATGAAAAAGGCCCGCCAAACGGCGGGCCTCCCATGAGCACGGACCATGGACCGCTTGCGCGGATTCAGGCCACCTCAGTCCTTCTTGAAGCTGTCGTGGCAGGCCTTGCAGCTCTTGCCGGTCGCGCCCAGGGCAGCTTTGAGCTGGTCTAGGTTGCCGGTCTTGGCGGCGGCCTGCAACTTGACCACCTCATCCTGATAGGCCTGGGAGGCCTGCTTGAACTTGTCGCCCTGGCTCCACACCTCGGGCTTGGCATCCGTGTTGCCTACGTTGGTCCCTTCCCCAAACGCCGACCAGGGCAGCGGGGCCAGCATGGCCACCAGGTTGGCATTGGCCTCGGCCAGCTTGGGGTCAAACGGCGCCTTGCCCTCAGCCATGGCGCGCAAGCGACTCATGTGCTGCGACGTGACGGTGAACACCGACTTGCGGTACTTCACGGCCTGTTCAGGCTTCTGGAACTGCGCCGCAGCCGGCATGGCCATCATCAGGCACAGGGGGGCCACGCAGGCCAGGATCAGACGTTTCATGCAACCTCCGGGGTGTGATGCGAAATGGCGCCGGAATCGCCCCAACGGGCGGTTCCACCGGCGCCGCCGTCCAGTGTACGCAGCCTCCACCAGGAACCACGCCCCACCAGGCCGGTCCTCCCGCGCGCCCGTCACCTCTGTATGCTGAGCACCCACACTCATCGCCGCACTGCGGCACCAGCCCGATCTAACATGTCCGCCCCTTCAGCTTCCGAACAGCGCGTACGCGTCTGGGACCTTCCCACCCGTCTCTTTCACTGGACCCTGCTGGTCGCCGTGGTCACCCTCGTGGTCACCGGCAACATTGGCGGCAATGCCATTGACATTCATGCCCGCGTCGGCATGGGCGTGCTGGCCCTTTTGGCCTTTCGCTGGATATGGGGCCTCATCGGTGGCCGCTGGTCACGCTTCTGGGTGTTCGTGCCCAGCCCGGCACGCCTGATCCGTTACCTCAGGGGCCGCGCCACGGCACAGGACCATCCACAGGCCGGCCACAACCCGATGGGCGCGTTCTCGGTGCTGGCCATGCTGGGCATCCTCAGCGCCCAAGCCCTGACCGGCCTGGTCATCGATGATGAGATCGCGTTCTCGGGGCCCTTGGTGTCGCTGGTCAGCGGCGGACTGGTTTCTGCCAGCTCCAGTTGGCACCGCGGCTGGGGTGCAGACCTGCTCCTGCTGCTCATCGGCCTGCATGTGTTGGCCATCGTGTTCTACCGCTTGGTCAAGCGCCGCCGCCTGGTCAAGGCCATGGTGACGGGCGATGAGGACCTGCCAACGGGTACGCCCGCGGCGCGCGATGATGCACTGACCCGCCTGCTGGCCGCCGTGGTGCTGGCCGCCTGCGGCGCCGGCGCCTGGTGGATCTGGCAATGGGGACAGTCCCAGTCGGCAGGCTTCTGACCGATAAGGGCAGGATTTTCCCGCTGCCGCGGGGCCGCAGGCCCCTTAGACTCCGGCGCTCCTTCGGCCCTCACCTGCACCTCCATGGTCCAGCACTGCCTGCAGATCCGCGCCCCACTGCCCGACGAAATGGACTCGGTGCGCGAGATTTTTGAAGAGTACGCCCGGGGGTTGGGCGTGGACCTGTGCTTCCAGAACTTCCAGCAGGAGCTGGCTGAGCTGCCGGGCGCCTATGCGGAGCCGGCCGGCCTGCTGCTGCTGGCCTGGGTGGACGGTCAGGTGGCCGCCTGTGGGGCTTTCCGTCCCTTGCCCGAGGCGGACGTGGCCAATGCCTGCGAGATGAAGCGACTGTACGTTCGCCCCGCCTTCCGCCGGCTGGGACTGGGCCGGCAGCTGGCGCAGGCCCTACTGGATGGCGCCACGCAGGCCGGCTACTCGGCCATGCTGCTCGACACGCTGGACGACATGGAGGCCGCCCGTGAGCTCTACGCCACGCTGGGCTTCCGGGAAGTCCCGCCCTACTACTACAACCCCCTGCCCGGTGCGCACTACCTGTGCGCCCACCTGGGCTGATGGACGGGCAGGCCAGGCGCCTCTCCGATGCGATGAACTTCAAGCAGCTCGAGTATTTCGTGACAGTGGCCGAACTCGGCAGCTTCAGCAAGGCCGCCGTCGCCCTGGACATCGCCCAGCCCGCCTTGAGCCGGCAGGTGCGTGCCCTGGAGGTGGAACTCCGCGAGACGCTGCTGCTGCGCAACGGCCGTGGGGTGAGCCTGACGGAAACCGGGGAGCAACTGTTTGAGCATGCCACCGCGATCCTGCGCCAGGTGGCGCTGGCCCGTGAGGACCTCGGAGCCAACCGGGAGGAACCGGTGGGCCGCATCACCCTGGGCCTGCCGCCCAGCATGAGTCGCCAGCTGACACTGCCGCTCATCGACACCTTTCAGCGCCAGCTGCCCAAGGCCCGGCTGGCCGTGGTCGAGGGCCTGTCTTCCCACATCGGCGAATGGATCACCTCCGGGCGGGTGGACATCGGACTGCTTTACAACCCGGAGGCCAACCCTGGGCTGGAGGTTTGTCCGCTGCTGCAGGAGCCGCTGTGCCTGGTTGAACGTGACGATGGGCGCCACGGTGCCCAGGACCTGGCGCCCCTACCCTTCAGTGCCTTGGCCGGCCGCCCCCTGGTCCTGCCGGAGCGCCAGCATGTGATACGCCGCCTGCTGGATAACCAGGCCACGCTGGTGGGCGTGCGCCTGGACATCGCCTGGGAGGTCTCAAGCGTGGCCTCCATCATCGACCTGGTCTGCGCCGGCTATGGCCACGCGGTGCTCACCGCCAGTGGCGTCGCGGCCTCAGGTCGCCAGGATGCACTGCGGGTGCGCCCGGTCATCTCCCCCAGTGTGCAGACCGTGCTGTGCCTGGCCACCTCCGCCCACCGCCGGTCCTCCAACCTCATGCGGCATGCCTGCGACCTGCTGCAAGGGCTGGTGGCGGGCCTGCCTCAGGGCTCGGCCGCCCAATCCCTGCCAGGCTGAACCGCCGCATCAGCCGCAACGCAGGCCCTGCGAGCGGCGCAAACGGCCCAGTTTGTTCACGCACAACAGGGTGTCGTGGGCCTCGGGCTGTTCGCCATGGAAGAAGCCAAAACGCGAGGCCGCGCTCATCGCCAGACCGTTGCGCCCGAACGTGATGCTGCGCACGGTGCCTCGGACCTGCGGGTCGCCCTTCAGCGGTTGCTGCACCAGCAGCAAGCGGTCACCCTCGTCGACCTGCCCGCGCTCCTCGCCATCGACGAACACCAGCCAGCCGCTCCAACGCTGCCCCGTCTGCGCACATTGGTGCGTTTCATCCCCCAGTGAGTCATCCCGGGCACAAAGGGTGACCCCCTGGCCGCGCAACGTGGCCTCGGTGCGCGCCAGCCGAAAGGCATCCTCCAACGCCTCCATCTGGCGCTGCACACTCTGGCGTTGCTGCAAGGCGGTGAAGCTGGGCAGCCCCACACCCACCAACACCGCTGCCACCGCCACCGTGGTCATGAGCTCCACCAAGGTCATGCCACACTGGCCAAGGCCAGCCCGCTTGGCCACACTGCTGCGCACCGCTTCCATGTCTGCTCTCCCCTGACGCCTGCCTTGAACCTGATACCCCGCACACCCCGCGGGGCGGCCTGATGGCACCGATCCCGGCACCACAGAATTGGATTGTTCGTAGGCCGAGGTGCGCAGGCATCGCCCCAAGGGGGCACCTCCGATGGGGGATCCCGCCCCCTCCCCAGCCCCCCTCTTTCGGGGGAAGGAGCACGGCTACACTGCCCGTCCTTCGGGCGCCTCTGACGCCCCCCCATGAGCACCCCATGACCGAAGTCCTCGCCGCCGCGCCGCCTGATCCGATGGCCCTGGCCCTGTCACTGGCCGAACAAGCCATCGGCCTGACGGACCCCAACCCGCGAGTCGGTTGCGTGCTGGTGTCGGCCGATGGCCGCTGGATCCTGGGTCAAGGTCATACCCAGCCGCCAGGGCAGGCGCATGCAGAGGTGATGGCGCTGCGCGATGCCCAGTCACGCGGCCACGACGTGCGGGGGGCGACCGCCTACGTGACCCTGGAGCCCTGTGCGCACCATGGTCGCACGCCCCCCTGCTGCGACGCGCTGGCTGCGGCCGGCGTGGGAAAGGTGGTCGCAGCCGCGCTGGACCCCAATCCCCAGGTCAATGGACAAGGCATGGCGCGCCTGCAGGCCGCAGGCATTTGCACCGAATGGTCCCAGGCCCATGCCACGGCCGCCCGGGAACTCAACATCGGCTTCTTCCAGCGCATGGCCTTGGGCCGACCCTGGGTGCGCCTCAAGGCGGCTTCATCAGCCGATGGCCAGGCGGCACTGGGCAACGGCCGGAGCCAATGGATCACGCAGGAGCCTGCGCGGCGGGATGGTCACGCCTGGCGGCGGCGGGCGGGGGTGGTGCTGACCGGTATCGGCACGGCCCGGCACGACAATCCGCGGCTGGATGTCCGACTGGTGCCCACCGCCCGCCAGCCCCGACGGGCCCTGGTGGATGCACGATTGGAGCTGCCGCTAGAGGCCGCTCTGCTGGATGGCCCTGACGCATTGATCGTCTACCACGCCAACTCAGCGCCAGCAGACCGCGCTCGCACCCTGCAGGCCCGCGGCGCCGAGCTGGTGGCGCTGCCAGCCGACACCACCGGACGCCTGATTCCCGCTGACGTGCTGGCCGACCTGGCAGGCCGGCAGTTCAACGAGATCCACCTTGAGGCCGGCCCGGCCCTCAATGGGGCCTGGCTGGCCGCAGGCCTGGTCGATGAGATCCTGCTCTACCTGGCTCCGGCACTGTTGGGCGCCGGCCTGCCATGGGCCCGCCTGGGCCCTTGGGAGACGCTTGAAGAAGCCCTGCGCTGGCAATGGCATGAACACACAGCCGTCGGTGCCGACTTGCGCCTACGCCTGCGTCCGAGCCCCCCGGCTCACCGGGCCGATTCAAGCCCCGCCAGCGCCTGAGGACGGACGGCGGCGGGCGCCCGCGTTCAGCGACAATTCCGCGGCGCCGCCTTCGGCCTCTGCGGGAGGTGGCCACCTCAGACAACGCAGGACCGGATCCACCGGTTCCGAGACTAGGTACACGTCATGCCCGCCTACCGTTCCAAGACCTCCACCGCCGGCCGCAACATGGCAGGCGCCCGCTCCCTGTGGCGCGCCACCGGCATGAAGGACGATGACTTCAGCAAGCCGATCATCGCGATCGCCAACAGCTTCACCCAGTTCGTGCCGGGCCACGTCCACCTGAAGGACCTGGGCCAGTTGGTTGCACGCGAGATCGAGCGCGCCGGCGGCGTGGCCAAGGAGTTCAACACCATCGCAGTGGACGACGGCATCGCCATGGGCCATGACGGCATGCTGTACTCGCTGCCCAGCCGCGACATCATCGCGGACTCGGTCGAGTACATGGTCAACGCGCACTGCGCCGACGCCATCGTCTGCATCAGCAACTGCGACAAGATCACCCCGGGCATGCTGATGGCCGCGATGCGCCTGAACATCCCGGTGGTCTTCGTCTCGGGCGGCCCGATGGAGGCAGGCAAGGTCAAGCTGGCAGTGCCCGGCACCTCGACCATCCAGATCAAGAAGCTCGACCTGATCGACGCCATGGTCATGGCCGCCGATAGCAAGGTCAGCGACGCCGAGGTGGCCGAGGTCGAGCGCTCGGCCTGCCCCACCTGCGGCAGCTGCTCGGGCATGTTCACCGCCAACTCGATGAACTGCCTGACCGAGGCCCTGGGCCTGTCCCTGCCGGGCAACGGCACCGTGGTGGCCACCCACGCCGACCGCGAGCAGCTGTTCCTGCGCGCCGGCCGCTTGGCGGTCGAGCTGTGCCAGCGCTACTACGAGCAGGGCGACGAGTCGGTGCTGCCACGCAGCATCGGCAAGAAGGCCTTCGAGAACGCGATGACGCTGGACATCGCGATGGGTGGCTCGACCAACACCATCCTGCACATCCTGGCCGCGGCCCAGGAAGCCGGCATCGACTTCGACATGACGGACATCGACCGCCTGTCGCGCGAGGTGCCGCAGCTGTGCAAGGTGGCGCCCAACACCAACAAGTACCACATCGAGGACGTGCACCGCGCCGGCGGCATCATGGCCATCCTGGGCGAGCTGGCCCGCGCCGGCAAGCTGCACACCGACGCCCCGACCATCCACTCCGGCACCATGGGCCAGGCCCTGGCCCAGTGGGACATCGCCGTCACCCAGGACGAGGCGGTCAAGACCTTCTACATGGCCGGCCCCGCGGGCATCCCCACCCAGGTCGCCTTCAGCCAGAACACCCGCTGGCCCAGCCTGGACACCGACCGCGCCGAAGGCTGCATCCGCTCCTACGAGCACGCCTTCAGCAAGGAAGGCGGCCTGGCCGTGCTGCGCGGCAACATCGCCCTGGACGGCTGCGTGGTCAAGACCGCCGGCGTGGACGACAGCCTGCTGGTCTTCGAAGGCCCGGCCCACGTGGTCGAGAGCCAAGACGAGGCCGTGGCCCACATCCTGGACGACCAGGTCAAGGCCGGTGACGTGGTGGTGGTGCGCTACGAGGGCCCCAAGGGCGGTCCCGGCATGCAGGAAATGCTGTATCCCACCAGCTACATCAAGTCCAAGGGCCTGGGCAAGGCCTGCGCGCTGCTGACCGACGGCCGCTTCTCGGGCGGCACCTCGGGCCTGTCGATCGGCCACTGCTCGCCCGAAGCCGCCGCCGGTGGCGCGATCGGTCTGGTGCGCAACGGCGACCGCATCCGCATCGACATCCCGAACCGCACTATCGATGTGCTGCTGAGCGACGAAGAACTGGCCAAGCGCCGCGCCGAACAGGATGCCAAGGGCTGGAAGCCGGCCCAGGCGCGCCCGCGCAAGGTCAGCGCCGCCCTGAAGGCCTATGCGCTGTTGGCCACTTCAGCCGACAAGGGCGCGGTGCGCGACCTCTCCAAGCTGGAAGACTGAAACCCGTCGGTCAAAGGGGACCGCGGCGGTCCCCTTTGCGACGGTCGTCCTGGGGTGTCATGCCCAGCGCTTCCACACTCTTTCGGCGGCGGTCCCGCTTGCGGCGTTCCTCTTTTTCCATTTCCCGGCGCTTGGTCAGGCCAGAAGAATCGGCAAAACCCCACCAAAGCAGCGCCAGGAAGAATGGCAGGACAAACTTCCAGAGGTCACCGTCAATTTCCCAATTCCATTTGGCCATCGGGCCCCAGCCCGAAAAATGCAGGACCAACTGGATCACGCCATACACCACAAATCCCATGGTCACGCTCCGTTTTCCGTGGATGAGTGAGAACGAGCAAGTCCCCCGTCAACCGTCGCTTGTACACTGCGTTGAGGTGACTGTAACTGGTCCTTCACCTGTCCCTCAACCAACTGGAAACCGCACATGAAGACCCTGATCGCTGTTGCTCTGGCCGTTGTCGCATCGTCGCCCGCCCTGGCCAACCAGGAACTGGCCACCAAGAAGAACTGCATGGCCTGTCATGCGGTGGACAAGAAGGTCGTGGGCCCGGCCTACAAGGACGTGGCCGCCAAGTACAAGGGCGACAAGGCCATGGTGGCCAAGCTGGCGGAAAAGATTCAAAAGGGTGGCGCTGGCGTGTGGGGCAACGTGCCGATGCCGGCCAACAATGTCACGCCTGACGAAGCCAAGACCCTGGCTACCTGGGTGCTCGGCATGAAGTGAACGGGCCTGGCGGCCCAGGCCGCACAGCAGTGAAAAGCCTCGGATGCCTCCGAGGCTTTTTTGTTTCTGCCCTTCGGCGCACCCCACCCCATGTCACCCAAAAATGCGGTGGGGCTGCTGGCCAGAAAACAAAAAGGGCCACGCGGGCCCTCTTTTGGATGGTGCAGCTTACTTGGCACCACTGCCATCACGACCTGACCCCGATGAAGGGTCAGACGCTTGGCATCAACGCACCACGGCGATCTGCTCGCGGTTGCCACCCTTGTAGGTGAACAGGGTCAGGGCGCCGTTGCGGATGTCACCCTTCTCGTCGAAACCGATGGTGCCGGTCACGCCCTTGTAGCCTTCAGTCTTGGCCAGCACCGGCAGGTACTTGGCCGGGTCGGACGAGCCGGCCTTGACCATGGCGGCCACCATCACGTTGACCGAGTCGTAGACGTAGGGAGCGTAGATCTGGACGTCGGCGTTGAACTTCTTCTTGAAGTCAGCCTTGAACTTGTCCATGCCTTCCTTGGCCTTGCCTTCAACGCCACCGGCCTCGGCACAGACGACCTGGCCATCTTCCATGGCGCCGCCGGACAGCTTGGGCAGCTCACCCGAGCAGATGCCGTCGCCACCCATGAACTTGGCCTTGATACCCAGCAACTTGGCTTGACGGATCAGCGGACCCGCCACGGCTTCCATACCACCGTAGAAAATGATGTCCGGCTTGGCGCCCTTGATGGCGGTCAGGATGGCCTGGAAGTCGGTGGCCTTGTCGTTGGTGAACTCGCGCTTGACGATCTTGCCGCCCTTGGCCTTCACGCCCTTCTCGAACTCATCGGCCACACCTTGGCCATAGGCGGTGCGGTCGTCGATGACGGCGATGGACTTGCCCTTCAGGGTATCCACGGCGTAGCGGCCCAGGGTGCCACCCAGGTGCACGTCGTCAGCCACCACGCGGAAGGTGGTCTTGAAGCCCTGACGGGTGTAGGTCGGGTTGGTGGCCGAGGGAGAGATTTGCGGAATGCCCGCGTCGCTGTACACCTTGGAGGCCGGGATGGAGGTGCCGGAGTTCAGGTGGCCCACCACGCCGTTCACGCGCGAATCCACCAGCTTCTGGGCAGCGGCCGTGCCCTGCTTGGGATCGCCACCGTCGTCTTCAGCCAGCAACTCGAACTTGGCCTTCTTGCCGCCGATGGTCACGCCACGGGCGTTCAGTTCGTCCACGGCCATGCGAGCGCCGTTTTCGTTGTCCTTGCCCAGGTGAGCGATGCCACCGCTGGTGGGGCCGACGTGGCCGATCTTGACCACCAGCTCCTGCGCCTGCAGGGAACCCGCCATCAGGGCCGCGGCGGCGGCAACGATCACATTGAACTTGACTTGCATAAAGACAAACCTCCAGATGAGGGATGAAGGGTCAGATATGACCACGGGTAAAGCTCGACGGCACCGACGATATCCGATTCCAGTATGCCCAGACATGGCGCTTTCGTGGTTTTGGCCACGCTGCAAACCCGCAGATCCGGGAATCCTGTCGACGGATTCACGATGGAACCAAACCTCCTTGGCAAGGTGCATGCCAACCCGGGTTGTCCCTGGTTTGAGGCCCTCATGCCCCCATTTGGCCCGGCTTTCAGGCGCTGACCGTCCCGCTCCAGGGGTGGTGCACCGGTTTGAACCCCAGTTCTTCGTATGCACGCCAGCGCCGCCGGCCGGAAATCCGTTCCTCGTCCGAATGACCGACGAGTTCGGCCACCCGCCCGTGCCGGGCCAGCGCCTCTGGCTCCACCCCGCCCAGATGGATCAGCGAGGCACAAGCCCACTGGGGATCCGGCGCCTCTGCCAACCAGACGGGCGTGCGCTGCAGCAGCTGCGGCACCGGCGCCCCCGCCCGCCAGCGCAGGTGAGGCAGGAAAGACTGCGGTCCCTCGGACCAGAGGAGCAGGTCTAGGCGAAACAGTTCTGCAGGCGGCGCCAACACCGCCATCCGCTCTGATTGCCGATACTTTTGCCGCACCAGCCGGCAGGCGAACTCCAACCGGTTGGGCAAACCGGTGAAGAAGTGAATGTCGGCTGCCATGCCCGCCCTCAGGCCTGCTCCAAGCTCAGCAGGTAATGCATCAGCAAGGCCACCGGACGCCCAGTGGCGCCCTTCTGGGGCCCGCTGCGGTGGCTCACCCCGGCGATGTCCAGGTGGGCCCAGGGATAGGCACTGGCGAAACGCTGCAGGAACTTGGCCGCCGTGATCGCGCCACCGGCGCGCGGGCCGACATTGGCCATGTCCGCAAAATTGCTCTTGAGGTTGTCGTCGTATTCCTCATCCAGGGGCATACGCCAGCAGGTGTCGGCGGAGCGTGCAGACGCCGCCAGCAATTGACCGGCCAAGCCGTCATCGGGCGAGAACAGGCCCGCATGCTGATGTCCCAGTGCCACCACGCATGCCCCGGTCAACGTGGCAATGTCGATGACGGCACGGGGCTTGAATCGTTCCGCATAGGTCAGCGCATCGCAAAGGATGAGGCGACCCTCGGCATCGGTGTTGAGGATCTCAATGGTCTTGCCCGACATGCTCTTGACGACGTCGCCAGGCCGTGTGGCCCGCCCGCTGGGCATGTTCTCGCAGGTGGGAATCAGGCCGATGACGTTCAGGTCCGGCTGCAGCGCCTGCAGGGCGCGGAAGACACCCAGCACAGACGCCGCACCGCACATGTCGAACTTCATCTCATCCATCTCGGCGGCCGGCTTGAGGGAGATGCCCCCCGTGTCGAAGGTGATGCCCTTGCCCACCAGCACCACGGGTGCCAAGTCCTTGCCTGCCCCCTGGTAGCGCAACACGATGAACCGCGGCGGGGTGTCGGCGCCCTGCGCGACCGACAGGAAGGAACCCATGCCCAGCTTTTCGATGGCCTCGCGGTCCAGCACCTCCACCGACAGCGCCTTGCCAGCCGCCAGGGCCATTGCCTGTTCGCCCAGATAGCTCGGGGTGCACACATTGGCGGGCAGGTTGCCCAGCTGACGGGTGAAGGACATGCCGGCGGCGATGCCTTGACCCAAGGCCACGCCGGACTTCACCGCCGCATGCTCGGCCTTGGGGGCCAGCAGGCTGACCTTGACTTCTCCCGCAGACGGTTGATCCTTGTCGCTGGCGGACGCGCCCGGAACCTGGTACTGGTAGGCAGCCTGTTCCAACCCCACGACCACAGCCTCGGCCAGTGTGTCCTGCCAGGCTCCTGTACCCAAGGTGAGCGAGAGCTTGCGCACCGGCCGGCCCTTGAGCTGGCCCCAGGCGGCCTGCGCTGCTGCGCGCACGGCCTTGAAGTCGCCGCGGGCCGCCACCGACAGCACCAGCCGCTTGGTCTTGAACCCCTCCGGAAGCGGCAAGGCCACAACTTCGCCAGCCTTGCCCCGGTAGTCGCCGCTGTCCTGCAAACGCTTGATCAGGCCCGCCAAGGCCTCGTCTCCCACCGGTCCACCCTGTGCCGACAGGATCACCACCAGCGCATCCGCCGCCACCTGGGCGAGCCCTCCGGTCGGGGCGGCATTGACACGAAAGTCCATAATCTTCCTCGAAGCAAAGCCAAGCTCTTGATGTTATTCCATCGATCCATCCGCCTTGAACTCGCCCGGGTACTGAGCGCCACCCTGGTGGTGCTGCTGACCATCGTGCTGACCATGATGCTGATCCGTACCCTGGGACTGGCCGCCCGCGGCTCGGTGGGCCTGCAGGACGTGGCGCTGGTCCTGGTCTACACCGCCCTCAGCCACGTGCCCACCCTCATCGGTCTGGCCCTGTTCGTGGCCGTCGTCGTGGGCATGGGACGCATGTACCGGGACAGCGAAATGGCCGTCTGGTTCAGCTCCGGGGTGAGCCTGTTCCAGTTCTTGCGGCCGGTCTACCGCATGGCCTGGCCGGTGATGTTGGTGGGCTGTGGCCTGGCGCTGTTCGGCTGGCCCTGGTTCAATCAGGAGTTGGCAGAGATACGGCAGCGCTTCGCGCAACGGTCCGATCTTGACCGAATCGCCCCCGGCTCCTTCCAGCAGTCAGCGGACGGCCAGCGGGTGTACTTCGTCGACCGGGCGGAAGGACAGGACGAGAACGGCCACAGCGTCTTCCTGCTGCAACGCGACGCGCAAGCGTGGTCGGTGACCACTGCGCGCACCGGCAAGCTCAGCCTTGGCGCCGAGGATGGGGCGCAATCGGTGGAACTGCGCGCAGGCCACCGTCATGAGCGCGACCTGGCCGATGGCAGCTCGACCCATGTGGAGTTCGGCCGCTTCACCACGGTGGTCAATCCGTCCGGGCCTGGCCGCAGTCCACAGGCCTCACCCAAGACGCGACAGGCATGGCAACTGCTTGAAGACGCCACCCCTGCCGCCTGGGGCGAGCTGGTCTGGCGCACCGGTATGGTCTTGTCCATCCTGCTGATGCCCGTCCTGGCCCTGGCCCTTTCAGCCACCAACCCGCGCCGCTCCAGCAACTGGAACCTGATCCTGGCGCTGTTGAGTTTTGTCGTGTATTTCAACCTCATCAACCTCAGCCAGGCCTGGGTCGCCGCCGGGCGCTTGGCACCCGCCGCCGGCCTGCTGCTCATCCATGGCGGCGTGCTGGTCGGCTCGCTGGCCTTACTGGCCTGGCGCGAGAACGCGGTGAGTTGGACCCTACGGTGGACCCGCTCCGGCACCGGTCCCGCCGCGACCTGCACGGGTCGTGCCGGAAAGGCGTCCACATGAGAACTGTCCGACGCCTGGTGTTCGGGGATGTCGCCGGCGCCGTCCTCTTCGTCGCCCTGGCCTTCTTGGCCCTGTTCCTCTTCATCGACGTGCTCGATGAGCTGGACGGCATTGCTCGCGCATCGGGCAGCACCGGCGCCGCCTTCAAGCTGGCCCTCGTCCAGGTGCCGGGGCGGCTGTACGAACTGATGCCCATCGCGGTGCTGATCGGCTCCATTTATGCGCTCTCCCGCATGGCACAGTCCTCGGAATTCACCATTTTGCGGACCGCCGGCCTGGGCCCGGGTCGGGCCCTGCTGCTGCTGTTGCAGCTTGCGCTGCTCTTCACGGCCACCACGTTGGCCCTGGGCGAGGAGATCGCTCCCCGGGCGCAGCTGCTCTATGCCAAGTGGCGCAGCGAGGCCCGCGGGACGAACACCCTGGGCGGCAAGGGAGCTTGGCTGCGGGAGAGCGTGCCTGGTGCAGATCCAGCGACGCTGGCCGGTGACGGCCCTACAGCGATCTCCATCCGTGTGGGTCGGGCCAATGCCGTCGACGGGTGGATGACCGATGTGATGATTCTTGAGCACGGGCAGAACGGGCGCCTGCTGCGGGAACTGCATGCGGCACGGGCCACGGTCAGCGATGCCGGCGACGGCACCTTGTGGCAGTTGGAGGACCTCCGTGTGGTGCGGTGGCCCCTTGCCGCGGGCGAGGCGGTGCAGCAGACCCACCAAGATCAGCTGTCCTGGCGCACCGGCCTGCGCCCGGAGGTGGTGGCCGCAGCCGTCTCTCCTATCGACAGCATGTCGACGCTGGAGCTATGGCGCTACAGCCGCCACCTGCAGCGCCAGCAGCAGGACTCCCAACGTTATGAGCTCCAGTTCTGGAAGAGGGTGGCCTACCCCTTCGCCTGCATCGTGATGGTGATGCTCGCCCTGCCCTTCGCCTATCTCCATGCCCGCCAAGGCGGCATCAGCCTGAAGGTGTTTGGCGGCATCATGATCGGCATCGTCTTCATCCTGCTCAACAACGTGGCAGGCCACCTGGGACTGCTGCACGGCTGGACGCCCTGGCTGACTGCTCTGGCCCCCAGCCTGCTCTTCTTGCTCATCTCACTGGCCACCTTCGCCTGGCTGGTGCGCTACCGCTGACCATGAACGACACTGACGCTCTGCTCCTGCTTTGTCACGGTGCCCGCGATCCCGCCTGGGCGCGGCCCTTCGAGGCCATCCTGTCGCGCCTGCAGGCCGACGGCCGCTGGCGTCCACAAGCCGTTCGACTGTCCTACCTCGAGTTCATGGCACCGTCGCTGGTGCAGGCCGGTCAAGAACTGGCGACGCTGCAGCCCCGTGTGGTGCATGTTGTGCCGCTCTTCCTGGGAACAGGGGGACATGTGCGCAAGGACGTACCCGTGCTGATGGCCCAACTGCAGGCAGCGCATCCGGACATCGCCTGGCGGCTCCACCCCAGCCTGGGTGAATCCGACGCCGTCGTCGGCGCCATCGCCGACTGGGCCTGCAGCCTGAGCGCGGCCCCTGCCGCATGAACCTGCACCAATTCCGATTTGTGCAGGAAGCGGTGCGCCGCGACCTGAACCTGACCGAGACCGCCAAGGCCCTCCACACCTCCCAGCCCGGGGTGTCCAAAGCCATCCTGGAGCTCGAAGAGGAGCTCGGCGTGGCGCTTTTCATGCGCCATGGCAAGCGCCTTAAACGCATGACGGCGCCCGGCCAGCAGGCTCTGCGCTCGATCGACATCATCCTGCGCGAGGTGGCCAACCTGCGGCGTATCGGAGAGGAGTTCTCGCGCCAGGACACGGGCCGTTTGTCCATCGCCGCCACGCACACCCAGGCCAAGTACATCCTGCCGGAGCCGGTGGCCGAGCTCAGGCAGCGCTACCCCAAGGTCACGGTCAGCCTGCACCAGGGCACGCCGGAGCAGGTGGCCCAGCTGCTGCTGAGCGACGGGGCAGACGTCGGACTGGCGACCGAATCCCTGGCCGGATTTGACGAACTGGTCACCCTGCCCTGCTACGAGTGGCAGCACCTGCTGGTCATGAAGAGGGACCATCCGCTGGCTACCGTGGATCGCCCCACGCTGGAGCAGCTGGCCCAGCATCCCCTGATCTCCTACCACCCCTCCTTCACCGGCCGGACCAGGATCGACCAGGCATTCGCCCTGCGCCGGCTCCAGCCCACCATCGCACTGGAGGCGATCGATTCGGACGTCATCAAGACCTATGTACGCAGCGGTTTGGGAGTAGGCATCCTGGCGGAAATGGCCATGCGCGACGAACCTTCGACCTCGGAACTGGTGGCCAAGCCTGCCGCCCACCTCTTCGGCAGCAACACCAGCCGCATCGCCTTTCGCAAGGGCGTGTTCCTCAAATCCTATGTCATCACCTTCGCAGAGCTGATCTCGCGACGCCTGACCCGGTCCCTGATCGAGCAGGCCATGTCCGGTGTGGGAGACAACTATGAACTCTGAAGCCTCGCCCGTCCTGCCGCCCAGCCGCCTGCCTGGCGTGGGGACCACCATCTTCACCGTCATGTCCAAGCTGGCCAGCGACCACGGCGCCATCAATCTGGGCCAGGGCTTTCCGGACTTTCCACCGGCCCCGTCCCTGGCAGAGGCGGTCAATCAGGCCATGGCCGCCGGGCACCATCAATACGCGCCCATGGCCGGCGTGCCGCAGCTGAGACAGCGGCTGGCCGAAAAGATCCAGCGCCTCTACGGCCGCCTGTACGACGCGGAAACGGAGATCACGATCACCGCAGGTGCGACTCAAGCGATCCTGACGGCCGTGCTGGCCCTGGTACCGGCGGGCGACGACGCGATCATCCTGGAGCCGGCGTATGACAGCTACGCCCCCGCACTGGCCATGGCCGGCGCCCGGGCTGTGCGGGTGTCACTGGATCCGGTCACCTTCCGCCCCGACTTCGAGCGCATCGCGCAAGCGATCGGCCCTCGTACGCGCGCCATCCTCATCAACTCGCCACACAACCCGTCAGGCGTCGTCTGGACACGCGAGGAGATGCAGGCCTTGGCTGACCTGGCGCAGCGCCACGGGTTGTTCGTGATCTCCGACGAGGTCTACGAACACATGGTGTATGACGGACGCCCGCACATCAGCGCCTCCAGCCTGACGGCGCTGGCCGAGCGCAGTATCGTCATCTCCAGCTTCGGCAAAACCTACCATGTCACGGGTTGGAAGATTGGCCATGTGGTCGCCCCTGCGGCACTGATGGCAGAGTTCCGCAAAGTGCACCAGTTCAACGTGTTCTGTGTGAACACGCCCATGCAGCATGCCCTGGCCCAGGTGCTGCAGGACGATGCCCCCTGGCGTGATCTGGCGGACTTCTATGCAAGCAAGCGTTCAAGGTTTGCGCAGGGACTGGCCGCCTCGGGACTCGAGCCGATTGCCTGCGAGGGCACGTACTTCCAGTGCGTGCGGTACGGCCACCTGTCCGATCAGTCTGATCTTGACTTCGCCCGTTGGCTGACCGCCGAAGTGGGCGTGGCCGCCGTGCCCTTGTCACCCTTCTATGCCCAGGCCCCCGGGCTACAGGTGGTGCGATTCTGCTTCGCCAAGCAAGATGCCACGCTGGATTCCGCCTTGGAAAGGCTCGCCACCCTGCCCCGGCGCCTGTCGCGCTGAGCTGCGAGCTGCGGCGCATGGGGTGAAACGGCAGCGTTCGGCCGACGCCAAACCTGCCGCCGGCGTTGGTGGCGGTCAGATGATCTTGGAGAAGCGCCCGCGTACCCGGTCGGCCTGGAGGTGACGGTCAAAGCACATCGCAATGGCCCGTACAAAGTACCAACCCTGGGCGGTGACCTGCAAAGCCCCGGGCTCCAAGGTGACCAACCCCATCTCCACAAATGGCGCCAAGCCGCTGAGCTCGGACTGGAAGTAGTCCTGCACATTGACCAGATGCGCCAGCTCAATGGATTCGAAATCCAGGCGCCCCTGGCACATGATGGCCATGATCACAGCCCGTCGAACCAGATCGTCACGGGTAAGCGCGATGCCCCGCACCACGGGCAATCGGCGTTGCGCCAGCGCGTCGTAGTACTCCTCCAGCGTCTTGGCGTTCTGGCTGTAGACCGCGCCCATCTTGCCAATGGAGGACACCCCCAGCCCAATCAAGTCGCAGTCCGGCTGCGTGCTGTAGCCCTGGAAATTTCGCTGCAGTCGGCCTTGCCGCTTGGCCGCCGCCAGCGAGTCTCCCGGCAAGGCGAAGTGATCCATGCCGATGTAGGTGTAGCCAAAGCCCAGGAAACCCGCGATGGCGGCCGAAAGCATCTGCACCCGATGCGAGGCCGGCGGCAGATCTTCGGCATGGATGCGCCGCTGAGGCTTGAACCGCTGCGGAAGATGCGCGTAGGAATACAGCGCAATGCGGTCCGGGCGCAATTCACCCACGCGACGTATCGTTTGGGCAAACGAGTCCGGTGTCTGCTTGGGCAGTCCATAGATCAGGTCCACATTGGTGGACTCAAAGCCCAGCTCACGGCCAGCCACCAGCAGGTCGCGCACCTGCTCGAATGGCTGCACCCGATGCACAGCCACCTGGACCTGCGGATCAAAGTCTTGCACACCGAAGCTGATGCGGTTGAAGCCCATGTCACGCAAGCGCCCCAGACGCTCGGAGGACGCCGTGCGCGGATCCACCTCGATCGAGATCTCCGCCCCCGGCACCACCCGGAAGGCCTCGCGCAGACACCCCATCAGATCGCCCAGCTCGGCGTCGCTCAGGAAAGTGGGGGAGCCACCGCCAAAATGGACCTGGGTGACGGCCTGGCCCCTGCCCATCTGCTCCACATGAAGGTCGATCTCCCGGCCCAGAGCCCTGACGTATTCCGCCCCCTTCTCATGGTGCTTGGTGATCACCTTGTTGCAGGCGCAGTAATAGCACACCGACTCACAGAAGGGGATGTGCAGATACAGCGACAAGGGCTTTTTGCCGCCCACCGTCGCACCTTCAGCCCGCTGACGCAGGGCCTGAACATAGTCATCCTGGGTGAACGCTTCCACAAACCGATCCGCGGTGGGATAGGAGGTGTAACGCGGCCCAGGTACGTCAAACTGGTTCAGCAAGTGCGCGGGCAGGCCCACCACAGCATCAGGATGGCTCGTCGTCATGAAGGCATGGTGCCACCGGCTCCGCCCACGATCTTGATGCGGATCAAGACCGCTACGCACCACACCTCCAAAAATGCGACGACTACTTGAGAACCATCATGCTGAATCCGAAGACCCAGGAACAGGAATTGACCCCAAACAACTCCTGCTCGCGCGCCATAATGCAGGACATGACGGATACCCAACGCCTGCGCGCGGACGCCTTCAAGGTCGCATGCTCCAGCTGCAACCTGCGTGAGCTTTGCCTGCCCGTGGGGCTCTCCCGCCCGGATCTGGAAAGGCTGGACAGCCTGGTGGCCACACGCCGCACGGTGCCGCGGGGTGACACCCTGTTTCGGGCAGGAGACGAATTTCAGTCTCTCTATGCCGTACGCACTGGATTCTTCAAAACCTGCGTCTCCTCTGAAGACGGGCGTGATCAGGTCACGGGTTTTCAAATGGCCGGCGAACT
Organism: Ideonella livida; assembly: GCF_010499455.1. Lineage (GTDB taxonomy): Bacteria > Pseudomonadota > Gammaproteobacteria > Burkholderiales > Burkholderiaceae_C > Ideonella > Ideonella livida. The sequence continues at coordinate 49,448 of NZ_JAAGOH010000015.1, read as the reverse complement.
GCTCGGGCTGGATGGCATCAGCAACGATCGCCATTCCTGCGATGCGGTGGCACTGGAAGATTCCCAGGTCTGCGTCATCCCCTATGACCACCTGGAACATCTGAGCCGCGAATTCACGGACCTCCAGCACCAGTTCCACAAAATCATGAGCCGCGAGATCGTGCGCGACCATGGCGTGATGCTGTTGCTCGGCAGCATGCGGGCCGAGGAGCGGCTGGCGGCTTTCCTGCTTAATCTAACCCAACGGCTTCAGGCGCGCGGCTTCTCCGCCTCTTCCCTGATCTTGCGCATGACCCGCGAAGAAATCGGCAGCTACCTGGGCCTCAAGCTCGAAACAGTCAGCCGCACGTTCTCTCGCTTCCAGGACGAAGGCATCTTGGAGGTCAAGCAGCGTCACATCCGGATCATCGACCAAGCCGGATTGCAGCAATTGGTGAACGGCGCAGCCTGCTGAAGACCGTCCTCTTCAGACCCGCAAAAAAGTGGGAGCCATCAGGCTCCCCTTTTTATTTTTGGCAGCGCAGCTGTAGGGTTGCGCACCACCCCAGTGAAACGGGCCCATCAGGCCCGATGGCAGACTTCACTTGGCCGTGGCCGCATGGTTGCGGGCCTGCATGGCGGGCGTGTTGGCGTCAACGCCGCTTTGCCGCAGCTCCGCCGGCGTCAACCGCTCCTCCTGAGTGAGCACCGGGTCGGCCCCCTTGATGGCGATGACCGCCGTTGAGATGCCGGCCACCACCACCACAAGCGGCCCCCCGACCACCAGCCACATGATCTTGTAGCGCCACCAGGGAAGAGAGGGCTTGTGTGCGGTATCTGCTGCATTCATGGCTGCGCGTTCTGATGGCTGAAATGGTGACAGGGCAGAGCCAGATCATGGTCAGCCCCGCGGCAAGTTTATCGGGGAACAACGAAGGTTGACTTTTCGCGGATGTCCACGGCCTGACCCCGGTCTTGCGGCGCCCGGCGCGACACGGTGAACTCGATGGGATGCACACCCGGGCCCGCCTGCTGCGCCACCTCAAACGGCACCTGGACCCCAACGGTGACCCAACGCGCCTGTGCGGCCCCTACCACCACCTCTGCCCGTAGATCCCACGACATCTCGGGCAGGCCGTCCACGCGCAGCACATAGGTCTGCTCGGCCTCGGCTGCATTCATGATCTGCAGACGATAGACGTTTTCCACCCGTCCATCCTCGACGATCCTGGCCAGGGATGCACGGTCTCGCACCACATCCACCCGGTACGGCGCACGCGCTGCGATGCTCCAGGCAAAGGCCAAGCAAATCACGATCATGATGAGCGAATAGACCAGCACACGCGGACGAAGAATGCGACGCAGCATCTGCCCCCGCCCCCAGTGCTCAGCCAAGCCATTCTGGGTGGCATAGCGCACCAGCCCCCGCGGGTAGCCCATCTTGTCCATGACTTCGTCGCAGACATCGATGCAGGCTGCACACCCGATGCACTCGTACTGTAGACCGTTGCGGATATCGATGCCGGTCGGGCAGACCTGGCTGCAAAGACCGCAGTCGATGCAGCTGCCCAAGCCCAGTTGGGAAGGATCGGCCTTCTTGGAACGAGAACCACGCGGCTCGCCGCGCTCCCGGTCATACGAGATGATCAGGGTGTCCTTGTCGAACATGGCGCTCTGAAAACGCGCGTAAGGACACATGTACTTGCACACCTGCTCACGCATATATCCTGCGTTGCCATAGGTGGCAAAACCATAGAACAGGACCCAAAACCATTCCCAGGGACCGAAACCGAGGCTCAACGCCTCCTCGGCCAGGGTTTTGATGGGGGTGAAATATCCGACAAAGGTAAAGCCAGTGAAGAGTCCGAAAAGGATCCAGGCCAGTTGCTTCCCCGCCTTTCGTCGAATCCATTCAGTCGTCCAAGGCTTCTGGTCCAGTTTCATCCGCTTTTGACGGTCACCCTCGAAAAACTTCTCCATCCAGAGATAGATTTCCGTATACACCGTCTGCGGACAGGCATAACCGCACCAAAGGCGCCCCGCCACCGCCGTGAAGAGGAACAAACCGTAGGCGCTCAGCATGAGCAATCCGGAGAGATAGATCAGGTCCTGAGGATACAGCACCAAACCGAAGACATAGAACCGTCGGCTGGTGAGATCAAACAAAACGGCCTGCCGGCCGTTCCAACTCAGCCAAGGCAGACCGTAGAAAACCAGTTGAGTCAGCCAGACAAAAACCCAACGCCACTTCACGAAGAATCCCGTGACGGAGCGTGGGTAGATCTTGCCTTGCTTCTGGTAGAGAGATACCAGCGCCTGGGAATCAGGCAGGTCGGTGGTGCTGTCAGACTTCATGATAGGACCCAATAGGCATGGGGGTATGCCTTTTGAATCCTATTCTGACTTAATTGGCCGCGACCTTTGTGCTCTGGGACAAATTCCAGACGTAGGCCGTCAACACCTTCACCTGCTCAGGCGTCAGGCGCGAAGCTTGCGGGGGCATCACGTTGGTCTTGCCGTGGTTGACCATGGCAATGACCGCGGCCTCACCCCAGCCGTGCAGCCAAACCTTGTCGGTCAGGTTGGGCGCGCCCACGGCCTGGTTACCCTTGCCATCCGGACCGTGGCAGGCTGCGCAGGCGCCGAACTTTTCCTTGCCCAGTTGAGCCGCCACGGAATTGTGCGGGCTGCCCGAAAGGCTCAGGACGTAGTTGGCCACGTTCTTGACATCGTCGGCGGAACCCACCGCGGCGGCCATCGGGGGCATCATGCCCTGACGACCTTCCTTGATGGTCTTCTCGATGTATTCAGGACCCGTGCCACCGAGCCAATCGCCATCGGTCAGGTTGGGGAAGCTCTTGCTGCCTCGACCATCGGCGCCGTGGCACTGCGCGCAGTTGTTGACGAACAGACGTTCGCCAATGGCCATGGCCTGCGGGTTCTTGCCCAGATCCTCGGCGGAGGCGTTGGCAAAAGCGGCGTACACCGGCGCCATCGTCTCGCGGGCCTTGGCGTGCTCGGCCTGCAACTGGCCGGCGCTGGACCAGGACAGCGAGCCGTTGTAGATGCCCAGACCCGGATACAGGAACAGGTAGAGCACAGCGAACACCACGGTGACGACGAACAGACCCATCCACCAACGCGGCAGGGGATTGTTCATCTCGCGCAAGTCTTCATCCCACACGTGACCGGTACTGCCATCCGCCGCCATGGGGCGGTGCTTGCTGGCACCGATCAGCACGAAGACGCAGTACACGAGCGAGGCCACGACGATCCCGGCCACGTACAGCGCCCATCCACTACTTACAAAGTCGCTCATTGTTTTCTCCACTTGACGCTGCCGGACAACCGTCCGGCAGCCTCAGGTCAATTGCGGGTGGCGGCGGCACGGACGCCGGCATCGGAGGCCAGGGGCTCCTCCTCCACCAGGGGCAGCTGGGCTGCCTCGTCATAGGCCGGCTGCTGACTGCGGCGCCAGGTCCAGACCACGAGCGCCACGAAGAGCACCATGGACACCACCGTGACCACGCTGCGCCAGAAGTTCAGGTCATTCCACACCTTGCCACCTCGTTTGCATCACTTGCGGGCAGTGCCCAGCACTTGGAGGTAAGCCACCACGGCGTCGAGCTCGGACTTGCCCTTGACCTCTTCGGCCGCCTTGGCGATCTCGTCGTCCGTATAGGGCACGCCCACCAGACGCAGCGCCTTCATCTTGGGCGCCATGTCCGCCGGGTTCACCTGCCCCGCGGCCAGCCAGGGATAGGCAGGCATGTTGGACTCGGGCACCACGTCACGCGGATTGTTCAGGTGCACACGATGCCATTCGTCGCTGTAGCGGCCGCCCACGCGATGCAGGTCCGGACCCGTGCGCTTCGAACCCCACTGGAAGGGATGGTCGTACACGAATTCACCCGCCAGCGAGTGCGGGCCGTAGCGCAGCGTCTCGGCGCGGAAGGGGCGCACCATCTGCGAATGGCAGTTGTAGCAGCCCTCACGGATGTACACGTCGCGACCGGCCAGCTGCAGCGCGGTGTAGGGCTTGAGGCCTTCGACCGGCTGGGTGGTGGAGCGCTGGAAGAAAAGCGGCACGATTTCGAGCAGCCCCCCGACCGACACGGCCAGCAGGATCAGCACGATCATCAGGAAGTTGCTGGTCTCAATCCGCTCGTGGCCGGAGACCTTTTGGTTGTGAGCCATGTGTTTCTCCTTGTCTCACTCAGGCGTGGGCGTGGACGGCCGGAATCGCCACGGGTTCGACCTTGCCGTTGCGGATGGTCATGATCACGTTCCAGAACATGATGACCATGCCGGTGAGGTACAGGGCACCACCGATCACACGGATGACATAGAACGGATAGGTGGCCTTCACGCCTTCGACGAAGCTGTACACCAGCGTGCCATCAGGGTTCACGGCGCGCCACATCAGGCCCTGCATGACACCGGCAATCCACATCGCGGCGATGTAGAGCACGATGCCGATGGTGGCGACCCAGAAGTGCAGTTCGATGGCACGCGTGGAGTGCATCGAGGTGCGGCCGAACATCCGCGGAATCAGGTGGTAGAGGGAGCCGATCGACACCAGACCCACCCAGCCCAGGGCGCCCGAGTGCACATGGCCGACAGTCCAGTCGGTGTAGTGAGACAGGGCGTTCACGGTCTTGATGGACATCATCGGACCTTCAAAGGTCGACATGCCATAGAACGACAGGGAGACGATCAGGAACTTCAGGATCGGATCGTCACGCAGCTTGTGCCAGGCACCCGACAGGGTCATGATGCCGTTGATCATGCCGCCCCAGGAGGGAGCCAGCAGGATCAGCGAGAAGATCATGCCCACCGACTGCGTCCAATCCGGCAGTGCGGTGTAGTGCAGGTGGTGGGGGCCCGCCCACATGTAAGTGAAGATCAGGGCCCAGAAGTGCACGATCGACAAGCGATAGGAGTACACCGGGCGGGCGGCCTGCTTGGGGATGTAGTAGTACATCATGCCCAGGAAGGCTGCGGTCAGGAAGAAGCCCACCGCATTGTGGCCGTACCACCACTGGATCATGGCGTCTTGCACGCCCGCGTAGGCCGAGTAGCTCTTGGTGAGGCTGACCGGCACGGCGGCGCTGTTGACGATGTGCAGCAAGGCCACCGCCAGGATGAAGGCGCCGAAGAACCAGTTGGCCACATAGATGTGGCGCACCTTGCGGGTGCCCACCGTGCCGAAGAACACGATGGCGTAGGCCACCCAGGTGACCGCGATCAGCAGGTCAATCGGCCACTCGAGCTCGGCGTACTCCTTGCCGGAGGTGATGCCCAGCGGCAGGGTGATCACTGCCAGCACGATGGTCAGGTTCCAGCCGAGGAACGTGAACCAGGCCAGACCGGGCGCGAACAGCTTGGTCTGGCAGGTGCGCTGCACGACGTGGTAGCTGGTGGCAAACAGCACGCAACCACCAAATGCGAAGATCACCGCATTGGTGTGCAGCGGACGCAGACGGCCGTAGGTGATGTAGGGAATTCCAAAGTTGAGTTCGGGCCACGCCAGCTGCGCCGCCACGATCACACCCACCAGCATCCCCACGATGCCGTACAACACGGCTACGACAGAAAACCATCTGCCGACCGAGTCGTAGTAAGCCGGCTGCGCCGGCGCGGAACTATTTGCCATTCAAGGCCTCCTTCTTCTCGGGACTCGCTAACACACACATAGAAGATTGTTTTGTAACGACCTGACTCGCCGCTTGATCGGCATCAACCGTGGCCGGGTCGTGTTGCAGGATGCGCTCACCCTCGCGCTCCAGGTCGTCAAACTGCCCCTTGTTCAGCGCCCATCCGAAGACGGCGATGATGAGCAGCACCAAGACGGCCGACAGCGGGATGAGCAGGTACATGATTTCCATGGTCCGGTCTCCGGGGCTCAGGCGTGACGGGACAGTCGTGCCGAATTGGCCACGACGAAGACGGAGCTGAGCGCCATGCCCAGCCCCGCGGCCCAAGGCGGTAGCCATCCCGCCAAGGCCAGGGGAATGCACGAGAAGTTGTAGACCGCAGCCCAAAGCAGGTTGGTCCTGATGGTGGACATCACCCGAGCAGCCAGGCCACGTGCCCAGGTCACGTCGGACAGCCGCCCGGACACGATGACCGCATCGGCCGCGGCGCGCGCGATCAAGGCCCCCTGCCCCATGGCGAAGGACACATCGGCCTGGGCCAGCACCGGGGCGTCATTGACCCCATCACCCACCATGCCGACGACCTTGCCTTGCGCCTGCGCGTGTCGCAAGCGAGCAAGCTTGCCCTCCGGGCTGGCAGCAGCGGTCAGGTCGGTGATCCCCAGGGAGCCGGCCACCTCAGCGCTGCGGGCCAAACCGTCACCGGTAAGGACAGCCAGTTCGATACCCGAGGCCTGCAACGCCTGCACCGCCTGCGCAGCGTCCTCACGGAGGACCTCACCCAGATCCAGTCGAAGCATGGGTCTGCCCGCACGGGAGAGCCAAGTGGAACGCATGCCCGCTTCAGGCATCGGCAGACTGGCCGCGACGGAATCCTCGAGTTCCGGGCAGGCCCAGCTCAGCGTCCCCAGACGCCAGAGACCGCCCTGCTCATCCACGCCACTCACGCCGGCACCGGAACTCTCCTGCAGATCCGCCAAGACAGGCAGGACAGACAGGCCAAGCGTTTGCGCTTCACGCACGATGGCCTGGGACACCGGGTGCTGGGACCAGCCCGCCAAGGCGGCGGCGATGGCAAAAGCCGGGCCGGCGTCCTGCTCCGAGAGCCCGGACAGCGCCTGCTTGCGCTGCAGCTGCAACTCGTTGCGGGTGAGGGTCCCCGTCTTGTCCATCAGCAGGGTGTCCAGACGCGCCAGTGCCTCCAGGGCATCCAGGCGACGGAGCATCACGCCCCGGCGCGCCAAGGCGCGCGCACCGCCGACCAAGGCGGTAGGCGCTGCCAGCGACAGCGCGCAAGGGCAGGTCACGATGAGCACCGACACCGCCACCCAAACGGCACGCGAGGGCTCGATCCAGCTCCAGGCCAGGTAGCCCAGCGCCGCCAGACCCAACACACCCCAGAGGAACGGACCTGCCCAGCGGTCGGCCTTGCCGGCCAGGGCTGGCCGCTGGGTCAGCGCATCGCGCATCAGGGCCACGATGGCCTCGTGACGGGTGTCCGCTCCCACACGCTGGACCGTCATCTCCACCGGCGCCCCAACGTTGGTGGCGCCCCCCACCAGGGGGTCGCCTACCCGCTTGGGTACCGGCTCCGCCTCTCCGGTCAGCAGGGACTCATCGGCCGCCGTGGCACCCTCCACCAACTCGCCATCGGCTGGGAAAGCCTGCCCCAGCGGCACACGCACCCGATCCCCGACGCAAAGCCGCTGCAAGCTCACCGTTTCCACACGACCGTCCGGCAGCACGCGCTGGGCGTGGACCGGCATGGCGTTGGCCGCGGCCTCCAGCGCTTCGGCCGCCCGGTGGCGGACCGTCATCTCGAGGAAGCGCCCCCCCAGCAGAAAGCTGATGAACATGGTGAAGGAGTCGAAGTAGACCTCCTCGCCAAAGGGCCCATGAGGGTCGAAGGTGGCGCCGGTGCTGACCAGGAAGGTGGCCAGGATGCCCAGGGCAACGGGAACATCCATGCTGATGCGTCGCGCCCGAACACTGTGCCAAGCGCGTGACAGGAAGGGCCCCGCCGCAAACACCAGTACGGGAATGGAGACAAACCAGCTGGCCCAGTTCAGCAGCTGCCGCTGGTCCATTTCCAACTCACCCGGTCCGGCCACATAGCTGGGCGTGGCAAACATCATGACCTGCATGGCGCAGAAACTGGCCACGAACAGCCGCCAGAGCAACTTGCGCCGTTCGGCGCGGCGAAGCTCCCGCGCGTGGGCCGCGCTGTCCGGAGTGGCGTCGTAACCCGCCGCCCGGATGGCAGCCACCAGCGCCGAGGGCTGGACTTGGCTGGGGTCCCAGACGACACGGGCCCGCTCAGCCGCCGCACTCACTCGGGCCTCCTGCACGCCCGGCACGGCCTCAAGCGCCGCCTCGATCGTGCCCGAGCAGGCCGCACAATACATGCCGGCGATCTGGAACGAGGATTCACCGAGAGCTGCGCCGTCGGAGGACTTGCGCCACACCGTGAAACGGCGCTGCTCGACGGCATCGTCCAGAATGCTCAGTTCGAGGGGCGAGGATGTGCTTGCAGCGCTCATGGGACATCGATCCGCGGGCAACCGCCGCCTTCTGGACCACCCAGTAATCTACTGTCAAACCCGCACGCGGCGCATGACAAATATCAAGACTCAAACCATCCTCATGTCGTTGTTGGCTGCGTGCCTGGCGCCCCTGGCCCATGCCCAGGAGGGCGGCACCGCGCAGCGTCTTCCCACCATGCAGTTGCAGGCCGGCATGCACAACATTCAGGCCCAGGTGGCCAACACCCCCGAGCAGCGGCAGATCGGACTGATGTTCCGGCGCGACATGCCGGCCCAGGAGGGCATGCTTTTCGTCTTCGAGCAGGCGGCCACGCAGTGCTTCTGGATGAAGAACACGCTCCTGCCCCTGTCGGCCGCGTTCCTTGCAGATGACGGCACGGTGGTCAATATTGTGGACATGGCGCCCCAGACCCTGGAATCCCACTGCTCCGCCAAGCCGGTGCGCCTGGTGCTGGAAATGAACCAGGGGTGGTTCGCCAAGCGTGGCATCAAGGCGGGCAGCAAGCTGCGCGGCGCCGCCTTCCGCTAGGCGCTTTCGGGCGCCAGGACCACCTCAGCCGGGCAACACCACCTCAAAACGCAGACCGTTGACTTCCGGACGGCTGAACGCCTCGATGCTGCCGCCCATGCGCACCAAGATCTCCCGGGCAATCGTCAGGCCCAGGCCGGTGCCGCCGTCGTTGCGGGTATCGGCGCGCTCGCCGCGCCAGAATGGCTCGAAGAGGTGCCGCAACTGGTCCTGCGCCACCCCCGCGCCATCGTCCTCCAGCACCACCACGGCACCACCGCCCACGGCGTTGCGCACCCGTATGGAGATGTGGGCACCGCCATAGCGCAAGGCGTTGTCGAGGATGTTCTTCACCACCTCACCCAACCAGATCGGATGGGCCCTGGCCACCACACCCTGCGACGGCGCATCCAGCGCCAGCGTCTTGCCCGCCCGCAAGGCGGCGTCGAGCAGTGGCTCGGCACTCTCGCGCACGACGGCCACGATGTCGGCCACTGGCAAATCGGCCTCCTGCGCCAACGCCGTCTCTGAACGCGCCAGGCTCAGCAGCTGACCGATCAATCGGGCCATGCGTTCCGCGGCCTTGTCCAGCTGGGCCGCCAGTGGCCGGCTTTGTCCCAGGTGGGCCTGCAGTGAGGGCTCCAGCGATTCGAGCTCGCTGGCCAAGGTCTGCGCCAGCACCCGGATGCCCGCCACAGGGGTCCGCAGCTGGTGCGCGGCATCGGCCACAAACCGCCTCTGCAATTCGATGGACTGCTCCATGTCCGCCAGGAGGTGGTTGATGCGCTCGATGAGAGGCACCGCTTCGCGCGGCACGGTGGACAGCGGCAAAGGCCGCCAGTCGCGCATGTCACGGCGCGCCACCTCGGCGGCCACATAGGTCAGCGGCCTCAGGCCGCGACGTATGCCCCATCCCAGCATCGAAAAGGTGATGATGCCCATGATGAAGGCTGGGAAGACGATGGAGAGCTGGAGGTCGCGCAGGATGCGGTTGCGCTTCTTCTTGGTCTCCACCACGATCAGCGAGATGGTGCGGTCCAGCATAGGCGAGGACACCGAGAACACCGCCCCCCGCACCGACTCCCCCATCAGCACCTGGTCGAACAGGGTGGGCTGTTGCAGGGCCCAGCGCAGCACCTCGGGCTCGGGAACCGGCACGGTGGAATCGCCCGCCAGCGGATTGCCCTCGACATCCACCATCACGAAGCCGTTGCGGTCCTCCCGGTCCCAGCCCAGCAACTCCATGGTCTGGGTGCTGATGTCCAGGAGCGGACCACGGTCAGACCATTCAATTCGGGCGGCCAGCGCCCTCACCTCATCCTGCAAACCCCGGTCGAAGGCGGCATTGACGCTGACGCGGGCCATCAGGTAGGCCCCAAGGACCGCCCCGGCCAATCCGACCAGCCACACCCACAGCATCGGCTTGAAGAGCTGGTCCCGGATGCTGGGGCCGGAGACCACCGGCCGTGCCCGTTCAGGACGTCGCCGCGGCACCCGCATCTCCGCCCGACTCCTGGAGCTCCAGCACGTAGCCGAAGCCCCGCACCGTGCGAATGGCCACGCCCAGCGGTGCGAAGTGCTTGCGCAATCGATGGATGTAGACCTCCACCGAGTTTTCGCTGAAGTCGGCCTCCCAGGTGGACATGCGGGACACGATCGACTCCTTGGTCACTACCTTGCCCGCCTTCTGCATGAGGACCTCCGTCAAGGCCCATTCACGGGGGCTCAGCGCCACCCGCGCCTCGCCATGGCGAAGCTCCTTGTGCGCGAGGTCCAGCGTCAGCGGCCCCAGGCGCAAGACCTCCTCCACCCGGCCATCCGCCCGGCGCTTGAGCGCCCTGACACGGGCCAGCAGCTCCGGCAAGTCAAAAGGCTTGACCAGATAGTCATCGGCCCCGGCGTCGAGGCCGCGCACGCGGTCAGACAGCTCGTCGCGTGCGGTCAGCAGCAGCACCGCTGCTTTCAAGCCCTGCGCACGCCAATGCCGCAGCACCTCCATGCCGTCACGGCGGGGCAGCCCCAGGTCCAGGATGCACAAGTCAAAACCGCCCTGCAGGCCCCCCGACATGGCCTGTTCCCCGTCGGAAAGCACATCCACCTGCCACCCCTCCCGCTCCAGCCCCCGGGCCACACCCAGGCGCAGTGCCGCGTCGTCCTCAACCAAAAGAATTCTCACCAGCTGCCCTCTCGCCTTGCATGCGCCCGGGCACCTGGCCGCTGCAAGTGCCAGCGGGCCGCCCGGCAACCCGCACATTCTGCAGGCTCCCCCCTCTGCCGCGCCAGTGGTGACTTCAGCCCTTGCAGCCACCAGCCGATAAGCAGACGAGTGAGACAGGAAGGTCCGAAAGGGCCGCGGCGCTGGCGCCTGCCCTCACACCCAGAGCAAGAACCACGAGAGACAAGGAAGTCGTCCCATGTCGCGTTATCCAGCCCTTGTCCTCAGGCCCGGCATCCTGCTGATGCAGCGCCTGAGGATGCCCACCAAGCTGCTTCTGGTCGGGTTGGCGCTGCTGCTGCCGGCCGTCCTGCAGTTCGGCCTGCTGCAGCGCGACGGCCTGGCCGAGCAGGCGGTGCTGGACCGTGAGTTGCGCGGTGTTGTGGTCGTGAACCGTATTTCCCGACTGGCCACAGAGCTGCAGAGGCTGCGTGCCCTGTCAATGCAGGCAGGCGGCGCTGAAAAGGCGGCACAGGAGCGAGGCAAGGCCACCGAACACCTGCAGCAACTCCGGACGGACGTGGCACGTATCGCTCCCGGCCTGGAGACCGAAGGCGACTGGCAGGACATGCTGCGCAAGGTGACCCCTCTGGTGGAAGGTCAGGTCACCACGCGCCGTAACGAGGCCTTTGACGCCTACGGTGAGGGCGTCGACGGACTGCGGCAAGCCCTGGTACGCACCGCCGAAGCTTCCGGCCTGCTCTTCGACTCCGGTGCCGACACCTACCTGCTGATGGACCAGCTGGTCGAGCGCATGCTGCCGTGGTCGGAGTCGGTGGCACGGCTGCACGCCCGCCTGCTGGTGTTGCTGGAACGCGGCGAAGCCAGCCGTAACGACCGCACCACCATCCTGCAACTTGCCCACGAACTGGAGCGGACCACCGCAGAGGTGGCCTTCCGTTGGAAGGCCATGCAGCGTGCGGGACTGGAGATGCCCCCCAGCGCCACGGCAGCGGTCGCGGCCGTGGCGGATTTGGTCAAACTCTCCCGTGAGCGCATGCAAAGTGAGGTCCTGGACGAGACACCCGGACCGTTGCAGAGCAGCAGCGATCAAGCCATGACCCAGATCGGCCTGCTCAGCGAGGACATCGGGACCGCCTTGGCCACCCGGCTGGAGCACCGGCATGCGCTGCTGCAATGGCAAAACCTCCTGACCTTGGTCATGGGCGTGTCCGGCCTGAGCGTGGCCATCTACCTGGCCGCCTGCCTGTACGCCAGCTTTCGCGCGGGCATCGCCCAGGTCCAGGCCGCCGTGGAAGGGCTGGCCCGGGGCGACCTGTCCCACCAGCTGAAGCTGCCCGGGCGCGACGAGTTGGCGGACATCGGCCGCACGATCGAACAGATGAGTGCCCACCTCTCGGCGATGGTGGCGGACATCCGCAGCAGTGCGGTACGTGTGGGCCTGAGTGGCCAGCAGTCGGCCAGCAGCGCCGACGCCTTGGCCAGCCGCACCACCAGCCAAGCCCAGAGCCTGAGCTCCACGCTCTCCACACTGTCCCAGCTGGAGGAAAGTGTGCGTGACAACGCTCAGGCGGCACAGGAGCTGGACCAGGTGACGCGCACCGTGCGGGCGCATGCTGAACAGGGCGGCGAGGTCATGGGGACCGCACTGGGCGCAGTGACTCAGCTGGAGCACGGCTCCGCCCGCATGTCCGAGATCATCGGTGTCATCGATGGGATCGCCTTCCAGACCAACATCCTTGCCCTGAACGCGGCCGTGGAAGCAGCCCGGGCCGGCGAAGCCGGCAGGGGCTTTGCCGTGGTGGCCGCCGAAGTGCGGCAATTGGCGCAGCGCAGCGCCGCCTCTGCCGCCGAGATCCGTCAGCTGATCCGCCAGTCCGGCGAACAGGTCTCCAGCTCGGTGGTCCGCATCCAGGAGGTGGGCCAGACTTTGCAGACCATCGTGGAAGGTGTTCGGGAGGTGTCGTCACGTCTGGCGGACATCGCCGGCGCCAACGCCCGTCAACGTGAGGACCTCAGCACCATCACCGCCCGTGCCAATGAGTTGGGCGCTCTCGCCGATCAGAACCGGGAGATGGTGGACGAATCGTCACAGGCCGCCGCGGAGCTGGTCGCCCGATCCAGCACCCTGAGCGAGGCGGTGGCGGGCTTCAGGCTGCGCCAGGGCAGCGCCGACGAGGCCCGTCAGTTGGTGCACCGCGCCATGGACCTGGTACGAAGCGCCGGCCTGCCCGCAGCCAGCCAGCAGTTCGGCCGAGCCGACGGCGGGTTCAGGGACAGAGACCTCTACATCTTCGTGGTCGACCGGGAGGGCCGCTACCGCGTCCACGGTGCGCGACCGGACATGGTGGGGCGCCGAGTTCACGAAGTCCCGGGCATCGACGGCGACCGCTTCGTTCGGGAGGCCTGGGCTGCCACCGAGGGGAGTCACTGGGTGGAATACGACATCGTCAACCCGGAGTCCGGTCAGGTGCAGCCCAAGGCCAGCTATGTGGTGGCGCTGGACCGTCAATGCTTCCTGGGTTGCGGCATCTACCGCTCCATAGACAAGCTGAGCGCCAAGAGCCTCCGACGCGCACCCTCGGCGGAACCGACAACCCAGGGCAGCCGCCAAAGCCTGTCGGCCGCCCGGCAACGCCAGGCATCTGCCGCCTGAGCGCCGCCTCAGCCCTGGTCGTCGGGCTGGGCCGGCAGCCTGGGTGTCGGCACCGACACATCTGCGCACTGGGCGCGATGCTGCAGGGCATGGTCCACCAACACCAAAGCGAGCATGGCCTCGGCAATCGGCGTGGCACGGATGCCCACGCAGGGATCATGACGACCATGGGTCTCCACGGTCACCGGCTGGCCCTCGACGTCAATGGAGCGGCGCGGCAGCCGGATGGAGCTGGTGGGCTTGATGGCCAGGTGCACCTGCACATCCTGACCGGTGGAAATGCCCCCCAGCACGCCCCCCGCGTGGTTGGAGGCGAAGCCCTGCGGAAGGAGTTCGTCGCCATGGACAGATCCACGCTGGCGCACCACCCCAAAGCCGTCCCCGATCTCCACCCCCTTGACCGCATTGATTCCCATCATCGCGTAGGCAATGTCAGCGTCGAGCTTGTCGAACAGAGGCGCCCCCCACCCCACCGGCACACCACGCGCCTCGACATACAGGCGCGCGCCCACCGAGTCACCAGACTTGCGCAGTGCGTCCATGTAGGCCTCCAGCGCCTGGGTGTGCCGCGCGGTGGCAGCGAAGAACGGGTTCTGGTGAACCTGGCTCCAATCCTCACGGGGCAGGTCCACGTCCCCGAGCGCCGTCATGCAGCCCCGAATCTCGATGCCGTGCCGGCTGGACAGCCACTTGCGGGCCACGGCCCCGGCCGCCACCATGGGGGCCGTCAACCGCGCCGACGAACGGCCCCCGCCACGAGGATCCCGCACCCCGTAGCGGTGCCAGTAGGTGTAATCCGCATGCCCGGGGCGGAAGGTCATGGTCAGGTTGCCATAGTCCTTGCTGCGCTGATCGGTGTTGCGGATGAGCAGGCAGATGGGCGTGCCCGTGGTCACCCCCTGGTAGACGCCGGAGAGGATCTCCACCGCATCGGGTTCATTGCGCTGGGTCACATGGCGCGAAGTGCCAGGTCGGCGACGGTCCAGATCGGGCTGGATGTCAGCCTCGGAAAGCGGCAGCCCCGGCGGGCAGCCATCGATGACGCAGCCAATGGCCGGTCCATGGCTTTCGCCGAAGTTCGTGACTTGGAACAGGGTGCCGAAAGTATTGCCAGACATGGGATGACCCGAGAAGCTCGCCGCCAGCCGCGGCAAAGCCGCGCGATACCCTTGGGGGCTGGAAGCGCGGCCGAAATGAATACGCCCCTCCAACAGGGAGGGGCGTGTCACATTTTATCGCCTGGGCCGGCGCCTAGCGCCCACCCGACTCTGGTCAGGGGCCTCAGGCTGGCTTGACCTGCGGCTCAGTTTCCTCGGGCCAATCCCGGATATAGGCCTTCAGCATCCGATTCTCAAAGTCCTGCGCCTCCACGACCGTCTTGGCCACGTCGTAGAAAGAGATGACCCCCATCAGCGTCCGGCCATTGAGCACCGGCATGTAACGGGCATGGCGTCCCAGCATCATCCGCCGGACTTCATCAATTTCCGTTTCGGGTGTGCAGGTCAGCGGGGCGTCGTCCATCACGGTACGCACGATGCGCTGGCCGATCTCCATTTCGTTGCCCACGATGGCCTGGATGACCTCACGGAAGGTCAACATGCCCACCAGATCACCATGCTCCATGACCACCAAGGAGCCGATGTCCTGCTCGGCCATGGTGCGCACGGCATCGGCCAGAGGTTGTTCGGGCGTGACGGTGAAGAGGGTGTTGCCCTTGACCCTGAGTATGTCCACGACTTTCATGAGCGACTCTCCTTCTCTGGTAATTTGCGCGACAGGCTCCGGGGATTCAACATAGCACAATCAATCAGGATTCCCCTAGAGGTTGTGCCCATGGCTGGCTATTCAGATCCTGGATTCGATACCCTGGCCTTACATGCCGGCGCCGGCCCCGACCCGGCCACTGGCGCCAGGGTAACACCCCTGCACTTGAGCACCTCCTTCGTGTTCGAGTCCGCCGAGCACGCCGCGTCACTGTTCAACATGGAACGCAGCGGCCATGTCTACAGCCGCCTGTCCAACCCCACGACCGCCGTCTTTGAGGAGCGCATGGCCGCCCTGGAAGGCGGCGTGGGCGCGATCGCCACGGCCAGCGGGCAGGCGGCCTTGCACCTGGCCATCACCACACTGGCAGGCCTGGGTGCACACATCGTCGCCAGCGCGGCCTTGTACGGCGGCTCACACAGCCTGCTGAGACACACCCTGCCCCGCTTCGGCATCCAGACAAGCTTTGTCGCACCTAACGACCTGCAGGGCTGGCGCGAGGCGGTGAAGCCCAACACCGTCCTGTTTTTCGGGGAGACGCTGGGCAACCCCGGTCTGGACGTGCTTGACATTCCCGGCGTGGCCGCCATTGCCCATGAAGCCGGACTGCCCTTGTTGGTGGATGCCACGTTCACCCCTCCGCCCTTGATGCGCCCGCTGGCACTGGGCGCCGACCTCGTGCTCCACTCCGCCACCAAGTTCCTTGGGGGCCATGGCACGGTCGTCGGCGGCGTGGTCATCGACGGGGGCCACTTCGATTGGCAAGCGGCCCATGACCGACATGGTCGGTTTTCCACCCTGTGTGAGCCTTACGCGGGATTTCACGACATGGTCTTCGCCGAGGAGAGCACCGTCGGCGCCTTTTTGCTTCGTGCGCGCCGCGAGGGCCTGCGTGACCTGGGGGCGTGCATGAGCCCGCACACGGCTTGGCTCCTGCTGCAGGGCCTGGAAACCTTGCCCCTGCGCATGGCGCGGCATGTGGACAACGCTCGCCAAGTGGTCGACTTTCTGGCAAACCAACCCGGCGTGACGCATGTCCGTTGGCCCGAGCGGCCAGATCACCCCAGTGCCGCGCTGTGCAGACAATTGCTTCCCAAGGGCTGCGGGGCCGTCTTCAGCTTCGATTTGGCCGGCGGTCGCGCCGCCGGCCAGGCCTTCATCGAGGCACTTCGCCTTTTCTCCCATCTGGCGAATGTCGGCGACTGCCGATCGTTGGTGATCCACCCCGCCACCACCACCCATTCGAGACTCGATGACGCCGCCCTGGCTCTTGCAGGCATTGGTCCCGGCACCATCCGGCTGTCCGTCGGCCTCGAAGATCCCGCCGACCTGCTGGACGACCTGAGCCGTGGCCTCAAGGCTGCTGGCCGCAGCCGGAAAGCCTGACCATGCGCATCACTGTCCGCCACCGCACCGCCTATGCCTATACCGGCGGGGCTACGTTCGATGCCAGCTTGCCCTGCGTGGTGTTCCTTCACGGGGCCCTGCATGACCACAGCGTGTGGACACTGGCCGCGCGCTGGTTCGCCCATCACGGCCACGCCGTCCTGGCCTTGGACCTCCCTGGCCATGGGCGCAGCGAAGGCTCGGCCCTCTCCAGCGTGGAGGACCTGGCCGACTGGGTTGGGGCATGCCTGTCAACTGTGTCGGTGGAACAGGCCGCCGTGGTAGGGCACAGCATGGGCTCGCTGATCGCCCTGGAGATGGCTGCTCGCCATCCCGGCCTGACCACCAAACTGGTCTTGTTGGGCACCGCTTTTCCGATGCGGGTATCGGACAGCCTGCTCGAGCAGTCGCTGACCCAGCCGGATCAAGCCCTGAAATTGGTGAACGCACTGAGTCACTCCAGTCTCGGGGCCAAACCGTCAGACCCTGGCCCGGGCACCTGGCTGCACGGGGCTAATCTGGCCCTGATGCGGCGCAACATGGACCGCTCTCCGAATGGAGCGGCCCTCTTCCACCATGATTTCAGCTTGTGCAACCGCTATCAGAACGGCTGGGCAGCCACGGCGCAAGTTCAATGTTCCGTGACAGTGGTGGCCGGCGCGCGCGACCAGATGACGCCCCCCAAGGCCGCGCGCCTTCTGGCCGACGCCCTGAAAGCACCTGTCGTCATGGTCGAAGCGGGACATGCGCTCATGCAAGAAGCTCCGGACTCGACGCTTGCGGCGCTTCAGCACGCACTGCGCACCACGCAGCCCGGCTGACGAAGGCATTCGCCGCCCAAGTCACGACACCTGCAGGTCAAACCTGAAGATCGCCTTGGGCAGACAGCAGAGCGGAAATGCGCCCTGCCATCCTGGCCGCCGCCCCACGGTGGGCCAGGGCAAAGGCCTCGGCACGCAGGGCGCGGTCCTCACGCGCTTGCGGATGGTCCAGGAGGTCCAGGGCTGCGGACACGGCACTTGCCATATCGCCGCGTTGAACCACCGCCCCGGCGGCCAGCGCCGCCTCGGCAGCTGCAGCAAAGTTGAACACGGACGGACCCAACACCATCGGGCAGCCGCAGGCCAGAGACTCGATCAGGTTGTGCCCCCCCAGGGGCTCGAAGCTCCCCCCCAAGAGCGCCACATCGGCCATGCCGTAGTAAAGACTCAACTCACCCAGGCTATCCCCCAGCCACACATCCGCCGACCAGGCTGCAGCCTCTGGCGCCAGAGACGAACTGCGCCGCCAAAGCTGCAGGCCGTGCAGACGGATGAGATCCGCCACCTCGTCGAAACGTTGAGGGTGACGCGGCACGATGAGCAGCAGCGGGCGATCCGAACGGGCTGCCACCATTTCCGGCCAGATGCCCAGCAAGGTGCGCTCCTCGCCCGGCCTTGAATTGGCCAATACCACCACGGGCCGGCCACAGGCGACTCGCCAGCCGCGCCCCTGCGCCATCAACGGCCCGGACGGCGCCAGGTCAAACTTGAGGTTGCCGCTCACCTCCACCTGACCCGCACCGGCCTCGCGCAAGCGGGCAGCATCCTCGTCGCTTTGCGCCAACACCAGATTCAAGGCTCGGGCGGCAGGCCCCAGCAGGGTGACAAAACGTCGGCCCCTGCGTGCACTGCGCTCACTCAGGCGGGCATTGGCCAGCACCATCGGAACGCCCGCTCGACGCGCCTGGTCCAGCAATACCGGCCACACCTCGGTTTCCATGAGGATGCCCACGGCAGGCCGGTAAGCACGCAAAAAGCGCCGCACTGCCCCTGGCGTGTCATAGGGCAACCAGGTCTGCAGGTCCCCAGCCGCCAGCAGCTCCGCTCCGGTGTGCCGGCCTGTGGCCGTCGTGTGGGTCAGCAGCACCGCATGACCCGGACATTGCCGCCTCAACGCCTCCACCAGCGGCCGGGCCGCCTTGGCCTCCCCGAGCGAGACAGCATGGCACCAAATCAGCGGCCGATCCACCGGCCGCGGAAGGCCCCAACCCAGGCGAGTCCACCAGGCCGAGCGATAGACAGGCTCTGACCGGCCTCGCCACCAGATACGCAGCAGGTACGCAGGTGTCGCCAGCCGCAGCAACAAGGCATACAGCCATAGCGCCAGACGCTCGCGCCCGGAAACGACCACCACCGCCTCAGCCCCTGCCGCTCAGTGGGCAGACTCGGCAAATGATGCGTCTGGCTTGATCTGTCGCAGCAAGGCCATCATTTGATTCTGGATCCGATCCAGGGCCGCCGCATCATGCCCCTCAAAACGGAGGACCAGGACAGGGGTCGTGTTGGAGGCGCGAATCAAGCCGAAACCGTCCGGGAAATCAACCCGCAAGCCATCCGTTGTCGTCACCTCCGCGCCCGGAAACGCCGCCGCGTCCAGCAGCCGAGCGATCACAGCATGCGGCTCTCCTTCGGCACAAGGCACATTCAACTCCGGCGTGCTGTGGCTGAACGGCAGTCCGTTGAGCACCGCACTCGGATCATCGAAACGGGAAAGGACTTCAAGCAAGCGACCCGCGGTGTACATCGCATCGTCGAATCCATACCAGCGCTCCGCAAAGAAGATGTGCCCGCTCATCTCGCCGGCGATGGGAGCACCCGTCTCCTTGAGCTTGGCCTTGACCAGGGAATGGCCGGTCTTCCACATCAGGGGCACACCACCGGCAGCCCGCACCTCAGGCGCGAGCCGCTGGGAGCACTTGACGTCATAGATGATGGTGCCGCCTGGCACACGGGACAAGATGTCGCGGGCAAAGAGAATGAGTTGGCGGTCCGGGTAGATGATCTGCCCGTCCCGGGTCACGACGCCAAGCCGGTCGCCATCGCCATCAAAGGCCAACCCCAGCTCTGCCTCCGTGGCGTGCACCACTTTGATCAAGTCCGCCAAGTTGGCGGGCTTGGAAGGATCCGGATGGTGATTGGGGAAATCGCCATCCACCCGGCTGTAGAGATCAATCACCTCACACCCCAGCGAACGCAGGATCCCGGGCGCGGTCGCCCCAGGAATGCCGTTGCCCGAATCAACTACGACCTTCATCCGGCGAGCCAGCCGGCAGTCGCCCACGATGCGCGCCTCGTATTCCGCCGCGATGTCCATAGTCGCCGTGCGTCCCCGGCCCTTGCGATAGTCCTCGGCTTCCATGCGCCGGCGCAGCGCCTGAATCTCTTCGCCGTGGATGGCCCGTCCCGCTAGAACCATCTTGAAACCGTTCCAGTCCTTCGGGTTGTGACTGCCCGTCACCTGGATCCCGCTGCGGCAGCCGTACTCCGCCCGGGTTGCGGCCACGTAATAGACCATAGGCGTGGTCACGGCACCCAGATCCACGACGTCCAACCCGGTGGAGGCCAGTCCACGAATCAGCGCCGATACCAACTCGGGGCCGGAAACACGTCCGTCGCGCCCCACGACCACCGCCTTTTCGCCCGCGCGTCGCGCCTCGGTACCAAAGGCCCGACCCAAATGCTCGGCAAACTGGGCATCCAGTGTGCGACCCACCACACCGCGGATGTCGTAGGCCTTGAAAACCGAAGGATTCACTTGCATTGCCGTCGCGTCCCAACCGTTGAAAGCCAAACTAGATTGTAGGGAAAAGATCTCTAAAACCTCGTCCGCTACCGCTAACACTCGGCCCAAACAAGCCAGACCTGACCCCGCCGCACCGGCTTGAAATGGACAAAAAAAAACCCACCAAAGGTGGGATTTTTCTTGTGGCGGAGTGGACGGGACTCGAACCCGCGACCCCCGGCGTGACAGGCCGGTATTCTAACCAACTGAACTACCACTCCGCGTGGCGTCATCTTCGAAGCGATGCGCTTCCAGGCTCAGACTGCCTGTACCAAATCTGCCGAAACAGAAAATTGGTATCCCCTAGGGGATTCGAACCCCTGTTACAACCGTGAAAGGGTCGTGTCCTAGGCCTCTAGACGAAGGGGACTAGATCTTGGTGGAGGTAAGCGGGATCGAACCGCTGACCTCTTGCATGCCATGCAAGCGCTCTCCCAGCTGAGCTATACCCCCAAGGTGGCGGAGTGGACGGGACTCGAACCCGCGACCCCCGGCGTGACAGGCCGGTATTCTAACCAACTGAACTACCACTCCGCGTGGCGTCATCTTCGAAGCGATACGCTTCCAGGCTCAGACCGCCTGTACCAAATCTGCCGAAACAGAAAATTGGTATCCCCTAGGGGATTCGAACCCCTGTTACAACCGTGAAAGGGTCGTGTCCTAGGCCTCTAGACGAAGGGGACAAATCTTTCAACACACCGCCTGGCCATGTGGTGGAGGTAAGCGGGATCGAACCGCTGACCTCTTGCATGCCATGCAAGCGCTCTCCCAGCTGAGCTATACCCCCCTTGACCGCTTGACATTTCTGTCTTGCCGCCTGCAGGCAGTGCCGTTGAGCGAAGACCATGACTATAACGCGATTCTCAGAAGGATTGCAAGCGGTCTGTGACGATTTTTCTATCGAAAAGTGAAATGACTGCATCCAAGGATGGCGTTTGGGCCCGGCCACACACCAAGACACGCACAGGCATCGCCAGTTGCGGCATCTTCAGCTTGAACTCGGTCAGGGTGTCCTTCAAGGCTTGCTGGATGGCAGCCTTGTCCCACTCCGCCACCTCCAGGCGCGCTGCCAGGGCCTTAAGCGCAGGCCGAACGGCCTCGCTCAAGTGCTGTGCACGCTCTGGCTCGCTGGCTTGCACCGTCGGCGAGAAGTACATCGCCAACTCATCTGCCAGCTCCGCAACCGTGCTGCAACGGTCCTTAAAAAGCATGCACATGGCAGGCAGGCGATCCGCCTGCACCTGCCATCCACGCTGAGCCAGGTGCGGCAACACAAGCGCCGACAAGCGATCGCCATCGGCCTGCTTCAGGTAGTGGGCGTTGACCCAGGTGAGCTTGGCCGCATCCCACTGGGCGGGACTCTTGTTGAGGTGCGTGCCATCGAACCAGGCCAGCAGCTGCTCTCGGCTGAAGAGTTCGTCGTCACCGTGGCTCCAGCCCAGGCGGGCCAAGTAGTTCAACATCGCCTCGGGCAGGTAACCAGCCTCCTCGTAGTTCGACACTGCGACCGCACCGCGACGCTTGGACAGCTTCAGCCCGTCATCGCCAAGGATGACCGGAAGGTGACCGAACTGAGGCAGCTTGGCACCCAGCGCCTGGTAGATGTTGATCTGCCACGGCGTGTTGTTGATGTGCTCATCACCACGGAAGACATGGGTGATGGCCATGTCCCAATCGTCAACCACCACCGCGAAGTTGTAAGTCGGCACCCCATCCGCGCGCTGGATGATCAGATCGTCGAACTCCCTGTTGGCGATGACGATCTCGCCTTTGACGAGATCGTTCCACCGGACCTCGCCGTCTTTGGGGTTCCTGAACCGGATGACCGGCTGCACACCCGCCGGAACCTCGGGCAGCAACTTACCAGGCTCGGGGCGCCAGCGACCGTCGTAGCCCGTCTTCTCCCCCCGGGCCTTCTGCTGTTCGCGCAGCGCGTCCAACTCCGCTGGCGTGGTGTAGCAGCGGTAAGCCGTACCCGCAGCCAGCATCTGATCGACCACCGCCTGATACCGGTCCAGCCGCTGCATCTGATAGATCGGGCCTTCGTCGTAGTCCAGACCCAGCCAATGCATGGACTGCAGGATCTGATCCACCGAATCCTGGGTGGATCGTGCGACGTCAGTGTCCTCGATCCGGAGGACGAACTTGCCACCGTGGTGCCGCGCAAAAGCCCAGGAGTAAAGGGCAGTGCGGGCAGTACCCAAGTGGAGGAAGCCAGTGGGGGACGGGGCGATCCGGGTGCGGATGTTACTCATGGCGGAAGCTCTCAATCAGACTCAGTGGGAGGTGCCCTGGGCGGACTGCAGCGCCAGGCGGCTGCGATCGGCCCCCTCCTCCTCTTCCGTCACTTGCGCAACACGTTGGGCGCGAATGGCGGCGAAATCGGCCACGGACACGTCACCCGTCACATACTGCCCATCGAAACAGGACGCCTCAAAGCCTTGCAGCGCGGGCTGCAGGGCCGAGACCACACGCTTCATCCCCTCCAAGTCTTGGTAGATCAGCGCATCGGCACCGATGAACTGACGGATTTCCTCCATGCTGCGGTTGTGCGCAATGAGTTCCTCCATCGTCGGCATGTCGATGCCGTACACGTTCGGATAGCGTACCGGCGGCGCGGCAGAGGCCATGTAGACCTTGTTGGCCCCGGCCTCTCGGGCCATCTGCACAATCTCCTTGGAGGTCGTGCCTCGCACGATCGAGTCGTCGACCAGCAGCACATTGCGGCCCTTGAACTCGACGCCGATGGCATTGAGCTTCTGGCGAACGCTTTTCTTGCGTACAGACTGGCCCGGCATGATGAAGGTTCGGCCCACGTACCGGTTCTTCACAAAACCTTCCCGATATGGCTTGCCCAGCTTCTGGGCCAATTGCATGGCAGCAGGACGGCTGGACTCGGGAATAGGAATCACCACATCGATCTCCGAAGGCGGCATGGTGGAAATCACTCGCTGGGCCAAGGTCTCACCCATGTTCAGACGCGCCTGATAGACGGAGATGCCATCGATGACCGAGTCAGGACGCGCCAGGTAGACGAATTCGAACATGCACGGATTGAGGCTGGACCGTTCCGCGCACTGCTGCGCATGCACCTGGCCGGCCAGGTCCACAAAGACGGCCTCGCCGGGGGCAATATCCCGCACGAAACGATGCCCCGTCCCCTCCATGGCCACCGACTCGCTGGCCACCATGTAGTCCTTGCCGCCTTCGGTGGGCATCTCGCCCAGACACAACGGACGGATGCCGTAGGGATCACGGAAGGCCAGCAAGCCGTAGCCGGCGATCAAGGCCACCACGGCATAGGAACCCTTGATCCGGCGGTGCACCGCCGCCACCGCCTTGAAGACTTCCTCCGGGGTCAGCGGCAGATCGCGTGCCGCCAACTCCAGCTCGTGCGCCAGGATGTTGATCAGGACTTCGGTATCGCTCTCGGTGTTGATGTGGCGACGATCGACTGCGAAGAGCTCCTGCTTGAGGGTCTGGGCATTGGTCAGGTTGCCGTTATGGACCAGCACGATGCCGAACGGCGCGTTCACGTAAAAGGGCTGCGCCTCTTCCTCGCTGTAGGCATTGCCAGCAGTGGGATAGCGGACCTGTCCGAGTCCGACATTGCCAGGCAGTGCACGCATGTTGCGGGTCCGGAAGACGTCACGCACCATGCCGCGTGCCTTGTGCATGAAGCACTTCGTGCCCTGCATGGTGACGATGCCCGCTGCATCCTGACCCCGATGCTGCAGCAGCAGCAAAGCGTCATAGATGAGTTGGTTGACCGGAGATTGGGAGATCACGCCGACGATGCCGCACATGTGAGCAAGTCCGTTTCAAGAAACAAGATAACCAAGATGTCCAAGAACGGTGGCCGACTGGCGCTTGCGCCAGGCCTCCACCGCCCAGGGGGCCACACGCTGGTGGACCCCTTCCAGCCAGACTGCGCCGGCAGATTCCTTCCATATCGGCTGCGTCGCCAGCGGGGTCAGCCGCGCCAGGGCCACCAGCAGCAGCAGCACCAGCAAACCGCGCAGCAACCCGAATACCGCACCGCCCAGCCGGTCGACGAGCCAAAAAGGCGTCAGCCCCAACGCGGCTTTGAGCAAACGCCCCAATAGGCCCGCCACCAACAACGTGGCCACAAAGACCAGCACAAAGGCAAGCAGGGCATCCCAGCCGCCAGAGACCTGCATGCCCGCCAGCCCAGCCAACCGCTCGCTGTGGCTCGACGCCAACCACCACGCCAGCACCCAAGCTGCCAGGCTCACCAACTCCAGCACCAGGCCGCGCATGGCGCCCAGCACGGCGGAAAAACACAGTACACCGCCCAGAAACAAGTCCAGGCCGGTCACAACGACAGCACCGCGGCACCCTGCCCCGCCGCCTTGAGACGGGCCGCCGCCTTTTCCGCCTCGGCACGGGTCACGAAGGGACCGACGCGAACGCGGACACGACGACCGGAAGCGGACTCAATCACCTGCGTGTAGGTCTTGAACCCCAGACTCTCGACTTTGCCTCGGGCGTCCCTGGCACCCTGCGCATCGGCATAGGCCCCAACCTGGACCACATACCGCCCCTTGTCCGCCGCAGCGGAAGGCGCCTGTTCACGGACTGGCTCACGCGCCGTTTCCCGGCTGACCTCGCGTGCAGGCTCCCGCACTGACTCACGGGCGACAGGGGCAGGCTCCGCACGCACCGCCACCGCCGGCGGTCGGGGTTTGGAGGCCGGCGCTGCCACCGGCAAGGCCTGAGTCACCGGAGCCGCCGAGGCGACGGGCCGCGCGGCCGGCGGCGCAGCCAGCGCCACCGGAGGAGCCGGTGAAACTGCCCCTGGCGCCGGCACCTCAGCAACCGGCGTCCCCCTCAGGACAGGCAGTGGCGGCAAGCCCTGGACCACGGCGGCAGGTGAAGAGCCCGCCACCCGCCCTGACAACGCCAAGGCCGCACGGCCTTGTTCATCCAGGGCCTGCTCATCCAGCGGCGCAGGGGCCTCCACAGGCGCCGCATCGGCAGGGCGGCTCCGGGCCGAATCGTTGGTGCCACCGGCCCACCAGATCGGCACGCCCGAAGACAGGGGCCGGGGCTGCGTCTCAAAGAGCAGGGCGAATGCCACGATGCCCCCAAGCAACAGGAGGCTGGCGCCCACCAACCGGTTTCGTGCCCGCGTCCTCAGCTGCTCAAGCTCCTCCGCAGACACCGTCGGCGCCGGCGCGTTAGGCTTACGGCGCCCCTTGGCCGCGGGAGCTTCACGGCGCAGCAGTGAACGGGCTTTGTCGAAGATTCCCATCATGGACGCGGTCATTGGGGTCAGAAGTGTCCAGCAGGGCCATGCTGGACGCTGGCCAAGTCGGACGCTTGGGCCACACAGCGTGCGTGGATACCATATGGGCCCCGCAGGCCCCACAGGGCGCTGCGGCCGCTTGGATTCCCGGTACAGTCTGCCAGAGGAGACCGAAGACTCAGACCCCCTGGATGCTGCCGCGCGAAGGGAGCCCCCCGGCCAAGACGCCACCCACCGTGTAAAAGGATCCGAAAACCACGATTCTATCAGTGGGGTCAGCCGCCCTTAGGGCTTCCACCAAGGCCTGCTGGGGTGTGGCGTGGCACGCGGCACGCGCGGCAGGAACGCCGGCGCCACGCGGTGCCGCCTCGACGAGCCCCGCCAAGTCAGCCGCCTTGGCCGCCCGGGCCAGGGGAAGATCGGTCAGGTGCCAATGGTCCACCAGCGGGGCCATGCGTTGCACCAGGGCACCCAGGTCCTTGTCATGCATGGCGCCGAAGACCGCATGGGTACGCGGGGCAAACCCCAACTCATCCAAGTTACGCGCCAACGCCGCCACGGATTGGTCGTTGTGGGCCACGTCCAAGATGATGGTGGGCTGACCCGGAAGTACCTGGAAACGGCCAGCCAACTCCACCAGGGCCAGGCCCTGGCGCACCGCCTGTGCGGTCACAGGCACGCGGTCCTGCAGACACTCCAGGGCCGCAAGCGCCGTGGACGCGTTCAGCAGTTGCGCCGACCCGCGGAGTGCCGGCGGCGCCATGCCATGCAGGCGACGTTGACGCCCGGTCCACGACCATTGCTGGCGATCGCCGGAGAACGAGAAATCCCGTCCGGCCAGCCTCAGGTCAGCGCCAACTTCGCGCGCCACTTCCAGCACCGAGGCCGGCACGGACAAGTCTCCCACCACGGCAGGCCGTCCGGACCTGAAGATACCGGCCTTTTCCCGACCGATCGATTCACGGTCTGGCCCCAGGAATGCGACATGGTCAATGTCGATGCCGGTGATCACCGCGCAGTCAGCATCGATCACGTTGACGGCGTCAAGCCGCCCCCCCAGCCCCACCTCCAGGACTACCAGATCCAGCCGAGCCTGTGACAGCGCGCGGATGATGGCGAGGGTGGTGAATTCGAAGTAGGTCAGCGTCACCCCTTGGCGTGCCGCCTCCACCGCCTCGAAATGCGGCACCAGGGCCTCGGCAGCGATCATCTCGCCGTCCAGCCTGCAGCGCTCCTCGAAATGGACCAGATGCGGCTTGCTGTACAGGCCCACGCGCCATCCCGCGGCACGGGCCATGCTGTCAAGCATGGCGCAGGTGGAGCCCTTGCCATTGGTGCCGGCCACGGAGATCACCGGGCAGTCAAATCGGAGGTCCAGCCTCGCCTTGACCTCGCGTACCCGGTCCAGGCTCATGTCGATGGCAGTAGGGTGAAGCTGCTCGCAATGGGCGAGCCAGTCCTGCAAGGTCTTGGGCATGGCGCAAACAAAAGGCCCCGGCAGACCTGAAGGCCAGCCGGGGCACCGGTGAGGAAAATGATCAGGCGACGGCGTCAGCGCTCTGCCGCTGCAGGATGGCCAATTGGCTGGCGATGACCTGCCGCAGGTTGCGACGATCCTGAATCATGTCGATCGCCCCCTTACCCAGCAGGAACTCCGCCCGTTGGAAACCTTCCGGCAGCTTTTCCCGCACGGTGTTCTCGATGACCCGAGGACCGGCAAAACCGATGAGCGCGCCCGGCTCAGCGATGACCACATCTCCCACGAAGGCGAAACTGGCCGACACGCCGCCCATGGTGGGATCGGTCAACACGCTGATGTAGGGCAGCCGCGCCTTGGCCAAGCGGGTCAGGGACGCGTTGGTCTTGGCCATCTGCAACAGGCTGAACAGGCCCTCTTGCATACGGGCACCGCCCGTGGCCGTGAAGCTGATGAACGGCACCTTCTGCTCCAGCGCCGTCTCCACCCCCCGCACGAAACGCTCTCCCACCACCGAGCCCATGGATCCCCCCATGAACTCGAATTCGAAGCACGCCGCCACGCAGGGCATGCTCATGACCGCACCGCCGATCACAATCAGCGCATCGGTCTCCCCGGTGGCTTCCAATGCGGACTTCAGCCGCTCCGGATACTTCTTGCTGTCCTTGAACTTCAGCGCGTCCACCGGCAACACCTCGTGGCCGATCTCGTAGCGCCCTTCAGCATCCAGGAATGCATTGAGGCGCTCACGCGCGCCGATGCGGTGGTGGTGGCTGCACTTGGGGCAGACGTTCTGGTTCTGCTGAAGATCGGCCTTGTAGAGGACCGAATCGCAGGCCGGACACTTGACCCAGAGCCCTTCAGGCACGGAGCGCCGCTCACTCGGATCGGTGTGCTGGATCTTCGGGGGCAGCAGTTTCTCAAGCCAGCTCATGCTTAGCACTCCATCTCAAAGTCAGGTCCCGGGCAACGCCGCCCGCAGTCAGCCCACCAGGCTCACAGCGCGTCGAGCGCGTGGCGGATCTCAGCCATGAAGGCCTTGGCGGCAGTCGTCACATTGTCGCGCGACTCAGCCTCCAGAATCTGGATGAGGCGTGAGCCGATCACCACGCCGTCTGACACCCGACCCACCGCCTGGGCCGACGACGCGTCACGGATGCCAAAACCTACCCCGACCGGCACCTTCACATGCGCGCGAATACGCGGCACCGCACGGGCCACCGCTTCGGTATCAAGATGCCCGGCTCCCGTGACCCCCTTGAGGGACACGTAGTAGACATAGCCGGTGGCGATTTCACCCACCTTGCGCATGCGCTCGTCGGTCGAAGTCGGCGCCAGCAGGAAGATGAGGTCCATCTGGCGCGACCGCAGCCGCGCCGCGAAGTCCGCACACTCCTCCGGCGGGTAATCCACGATCAGCACCCCATCCACCCCCGCCGCAGCGGCCGCGTCGACGAAGGCTCCACTCCCGTGGCGTTGGTCGAAACGCTCCACCGGGTTGGCATAACCCATCAGCACGACGGGCGTCTGGGGATGGGTCTGACGAAAAGCAGCCACCATGTCGAGAACTTGGGCCATGCCCACGCCATGGTGGAGCGCGCGCTCCGCCGCGCGCTGGATCACCGGACCGTCGGCCATGGGATCCGAGAATGGAATACCCAACTCGATCACGTCGGCGCCGCCGTCGGCCAGCGCCCGCATGATCTCAGGGGTGAGATCAGGGTAAGGGTCCCCTGCGCACACGTAGGGAATCAGGGCGCGGCGCCCTTGTGCCTGCAAGCGGGCGAAAGTGTCCTGAATGCGGCTCATCGTGCAGCTCCCTGGGCGATCATCATCACGGCGTCGCCACCCTTGACTGACTGTCCGCGGCACGAAGGACGGCAGAAAAATTCAGCCCCGGAGAGGTCCGCCACAGTGCCGATGTCCTTGTCGCCCCGCCCTGAGAGGTTCACGAGCAGGTGCTGGTCAGAACGCATCTCCGCAGCCAGCTTCATGGCGTGCGCCACAGCATGGCTGGACTCCAGCGCGGGAATGATGCCCTCCGTACGGCAGAGCCGGTGAAAGGCCGCCAGTGCCTCGTCGTCACGGATGCCTACGTATTCCGCACGGCCGATGTCGTGCAGATAAGCGTGCTCAGGGCCGACTCCAGGATAGTCCAAGCCAGCCGAAACGGAGTGCGTCTCGATCACCTGCCCTTGATCGTCCTGCAGCAAATAGGTACGGTTGCCGTGCAAGACGCCCGGCGAACCTGCTGAGATGCTGGCCGCGTGACGTCCGGACTCCAGCCCCTGCCCGGCCGCCTCCACACCAATAAGGCGAACGCCCTCGTGGCGGATGTACGGATAGAAAATGCCCATCGCGTTGGATCCGCCGCCCACCGCCGCGATCACGGCATCAGGCTGGCGACCAATCATGTCCGGCATCTGCACCAAGCATTCGTCCCCGATGACTCGCTGGAAATCACGGACCATTTCCGGATACGGCGCCGGCCCGGCCACCGTCCCGATGATGTAGAACGTGTTCTCCACGTTCGTGACCCAATCCCGCAGCGCCTCGTTGAGCGCATCTTTGAGGGTCTTGCTGCCACTCTCCACCGGCACCACCCGGGCGCCCAGCAGGTGCATGCGATAGACGTTCGGGCTTTGGCGCTTGACGTCTTCGGAGCCCATGTAGACCACGCACTCCAGCCCGTAGCGCGCGCAAATGGTGGCCGTGGCCACGCCATGTTGCCCCGCACCGGTCTCCGCGATCACGCGCGGCTTGCCCATGCGCTTGGCCAGCAGCGCCTGGCCAATCGTGTTGTTGACCTTGTGCGCGCCCGTGTGGTTGAGGTCCTCACGCTTGAGATAGATCTGTGCGCCACCGAGCTCCCGCGACAAACGCGCCGCGTGATAGATGGGGCTCGGACGACCCACGAAGTGAGCGAGTTCGCGGCGGAACTCCGCTTGGAACTCCGCGTCGTGGCGGTAGTGCTCGTAGGCGGCTTTCAACTCGTCCAGCGCATGGACGAGTGTCTCGGAAACGAAACTGCCACCGTAGGGGCCGAAATGGCCAGTGGCGTCGGGTTGCTGGTAATCCATGTCAGGAAATGGGGTCTCAGGTGATGGCATCCGCCAGTCGACCATCCGCCTCGCGGACAGCCTCACAGAAACGGCGCATCAGGCCGGCATCCTTGATGCCCTTGGCCTGCTCCACGCCGGAGCTCACGTCAACGGCCCAGGGCCGGACGGCCATCACCCCATCGATCACGTTTGCAGGATTCAACCCACCAGACAAAACGAGCGGACGGGACACGCCTGCGGGTACGAGAGACCAATCGAACACCTTTCCACCCCCGCCATAGCCTTCTACGTGTGCATCCAAGAGGATGCCCTGAGCATCGGGGTGCTGGTGGGCGAAGTCTAGCAAATCGAAGCCAGGTCGCATCCTGGCCGCCCGCAGATAGGGCCGGCCGAAGGCCTGACACGCCTGAGGCGACTCATCACCATGGAACTGGATCAAGGCCTGCGGCAGCTGTTCGGTCACGGTGCGAAGCTCAGCCGCGCTGGCGTTGACGACCAAACCCACCACCTGCACGAACGGAGGCAAGCGCCTGGCCAATACCTGTGCACGTTCCAGCGACACATGGCGCGGACTGAGCGGATAGAGCACCAAACCAATGGCGTCAGCGCCCGCCTCGACAGCGGCATCCACGTCGGCCTCGCGGGTCAAGCCACAGATCTTGATCCGCGTGCGGTGGAGATCGGATCGCATCGTTTCACCTCGGTCATTCAGGGTCTGCCGCACGTGGCCGGCAGGCAGGGAGCAAGGCCTCAGGGCAACCAGCTTTGGGCCGGAGACAGCTCCGGCAAGCCCCAGTGCGGCTCATAACAGGGCCCTAGGAAATACAGGCCATCGGGCGCAAAGGTGGGTGCCGCCGCATCACGGGAACGGGCCGCGATCACCTCGGACAACCAAAGCGGCGGCCGAGATCCCGTGCCCACGGCCACCAGACAACCCATGATGTTGCGAACCATGTGGTGCAGGAACGCACTGGCCTCAAAGTCGAAACACCAGAGATGGCCAGACCGTCGGATGTCGACCCGACGCATCTCCTTGACCGGCGACTTGGCCTGGCATTCCGCCGACCGGAAGGAGCTGAAGTCCTGCACCCCCAGCAGCCGCGCGGCCGCCGCACGCATGGCCTCGCCATCCAGCGGCCGGAACGTCCATCCGCACCGCCCCGCCTCCAAGCTGGGGCGAACGGCTGACTCCAGCAGCACATACCGATAGCGCCGGCCTACGGCACTGAATCGAGCGTGGAAAGCGTCCGGCACGGGACAAGCCCATTGCACCGCCATGTCTGCCGGGAGGTAGCGGTTGGTGCCACGTACCCAGGAAAAGTCGGCGCGCTGCACCGGAGCATCGAAATGCACGACCTGCAGGGTGGCATGGACACCGGTGTCGGTACGCCCGGCACACACCGTGTGCACTGGCTGGGCGGCGAACACACTCAGGGCCTCCTCCAAGGCGCCCTGCACGGTTCGCCCCTGGGGTTGGCGCTGCCAACCGTGGTAGCCCTGTCCAGCGTAACTCAAGCCCAGCGCGATCCGTCGGCCGGAGCCGGCAGCTCCCGCGTCAGGCAAGATCATCCAGCATGGCCTGCGCGCGCGCCTTCAGGCCCGCGGAACCCTTGGCAATCACCTCTTCGAGCAATTCCCTGGCCCCGTCGAGATCACCAATGCGCCGGAACTCATCGGCCAGCTCGACCTTGCGCTGCAGGGGGTCACCGCCATCGGCCTCGTCCTCCAGCTCGAAGGACAGAGATTCCGCCCCTTCAAACGAAGGCAGCAGGGGCTCGGACTGCCCGACGTCCGCAGACGAGGACGCAGACGGTCCACCCGTCAACGGGGTATCCAGATCCAGGGTCAAGTCGCCAAAGTCGAACTCCATCGGCGACGAGGCGGGCGCTGATCGCTGATCGCTGATCTCGTCAAGTTCGGCAAGATCCCCCAGCGGCTGCATGCCCGTAGGCTCCAGCTCGGGGAAGCCTTCCGCGGCGGCGACATCAAACTCCGAATTCGGCAGTTCCGAGAGCACGCTCGGTGCCTGCAACATGGTCCCCGGGCGGGTCTCTTCCAAGCCGACGAGCTTGGATCCGGCGTCAAGGTCGATGTCCAGATCCAGGTCATCCGGCTGCACCGGCGCATCCGCAGACCAATCCGCATCAAAACTCGAGGGGGTCGTGTCCAGCGACAGCGGAGATTCTTGCGCGGCCGCAGCCACCGCAGCACCCGTCGCCAAGGCCGCGGCTCCCACTACAGCCACCGGCGCCATGCCACGGGGAACATCGTCATCCAGCATGCCGTCGGCCGGATCGGTGGACGTGTCGATGTCGACGCTTGCCGAATCTGCGGCGGTGTAGAGTGGGTTCCCAGGGTCGACCTGCCGGCCAAGTTCCTGGGCACGTTGCCATTCTTCACCCATGCCGCCGGTCAAGCTTTGCACCTGCCGGGCCTCCGACTCGAGAGCCGCCAGATCCGAGCGCTTGGCATAGACCTCCAGAAGCTTGGTATGGATGGCCACCCGATCCGGAGAAGTTTTCAGGGCCTCCTTGAGGATCTCTTCGGCTTGGAGGTCGCGACCGTAAGCCAGGTACACATCGGCCTCAGCCACTGGATCCACATCACCGATCGCATCGAGCTGGCTCAAGGAGTAGCTGAGGGAACTGGATGAAGGTGCGCCGGCACCGTCACGGGTATCCACCCGCTGCCCACCGCTGACACCAAAGAAGGAATCCGCCTGCAGCTTGCTCTCCATGAAGGAGGTCTCGGTGCCGGCGTCATTGCCGCGGCGGCGCAGGCGCATCACGCCAAGTCCGGCCAACAGGGCCACCAAGCCCACCGCGCCAGGCAGCACGAAAGGATTGGAGGTCAGGGAATCGAGGAAGCTCTCCTCCTGCACGGGCGCAGGCACCGGCATGGCGGGGCGAGGCTTGGAGGGCGCGCTGGCCGGCTTGACCACGGCACTGGCCGCAGCGACAGGCTGCGAGGCGGCCACCGGAGCCGACGGCACACCGGACACCAGCGACGGCGCTGCCGGGGCAGAAGCCGCGGGCGCGGCCACAGGGGCAGGCTTGGCTGCCGCGGAGGGCGGCGTGGCAGGCGCGGCAGGCGCGGCAGGCTTGCTGGCGACGGGCGCCGGCATGGCCGGCACCGGCAAAGCCGGCGCTGCGGGTTTGGCTGCCGAGGCGGCTGCGGCCGCACCTGGCTTGTCCTGAGAAATCTTGCGCAGCTCCTCGACGTTTCGGGTGAGCTCCGCCACCCGCGTCTCGGCAGCCTTTTTCTCCGTTTCGCGGGACACCCGGGCCTCGGGCGTGCTGGCGGCCTTGGCGGGCGCACGCGACAGACTGAGCTGGTCGGCCGGCGCAGCCCCTGCACCTTGCCGCCTGTCCTGGACCGCAGCCTCCACCTTGCCACTGGCCACACGCGGCGCGCGATCTGCCGACACCTCGGGCGCAGCACCCGACAGACGCTGACGGAAGGCTCCGAAATCGGCACTGTGGGCGCGGATCACACGCTGCGCCTGGTCGGCGGGCATGGCACGCGCTTCGTCTGCCGACGGCA
The DNA here is from genome assembly GCF_010499455.1 of Ideonella livida. Lineage (GTDB taxonomy): Bacteria > Pseudomonadota > Gammaproteobacteria > Burkholderiales > Burkholderiaceae_C > Ideonella > Ideonella livida. Next base: position 15,825 of record NZ_JAAGOH010000015.1, on the reverse strand, counting down.
GATTGAGCACCGCTCCGCTGCGCAGGCGGTTCATGTTGCCGCCAATGAAAGCGCCTTCATTCTGCTGGTACAGGGCCACAACCATCTGGTCGAGGGAAACACCCGAACTCAGCTGACTGCGCGCGATTCCTCCCAAGGTGTCGCCAGGCCGCACGGTGACAGTGCCCGCAGGTGCGGCGGCCGCAGGACGGGATGAAGCCGGCGCAGCGGCGGTTTGACGAGGCGCCGGTGGCAGGGATGCGGGCGCCCGAGGCGCAGGCGCTGCGGCAGGCGCAGGCGTCACAGCGGCAGCGGGCGGCGCCACCGGGGTGGCGGGCGCTGCAGGCGCCGCCGGTGCGGCGGGGGCCGCACCGAGGGCCACCGGCGCCGCCACAGGGGCGGCCGCCGGCGCCTGCCCACGAATTGGTGGATCGATCAGCAGGGTGTAGGAACGCTGCAGACGGCCGCCCGACCAGGAGAAGTCGAGGATGAGGTCCAGGAAGGGCTCTGCGACGGTGCGATCACCGGTCACGCGGATGAACGCCTCGCCGCTGGGTCTGCGCAACAGGGCAGCCTGCGCGCCCAACAGCACCGCGTTGTAGTCGACCCCGGCGGCCCGATAGGCATCCGGGGAGGCTACGGCGGTCTTGAGGGACACCCCCTCCTCCGTCGTGAGCGAGGTGACGTCGATCTCCGCCACCAAGGGCTCACCCAAGGCGGACTGCACGGTCAGCCGACCCAGCGTCAAGGCGGACGCATGCGGAAGACAGGAGAGCAAGGCGGCCGCGGCAACGGCAGATAGCAGGTGACGAGCGGCCATGGGCGTGTCGTTTTTCAAGGCGTCTCCAAACGCGTCCGGCGCGCGCCCATGGGCGCCGCCGCCAAGCTTCCCCCCCTCCCGGACTTCACTGTGGCCGAAGAAACAGAAAAGACGGGGAAAGCACCACTTTATCAAGCATATAGCTTGCCTAGCTCATCCATTACCTGACGTGAGCGAGGGACCGCCCTATCCTATCTCGCGAATTGCGGCCAAGTTGCCCCTGGACAACATCCGTGGCCGCCATTAACGATTGGAAGCAGTTCCGCCTGTCAATCAAGCGTCCAGCAGGATGCGCAGCATGCGGCGCAGGGGTTCGGCAGCGCCCCAGAGCAGCTGGTCACCGATGGTGAAGGCCCCCACGTACTCCGGTCCCATCGCCAGCTTGCGGATGCGGCCCACGGGGATGGTCAGCGTGCCGGTGGTGGCCACGGGCGTCAGATCTTGAATGGTGGCCTCGCGCGTGTTGGGCACCACCTTCACCCACTCGTTGTCCGCCGCGATCATGGCCTCCAGGTCCGCCACGGGCACGTCCTTCTTGAGCTTGAAGGTCAGCGCTTGCGAGTGGCAGCGCATGGCGCCGATGCGCACGCAGAAACCATCCACGGGGATGGCGGCCGAGCCGAAGCCCTCGCCCAGACCCAGGATCTTGTTGGTCTCGGCCATGCCCTTCCACTCTTCGCGCGACTGGCCGTTACCCAGGTCCTTGTCGATCCAGGGGATGAGCGAGCCGCCCAGCGGCACGCCGAAGTTGGCGGTCTCACCCGCGCTCAGGGTGCGCTGCTTGCCGATGATCTTGCGGTCGATCTCCAGGATGGCGCTCTTGGGGTCGGCCAGCAGGTCCTTGACCTCGGCATTCAGCGTGCCGAACTGGGTCAGCAGCTCGCGCATGTGCTGGGCGCCACCGCCGGAAGCGGCCTGGTAGGTCTGGGAGCTCATCCACTCGACCAGGCCGGCCTTGTACAGCGCGCCCACGCCCATCAGCATGCAGGAGACGGTGCAGTTGCCACCGATCCAGTCCTTGCCGCCCTTGGCCAGCGCGTCCTTGATGACGGGCATGTTCACCGGATCGAGCACGATCACGGCGTTGTCCTTCATGCGCAGCGACGAGGCGGCATCGATCCAGTGGCCGTTCCAGCCGGCAGCGCGCAGCTTGGCATACACCTCGGTGGTGTAGTCACCGCCCTGGCAGGTCAGGATGATGTCGCAGCGCTTGAGGGCGTCGATGTTGAACGCGTCCTGCAGCGTGGTTTCGTTCTTCGCCTGGGCCGGGGCGGCGCCGCCGGCGTTGGAGGTGGAGAAGAACAGGGGTTCGAAGTGCGCAAAGTCGCCTTCGGCCTGCATGCGATCCATCAGGACCGAGCCGACCATGCCGCGCCATCCGACCAGACCTACGAGTGCCATTTCCAGATTCCTTGTGATGCGTGATTCCCGGACCCCAGCTTCCCCGGCTCGCGTCGCCGGGGTCCAGGAGTGGGGGCGAGACGAAACCGAGCTGGGTCAGCTCTTAATGGTTTTGCCGGTGATGGCCGCAACCACGGCATCACCCATCTCGCGCGTGCTCACCTTCTGGGTGCCCTCGCTCCAGATGTCGGCGGTGCGGTAGCCCGCCGCCAGCACAGCACGCACAGCCGACTCGATCCGGTCGGCGGCTTCAGGCTGTTGGAGTGAGAAACGGAGCATCATGGCAGCGGACAGGATTGTAGCCAGAGGATTGGCAATGCCTTTGCCTGCGATGTCCGGCGCGCTGCCGTGGCTGGGTTCGTACAGGCCCTGGCCCTTGGCGTTCAGGCTGGCCGAGGGCAGCATGCCGATGGAGCCGGTCAGCATCGCAGCCTCATCGCTCAGGATGTCGCCGAACATGTTGCCGGTGAACAGCACGTCGAACTTCTTGGGCGCCTTCACCAGCTGCATGGCAGCGTTGTCCACGTACATGTGCTCCAGTTCGACGTCCGGGTACTCCTTGTGGACCTCGGTCACCACGTCCTTCCAGAACTGGAAGGTTTCCAGCACGTTGGCCTTGTCCACCGAGGTGACCTTCTTGCTGCGCTTGCGTGCGGCCTGGAAGGCGACGTGGGCGATGCGCTCAATTTCCGGCTTGGAATAGCGCATGGTGTCGAAGGCTTCCTCGGCACCGGGGAAGTGGCCATCGGTGGCGATGCGGCGACCGCGCGGCTGGCCGAAGTAGATGTCGCCCGTCAGCTCTCGGATGATGAGGATGTCCAGGCCGGCCACCAGCTCGGGCTTCAGGCTCGAAGCGTGGGTGAGCTGCTCGTAGCACAGCGCCGGGCGGAAGTTGGCGAACAGGCCCAGCGCCTTGCGCAGGCCCAGGATGGCCTGCTCGGGGCGCAGCGGGCGATCCAGCTTGTCGTACTTCCAGTCGCCCACAGCGCCGAACAGGATGGCGTCGGACGCTTGCGCCAGCTTCAAGGTGGCGGGTGGCAGCGGGTGGCCGTGCGCCTCATAGGCGGCACCACCCACCAGGGCCTCCTCCATCTCGAAGGGCAGGTCCAGCACGTTCAGCACACGCACGGCCTCGGCCACGATCTCGGTACCAATGCCGTCGCCCGGCAACACGGCAATCTTCATGCTCATGGGGTTCTCGTTTCTTCAGAATGCAAAAGGCAGAACGGCGCTGGCGGCTTCGTGAAGCCTTCCAGCGCGGCAACAGCAGGTCAGCCGGCCATCGAATGGTTGAGCCAAGGCATCTTGGCCAGGCGCTCGGCCTCATACGACTTGATCTTGTCGGCGTGGCGCAGCGTCAGGCCGATGTCGTCAAAGCCGTTCACCAGGCAGTATTTGCGGAACGGTTGCACGTCAAACGGCAGCTCGGTGCTGTCCGGCTTGACGATGACCTGGCGCGGCAAATCGATGGTGAGCGAGTAGCCCGGGAAAGCGAACACTTCATCGAACAGCCTGGCCACTTGGCTTTCCGGCAGCACGATGGGCAGCACGCCGTTCTTGAAGCAGTTGTTGAAGAAGATGTCGGCAAAGCTCGGCGCGATGAGGGCGCGAAAGCCATACTGCTCCAGCGCCCAGGGCGCGTGCTCGCGGCTGGAGCCGCAACCGAAGTTGTGGCGCGCGATCAGCACCGAAGCGCCTTGGTAGCGCGGCTGGTTCAGCACGAAATCCGGGTTGGGCTTGCGGCTGGCCGGGTCTTGGCCCGGCTCGCCCTGGTCGAGGTAGCGCCACTCGTCAAACAGGTTCGGGCCGAAGCCGGTGCGCTTGATGGACTTGAGGAATTGCTTGGGGATGATCGCGTCGGTATCGACGTTTTCGCGATCCATCGGGGCCACCAGGCCCTTGTGCAGGGTGAATGCTTGCATGGCTTGTGATCCGGGTGAAGTTCAGGAAACGCGGCGCACGTCCACGAAATGGCCGGCCATGGCGGCGGCGGCGGCCATCGCGGGGCTCACCAAGTGGGTACGCCCGCCGTTGCCTTGGCGACCTTCGAAGTTGCGGTTGCTGGTGGAAGCGCAGCGCTCGCCTGGCTCCAGGCGGTCGGCGTTCATCGCCAGGCACATCGAGCAGCCCGGTTCGCGCCATTCAAAGCCGGCGGCCTTGAAGATCTTGTCCAGCCCTTCGGCTTCGGCCTGCGCCTTCACCAGGCCCGAGCCCGGCACGGCCAGTGCCAGCTTCACATTGCTGGCGATGCGCCCGCCCACGCGCTGGATCACGGCGGCGGCTTCGCGCATGTCTTCAATGCGGCTGTTGGTGCAGGAGCCGATGAACACCTTGTCGATGCGGATGTCGTTGATCGCCTTGTTGGGCTCCAGGCCCATGTAGGTCAGCGCGCGTTCCATGGCGCCGCGCTTGACGGCGTCCTTTTCCTTGTCGGGATCGGGCACGCGGTCTTCGATCGAGAGCACCATCTCGGGGCTGGTGCCCCAGGTGACCTGCGGGCGGATCTGCGCGGCGTCCAATTCGACAATCTTGTCGAAGTGCGCGCCCTCATCGGTGTGCAGGGTGCGCCAGTAGGCCACGGCCTGATCCCATTCCACGCCTTGCGGCGCGAAGGGGCGGCCCTTCACGTAGGCCAGGGTCTTCTCATCCACAGCGACGAGGCCAGCGCGGGCGCCGCCTTCAATCGCCATGTTGCACACCGTCATGCGGCCTTCCATGCTCAAGGCGCGGATGGCCGAGCCGCCGAACTCGATGGTGTAGCCGGTACCGCCGGCGGTACCGATCTTGCCGATGATGGCCAGCACGATGTCCTTGGCGGTCACCCCCTTGGGTGCCACGCCATCCACGCGCACCAGCATGTTCTTGGCCTTCTTGGCCAACAGGGTCTGCGTGGCCATCACGTGTTCGACCTCCGAGGTGCCGATGCCGTGCGCCAGCGCACCAAAGGCGCCGTGGGTGGAGGTGTGGCTGTCGCCGCACACCACGGTCATGCCCGGCAGAGTGGCGCCGTTTTCCGGCCCCATGACGTGCACGATGCCCTGGCGCTGGCTCATGAACGGGAAGTAGGCCGCCGCGCCAAACGCCTGGATGTTGGCGTCCAGGGTGACGATCTGCTCCTTGGAGATCGGGTCCTTGATGCCGTCGTAGCCCTGGTCCCAGTCGGTGGTGGGCGTGTTGTGGTCGGCAGTGGCCACCACCGAGCTGACGCGCCAGAGCTTGCGCCCGGCCACGCGCAGGCCTTCGAACGCCTGGGGACTGGTGACTTCGTGCACCAGATGGCGGTCGATGTACAGCACGGCGGTGCCGTCTTCCTCGGTGTGGACGACGTGGTCATCCCAGAGCTTGTCGTAGAGGGTGCGAGCGGTCATGTGTGGCTCTCTTGCAGGGGTCTGGCAGGGCATGGCGCCCCGGGCTGGATTGTCGGAGATTCAGTTCAAGGACTGCGGCCGGCAGGACCCGCCGCCACCGCGGCCCCTGGCCCGCAGGCCAGGGCATCGATGAAGCGTTGCACGGCGGCCGGCTGCACCGGTTGGTCCGGCGCCACCAATTGGTAGGTCCGGCGGGCCCAGTCCTCGGCCAATGGCCGGACCGTGATGGCGAAGACTCGGGCAAAGCGTTCAGCGACCGCCTGCGGCAACAGCGCCACGCCCAAGCCGGCCTCGACCAGCTGGGCAATGGCGTCAAAGCCGCGTACCTGCAGGCGCGCCGGCAGCGCGCGACCGGAGGCCCAGGCCCGCTGCAGCATCAGCTCGTGCACCGACGCCCCCGGGGGCAGGCCGACGATGTCGTAGTCCAGCAGGACCTCAAAGCTCAAGGCACCGCTGGTGGCCTGCAGGGGATGGTGGCGCGGCAGCACCACGGCCAACCCCCCCTCCCGGTAAGGCCAGGCCCTCAGGCGCTCGTCACGTGCCGGCGGCGCGACCACGCCCACATCGGCCCGACCTTCGGCCACGGCAGCCTGCACTTCGGCACTGTTGAGGTCTTCCAGGCTGATGCGGATGTGCGGATGCTCGCGGGAGAACTCCGCCAGATCCCGCGGCAGGCACTCGGCAATGGCCGCTGCGTTGGCGGCCACACGCAGATGCCCCTTGATGCCGTGGCTGAACTCGACCACCTCGCGCTCCAGCGCATTCAGCGAGGCATGCAGGCCCCGGATGTGCCGCACCAGCGCGCGCCCCGCCTCGGTCAACTCCACGCCGCGGGCGCGTCTCAGGAACAGCTCCACCCCCAATCGCGTCTCCAGATCGCGGATGCGTTTGGAGGCGGCTGCCAGGGCCAGATGCTCACGCGCCGCGGCGCGGCTGATCGCACCGGTCTCAGCTACGGCCAGCACCAGGTTGAGGGTGATGAGGTCAAAGCGCATGAAGGACGAACCGCCAGCGGCAAATGGCCCGCCGGCGTGTAACGGAACGCATCATGCACCAGCCAGCCCTGACTCCGGTGACGAAAGCTAGCCAGATTCGGCAATCAAGCCTACGCCACACACGAAACCTCAGCAGTCTCTATCGCCGGTCCAGAGCGCCACTGCCCCCATTGGGCGATGCAAACGCGCAGCGCTTTTTTCACAATTTGTAAACGATCAAGTATCAGGTTGTAAAAGTTAGAAATTCATGACAGGATCGCCTCAGGGCGTTGGACATGCAGCTGTGATTCGGCCCTCGTGTCCACGCTAGGTTTTGGCGCCCCTGGGGTGCCCTTTGTTGAAAGGCTTCATCCATGCGTGCTTCCTTCCGTTCCGCCGCTCGACTCCTGGTTGCCGCCGGTCTGGCCGCTCCGCTGCTGGCCTCGGCCGCTGACACCGCCACCGTGCCGGTCACCGCCACCGTTCAGGGCGTCTGCAAGTTCACCAGCGCCGGCGCCATCGCTTTTGGCACCCTGGATCCCTCGACCACCGCGACCAGCGTGTCGGCCACGGTGACCCAGCCGGCCTTCTGGTGCACCAAGGGCACCAGCTACACCGTGACCGACAGCGGCACCGCCGGCTCGGCCAACATGGCGCTGGGCGGCACCTCCACCACCGAGCTGATCGCCTACAGCTTCTCCTACACCGCCACTGGCAGCGGCAACGGCGTGACCGGTACCGCCCTGAACATGGGCCTGAGCGCCACGGTGGCCAAGACGGCGTTCCAGAACGCTGCGGCTGGCAGCTACAGCGGCAACCTGGTGTTGACCATCAACCCGTGAGCTGAGACCTGAGGCCTCAAGCCCAGCCCGGTGGAATGCCCCCCTGGGCCTGCAAACGGCCTTCGGTGGGGCTGGCATCTGCCGGCTGCCGCGGGCCGGTGGCGTATCGAGCCTTGGCTGAAATGGACCGTCTACCCCGCCCTCCGCGCTGTCCGCCGCAGGGGCCGCCACACACCTTGCGGCTGGCGATGGCCTTGCTGACAGGCCTGCTGCTGGCGCCGCTGGCTGGCGCCGCTGGCTCCTCCACGGTGCCGGTGACGGCCACGGTCCCCAGCAAGAATATCTGCCAGTTCCGGGGAAGCACCGTGGCTGCCCTGCCCTTTGGCACGTTGTCCGCCGGCGGAGCCAACGCCGTGGTGTCGGCCGGGCTCACGCTGCGCTGCATGGGCAGCGCGCCAATTGCCACCTTCCTGATCACCGCCGACGACGGCCTGCATGCCGCCTCGGTGGGACGGCGCCGCATGGTCAACGCCAGCGTGTCCACCGCCTTCCTGGCCTACGACCTGGCGGTCACCCCCAGCTCAGCCAGTGTGGCCAAGAATGTCGACCTGGCCATCACGGTCACCGGCACGGTGACCGCCGCCTACCTGGAGAACGTCGAGGCAGGCAGCTACGCGGACCAGGTGACCCTGACCCTGAGCCCTTGAGCCCGCTCCGGCCCTGCCCGCCCCCGCCGGCGGGTGGCAAGGAGACGGCGGCCGCATCCGCAGCGTGTCATGTTCTACTGAAATGATGCCTTGCTTCCCAGCCCTCCGTTGGCCCATCCCGGCCCTGTGCCGCCGGCGCCCCCCTTTCGCGGCCGCCCTCCTGGGCACCGCCCTTGCGTCCGTGCTGCCCACCCCCCCCGGCGTCGCCGCGACCCTGGGCGTCAGCCCCTTGATCGTGGAGCTTGACGGGGCCCAGCGCCGTTCCGGTTCGGTCAACGTGAGCAACGATGAGGGGCTGGTCAACCGGGTTCAGGTCAAGCTCACCCGCTGGACCCAGGATGCCGACGGCCAGGACGTGTTGGAGGACAGCGAGCAGCTGCTCTACCACCCGCGCCTGATGAACGTGGACCCCGGCACCCAGCGGCTGGTCCGCCTGGGCCTGCGCCGCCCTCCCGGGGAAGTGGAGGAGGCTTACCGGCTGTTTGTGGAGGAACTGCCTTCGCCGCTGAGTGCCAACGCCGGTGGCGGCAGCCAGGTGGCGGTCAGCGTGCGCTTTGCGGTGCCGGTCTTTGTGCGGCCTGCCGAGGTCCGCCCCGGGCTCCGGCTGAGCCTGTTGCCGGCGGGCAGGCCCGACGAGGCCCAGATCCAGCTGCAGAACACCGGCAATGTCCACGTCCGCGCCACCACGCTGACCTTGCGCGGCACGGTGGGCCAGGAGGTGCGCACCGAAGGCTGGTATGTGCTGGCGGGGGCCACGCGGCGGTTCACGGTCAAGCGCCCGGGCTGGGCCTGCGGGCTGCGCGGCAACCTCCAGGTGCTGATCGACACCCCGCAGGGGCCGCAGCAGCAGCCCATCGAGGTCTCACCGGAGCTGTGCCAGAAGTGAGGCGGCGGTCGGCCGGCCCACGGCGATCCCGCCTGCCACCCGGCTGGTGGCTGGCCGCATTGGCAGCGGACTGGCCGGGCCTGGCCATTGCCCCCGAACTGCCCTGGCCCCGCCATGCCGTGGGCGAACCGCTGCTGGCAGCAACGCCCGCCCCCACGCCAGCGCCCCCCCGCCGGGCCGGCAAGACGCCGGCGGCGATCGCGCCCTCAACCCTCCCGGACGCACCGCCGCCAGCGAACTCTGCGACAGCCGCCCCGGCCGCGCTGCCCCCTGTCGCGGCGGCCGCCCCCCCGCCCCAGACGCAACCCGAAGCGCCCCAGGCCGGGCCGGGGGCCGCACCGCTGCGGGTGGAAGAAGCCCCCCCCGTCGGACCGCTGATCGTCGAGCTGGTCGTCAACGGCGTGCCGCGAGGCAGCCAGGAGGTGGTGGCCCAGGCCGACGGCGATTTCCTGGTGTCGCTGGACACCTTGCGTGGCCTGGGGCTGGCGCGGCTGCCCGGCACCTTCCTCATGCAGCAGGGCCTGCCCTATGCCTCGCTGCGCGGCATGGGGGTGCAGGAGATGCGCCTGGACCTCCAGAGCCTGACCCTGCACGTCACGCTGGATCCGAGCTGGCTGCCCCCACAGCAGCTGGCCATGGACCCGGGACGGGCCCGTCTGCCGCCGCAGCGCGGCACAGGCACCGGCTGGCTCAACTACCAGATCTCCTCCAACGGCATGCCGGATCGCGACGAGGCGCCTTGGCAAGGCCAGCTCAGCACCGAGCTGGGTCTGCACCTGCCCCAAGGACTGCTGCTCAACGAAACCCTGCACAACCGCGGCGAGGGCGGACGGCTGGACTACCGGGCGGCCACCCGCTGGGTGCTGGACCAGCCCGACTTGCTGCGCCGCTGGACCCTGGGGGATCACACCAGCTCGTCGCTGTCGCTGGGCGACCAGCGGCCACTGCTGGGCCTGGGCGTCCAGACGGTCGCCGGCATCGATCCTTACCAGCAGCGCCAGCCCAGCGTGAGCATCCGCAGCGCGGTGGCGTCGGCCGCGCAGATGGAGGTCTACCTCGACGGCGTGCGGGTACGCACCGAGCAGGTGGGCGCCGGCCCGGTGGTGCTCAGCAACCTGAGCACCTATTCCGGCCTGCACGACGTCACCCTGGTGCTGCGGGACGCCCTGGGGCGGGAAACCGTGGTGCGCCAGTCCAGCTACACCGACGCCCGCCAGCTGCGGGCCGGCCTCTCCGAGTATGGCTACCACCTGGGCGTGGCCCAGGACCGGGTGGGCGACGAAGGGCCCCGCTACCGGGGCGCGCTGGCCTCGGGTTTCCACCGCTGGGGGCTGGACGACCGGTTGACCCTGGGCTGGATGGGCCAGTGGGGCCGTGACCGCCACCACCTGGGCCCCGAGGTGGACTGGACGCTGGGCCGCTGGGGGGCGATCAACCTGGCCTGGGCGCAGGGCCGCCACCAGGGCCAGGCCGACCGGGCGGCCCAGGCCGGCTACCAGTTCGGCCACCGGGACTGGCAGCTTCGGGCCCAGTGGCGCGAAGTGTTCGAGGACGACACCATCGACGGCCTGCTGCCCTGGCGGCGGCTGGTCGGCCAGGCCAGCGTGCGCCTGCCGGCGGTGGGCCAGCTCAGCATGGCCTGGCAGCGGCAGGCGTGGCGCCCCAGCGACGTCACCCCCGCACGCCAGCAGCTGGAGCTGGGCTGGAACCGTGCCTTGGCGCCCGAGCTGCTGGCCGGCCTCAGCCTGTCGCGACCACTGGCCGGGGCCGGCACGACCCAGTGGCTGCTCACCCTGAGCTGGCTGCCCCGGGACCGACCCAGCGCCACGCTGAGTCAGAGCCGCGAGGACGGGGCCCGCACCAGCGCCCTGCAGCTGAGCGCCCAGCCCCAACTGGGCGAGGGCCTGTCCTGGCAGCTGCGCGCTGAACACCAGCGGCCGGACGACGGCGGCGAGGCCCAGCGGCTGAGCGCCGGCGCGCTGTGGAACCTGCCCTACGGCCAGGCCTTCGCCCAAGCCCGCCACGACCGCAGCGCCTCCGGGTCCACCAGCTTTGTGCCCACCCTGGGCTGGGCGGGGTCCCTGGTGTGGATCGCCCAGCGCTGGGCGGTCAGCCGCCCGGTGCAGGACGCCTACGGGCTGGTGAGCCTGCCCGACAGCCCCGGCGTGCGGGTGCGGCTGAACCAGACCGACGTGGGCCGCACCAATGCCCAGGGCGAGATCTTCCTGCCCCAGCTGGGCTCCTATGTGCAGAGTCAGGTCAGCTTCGAGGAGCGCGACCTGTCGCTCAACCGCATCAGCGACAGCAGCCAGCGCCTGGTGCGCCCAGGCTACCGGGCGGGGCTGGACCTGCGCTTTGAGGTACGGGCCTGGCAGGTGCACCAGGGCCGCCTGCGGGTGCAGACCCCGGCGGGCTGGCGCCCGGCCCCGTATGCCGACCTCACCGTGCGGGTGGGCGACAGGGTGCTGCAGAGCCCCACCGGCGCCCAGGGCGAATTCTTCCTGGACGGTTTGAGCCCGGGCCGCCACCTCGCCGTGCTGGTGATGCCCGACCGACGCTGCGAATTCATCCTGGAGGTGCCCGCCTCCACCGACCCCGAGGTGAACCTGGGAGAGCTCCATGCCTGTCCGACACCGTGAGTGCCGCGCCCTGCTGGGTGTCCTGCTGCTGACCGCCGCCCAGGCTGCCCCCGCCGCCATCGCCTGCAACCTGGGCGCCGCCAGCCTGAGCTTCGGCGCCTACGACGTCTCGTCCTACGCCCCCACCGACATGACCGGCACGCTGGAAATGACCTGCCTGCGCATCCTCTCCGGCTCCAGCCTCACCGTCACCCTGACCCTGAGTGGCGGCCAGAGCGGCAACCCCTACGCCCGGCAGCTGCGCGCCGGCGGAAACGACCGCCTGAACTACCAGATCTACCGCGACGCCGCGCGCACCCTGCCCTGGGGCAGCACCGCCGGCGCCGACGCCGCCACGGTCACCGTGAGCCTGACCCAGATCATCCAGTTGCGCACCTACAGCCTGAATCTCTATGGCCGCCTGCCGCCGCGCCAAGACGTGGCGCCCGGCAGCTACAGCGACCAGCTGGTGGTGACGCTGACCCCCTGAGACGGCAGAGCCACCCCGTCCTCAAGCGCGGGCGGGCATCGTCCGATATGCGGGTGACAGGCAGGTCTTTTCTGCCCGTCACCCACAATGAGCCAGCCGATCCCTTCTCTGCGCGCCCTGCGGCCCCTGCCACGCGGCCCGTCCGGCCCCCGCGGCCGGCCGCGCCCGGCGGCACGCCGCTGGGCACTGGCCTTGCTGGCCGCAGCGCTGGCGCTGGGCACCTCGCCGGTGCGGCCGGAGACCGCCAGCGTGCGGGTCACGGCCGTGGTGCTGCCCCGCGACCGCTGCACCTGGACCAGCGCCTCCTCCGGCCTGGACTTCGGGCCCCTGCAACCCCAGGCCGCCGCCGCCACGGCCACCGCCACCTTGCGCCTGCAGTGCCAAGGCAGCTCGCCAGTGGCCCGCTACGCGGTCAGCGCCGACACCGGCGAGAACGCCCCGTCCAGCAGCGGCACGCCCCAGCTGCGCCATGTGGAGAACGGCGCCCTGCTGCCCTACCGGGTGGAGGTGGAGCCGGCCGAGGCCACGATCGCCCGCCACAGCGAGCAGACGATCACCCTGCGGGCGCGCATGGCCGGGCAGGACCTGAGCAAGGCACCCGCCGGCACCTATCAGGACCGGCTGGTCATCACGCTGATGCCTTGAACGCCAGTGCTGCGGCCAGGCCGCTGGCCCGCCGCGTCGGCCGTGCCAGCGCCTCCTCCAGCGTGCCGGCCTGCGCCGCCACCAGGGTGAAAGCGGTGCGCGCCCGGGTGATGCCGGTGTAGACCAGCTCGCGGCCGGCCACCGCGCCGCCGCCCGGTGGCAGCACCAGCACCGTGTGGGCAAATTCCGATCCCTGGCTCTTGTGCACCGTCATGGCATAGGCGGTCTCCACATGGGCCAGACGGCTGGCGGCGACGCTGCGCAGCTGCTCACCCTCCAGCAGCCAGACCTTGAGCCGATGGGCGCCCTGGCCGGCGGCCGGCCCGGCGGGCAGGGTCAGGCCGATGTCGCCGTTGAAGACGCCCAGCGCCGCGTCGTTGCGGGTGACCATGACCGGGCGGCCCACATACCAGCCGCCCTCCGGTCTGAAGCCGGTGGTCGGCCCCAGGGCGCTGGCCAGGTGCTGGGCGATGAGGCGGTTGAGCCCGGCCACCCCCCACTCGCCCTCACGCACCGCGGTGAGCACCCGAAACCGGTCAAAGGCCCGCAGCACCGACTTCACCCAGGCCTCGTAGGCGGACAGGCCCGCCGCGCCGGCCGGCATCTGGCCCAGCAGGTCCACATACGGCCGGTAACCGCCGCCACCACCGGGCTCCAGCGCCCCCGGGCGGCCATGCAGCGCCAGGGCGGCCACGGCCGCCGGCATGGCCGGCTCCCGCAGCGCCAGCGGCGGCTGCGGGCCGGCCGACCCCTGGCGCAGCACCGCACGGGCACGCGTGGCCTCGCCGGCATTGACGGCCAGGGCCAGCTGACCGATGGCCCCCTCGAAGCGCCGGCTGCGGCGCAGCATCACCGTTTGCTGGGCCAGGTCCGGGCCCGCCTCGTCGCCCCACACCGGCGGCAAGCGCTGGCCGGTGGCCGCGGCGGCAAAGGCCGCGGTCTCCTGCCGGTAGCGGCCCTGGGCAGCGTCGCGGCACAAGTCACCCATCACCGCCCCGGCCTCCACCGAGGCCAGCTGGTCGCGATCGCCCAGCAGGATCAAACGCGCCTGTGGCGGCAGGGCCACCAACAGGGCGCTCATCATCTCCAGGTGGATCATTGACGCCTCGTCCACGATCAGCACGTCCAGCGGCAGCGGATGCAGCGCATCGTGGCGGAACTGGCGGCTGTCGGGCCGGGCGCCCAGCAGGGCATGCAGGGTGCGCGCCGGGCCGATGCGGGCGGTGAGCAGGCGCAGGTCCGGCGCCTGCTCACCCTCCATCTGCCGCTCGAGTTCGGCCAGGGCGGTGTCAATGGCCTGCTTGAGCCGCGCGGCGGCCTTGCCAGTGGGCGCGGCCAAGGCCACCCGCAGTCGAGAAGGGTCGGGGGCGGTGGCCAGCAGCAGGGCCAGCAGGCGTGCGGCGGTGTAAGTCTTGCCGGTGCCGGGGCCGCCGGTGATCACGCCCAGCCGGCCACGCCAGGCCACCGCGCAGGCCAGCTTCTGCCAGTCCGGCTCGGCGTCGGCAGGATCCGGCCCTGCGGGCGGCGCCGGAAAAAAGCGGTCCAGCCAGTGGCGCACCCGGGCCAGCGCCGGCGCAGACGGCGCCCCAGGTCCCGCATCGGCCGCAGCGCAGCGGGCCTGCAGGGCCGCGGCCACCGCCTGCTCATGTTGCCAGTAGCGCCGCAGGTACAGGCGGCCGGGGCCCTGCGGGCCCGGGGGCACCCAGACCAGCGGGGGCGTGCCGCCCGCGCCGGCCAGCCCCCCGGTCCTGGCAGACGCCTCGGGCGCCTCGGGCCGCTCAGTCCCCTTCTGCGCCCCAGCTCCCTCCACCGCCACACAACGGCTGCGCGCCAGCGTCCGCAGCCAGTGAGCGCCCTCGGCCTGCGGTGCCTGCGCCAGCAGCGCGCCCAGGCCGGGCCGCGCGGCTGCAGGCCAGCCCAGCTGGGCGCCCCAGGCCTCGGCCCGGCTGGCGGCGCTGCCCTCCAGCAAGGCGGGCTCCAGCACCAGGCAGGTGTGGCCCTGGCCCTCCAGGCAGGACAGCCAGGCGGCCAGCAGCCCCAGCGCCGGCGGCGCCTGCGGGTCGTGGGCCAGGAGGAAACGGGCCAGCGCCAGGTCCAGAGGCCGCAGCCAGCCCGCGGCCACCCAGTCGGCCAGGGTCTGGAGCACGGTCGCCGGCGCGGGCTCGGCCGGCGGCCCGTCGCCTGCGGGGGCAGGCGTGGGCAGGGACGCGGCCTCGTCCTGCAGGGCAAACAGCGGCAGGGTGTGGGGATCGCCGGCCGGCGGCCGGGACCGCCCGCGGACGGGACGTTCTGGGTTCATGGTCAGCGGTCCGGCAAGAAGGTATCGGGGGCTGCGGCAGGCGCGGCCGCCAGCGGGTCCGGCGAGGACGCCGGGGGGACGTCGAAGGCCCGCTCCAGCGCCTCCAGCAAAGGCAGCGACGGCGGCAGCACGCACACGCCGCCACTGGGCCCATCCAGACCCCGCAGAAAAAGGTACACCGCCCCGCCCAGCTGGGCCTGCGGCCGGTAGGCCGCCCCCAGGCGCTGGCGCAGCAGCCGGTGCAGGGCCAGCAGGTAGAGCGCGGCCTGCACGTCGTAGCGGTGCTGACCCATGGCCGCGGCCAGGGCGTCGTCGGTGTAGGCGGCCGGCCCGCTGCCCAGCTGGTTGCTCTTGTAGTCCAGCACCCACCAGCGGCCCTCGTGCTCGAACACCAGGTCGGCAAAACCCATCATCAGCCCGTGCAGGGTGCGGGCGCCCAGGGCCGGCCGCTCCAGCGCCGGGCGCCCGGGCCACAGGTGCTGCCGGCACAGGGCGTCCACCTGCGGCGCGTCCAGGTGGGCCACCGGCAGCCAGAACTCCATTTCGGCCAGCACCGCCCCGCGCTGCCCCAGGACGGTCAGGGTGGTGTCCGGCCCCTGGCCCAGCGGGCCAGCCAGCGGCTGCACCAGCACCCGGCGCAGCCAGGCCAGCACCGCCGCGGCCTGGGCGTCGCCGCGTCCGGCGCGCTCGCAACGCGCCAGCAGGCGGCGCGCCAGGGCCGAGGGGGTGGGGTCGCCGGACGCGGCCCCTGGTGGCGGGTCGGCCCGGTCCGGTGCCGCCTGCGGCGCATCGTCCAGGGCAAACCCTTCGCCCGCCAGCCATTCCAGTTGATCGTGCAGGAAGTTGCCGGCCAAGG
>NZ_JAAGOH010000014.1 GCF_010499455.1 Ideonella livida | reverse complement strand
GGCCTGCTGCTGGCCAGCCGCCCCGAGGCGCCGGCGGCCGGCTACGGCCTGGCGCTGCTGGCCCTGGCTGGCCTGGCACAGCTCAGCGTGCAGCGCCTGGCCGCGCTGGACGGGCACCCCGCGCTGGCGCCGGCCACCGCCGGCCTGGCCGGCGCCTGGGCGCTGTTCTTCTGGGAGCTGCTGGTCCACACCTTCGAGGTGCCGCGGGTGCTGCTGCCCGCCCCTTCGCTGATCCTGCAGGCGTTGCGGGACCACGCCGCCACCCTGGGCAGCGACTTTGCCCAGACCGTGCTCAAGGCCGTGGCCGCGGGCTACCTGCTGGGCAACCTGCTGGGCGTGGCCACCGCCATCGCCATTGACCGTGCGCCCTTCCTGCAGCGCGGCCTGCTGCCGCTGGCCTCGCTCACCAGCACCGTGCCCTTGGTGGGCGTGGCCCCCATCGCGGTGATGTGGTTTGGCTTCGACTGGCCCTCCAAGGCGGCGGTGATCGTGCTCATGACCTTCTTCCCTGCCCTGGTCAGCACCCTGGCGGGCCTGAACGCCGCCGGCAAGCTGGAGCACGAGCTGATGCACAGCTACGCCGCCGGCTACCGCCGCACCCTGCTGGACCTGCGCCTGCCCGCCGCCCTGCCCTTCATCTTTGGCGCCCTCAAGGTCAATGCCACGCTGGCGCTGATCGGCGCCATCGTGGCCGAGTTCTTCGGCTCGCCCACCTCGGGCCTGGGATTTCGCATCTCCACCGAAGCGGCGCGCATGAACATGCCGCTGGTGTGGGGCGCCATCGTGGTGGCCTCGGTCACCGGCTCGCTGGCCTACGCGCTGCTGGTGCGCCTGGAGCGCCGGGTGAACTTCTGGCATCCCTCAGTGCGTGCGCGCTGAGGCCCCTGGCCGGCGCTGTCCTGGCCTGCTCCCGTTTCCGGTTCCCTTCTTCCCCGCCCTTCCCTGCCCCTTGCGGCAGTTCACCAGGAGTTGATGAGCATGACCCGTGTTGAAGCCCTACGCCTGTCCCGCCGCGCGCTGCTGGCAGCGGCCGCCGCCGCCAGCCTGGCTGGCGCCACCACCCCGGCCCTGGCCGCCGAGAAGGTGACGCTGCAGCTCAAGTGGGTGCCGCAGGCGCAGTTTGCCGGCTACTACGTGGCCGCCGCCAAGGGCTACTACAAGGCCGAGGGCCTGGACGTGACCATCAAGCCGGGCGGCCCCGACATCTCGCCGGTGCAGGTGATTGCCGGCAAGTCCGCCGATGTGGTGGTCAACTGGATGCCCGACGCCCTGGCCGCCCGCGAGGCCGGCGTGCCGCTGGTCAACATCGCCCAGGTGTTCGACAAATCCGGCCTGATGCTGACCTGCAAAAAATCTGCCGGCGTCAGCAGCCCCAAAGACCTGAAGGGCAAGACCCTGGGCGTGTGGTACGGCGGCAATGAGTACCCCTTCCTGAACTGGATGGGCAAGCTCGGCTTCAAGCCCGACACCGACATCAAGGTGCTCAAGCAAGGCTTCAACGTCGACCCGCTGCTGCAGAACCAGGCCGCCTGCATCAGCACCATGATCTACAACGAGTACTGGCAGGTGATCGACGCCGGCGTCAAGGAGGCCGACCTGACCACCTTCTTCTATGAGAGAGAAGGCGTGGCCTCGCTGGAGGACGGCCTGTACGTGCTGGAGAGCAACCTCAAGGACAAGGCCTTTGTGGCCCGGATGGCCAAGTTCCTCAAGGCCACCTTCAAGGGCTGGAACGACGCGGTCCGGGACCCCGAGGGTGCCGCCCGCATCGTGGTGGCCCAGGACGCCTCGGGCACCGCCACGGTGGCGGTGCAGAAGCGCCAGATGGAAAACGTGGCCAAGCTCATCAGCACCGCCGGCACGGCCAAGATCGGCTACCTGGACCCGGCCGCCTATGAGCGCACGGTCAAGGTGCTGCTCAGCGGCGGCAGCTCGCCGGTCATCAAGAAAGACCCGGGCAAGGCCGCCATGAGCCATGCGGTGTGGGAAGCGGCGCAGAAGTAAGCGCAGCCGCCTGCCGGGGTGGCCCGGCGGCGGCCCGCACGGCCGTTCCTGCGGTTAAGCTCGCCGCCCCATGAGCACCCCATCCCGGGAGCCCCGCAAGGGCCAGATCCGCCAAGCCAACGAGGCCGCCATCCTGCGCGCGGCCGAACAGGTCTTCGCCCGCACCGGCTTCCAGGGTGCCACCATGGCCGAAATCGCCGAGGTGGCCGGCCTGCCCAAGGCCAACCTGCACTACTACTTCGGCAACAAGCGCGACCTCTACCAGGCCGTGCTGGACGGCGTGCTGGCCGACTGGCTGGACCCCACGGACGCCCTGGTGCCCGAAGCCGATCCGCGAGAGGCGCTGACCCATTACGTGCGGCGCAAGATGGCCCTGAGCCGCGAGCGGCCCGACGCCAGCCGCGTCTTCGCCAACGAGCTGCTGCACGGCGCCCCGGTGGTGGGCCAGGCGTTGCGGGGCCACCTGCGCACCATGGTGGCCGCCAAGGCCGCCGTCATCGACGGCTGGATCGCCGCCGGCCGCCTGCCGGCCATCGACAGCACGCACCTGTTCTTCTCGCTCTGGGCCATGACCCAGACCTACGCGGACTTCGACGTGCAGATCCGTGCCGTGCTGGACCGCGACACCCTGACGCCCGAGGACCACGCCCGCGCCGAGGCGCATGTGCTGGGGATGGTGTTGAAGGGCTGCGGGCTGGCGGGCTGAGTTTCATCGCGGCACGGCCGAGGCCGGCGCCGGCCCGGTGTAACGCCCCCGTGGGCGGATGACCTGGCCCATGCTCAGCTGCTCCATGCCATGGGCCAGCAGGCCCACGCTGCGCGCCAGGGCAAAGAGTGCAAACGCGCCGTCCGCCGGCAGGCGGTGGGTGGCCACCAGGGTGGCCAGGGCAAAGTCGATGTTGGGCTGCAGCCCGGTGGCCGCGCTGGCGCGGGCCATGAAGTCGGCAATGGCCGGCGGGGGCGACAGGCGGGCCAGCAGCGCGGCGGCGCGTGGGTCCCCCTCGGCGTAGAGCGGGTGGCCAAAGCCGGCCAGCGGCAGGCCGGCCCCCAGGTGGCGGTCCAGCACCGCCTGGCCGCCCACGCGCGCCACATCGTCGAACAGGGCGCGCACCCGGCCCGAGGCGTCCCCGTGCAACGGCCCCGAAAAGGTGGCCAGCCCCGCCAGCAGGCAGGCCGGCAGCGAGGCGCCGGTGGACGCGGCAATGCGCGTGGCAAAGGCCGAGCTGGTGATCTCATGGTCGGCCAGCAGCACCATGGCCTGGCGCAGACGGTCGGCCACCTCGGCCGGCTGGCCCCAGGCCGCCGCCAGGCGCTGGTGCACCTCACCCGGACCTGAAGACGCCGCCCCCAGAGCCACCGCCAGGTGCCCCACCAGGGCCTGGGCCTCTTCATGCAGGGCGCGCGCGGTGCGGCCCAGGGTGGCGTGGCCCGTGGCCGCCCGCTGCGCCAGCACCAGAAAGGCGGCGGTGCGCCCGGGCTGCGCCGGAGCACTGACCCCCGGTGCAGCCAGCACCACCGGCCGCGCCGTGTCCCACAGGCGCTGCGCCACCGCCTCCAGCGTGTCCCGCTCGGCCAGCTGGATGGCGTCCTGCCCGCGGTAGTGCAGCCGACCGCGCCAGAAGCTGCTGAGCGCCGTGGGAATGCTGGGCTCGGCGCCAAACAGGGTGTTGGTGGCCACGGTCTCGCGCTTGCGGCCCGACTGCTTGCGCTGCTGCAGCGCCGCCACGTCTTCCGCCCGGTAGAAGCTGCGGCGGCTGTCGGCCGGGTCGGGGGCCACATCGATCTTGCCGCGGCTGACGTAGGCGTACACGGTCTGCGGCCGCACCTGCAGCTGCTGGCAGGCGTCTTCCAAGGTGAGCCAGGTGGTCATGCCCAATTGTATTGATTTGATTGATCAAGATTGACCATCAAGTCAACACAAACCTACGATCTCCCCATCGAGAAACGGCAGCGACCACCGCCCCAAACCCCCCCGGTCGCGGCCCCACAAAGAGACCCCCGCCATGGCCCTGTGCCTGCCCGCACCCCCTCTGGTGAGCCTGCCTGTTGCAGGCCGTGCCGACCGCTTTCCCGTCGGCCGCGTCTTCTGCGCCGGGCGCAACTACCCCTGGCCCGACGCGCCTGGCCCCGCCACCCCCGCGCCGATCTTTTTCATGAAGCCCGCCTGCGCCGTGGTGGAGGCCGCCGGCAGCCTGCCGCTGCCTACCGCCACGGCCGACTTCTGCCCCGAGGTGGAGCTGGTGGTGGCCTTGGGCCAAGGCGGCGCCGACCTGAGCCCCGAAGCCGCGCAAGCCTGCATCTGGGGCCTGGCCGTGGGGCTGGACATGACCCGCCGCGACCTGCAGCGGCAGGCCCGCCAGCAGGGCCTGCCCTGGGAGGCCGCCAAGGCCTTTGACGGCGCAGCCCCCTGCGGCCCGGTGCACCCCCTCAGCAGCGCCACCCGGTGGGACCACGGCGCCCTGTGGCTGCAGGTGAACGGCCAGCCGCGCCAGCACGCCGACCTGGCCGAGCAGTTCTGGCCGGTGCCGGTGCTGTTGTCCTGGCTGTCCCGGCTGTTTCCGCTGCGCGCGGGCGACCTGGTCTTCACCGGCAGCCCCGCCGGCGTGGACACGGTGCAGGCCGGCGACACGGTGAGCGCCGGCATCGCCGGCCTGGGCCAGGTGGCCCTGCACCTGCTGCCAGCATCGGCCTCGGGCCCAGCCCCCGCCGGTGCCACATCGGCCGCCCTTTCCTCACCTTCCGCCCGGACCGCCCGGACCGCCTGACCATGACCGACACCCCCTCCCCCTCCACCACCCCCCGCATCGCCCTGGTGACCGGCGCCGGCAGCGGCATTGGCCGGGCCGTGGCCCAGGCCCTGCTGGACGATGGCTTTGCCGTGGTGCTGGCCGGCCGCCGCGCCGAGCCCCTGCAGGCCCTGGAACAGGCGGCGTCTGCGGCCGGCCAGACCGCCCTGGCCGTGCCCACGGACGTGCGCGACCCCGCCAGCGTGGACGCCCTGTTCCAGCGCATCGAATCGCGCTTCGGTCGCCTGGACGTGGTGTTCAACAACGCCGGCATCAACGCCCCGGCCGTCACCATCGACGAACTGCCGCTGGAGAAGTGGCGCGATGTGGTGGACACCAACATCACCGGCGTGTTCCTGTGCGCCCGCGGCGCCTTTGGCCTGATGCGCCGGCAAAGCCCGCAGGGCGGCCGCATCATCAACAACGGCTCCATCTCGGCCCAGGTGCCCCGGCCCCTGAGCGGCCCCTACACCGCCAGCAAGCACGCCGTGCTGGGCCTGACCAAGGCCCTGGCGCTGGACGGCCGCGAATTCAACATCGTCTGCAGCCAGATCGACATCGGCAATGCCCTGACCGAGTTGTCCGAGCGCATGACCCGCGGCGTGCGCCAGGCCAACGGCACCATCGCCACCGAGCCCATGATGGACGTGTGCCATGTGGCCGAAGCCGTGCGCCACGTGGCCCGCCTGCCGCTGGACGTGAACGTGCTGCAGATGACCGTGATGGCCAGCCGCATGCCCCTGGTGGGCCGCGGCTGACCCCGGCGCCGCGCCCCTTCCCCCCGGTCTCCACCCCATCCGCTCCCCCACCCCACCGCCGCCCGCGACGGTGGCCAGCGGAGCCCTGCCCGCCAGCCCCCTGACGAACCCCATGACCCGCCCTGACATCCTCCAGCTCAACCCCATCCTGGTGCCCGAGATCCAGCAGCGTCTGGACGACCTCTACACCGTGCACCGCCTCTTCGAGCAGGCCGACCCCGAGGCCTACCTGGACGCCCACGGCGCCCGCATGCAGGCCGTGATCACCGGCGGCCACACCGGCATCTCCAACGACCGGCTGCGCCGCCTGCCCGCGCTCAAGGTGGTGGCCATCAACGGCGTGGGCACCGACGCCGTGGACCTGGCCCACTGCCGGGCGCGCGGCCTGCCGGTGACAGCCACCCTGGGCGCCTTGACCGAAGACGTGGCCGACCTGGCCCTGGCCCTGCTGCTGGCCACCTGCCGCGAAGTGGTGGCCGGCGACCGCTTCGTGCGCGATGGCGACTGGGTGCGTCACCCCCAACCCAGCGCCATTCCTCTGGCGCGGCGCTTCTCGGGGCAGCGCATCGGCATCGTGGGCATGGGCCGCGTGGGCCGGGCCGTGGCCACCCGCGTGCAGGCCTTCGGCTGCCCCGTGCGCTACACCGACCTGCACCCCATGCCCGACCTGCCTTACCCCTTTGAGGCCGACCTGTGCGCGCTGGCCCGCCAGAGCGACGCCCTGGTGCTGGCCGCTGCCGCCGACACCGCCCAGGGCATCGTCAACGCCCAAGTGCTGGACGCCCTGGGCCCGCGCGGCTACCTGGTCAACGTGGCCCGAGGCCGCCTGGTGGTGGAGGCCGACCTGGTGGCCGCCCTCACCCAAGGGCGCATCGCCGGCGCCGGGCTGGACGTCTTTGTGGACGAACCGCACGTGCCCCCGGCCCTGTTCGGCCTGCGCAACGTCACCCTGCAGGCCCACCGCGCCAGCGCCACCTGGGAGACTCGCGCCGCCATGGGCGAAATGGTGCTGGCCAGCGTGGCCCAGGCCCTGGCCGGCCAGCGCCCCAGCGCCAGCCTCACCACCTGAATTCCCCCCTCGTTCACCCCCCCGCCACGGACGGGCCGCCCCCCCGCAGCCCGCCGGGCCCACCACAAAGCCGCCGGCCACCCCAGGCGGCCAGGAGACAAGCCATGAACCGACGCCAACTTCACCACCACCTGCTGGGCACTGCCGCCACCCTGCTGGCCGCCGGCGGCCTGCCCGGGGCCACCCTGGCGGCCGACGCCTTCCCCAGCAAACCCATCACGGTGATCATCGCCTCCTCCCCCGGCAGCACCACCGACGGCCTGGCCCGGCTGTTCGGCACCGTGGTCACGCGCGAGACCGGGCAGCCCGTCATCGTGGACAGCCGGCCCGGCGCCATGGGCGCCATCGCCGCGCAGGCCGCCGCCCGCGCCAACCCCGACGGCCACACCCTGTTCATGGCCACCAACACCACCCAGGCGGCCAACCCCCACCTGATGAAACGACTGCCCTACGACCCCGTGAAAGACTTCACCCCCGTGGGCCAGTTGGTGCAGGGCTACATGCTCATGGTGGTGCATCCCTCAGTGGAGGCACAGTCGGTGGCCGACTTCGTGGCCCTGGCCAAGAAACAGCCCGGCAAACTGAGCTACGGCGAGGGCAGCTCCTCAGCCCGCGTGGCGGTGGAGGCCTTCCAGCAGCAAGCCGGGGTGGACGTGGTGCATGTGCCCTACAAGGCCAACCCCCAGGCCATCCTCGACCTGGTGGGCGGCCAGACCCAGCTGATGATCGTGGACTACACCACCAGCCTGCCCCAGGTCAAAGCCGGCAAGTTGCGCGCCCTGGGCGTGACCAACCCCACCCGCTCGCCCCTGCTGCCCCAGGTGCCCACCTTTGCCGAACAGGGCCTGCCCGGCTTTGAAGCCACGCACTGGAACGCCCTGTACGCCCCCGCCCGCACCCCGGCCCCGGTGGTGGCCCGGCTCAACGAACTGCTGCGCAAAGCCGTGGCCACACCCGAAGCCCGCGCCTTTGCCGAGAACAACGGCATGGTCACCCGCCCCAGCGCCCCGGAAGAACTGGCGCGTTTTCAGGCCGCAGAGACCGAGCGCTGGGGCCGCATCATCCGCACGGCGGGCATCCAGCCGGAGTGAGGGCCGGGCCGCTGGCGCATGGGAGCGTTTGGCCGGCGCTTCCCTCTGGCGGCAGGCACCGGACCTGACGCCTTCAACGCCCATCAACCGGCATCAACGCTTCCCGATCAGGAAATTTTTTAACCCGACACGTTGCGCCAGGCACCAAAATTCCCGAACAGGAATTTCCATGGCACACGCCATTCCCACCCCTGAGGCCCTGGGCCAAGCCACCCGCGCGGCGCGCAAACAACTGGGCCTGACCCAGCCGCAACTGGCCCTGGCCGCCGGCGTGGGCGTGCGTTTTGTGGTGGAGCTGGAAGCCGGCAAATCCACCGTGCGGCTGGCCACACTGCTGCGCGTGCTGCACGCCCTGGGCGGGCAACTGCAGTTGGACAGGCTGCCTGAAGCGCCGACGCCACCTGACGGTGCCCGTACACCAATACCAGGCCGAAGGCGGCCCCAACCTGGCCCAGTGCTTTGAGCTGTTGCGCCGGGCCACCCGCCCCAGCGCCCCGGCCGTACTGCACCTGCTGGATGCAGTGGCCTTCAACGCCCTGGTCGGCAACCACGTTCCACACGGCAAGAACTTCTCGCTGCCGTACGCCCCACCGGGCAGCAGCGCCTGCCCCAACTGGCGCCGCTCTACGACCTGCTGTGCACCGCCGCCTACACCCGGCTGTCGGCCAAGATGGCCATGAAACTGGGCGGCAGCTACCAATTCACCGCCCTGACCCGAGCGCACTGGGAACGTTTTGCCACCGACGCGGGCCTCTCACCCGCCCAAACCTGCAAGCTCGTCGCCCAACTGGCCCACACGCTGCCCACCCAGGCCCAGCGTACCCTGGCCCAGTTTCAAGCCCAAGGGCACCACCACCCTGTGCTGGACACGGTGATGACGCTCATCACCCAACGCTGTGCGTTGACCCTGCGGCAGTTGAACCAGGCATCGGGGGCTTGAACCGGCAAAGCCCCTGCCAAATCCTGACCCACAGGCAATCCTCTTCTACTTCTGGAAGCCACTGCGCGGCAAGGTCACCACAGGGCAGACCGGCAGCCGACCCGTTCGGCCCTCAAAAGCTCAGGACACCGAGGAACGAATGGCGCCCTGCTGCGCGGCTCACATCTGGGCCAACAACCGACCACCTGCACTCGCGCCTCAAGCCCGCTTGTATGGGCACAGGGGTTTAGATTTGGGCTGGCCTTCAGGACCTGCGAGCCGATGAACGGTCAACTCGATAACCCTTCTGGGACCTCACGGTCACGCCGAGCGAATGGAGCCCGGCTCATCGGCTCACCCTTTCGAGAAATCCAA
This sequence comes from Ideonella livida, assembly GCF_010499455.1. Classification (GTDB taxonomy): domain Bacteria; phylum Pseudomonadota; class Gammaproteobacteria; order Burkholderiales; family Burkholderiaceae_C; genus Ideonella; species Ideonella livida. The sequence goes on along the minus strand of NZ_JAAGOH010000014.1, from coordinate 119,310 downwards.
ATACCGCTTTGGAAGGAAAACCGCCAGGTCCTGCTTGACTCACCGGGAAGTCCAACTAGAAGGGTTATATGTCGTTCAGCGGAAGGTCGAGCGACTTGTACAGTCTGTCTATGTCCTGCAGGGTGAACAGCCTCTTGACGTACTTGTTTGGCGCGCGGAGGTAGTGCGCATAGATGATCGGCCTCCCGGGCTTGCTCTCCGAGCCGCTGAAGTCGACGCCAGTGACCTCTTGACAGTACGGTTCTCGGCGCACGATCTCAGCCGCCTTGTATAGGTAGTCGGCATGCTGCCTTTGCTCTGGTTTCAGGTAGTCCGGATAGATCGCGCCTTCGCTGATAGGGGCGACGTTCCGTTTGAACCTGGGCGCCGATTCGTATTTGTCGGCAACCTTCTTTGTCTGCAGCGCATAAGACGAAGGCGGACTTATGACCTGCACGTAGGCGACGCCTCGTCCCGCCAGAGCCTCCATAACCGCGGACTGAGTGCTCTCGGGACAGCGGAGCCCGAAGTAGATCACCTTCACCGCCCTGTAGTCGTGTTCGTGTAGGCCAGGCGGGACAGTAATGACACGTACTTCCTCTTCGTACGCCCACGGCTTTGACTTGACCCCGAGCATCTTCTTCAGAACATCAACATGAGACTCGGAGGCGATCAGGTCCGATGGCTGTAGTGCGGGAGCAGCATTGCTGTACTGAACGTCAAGGAAGTGGTGGACGTTGGGTTCAAACTCAACGAGTCTCTCCAAGTCATAACCGATGCAGAATCCGCGATGCGAACCGCCGTAGTGCGCCCAGATCAACTCTTGCAGTGGGTTGTAGCTCAGAGAGAAGACGCCGCTTTTGTCGACGAATTCAAGAACCTCGTTCGCTGCGGCTGAGACCGCGTCGAGCGACGCTGAAGCGGTCGGCGTGATGGCTGACATTAGGCCCCGCATCGCGTGAAACTGCGAATCGAGCGGCGTGCGGTCAAAACGTCCCTCGAACGGATCGTTCAGCGTGTGGCGATTCGCTGCGTAGAACGTCGCGTCCCGAAGTGAGGTTAGATCGCGCTCGAGTGTGCCGGCGTCACCGCTGCGGTACTTAAAGGCTAGGCGCTTGGTGGACGTGTTCACGACGTATAACAAAAGGCATTTATCTGCCGCGCCGCCGAGTTGAACCCAGCGCGCAGTGCGTGCCGCGGCAGGTCAACCTCGTTCAACTTGACCGCCGCGCCAGCGGTTGAAGGGGAATGTAAGTTCAGGGGCGACGTGGGGCAACCGTGCTGCGCAGCAAATCGCCTCTCGCTTGGTTCGAAACAAGCATCACCCGCGAGCGTGTGACTTGCCCGCCCACCTCAATCAGACTAGTCAGATGACCAGTTCAACGGAGATGGCGATGCAATCGTGGCCAGTGCAGGATGCCAAAGCGCGTTTCAGTGAGTTCCTGGATGCTTGCCTGCTGGAAGGGCCCCAGATGGTGACCCGACGAGGCGCAGAAGCGGCCGTTCTGATTCCGGTGGACGAGTGGCGCAGGTTGCAGTCGGCCGCGCGCCCCTCACTCAAGCAGCTGTTGCTCTCGGACGAGGCACGCACCGACTTGGCGTTGCCGGCACGCGGCAAGGCCACACGCCGCAAGCTGGAGCCGATGCTGTGACGCAAGAATTCTTGCTGGACACGAGTGTCGTGTCGGAGCTTCGGCGGCCACGACCCCACGGTGGCGTGGTGGCTTGGCTGCAATCGCTGGATGACGCCCAACTGCATGTGTCTGCGGTGACGCTGGGCAAGATTCAAGCGGGCATTGAGCTGACGCGGGAACAGGACCCAGGCAAGGCCCAAGCCATTGAAGGCTGGCTGGCGTTGGTGGCGGACAGCTACAACGTGCTGCCCATGGATGCGAGGGCCTTCAGGGCGTGGGCCCGGCTGATGCACCGAAAGTCCGACACGCTGTATGAAGACGCGATGATTGCGGCCACGGCGCAGGTGCACGGCTTGACCGTGGCCACACGAAACGTCGGTGATTTCAAGGCCTTGGGGCTGGACGTTTTCAACCCATTTGCCTCGGCATAGGCGCGCAGCAGCCCGCCCCAGTCTTTCACCCCATCACCCTGCCCGCTCCAGCATCGCCTGCAGCAGCACATTGCAGCCCGCCTCGATGTGCACCGGGTCGGCGTCTTCAATTTCGTTGTGGCTGATGCCGTCTTTGCAGGGGATGAAGATCATGCCGGCGGGGGCGAGGCGGGCCATGTAGACGGCGTCGTGGCCGGCGCCGGAGACGGCGGGCATGGCGCTGTAGCCCAGGCGCTGGGCGGCGGCGGCCACGGCTTGCACGCAGTCGGGGTGGAAGGGTTGGGCGGGGTAGGCGGAGACGGGGGTGATCTCGATCGACAAGCCGGTTTCGGCGGCCAGGCGGGCGGCGGTGGCGCGGATGTCGGCATCCATGGCGTCGCACAGGGCGTCGGTGGCGTTGCGCAGGTCGATGCTGAACTTGACCCGGCCGGGGATGACGTTGCGGCTGTTGGGGAAGACTTGCACCATGCCGACGGTGCCTCGCCCGTGGTTCACCCCATCGGCCTGCGGGTGGCGGTGGGCGCAGGCCACCACCTCTTGCATCAGGCGGCTGGCCACTTGCAGGGCGTCGCGGCGCAGGGCCATGGGGGTGGGGCCGGCATGGGCTTCCATGCCGGTCACCACGCAGTCGTACCAGCGGATGCCCAGCACGCCGGTGACGATGCCGATGGTTTTGCCGTGGTCTTCCAGCACAGGGCCTTGCTCGATGTGGGTTTCAAAGTAGGCGCCGATGGGGTGCTGGCCCGGCACCTCGGTGCCCAGGTAGCCGATGGCTTTCAGCTCGTCTTTGACGGTTTTGCCCTCCACGTCGGTGGCGGCGTAGGCGGTGTCCAGGCTGAAGGCGCCGGCAAACACGCCCGAGCCCATCATCACGGGCACAAAGCGTGAGCCTTCTTCGTTGGTCCAGGCCACCACCTCCAGCGGGGCTTCGGTTTGCAGGCCCAGGTCGTTGAGGGTGCGCATCACCTCCAGCCCGGCCAGCACGCCGTAGTTGCCGTCGAACTTGCCGCCGGTGGGCTGGGTGTCGATGTGGCTGCCGGTGACGATGGGCGGCAGCGCGGGGTTGCGGCCCGGGCGGCGCATGAAGATGTTGCCGATTTGATCGACGGTGACAGCCAGGCCGGCCTCGCGCGCCCAGCGGGTGACGAGGTCGCGGCCCTGGCCGTCGAGCGCGGTCAGCGCCAGGCGGCAGACGCCGCCTTTGGGGGTGGCGCCGATCTGGGCCAGCTCCATCAGGCTGGCCCACAGGCGCGGGCCGTTGATGCGCAGGGTGGACAGGTCGGTGGTGGCGGGGTCGGTGGCGGGGGCTTGGGTGGCAAGCGCGGTCATTGGCAATCTCCGAAAGCGGGTGGCGGTGGGGAGGCGGTGCAGGTCAGCGCCGGTCAACGCAAGACGGACGTGGGCGCATGCAACGCGGCCTTTTTGCCCAGCGCGGTGAACTGCGGGCCAAACGGCGGGCGCTTGAGGTAGCGGCCGGCGCCACGTTCGGCGCGCAAGTCACCCTGGGCAAACACCACGCGGCCTTGGCTCAAGGTGTGGCTGGGTGCGCCGGTGACGGTGCGGCCCTCGAAGATGTTGAAGTCGCCCAGCGAGTGCTGGGTGGCCACCGACAGGGTCTTGCTGGCGGCCGGGTCCCACACCACCAGGTCGGCATCCGCGCCCGGGGCCACCAGGCCTTTGCGAGGGTAGAGGTTGAAGAGCTTGGCGGCGTTGGCCGAGGTGATGGCCACGAACTCGCTGGGCGTGAGGCGGCCGGTGTTGACGCCGGCGTCCCACAGCACGGCCAGGCGCTCTTCCACACCGCCGGTGCCGTTGGGGATCTTGCTGAAGTCGAACAGGCCGGCCGCCTTCTGCTGGGCGCAGAAGGTGCAGTGGTCGGTGGCGGTGGTGTGCAGGTGGCCGGCCTGCAGGCCGCGCCACAGCGCTTCTTGGTGGGTTTTCTCGCGGAAGGGCGGGCTCATCACGTGCGCGGCGGCGAACGCAAAGTCGGGGTGGCGGTAGACGCTGTCGTCCACCACCAGGTGGCCGGCCAGCACCTCGCCAAACACGCGCTGGCCCCGGGCGCGGGCGCGGGCAATGGCCTCGGCCGATTCAGCACACGACACGTGCACCACGTAGATGGGCACGTTCAGCACATCGGCAATGGCGATGGCGCGCTGCGCGGCCTCGGCCTCCACGGCGGGCGGGCGCGAGAGCGGGTGGCCTTCAGGGCCCAGCACGCCTTGGGCTTTCATCTCCTGCTGCAGCAGGAAGACGAGTTCGCCGTTCTCGGCGTGCACGGTGGGCATGGCGCCCAGCTCCAGCGCGCGGCGGAAGCTGCGCACCAGGGTTTCGTCGTCGCACATGATGGCGTTTTTGTAGGCCATGAAGTGCTTGAAGCTGTTGACGCCTTCTTCGCGCACCAGGGTGCCCATGTCGGCGTGCACGCTCTCGTCCCACCAGGTGATGGCGACGTGAAAGCTGTAGTCGCTGGCGGCCTTCTCGGCCCAGCCGCGCCAAGTGCGGTAGGCGTCCATCAGCGGCTGCTTCGGGTCGGGGATGACGAAGTCGAGGATGGTGGTGGTGCCGCCGGCCAGGGCGGCCGCCGTGCCGCTGTAGAAGTCGTCCCGCGTGACGGTGCCCATGAAAGGCAGCTGCATGTGGGTGTGCGGGTCGATGCCGCCGGGCAGGACGTACTGGCCGCCGGCGTCCACCACGGTGGCACCAGCCGGGGCGTCCAGGTCAAGGCCCACGGCGGCGATCTGGCCGCCCACGCACAGCACGTCGGCACGGGTCTCACGGTCGGCATTCACCACGGTGCCGCCACGGATCAGCAGGGTGTCACTCATCGCTTCGTCTCCACAGAATCGGGTCAGGGGCCCGCAGGCCCCAGCAGGTTCTGGGCCGGGTGGCGCAGGCAGCGCCCCGGCCCGTGGGCAGGCGCTTCAGGCGCCGGCGCTGGCCTCACGCATGGGGTTGTTGGGGTGGGTGCGCCAGTCGCGGTGCTCGGTGGGCACGGGCCGGCCGGTGCGGGCATCCACCTCGCCCGGGGCCAGGTCGCGCATGGAGATGGCGCCGGGCACGGGGCAGATGGACACGCACAGGTTGCAGCCCACGCACTCTTCGTCCTTCACTTCGAAGTGGCGTTTTCCGTCCTTCTCAAAAGTGATGGCCTGGTGCGAGGTGTCTTCACACACCACATGGCAGCGGCCGCACTGGATGCAGGTGTCCTGGTCAATGACGGCCTTGGAGACGTGGTTGAGGTTGAGGAAGCGCCAGTCCGACACGGTGGGCACGGCCTTGCCTTGCAGGCCGGAGAGGTCGGGCAGGCCGCGCTCGTCCAGGTAGCTGTTCAGGCCGGAGATCATTTCCTGCACGATGCGGAAGCCATAGACCATGGCGGCGGTGCACACCTGCACATTGCTGGCACCCAGGGCCATGAACTCGGCCGCATCGCGCCAGGTGGTCACACCGCCAATGCCCGAGATGGGCAGGCCGGCGGTGGCGGGGTCGCGGGCGATCTCGGCCACCATGTTCAGCGCAATGGGCTTGACCGCCGGGCCGCAGTAGCCGCCGTGGCTGCCCTTGCCGCCGGTGCTGGGGGTCATGGTGAGGGTGTCCAGGTCCACGCCCATCACCGAGTTGATGGTGTTGATGAGGCTCACCGCATCGGCCCCGCCCTTCTTGGCGGCGCGGGCGGGGTGGCGCACATCGGTGATGTTGGGCGTGAGCTTCACGATCACCGGCAACTTGCTGTAGTGCTTGCACCAAGCGGTGACCATCTCGATGTACTCGGGCACCTGGCCCACGGCGGCGCCCATGCCGCGCTCGCTCATGCCGTGCGGGCAGCCAAAGTTCAGCTCCACGCCGTCGGCGCCGGTGTCTTCCACCATGGGCAGGATGTTTTTCCAGCTCTGCTCGTTGCAGGGCACCATGAGCGAGACCACCAGGGCGCGGTCGGGCCAGTCGCGTTTGACTTGGCGGATCTCCTGCAGGTTGAGCGCCAGCGGGCGGTCGGTGATGAGCTCGATGTTGTTCAGGCCCAGCACGCGGCGGTCGGGCGAGAGCAGCGTGCTGTAGCGCGGGCCGTGCACATTGACCACGGGCGGGTCTTCACCCAGGGTCTTCCAGACCACGCCGCCCCAGCCGGCCTCAAAGGCGCGGATGACGTTGTAGGCCTTGTCGGTGGGCGGCGCGCTGGCCAGCCAGAAGGGGTTGGGGCTGGAAATGCCCACGAAATTGCTGCGCAGATCTGCCATGGCGATGGCTCCGGAAAAAGGTGTGCGGGGGACGGCGGGTCAGCCGATCAGGTACTGGTGGATGGCCTGGGCGGCGCGTTTGCCGTGCTCCACGGCCCAGACGGTGAGGTCGCGGCCACCGGCCACGCAGTCCCCACCGGCCCACACGCCCGGCAGCGCGGTGGCGCCGGCCTCATCGGCCACCAACTTGCCGGCGGCCGTGGTCAAGCCCGCCGCCGCGGCCCAGGGCACGGCCAGCTTCTGGCCAATGGCCTTGAGCAGCAGGTCGGCCGGCAGGGTGTCGGTGGCGCCGGTGGGCTGCAGGCGGCCGTCGACCAGCGCTTGCTGCGCCAGGGTCACGGCCTGCAGCGCACCGCCCTCGCCCACCAGGGCCTGTGGGGCCACCCAGTGGCGGATGACCACGCCGTTTTGCAAGGCCCAGCGCTGCTCGTCCACCGAGGCGCCCATGGCCTCGGGGCCACGGCGGTAGGCCAGCGTCACCTGCTCGGCGCCCAGCAGCTTGCACTGCACGGCAGCGTCCACCGCCGTCATGCCGCCGCCGATCACCACCACACGCCGGCCCACGGGCAGGGTGCTCAGGTCTTCGGTTTGGCGCAGGCGGGCGATGAAGGCCACGGCGTCTTCCACGCCGGCCAGGTCTTCACCGGGCAGGCCCAGGCGCTGGGTGTCGCCCAGGCCGATGCCCAGGAACACGGCGTCATGGCCGGCGCGCAGCTCGGCCAGTTGCTCGGGCGTGTCCAGCCGCCAGCCGGTGCGCACCTGGATGTCGCCCTGGCCCAGCAGCCAAGCCACTTCACGCTGGGCAAAGTCGCCCGGGGTTTTGTAGCGGGCCAGGCCGTATTCGTTCAGGCCGCCCAGGCGCTCGTGGGCGTCCAACACGGTGACGCGGTGGCCTAGCAGCGCCAACTGCTGGGCACAGGCCAAGCCGGCCGGGCCGGCGCCCACCACCGCCACATGGCGGCCGGTGGCCGGCGCGCTGGGCAGCAGGCTGGGCAGGGGCAGGTGCATCACCGCATCCACCGCATGGCGCTGCAGCCGGCCGATGGCGATGGGCTGGCCCTGCTGCGTGTTGCGCACGCAGACCTGCTCGCAAAGCTCTTCCGTGGGGCAAACGCGGGCGCACATGCCGCCCAGCGGGTTGGCCGCCAAGATGGCCTGGGCGGCGCCGCGCAGGTTGCCGTCGCCAATGCGGCGGATGAACTGCGGCACCGGGATGCCGGTGGGGCAGGCCGTTTGGCAAGGCGCGTCGTGGCAGTACACGCAGCGCTCGGCCTCCAGCACGGCCTGGGCGGGCGTGAGGGGCGGCTGCGCATCGGCAAAACGCTGGGCGTACTCGGCGGCGGGCAGGCGGCCGGCGCGGAGGTCGGGGGCGGGGCTGGCGGTCACACGGACTCCTTGGCTAAGCAGTGGGGCTCAACTTCTTGACCATTTGGTCAGGATTTGGAGTCGACAGAAGCCAGAAGCGTGCCAAGGAAGGACCACCGCCGGCGAGCAGATGCCGCACCAGCGCGGGGACCAAACCCCTCCCGGGCACTGCGGGCGTGCATGGCCCCGCGTCAGGTCGGTGCCAGTTCGGTGCCCATCAGGCCCGCTGGCGCCCAACAAGACCCAGATCACCAGGCCTCGACCGCAAACAACACGACGCGCGGCCACCCGCCCTCGGCCACGGGGTGCGCTGTATGTGGAGTGCGGTGGCCCTGAGGCAGGTCACCGACAGACCTGCCTCAGACAGGCCAGGGCGGTCAGACCGCGACGCCGTAGGCCTCTGTGAAGGCGGCAGCGGCATAGGCATCGCTGGCGTAGGCGTAGCCGCGGTCGCCCCATTCGGTGCCCCAGGAGTTGCGCACGATGAAGTGGCTGCGGGTGTAGCCCACGATCAGCACGCAATGGCCGCCGCCCGCCTGGGCCGCGTCGTATTGGCGGAGCTTGCCTTGGGTGCGGGTGGCGTCGTTCCAGGCGGGGTCCACGTCCAGCCGGGTGAGGATGGGGCCGTTGTGGGCCAGCCAGGCGCGCCAGTTGCCCAGGTCGCGGCCCAGGTTGAAGTAGGCCGAGATCTTGCGCTGCGCGGCCATGGCGTAGAAGGTGTCGACCGGGCTGGGATCCCCTTCCACCGGCGAGAGGAACAGCGCGGGCTCGCCGTCCTCGCGCTGGAAGGGCAGCACCTCCTCGGTCACGCAGCCGAACTTGCGGGCGATGTCCAGCGCCGCCTTGAGGGAGGTGCCGTCCTGCTCGATGAAGGTGGTGGGCCGGCTGCGGAACTCGTCGGTCTCCTTGGCGGCCATCCAGATGAAGCGCACCGACAAGCGCTGACCCGGGCCGAGCTTGCCTGCGCGGGCCAGGTGCCAGCGCAAGATGCCGTCGGCAGTGCTCCAGCCCACGCAGGAGCCGGTGCGGCCCTGGTGCACCACCGGCCACTGGGCGTCGTCGCGCAGGTCCACCTTGGCGGGCAGCTTGGCGGCCGGGGCATGCACGCCGCTGGCGCGGGCGGTGGCCAGGCCCCAGTCCTTCTCAGGCTCGCGCGAGGGGGTGCAGTTGAGAATGAAGGGGCGGGCTGCCGGCGTGGCAGATCGGATTTGAGGGGCGCGGGCCATGGGGGCTCTCCTGCGGGGCGCCAGAGGCGCCGGGTTGGAAGACATGGGGCTGGCGCCCCGGGGGGTCGGCCGGCGCCGCCGCCTCAGCCGGTGACGGCGTCGGGATGGCGCTGGCGGATGTCGTCGATCTGGCCCAGGGTGCCGCTCAGGTGCAGCCGCAGCGCGGCGCGGGCCGCCTCGGGCTGCCCCTGCGCGATGGCGTCCACGATGGCCTGGTGCTGGCCCACCACCGAGGCGGCCTTGCCCGCCTCGGGCAGGTGCAGGCGGCGCAGCCGGTCGATGTGGCCGCTTTGGCGACGCACCTGGGTCCACAGCGCCTCCATGCCGCGGGCCGCATAGAGCACCTGGTGGAAGGCACGGTCGGCCTCGATGAACTCGGCGTAGCTGGCATCGTCCAGCAGGCCCCGCGCGTCCTGCCGCGACAGCAGCGCGCGCTGCAGGCCCAACGCGCCTTGCAGCCGGGCCAGGGTGGCGGGGTCGGGATCAGCCGCCAGGGCACCCACCAGCTCCAGCTCCAGCGCCAGCCGCAGAAAGTGCGCCTGCCGCGCAGCGGTCAGGTCGATGCGGCTGACCACGGTGGCGTGCTGGGCAAAGATCTGCACCAGCCCTTCCTCGCCCAACTTGAGCAGGGCATCGCGGATGGGGGTCTGGCTCAGGCCGAAGCCTTCGGCCAGCTCGCCGCGGGCCAGCACCGTGCCGGGCGCCAGCTGCATCGACACGATGAGCGCGCGCAGGTGCTCAAACACCTGTGGCGCCGCATGGCGGGTACGGTCCAGCTTGAAGCGGGCCAGGATCTCGGGAAGGGCGGTCATGCGGCGGAAAGGGACAAACGGCGGCATTCTAGGCAGCCGCCTGCGGCGCCTGGCAGAGGCTTTCGCACACTTGCTGGCACTGATATATTAGTGCTTTAATGCACCAATAGCCCGGCCACGCGCCGCCCGCCACCGCCCGCAACGCACGGGCGCAGGCCCACTCACCGGAGACAAGCCCCATGACCCTTCACCGCCGCCAACTCCTGCAAGCCCTGGCGGGCAGCACCACCCTGGGCCTGACCGGCCTCGCCCCGTCGGCCGGCGCCCAGGAGGCCCCCTGGCCCACCGCCAAGCCCATCACCTATGTGGTGCCGTTCACCGCCGGCGGCTCCACCGACGTGGTGGGCCGCACGCTGGCGCAGAAGCTGGGCGAGGCACTCAAGCAGACCGTGGTGGTGGAGAACCGCCCGGGCACCGGCGGCGGCATCGGCGCGGCCTCGGTGGCCAAGGCCCCGGCCGATGGCTACACCCTGATGGGCGGCACCATCAGCTCGCACGCCATCAACGCCGGCCTGTACCGCAAGCTGCCCTATGACCCGGTCAAGGACTTTGAGCCGGTGAGCCTGGTGGCCTTTTTGCCGAACGTGCTGCTGGTCAACCCGAACTTGGGCGTCAACTCGGTGGCCGACCTCATCGCCTTGCTCAAGAAAGACGAAAGCAAGCGCACCTTCGCCTCCTCCGGCGCCGGCACCTCCACCCACCTGGCCGGCGAGCTGTTCGCCGACCTGATCGGCGTGCCGCTCACCCACATCGCCTACAAGGGCACGCCGCCGGCTATGGTGGACGTGTCCGCCGGGCAGGTGACCTTCATGTTCGACCAGATGACGGCCGCCCTGCCCCTGCTGCAGGCCGGCAAGCTCAAGCTGCTGGCAGTGACCACGGGCAAGCGCTTCTTCCTGGCGCCGGACACGCCGACCATGATCGAGGCCGGCGTGCCAGGCTTCGAGATGTCATCCTGGCAGGCGGTGTATGCGCCCAAGGGCACGCCCAAGGCCATCGTGCAGCGCCTGAACGCCGAGATCGTCAAGGCACTCAAGCAGCCGGATGTGCGCGAGAAGCTGGGCAAGCAGCTGGGCATGGAGCTGGTGGGCAGCACGCCCGAGGAACTGGCCGCCCTGATGCAGCGCGAGATCCCGCGCTGGGCCGCGCTGGTCAAGAAGTCAGGCGCCAGCGCCGACTGAGGGACGCGCGCCGCCCGACCTGCCACCCCTTCCCACAGCCCCTGTTCAAGATGGCCTCCACCGCTTTTACCGCTTCCGCCGCTCCCCACGCCACCCCCGTTGTCGCCACCATGCGGGTGGTGCCCGTGGCGGGCCAGGACAGCATGCTGCTGAACCTGTGCGGCGCGCATGCGCCCTGGTTCACCCGCAACCTGGTCCTGCTCACCGACTCCGCCGGCCATACCGGCCTGGGCGAGGTGCCTGGCGGCGAGGGCATCCGACAGGCGCTGGAGCGCGTGGCGCCGCTGGTGATCGGCCAGCCCCTGGGCGCCTACCGCCGCACCCTCAACCGGGTGCGCGCCACCTTGGGTGGCGGTGGCGCCCACAGCGCCACCGTGCATCAGGTGACCGATGCGGCTGAGGCCGCCGTGCTGCGCCAGCCGCACGAGATCAACCTGCGCATGGACAACGTCATCACCGCCATCGAGGCGCCGCTGCTGGACCTGCTGGGCCAGCACCTGGGCGTGCCGGTGGCTGAGCTGCTGGGCGAAGGCCAGCAGCGTGACGCCGTCCCCATGCTGGCCTACCTCTTCTACATCGGCGAGCGCCGCCAGACCGACCTGCCTTACGCCGGCCCGCAGGGCCCCGTCGCCGCGGGCGACGACTGGCTGAACCTGCGCGACGAGGCCGCCCTCACGCCCGAGGCCGTGGCCCGCCTGGCCGAGGCGGCGCATGCCCGCTACGGCTTCCAGGACTTCAAGCTCAAGGGTGGCGTGATGCGCGGCGCCGACGAGATGCAGGCCGTGGCCGCCATCAAGGCACGCTTCCCGCAGGCCCGCGTCACGCTGGACCCCAACGGCGCCTGGTCACTGGCCGAAGCCATCGAGGTGTGCCGTGGCCAGGGCCACCTGCTGGCCTATGCCGAAGACCCCTGCGGCCCGGAGGATGGCTACTCCGGCCGCGAGGTGATGGCCGAATTCCGCCGTGCCACGGGCCTCCGCACCGCCACTAACATGGTCGCCACCGACTGGCGCCAGCTCGGCCACTCGCTGCGCCTGGACGCGGTGGACATCCCACTGGCCGACCCGCACTTCTGGACCATGGAAGGCAGCGTGCGCGTGGCCCAGCTCTGCCAGTCCTTCGGCATGACCTGGGGCAGCCATTCCAACAACCACTTTGACGTCTCGCTGGCCATGTTCACCCATGTGGCCGCGGCCGCCCCGGGCCCCATCACCGCCATCGACACCCACTGGATCTGGCAGGAAGGCCGCGAGCGCCTGACCACCGAGCCGCTGCGCATCGAAGGCGGCCAGGTGCGCGTGCCCGACCGCCCCGGCCTGGGCATCACGCCCGACATGGCGCGCATCGAAGCGGCCCACGCCCTTTACCGCCAGGTGGCCGCCACCGCCCGCGACGACGCGCTGGCCATGCGCCAGATCTTCCCCGGCTGGCAATACCACCCCAAGCGGCCGAGCTGGGCGCGCTGAGGCGGCCACACGCCAGCGGGCGCAACTAATCGGCGGCAGCCGCCGGCCGCTGCTTGTCCAGCCGGTAGGCGAACTGGGCGCGGCTCAGCCCCAGGCTTCGTGCGGCGGCAGAGACGTTGCCTTCGTGCGCCAGCAGTGCGTCGCGAAGCAGGCGGGCTTCCAGCGCGTCCAGGCTGAGCTGCTCGGTACCCAACGCGTCGCGCAGCAGGCCGTGCAGGTGTTGCGGGTCGGCACTGGCCGGGCGGCCCAGGTGGCCACTGGCGCCCAGCGCGAGCAGAGTTTCGTCACTGAGCTGCTCGCGGCGGAACAGGTGGGGCACGTCAATCGCCTTGCCCTCCTCGGCCGAGATCACGCCGCGCTCCACCAAGTTTTGCAGCTCGCGGATGTTGCCCGGGAAGGCGTAGCCCAGCAGGGCGCGTACCGCCCGGGGGGTGAAGCCCACCACCTCGCGTCCGTGGCGGGCGCATTCGCGTTGCAGGAAGTGGTTCATCAGCAGCGGGATGTCGTCGCGCCGCTCGCGCAGGGGCGGAAGGTGCATCGGAAACACGTTGAGCCGGTAGTACAGGTCTTCACGGAAGCGGCCAGCCTCCACCTCGGCAAGCAGGTCCACATTGGTGGCGGCCACCAAGCGCACGTCCACCTGCACGGTCTTGCTGCCGCCCACGCGTTCGATCTCGCCTTCCTGCAGGGCCCGCAGCAGTTTGCCTTGGCTGACCAAGCTCAGCGTGCCGATTTCGTCCAGGAAGAGCGTGCCGCCGTCGGCCCGCTCGAAACGGCCTGGCCGTGACACGCTGGCGCCGGTGAAGGCGCCACGCTCCACCCCGAACAGCTCGGATTCGATCAGCGTGTCCGGGATGGCGGCGCAGTTCACGGCCACAAAGGGGCCCTCGGCGCGGCGGCTGATGCGGTGCAGGCGCCGCGCAAACACCTCCTTGCCCACGCCCGACTCGCCGGTGAACAGCACCGTGGCCTGGGTGGGCGCCACACGCGCCAATTGGTGGCAGGCCGAGTTGAAGGCCGATGAGGCCCCCACGATTTCATGCCGCCCGCCGGCGGTGGCTGCGGGGGCGGTGCGGGCTTGCCCGGGCCCCTCCCCGGCGGCGACCGGCGGTGGTGGCGCGGCGTGCAACGTGGCCCGGGCGGGCGGTGAGGCAGCCGCCAGCGCCCGGAAGTCCTTGGCCTCTAAGTAGCGCAAGTCCTCGCGCACATCGCCCCACGCGCTGGCGTTGCGGCCCACCACCCGACACACCGCCGCCCCCATCGAGCGGCAGTCCAGCTCGCGAAAGATCACCAGCTGGCCGAACAGGCTGGTGACGTAGCCGGTGGCGTAGCCCACCTGGGTCCAGCAGGCGGACTCAGTGCCGATGCCGTAGGCCTCGATGTGCTCGTCGTCCTCGCTGGAGTGCTCCCAGAGGAATTCGCCCTCGTAGGTGCCACGGTCGATGTCGAAGTCATAACTCACCGGCGTGACCTTGACGATGCCCTCCAGCGCGTGCAGCCGCGTGCCGGCCATGAACACGGTGGTGGTGTCGCCCTGGGGCCAGCGCTCGCGCACCAACTGCGCGTCGCGCGCGCCGGCCACGTAGCCGGCGCGGGTGAGCAGGCCACGGGCCCGCTCGCGGCCCAGGGTGTCGATCAGCTCACGCCGCAGGTGGCCCATGGCCGAGCTGTGCAGCAGCAGCATACGCTGGTCGTTGAGCCAGATGCGGCCGTCACCGGGCGAGAAGAACAGGCTCTCGGTCAGGTCGGCCATGGTGGGGTGGTGACCGGGCGCGATCTGGTCCACCCGGCCCTTCTTCAGCAGGCCGCCGGTCTCGCGGGCCGCTTCGGCCAGGGAAATGCGGGGGGTCTTGGCGGGTGGCGTTTTTCTCATTTCGTCAATCCACGACAACGGAATGGCCTGAAATGTTCACCATTTAAGCAGGTGGATTCGGGTGGGTTTTCCCTGTGCTGCGCGGCATCCGCCGGCCCTGGGGAAAGTCCCAGGGTGCGGGGGTGGCGGCCCTATGAGAACCGGGCCGCGCCGGACGGCCCGCCAGCCCATGCGGCGCGGGTCTTCTGGCGGTGTCGGCACGGCCGTTGCGCTGAGGCAGGCATGGCGGACCGTCGGTCTGCCAACCAGGAGCCTGACGACATGAGCACTTCTTCTCCTTCCTCCTTGCTGAACGCCGCGCCCTGGCCGGGCCGCTTCTTCAGCCAGGGCTGGCAGATCGGCCACGAACCCCTGACGGTGACCGAGCCGGCCACCGGCCAGACCCTTGCTACCGTGGGCCTGGCAAAGCCGGTCGACGTGGCCGCCGCCAGCGCGGCCGCCGCCACCGCCCGGCGCGCCTGGGCCGCCCTGCCGCCGCGTGAGCGGGCCGCCGTGTTCCAACGTGCGGCGCGCCTGTTCGAGCAGCACCTTGACGAACTGGCCCTGTGGGTCACCCGCGAGTCCGGCGGCATCCTGCCCAAGGGCCAGCATGAGCTGCGCGAGGCGGCGGCGTTCTGCCACCTGGCCGGCGCCCTGCCACTGCACGCCGCCGGCCAGGTGCTGCCCAGCGTGCCCGGGCGCCTGTCGCTGGCCAAACGGGTGCCGCTGGGCACGGTGGGCGTGATCTCTCCCTTCAACTTCCCGCTGATCCTGACGCTGCGGGTGGTGGCCCCGGCGCTGGCGCTGGGCAATGCCGTGGTCGTCAAGCCCGATCCCCGCACGCCCATCAGCGGCGGCCTGCTGATTGCCCGGGTGTTTGAACTGGCGGGCCTGCCGGCCGGCGTGCTGCACGTGCTGCCGGGAGGCCCTGCCGTGGGCGAAGCGCTGGTCACCGATCCCGGCGTGGCCATGATCTCCTTCACCGGCTCGGCCGGCGTCGGCCGCCGCATTGGCGAGCTGGCCGGCAAGCACCTGAAGAAGGTGTCGCTGGAACTGGGTGGCATCAACCCATTGGTGGTGCTGGAGGATGCCGACCTCGATCTGGCCGCCTCCAACGTGGCCTGGGGCGCCTGGTTGCACCAGGGCCAGATCTGCATGGAGTCCAACCGCATCCTGGTGCACGAGTCCATCGCCCCGGCTTTGAGCGAGCGCCTGGTGGTCAAGGCCCGGCACCTGCCGATGGGCAATGGTGCCACCGGCCAGGTGGCCTTAGGCCCCCTGATCGACGCCCGCCAGCGCGACCGGGTCCATGCCCAGGTCATGGGCAGCGTGGCCGCAGGCGCCCGCCTGCTGGCTGGCGGCACCTACGATGGCCTGTTCTACAGCCCCACCGTCCTGGCCGGCGTGCGCCCGGGCATGCCGACCTTTGACCACGAGACCTTCGGGCCGGTGGTGAACCTCTGCACCTTCCGCACGGACGAGGAGGCCGTGGCCCTGGCCAACCAAGGCCCTGGCGGCCTGGCCGGCGCGGTGATTTCACCCAACCTGGGGCGCGCCCTGGCCCTGGGCGAGCGCCTGCACGTGGGCATGTTGCATATCAACGACCAGACGGTGAACGACGACGCCAACAACCCCTTCGGCGGGCCCGGCATCGCCGGCAACGGCAGCTCGCACGGCGGGCCGGCTGACATCGAGCAGTTCAGCACCTGGCAGTGGGTCACGGTCAAGAACGCGCCGCCCGCCTACCCCTTCTGAACCGCGACCAGTCTTTCACCGGATGGCCCCAGGGCACCTGCCCCGTCTCCTGAGGGGCTTTGACGAAACGGGCCATCCGGTCCTTTCCAACCCCGACCGCAGACCCCCTTCCCAAACACCGAGGAACCCGCCATGAGTCAAACCCTTTTCGGCAAGACCATCGTCATCACCGGCGTCAGTTCGGGCATCGGCAGCGAGACCGCCCGCCTGATGCGCCAGCTAGGCGCCTGTGTCATCGGCATGGACCGCCAAGACCCCAGCATCACGCTGGACGGCTTCATCAAGGCAGACCTGTCGGAGCAGGCGGCCATTGATGCCGCCGTCAAGCAACTGCCCGCACGCATCGATGCCCTGTGCAACATCGCCGGTGTCCCCGGCACCGCCCCGGTCGATCTGGTGGCCCGCGTCAACTACCTGGGCCTTCGCCACCTCTGCCAGCAAATGCTGGAACGCCTGCCCCAGGGCGGAAGCATCGTCAACATCGCCTCCATCCTGGGGGCCGAATGGCCGCTGCGCCTGGACGTGCACAAGGCCCTGGCCGAGACCCCCAGCTTTGAGGCCGGCCTGGCCTGGCTGGCCCGCCACCCGGTGGCGCAGGCAACCTGCTACCAGTACTTCAAGGAGGCGCTGATCGTCTGGACAGCCGCCCAGTCCCAGCCCTGGTTCCTGACGCAGGGCGTACGCATGAATTCGGTGGCCCCGGGGCCGGTGTTCACCCCCATCCTGGGAGATTTCGTGACCATGCTGGGCGAGGAGCGGGTGCAGAAGGACGCCCACCGCATGAAGCGCCCGGCCTACGCCGACGAGGTGGCGCCGGTCATCGCCTTCCTGTGCTCGGACGCCGCGCGCTGGGTGAGCGGCGTGAACCTGCCGGTGGATGGCGGGCTGGCCGCCACCTACCTCTGAGGTCTACGACCAAGCCGCCAAGCGGCCGTGCCGCCGACGCCCTCACCGTTCGTTCATGACCCGGTCCCACGAGGCCGGGCGTCCTGGAGACCTCCTATGCCCTTGTCCTTTTCGCCGCGGCTGAGCCGCTGGCTGACCGTCTGCGCAGCGGCCGTGGCCAGCCTGGCCGCCCTGCCCGCCCGGGCCGATATCACGGTGGGCGTCACGCTCTCGACCACCGGCCCGCTGTCTTCGCTGGGGCTACCGGTGCAGGCCTCGCTGGCCTTGTGGCCCAAGACGCTGGCCGGCCAGCCGCTCAAGGTGGTAGTGCTGGACGATGGCTCGGACCCTTCTGCCGCCGTGCGCAACGCCCGCCGCCTGGTGACGGAGCAGCAGGCCGACGTGCTCCTGGGCTCCTCCGGCGTGCCCGCCGTGCTGTCCGTGGCCCAGGTGGCCACGGAGACGCGAACGGTGCAACTGGCCCTGGCACCCGCCCCCCGGCCCGGCGGCGCCCAGGACTGGACCTTTGCCCTGCCCCAGCCGGTGTCCTTGATGGCCCAGACCCTGGCCCGCCGCATGGTCGCCGACAAGGTGCACAAGGTGGCGGTGCTGGGCTGGAACGAGGCCTACGGTGAAAGCTGGGTGCAGGCCTTCGGGCCGGCCGCCCAGGCGCAGGGGCTGCAGATCATCGGCACCGAGCGTTTTGCCCCGCCCGACACCAGCGTCACCGCCCAGGTGTTGAAGGTCCTGGCCAGCCAGCCTGAGGCCGTGCTGGTGGTGGCCGCCGGCACGGGATCGGTGATGCCTCAGGCCGCGCTGCGGGAGCGGGGTTTCAAGGGCCCGATCTACCACACGCATGGCGCGGCCTCGCCCGACCTGATCCGCGTGGGCGGCAAGCTGATGGAGGGGGCGGTGCTGCCCGCCGGCCCCATGCTGGTGGCCGAGCAGTTGCCTGCCAGCCACCCCAGCCGCCCGGTGGCCCTGGCCTATGTGCAGGCCTTTGAAGGCAAACATGGCCCGGGTTCCCGCACCCAGTTTGGTGGCCATGCACATGACGCACTGCAGGTGCTGGAGCGCATCGTGCCGCTGGCGCTCAAGCAGGCGCAGCCCGGTACCGCCGCCTTCCGCCAGGCCCTGCGCCAGGCGCTGGAGAGCGAGCGCGAGATCGCGCTCTCGCACGGCGTTGTCAATTTCACGCCAACCGACCACATCGGCTTTGACGCCCGGGGTGTTGTGGTGCTGCGCATCGAGCAGGGCCAGTTCCGCCTGCAGCCCTGAGCGGCCCCCGCCCCCGTTCTCCCACAGCCCGTGGCGCAGACCACGGCTCCTTCCTCCACTGGAGACATTCCCATGCAACACCGCCGCCATGTGCTGGCAGTGGCGGCAGCGCTCGCGCTGCCCGCCGCCGGCCATGCCTTTGACATCGACACCGGTACCGATTCCGCGCTCAAGGTCCGCCTGGACCTCACGCCCAAGTACAGCGCCGCCTGGCGGCTGAAGGACCCGTCCATTGCCACCTCGGTGGACGTGACCGCCGACCCGGGCGTGCTCAACGAGGACGACGGCAACCACAACTTCAATAAGGGGCTGATCTCCAGCCGCCTGGACCTGCTGGCCGAGCTGGACGTGGCCGCGCCGGGCTGGGGCGCGCGTCTGAGCGGGGCGGGCTGGCGTGACAGCGCCTACCTGGGCCGCTCCGACTACAGCGGCGCCACCCCGTTCCGTGCCGGCCCGGCCGCCCTCGGCGCTTTCAGCACCGCCAACGGCAGCGCGGGCCAGGCCCCCGATGAGTTCCTGGCCGCCACGCGGCGCCAGCATGGTCAGGGAGGCGAGGTGTTGGACGCCTTCGTCTACGCCAAGGGCGAGGTCGGCGGCCTGCCCGGCACCGTGCGCCTGGGCAAGCACACCCTGCAGTGGGGCGAGAGCCTGTTCTTTGGTCAGAACGGCATTGCCAATGCGCAGGGGCCGGTGGACATCGCCAAGATCATGTCGGTGCCCGGCTGGCAGTTCAAGGAAGTGCTGCTGCCGGTGGAGCAGGTCTCCGGCTCACTGCAGGTCGCTGAGGGCCTGACCCTGGGCGCCTACTACCAGCTCAAGTGGCGGCCCAGCAAGATCCCTGGCGTCGGCAGCTACTTCTCCAACCAGGACTATGTGGGCACGGGCAGCGTCAACTTCGGCAACGACAGCAGTGGCGCGCCCATCGTTCTGTACCAGGACAACCAGGCCGACCTGCGGCCCAAGGACAGCGGCCAAGGCGGCGTGCAACTGCGCTGGAGCCCCATGGGCAGCGATTTCGAATTCGGCTTCTACGCCACGCAGTACCACGACAAGACGCCCGCCGTGCCGGTGTTCGACTTCGTCAACGGCAATGTGCACCTGGCCTACGCCAGCAACATCCGCACGGTGGGTGCCAGCGTCACCGCCTCGGCGGGCCAGCTGAACTGGGCGGTGGAAGGCTCGCTGCGCAGCAACGCCCCGCTCAACAGCGACCCCGCCGTGCTCGGCCTGGGCCCGGTGACGGCCTGCGGCACCGCCGGCGCCGCCCCCTGCTACGCCGTGGGCCGCACCGCCCACCTGCAGGCCTCGGGCATCTATGTGCTGCAACCCGGCCCGCTGTGGCAGGGCGGCGCGGTGCTGGCCGAGCTGGCCTACAACCGCACCGTGAAGGTGACCGAGGACCCCTTCGCCCTGGGCCCGGGCGGCACCAGCGCAGGCCTGGGCGGCCTGGACCCGAACACCACCAAGGGCGCCTTCGCCTTCCGCATGCTGTTCGAGCCGCAGTACTTCCAGGTGCTGCCGGGCGTGGACCTCTCCCTGCCCATGGGCCTGGGCTACAACTTTGGCGGCCGCTCCTCGGCCATCGCCAACTTTGCCGGCGGCGCCAGCAACGCCGGGGACGTGAGCCTGGGCGTCAAGGCCAAGGTGGACAACGTCTGGAACACCAGCCTCACCTGGACCGACTACTTCGGCCGGCCCGGCACCTTCACGGAGACCCTGGTTCCGGGCAGCGGCAGCCCGCGCCAACTGACTTTTGCCCAGACCCTCAAGGACCGCAGCTACGTGGCCCTCGCGGTCTCGCGCACCTTCTGATCCACACGGAGACTCTCTCATGCAACGCAAGCATTTCCTGGCCCGGGCACTGGCCGCTGCCCTGGCCTGCGGGCTGGGTGCCACCGCGCCCGCCCGCGCCGCGGTCAGCGCCGACGAGGCCGCCAAGCTCAAGACCACCCTCACCCCGATGGGCGCAGAGCGCGCCGGCAACAAGGACGGCAGCATCCCCGCCTGGACCGGCGGGCTGACCCAGGCCCCAGCGGGGTACAAGCCCGGTGACCACCGCGCCGACCCCTATCCCGGCGACAAGCCGGTGCTGACCATCAGCGCGCAGAACATGGCACAGCACGACGCCCGGCTGAGCGACGGCGTCAAGGCGCTGATGAAGAAGCATCCGGACTTCCGCATCGAGGTCTATCCCGCCCGCCGCAGCGCCGCCGCACCGCAGTGGGTCTACGACAACACCTTCAAGAACGCCACCCGCGCCAAGCTGGCCGGAGGCGGGCACGGCACCGAAGGCGCCTACGGCGGCGTGCCCTTCCCCATCCCCAAGGACGCCTACGAGGTGTTCCAGAACCACCGCCTGGCCTGGACCGGCACCCATGTGCAAGCCCCCGTGCGGGTGTGGGTGGTGACGGGGGACGGCAAGCGCACCATGGCCTCGGGCGGCACCCAAACCCTGTCCAAGCCCTACTACCTGCCCGATGGCAGCCTGGAGCAGTTCGACGGCTACTACTCGCTGGGCAAGTTCCTGGCCAGCGAACCCGGTTCCAAGGCCGGCGAGGCCATCTTGGCCCATGACCCCATCAACGCCAGCCAGCCGCGTGGCCTGTGGCAATACCTGGTGGGCCAGCGCCGAGTGCGCAAGGCACCGTCGGTGGCCTACGACACGCCCGACTCGGTGACCTCGGGCATCGGCCTGTTCGACGAGGCCTTCATGCTCTTCGGCCCCATCGACAAGCACGAGTTGAAGCTGGTGGGCAAGAAGGAACTCTACATCCCCTACAACAACAACCGCGCCGCCCTGGCCCCGGTGGCCGATCTGGTGACCCCGGGCACCCTGAACCCCAAGTTCGTGCGCTGGGAACTGCACCGGGTGTGGGAGGTGGAGGCCACGCTGGCCGCAGGCAAGCGCCATGTGGTGCCCAAGCGCAAGTACTACCTGGACGAGGACACCTGGCAGATCATCCTCATGGACGGCTGGGACGCCAAGGGTGAGCTGTGGCGCACCAACTTCACCCTCGCCCTGACCGCGCCGGACATTCCGGCCGTGGTGGGCAATATGTTCTGGGGCGGCTACGACCTGCAGACCGGCGCCTACTACCTGAACATGGCCTCCAACGAGCTGAAGGCACAGTACCAGGTAGTGCCGCCGCTGCCGCGCAGCTTCTTCAGCCCCGAGGCCCTGGCCAACGAGGGAGCACGCTGATGTCCCCGGCCGTGACGCAGCCCGGGTGGCACCGGCGGCGCCTGCTGGCGGCGCTGGCCACCGGACCGATGCTGGTGGACCGCGCCCCGGCCCGGGGTCAGCCCCTCAGCCCCACCCCTGGGCCGGCGGCCCCGCGCCCGGAGGTGCTGGACCGGCCGGCGCTGGCCAGTCTCCGGGCGCTGCAAGCCACGCTGCTGGCGGTATCCCGCGCAGGCGACGGCAACGCCCCCCGCCTGGTGGCCGTGGGCGAACGCGGCACCGTGCTGCTCTCAGACGACGGTGGGCGGGCCTGGCGCCAGGCGGCCCAGGTCCCGGTGCAGGTCACCCTGACCGGGGTGCGCTTTGCCAACGCCCGCCAGGGATGGGCCGTGGGCCACTTGGGGGTGATCCTGCGCACCGAAGACAGCGGCGAGCACTGGATCCGCCAGCTCGACGGCCTGCAGGCCGCCGCCGCCTGCGCCGAGGCCGCCACTCGGGTGGGTGACGAACGCCTGGCCCGCCAGCTCCAGCGCCTGGGCGAGGAAGGGCCGGACAAGCCATTCTTTGACATCGCCTGCCGCGACGCCCGCACCGCCTGGGCCGTGGGCGCCTACGGCCTGGCCTTTGTCACCCACGACGGCGGCCAGCGTTGGCAGCCCCTCACGCCCGCGCTGGACAACCCGCGCAGCCTGCACCTGTATGGCGTGTTGCCGCCGGGGCCGGCCACCGGCGGCCGCCTGCTGGTGGTGGGTGAACAAGGCCTGGTGCTGCGCGGCGACTCCGGCGCCGCCGAGAGCGAGCGCCTGAGCGCCCAAGCCAGCGGCAGCCGCGCCACCCTGTTTGGTGTGGTGGCCGCCCCCAGCGGTGGCCTGCTGGCCCACGGCCTGCGCGGCACCCTGCTGCGCTCGGACGACGGTGGCCAGCGCTGGCAGGCCCAAGACAGCGGCGTGTCCGCCAGCCTGGCTGCTGCCGCGCCCCTGCCCGACGGGCGGGTGGCCGTGCTGGCGCAAAGCGGTGAGCTGCTGCTGGTCCCAGCGCCGGGCGTGCCGGGCCAGCCGCTGCAGCGCCGGCCAGCACCGCCGGGCAGCCTGCCAGCGGCCGGCCTGAGCTGGAGCCAGGGAACGGACGGCACGGCCCTGGTGGTGGCCGGCCTGCGCGGGCTGCGCCGCCAAAGCCTGGCCTGAGAGGCTGAGCGACTTTCACCCATGCCCCCTTGAGCCCGGCGCGCCCTGCAGCGCCGCCGGGCCTGCTTGACCCTTGCCCCCACGGCGCCCCGGGTGCCGTCCCCTGCCATGCACGCTGACACCTCCCTGGACCACCAACCGGTCATCCCCCGACTGGAGGATTTCGACCCCCGCTCCGGCTCCCTGCTGGAGCGGGCGGTGTTCAACCACCGGCCCTGGGTGATCGCCCTGAGCCTGCTGGCCACGCTGCTGCTGGGCTGGCAGGCCCTGCGGCTGCCGCTCAACGCCAGCTTTGACAAGACCCTGCCGGGCCGGCATCCGTACATCACGAACTACCAGGCTCACCGGGCCGATCTGGCCGGCCAGGGCAACGCCCTGCGCATCGTGCTGGCGACCGCGGAGGGGGACATATTCAGTCCCCGCTACCTGGACACCCTGCGCCAGCTCAGCGACGAGGTGTTCCTGCTGCCCGGCGTGGACAGGCCCTTCATGAAGTCGCTCTGGACCGCCAACACCCGCTGGGTGGCCGTCACCGAAGAGGGCCTGGACGGCGACACCGTGATGGGCGACGGCTACGACGGCAGTGCGGCCGCGCTCGCCCAGGTGCGGCTGAACGTGGAGCGCTCCGGTGAGATCGGCCAGCTGGTGGCGGCGGATTTCCAGTCCAGCATCGTCTACGTGCCTTTGCTGGACAAGGACCCGCGCACGGGCCAAGCCCTGGACTACGGCGCCCTCTCCCGCCAGGTGGAGGCGCTGCGCGCCAAGTACCAGCAGGGGCCGCTGCAGGTGCATGTGACCGGTTTTGCGAAGGTGGCCGGGGACTTGATAGAGGGCGTGCAGCAGGTGATGCTGTTCTTTGGCGTGGCGCTGCTGATCTGCGCGGGCGTGCTCTACGGCTACACCCGCTGCGCTCGCAGCACGGTGCTGGTGGTGGCCTGTTCGGTGGTGGCAGTGGTCTGGCAGGCGGGCCTGCTGGCCCTGCTGGGCTATGGGCTGGACCCGTATTCGGTGCTGGTGCCCTTCTTGGTGTTCGCCATCGGCATGAGCCATGGCGCCCAGAAGATGAACGGCATCATGCAGGACATCGGCCGCGGCACCCACCGGGTGGTGGCCGCGCGATACACCTTCCGCCGCCTGATCGTGGCCGGCGTCACCGCCCTACTATGCGACGCCGTGGGCTTTGCGGTGCTGGCCATCATCCCCATTCCGGTCATCCAAGACTTGGCGGTGGTGGCCAGCCTGGGTGTGGCAGTGCTGATCTTCACCAACCTGGTGCTGCTGCCCATCCTGCTGAGCCACCTGGGCGTAAGCCCGGCGGCCGCACGGCGCAGCCTGCAGCAGGAGGCGCGAGACCTGGCCCAGCCCGAAGCCACCTTCACCGCCCGGCGCGGCCAAGGCCTGTGGGGGGGGCTGTCGCGCTTCACGCAGACTCGACCGGCGGCCTGGGCGCTGGTGGTGAGCGCGCTGCTGGCCGCAGGCGGCTACGCGGCCAGCCTGAAACTGCAGATCGGCGACCTGGACCCTGGCGCCCCCGAGCTGCGCCCGGACAGTCGCTACAACCGAGACAACGCCTACCTGGCCCGGCACTACGCCGCCAGCAGCGACATCCTGGTGGTGATGATCACCACACCCGAGGACCAGTGCACCCGCTACGACACCTTGGCCAGGTTGGATCGCCTGAGCGCCGCCCTGGTGCAGTTGCCAGGGGTGGAATCCACCCAGTCCATGGCCCAGCTCTCCAAGCAGGCCATGGTGGGCTACAACGAAGGCCAGCTCAAATGGGGCGACCTGTTCCCCAATGCCGCCGCGCTGGGCGGGGTGCAGAGCCGTGCACCGCGTGAGCTGTTCAACCAGGGCTGCAGCTTCCTGTCGCTCTACGTGTACCTGCAGGACCACAAGGCGGCCACGCTGAGCCGCGTGGTTGAGGCCGTGGAGGCCTTTGCTGCGGCGCATCCGGTGGCCGATGAGCGTCTGCTGCTGGCTGCCGGTTCCGCCGGTTTTGACGCGGCCACCAACATCGTCGTCAAGCAGGCCATGCGCGAGATGCTGTGGTGGGTATACGGCGCGGTGGTGCTGCTGTGCTTTGCCACCTTCCGCTCCTGGCGCGCGGTGGTGTGTGCGGTGCTGCCGCTGGTGCTCACCAGCGTGCTGTGCGAGGCGCTGATGGTGGGCCTGGGCATGGGCGTGAAGGTGGCCACGCTGCCGGTGATCGCGCTGGGCGTAGGCATCGGCGTGGACTACGCGCTCTATGTGCTCTCGGTCATGCTGGCCCGGCTGCGCCTGGGGGACTCGCTGCAGTCGGCCTATCTGCATGCGCTGCAGTTCACCGGGCGGGTGGTGCTGCTCACTGGCCTGACCCTGGCGCTGGCCGTGGGCACCTGGGCCTTCTCGCCCATCAAGTTCCAGGCCGACATGGGCATCCTGCTGGCCTTCATGTTCGTCTGGAACATGGTGGGCGCCCTGGTGTTGCTGCCGGCGCTGGCGCGCTGGCTGCTCCAACCGGCGGCACGTCCGGCCCCCACCCCGCCCGCCGCCCACGTGGCCACCCGCCCGATGGAGCTGGCATGAGCATGCCGCGCCGCCGGGGGGGCGCCGAAGTGTGCCGCGGCGTGCTGGCCTGGCTCCTGGCCACCGGCACGGTAGCTGCAACGGCGCAGCAGGGCGCCGGCATGCCCTGGCTGCTGGGCCAGTCCCTGCCGCTGAGCGGCCCGGGCTATGCCACCGCCAAGCGGGTGCAGGCCGGAGCCCAGGCCTGGTTGGCGCGGCTCAACGCCCAGGGCGGCGTGCAGGGCCGGCCGGTGGAACTGCTCACCCTGGACGACGGCGGAGACCCCCAGCGCACCGCCGCCAACGTGCGCCGGCTGGCCCGCGACGGTGCGCTGGCAGTGCTCAATTGCCAAGGCGAGCGGGCCTGCGGTGCGGCGGCACAGGCGACCCGCGAGGTGGGGCTGCCACTGCTAGGTCCGTACTCGGGGGCCTTGGCCCTGCGCCAGGGGGACGGCGCACAGGTGCTGCCGCTGCGGGCCGACGACGGCCGTGAGATCGACGCCCTGCTTCACCAACTGCAGGGCATGGCCGTGCGCCAGGTGGCCCTGCTGGGGGACGGCAGCGAGCCCGCCCGAGAGCGCCTGCTGGCCGAGCGCCTAGGCCATGCAGCCCTGCTGGCCGTGCACTGGTCTTTGCCCCAGGCCGACGCCACGGCACTGGTCCAAGTGCAACAGGCGCTCCAGGCACGCCAAGGCGCAGGGCAGGCGCCGCTGCAAGCCTTGGTGCTCTGTCTGGGCTGGGACAGCCTGGACCTGCTGGACCGCGAACGCTTTGGGCTGGCGCCCGGGGTGCCAGCCGTGGTGACCAGCTTGTCCACCGCAGGGCTCACCCAGTTGTTGGCGGTGTTCCGCAACCAGATGGTGGGGTTCACCAGCGTGCTGCCCAACCCCGACATCTCGCGGCTGCCGCTGGTGCTGGACCTGCAGCGCGACGCCGAAGCCTATGTGGGCCCGGAGGCCCTCAACCTCGACGGCTTGGCGGCCTATCTGCACCTGCGCGTGGCCACCGAGGCCCTGGCCCGCATGCCACGCAGCGGCCCGGCGGCGGGCGCCCCGGCCCAGGCGTTCTGGCAGGCCTTGCAGGGACTGGCCGGCACCACCGTGGGCGGCTGGCGGCTGAATTTCGGTCCCGGCACGCCGGGCGCTTCGGGCGTGGAAATCGTGCTGCGGGGCCGCGATGGCCGCCTGCGGCGCTGAGCCTGCCCGCCGCGCGCGGGCCATTGCACCGTTCATTTCTTGCACTTCCTGAGGAGACGACGCCATGCTTGATCTTGATGTCCGCCAAATGCTTGCCCCTCTGCAGGCGGCCCAGGTGCCAGATTTGGCCGACCTGCCGCCCGAAGGTGCCCGCGCCCTGTACCGCCAGATCATGGCCGCCCACGGCCCGGGGCCGGACGCCTCGGAGGTGCAGACCCAGGTGCTCCATGCTCCGGGAGATGGGGGGCCGCTGGAGGTGCGGCTGTACCGGCCCGCCCAGGCCCCGGCAGCGGTACTGCCTGTGGTGCTGTTCCTGCATGGCGGGGGTTACAGCGTGGGGGACCTGGAGGGTTACGACCCCATCTGCCGGCAACTGTGTGTGGACAGCGGCGCTGCCGTGGCCACCGTAGCCTACCGCCTGGCCCCCGAGCATCCCATGCCCGCCGGCATGGCCGATGCCTGGGCCACGCTGCTGTGGTTGCACGGCGGCTGTCCCGCGCTGGGCCTGGACCCCGAGCGCATCGCCGTGGCTGGCGACAGCGCCGGCGCCGCGATGGCGGCGGTGCTGGCCCTCCTGGCCCGCGA
Organism: Ideonella livida; assembly: GCF_010499455.1. Classification (GTDB taxonomy): domain Bacteria; phylum Pseudomonadota; class Gammaproteobacteria; order Burkholderiales; family Burkholderiaceae_C; genus Ideonella; species Ideonella livida. Next base: position 92,515 of record NZ_JAAGOH010000014.1, on the reverse strand, counting down.
CTCGGGTGGCCCCGTGCTGCGCGGCCAGGCCTTGCTGTATCCGCCCGCCGCCGGGGGCCATGCCGAGGGGCCGCAGGGGCCGTTCTTGTCCCACCAACGCCATGCCCTGGGGCCCACCCTGACGGCACGCACCATGCAGCGCTTCAACGCCTGGACCTATGGCGAGGCGGGCCGAGCGGCCTCCTGGCGCGAGGCCGCTCCCTTGCTGGCCCCGGATTTTTCCGGTCTGCCGCCGGCCTTGATGATGCTGGCCGGGCTGGACACCTTGCATGACGAGGGACATGCCTTGGCTGCTGCGCTGCTGGCCGCCGGCAGCCCGGTGACGCTGGTGGACTACGCCACGCTGCCTCACGGCTTTCTCAGCATGGCCGGCCCGGTGCCGGCGGCCCGGCTGGCGCAGCGCCAGCTCGGGCTGTGGTTGGCCGAACGTTTGCGCTGAGCGGCGATCCCTCAGCGCGCCACCGGATAGGCCCGTTCGGGTTCAGGTAAAGGGCCACGGCCGAACCAGACGGTCTTGACCGAGGCCACATCCCGTCCGTCACGGCGGGCAGGCACATGAGGGGTGTCGCGCAGCAGCTGGGCCAGGGCCTGCGCAAAGGCTTCATCCCCGGGCTGCACACGCAGCACCTCCACCGACTCCACCACCCCCAGTGCCGAGATCTGCAGCCGCAGCTGGAGCCCTGCACCGCTGAAGGCCAGGCCTTCCAGCCGCTCCAGCGTCAGACCGGTCACAGGCAGGGCAGGACGGTCGGGCGCCGTGGGTAAGGGGGAAACGACGCGCTCATCAGCTTGGTCAGGCCGCGCCTCGCGTGGGTCTGCCAAGTCCGCCAGGGGGACGGCCGCTGTGGGTTCAGGTGAAGCCGGGGCTGCCGGCCTGTCGGGCAAGGCGGACGGCGCCTGCGGGGCCGCGGCGGGCGGAAGCTGTGGCACCACCGCCGCTGCAGCCACTGGCAACGGGGGGGGGCCGTTGGTCTGCGCCACCACCCAGAGCAGCGCTGCGCGCGGCGGCGCGGAGGACGGCGGTGACAGGCGGGCGGCGGGGGTGTCCAGCGCCTGCACCAGGCCCCACACCAAGCCCGCGTGCAGGCCCAGCACCGCCACGCTGGCGGCCCACCGGCCGGAGCCACCCGGGATACGGGCCGGGCCCTCCCCTGGCAGGCCACCTCCCCCCGGTCGGTCAACGCACGGTGGAGATCTCACGCCAATCCAGGCGGTGCAGGCTGGTGGCTCCCGTGCCCAGGGCCAGGGTCAGCACGTTGCCAGCGCTGTCGCCGTAGTTGAGCTGCACCTGCCCGTCGACCTTGATCATCGTGATGTCGGTGGCCAGGCCGGCGGTGTCTTCCTTGTACTCCAGGGTGCCACCGGAGCTGCTGGCAGGGTCCAGCAGGACCGACTTGCCGGTGGCAAATGCCGCGGCGTAGGAGCGGCTGGTGCCGGAGAGCGAACAGACGTCGCCCAACGGGGTGTTGGTGGCAAAGGCGACGATGCCGTTGTAGACGTCGCCGTCCACATCGGTCACGCCAGTCACGTTGTAGTACCAGCCCATGGCGGACACCGGGTTTGTGGTGTCCAGACCGGACTGCAGACTGCTGACCTGGGTGAGCTGGCTGCGGGTGAGCGGATAGGTGTAGCCGCTGGGCAGGGTGCTGGCGGTGTAGAACCCGCCGGTGGCATCGGTCCCGTCCACCAGGGCGAAAAAGCTGTGCGTGCCCTCCTTGGCCTTACGCACGTCCTGCGCTGACAGCAGCTGGCCGGTGCCCAGCATCACATAGCGCTTGCGTGTGGACGGGTCGCCAGCCACCAGGGGCATGGCGGTGATGGGCAGGGCATCGCCGTTGGCATCCGTCAGCCGCGCCAGCAGCAGCGGCGAGGGATAACTGCCGGTGGTGCCGGTGAGGTCGAAGCGCCAGACGTTGCCGCGCAGGTCGCCGGCGTAGACTGCGTCGGCGGTGTAGTCGCCCGCCTCGGGGATGAAGGCCCGCAGCGACGCCATGTTCAAGGGGGCGCCGGTGCTGCCTTCGGTGGTGGCGATGGCCTCCAGCAGGGCCCCTGTGCGGGGGTTCACCAGAAAGAGGTAGCCCACGCCGTCGCTGTTGTTGTAGCCCGAACTCAGCAGCACCACCCAGCCGTACTTGGCGGTCTTGACCACGTGGGGCACGCCAAAGCTGTAGCCCATGCGGCTGTCGGTGAACTCCCAGAGCACCTTGCCGGCGACCGCGGATTCCGAGGTCCAGCTCGCCGGGTTGGTGACGTCGATGGCGTAGTAGCCGCGGCCGCCCTTGCCCAGCCCGCCGACCAGCACGGTGCGCCAGTTCGGGCTCGTGCCGCTGCTGCCTTGGGTCTGGGTCATGTCCAGGTCAAAAGCCACAGGCGTGCTGTCCACGTAGTAGCGGTGGCTGTAGGTGGGGTTGCCCAGGGCCGCCAGGCCAGCCGTGGCGAAATAGCGGTCAGAGGTGGCGGCGGCGTCGCCGTAGGTGAAGCTGGGGATGTAGGCGAACAGCTCCTTGCCCTTGTCGCTGCCGCTGGTGCTGCCGTTGAAGGCGTGCAGCATGCCGTCGTTGGCGCCGGCGTAGACCACCGGCTGGCGGTTGGCATAGGTGGCACGGAAGCTGGAGTAGCCCGGGTTGTAGGCGTCGGTGTAGGGGTAGCTGGGGGTTCCCACGGCCGTCAGCTTGGAGTTGACGATGTCACCCAGGCGGTAGGAGCGGCTGCGGAAGACCCCGCCGCTGTCCACCTCCTGCGCATGGTCGCCCCGCAGATAGGCCACGAAATTGGAGGCCGATTGCGAGCTGGCGCTCACCCCAGGCACCGAGGAGAAGGAGGAGAACAGCGTGCGGGCATGCAGGGTGCTGGACGTCAAGCTGGCATAGGTGAAGGGCAGCGCCGCGCCGGTGGCGGTGCAGCAGGTCACGATCTTGCGCTGTGCCGTTGTCATGCCCTCCAGCACGGCCTGGGCATCCCACACCGCGGTCAGCGTGGCCTCGCCACTGCTGTCGTAGGTGACGGTGGAACCCACCACATTGCCGGACCAGGTGTTCGGGTCGTAGCTGGAGGCGTAGCTGGCGCTGCCGGTGCTGGCACTGCGCCGGGTGCTGGCGGAGTAGGCGGTGGTGGTGGCGGTCGAGGTCTCGGCCGCAATCTTGGCGAAGGCGGCGGTCAGCCCGGCCTTCATCTTGTCGGCCTGGTTGGCCGCGAAGTAATTGTCCGGCCGCCGGTTGGAGCCCACCGTGTCGGACGTGGTGGCCCAGGCGCTGGTAGGCAAGGTGGAGGTGTCGTTGCTGCTGCTGTAGGGGTCAAAGCCGCTGGGCACGGTGAACCCGCCGTACTTGGTGGCCAGCCAGTACTGGTTCTTGGGGGAATAGCCGCTCTCCCACACGTCCAGCCAGTAGGTGCTGACCGTCTGGTTGCCGCTCAGGTCACTGCGCTGGTCCACGGTGTGGGCGTCGTAGGCCAGGCCGGCGATGTAATAGGTGCCGTTGCTGACCCGGGTGCTCTCGAGCGAGGTGATGCCCTCGAGCTTGCCCACCATGGCGGTGGCCTTGGCCACATCCACCGTGGTGTCACCGCTCACCTCGGTGGGCAGCGTTGGCTCAGAGGAATTGCGCAGGGTGGTGCCAGGCAGGTTGGCGTCGTAGTTGGTGTTGGTGTCGCCGATGCCCAGGATGAAGTTCTTTTGGCAGGAATAGAGGATGGGGTCATCCCAGGTCTTGATGACCGGTGAGCCATCGGCATAGGCCGCGGTGGAGCTGCCCAGGGCCGCGTAGTAGGACGGCACATTGCCTTGGTGCTTGAGGTAGCGCAGGGCCGTGTAGTAGAGCTCGCCGACCGGGTCGTAGGTCTTGTAGGTCTTGGCGGCGTTACCGAATCGGTTGAGGTAATTGACCACCCCGCTGGACGTCACCGTACCGCTGGGGAGCGAAAAATCCGACTCGGTCTGTGAGGCGTCAGCGCTGTCCGGCTGGGTCGCAAAGATGCCGGTGGTGGCACTCCATTCCGCAGCAGCGTTGGTGATGGCCGTGGAGCCCGGAACGGGCTGCATAGGACCCACGTACTTCATGCGGGCCCGCAGCACGCCCCCATCGATGAGCTTGTTGGGGTTCACGAGGTCACCGTAGGTCAGGTAGCCCAGCGCCCCGAAACGCAACTTGTCGGCATAAGCCTGGATCAGGCCCTCCGGCTTGTAGTTGCTCCCGTAGGCCGTGCAGTTGGACTCCACACCCACGCTGCTGTCGCAGACCTTGATGCGCACGTAGACCTTGTAGGCCACGCTGGCGCTGGCCGTGCCGCCCGCCGCGCTCTGGTTGTTGTAGTCGATGACATTGACACCGTCGCTGTTGACCGTGTTCGAGGTCGAGGTGTGCATCAGGTAGCCCACCGAGCCTGGCATTGCGCCGGCATCGGCATCAACTGCCGACACCAGGATCGCATTGCCCATCTGCCAGGATTTGGAGTTGAGCCGGCCCCAGGAAAATGGACTGGCGCCCCCGACATGGCCGGCCCCCTGCAGGAACTTCAGCGGTGAGTTGGCGGTGTTCTTGTACGTGCTGAAGTTGTAAGCCTTCTCCAGGATGGTCTGGGTGGTGGTGTCCACCGCCCGGTAGCCGCCCGAGAGCACCATGCGGAACGTGTCCAGCGCCCCCATGGTGAGCCAGTTCATGAAGTTGCCGCTCCACAGGGGCGAACTGGCGCTGGAGCTGCAGGTGTGGCTGCTGGCCGCCCCATGGGGTGTGAAGTAGCTCTGCGCCGGCGTGGTGTCGTTGTAGACGTAGCGGTAACACTTGCCGGGATCGAAGTAGCCGATGTAGGTGTTGCCGGCGCTGTAGTTGTTGGTGCCGCTGTACGCCGCCGACAGCGCGGTCGGGAACTCCACCGACAAGGCCAGGGCCACGTTGCCCGGCACGGTGGCGGTGGTGAAGAAGGGTTCGTCAGCCAGGGTGACAGCATCGGCAACGCCCGCCAGCAGCAGCAGGGGCAAAGGCAGCAGGCGCAGGCGGAAACCGGCGGACGAGATCGGCATGAGGCGCGGTGAGGGCATGGGATGACAGGCGGTCAGCGCGTGCAGGAGGTGGAGGGAAGCGGGGCGTTAGCCCAGCCCGAGGGAATTCACAGGGCCACCAGGCTCTGGAAGAAGGCCTGCGTGTTGCGCGGGCCGTCGACCCGCACTGAGATGCGGTAGGTGGCGGTCGAGCAGGTCAGCACCTCGCCGCCGGCCTTGCCGCTGCTCTGCGTGCTGCTGGTGCCGCAAGGCACCTCCTGCAACACGCACTGCGCGGCAGTGGCGGAGCCGGTGGCGTTACACATCCGGTCGATGACGGTGCGCACGGTGACGCCGGCGACAGTGCTGGAAATGTCCGTGCCGCTGAAGTTCGCGGCGGTCCACGCCGCATCGCTCAGCAGCACCTGCGGCACGCCGTCAGACGAGCTGGCCAGCAAGGTGGCGGAATAGTTGGCGGTGCTCAGGTGGGCCTGTCGGGCCGCCACGGAGGACAAGTCCCCGGTCTTGAGCAGCGCCACGGCCGCGGCGATGCCGCGCTCGCCCTGGTTCTTGAGATCCCGCCGGAAGGCCAGCTGGCCGGCCAGGGTGACGGCGGCATCGGACGACCGCATCAGCGAAACACCGCCGGCCAGCAGCACCATCAACGCGATGAGCACGATGATCAGGGTGACACCCCGCTGACGCGCGGGGCGCGAGGTTGGGCTGCGGCGCATCATGACACCCCCACCGGGTTGCGCAGCACCACCGTGGTTTCCACCACGCGGTAGCGGTAATGGCGCTCCGCCGCGTCCAGCGTGCGCAGCAGGTTCAACCCGACCGGCTCCAGGTCCGCGAACAGATGGAGGCTGTCGGCGCTCTGCACGGTCTTTTCCGGCTGCAGGCTGCGCAGCACCAGGGCCACCCGGATGGCCTTGATCCGCTTGAAGATGGCCGGCAGCCCGGTGGTGCCGGCCACCAGACCCGAAGCGGCGTAGGTGCCGCTGCTCGGCGAGGCCCACGCGTCGATGCGGCCGTCGTCATCGTTGTCCACCCCGTAAACGGCATGCATGGCGTAGACACCGGCGGCCAAGGCTCGCAGGGCCCGGTCCTGCCCGTCGGTCTGCAGCAGGTCGTAGGCAAAGAGCGTCTGCTCGGCCCCCACCCCCAGCACCAGGAACTGCGGGCTCGTGCCAGCGGCCGGCACCCCCAAGGGCAGGACCTGGGTCTTGTCGCCCAGCCCGGCCAGACTCAGACCGCCGACCGTGGCCGCATGGAAATCCCCACCCAGCGGCAGGCTGGTGGCCGGTGGCCCCGCAAAGGTGCTGGCCACCTGGCTGACGGCACAGCTGGCCGCCACCGGGTCGTGCAGCAGCAGCAGCTCGTTGGCATGGAAGGTGAGGGTCTGCGGCACGCTCAACGCGGTCCCGGGCGCTGCCGTCACCGAGGTGGCCACCCCACCCGCTGCCGCCGTGCCAGACATCAGCAGCAGGGCATCGGACGGACGCGAGGCATCCGGGTGGGCAGTGGCGCCGGGCAGGATGAGCACCGGGGCCAGCAGGAACTGTCCGCTGCCATCCGGATCCACGTTCTCGAAGGGCGCCGGCAAGGCGGCAGACAAGGGCAGCGTCTGGCCGCTGGTGGCCTTGGCATGCAGCACACAGCCATAGCCCGTCCCGGCCACCGCGGTGAAGCCGCTGCCTGCACTGCGGGCCAGCGTGTCGATCTGGTAGAGCGCCAGTGCACCAGCCTGCTCCAGGTCGTTGAGCCGGGTGGTCACCCGTTTACGGCCTTCGGCCTCGACCAGCACGCCGAGCACGGCCACGCTCACCAGCGCGCCCACGGCCAGGGCCACCATCAACTCCACCAGCGACAGCCCGCGCGCTCCGCGGCCGCGGGGCTGGCGCCGCGCGAAGGGCCGCACCGTTGGCGTTGTTCTCAAGTCCTTCATGGATGACAGGTTCTTCGCGGTTCAGCCCGGCAGGGCGAACTCGGTGACATAGCGGCCCTGGGCCGCGGCGCTGCCGCGGGCTACCGAGGTCCAGGTGATGGTGAGCGTGACGGCATCCGCGCCAGGACTGAGGTCATAGGTGGCGTCCGGCAGACCGGAGGCGGTGGTGTCGGTCAGACGGGACTCCCAAGCCGCGAGGGTGGCGGTATCCAGGCTCACCGTTTGGGCGGCCCACATGGCCGCCACCAGCTCCTGGGCCATCAGCGAGGCACGGTGGCGTTCGCCAGCTTCTGTGGACAGCCGGGTGGCCGTGGCCTGCAAAGCCACCAGGCCCAGCACCCCGATGGCAAACAGCACCAGCGACACGAGCACCTCGATGAGCATGACGCCCCGGGCGGCCCGACGCATGCGGCGGCCGGGGAGACGCAGGGTACGGCTCATCGGCAGCCCTCCACCTGTCCGCTGGCCAGCGATTGGGAGGGGTCGCACAGACGCACCTCGCCGCCCAGTCCCACCTGCACGGCCAGGCTGCGCGAAGCGCCACTGGCGGTGAAGGTGTAGGTGACGGGATCGCTGCCGCTGGGCGATTCGCAGTCCGCCCCCAGGCCGTTTTCGGCGGCCGTCAGCGTGCTGCGCTGGCCCAGCGCGTTGAAGCACAGCAGGGCGGGGCCGGTCACGGTCACCCCTTGGCTGGCGGCCTCGGTGCCGCCGCGCAGAAAGGGATCATCCACGCTCGCCTCCCCGTCGCGGACCATCAGCAGCACGGCCCAGCGGCCGCCGTCTGCCTGCGGCACGGCGCTGGTCGATGGCACGTCGGCGGTCAACAGGTAGCCAGCCGAGCGGCTGCGGCGCACCGCCTCCGCCTGCGCCAGACGCACGGCATTCTGGGCCGTCTCGGCCACCGCACGCAGGCGGGCATTGGCCACCCACTGGCTGGCCGCCGGCACTGCCATCGCCAGCATCAGGGCGGCCACGGCCAGGGTGACCATCAACTCAACCAGGGTGAAACCGGCAGGCCGGCGGCGCTTCAAAGCGGTCCTCAGCATGACGTCCCCTTGCGCTGGATCCAGCAGCCGGTGGCGGCGGTCCCCCAGCTGGTAGGCAGGGCGGTGGTGGCCATCACGCCATCTTGGTCGATGGTGTAGGTGAATCCGGACACTGCGCCGCTGCCTTGCGCTTCGGCGACCCAGGTGCTGGCGGTCAGCGTGGTGCAGCTGATGGTGAACAGACCGGCGGTGCTGCTGTTCTCACAGGGGCTGGTGGCGGGGATGGCGGAAACCGTCTCGTAGGTGCGGTGGTCCTGGTAGTGCTGTTCCATGCGCACCCGCAGGCTGGACAGTGCATTGCTGCCGTCCACCAGGTGGCCACGCATCACATAGTCGGTGTAGGCCGGCACGGCCACCGCCGCCAGGATGCCCACGATGGCCACCACCACCATCAGCTCCAGAAGGGTGAAGCCGCCCATCGCGGCGCAGCGCCCCTGCCAGCTCAGGTCCCGGTGCTTGCGCCACCCGTGCCGGCGCGGTCCTTGCTTGCCATTTTTCATCTTCGTCTCCCGTGCACCGCGCCGGACCGTGCCGTGGCTGCAAGTCGCAGCGGCACGGCGTCGGCGCTGTCTGAAAGGGAAGATAGGGGCTAACCGTGTAACTTTCGGTTAATTAGGGGCGGACGGGCGTTCTTATCAAGCCAAACGGCCATCGGCCTCCCCCATTGAGGTGATCCCGCCACAGTCGTGGGGGGCGGCCGATGGCGGGGCTGCCGCCATGCCCCCCTGGCCCGCGCGCCGCGGTGCTGCGCGCACAATGGGCCCATGTCAAGCCGCCTCACCCTCACTCCCCTGGGCATGCCGCCCTGGCCCACGCAAGATCCCTTCCTTTTCTGCGTGCACCACGACGACCGCTACCCACGGGGCAACGGCCACTATGGCCCGGACGCTCCGCTGGCGGGCCGGCAGATCGGCAGCGACTTCAGCGGCCGGGACGGCTGGAGCATGTACCACGGCCAACAGGTGCCCGGGTTCCCCGCCCACCCCCACCGTGGCTTCGAAACAGTGACGGTGGTGCGCCAGGGTCGCATCGACCACAGCGATTCCCTGGGCGCGGCCGCCCGCTACGGCGGTGGCGACACCCAATGGCTGACCACCGGCGCCGGGGTGGTGCACGCCGAAATGTTTCCGCTGCTCTCCACCACGCAGGGCAACCCCACAGAGCTGTTCCAGATCTGGCTGAACCTGCCGGCCCGCGCCAAGTTCGCGCCGCCGCACTTCACCATGTTCTGGGCCGAACAGATCCCGCGACTGCTCGCCCCTGGCGTGACGGTGACGGTGGTGGCCGGCGCCCTGCCCGGCGCCAGCGGGGCCCCCTTGCCTCCGCCGCCCGACTCCTGGGCCGCCCAGCCCGAAGCCGACGTGGCCATTTGGACCGTGCGCCTGGCCCCCGACGCCCGCTGGACATTGCCTGCGGCCTGCGGCCCGCGCACCCTGCGTCGGCTTTACTTCTTTGCCGGCCAGGCGCTGGAGATCGACGGTCAGGCCATTGCCCCGGGCGTGGCCATTGACCCGCCCGCCGGCGAGGCCCTGGCCCTGCACAACCCCGGTGCCGCCGAGCTGGAGCTGCTGATGCTGCAGGGCGCGCCCATTGGCGAGTCGGTAGCGCAGTACGGCCCCTTTGTCATGAACACCCGTGCCGAACTGCAACAGGCCTTCGCCGACTACCAGCGCACCCAGTTTGGTGGCTGGCCCTGGCCCGACGAGGCCCCGGTGCACGGCCCAGACCCGGCGCGCTTTGCCCGCCATGCCGATGGACAGGTGGAACACCCGCCGGGCGCAGCGAAGGGCGGCTGACCGCCGGCCCGCACCCCATCGGGTCTAGGTGAAGCGCGCCCGCAGGTGCCATTCGCCAGGCGCTATGTCGTTGCGAATGGCCTCGCGGGTCAGCGCGTCCAGCGCCGGATCGTCCGGCGCGTACAGGCCGCACAGGCGCAGCGCGCGCCGCACGTCGATCTGCCGGCCCAGGTACTCGTAGACCACCCGCGCGCAGCAAGGCATGCGCTCGCCGCTGCCCGACACCCCCAGCCGCAGGCCCGAGAGCCGGGTCACCCGGTTCTTGTACGACGGGAACAGGATGGTCTGGGTCATCTCCAGGCCGGTCAGGGTCTCCAGATCGGTCAGGAAGATGCGGTCGGTCAGCAGGTGCGCCACCCCATGGTAGCGGCCGTGGCTGGCCCGCTCGCCCGGCCGCTCCACCATGCGCTCGGTGCGCTGGTAGACCACCCGGTCGCCCTGGCGCTGCAGCACCACCAGCGTGCGCAGCACCCGCCCCGGGCAGGCCATGGCGTAGTAAGTCTCAAAGTAGTGCCCCAGAAAGCGGTCCAGCCCCTCACTGCCTGAGGCCGCCAGCTGGCCCAAGGTGCTTGACACCGGGTCTGCCGCGGCCGCCTCGCGCGGCTCGGGTTGGCGCGGGCGCACCTGCACCAGGCGGGCGAACTGCGCGGCCGGCAGCACCATCTCGTGGGGCTCCACACCAAAGAAGTCGCACAGCCGGCGCAGCAGGCCGGCACCGGGCTGGAAGCGGCCGCTCAGGTAGCGGTTGAACTGGGCACGGTTGATGTCCAGCCGCCGGCAGACCTCGGCAATGGAGGGATAGAAGCTGCACAGCAGGCGCAGGTTGTGGGCGAAGTCGTCGTTCACGCGGGTGGGGGGTCTGGGTGTGACGCACTTTGGCGCACCAAAGGCGCCAGTTTGCATGCTTCTGCGCCGTGAGTGCGAATTCCCGTCGCGGCCGTGGGCCGATGAAATGCGGCGCTGAAGCCCTGAACGGCCAGGCCGAACCGCCTGCCGCTCGGGACCTGCCCCGACACGCCAACACGGAGACAACCCATGCGACCCCTGCCCTGTCCAGGCTGCCCCTGCACGCCTGCCCTCCTCGCCACCGCCCACTCGGAGGTGCGCCATGCTTGAGGCCCTCAACGACCTGCTCTGGAGCAAGGTGCTCATCGCCCTGCTGATCGGCCTGGGCCTGTGGTTCACCGTCGGCTCGCGTTTTGTGCAGTTCCGGCACTTTGGCCGCATGTTCGGCATCCTGAGTGCCAGCCAGGCTTTCGCCAAAGACCGTGAGGGGCACCTGTCTTCCTTCCAGGCGCTGATCCTGTCGGTGGCCGGGCGCGTGGGCGGCGGCAACATCGCCGGCGTGGCGGTGGCCATCACCCTGGGCGGCCCGGGCGCCGTGTTCTGGATGTGGATGGTGGGCCTGCTGGGCATGGCCACCAGCTACTTTGAATGCATGCTGGCCCAGGCCTACAAGCAGGCCCAGCCTGACGGCACCTACCGTGGCGGCCCGGCCTACTACATCGAGCGGGGCCTGGGCCCGCGCTGGAAGTGGCTGGCCGCGCTGTACTCGGTGCTGCTGCTGGTGACCTTCGGCTTTGGCTTCAGCGCGCTGCAGGCCTTCTCGGTGGCCAGCTCGGTCCAGGACGCCTTTGGCGTGCCGGTGGCCGTCACCGGCGTGGCGCTGGGCCTGGTCATGGTCGTCATTGCCTTTGGCGGCATCCGCCGCATCACCCAGGTGGCCGAGGTGCTGGTGCCGGTCATGGCCGTGGGTTACCTGGGCATGGCCCTGGTGGTCATGGCCCTGAACCTGGAGCAGATTCCCGGCGTGCTGGCCCTGATCTTCAAGAGTGCCTTCGGCCTGGAACCCGCCGTGGGCGGCACCGTGGGCGCTGCCGTGCTCATGGGCGTCAAGCGCGGCCTGTTCTCCAATGAGGCCGGCCTGGGCAGCGCGCCCAATGTGGCCGCTGTGGCCTATGTGCCGCACCCGGGCAGCCAGGGCGTGGTGCAAGCCTTCTCGGTCTTCATCGACACGCTGGTCATCTGCTCCTGCACCGCCTTCATGGTGCTGCTGGGCGACGTCTACAAGCCCGGCATGGACGCCAGCCTGGGCGGCATTGCCCTCACTCAGGCCTCTCTGGCCAGCCATGTGGGCGAGTGGGGACGGGTGTTCGTCAGCCTGGCCATGCTGCTCTTCGGCTTCACCACCGTCATCTACAACTACTACCTGGGCGAGAACAGCCTGACCTGGCTGGGCGGCCAGCGCCGCCCGCTGCTGGTGGCCTACCGCCTGACCGTGGCCGGCCTGTGCACCTGGGGCGCCACCAGCGACCTGGGCACCGTGTTCGCCTTCGCCGACGTGACCATGGGCTTTTTGGCCCTGGCCAACCTGTTTGCCCTGGTGATGCTGTTCCGGCCGGCGCTGCGCCTGATGCGTGACTTTGACGAGCAGGTGGCCCGGGGCGTGGCCGAGCCGGTATTTGACGCCCGCCGCTTCGCCGACATCGGCATCGACGCCCAGGCCTGGACCCTGGAGCGCCAAGACCAGGCCCGTCTGCAACACCCGCGCTGAAGTCGCGCCGCACCCCTTCCTTGAGGAGACCTCCCATGGACACCCGTCTTGAACACGATCTGTTGGGCGACATGGCCCTGCCCGCCGACTGCTGGTGGGGCATCCAGACCCAGCGCGCGGTGGAGAACTTTCCGCTCACCGGCGTGCCCATCGGCCACCACCCCGCGCTGGTGCGCGGCCTGGCCCTGGTCAAGGCCGCGGCCGCCCGCGCCAACCTGGAGCTGGGCGTGCTGCCCGCCCACAAGGCCGAGGCCATCGTGGCGGCCTGCCTGGAGGTGGCCGGTGGCCGCCTGCACGAGGCCTTTGTGGTGGACCTGATCCAGGGCGGCGCCGGCACTTCCACCAACATGAACGCCAACGAGGTGCTGGCCAACCTGGCGCTGGAGAAGTTGGGCTGGCCCAAGGGCGCCTACGCCCACCTGCACCCCAACGACGACGTCAACCAGTCGCAGTCCACCAACGACGCCTACCCCACCGCGGCACGGGTGGCGCTGCAGTTCGCCACCGAGCCGCTGATCGAGGCGGTGGCCGGCCTGCGCCAGGCCCTGGCCGACAAGGGCCGCGAGTTCGCCGGCGTGATCAAGATGGGCCGCACCCAGCTGCAGGACGCCGTGCCCATGACCCTGGGCCAGGAGTTCGAGGCCTTTGGCGTGACGCTGGGCGAGGACATCGACCGCCTGCGCGAGGTCTGCGCCCTGCTGTGCGAGGTGAACCTGGGCGGCACCGCCATTGGCACCGGCCTGAACGCCCCGGCCGGCTACGGCCCACGCGCCGTGGCCCACCTGGCCGAGTTGACCGGCCTGCCCATGGTGCCCGCCGCCCACCTGGTGGAGGCGACCTCGGACATGGGCGCCTTCGTGCTGTTCTCCGGTGTGCTCAAGCGCCTGGCGGTCAAGCTCTCCAAGGTGGCCAACGACCTGCGCCTGCTCTCCAGCGGCCCGCGCACCGGCTTTGGTGAAATCCACCTGCCGCCCATGCAGCCGGGCTCGTCCATCATGCCGGGCAAGGTCAACCCGGTGATCCCGGAGGCGGTGAACCAGGTGGCCTTCCAGGTCATCGCCAATGACCTGGCCGTGACCCTGGCGGCCGAGGCCGGCCAGCTGCAGCTCAACGCCATGGAGCCGCTCATCGTGGCCAACCTGCTGCAATCGCTGCAGATGCTGGCCGCGGCCTGCCAGATGTTCGAGACCCGCTGCATCCGCGGCATCCGGGCCGACACCGAGCGCTGCCGCGAGCTGCTGGAGCGCAGCATTGGCATGGTCACCGCCCTGGTGCCGCACCTGGGCTATGCCACCGCCACCCGGCTGGCCGCCGCCGCGCTGCAGACCGGCCAGACCGTGCGCGCCCTGGTGCTGGCCGAAGGCCTGATGGACGCCGAACGGCTGGACGAGGTGCTCAGCCCCGCCGCCATGCTGGGCCCCGGCGCCGACCCCAAGGCCATCGCATGAGCGCCACCGCCCGCCGCATCTTGGTGCTCTACACCGGCGGCACCATCGGCATGGCCCCCGGCCCGCAAGGGCTGGCGCCCATGACCGACTTTGCCGCCTGCCTGCAGGCCTGGCGCGCTGACCTGCAAGACTGCGGTGACCTGCCGGCCTTTGAGGTGCGCCCGCTGGCGCCGGCCATTGACAGTGCCAGCCTGCGCCCGGCCCACTGGCCGCGCCTGGCCCGCACCCTCACCGAGGCCTGGGACCACTTTGACGGCTTTGTCGTGCTACACGGCACCGACACCCTGGCCTGGAGCGCCGCCGCGCTGTCCTGTCTGCTGCGCGGGGCCGACAAGCCGGTCATCTTGACCGGCTCGCAAATCCCCTGGCAGGCGGCGCGCAGTGACGCCCCCGCCCACCTGGAAGCGGCACTGCGCCTGGCGGCCGACGCCCGGCTGGCGGGGGTGACCCTGTGTTTTGGCCGCCACCTGTGGCCGGGCGCGCGGGCGGTGAAGTGGTCTAGCCAATCCCTGGACGCCTTTGCGGCCCCCAATGACCTGCCGCTGGCCGATCTGGCGGCCACGCTGCGGGTGCACACCCCGCGGCTGCGGCGGGCGACGCCCCCCCGCCGCTTCCGCGAGGCGGTGGCCGGGGACGCCGCGGTGGCGGTGATCACCGTGCATCCCGGCCTGCCCGCCCAGACGGTGCGCGCCCAGTTGGCCGTGCCCGGCCTGCGCGGCGCGGTGCTGTGCAGCTACGGTCTGGGCAACCTGCCTGAAGACCCCGAGTTGCTGGCGGCCTTGGCCGAGGCCCGTGACCGGGGCGTGATGCTGGTCAACCGCAGCCAATGCCCGCATGGCGGCGTGGCGCCCGGCACCTACGCCAGCAGCCATGCGCTGCAGGCCCTGGGCGTGCTGCCGGCCGGTGATCTGACGCTGGAAGCGGCCTTTGCCAAGCTGCAGGTGCTGCTGGCCGAGCCCACCGACGACGAGGCCACCCGCCGCGCCGCTTGGTTCGAGAACTGGGCCGGCGAATGGGGCACCGTGTCCCCGCCCCAGGGGCTTGCCCAGGCTTGAGGGCTGGCAACCGGCCGCCGGTGGCCGGCGATGGCCGATGATGGGTGGGGGTACGGCACATGGTGTTGCCGCGCCCACCTCCTCTGTGGCTGTCATGAACTTCGCCTCCTTCACCCCTGCCTGGTGGCCACGGCTGCGCCAGCCCGGCACCCTGCGGGCCGACGCCCTGGCCGGATTGCTCAGCGCCTTGCTGGTGCTGCCCCAGGGCATCGCCTTTGCCACCCTGGCGGGGTTGCCGCCACAGTACGGCCTGTACTCGGCGGTGCTGCCCTGCATCGTGGCCGCGCTGGCGGGCAGCAGTTGGCATGTGGTGACGGGGCCCACCAACGCCAACTCCCTGGCTTTGGCGGCCATGCTGGCGCCGCTGGCCCTGCGCGGCAGCCCCGGCTATGTGGAGTTGGCGCTGGCGCTCACACTGTTGGTGGGCGCGTTGCAGTTCGCCACCGGGGCGCTGCGCCTGGGGGCCATTGCGCACTTCATCTCACCCACCGCGCTGCTGGGTTTTGCCAGTGGCGCGGCGCTGCTCATCGTCTGGCATGCACTGCCTGACGCACTGGGCCTGCCGGCCGACGCCCTGCACCAGCCGCTGGCCACTGTGCAGGCCTGGACAGGCGCTGTCGCTGACGGGCACACGTCGCCCGCGCCAGGTGCCCTGGTGGTGAGTGGCCTCACCCTGGCGCTGGCCGCCGGCCTGCGCAGGTGGCGGCCGCGCTGGCCTTTCATGTTGATCGCGCTGGTGGCCGGCACCGCGCTGGGCGCGCTGTTGCAGGCCGCGGTGGACCGGGGCGCGCTGGGCGCGGCCTGGGCGGTGGCGGTGCTGGGGCCCTTGCCTTCCGCCCTGCCCCCGCTGCACTGGCCCCAGGTCCCACCGGCGCGCTGGCCCGATCTGCTGGGGCTGGCCGCTGCGCTTACCGTGGTGGCCTTGGCGCAGAGCATCGCCATTGCCAAGGCGGTGGCCGAGAAGTCCGGCCAGCGCATTGACGCCAACCGCGAGTTCCTGGGCCAGGGCCTGGCCAACCTGGTGGGCGGGGTGAGCGGCGCCTACGTGGCCTGCGGCTCACTCAACCGCAGCCTACCCAACCTGGAGGCCGGTGCCCGCACGCCGCTGGCGGCCGTGTTCTCCGGCTTGGCGGTGGTGCCGCTGGTGGCGTTCTCGGCGCCGTTGCTGGCCCGCATTCCCCTGGCGGCCGTGGCCGGTCTGCTGATGCTGGTGGGCTGGACCCTGCTGGCCCCAGCCAGTTGGCGGCAGCTGGCGCGCGCCAGCCGTGCCGAGTGGACGATTGCGGCGCTCACCCTGGTGGCCACGCTGGTGATGCGGCTGGAGCTGGCGGTGCTGGTGGGCAGCGCCCTCTCACTGGGCGCCTATCTGCAACGCACCGCCCGGCCGTCCCTGCGCAGCATGGGCTTTGACCGGCCCAGCCCGCCCCGCCACTTCGTGGTGTTGGACGGCCGGCCCGCGGGTGACTCGCCCACCCTGCCCGAGTGCCCGCAGCTCAAGCTCTTGCGCATGGAAGGCTCGGTCTACTTTGGCGCCACCGCCCATGTGAGTGACCACCTGCAAGCGCTGCGCGACAGCGCCCCCGCCCAGCGCCACCTGCTGGTCATGGCCAAAAGCATGAACTTTGTGGATGTGGCCGGCTCCGCGATGTGGCGCCAAGAGCTGCGTGCCCGACGTGCCCAGGGCGGAGACCTGTACTTCCACCGCCCCCGGCCCGATGTGGTGGCCCAGTGGCGGCGCGACGGCCTGCTGGCCGAGCTGGGCGAGGACCACCTGTTCCAGAACAAGGCGCAGGCCCTGGCCACCATCGTGCACCGCCTGCAACCCGAAGGCTGCGCCGCCTGCCCGCACCGCGTGTTCACCGACTGTGACCAGCGCCCCGGCGCCGCGCTGCATCCGGTGGTCTGAACTGGCGCCCCACGCCGACGGCGATTTGGTGCCTATGGCGTTTGCGGCTCAGACCGCCTCGGGCATGCCGCTGCGCAAAGAGCGCGTGATGGCCAAGCCAATGCGCGTGGCCTCGGTGGCGTCGGCCAGGGTCAGCGAAAGCTGCCGCTCGCCGCGGCAGGCGGCCACAAACTCGGCCATCTCCTGCTGGAAAGCCGCCTCAAAGCGGGCATGAAAGTCCGGCAGCACCGCATGGCTCACGCCCGCGGCGCTGCGCAGCTCCAGCCGGTCGGCATGGGCGCCAAAGCCCACCTGCAGGGTGCCGGCGGTGCCAATCACCTCGGTGGTGGTCTCGTGGCCGTGTGGCAGGGTGCGGCTGGCGTAGAACACCGCGCGGGCGCCGCCTTCAAACTCCACGATGGCCAGGCCGTTGTCCACGTCCTGGCACTCGGCCAGGCCCGGGTGCAGGGCGATGGTGCCGGTGGCAAAGGCCCGCAGCGCCTTGGGCCGGCCCAGCAGCCAGCGCGCCAGGTCAATGTCGTGCACGCTGCAGTCCATGAAGATGCCGCCCGAGGTGGGCGCAAAGCGCACGAAGAAGCCCTCGGGGTCGTTCTGGTCGCAGGTTTGTGAGCGCACCAGGAAGGGCCGGCCCAGCTCGCCGGCCTCGATGCGCTGGGCCGCGCGGCGGTAGCTGGGGTCAAAGCGGCGCACAAAGCCCACCATGGCCACTTGGTTGGGGTGCTCGGCGGCCACCGCTTGCACGCGCTCGCAGTCCTCCACATTCAGGGCCAGCGGCTTTTCCACGAACACATGCTTGCCGGCACGCAGCGCGGCCATGGTTTGGTCCGCGTGCAGGCTGGTGGGCGTGACCAGCACCACGGCGTCCAGCTCAGGGTCGTCCAGAAAGGTGTCGAAGCTGGCGTGGCAGCGGCCCACCCCCAGCTGCTCGCGCGCCCAGTCCAGCTCAGACGGCACCGGGCTGCAGGCCGACACCAGTTGGCAGTGTCGGTTGCCAAAGGCCAGGGCCTCGGCGTGGCGCTTGCCCAGGCGGCCCAGGCCGGCAATGCCCACGCGCAGGCGGGGCTTGGCGGGGGTTGAGGAGGAGCTGCTCATGCTCACAGCTCCACCGGGCGGCCCGTGCGGGCGCTTTCAGCCGCAGCGTCAGCCAGGATCTGGGCCTTCACGCCGTCTTGCACCGTGGTGCGGAAGGGCGCACCGCTCTGCAGGCACTCAAAGAAGTGCTCAATCTCCAGCCGGTAGGCGGCGGCGTAGCGCTGCAGGAAAAAGTCTTCCGGCTTGTCGGCATGGATGCCGCTGGCGTTCCACTGCCGCACCTCGGTGGGCGTGTGGTTGCCCGCCTGCAGCAGGCCGGTGGCGCCCAGCACCTCAAAGCGTTGGTCGTAGCCGTAGGCGGCGCGGCGGGTGGTGTTGATCTGGCACAGGCGGCCCTTCTTTGTGCGCAGGGTCACGGCGGTGCAGTCAAAGTCGCCGGCCTCGCCCACAGCGGGGTCGGTCAGCACCGAGCCGGTGGCGCTCAGCCAAGCGGCTTCGTCGCCGTCGGCGCACAAGATCCAGCGGAAGACGTCGAAGTCATGGATCAGCATGTCGCGGAAGATGCCGCCCGACTGCTGGATGTAGGCCACCGGCGGCGCGCCCGGGTCGCGGCTGGTGATGACCAGCATCTCGGGGTTGCCAATCTCGCCGGCGTCCAGGCGGCGGCGCACCTCGTTGAAGGTGGGGTCAAAACGGCGCTGAAAGCCGATCATGCAGGCCACGCCCGCGGCAGCCACCTTCTGGCCGCACTCGATGGCGCGTGGCACCGACAGGTCCACCGGCTTCTCACAGAAGATGTGCTTGCCCGCCGCGGCAGCGCGGGTGATCAGGTCCGAATGGGTGCTGGTGGGCGAGCCGATCACCACGGCGTCAATCGCCGGGTTGGCCAGCACGGCGTCGATGTCGCCCACCTGGGCGCCCAGCTGCTGCGCCAACTGCGCGGCGCTGTCGCCCATGGGGTCGCAGACAAAGTCGAGCTTCACGCCCGGCAGGCGGGCCAGGTTGCCAGCGTGGATGCGGCCAATACGGCCAGCGCCGAAAACGGCGACGTGTTTCATGGGGTCTCCTGAGGCAGGCGCGACGCGCGCGCTGAATTGAAATTTCAATTCCATGATGTTCTTTCATTGGAAATGAATTTGCAAACAGGGTTAGCCCGAAGAACAAGTGTTGACCATAAATGGTCAACGTCGCCCAGCACGGCGGCGGCCTGCCTGCCTAGAGTGCGGCGCCATGGCCCCAAGGGCCGAACCGCCACACCGCCAACACCGCCTCATACACCGGAGACCGCGCATGTCCGCCACCCTGAACTTCGCCATCAACCGCATCAGCGCCTCGCGCCAGCCTTTCCCGGCCTTCGCCGCCATGTGCCAGCGCCTGGGCATCTCGGCCATTGAAATCCGCAACGACCTGCCCGGCGTGGAGCTGCAGGACGGCACCCCGGCCTCGGACATCGGCGCCATCGCCCGCGACCACGGCCTGCGCATCCGCTCCATCAACGCCCTCTACCCCTTTGACGTGTTCAACGCCGAGCGCGCCGAACAGGCCAGCCGCCTGGCCGACTATGCCGCCGCCTGCGGCGCCGAGGCCCTGGTGATGTGCCCCCTCAACAGCTGGCAAGACGAGCGCAACGCCGCCCAGCGCGCCGCCGGCTTGGTGCAGGCGCTGGAAGGCCTGCGCCCCATCCTGCGCAGCCGCGGCCTGACCGGTCTGGTGGAGCCGCTGGGCTTTGAGGAATGCGCGCTGCGCCAGAAGAGCCTGGCCGTGCAGGCCATCCAAGCCATTGGCGATGACGGCACCTTCCGCCTGGTGCACGACACCTTCCACCACCACCTGGCCGGTGAAGACACCTTCTTCCCCGAGCTGACCGGCTTGGTGCACATCTCCGGCGTGGAAGACCTGGACCTGGGCGTGAACCAAATGCGCGACGGCCACCGCGTGCTGGTGGGCGACGCCGACCGCCTGGGCAACCTGCCCCAGCTGCGCCGCCTGCTGGACCTGGGCTACACCGGCCTGGTGTCCTTCGAGCCCTTCGCCGAGAGCGTGGCCACCGCCGCCGACATCGAAGCCCAGCTGGCCGCCAGCATGGCCTTCATCCGTGAAGGCGTGGCCGCGCTTGCCACCGCCGCCTGAACGTGGCCACATGGCGGGATGAGCGACTCCGCCTCCCGCCCGCGCCGCAAGCGCGCGCCCCGTTTTGATGACATCGCCGCCGCTGCGGGCGTGAGCCCGGCCACGGTCAACCGGGTGTTGAACGACCGCGGTGGCGTCTCGCCCGAGCGCCGTGCCCGGGTGATTGCCGCCGCCCGCGAGCTGGGCGTGCCACGCGTGCTGCCCGACCCGCACCACGGCCTGATCCGGTTTGACGTGGTGCTGGCCGCCAGCGCCACGCCCTACTTTGACCGGCTGGAACAGGCCTTTGAGCGCGCGGCCCAGGCCCTGGCGCCGCGCGTGCTGCTGCACCGCCACCGCTGCCCCACCGACGACGAGACCCGTCTGGCCCGCCTGCTGGGCCAGCCGCCGCACCGGCGCAACGGCCTCATCGTGGCCCTGCCCGACAGTCCCACCGTGCGCGCCGCGCTGCGCGAACAGGTGGCCGCCGCCGTGCCCGTGGTCACGCTCATGAGTGGGGTGGCCGACGTGCCCGGCCTGCACTACGCCGGCATCGACAACCTGCAGGCCGGCCGCACGGCAGGCCACTTCATCGGCCGCATGGCCGGCCCCGCGTCGGGCCAGGTGCTGCTGGTGACGCACCAGCTCAGCTTTCGGGCCCATGCCGAGCGCATACGCGGCTGCACCGAGGTGCTGGCCGAGCGCTTTGCGCACCTGCGCGTGCGCGGCCCCGTGGCCTGCACCGACGACCCCGACCGGGTGCACTTTGCCGTGCGCGAGGCCCTGGCCGCCTGCCGCGCCGAGGGCCTGCCCCTGCGCGGCCTCTACACCAGCGGCGCCGGCACCGCCGGCGTGCCCGGCGCCCTGCTGCGTGAGGCCCCCGCCGTGCGCCCGGTGTGGGTGGGCCACGAGATCCATGCCGCCCACCGCGCCCTGCTGCGCACCGGCACGCTGGAACTGGTGATCGACCAGGCCCCCGAAGCCCAGGTGCAGGGCGCACTGACCCACCTGCAGCAGGCCTTGGGCCTGCTGGACCATCCCGTGTCCAGCGGCCCCATCAACTTTGCGCTGCATTGCCTGGAAAACCTGGGCGGCGAACACGCTTGACCATTTATGGTCATTTCGGGCGTGGAAATTGTTTTCCAACGCACCGATCCTGAGGGCTGTTCACACCCGCGTTGCGGCCGGCTCATCGGCCGCGGCGCCCTAGCCCTCAGGAGACACACATGACCCTCAACATCGGCCTCATCGGCTGCGGTGGCATTGGCCAAGAACACGCCCGCCGCCTGCAGTTCACCCTGAACGGCGCCCGCGTGGTCGCCATCAACGACCTCCACCGCGACGCCGCCGTGGCGTTTGCCGACAAGGCCCAAATCCCGGCCACCTTCTATGACAGCGCCGACGCCCTGATCCAGGCGCCCGAGGTGCAGGCCGTGGTGGTGGCCTCCTGGGGGCCGGCGCACGAGGAGCAGGTGCTGGCCTGCATCGCCGCCGGCA
Source organism: Ideonella livida (assembly GCF_010499455.1). Classification (GTDB taxonomy): domain Bacteria; phylum Pseudomonadota; class Gammaproteobacteria; order Burkholderiales; family Burkholderiaceae_C; genus Ideonella; species Ideonella livida. The sequence goes on along the minus strand of NZ_JAAGOH010000014.1, from coordinate 71,149 downwards.
AGCCGGTGTTTTGCGAGAAGCCCCTGGCCGTGACCGCCGAGGGCGCGCGCCGCATCGTCGAAGCCGAAATGAAGCACGGCAAGAATCTGGTGCAAGTGGGCTTCATGCGCCGCTACGACGCCGGCTACCGCGCCCTGAAGGCCGCGCTGGACGCCGGCACCGTGGGTGATGCCCTGCTGGTGCACGCCGCCCACCGCAACCCCGCCGTGCCCGAGATGTATGTGGGTGACATGAACATCACCGACACCTTCATCCACGAGATTGACGTGTTCCGCTGGCTGCTGAACGACGAATACACCAGCGTGCAAGTCATTGAGGGCCGCAAGACCCGCCACGCCCATGCCGGCCTGCATGACCCCGTCACCATCCTGCTGGAAACCCGCCAAGGCATCCGCATCGACACCGAAATCTTCGTGGCCTGCCGCTTTGGCTACGACATCCAGTGCCATGTGGTGGGCGAAACCGGCGTGGCCAGCCTGCCCGAGCCGCTGACCGTGCCGCTGCGCAGCAACGCCCGCCAAGGCAGCGGCATCCTGATGGACTGGAAGCTGCGCTTCATCGAAAGCTACGACGTGGAGCTGCAAGACTGGATCAACGCCACCGTACAGGGCAAAGTGCGCGGCCCCGACGCCTGGGACGGCTACGTGGCCAGCGTCACCGCCGAGGCCTGTATTGAAGCCCGCAAGAGCAAGCAGATCACCCCGATCAACCTGCCCGAGCGCCCGGCCTTCTACGCCTGATCGCCCGCCCCGCCGCGCGCCCTGTCCCCCACGGCGGGGGGCTGCACCATAAGCAAAACGGAGACACAAGCATGCAGATCGCGCTCGATCCCTACATGATCCGCCACCTGAGCCTGAGCGAACTGCCCGGCGCGGTGGCCGAGCTGGGCTATGACCAGATCGAACTCTCGCCCCGCAGCGACTTTCTGGACTGGTGGGTCATGCCCCGCGCCACCGCACCGCGCATGGCCGCCTTCAAGGCCGCCATGCGCTCAGCCGGCGTGGGCCTGGCCAGCCTGCAGCCCATGTACCGCTGGGCCAGCCCGTTTGAAGACGAGCGCCAGTGGGCCGTGCGCTGCTGGAAGAAGGCCATTGAAGTGGCGGTGGAGATGGACTGCCGCCTCATGGTCAGCGAATTCGGCCGCGGTGCCTCGCCCGAGCGCAGCGTGGCCGCCACCGCCGGCACCGCCTTGAACCTCAACACCAAGGAAGCCTGCGAGGCGGCGTGGTTCCGCTCCATGGACGAGTTGCTGCCGATCTTGGAGCGTGAAGGCATCACGCTGAGCGTGGAGCCGCACCCCGAAGACTGGATCGAGACCTACCAGCCCGCCTGCGACATCGTGCGCAACCTCGGCTCCAAGGCCCTGAAGCTCAGCTTCATCGCCCCGCACACCTTCTATTACGGAGAAGATGTGGCCGCGATGGTGCGCGAAGCCGGCGACTTGCTGGCCCATGTGCGCGTGGCCGACACCTACAACCACAAGAAGAGCAGCCAGCTGCGCTACATCGTCAACCCGCCCGGCAGCAGCCAGGTCCGCGTGCACCAGCACCTGGACATCGGCCAGGGTGAGGTGGACTTTGAAACCCTGTTCAAGACCCTGGGCGAGGTGGGCTTTGACGGCTTGATCTCGGCCTGCGTCTTTGCCTGGGAAGACCGCGCGGCGGATTCCAGCCGCTTCATGCGCGATCAGCTCCAGGCGCTGGTGAACCGCCACCTGGGCTGAGCCCCAGCGCGCGCCTCACACCTCTTCAGCCAGCGCCAGCAGCACGTCCAGCAGCACGGCGGCGCCGCGCGCCAGGTCTTCTGGCGCGGTGTGCTCACGCGGGTTGTGGCTCAGGCCCGCCACGCTGGGCACAAAGATCATGGCGGCCGGGCACTGGCGGGCCATCATCTGCGCGTCATGCCCCGCGCCCGAGGTCATGGTGCGCACCTTCCAGCCCCGGTGCCGGGCGCTGTCCTGGATCAGCCGCACCAGGCGCAGGTCAAAGTGCACCGGCTCAAACCGCGCCAGCCGGCGGGTCTGGACCTCCAGCCGCTCCTGTGCCGCCAGCTGCTGCACCAAGTCGGCCAACTCGGCTTCAGCGCGCTGCAGGGTGGCCTCGTCGGTGTGGCGCAGGTCCACCGTCAGCGTGGCCCGGGCCGGGATCACATTGATCAGGTTGGGCTGCAGCTGCAGGGCACCCACCGTGGCCACCAGGGGCGCGCCATGGCGCTGGGCCAGCGCGCGCACGGCCACCGCCAGCGCGGCAGCCCCCTGGCCAGCGTCGCGGCGCAAGTGCATGGGCGTGGTGCCGGCATGGTTGGACTGGCCGATGAACGTGAACTCCTGCCAGGAGATGCCCTGCAGGTCCGCCACGGCGCCAATGTCCACGCCCTCGGCCTCCATCACCGGGCCCTGCTCGATGTGCAGCTCGATGAAGGCATGCGGCACGATCTGGCCGCAGGGCAGCGCACCGGCGTAGCCGATGCGGCGCAGCTCATCGCCCAGGCGGGTGCCATCGGTGCCCAGGGTGTCCAGGGCCTGAGCCAGCGGCAGGCCGCCGGCGTGGACCAGCGAGCCCATCATGTCGGGCTGGAAGCGCACCCCTTCCTCGTTGGTGAAGGCGGCCACCACCAGGGGGCGCTCGGTCTGCAGGCCGCGTGCATTCAGCCAGCGCACCACCTCCAGGCCGGCCATCACGCCGTATTGCCCATCTAGGCGCCCACCGGTGGCCACGGTGTCCAGGTGGGAGCCGGTCATCACCGGCGGCAGGTGGCGCCGGCCCGGCCGGGTGCCGAAGATGTTGCCAATGCCGTCCACCTGCACCTGCAGGTCCAACTCGCGCATCCACCGCACCAGCTGGTCGCGGGCGTCGCGGTCGGCGTCGGTCAGGGCCAGTCGGCACAGGCCGCCGGCCGGGGTGGCACCCACGGTGGCGTTGGCGGCCAGGCGGTCCATCAGGGGCTGGATCAGGTCCTGGGCGTCGGGGCGGCGCGCCGCCAGCCAGGCCTGCTGGGCGGCCAGCACCTGCGCCGGGCTGCGGCCCGTCAGCGATTCATACACCGCCGGGGCGGTGGCACCCTCGGTGTTGAGGATCAGCACCCGGGCGCCGGCGTCCAATCCCGACGCCGAGGCCGCCCGGCCCGCCCAGGCCATCAAGGCGGCCAAGCCCGCCACACCGGACTCGCCGGCCAGCACCGGCACATCGCCATGGGGGGCCTCGGCCAGCACCCGCATGGCGGCCACGGCCTGGTCGTCACTCACGGTGGCGAACACATCCACCGCCGGCTGCAGGAAGCGCCAGGCCAGGGGGGAGGTTTCACCACAGGCCAGCCCGGCCATCACCGAGTCCACCGTCCCGGTGGCCCGGGCGGGCTGCCCCTGGCGGGCGCTCTGCAGCAGGCAGTCGGCCTGCTCGGGCTCCACCACCCAGAACACCGGGCGGCGGTCGCCAAAGCGCTCGCAGAAGTAGCTCACCACCCCGGCGGCCAGACCGCCCACGCCGCCTTGCAGCATCACGTGGGTCCAGGGGCAGTCAGCGTCCGGCGGCAGGCCTTCCAGCAGCTCATCGGCCAGCACGCCATAGCCTTGCATCACGTCGCGCGGCACGTCCTCATACCCGTCGTACGAGGTGTCCGACACCACCTGCCATCCGTGGCGCTGGGCCAGGCGCGCGGCTTCGCGCACAGACTCGTCGTAGTCCCCGGCGATACGCACGATCTCCGCGCCCAGGGCGGCAATGGCGGCCTCGCGCTCCACGCTCACCTGGGCGTGCAGCACGATGACGCAGCGGCAGCCCAGGCTCTGGGCAGCGGCGGCCAGGGCGCGTCCATGGTTGCCGTCGGTGGCGCTGATGACCACAAACCCCCGAAGCTCTGCAGCATGGGTGCCAGCCAGCAGGCTGGCGGCCGTCCAGCCGGCATCGGGCCAGCGGCGCAGCACCAGGGTCAGCAGCGCGTTGGGCGCACCCAGGGCCTTGAAGCTGCCCAGTGGCGAGCGAGAAGACTCATCCTTGACGCTCAAACCGCCCAGCCCCAGCGCCCGGGCCAAGCCCGGCAGTTCCCAGGTGGGCGTGGGTTGTGGCCGCAGTGGCGGCCAGCCGCGCAGGCGCGCCCGGGCGGCCTGGGCGGTGGCGATGCCCAGCACCGCCGTGTCAGCGGAATCGGCAGGGCGGCGGGTGGCGTGGGGGTTGTGGAACAGCATGGGCATCGTCGGGGCAAACAGGGCGTGGGCAGGCTGGGGCTGAAGGCGGTGAAGCGGCCGCAGGCCGTGGGGAGGCTGGGTTGGCGCGCGCTCAGCGCCGGGGCAGCCGCACCCGGGCCAGCTCGGCAAAGTAGCGCGCGCCCAGCGGCACCAGGGTGTCGTTGAAGTCGTAGGCGGCGTTGTGCAGCGGGGTGGCGCCGGGCACCCCCTCCCCGGCGCCGTTGCCGATGAAGACAAAGGCGCCCGGCAGTTCCTGCAGGAAGCGGCCAAAGTCCTCCGAGATCATCATGGGCGGCGTGTGGGCCTCCACCTGCCCGGCGCCCACCACCGCCTGCGCGGCGCGCACCGCCACGTCCACGCACTGCGGCCAGTTCACCGTGGGGGCGAACTCATGCGTGTAGCTGAACTCGCAGCGGGCGCCGTGGGCCTGGCAGATGCCCTCGCACAGCTCACGCATACGCCGCTCCAGCAGGGCCTGCACCTCGGGGTGGTCGCTGCGGGTGTCGCCCTTGATGACCACCTCGGTCGGGATGGCGTTGCGGATGCCGTCGGTGATGAACTCGGTGCACGACACCACCGCCGGATGGCGCGGGTCCACCGAGCGGGCCACCACGGTCTGCAGCGCCAGCACGATCTCAGCGCCAATGACCAGGGGATCCACCGCCATGTGCGGCCGGGCGGCATGCCCACCCCGGCCGGTGATGCGGATGACAAAGTTGTCCTCGCTGGCCATCAGCCCGCCGCTGCGGGTGGCGATGTGGCCGGTGGGCAGGCCGGGAATGTTGTGGGCGCCGTAGATCTCATCCATGGGAAAGCGCGTCAACAGCCCGTCGGCCAGCATGGCGGCAGCGCCCCGGCCGTGCTCTTCTGCCGGCTGGAAGATGAAGCGCACCGTGCCGTCAAAGTCGCGCCGCCGGGTCAGCAACTCGGCCGCGCCCAGCAGCATGGCCATGTGGCCGTCATGCCCGCAGGCATGCATGCAGCCCGCCCGGGTGGAGGCATGGGGCCGGCCCGGCGCGTTCTCCTGCAGGGCCAGGGCGTCCATGTCGGCGCGCAGGCCGATCACCCCGGCGCCCTGGCCCACCGTCAGGCTGGCCACCACGCCGGTGCCCCCCACGCCCCGGTGCACCTCCAGGCCCATGGCCTGCAGCAGGGCGGCCACCCGGTCGGCGGTGGCGTGTTCCTCAAAACCGGTCTCGGGGAAGCGGTGGAAGTCGTGGCGCCAGCCCACCCAGCCCGGGCTCAGGCGGTGGACCAGTTCGGCGTCGGCATCGCGGTCCGCGTCAGCGGGGGTCAACGGCGTGTTCATGCCCCGGATTCTTGGATGCCCTGGTCGAGCGAATTCACCATCTTTCGGCCCAAGATGATGAAATCCACCCACACACCACGCCCAAACTGACGGTTCACCACAACCCATGGACCCCATCTCCCGCCTGGATCCCCGACCCGACACCCGACCGACCACCCGACCCGTGGCCCTGGACGCGCTGGACACCGCCCTGCTGGACCTGCTGCAGCGCGACGCCTCCCTGCCCATGCGCGAGCTGGCCGAGCGCGTGGGCAGCTCACCCGCCACCTGCCAGCGCCGCATCGCGCAGTTGCGCTCGCGTGGCGTGCTGCAAAAACAGGTCGCGCTGGTGGACCGCCAACGCGTGGGCCGTTCGCTCACGGTCTTCGTCTCGGTGGAGCTGGACAAGCAGAACGCCGCCCTGCTCACCCAGTTTGAGCAGCGCGTGGCCGCGCTGGACGAGGTGATGGCCTGCTACGAGATCGCCGGCGAGTTCGACTTCCTGCTCATCGTCAGCGCCGAATCCATGGCCCAGTACCACGCCTTCACCCGCGAGGTGTTCTCGTCCATCCACAACGTGCGCAACTTCAAAAGCATGTTCGCCATGAACTGCTCCAAGTTCGAGACCCGGGTGCCGCTGCCGCCGCCGGCGGGCTGAAATTCCTGTTTACTGGATTAAAATTCTAATACACTGGAATTCATGCAGATCGACGCTTTTCTGGCCCAACGCCTGCGCGAGCTGCGCCAGGCCCACGGCCTGACCCTGGAACAGCTGGCCGAGCGCAGCGGCGTCAGCCGCTCAATGATCTCGCTCATCGAGCGCCAGGAGACCAGCCCCACCGCCGCCGTGCTGCACAAGCTGGCCGACGCCTTCGGCCTGCCGCTGCCGGCCTTGTTCACCCCGCCCGCGCCCACGCCCCAACCGGTGGCCCGCCTGGCCGATCAGCCGGTGTGGACCGACCCGGCCTCGGGCTACCAGCGCCGCCAGCTCACCCCCGGCGGGGTGGCCGCGCCGGTGGAGCTGGTGGAGGTGCACTTTCCGGCGGGCCAGTCGGTGGATTTCGACATCCCGGCGCCGCGGGTGGGCATCGAGCAGCAGCTCTGGATGCTGGAAGGCAACATGCTCATCACCCTGGCCGGCGCCGCCGAGCCCCAGCGCTGGCTTCTGGCCAGTGGCGACTGCCTGGCCATGACGCTGGGCGAGCGCATCACCTTCCACAACCCCGGCCCCCGATCGGCCCGCTACCTGCTGGCGCTCACCCGCAGCGCCGCCCCTTCCCGGAGACTGCCATGACCCCGCCCCGCCTGGTGGACTGCACCCACGCCCGTCACGCCCAGGCCATCCTGGACATCCTCAACCACGCCATCGTCCACAGCACCGCGCTGTACGACTACACCCCCCGGCCCCTGGCCAGCATGGAAACCTGGTTCGCCACCAAGGACAAGGGCGGCTTTCCGGTGCTGGGCCTGGAGGACGAAACCGGCCAGCTGCTGGCCTTTGGCAGCTACGGCACCTTCCGCGCCTTTCCGGCCTTCAAGTACACGGTGGAGCACTCGGTCTATGTGCACCCCGACCACCGGGGCCGCGGCCTGGGCCGCCAGATCATGCAGGCCGTGATTGCCGCCGCCCGCCAACGCCAGGTGCACGCCCTGGTGGGCGCCATCGACGCCAGCAACGCCGGCAGCATCGCCCTGCACACCCAGCTGGGCTTCCAGCCCGTGGGGACCCTGCCCCAGGTCGGCTTCAAGTTCGGCCGTTGGCTGGACCTGGCTTTCTACCAGCTGCTGCTGGACACGCCGCAGGATCCGGTGGAGGGGTGAGGCGGGGCCGCGACTCGGGTGGATGCGAACTACTTGACCAATTCCATCAGCTTGCCAAAGCTGTCCACCACGTCGTACTTGACGGCTTCTGGCGCGAACTTCTCGTTGATGTCGTCGAAGAACTTTCGGGCGCACTTGATCTTGGTTTTCTCGATCTCACGTAGTTCCATGCTGGACATCGAGCCCTTTGTCTCGGCCACGAAGTAGACGTGTTTGACCGCGCCTTCCTTGAACGAGATGGCCCAGTCGGGGTTGTAGTCGCCCACTGGCGTAGGGATCAGGAATCCGCGCGGCAGCTTGGCGTAGACCACGACATCGCCGCTGGTGTCCAGCTCCTTCACGAACTGGCGTTCGATGTTGGAGTCGGTCAGCACGTAGTCGTAGATGTGGCGTTTCAGCTTGTCACCGGCCTTGCTGAAGTCCTGCTTGGTCTGGCCGGCCGTGAAGATGTCGAGGTCGAACTTGTCCTCCACCGGGTCATAGGCCAGGTGCTCGATGATGACCGTGGCCTTCTGCTCGTTGATCAAGCGGATGGCTTCGGCGATGAAGCTCTCGGGGTTGGTCTTGAACTGCGCGAAGACCGCGACGTTCATGCCCTTCAGGATTTCAGCAATCGTGCGGCGGGTGAGTTGCGTGCCTTCGGCCAGCTTGCCAATCAGGTCGTACTTGACGGCCGAGTGCACCGACAAGCGGTTGACCTCGGTTTCTGTGGCCTGCAGCTTGAAGGCCTCGCCGGCTTTCATGTCTTCGTAAGTGGCACCTTCAACCTGTTCACCGCGCTGGACCGTGTATTGCAGCGGAGTCACTCGAAGGCCGGCATGCGTGTTGTTCAGCGCCGCCACGGCCTTTTCGATCAGTTCAGCCTCCTCGAAGCTGACGCTGTACGCCGCCTTGCGGTTGATGCGGTTCCACAGGGCCTTGAACTCCTGCTTGTCGAAGTTGGCGTTCAGCGGGTTCTTCTTGGGGCGGCGGTCGTCGCCGATCTCTGGCAACTGGCTGGCACTGAACACGCTGTCGATCAGCTGGTAGACCTGGGCCGCATAGGGCTTCAGTTCAGGCGGAAGCTCGGCTAATGTCTCGGCCTTCTTGGCGTCGTGATAGGCACCAGAGATGCGGTCGGCATCGTCGGTGTAGTCGTTCTTGAGCAGGTACTTGTAGATCTGCTTGGCCAGCTGCGGGGTGACTTCCACGTCGCCGGTGGCCGTCTTAAGCACCTTGCCAGTGAAGAAGGCTTCATCCGCCACCTTCGGACGGGCAGACAGCGATTCGCTGATGTCCCTTTGCAGCGCAGCGACGAAGTCCTTGTAGCTCTCGCTGGCCACCACGGTGAGCACGTTCACGTCATGGACGATGGCCGGATGGTCCATGCGGTCGCCGTGCTGGTTGACGGACAGGCGCAGGCCCCGGCCGACTTCCTGGCGGCGCGAGATGGTGTTGTCGCTGTGCTTGAGCGCACAGATGACGAACACGTTCGGGTTGTCCCAGCCTTCGCGCAGGGCCGAGTGCGAAAAGATGAAGCGCACCGGCTCATCCAACGAAAGCAGGCGTTCCTTGTTCTTCAGGATGAGGTCGTACGCTTCCACATCGTTGGACAGGCCAGCGTTCTCGCCGCGCTTCTCGATGTCCGGGTCAACGTCACGCTTGGTTTTCTTGTCGATGGAGAAGTAGCCGCTGTGGGTCTTATCGGCGGTGATGCCCTTGAGGTACTTGACGTAGGGCGTTTCAATCAGGTCCAGCACCTCGTTGAGGTACGAGTTGTATTCCTCTTCGAAAACCCGGGCGTATTCGCCTCTTTCGTCCGGCTGCGAGTAGTCGCGGTACTTGGCCACTTCGTCGATGAAGAACAGCGTCAGTACCTTCACGCCCTGCTGGAACAGGGCCTGCTCCTTGTCGAAGTGGGCCTTGATCGCCTCGCGAATCTGGATGCGGCGCAGTGCCGCCTCGGTCACATCGCCGATGGCATCACCCACCGTCAACAGCACCCCGTTGGTGAAGCTCAGGGTGTCGGCGTTGGCGTTGATGTCCGACACCACAAAGCCGTCGCGGTACTGGTCCAAGCCGTTGGACAGGTCGTACAGGTTGTCGCCTTTGCACAGCTTTCTGAGCACGCGCTTGATGTTGCCGCCCGCCAGCTTCTGCTCGAACTCAACGCGGGCTTCAGGCGGCTTCTTGCTCGAAATCTCGATGGATTGCAGGTAGAGGTAGCCCGCGGTGCCCGCCAGGCCCTTCACCGCGATGCCGCGCACGGCGATCTTCTTCACCAGCTTCTGGTTGTAGGCGTCCAGCGCGTCCAGGCGGTGAATCTTGTTGTGCGTCGTCTTGTGCGTGGCCGAGTAGCGCAGCACCATCAAGGCCTTGAACTCCTCCAAGGACTTCAATGTCGCCGCGCCTTCCATCTTCTGTGGCTCGTCCAGGATCAGGATGGGCCGGTTCGCGCTGATGACGTCAATCGGGCGTCGCGACTGGAAGTCGTCCAGCACCTCGTAGATGCGGCGGTTGTCGGCACCACGGGCGGCAAAAGCCTGCACGTTGATGACCATCACGTTGATGCCCGCATCCGAAGAAAAGCTCTCCAGGTGGTGCAGCTGCTTGGAGTTGTAGATGAAAAAGCGCGCCTTCTTCTGGTAGGTCTCCAGGAAGTGCTCGGCGGTGATCTCCAGCGATTTGGCCACGCCCTCACGAATGGCGATGCTGGGCACCACGATGATGAACTTGCTCCAACCATAGCGGCGGTTCAGTTCGAAAATCGTCTTGATGTAGCAGTAGGTCTTGCCCGTGCCCGTTTCCATCTCCACGTCGAGGTTGACGCGGGCGACCTTGGTCTTCACCAGCGTTTCAGACATGGGCAGGTTCTGGCCGCGTTGCACCTGCTGGATGTTGTCCAGCAAAGCCAGGTCGGTCAGTGCCAGGTCTGCGTTCTTGAAGCCGGAATCCGAAAACAGGTCTTCCGTGCCCTTCTTGGCTTGGCCGGGGTCGATGCGATAGGTGATGGCCTCCACCGATGCGGGCGGCTGGCCCTTGAAGCAATCCACCACGGCTTGCACGGCAGCAGACTGGTAGGCCTGGGTCTTGAACTTGAGTTTCATGCGTTGTTCCCTGTGGGCGCGTTGTCTGCGTCTTGCACGTCTTGCAGCTCGCGCTCAATGTCTTCTATGCGTGGCAAATCGGTTTGCAAAGCATCCGGCAGCGACTGAACCAGCTGGTACTCCGCCACGCCAATGGGCTTGTTCATGTCGCGCAGCGCGTACTCGGCCACCACCTTGTCGCGGCTCTTGCACAGCAGCAGCCCCAGGCTGGGCTGGTCGGTCGGGTGTTTGAGCTGGCTGTCCACGGCGCTCAGGTAGAAGTTGAGCTTGCCCGCGTGCTCTGGCTGAAACTCCCCCGCCTTCAGCTCCACCACCACATAGCAGCGCAGCTTGAGGTGATAGAAAAGCAGGTCGAGGTAAAAGTCTTTCTCGCCCACTTGCAGGTGCACCTGCCGCCCCACAAAGGCAAAGCCCGCCCCCAGCTCCAACAAGAACTGGGTGACATGTTGAACCAGCGCATCCTCAATCGAGCGCTCAAGCGCCTCGGTGCCCAGGCCCAAAAAGTCCAAGCGATACGGGTCTTTGAGTGATTCGCGGGCCAGGTCGGACTGCGGCTGCGGCAGGCGCAGGCTGAAGTTGCTCACCGCTTGGCCCACGCGCTCATGCAAACGGGTTTCAATCTGCATCACCAACACATTGCGCGACCAGCCGTTTTCAATGGCCTGCTCGGCATACCAGCGCCGTTGGTCGGGGGCTTGCAGCTTGTCCAACAGCGCCAGTTGGTGATACCACGGCAATCGTGCAAGCACCGCTTGCACAAAGTCGGCATCGGGCCAGGCCAGGGCAAACGCCCGCATGTACTTCAGATTACGCGGCGAAAAACCCTGCATGCTTGGAAACGCCTTGCGCAGGTCGTGGGCCAGTTTGTCCACCACCTTGCTGCCCCAGCCCTGTTGGGCTTGGCGCTCCAGAATGCCCTGACCAATCTGCCAGTACAGCAACACCAGTTCTTGGTTCACCGCCAGCGTGGCACGCTGCTGTGATGCGTGAATGCGCTGCTTGAGCTCAGCCAGCCATTCCGTGTATCCGCCAGGGGCCGCTACAAGCGATGCGGGGTGTGATGTATCGCTCATGGCGGCACCCCTCAAATGCACTTCACTTCGGTGGCCGGCGACAGCAGCTTGAATATTTGCTCCACGTTGATCTTGACCGAGCTGTCTTTGAAGCCCGCATCGCGGAACACCACGCGCAGCGGCTGCACCTTGGCCAGCTCTTTCACGAAGGCCTCATCGACGCCGCCGTGGCCGTCGAAGCAGGCGGCAAGTGCATTGCCGTCCACCAGGAACACGTCCTTGCCTTGAATGGCCTGCTTGGCGATGGGCAGCGCAAGGTCGACACCCCAATCGAGCATCACTTGGAACAGCAGGTCTTCGGGCGTGCGGTCGGGCTTGATGTTGTCGACAAACATGTCGAGGTTAGGCTTCTCCAACGCATCGGGCGCGTAGTAGATGTCGGCCATGTTCGACGTGTCAATCTTGAGGACACGAAAACCAATGTCGCGATTCCAAGTCTGCACAGCCTCTTTCTTGAGAATTGCCGCGCCTGCCCGCCGGATGCGTTCCTTCGATATCTCCGAAATGTGCGGTTTCAGTCCGACTTGCGTGCAAAACTGGAATGCCTCTTTTGCATCCTTGCTGTCTTGTCCGATTTCCTCTGGGAATTGCACGCTTATGAATCGGCGATTACTGCCGTCGCGTCGACTTATTTCCATCGTTGCATGCGCCAAAGTGGAAGAGCCTGCAAAAAGATCGAGGCAGATATCTTTCGGCTGCGTCATAAACGATACAAGACGCTCCATCAAAAGAACTGGCTTGGGATTCGAGAAGACCTTCTTCCCTTCCGGGAAAAGCGTCTTCAGGTCGTATGCACCAGATCTCCCGTCAAGGTCGAAAACGCTTGACATCTTGTCCTCGAACTCGAAGGCATACACCTTCAATTCAATCAACTTGCTTTCATCATCTCCAAACAAAATCTTCTTCTCATTGAGAAGGCGCTTCATGGTCGTCTCAGGAAAACGATATCCCATGAGCGGCTGTTTGCATGGCTTCTTGGTTATCGGATGCATCACGTCATACCGATATCCTTCCTTGCCAGGGTTGTGGACGCTGCGGCTGCCTGCATAAACACCTGACCCGTCAATGAACTTGTAATCCGCCAAGGGTCCAAGCTGATCTTTATTTTCCCGAAACCAGTCGGTGTATGCGGCCTGCAGTTGTTCGGCATCATTTGGGTACTTGGCAATGAGTTCATTGCCAACCTTGATGAGAACTTCCTTGACGTCTGAGACAGAACTCTTCCAGACCCCCTCCAAGTCTGTCTTGCTTCTTGCGAAGACGTGAATACTTTCGTGCTCGACAGCGATATTGCTCGGGTTGTTGTCAGTGGCGTTTTTCCAGATCAGTGTTCCGAGATAGTTGGTTTCGCCAAAGACCTCGTAACACAGATGCAATACATTGGCGGATTCTGCATCGTCAATTGAGATCGCAATGACTCCAGCGGGGGCCATGAGATTTCGCGCTACACGCAGCCGTTGATACATCATCCCCAGCCAGTCGGAGTGAAAACGACCATTTGACTCGGTATTGGCGACGAGTCGGTTGCCTTGCTCATCTGTCTGATTGCTTAGAGTCAAATACTCAAACGTATTCCCAATAAAGTCATCCCGATAGACTAAGTTGTTACCTTTCTTGCGGTTATACGGCGGATCCATGTAGATCAGCTTGACCTTGCCGAGATACGTCTCTTGCAGTAGCTTTAGCGCATCGAGATTGTCACCCTCGATGAATAGGTTTTTGGTTCCATCGAAGTCCACGCTCTCATTTCGGTAGGGTCGTAGCGTCTTTGCAATAGGCGCGTTGGACGCAAGCAGCGCCTCACGCTTTCCCGGCCAATTGAGGTGATATCGCTCTTGTGGCCCTTCAACAATCGACTCCGAGAGTTCTTGCCGGAGTTGGTCGAAATCCACCGAAAGTTGGATATACCCACCTTCGCTCCTACCCTCCGTCACGCAACCGGGAAACATTTGGCGCAAGCGGCTGATGTTCTCTTGAGTCAGATTAGGCGAGTGCATATTTAGTTTTTTCATATTCTTTCCTCTGATCGCTGTGTTCGCGCTGCTTCAGCGGCTCAGTTGTTCAAGTTCAGCTTTAAGTTGGCGCAGGATGGAATTGATCTCCACCTTGCGATTGAATTGCTTCTCTTTGGCCAGACTTGCCTCGGTCTTTGCAACCTCTTTGGCCTTCGTCATCGCTGCCTCTGTCCGCGCGATCAAGTCACACAAAGGCTCTTGAGTTCTCGGGGCTATCGGCACAAGTCGGTGCAGCAACTGCTCATAGAGTCCAGCAAGGTCGAGGGCGAGAGGCAGCGGCACACGCTCGGCGGTGGCGGGCATCCATCCTGACTCGAAGTACTCGGAGCAAACCCATTTGATCGCATCGGCTTCGGTGGGCCGCTTGTACGCAGCGACCACTTGTGTCTTGGCCTCGGCTCCTTGGCCCTGCGTGACTTCAAAGATGATGGGAAACTGCACTGCGCCGTCGATGCAAAGGAGCACGTCGTGGTGCAACTCGGGGGTCTTCAGCTGGATGGCGAAGACCTGAATCTCCGGCACACCCGGCTTTGCGGCCAGGTTGATCGTCTCGGGTGCCAGCTTGTAGCGCCAGACGATCTGCTCCACCTGCTCCACGAACAAATCTTTTAAGCGGGTGTTGGCGCCGCTGTGCTCATAAATCTTGTTCTTGGGCAGGACGCGGCCAAACTCCGCTTGCTTGGGGTAGGCGAACAAGGCGCCAGGCAATGAACTCACGCCGCCTCCTGGATCACCAGAAAGGTGATGAGCTCGAAGTCGTCCAAGCCAGAGATGGTGTGGGTCAGTGCCGTGGTCTTGCCGCCGGTGAACAGGCTGTCCAAGTCCTTCTCTTCCTTCACCTCGATCATGGAGCGGATGGCCTTGCCCAGCAGGTCGGAGTAGACCTGCATCTGTCGCCCTTCGGCCGTCTCTTCATTGAAGAGCTGGGTTGCGTTCGGGATCGGCTTGTCTTGGCCCTTGCAGCAGGTGCGAGCCAAGTCCAGCAGGCGCTTCACCTCGGTGTGGTCGTGCACCACATGGCCGGCCCGGTCGATGTAGACGAGGTAATACGGGTGAAGGCGGTTGTGGCTGGGGTTGTGCTGGCTGCCGCTGATGCCCGGGTTGCGGTTGCGCAGCGTGAAGATGACGCCGGGGCGCAGGCCCATGGCGGGCTTGGCGGGCACCACGGCGTGCATGCCGTTGGGCACGTTGCGCAGCTCGCCATGCGCTTTGACGTAGTTGAGCAAGTCCATGCGGAAGTCGTTGAGGCCGAGGTCGGTGATGGACACGCCGGTCTTCAGGTCTTCCAGCTCAATGACTTCTTCTTGCAGGCGGCGCAGCTGCTCCTTGCGGTACGACACGTCGTTGGCTTGAGCGGACAGCACGTTGTCGTCGCCCGTGGCCGTCACGTCCGCAATCATCATGCGGCTCTCCACCCGGTCCTTGAGGTTGATGTACTCGTCGAGGGTGATGTCGGGCCAGTAGTTGACCAGCTGGATGCTGGTGTTGGGCGAACCAATACGGTCCACGCGGCCAAACCGCTGGATGATGCGGACGGGGTTCCAGTGGATGTCGTAGTTGATGAGGTAGTCGCAGTCTTGAAGGTTCTGGCCTTCAGAGATGCAGTCCGTACCGATCAGCAAATCGACCTCGGCGGGCTCGCCGGGCAGCACCACGGCCTTCTCCTTGGAGCGCGGGGAGAACAGCGTCAGCAGCTCCTGGAAGTCGTAGCCCTTTTTCAGCGTGGACTTTGGCGCGCCCTTGCCCGTCACCTTGGCGGTATGCAAACCATGGGCTTCTTGCAGCGCGGGGGCGA
Organism: Ideonella livida; assembly: GCF_010499455.1. GTDB lineage: Bacteria > Pseudomonadota > Gammaproteobacteria > Burkholderiales > Burkholderiaceae_C > Ideonella > Ideonella livida. The sequence continues at coordinate 55,888 of NZ_JAAGOH010000014.1, read as the reverse complement.
GGTTGGCATAGAGGTAGTCCGCCGTGTCCGCAAAGGCGGTGAAGATCAGCACCTTCTTGTTGCCGGGGTTGATCGGGTGGGCGATCTTTTCCAGCAGGTGCGCTTTGAGGTGTCGGAGCTTGGCGTCGTCCTCGGGCGTGATCTTGTTCATCGAGGCCAGCAGGGTGTCGATGAGTTCGAGGTCGCCCTTCAGGTCGTGCTCCCATGAGGGCAGGTCCATGTCGCCGAGGCTGATCTTGACCTTGCCACCGATGTGGCCCGATGCGTCGCCGGTGTCGTCGTCGAGGATCGGCAGTTCGTCGTCTTCGCCTTCGAGGTTGGCCAGAACCTCGGTCAGGTCCCCCACGCTGGCCGACGCGCCTGACTGGTTGAAGGCGGCGATCTTCGCCAGCGTGCCTTGGTGATTGCGACGCAAGGCGTTCAAAGTCAGCCGGAATGATTCGACCGAGCTTTCCAGCCGCTTGAGCAAGTTGACGGTCATCAGGGCCTGGAGGCTCTTCTCGCGGTCGGCTTGCTTGAGGGTGCCTTTGACACCCACATTGGTGTCATAGGCCTCTTCGTACTTCTTGAGCCGGCTGGGCAGGATGTAGCTGATCGGTGCGTACACCGCCAGCTTCAGCAAAGAAAGCTGGGCAAAGATGTCGTTGAAGCCCATCACGTCCGTGCGAGCCGTCAGCGGGCAGTGGTAGGTCAAAGGTTTGCGGCGCTCGGGGAATTGGCCGATGTCCTTGGTGTCGTAGAAGGTCTGGATGTGCTTGCGCGAACGTGCAATGGTTACGCTGTCCAGCAACTCGAAGAAGTCAAAGTCCAGGGAGTCAAGGATGGCGCGTGCGGTGCGCTCCTCGGGTGGCAGCTTGGCCCAGTTGTTGAACGCGGTCTGCGCGCCACGGAAGATTTCTTCGACGCTCTTGCCCGCTTTGAGCTTCTTGCTGAGGATTTCAGAGTCACCCTCGTAGGCCAGCGCCAGCTGATTGCGCAAGTCGGCAAAGCGGTTGTTGACTGGGGTGGCTGACAACATCAGCACCTTGGTCTTCACGCCCTCCTTGATGACCTTGTTCATCAGCTTCTGATAGCGCGTCTCCTTGTCCTTGTAGGCGTCGTTGTTGCGGAAGTTGTGGGACTCGTCGATGACCACAAGGTCAAACCGTCCCCACTCCACGTTCTTCAGGGGCAGGCCGAAAGACTCCCCTCGCGTCCGGCCCAGGTCTGTGTGGCACAGAACGCGGTAGTTGAAGCGGTCGGCTGCAAAGATGTTCGTCTTGAGCGGACTGTTGTAGGTCAGCCAATTGCCCGCCAGCTTCTTGGGGCACAGCACCAAGACAGACTTGTTGCGCAACTCGTAGTACTTGACGACCGCCAGCGCAGTGAAGGTCTTACCCAGGCCCACACTGTCGGCCAGGATGCAGCCCCCGTACGTCTCCAGCTTGTTGATGATGCCGTTGGCCGCATCGCGCTGGTAGTTGAAGAGCTTGCGCCAAACCAGCGTGTCTTGATGCCCGAGACGCTCATTGGGCAACACGTCCTCATCGATCTCGTCCAGGAACTCGTTGAAGATGTTGTAGAGCATCAGGAAGTAGATGCTCTCCGGCGAGTTCTCCTGGTACACCGAGGCGATGTGTTCGCAAATCTGCGCCGTCACATCCTCCAGCTTCTCGGGATCGTTCCAAATCTGGTCGAACAGGCTGAGGTAGGTGGCAGCAAAGGCGGGCTCGTCCATCTTGTTGACGAGGTTGGACACGGCGTTGCCTTGCTGGTAGCCGAGGTCCACCGCCGTGAAGCCGTGGAGCGGCATGTAGGCGGTGTCTGCGCCATTGGCCTGGACCACGGCAAAAGGCTGCATGGGTGCCTTGGTGCGGTTGCTCTTGAACCGGGCCTTGCTGCGCATCCAGTCGGCGCATTCTTTGGCGATGGCACGCTGGGTCAGCTTGTTGCGCAGCTGAATCTCGAACTCGCTGCCGTACAGGCTGCGCTCGCGGTCGAGCTTGGGAATGTGGAATTCCTTGCGCTCTTTGCGAATCTTGTCGGTGACCTCGCTGGCCGTGAAGGTGGGCGAGGTGAAGATGAAGCTGAGGTCGTCGATCTTCTCCAACTCGGCCTTCAAGGCCTCGAAGGCGTACATCGAGAAGCACGAAGCGGCGATCTTCAGCCGCGACTTGGGCTTCAGCGTCGCTTTGAGGTCGTCACCCAGCAACCGGGTGATGTTGTCAATCAATTCCATGATGTTCTTGTCGCTCCCCTGTGTTGTCCTCCGCGCTCTGCGCTTCCTCCAGGCCGTGCTGTTTCGCGTAGGCCAATACGAGCACCTCAACCATGGAAGCGACAGAACGGTGTTCTTTCACCGCAGCGCGCTTCAGCAAAAGTTTGATGTTCGCTGACGTACGGATCGACAAAGTCTCGTCCTTCAGTTGCTTCATGGCCGAGCACCCCATTTGGTCTTGTGCTGCAAATGTACTGCGCCTCTCGGGACTTCCGGCCCCGCTACCGCCCACAGCGCCAGCCCGCAGTGCCCGCAGCAACGCGGTGACAAGCAGCCGGCGTGGAACTGGGGGCTTTGCGGGGCCAGCCAGGCACGGCCGCAGCGGGGGCAGGGCCAATGCAGCAGACGCCAAACGCTGCGACCCCAGCCCAGGGCCCACAGCAACACGGCCAGCAGCAACTGAACGGCGGGCGCTAGGGGCAACACCGCCAAGGCGCCCACGGCCTTGAGCCCCGCCATGCCGGCAATGGTGAGTGGGAGGCCCAGCAGCAGGCCGGCCATGGCGCGGCGCTGCAGGCGGCGATAGGGCTGCCAGGGGTCCGCCGGTCTGGCGTCGCGCGGGGGTGTAGGCCTGAGTGCTGTCATGCGCTCACACGCTCTCGGGCGTCCACGTCTCCAGCGGCAAGATGAGCCGCAGCGGGCGGTGGCTGGGGCCGGTGGCCGATTCGGCGCTGGCCAGGGCGTCCACCATGCCGCGCACCAGGCCCTGGGCCAGTTGGGGGCGGGGCATAGAGAGCACGGCGTGCAGGGCCCCGGTCTGCAGGCCGGCCAGGGTGTCGGGGGTGAGGTCGTGGGCCACGCCAATGAGCGGTTCGGTCTGCTCGGCCAGCAGGCCCTCGGCGCGGGCGGCGGGCAAGGCGCGCAGCACGCCTTCAATGCCGCCGCCGTCCACATAAAAACCGCGCAGGTCGGGGTGGCGCAGCAGCAGGGATCGCATGGCTTCTTCGGCCATCGTGGGGCTGTCCAGCGTCATCACCGGCTCCAGCACCTCAAAGCCGGGGGCGTGCTCGCGCATGTAGGAGCGAAAGCTCATTTCACTGAGCTCTTGGCACTGAAACCGGTGCGTGCCCACAAAAATGGCCACCGGCCCCGGGGTGCGCGCCAGGCCGGCGATGAACCACGCGGCGCTGCGGCCCACCTTGCGTGAATCGGGCCCCACAAAGCCGGCGCACAGCGGGCTGCTCAGCTCAGAAACCAGCGCAAACACCGGCACGCCGCGCGCCTGCAGGCTGGCCATGGCGGCGTGCACCCGGGGGTGGTCGGCCGCCACCACGGCCAGGGCGTCCACCTCGGCGCCCAAGGCCAGCATGCGCTCGGCCACGGCCTCGGCCGAGAGGTCGTCCAGGTAGGCGATGTGGGCTTGGCCGCGGATGTCGGGGGCCTGCTCCACGGCGTCGGTCAGGGCCCGGCCCAGGGCCCGGTAGAAGCCCGAGGCCGGGCGCTGCAGCAAAAAGCCCAAACGCCGGCGCGGCCGCTGCTGGTTCACCCGCTGGGCAATCACCCCGCTGGCGCGAAAACCCAGGCGCTCGGCCGCAGCGCGCACCCGCTCGGCCGTGTCACCTCGCACCGGGGCGCGGGCATTGAGCAGGCGGTCCACGGTGGACAGGCTCACGCCGGCGGCCTGGGCAATGTCTTCCAGTGTGGCGCGGCCCAGGCGGCGGCGGGTGGGGGCGCCGTCAGCCGGTTCAGCCAGTTCGGCGGCGGCGTCAACCGACGCGGTGTCGAGGGGATCCATCGGCAAATCGGGGCACATGGCGGGCAGGGGTGGAGGGTGAGTGATCGGCAGCGATGGCTGGGGCCAACGGGGCATGGGTGCCACCGGGCACCACGGCAGCGCGCGGGAGAACCCGGGCCCGAGCCTGTCAACCCTTCATGGCGGTTTGACAGCTTATGACAGGTTTCAAGTGAGCCATGACATGAAAGCCATTTTTCATTTTTAGCATGGCGGCCAGCCACTCCGCAGCGTTGCGGGGTGAGGCCTCCCTTCTGACCTGTCAACACACACCATGACCCAACGCATCACAAGCGCCCCCTGCTGCTGGGGGGTGGACGACGTGCGCAACCCCCACCTGCCCCCCTGGACCAAGGTGCTGGACGAAGCCGCCGCCGCGGGCTACGCCGGGCTGGAGCTGGGCCCCTGGGGCTACCTGCCCCAGGACCCCACCCGCCTGGGCGCCGAGTTGCGCCAGCGTGGCCTGCACATCGTGGCCGGCACGATCTTTGACGATCTGGTGAGCCCCGAGAACTTGGAGAAGCTGCGGACCCAGGCCGACCAGATCTGCGCCTTGCTCAAGCAGCTGCCCGCCCCGCCGGCCGATGCGGGCAAGGCCCACCCGGCGCCCTATCTGGTGCTGATCGACTGGGGCAGCCTGGCGCGTGACCTGGCCGCCGGCCGCAGTGCCCAGGCGCCGCGACTGGCTGAAGCCGACTGGCGCCGCATGGTGGAACACATCCGCACCTTGGCCCGGCTGGCGCGCGACCGCCACGGCGTGCGCGCCGTCATCCACCCGCATGCCGGGGGCTTCATCGAGTTTGACGACGAGATTCGCCGGCTGGTGGCCGAGGTGCCGCACGACGAGGCCGGCCTGTGCCTGGACACCGGCCACCTGTTCTATTCCGGCATGAACCCTCAGGCCTGGCTGCGCGAGCACGCCGCCCGGCTGGACTATGTGCACTTCAAGGATGTGAACGCCGAGCGCCTGGCGCGGATCCTGGCGGGCGAGCCGGTGCGCTTTTTTGATGCCTGTGCCCAGGGGGTGATGTGCCCCATGGGCCAGGGCGCGCTGGATTACCCCGCCATCCGCCAGACGCTGCTGGACATCGGCTACCAAGGCGCCATCACCGTGGAGCAAGAACGCGACCCGCGCCACGCCGACACCAGCCTGCGCGATGTGCGCGCCAGCCGCGAGTACCTGCGCGGCATCGGGTTTGCGTGACCCCTTTGCCCCGCATTGCATTGCGCCGCCCTCCACGCGGCCACCCCACACACCACGGAGACAAGACACATGATCAACGGTGAACAAGAACTGGCCGCCCCGCTGCGCTGGGGCATGGTAGGCGGTGGCAAGAGCAGCCAGATTGGCTACATCCACCGCTCGGCCGCCCTGCGCGACGGCCATTTCGCCCTGCAGGCCGGCGCCTTTGACCTGGACCCGGCCGCCGGCCGCGCCTTTGGCACCCGCCTGGGCCTGGCGCCCGAGCGCTGCTACGCCACCTATGCCGAGATGTTCGCCGCCGAGGCGCAGCGTCCCGATGGCATTCAGGCCGTCTCGGTGGCCACGCCCAATGGCACGCACTACGCCATCTGCAGGGCCGCCTTGCTGGCCGGCCTGCATGTGGTGTGCGAGAAGCCCCTGTGCTTCACCACCGCCCAGGCGCTGGAGCTGCAAGCCTTGAGCGAGCAGCAGCGCAAGGTGCTGGGCGTGACCTACGGCTACGCCGGCCACCAGCTGATTGAAGAGGCGCGTGAGCTGATTGCTGCCGGCGCGCTGGGCGAGATCCGCATCGTGCAGATGCAGTTTGCCCACGGCTTTCACAGCGCGGCGGCCGAGGCCGACAACCCCGCCACCCGCTGGCGGGTGGACCCGGCCATGGCCGGCCCCAGCTACGTGCTGGGCGACGTGGGCACGCACCCGCTGTACCTGTCTGAGGTGATGCTGCCGGAGCTGAAGATTGAATCCCTGCTGTGCACGCGCCAGAGTTTTGTGGCCAGCCGCGCGCCGCTGGAAGACAACGCCTTCACCCTGATGAAGTACCACGGCGGCGCGGTGGGCACGGTGTGGTCCAGCGCGGTCAACGCGGGCTCCATGCACGGGCAGAAGATCCGTGTGATCGGCAGCCGGGCCAGCCTGGAATGGTGGGACGAGCAGCCCAACCAGCTGCGCCTGGAGGTGCAGGGCGAGCCGGTGCGCATCTTGGAGCGCGGCATGGGCTACCTGCACCCGGCGGCGCTGGCCGATGACCGCATTGGCGGCGGTCACCCCGAAGGCCTGTTCGAGGCCTGGAGCAATCTCTACCGCCGTTTTGCCCTGGCCATGGACGCCACCGACCGGGGCGACACCGCCCGCTTGGCCCGCCTGCGCTACCCCGACGTGCACGCCGGCGTGCAGGGGGTGCGCTGGGTGGAGCACTGCGTGCGTTCCGCCGACCAGGGCGGCGTGTGGGTGCGATATGACGACCCCCAAACCTGCCGCCCTTCGGACGTCAGGCCCCCCGAGGGGGTCAAGAAAGCTCGGGGCGGCCCTGCGCTTTCTTGAGACCGTGAACTTTGGACTGAGGAGCAAGCACCATGAGCATGCAGATCGCGCTGGATCCCTACATGATCCGCCACCTGAGCCTGAGCGAACTGCCCGGCGCGGTGGCCGAGCTGGGCTATGACCAGATCGAACTCTCGCCCCGCAGCGACTTTCTGGACTGGTGGGTCATGCCCCGCGCCACCGCACCGCGCATGGCCGCCTTCAAGGCCGCCATGCGCTCAGCCGGCGTGGGCCTGGCCAGCCTGCAGCCCATGTACCGCTGGGCCAGCCCGTTTGAAGACGAGCGCCAGTGGGCCGTGCGCTGCTGGAAGAAGGCCATTGAAGTGGCGGTGGAGATGGACTGCCGCCTCATGGTCAGCGAATTCGGCCGCGGTGCCTCGCCCGAGCGCAGCGTGGCCGCCACCGCCGGCACCGCCTTGAACCTCAACACCAAGGAAGCCTGCGAAGCCGCCTGGTTCCGCTCCATGGACGAGTTGCTGCCGATCTTGGAGCGCGAAGGCATCACGCTGAGCGTGGAGCCGCACCCCGAAGACTGGATCGAGACCTACCAGCCCGCCTGCGACATCGTGCGCAACCTCGGCTCCCAGGCCCTGAAGCTCAGTTTCATCGCCCCGCACACCTTCTATTACGGAGAAGATGTGGCCGCGATGGTGCGCGAAGCCGGCGACTTGCTGGCCCATGTGCGCGTGGCCGACACCTTCAACCACAAGAAGAGCAGCCAGCTGCGCTACATCGTCAACCCGCCTGGCAGCAGCCAGGTCCGCGTGCACCAGCACCTGGACATCGGCCAGGGTGAGGTGGACTTCGAGACCCTGTTCAAGACCCTGGGTGAGGTGGGCTTTGACGGCTTGATCTCGGCCTGCGTCTTCGCCTGGGAAGACCGCGCGGCGGATTCCAGCCGCTTCATGCGCGATCAGCTCCAGGCGCTGGTGAACCGCCACCTGGGCTGACGCCCGACCTGCGGCCCCCAGGCCGCAGAATCGGGGCATGAAGATTGGAGATTTGGCCCAGCGTACCGGCACCCCGGTGGAAACCATCCGCTACTACGAGCGCCAGGGCCTGCTGCCCGCGCCGCCGCGCACCGGCAGCAATTACCGCCTGTACGGTGAGGCGCATGCCGAGCGCCTGGCCTTTGTCCGCCGGGGGCGGGCGCTGGGCATGAACCTGGACGAGATCCGCCAGCTGCTGCAACTGAAGGATCAACCCCAGGCCGACTGCGCCGAGGTCAACACCCTGCTGGACGCGCACATCGGCCATGTGGCGCGGCGCATTGCCGAGCTGCAGGCGCTGGAAGCCCAGTTGCTGGCCCTGCGCCAGGCCTGCGCCGCCGCCCATGGCGATGTGGCCCACTGCGGCATCCTGGAGCGGCTGAGCCACGGCGCCCCCGGCGCCGCCGAATCGCCCTGCCCGCCCCCGGGCGGCCCGGCCGCCGACGGCTTGCACCGGGGCGGGCCGGACTGACCGGACCGACCGCACCGAGCGGCGCGGCGCGCCTCAATGCAACGCGGCCCAGTGCTGCCGCAGCCAATGGGCGCAGGCGATGTTCTGACCCATGATGTCGTAGCGGGCGCCGCCGCCGTAGTCGGGGAAGGGGATGAACTCGCAGGAGATCTGTTGCGGGGCGCGGTGGGGCTCGGTGCGCATCCAGTGCAGCAGGTCGCGCACGGCCTGCTTCCAGGGTTCCAGCCGCTGGGCCTGCCAGTCGGTGTGGAAGCTGCCGGGCGGCGGCTCGATGAAGGGGTACTGGATGGCGCGGCCGGGCACGCCCGGGGCACGCTGCTGCACCGGGTTGCACGCCACGCCGGGGGCCACGCTGCGGGCGTGGGCGTGCACCACCCAGCCCTCACGCAGCAAGTCGCGGTAGAGGGTGGCTGCCCCGTCGGGCGCCAGCAGGGCGTGGCCGCCGTCGGGCGCGTCGGCCAGGCCGCTGGCGGCCAGTTCGGCCGCCTGGCCCAGCTTGAAGATCAGGTGCGAGTGGTCCAGCGTCAGGCGCAGGGGCAGGTGGCGCTGCGCCAGCCGCTCGCCCACAGCGGCCACGCGGCGGAAGCGCTCGTTCCACATGTCCACATGCACCTCCAGGCTGGGCAGGCAGCCGGCGCGGGTGCCGTGGTCCAGCGCGTCCAGGTAGAAGGCCATCAGCTCCTCGTCGCTCAGGGTGTGGCCATCGGCATGGCGGGCAAAGACCTGCATGTTGAACAGGCGCGCGCCCAGACGACCGGCCAGGGCGATGCCCCAACGCATGAACACCTCATCACGCCCCACGCAGAAGATGCCGCCCATCACGCCCAGGGGCAGGCCATGCTGCTCGGCCAGCGCGGGATAGGGGCTGAAGTCCTCGCGCGGGTCGAGGTTCTTCTCCACATAGTCAAAGGCGCCGCTGCGGGCAACCCAGGCCAAGCGCTCGCCGGCGGTGGGGGTGGGCAGGCCGTCGTGCCGCAGCACGCCGTCGAGGTTGATGCCCACGGGCAGGGGGCGGGGGGTGGCCGGGGTGGCTGGGGGCGTGGAGGATGGGGTGGCGGGCGTCATGCCAGGCTCTTGAGCTTGAGGGTGGGGTCGGCCAGGGCCTCGGGCGGGGGCTGGCGGCGGCGCTCCACCAACAGGCGGGCGAGCTTGAACTCCTTGGCCAAATCGGCCACGGGGCCAAAGCCGCTGGCGCCCACCAGCTGGCCGGCGGCATTGAGGTGGAAGTCGATCTGCGCGCCCAGCGGGTCGGCCAGCGGGTCAGCACCGCGCAGCAGGCGGCGCACGGTGCGCACACCCAAGGCCGGCTCGCCGGCCACCTGCACCTGGTGGCCGTACTGGTCTGACCAGAACCCGGCCGGCTGCTCATAACGCAGGCCCTGGCCCAGCAGGTTGGCCGCCGCCACACGGGCCTGGGTGTCGGCGTTCAGCCAGGTCTCCTGGCGGATGAGCGCGCCGCTCAAGGGGCTGGGGAACTCGGCCACATCGCCGGCGGCGTAGATGCCGGGGGCACTGGTCTGCAACTGGGCATCCACCTGAATGCCGCCGCCGGGTCCCAGGGTCAGGCCGGCCTGCTGGGCCAGCTCGGTGGCCGGGGTGATGCCAATGCCCACCACCACCGCATCAGCCAGCAGGGCCTCGCCTTCAGGCAGCGTCACCCGGGTGCGGCCGTCAGGCTGGCGGGCAAAGGCCAGCGGCGGGCAGCCCAGGCGCAGGTCCACGCCATGGCGGCGGTGCAGTGCGGCCACCTGATCGGCCATGGCCGCCGGCAGGCTGCGGCCCAGCAGGCGCGGGGCGCCTTCGAGCAGCGTCACCTCGGCGCCCAGGGCGCGGGCGGTGGCGGCCACCTCCAGGCCAATGAAACCACCGCCCACCACCACCAGGCGCAGCGGCCCGGCGCCGGCCGGGCGCGGTGCCCGCAGCCGTTGCGCCAAGGCCGTGGCGTCGTCCAAGGTGCGCAGGCTCAGCAGGCCGGCGGCGTCGGCCCCGGGCACGTCCAGGCGGCGCGGGTGGCCGCCGGTGGCCAGCAGCAGGCCGGCAAAACGGATGCGGCGGCGCACCCGTTGCGGGCCGCCCACCACCAGCACCTCGCGCCGGGCCAGGTCCAGGCCCTCGGCCCAGGCTTCCAGGGCCTGGATGCCTTCGGCCGCTTCAACAGCCGGCGGGCGCAGGGCACAGTCGGCGGCGGTTTGCTGGCCGGCCAGCAGGCCCTTGGACAGCGGCGGGCGCTCGTAGGGCGGATGGGCCTCGGCCCCGATGCGCACGATGGGGCCGGTCCAGCCGCCTTCACGCAGGGCCTGGGCGGCGCGGCCACCCACATGGCCGCCGCCCACGATCACCATGGCGGGGGGCGGCAGGTTCATGCGGGCTCCGTGTGGATCTGGATGAACACGCGGCCACCGTCGGCCTTGGCGGGGTAGGTGCGCAGGTTCACGCACACCGGCGCGCCCAGCGCACGGCCGGTGCGGATGTCAAAGCGGCCGTTGTGCTTGGGGCATTCGATGACGTGGTCCATCACCAGGCCGTCGCACAGGGCCACGCGCTCGTGGGTGCACAGGCCGTCGGTGGCATAGACCTGGCCGTCCACCCGGTACAGGGCGTAGGCGTGGCCTTGGTGCTCAAAGGGGCGGACGTCCTCGTCGTCGATGTCGTCCAGGGCGCAGGCGTCGATCCAGCGGCTCATGGTTGGGCTCCAGGGGTCAAGGGGGAGGGGGTGGCGGGATGGGGCAGCACGGTGGCCCCGGGGGGTGCGGGGGGTGCGGCCGCCGCAACACCGGCCGCATCAGGCAGCGGCCGCCGCACGGCCCAGTGCGGGTCCTGCCGCTGGCGCCACAGGGCGGGCAGGATCTCGGCATAGGCGGCGGCCAGGCTGGGGTAAGGCGGCGGGCAGTCGGCGCGGATGGCGGCATGCAGCGCCGGCAGGGCGTGGTACGGCACCATGGGCACCATGTGGTGCTCCACGTGGTAGTTCATGTTCCAGTACAGAAAGCGGAACACCGGGTTCATCACCACCGTGCGGCAGTTCAGGCGGTGGTCCAGCACGTTCTCGGGCAGGCCGGCGTGCTGGGTCAGACCAAAGAAGGTGTGCACCCAGGCCCCCACAAAGGCGGGCAGGCCCACGAAGAACAGCGGCAGCGCACTGCCTTGCCCCACCGCCAGGGCCACCACGGCCGCATACACCGCCACCCAGGCGCGGGCCTCGCGCACCATGCGCGGCCATTCGCTCTCGGGCACGTAGCTCTTCTCCTGCGGGCTGATGCGGCCCAGGGCATTGGCCAGCACGCGGGCGTATTCCCCCGGGGCGTAGCGCAGGGCAAAGACGTTGAGCAGCAAGGTGCCCAGCGGCAGCGGCAGCACGGCGTTGACCTCGGGGTCGCGGCCGGTGACCAGGGTGTCGCTGTGGTGGCGGGCGTGGCTCCAGCGCCAGCGGGTGGGCCGGCGCAGGGCCATGAAGCTGGCCAGCTGGTAGAGCGCGTCGTTCATCCAGCGGGTCTTGAAGGCGGTGCCGTGGCTGCTTTCATGCCAGCGCGAGTCGGCCGCGCCGGTGAACAGCGTGGCGTAGACCAAGAAGGCCAGGGCGAACCACGGGCCGCCCCAGGTGGCGGCCATGGCCACGCCGGCTGCCCCCACCAGGGCCAGCCACAGGGCGGTGTCGCGCAGGGCCGGGCCGTCTTGGCGCTGCATCAAGGCCTTGAGCTGCGCGCGCGGCACGGGGCTTTGGTACCAGCGGGCGCCCACCAACCCAGCGGCCTGGGCCTGAGGGCCCCAGCCGGTGAGCAGGTCGTATTCGCCGCGGCTTTCGCGCGGGGGCTGCGGCGGCGGGGACAGGTCGGGCATGGGGTGTCTCCTGATTCGTTCTGGGTGAAGGAATGGGAGCGGATGCTAGGAACCACGTTCAAGATGGACAATGGAAGTCCATCATTTGCCATCAAAGGCGATCAAACACCATGGCGATGAATCCATCATTTACATCATGGCTGGCATGCCACCACGGGAAATCCCGCAGCGGAGGGCACCAGCCGTGAGCCGCCGCCCCACCCTGGCCGACGTGGCGCAGGCCGCGGGCGTGGGCAGCGCCACGGTGGACCGCGTGCTCAACAGCCGCTTGCCGGTGCGTGAGGGCACCGCCCTGCGGGTGATCGAGGCGGCCGAACGGCTGGGCTACCACGGCGCCTCGCTCATGCGCGCGCGGCTGCAGGAGCGGGGCGAGCGCCAGATCCGGACCCTGGGTTTTCTGCTGCTGCGCTGCCACGAGGCCTTCTACCGGGCCTTTGGCCAGCAACTCAGCGCCGCCGCCCAGGCCCAGGGGCGTGACGTTTGCCTGGCCGTGATCGACTATGTGGACGACCTGGACCCTGCCGCCGTGGCCACCCGCATGCGCAGCCTGGGCCAGGAGGTGGACGCCCTGGGCGTGGTGGCCATGGACCATCCGCATGTGAGCGCGGCGGTGGCCGAGCTGCACGAGGCCGGCAAGCCGGTGTGGGCGCTGCTCTCAGACCTGAGCGCGCCGCTGCGCGCCGGCTATGTGGGCATGGACCCGCGCCGCTGCGGCCGCCAAGCCGCCTGGGCGGTGAGCCGGCTGGCCCGCCGGCCCGGCCCGGTGTGCGTGGCCGTGGGCAGCCACCGCTACCTGGGGCATGAGGCCTGCGAGATGAGTTTTCGGGCCTACCTGCGTGAACATGCGCCCGGCTTTACCGTGCTGGACACGCTGGTGAACCTGGAGGACCCGCAGGTGGCGCACGAGATGACGCTGAACCTGCTGCAGCGCCACCCCGATCTGGTGGGGCTGTACGACGCCGGCGGCGGTGGCATGGCCGGCACCCTGCGCGCGCTGCGGACCGAGCGCCCGCCCGGCCACCCCGGCGGCCATGTGGTGGTGGTGGCCAACGGCCTGACCGCCGACCACCGCACCGCCCTGGCCGATGGCGTGGTGGACGTGGTGCTGGACACCCCGCCCGCCCAGATCGCCGCCCAGGTGGTCCAGGCCATGATGGCATGCCTGAGCCAGCCCGCGGCCGAGCGCGCCTGCGCCGCCCAGTGGATCCTGCCGCTGCACCTGACCACGGCCGAGAACCTGTAGCGCGCGCCGCGCATGTCCGACCCCACGCAGGGGGCCTGGGGCGCGGTTATGCTGGCGTTTTCCCTGACTTCAGCCCCGTGCCGGTCCTCCCCCGGCCCTGCGCACGGCGGCCCTCCCCCCGTGAGATCCCCTTCCCTGCTGGCCCGCCACGATGGCGAGCTGACCCTGTTGCTCGTGTCCTGGCTGGCGGCGGCCGGGTGGGTCTTCTCCTTCGAGGCGCTGCGCTGGCTGCCGCCTCTGGGGTTCATGGGCATGCGTTTTCTGGGCGCGGCACTGCTGCTTGGGCTGTGGGGCGGCCCGGCCCTGCTGGCCATGGCGCGCGAAGGGCGCAGCGGCCCCGCCCTGCGCACCGGCGGCGTGTTCGCCCTGGCCATGGTGAGCTGGGTGCTGGGCCTGGCCCATGCCGAGCACCTGGGCGTGGGCGCCTTCTTGTGCGCCCTGGGGGTGGTGTTCGCGCCCCTCACCGGGCGCTGGGTGCTGGGCGTGCCCCTGGCCCCGGCCACCTGGTGGGGCATGGGCCTGGCGGCCTTGGGCCTGGTCTGCCTGATGGGCCATGCCGGCGGCGGGCTGTCCCTCTCAGACGGGCTGTTCCTGGCCACCGCCGCCCTGGGCTCGCTGCAATTCACGCTCAACAGCCGCTACGCCAGCCGCCAAGACCCGCTGCCCCTGACCGCGGTGCAGATGGCGGTGGCTGGCGCGGTGTGCACCGGCCTGTCCATGGCGCTGGAAGACTGGCCTGCCCAGCTGCCGGCCAGCGCCTGGGGCTGGTTGCTGGCCAGCGCCCTGCTGTCCACCACGCTGCGCTTTTACCTGCAGGTGCGCGGCCAGGGCCGCACCAGCCTGAGCCATGCCGCGCTCATCCTGTCGCTGGAGCCGGTGTGGGCCACGCTGATGGTGCTGGTCTGGAAGCACGAGCAGCTCGGCCCCTGGCAGTGGGCCGGCTGCGGGCTGATCCTGCTGGCCCTGCTGGTGGGCCGCTGGCCCCTGTGGCGCCGCCGCACCGGGGACTGAACAGGCCAGATCGCCGACCTGCTGTGCCCCCCAGCCCAGGCCCACCGGAGCCCCCCATGCCGCCCCTCGCCCACCCCAGCGCCAGCGCCAGCGCCAGCGCCCTGACCCTGCACACCGCCCCCGCCGACTTTGCCGACTGGACCGGCCTGCTGGCCCTGCTGCAGGCCAGCTTTGCCTACATGGAGGGGCGCATTGACCCGCCCTCTTCCCTGCACCGGCTGGATGCCGCCGCCCTGGCCGACAAAGCCCGGCACGAGACCTTGTTGACGGCCACCAACGCCCAAGGCCGCTTGATCGGTTGCGCCTTTGCCGACCTGCGGCCGGAGGTGGTCTATGTGGGCAAGCTGGCGGTGGACGCCGCTGCGCGTGGCCAGGGGGTGGCCCGCGCCCTGTGCGCCGCAGCCGACACCCTGGCCCGCCAGCACGGCCGCCCCCACCTGGAACTGCAGACCCGTGTGGAGCTGGTCGAGAACCAGGCCACCTTTGCCGCCCTGGGCTTTGAGACCGTGGCCCGCACGGCCCACCCGGGCTATGACCGCATCACCAGCCTGACGATGCGGCGCCCGGTGGCACCGGCCTCGTCGCCAGCCCCCGGCGGCTGATTCGCACGGCCTCAGCGCGCCAGCAGACGCTGCGCGCGCAGCACCACCGGGCGGTCCACCATGCGGCCATCCAGCTGCACGGCCGCGCCGCCGGCGGCCTGGTCGGCGGCCACCACACGCAGGGCCCAGGCCCGCTCGGCCTCGGTGGGGGCCAGGGCGGCATGCAGCGGCGCAATCTGCCGGGGGTGGATGCACAACTTGCCGCCAAAGCCAAAGCGCAGGGCACGGTGCGCGTCCGCCGTCAGGGCCTGGGCGTCATCCAGGGCCGTGGTCACGCCATCCACCGCCGGGGCCAGGCCGGCCAGGCGGGTGTGCAGGGCCATGGCAAAACGCAGCGGGTCCAGCTCGCGCTCGTCCGGGCCGGGGGCCAAGCCTGTGTCGGCCAGAAAGTCGATGTGGCCCAGGGCCAGGCGCAGCACCCCGGGGTGAACGCTCAAGGCCGCCAAGCCGGCCCAGCCGGCTGCACTTTCCACCAGCGGGACCACGGGCACCCTACCGCTGCCGGCCGCCGCCTGGGCCGCCTGCAGGTCCGCAGGGGTCTCGGCCTTGGCCACCATCAGCGCCAGGCCCACCGGCGCCTGGGCGCCTTGACACCAGGCAGACAACCAAGTGGCGTCGTCCACCCCGGCGGCGCTGCCCCGGGCGTTCAGGCGCAGCACCACCGGCAGGCCCAGCGCCGCCAGCCCCGGCCATGCGGCCTGCACCGCCGCGCGGGCGGCCGGCTTTTCGGCCGGGGCCACGGCATCCTCCAGGTCCAGCACCAAGGCATCGGCACCGCTGGCGGCGGCCTTGGCAAAGCGCTCGGGCCGGTGGCCGGGCACAAACAGCAAGCTGCGGGCGGCGCCCAGGCGGGCGGCCCGTTCAGGGGCAGAAAAGGTCATGGGCAGGGCCTGGCGGCACAAGGGTGAAAAACCGGACGCGGCGCGCCCGCATGGGTTGGGGTCAAGGCGGCACGGCGGCGGCCACATGCCGCACCACCAGGCGCCGCAACAGCGGCAGCTGGCCGGCAAAGAAGTGGTCCGCCTCGGGCAGCACGGTCACGGCCTTGTCGTGGCGGCGGGCCCAGGCCAGGGCAAGGGGCAGGGGCACCACCTCGTCGGCAGCACCATGCAGCACCAGCTCACCGTCAAAGCTGCCGGGGCTGTCATAGGCCCGGCCGGCGGGCACCACCCCGTCGGGCATGCCAGCCAGCACCACGGCCTGCGCGGCCTGGCCGCCAGCCGCCAGGGCGGCGGCCACCCGGGCGGTGACATGCGCGCCAAACGAGAAGCCCACCAGCGCCAGTGGCGCCCCCGGCCCGGCGGCCCGCAGGGCCTGGGCCAAGGCAAGCAGGTCTTCGGCCTCGCCCTCGCCACCGGCATGGGCGCCGGTGCTGCGGCCCACGCCACGGAAGTTGGGGCGCAGCGCCAGCCACCCGGCCTCGGCCAGGCCGCGTGCCAGCACCTGGGGCACCTTGTGGCGGGCGCTGCCACCCAACAGGGGTTGAGGGTGGGCCACCAACGCCAAGCCGCAGGGCGCGGCACTGGCGGGTTCAGGGCGGTCCACGATGACTTCGAGAGCACCGTGGGCGCTGGCCACCAGGGCCGCACCGGCAGGCGCCTGCCACAGCGCTTCAGGAGAAATCAAAGAATGTGTCATGGGAACAGTGTCCCTGCTGGCGGCGCTGCCCGGTGCGCTCACAAGGCCTGCACCAGGGCCGGCACGGCGGTGAACAGGTCGGCCTCCAGCCCGTAGTCGGCCACGCTGAAGATGGGCGCCTCCGGGTCTTTGTTGATCGCCACGACCACCTTGGAGTCCTTCATGCCCGCCAAATGCTGAATGGCCCCCGAGATGCCGCAGGCCACGTACAACTGCGGCGCCACGATCTTGCCGGTCTGGCCCACCTGCAGGTCGTTGGGGGCGTAGCCCGCATCGACCGCCGCACGGCTGGCGCCAATCGCCGCGCCGAGCTTGTCGGCCAGCGGCGTCAGCACCTCAGCAAACTTCGAGGGGCTGCCCAGGGCGCGACCACCGGAGACGATGACCTTGGCGGCGGTCAGTTCGGGGCGGTCGCTCTTGCTGAGCGCTCGGCTCACCAAGCGGCTCTTGCCCGCGTCAGCCACGGCCGCGATGCTTTCCACGGCCGCAGCGCCACCGCTGGCGGCGGCCTCAAAGCCCGTGGTGCGCACGGTGATGACCTTCACGGCATCGGCGCTTTGCACGGTGGCGATGGCATTGCCGGCGTACACCGGGCGCTCGAAGGTGTCGGCGCTCAACACCCGGGTGATGTCGGAGAGCTGAGCCACGTCGAGCTTGGCGGCCACGCGCGGGGCCACGTTCTTGCCGCTGGCCGTGGCCGCAAACAGGATGTGGCTGTAGCCCGGGGCCAGGGCCAGCACCTGGGCGGCCAGGTTTTCTGCCAAGCCGTCGGCCAGCGTCGGGGCGTCGGCCAGCAGCACCTTGGCCACGCCGGCCACTTGGGCCGCGGCGGCCGCCGCCGCTTGGGCCCCTGCGCCGGCCACCAGCACGTGGATGTCGCCACCGCAGGCGGCTGCAGCGGTCACGGTGTTGAGCGTGGCGCCCTTGAGGGTGGCGTTGTCGTGTTCAGCAATGACGAGGATGGCCATGTTCAGATCACCTTGGCTTCGTTCTTGAGTTTTTCCACCAAGGCGGCCACGTCGGCCACCTTCACCCCGGCGCCGCGCTGTGCGGGCTCTGCCATCTTCAAGGTCTTGATGCGCGGGGCCACATCGACACCCAGCTCGGCCGGCTGGGTGGTTTCCAGCGGCTTCTTCTTGGCCTTCATGATGTTGGGCAGCGTCACATAACGCGGCTCGTTCAGCCGCAGGTCGGTGGTGATCACGGCCGGCAGCGAGAGCTGCACGGTTTCCAAGCCGCCATCGACTTCTCGCGTCACGGTGGCGGTGCCGTCGGCCACACTCACTTGGCTGGCAAACGTGGCTTGCGGTGCATCCAGCAGCGCGGCCAGCATTTGGCCCGTCTGGTTGCAGTCATCGTCAATCGCTTGCTTGCCCAGCAGCACCAGCGCCGGCTGCTCTTTGTCCACCAAGGCCTTGAGCAGCTTGGCCACCGCCAGCGGCTGCAGCGCTTCGGCGGTTTCAACCAAGATGCCACGGTCAGCCCCAATGGCCATGGCCGTGCGCAGCGTCTCTTGACATTGCGCCACGCCGCACGACACCACCACCACCTCGCTCACCGTGCCCTTCTCCTTGAGCCTCACCGCTTCTTCCACGGCAATCTCGTCAAAGGGGTTCATGCTCATCTTCACGTTGGCGGTGTCCACCCCCGTGCCATCAGACTTCACGCGAACCTTCACGTTGTAGTCCACCACGCGTTTGACCGCGACCAGTGCCTTCATGCTGTGTCTCCTGGGTGGGGGGCCGGTCAGTCGGCAAACTGGCCGGCGGCCTGGATGAGGGGGCCGTAGCGGTGGGTTTCTTCGGCCAGCCAGTCGCGCAGGCCGGCGGGGGTTTGCTTGTCTTCGGCCGGGATCACGGCACCCAGCTCGTGCAGCCGGGCCACCACGGCCGGCTCTTTCAGGGCCGCCTGCAGCGCGGCGGTGAGCCGCTGCACCGCCGCCGCCGGCGTGCCCTTGGGTGCGTACAAGCCGTGCCACACCACCACCTGGAAGCCGGGCAAGCCCTGCTCGGCCAGGGTGGGCGTGTCGGGCAAGGTCTTCAGGCGCTGGGCCGTGGTCACGCCATAGAGCTTGACCGAGCCAGCCTTGATGAAGGGCGTGGTGGAGGTGGTCTGGTCGCACAGCAGGTCCACCTGCCCGCCCATCAGCGCATTCATGGCCGGGGCGGTGCCCTGGTAGGGCACGGTGGTCATGTCCACCCCCAGGGCCTGGCGCAGCAGCATGCTGCACAGGTGCGACACGGCGCCCAGCCCGGCGTGGGCGATGTTGGTCTTGTCGCCCTGGGCCTTGAGGTAGGCCAGCAGCGCCTTACCGTCCCGGGCGGGCAGGTCTTTGCGGCCCACCAGGGTCATGGGCACGTCCAGCACCTGACCGATGTACTCGAAGTCCGCCAGCGGCTTGTAGGGCAACTTGCGGTAGAGCGCCGGCGCGGTGCCCATGCCGTTGTGGTGGATGAGGAAGGTGTAGCCGTCGGGCTGGGCCCGCGCCACCGAGGCGGCGGCCAGCGTGCCACCGGCGCCCACCCGGTTTTCCACCACCACACTCTGGCCCAGGTGCCGGCCCATGGCCGCCCCCAGCAGGCGCGAGACCACGTCGGTGGGCCCGCCGGCGGAAAAGGGCACCACCAGCGTCAGCGGCTTGCTGGGAAAGGCAGCCTGCGCCCAGCTCAGGGCGGGCGCGGCCAGGGCGGCGGCGCCCAAAGCCAGGGTGAGGGCGCGGCGGCGCCAGGGCAGAAAGGTCATGGGAAGTCTCCGGTCTTGTGGTGGGGTGAGGAAGGCCGCGGCGGGCGTTCAGCCCAGCCGAATGGCGCCATCGGCCTGCAGCGCGGCGATGTCCTGGGCGCTCAGGCCCAGCTCGGCCAGCAGGGCGGCGGTGTGCTGGCCCAGGGCGGGCACGGCGTCCATGCGCGGGGCAAAGCTGCTCTGGCTGGCCGGCGGCAGCAGGGCGGGCACGGGGCCGGCCGGGGTGTTGACCGTGGTCCAGCGCTGGCGCGCCTGCAGCTGCGGGTGGGCCCACACCGCGTGCATGTCGCGCACCTGGGCGTTGGCAATCTGGGCGGTGTCCAGCCGGCGGCCCACCTCGTCGGCGTCCAGCGTGGCGAAGGCGGCCTCGATCAGGCCGCGCAGCGCCTCACGGTGGCGCGAGCGCAGGGGGTTGCTGGCAAAGCGCTCGTCGCTGGCCAGCTCGGGCTGGCGCAGCACCTCGCGGCAGAACCCCACCCACTCGCGCTCGTTCTGCAGGCCCAGCATCACGGTGCGGCCATCGCCCGCCCGGAAGGGGCCATAGGGGTAGATGCTGGCATGGGCCGCGCCGGCGCGCGGCGGCGGCTCGGCCCCCTCAAAGCTGTAGTACAGCGGGTTGCCCATCCACTCGGTCATGCATTCCAGCATCGACACGTCGATGCGGCTGCCCTGCCCCGTGCGGCCGCGCTGCAGCAGGGCCGCCAGCACGGCGCTGTAGGCGTGCATGCCGGCGGCGATGTCGGCAATGGAGGCCCCCGCCTTGGCCGGCGCCTCGGGCGTGCCCGTCACCGAAAGAAAGCCCGACTCGCTCTGGATCAGCAGGTCGTAGGCCTTTTTGTCACGGTAGGGGCCGGGGCGCTGCGGGTCGTCGCCATAGCCTGAGATGTCGCAGACGATGAGCCGGGGATGACGGGCCTGCAGGCTGTCGAAGTCCAGCCCCATGCGGGCGGCGGCGCCGGGCGCCAGGTTTTGCACCAGCACGTCGGCCTGCGCCAGCAGCGCGGCCAGGGTGGCGGCGGCGCGCGGGTGCTTCAGGTCCAGCGCCAGGCTTTCTTTGCCACGGTTGAGCCACACAAAGTAGGACGACTGGCCGTGCACGCGGCGGTCGTAGCCGCGGGCAAAGTCGCCGCTGTCAGGGCGCTCGATCTTGATGACCCGGGCGCCCAAGTCGGCCAGCTGGCGGGTGCACAAGGGGGCGGCCACCGCATGCTCCAGCGAGAGCACGGTGAGGCCATCCAAGGGGCGTTCCACGATTGAGACTCCTGTGAAGAGGCGGCACTCAAGAAGCCGCCGGGCCGCCCCAAGGCTTCTTGAGACCCCCTCGGGGGGTGGCCAGACGACCGCAGGGCGGCGGGCCGGGGGCAAACAGTCAATAAGACTTGGGCAGACCCAGCACGTGCTCGGCCACGTAGCTGAAGATCATGTTGGTGGAGATGGGCGCCACCTGGTAGAGCCGGGTCTCGCGGAACTTGCGCTCCACGTCGTATTCGCAGGCAAAGCCAAAGCCGCCGTGCGTTTGCAGGCAGACGTTGGCCGCCTCCCAGCTGGCCTTGGCGGCCAGGTACTTGGCCATGTTGGCCTCGGCACCGGCGTTCTGGTGGGCGTCGATCTTCTGGCAGGCCTTCCAGCGCATCAGGTTGGCGGCCTCCAGCTCGATGTAGGCATCGGCAATGGGGAACTGCACGCCCTGGTTCTGGCCGATCTTGCGGCCAAACACGCTGCGCTCGTTGGCGTAGCGGGTGGCGCGCTCAATGAACCAGTAGCCGTCGCCAATGCACTCGGCGGCGATCAGCGTGCGCTCGGCATTGAGCCCGTCCAGGATGGTGCGGAATCCCTTGCCCAGCTCGCCCAGCAGGTTCTCTTCGGGGATCTCCAGGTGGTCGAAGAACAGCTCATTGGTCTCGTGGTTGACCATGTTGGCGATGGGCCGCACCGTCAGGCCGTGGCCCACGGCCTCTTTCAGATCGATCAGGAAGCAGCTCAGGCCCTCGGTCTTTTTCTGCACCTCGGCCAGCGGCGTGGTGCGCGCCAGCAGGATCATCAGATCGCTGTGTTGCACGCGGGAGATCCACACCTTCTGGCCGTTGATGACCCAGCGGCCGTCCTTCTTCACGGCGGTGGTCTTGAGCTTGGTGGTGTCGCTGCCGGTGGTGGGCTCGGTCACGCCCATGGCCTGCACCCGCAGCTGTCCTGCGGCAATGGCGGGCAGGTAGCGCTGCTTTTGCGCCGCCGAGCCGCTGCGCACGATGGCGTTCATCACGTACATCTGCCCGTGGCAGGCGCCGGAGTTGCCGCCCGAGCGGTTGATCTCTTCCATGATGACGCTGGCCTCGGCCATGGACAGGCCGGCGCCGCCGTATTCCTGCGGGATCAGCGCCGACATCCAGCCCGCCTCGGTGAGGGCGGTGACGAAGTCCTCGGGGTAGGCGCGCTGCTCGTCCACGCGGCGGTGGTACTCGTCGGGGAACTGGCGGCAGAGTTGGCGCACGGCGTCACGGATTTCGGTGTGGTCGTCAGGGGTGTGCATGGCGGTCAGGTCAAAGCGGAATGGACAGAGCGGTAGGTGCGGGCCGCCCGCGCAGGCGCAGGCCGTCCCGGCCACGGCAAGTCAGCCGTGGCCACAGAACACCACAAGCGGATTCAGGGGGGGGCGGCCAGGGTGGCCAGGGCGGCGAAGGCGGTCAGCCCCGTGCGCCGCCTTGGCTCAAGGCGCCAGCGTGGCCTCGGCCTGCATGGCCAGGTGGCCGCCGGGGGTGCAGGCCCACAGGCTCACCCGGCCATCGGCCAAGGGGCGGCCGTGCAGGGTGAAGGGCGCCACATCAAACACGGGCGAGACGGCCTTGAACTGGAAGCCCGTCACCCGGGCCTGCGGGCGCTCGCGGCGCAGCAGGTCCAGCAGCAGGGTGGCGATCAGCGGGCCGTGCACGATCAGGCCGGGGTAGCCCTCCACCTGGGTCACATAGCGGCGGTCGTAGTGGATGCGGTGGCCGTTGAAGGTGAGCGCCGAGTAGCGAAACAGCGCCACGTCATCGGGCACCACGGTGCGCTGCCAGGTTTCGGCACCTGCCGCGCCGTCCAGGGCCCCGCCGGGGGCGGCCACCGGCGCCGGTGGCGCCTCACCCGGTGCGGGCAGGCCGCGGTAGACGATGTCGTGCGCGTCCACCACCGCCAGCACGCCGTCGGCCGACACCTCGTGGCGCACCTTCACAAACACCAGCGGGCCGGTGCGCCCGTCTTTGGCCTGCACATCGGTGATGCGCGAGACGCGCTGCAGCGCCTGCCCCACCCGCATGGGCGCCAGAAACTGCAGCCGGCTGCCGGCCCACATGCGGCGCGGCAGCGGCACCGGGGGCAAAAAGCCGCCGCGCTGCGCATGGCCGTCGGGCCCAATCTCGCTTTGCCGGTGCGCGGGCAAAAAGTACAGCCAATGCCAGGCCGGGGGCAGGCTGTCGTGCGGGCCCACCGGCGGGTCGGTGCGGTCCAGCGTGGCGGTCAGGGCGTGCAGCGGGGCGGCGGTCAGGGTGTCAGCCAGCGTCTCGGTGCGGCCGATCCAGGTCTGCAAGTGGGGCAGGTCCAGCGGGGGCGTGGCGGTCATAGGGCAAAGGTCCGGCAGAGGGCGTGTGGGGCTTGGCTTGACCCCTGTTGCAGAGGCCGTGGCGGCATTCTGCGGAGCCCCAAGGTATCTGTGAAATACTTTGTATAGCTAGTTTGTATAACTCCAGCCTATACCCATGGACCTGCGCCAGCTGCGTTATTTCGTCGGCATCAGCGAGGCCGGCAGCCTGCTCAAGGCCGCCACCCGCCTGCATGTGGCCCAACCCTCCTTGAGCCAGCAGCTCGCCGCGCTGGAGCAAGAGCTGGGCGCCCGCCTCTTGCTGCGCAGCTCCCGTGGGGTCAGCCTCACCCCGGCCGGCCAGGTGTTTCTGGAGCACGCCCGCGTGGTGCTGGCCGATGTAGAACGCGCCCGCATGGCCGTGCGCGACGAAGGCACCGTGCTGCGCGGCGAGGTGGCCGTGGGCCTGCCCACCACCCTGGCCATGGCCGCCACCCTGCCCATCCTGCAGGCCTGCCGGGCGCGCTTTCCGCAGGTGCGGCTCAAGCTGGTGGAGGCCTACAGCGGCTTTCTGCGTGAATGGCTGCTGGCCGGCCGGCTGGACGTGGGCGTGCTGCTGGGCGACGCCCCCGAGCCCGGCCTGGCCAAGCTGCCCCTGCTGGAGGAGCAGCTGGTGCTGGTGACCGCCGCCGACCCCGCACGCCCCCACCCGCTGCCGGCCGAACTGCCCCTGGCCGCGCTGGCGCATTGGCCCCTGGTGCTGCCGGGGCGCGAGCACGGCCTGCGCCGCGTGATCGACGAGGCCTGCGCCCCGCTGGACGTGACCCTGGACGTGGTGGCCGAGATCGAAGCCCTGGCCAGCGTGAAGCGTGCGGTGGAGGCCGGCCTGGGCGCCACCATCTTGCCGCCCGGCTCGGTGGCGGCCGAGGTGGCCGCCGGCCGCCTGCAGGCCGCCCGCCTCACCCAGCCCGGCATCCGCCGGCGTGTGGTGTGCGCCACCCATGTGGCCCGGCCCGGCACCGCTGCCACCCATGCCGTGCAGGCCCTGGTGGTGGAGGTCATCCAGCGCATGGTGGCCCAAGGCGAATGGCCGGCCCGCTGGATTGGGGCTTGAGCCACCCGCCTGCAGGGCACTGCGGGTTTCTCCCCGGGCATGCCGGCGGATGATGGAAGCATCACGATTCTCTATTTCACGTCGCCAGCCATCACCAAATAGGATGCCCGCAACCGGGCCATGTGGCGCCTGCTCCACGAGCCCGGAACCACCCTCTTCTTTGGAGACATGCCATGGCCCCCCGCATCCCCACCCTCACCCGCCGCACCTGGCTGGCCCACAG
The DNA here is from genome assembly GCF_010499455.1 of Ideonella livida. Classification (GTDB taxonomy): domain Bacteria; phylum Pseudomonadota; class Gammaproteobacteria; order Burkholderiales; family Burkholderiaceae_C; genus Ideonella; species Ideonella livida. The sequence goes on along the minus strand of NZ_JAAGOH010000014.1, from coordinate 31,951 downwards.
CGGCCTGGGCCTGGCCAGCCTGACCGGCTTGACCGCCACCGCCCCCAGCTGGGCGCAAAGCGGCAAAGGCCCCATCACCCTGGTGGTGCCCTTTGCCGCCGGTGGCGCCACCGACGTGGTGAGCCGCCTGGTGGCCAAAAAGCTGGGCGAGCGCCTGGGCCGCACCCTGATCGTGGAAAACGTGGGCGGCGGCGGTGGCATGGTGGGCGCCACCAAGGTGGCCCGGGCCGCTGCTGACGGCAACACCCTGCTGATGGGCACGGTGGCCACACACGCCATCAACCCGCTGGCCCAAACCAAGCCGCCCTATGACCCGGTGAAAGACTTCACCCCCATTGCACTGCTGGCCACCGTGCCCAACGTGGTGCTGGTGCACCCGTCGGTCAAAGCGCAGAACCTGGCCGAGCTGATCGCCCTGATCAAGGCCGCCCCCGAACGCTTCAGCTACGGCAGCTCGGGCGTGGGCACCCCGCCGCACCTCTCGGGCGAGCTGTTCAAGCAAATGGCCCATGTGGACATCCCCCATGTGCCCTACCGCGGCGGTGGCCCCGCCATGGCCGACCTGATCGGCGGGCAGATCCCCATCCTGTTCGACGTGCTGACCGGCGCGGCCTCGCACATCCGCAGCGGCGCGGCACGCGCCATCGCCGTCACCACCGCCAAGCGCTCACCCTCGTTCCCCGATGTGCCCACCGTGGCCGAATCCGGCCTGCCCGGCTACGAGACCTACACCTGGAACGCGGTGTTCGCCCCCGCCGGCCTGCCCGCCGCGCAGGCTGCCCTGCTGGCCAAGGAGCTGCAGGCCGTGGTGGCCGACCCCGAGGTGCAGGCCAAGCTCAAAGACCTGAGCGCCAACCCCGTGGGCAGCGGCCCCGAGGCCCTGGCCGCGCAGGTCAAGGCCGAGCTGGCCAAGTGGGGCCCGGTCATCAAGGCCATTGGCGGCCTGAAATACGACTGAGGGCGGCGCCATGTCCCTCCCTCAATCCGTCGTCAGCCCGCCCGCCACGCCGGTGGTGGATGCCGCCGCCTTTCTGGCCCAGGCCGCGCAGCACATCGGCGCGCGCCGGGTGCTGACCCAGCCCGCCGACACCGCCGCCTTCCAGCAAGACTGGCGCGGCCGCTACCAAGGCCAGGCCCTGGCCGTGCTGCAGCCCGGCAACACCGCCGAGGTGGCCGCCGTGGTGGCCCTGTGCGCTGCCCACGGTGTGGCCGTGGTGCCGCAGGGCGGCAACACCGGGCTGACCGGCGGCGCCGTGGCCCTGCCCGGGCGCCCGGCCGTGCTGCTCAACCTCAGCCGCCTGAACCGCATCCGCACGGTGGACCCGGCCAACAACACCCTCACCGCCGAGGCCGGCTGCGTGCTGGCCACCGTGCGTGAAGCCGCCGCCAGCGCCGGCCGCCAGTTCCCCCTGCTGCTGGGCAGCGTGGGCAGCTGCCAGGTGGGCGGGCTGGTCTCCACCAACGCCGGCGGCACCGGGGTGCTGCGCTACGGCAACATGCGCCAATTGGTGCTGGGCCTGGAGGTGGTGCTGCCCGACGGCCAGGTGTGGAACGGCCTGCGCGCCCTGCGCAAAGACAACGCCGGCTACGACCTCAAGCAGCTCTTCATTGGCGCCGAGGGCACGCTGGGTGTGATCACCGCCGCCGTGCTGGCCCTGCACCCCCCGCTGCGCCAAAGTGCCAGCGCCGGCGTGGGCCTGGCCAGCGTGCAAGCCGCCGTAGACCTGCTGCGCCTGCTGCAAGACCACCTGGGCGAGCGCATCGAGGCCTTTGAAATCCTCTCGCGCAGCCAGGTGCACCTGGTGCAAACGCAGGTGCCCGGCCTGTGCAGCCCGCTGGCGGCCTCTCACCCCTACCTGCTGCTGGTGGAAGTGGCCGCCCCCGACGCCGGCTGGGACGCCGGCGCCGCCCTGGAAGCCGCCCTGGGCCACGCGCTGGAAGCCGGCCTGGCAGAAGACGCCGCGCTGGCCACCGACCTGGCCAAGGCCCAGCGCCTGTGGGACCTGCGCCACCACATCTCTGAGGCCAACAAACGCGCCGGCTTCACCGTCTCCAACGACACCTCGGTGCCCGTGGGCCGCCTGCCCGAGTTCATCGCCCAGGTCACCGCCCAGCTGGAAGGCGAGGTGCCCGGCATCACCGTCTGCCACGCCGGCCACATTGGCGACGGCAACATCCACGTCATCGGCGTGCTCGCGCGCGAGGTTTACGCCACACCCGAGGCCTGCGAAGCCGCCGCCGCCCAGGTCAACCGCATCGTCCACGAAGCCAGCGTGGCCCTGGGCGGCAGCATCAGCGCCGAACACGGCATCGGCCTGATGCACGTGGCCCGGCTGGAGCGCTCAAAGCCCGCGCTGGACTTGGCGCTGATGCGCCAGCTCAAGGCCGCGTTTGACCCGGCGGGGGTGATGAATCCGGGGAAGATTTTTCGGGAGTGAGGGGAGCAGGTCACGAAGACCAAGGTCATTCCCTCTTGAGCCGACCTGGCTGACGACAGATTCCGACTGAAAGTTGTCGGCGGCGAGGGGAATCGCTTCGCACGAGGAGGGTCAATGACCGGTTCCGGCAGCCGCTGACATTCGCTTTAGAACGGCGAACGACCGTCCCCAGTCTGAAGCTGCCGGTTGAAATCAGGTGGGCAGCTTTGCAGCGTGAGCAGATGGTCGAGCCGGTCGGCCGGACGCACGCTGTTCGAAATCAAGCCGACGTTGACCACAGTGACCAGCGCCACGCTGCGCGTCGCTGTACGGTTGGATGTTGACCGTTCGTGTTGCCCGGCAGTGGCGTCACACCATGAACGACCGGTTCCCGCCGGCGAAGCGGAGTCGCGCCGAGGCCACCGGGCAGCTACGCCCCATGCGCCTGGAGTTCACCAAGAGGAACGTGCAGCTCCTCGAGCTTCGAAAAGTGGTCCAGCAGGTGGTCCACCGTGGCCCTGACCCGAGGGGCCACCAGCGCGCGGTGGGGGTATTGCAAGGTCATCTCGAACTGACCGGGGTGATGCGCACCCAGCAGCAGCAGCCTCAAGCGGCCGGCCTGTAGGTGCTTCCACGCGTGGTGCACACCCACCTCGGCTATGCCCGTACCGGCCACGGCGGCATCGGTCAGGGACTCGGGAGAGGACAAGGTCATCACGGCGCCATCGGTGTTCAGGGTCAGCAGACTGCCATCGTTGGCCCGAAAGCTCCAGGCCTGAACCCGCCCCCCGAGAAAGCGGCGGGTGAGCAGGCGGTGTCGGCCAAGATCATCGGGTGATCTCGGAATGCCGTGGCGTGCGAGGTAGGCGGGCGAGGCCACCAGGACCAGGTGGAACTGGCAGACGGTGCGCGACACCAGCGACGAATCCACGATGCGACCGCCACGCAGTGCCATGTCGTAGCCGTCGTGAATCAGGTCGACGAGGCGGTCATCAAAGTCCACCTCCACGGACAGGCCAGGGTAACGATCCAGCAGCCCCGGCAAAGCAGGCCCCAGTTGCTCCTTGCCAAAGCCCATGCTCGTGGAGATTCGGACCTTGCCCGTCGGTGTTGCACGGTGGGCCATGGCGACTTCGGCGGCGGCGTCCAGCGCCTCCAGCGCAATCCGGGCGTGTCGCAAGTACGCCTGTCCCTCTTCGGTGAGGCTGAGGGTGCGGGTGGTGCGGTTCATCAATCGAAGGCCCAAGGCTGCCTCCAGCCCGGCGATGTTCTTGCTGACCGCCGCAGCGGAAATGCCCAGTGACCTGGCGCCGCCCGCAAAGCTGCCCGCATCGGCCACATGGATGAAGGAAAGGATGGCGCGCACACGCTGAGAAGAGTCCATGGAGGTTCGCCAGAGCGGTTGATTTGACAACTTAAGGTTGTGAATACATCAACCATACATGCAATTCACACCATCAATGCCGCTTCCCAGAATGAGTGCATCGACATCAGGAGCCGCTGGCAGCCATGCAGAACTTTGAATTTCAGAACCCCACCCGTATCGTTTTTGGTCAGGGCACGGTGCCCTCGTTGGACAAGCTGGTGCCCGCGGACGCACGGGTGCTGATCCTCTACGGCGGTCAGAGCGCAGAGCGCGCCGGAACCCTCGCGGAAGTTCGCGCCGCGCTGGGCCCCCGCGTCCGCTCCGAGTTCGGGGGCATTGAAGCCAATCCCACCTTCGAGACGCTGATGCGCGCCGTGGCCCTCGTCCGAGCCGAGCGTCTGGATTTCCTGCTGGCCGTGGGCGGCGGCTCGGTGATCGACGGCACCAAGTTCGTGGCGGCCGCCGCACCCTATTCAGGTGATGCCTGGGCCATCCTGGAGAGCTTTGGCAGCGTTGTGCAGGAAGCCCTGCCACTGGCGGCGGTGCTGACCTTGCCGGCCACCGGCTCCGAAATGAACCCGTCCGCGGTGGTGACGCGGCAGACCACCCACACCAAGGCCTTCTTCGCCTCGCCCAAGGTCTACCCACAGTTCTCGATCCTGGACCCGACCAAGACCTACACGCTGCCTGCCCGCCAACTCGCCAACGGCGTGGTGGACGCCTTCGTGCACGTCATGGAGCAGTACCTGACCTACCCGGCCGCGGCCCTTGTTCAGGATCGCTTCGCGGAAGGGCTGCTGCAGACCCTGATCGAGATCGGACCGAAGGTGGTCAACGGGCCGGCCGACTACGACAGCCGGGCCACGCTGATGTGGTCGGCCACGATGGCGCTGAATGGCCTGATCGCCACGGGTGTCCCGCAGGACTGGGCCACCCACTTGGTGGGGCATGAACTCACGGCACTGCATGGGCTGGATCACGGCTGCACCCTGGCCGTCGTCCTGCCGCCCATGCTGCGCCTGCGGCGCGACAACAAACGCGCCAAGCTGTTGCAGTTCGCCGAGCGCGTCTGGCAGCTCCGCGACGGCACTGATGATGACCGCATCGAACAGGCCATCCAGCGGACGCAGGACTTCTTCGAGTCCCTCGGCGTCCGAACGAGACTGTCCGGGTACGGGCTCGGGCCCGAGGTCATCGCCCCCCTGGTCGAGGCCCTGACCGCACACGGCATGACCCGCCTGGGTGAGCACGGCGACGTGACGCCTGATCAAGCCCGCCTGGTCTATGAGGCCGCGCTGTGAAGGCGGCCGTCCCGCTCCGTCCGGCCTACTTCGTGATCGAGGCCAAGGTCACCGACCCGCAGGGCATCTGCCCCTACCAAGCACAGGTCGAGGCGACCTACCAAGCCTACGGGGGCGTACGCGTCGTCGCGGGTGGAGCCCCTGAGCCTTTGGAGGGCACGCCACCATCAGGTGTCATCGTGATCCTGCGCTTTCCCAGCCTGGCACAGGCGCATGCCTGGCACGCATCCGAGCCCTATCAGGCCATTCTTGGCCATCGTTTGGCGTCGGCAGAGAGCCGCGCCTACTTCGTTGAAGGCATTGCCTGAGCAACTCCATCACCACCATGAAAACACTGGTCATCGTTTCCCACCCCTACCCCGAACAATCCAAAGCCATCCAGGCGCTGGAGCAAGCCGCACGACAGGTCGAAGGCGTCGAAGTTCGCAACCTCGAAACCCTCTACGGCCACGACACGTTCGCGTTTGATGTCGCGGCAGAGCAAAAAGCCAGCGAGGCGGCCGACCGCATCGTCTTCCTTTTCCCCATCCACTGGTTCAACCTCACCCCGATGCTCAAGGGCTACCTGAACCAGGTTTGGGGCTACGGCTGGGCGTTCGGCCCTGGCGGCGCGGCGCTGAAAGGCAAAGCCATGCAGGTGGTGGTGACGGCCGGCGCAACCGATCACCTCTACGCGCCTCAGGGGCTCATTCAAAGCACGATCGAAGACGTGCTGACACCCATGAAGGCCTCTGCGCTCTACGTGGGAATGACGTACCGCAAGCCGCTGGCATTCTTGGGTGCCATGGGCCTGAGGGATGACAAGCTCGCCGAACTGCAGTCCACCTTCGGCGAGCTGTTGCAACCGGGCCAGTAAAGCGGAGAACGGTCAAACATGATCAAACGTCAACTTGGACAAGGACTGGAAGTCTCTGCCTTGTCGCTGGGCTCCATGGGGTATGGCAAGGCGCGCGAATTGCCTGACCGGGCCGAGATGATTGCGCTGCTACGCGCCGCCGTGGAGCGCGGCATGGACTTCTTCGACACGGCCGAGGTTTACGGTCCATGGACCAACGAAGAGATGGTGGGCGAAGCCCTGGCGCCCGTGCGTGACCGGGTCAAGATCGCGACCAAGTTTGGTTGGGACATTGACCAGGCCACCGGCGCGCACCGAGGCGGCGTCAACAGCCAACCGGCGCAAATCCGCAGCGCGGTGGAGGGCAGCCTCCGGCGCTTGCGCACCGACCACATCGACCTGCTCTACCAACACCGCGTGGACCCCGAGGTGCCCATGGAAGACGTGGCCGGCACCGTGAGGGACTTGATCGTCGAGGGCAAGGTGCGGTGGTTCGGCATGTCGGAGGCCGGCGCGCAGTCGATCCGCCGGGAGCACGCCGTGCAGCCGCTGGCTGCCTTGCAAAGTGAATACTCGTTGTGGACACGCGAACCCGAGGCCGAGATCATCCCCACGCTCGAAGAGCTTGGCATCGGCCTGGTGCCCTACAGCCCGCTGGGCAAGGGTTTTCTGACGGGCAAGATCGACACCACCACGCTCTTCGATGCGTCCGACATCCGTGTGCAGACGCCACGCTTTGCAGAGCAGGCGCGCCTGGCCAACCAGGCATTGGTGGACCTGATCAGCCGCATCGGACAAAGGCACGGCGCCACACCAGCACAGGTGGCGCTGGCTTGGCTGCTGGCGCAAAAGCCATGGATCGTGCCCCTGTTCGGCACCCGCTCGCTGGCGCGGTTCGAGGAGAACATCGGCGCCCTACAGGTGACGCTCGACCCTGCGGATCTGGACGAGATCCAGCAGGCCAACATCGCCATCGAAGGCGCACGCTATCCCGAGGCCATGCTCCGGCTGTCGGGGAGATAGCGGCACCGTAGCAGGCCGGCATGCTGTTTCGCTAGAACGGAAGGAAGGCCTGGGCCGGCACTACCAGCGGCGGTCGGCCAAAAGCCGCCATTCGTTCGACACCGCAGCGCGTCGAAGTCGAGTGGCCGAAATCTGTGGTTTGGCGGTCTTCCGCCATCGCACAGATCAAGCGGCAGGTTGTGGTGCCAGCAGACGCTCGGAGAACAAGACCGAATGACTCTGACCAGTCTGAGGCAGCCAATGCCAAAACAGCACAGTCCAACCCCAGCCGAAAACGTTGAAACCAGGGCAAGGCACAGGCCATGGCGCGCCGGTCTTGATCAGCGCCAACCCCCTGGCAACCACACGCCGGGCGGCCCGCCCCTCACCCCACCCACACCCCCTGCGCCCAGCGCCCGTCCGCCAGGGCCTGCTGCACGCAGCCGGCCAGCACCTGGGTGGCGCAGCGCACGTGGCGGGCGGTGGGGCGTTCGGTGGGCAGGGCCAGCACCAGGGTGCGGCGCAGGTCGGGATCGGTCAGCGGGGCGCCGCTGAGGGCGCCTTGGCGCAGCTCTTCGGCCACGGCGATGGGGGGCAGCACGGTCCAGCCGTGGCCGCCCAGCACCAGGGCGCGCTGCACGCTCAGGGCGTTGGTCTCTACCGCCACCTGCAGGCTGAGCTGGCGCACGGCGCAGGCGTGGTCCACCACGGCGCGGATGCCGTGGGGGGCGTTGGGCAGCACCAGGGGCTGGGCGGCCAGGGTTTGCAGGCTCACTGGGGCCTGGGGTGAGAGGCCGGCGGCGGCTGGGGCAATGGCCCACAGCGGCTCGTCCACCAGGGGCTCGGCCTGCACGTCTGGATGGGTACCGGGGTGGGTGGCCGGGCTGCCCGTGGGACCGTAGAGCAGGGCTGCGTCCACCTCGCCGCTGGTGAGCCAGCGCTGCAGGGTGCCGCCGTAGCCCATGGCCAGCCGCACGCGGATGCCGGGGTACTGCGCGGCCAGCGCGCTCACCAGCGGGCTGGCCAGCAGGTCGATGGTGCTGGGCAGCAGGCCCAGTGTCACCAAGCCGCCCACGGCCTGGGCGGCGCGGGCGCTGGCGTCGATTTCGGCGCGGGCGCGCTCCAGCTCCAGCAGGGCGCGGCGGGCGTAGGCGCTCAGGGCGTGGCCGGCTTCGGTCAGCACCATGCCGTGGCGCTCGCGCTGGAACAGCGGGGCGCCCACGTCTTCTTCCAGCAGGCGGATCTGGCGCGAAACGGCGGGCTGCACCAGGTGCAGCACCTCGGCAGCGCGGGTGACGTTGCCAGTTTCGGCCACGGTGAGAAAGGCCTTGAGCTGCTTGAGGTCCACGGCAGAGGTCTCCGGCCCGGCGGGCCATTGCAGAAGCTGATGGAAGGATGCTGATTTTCTATTTCAGAAGCTCAGGCATCAAATTCTATGATTCTTCTCATCGCCCTTCAGCCCGTTCCACGGAGACAAACCCCATGCACCCCACCCCCTCTGAAGCCCCGGCCTGGCAGGCCGCGGTGTTCCGCGCCCTCAAGGCCGGCGGCATCCAGCAAATCGCCTATGTGCCCGACGCCGGCCACGCCCAGGTGATCCGCAGCGCCATTGCCGACCCCGAGATCCACGACGTGGTGCTCACCACCGAGGAGGAGGGCGTGGCCGTCTCCTGCGGCGCGTGGCTGGGCGGCCAGCGCTGCGCGGTGCTGATGCAAAGCAGCGGCGTGGGCAACTGCGTGAACATGTTTTCGCTGCTGCAGGCGGCGGACTTCCCGTTCCTGACGCTGGTGACCATGCGCGGCGAGTACGCCGAGTTCAACCCCTGGCAGGGCCCGATGGGCAAGGCCACGCAGGCGGCGCTGGAGCTGATGGGCCTGCATGTGCTGCGCGTGCACCGTCCCGAGGAGGTGGAGGAGATCGTGAGCGCCGGCCTGGACGCCGCCTTCGAGGCCGGCGAGAAGGTGGCCGTCCTGCTGGGCCAGGACCTGATTGGCCGCAAGAAGTGGGAGCGCAAGTGACGCGCGCCGAGCCCCCAAGCCACCCCACCGAACCCGCCACCCCTGCCACCACCCCCACCGCCGCTTCCGGAACCTTCGCCATGTCCTCCCCCGCCCTCCTTGCCCCACGCACCGGCCAGCCCGCGCTGCCCGACGGCCCCCGCGTGGAACGCCGCGCCTTCGTCAAGGCCCTGCTGCAGGCCGTCTCGCCCGAGACCCTGGTCGTCACCGGCCTGGGCTCGGCAGCCTACGACGTGTACGCCGCCGGCGACCGTGACCAGAACTACTACCTGTGGGGCGCCATGGGGGGCGCCTCTGCCCTGGGCCTGGGCCTGGCGCTGGCCCAGCCGCAGCGCCCGGTGCTGGTGATCACCGGCGACGGCGAGCAGCTCATGGGCATTGGCGCCCTGGGTTCCATCGCCGTGCAGCAGCCGCCCAACCTGACCGTGGTGATGCTGGACAACGGCCACTTTGGCGAGACCGGCATGCAGCGCAGCCACAGCAGCCTGGGCGCCGACCTGTGCGCCGTGGCCCGGGGCTTTGGCCTGAGCGGGGCCCGCAGCGTGCGCCACGCGGAAGACGTGGAGGGCGTGGCCGCCCAGGTGAATGCCCGCGCCGGCACCGGCTTTGTGCAGGTGTTCATTGAGGCCACCGAGCCCCCGCGTGCCCTGCCCCCGCGTGACGGCCCCTTCATCAAGAACCGCTTCCGCGCCGCCCTGGGCCTGAAGCCATTCTGAGGAGGCCGCGCCATGCCCGCATCTGACCTGCGCCCCGCCCTGCCCCGCCACGCCCTGCGCATCCACGGCCAAGACCGCCCGCCCGCCGGCGGCCAGTGGTTCACCACGCAGAACCCCTTCACCGGCGAAGACTGGGCCGAGGTGGCGCGCGGGGATGCCCGCGACGTGGACGCCGCCGTGCAGTCGGCCCACGCCGCGCTCACCACCGGGCCCTGGGCCACGATGAGCGCCACCCAGCGCGGCGCGCTGATGCTGCGCGTGGCCGACCTGATTGCCCGCGACGCCGCCGCGCTGGCCGCGCTGGAGGTGCGCGACAACGGCAAGCTCTACGCCGAGATGCTGGGCCAGCTGAACTACATCCCGCAGTGGTTCCGCTACTACGGCGGCCTGGCCGACAAGATTCAGGGCAGCACCCTGCCGCTGGACAAGCCGGGCTACTTCGCCTTCACCCGGCATGAGCCGGTGGGCGTGGTGGCGGCCATCACGCCCTGGAACTCGCCGCTGCTGCTGGCCACCTGGAAGATCGCCCCGGCGCTGGCGGCGGGCTGCACGGTGGTCATCAAGCCCTCGGAGTTCACCTCGGTCTCCACCCTGGCGCTGGCGGCGCTGTTTGACGAGGCGGGCTTTCCGCCGGGGGTGGTGAACGTGGTCACCGGCTTTGGGCCCGAGGTGGGCTCGCCCCTGGTGGAGCACCCGCTGGTGGCCAAGGTGAGCTTCACCGGCTCGGACGCCACCGGGCGCCACATCAACGCCCAGGCCGCCCGCCTGCTCAAGCACACCGCCATGGAGCTGGGCGGCAAGTCGCCCAACATCGTGTTCGACGACGCCGACCTGGAGCAGGCGGTGTTTGGCGCCATCTCCGGCATCTTTGCCGCCACGGGGCAGACCTGCATTGCCGGCTCGCGCCTGCTGGTGCAGGACTCGATCCACGACGCCTTTGTGGAGCGCCTGCTGGCGGTGGCCCGCACCGCCCGCCTGGGCGACCCGATGGACCCGGGCACCCAGGTGGGCCCGGTGACCACGCCGCCGCAGTACCGCAAGGTGCTGGAGTACCTGGACATCGGACGCGCCGAAGGCGCCACCGCCGTGCTGGGCGGCGAGGCCGGCCACGCGCCGGGCTGCGGCGGCGGCCCGGCCGGCCAGGGCTGGTTTGTGCAGCCCACGGTGTTCACCGGCGTGCAGCCCGAGATGCGCATCGCGCAGGAGGAGGTGTTCGGCCCGGTGCTCTCGGTGATCCGCTTCAAGGACGAGGCCGACGCGCTGCGCATCGCCAACGGCGTGCGCTTTGGCCTGGCGGCGGCGGTATGGACACGCGACATCGGCCGCGCCATCCGCATGAGCGAGCGGCTGCAGGCCGGCACGGTGTGGGTCAACACCTACCGCGCCGTCAGCTTCATGGCGCCCTTTGGCGGCGTGAAGGACTCGGGCCTGGGCCGCGAGAACGGCCAAGACGCGGTGCGTGAGTACCTGCAGACCAAGACCGTGTGGCTCAACACCGGCGCGGTGGCGGGCAACCCCTTCGTGCTGCGCTGAAACCCTTCCCGGCGGCACAGGCGGCGGGGCCGCCGGCGGTGCGGCCCCGACTTTCTACTCCCTTCCCCTGCAGGAGCCTGTGCATGACTTCCTCGTCCCACCTTCGCCGCACCTTGGCCTCTGCGCTGGCCACCGCCGCGCTGCTGGCCCTGGGCCAGCCCGCCACGGCCTGGAGCCAGACCCGCGACACGCTGCAGAAGATCCGCGAGACCGGCGTGATCGCCCTGGGTGGGCGCGACGCGAGCTTTCCGTTCTCGTACAAGGTGGGCGCCGAAGGCGCGCCCATCGGCTACTCGGCCGACCTGTGCCAAAAGGTGGTGGACGCCGTCAAAACCAAGCTGAACCTGCCGCAGCTGAAGGTGGAGTACACCATCGTCACCCCAGCCAACCGCATCGCTTTGCTGCAGAACGGCACCATCGACCTGGAGTGCAGCACCACCACCCACACCCTGGCCCGCGCCCAGCAGGTGGACTTTGCGCCCACGCACTTTGTGGCCAGCATTGCGGCGGCCACGCGGCGCAACACCGGTGTACTGCAGATGGCCCACCTGGACGGCAAGACCGTGGCCACCGTGACCGGCAGCACCTCCATCCAGCTGCTGCGCGCCTGGCGGCGTAACGAGCAGGTGCAATTTGGCGAGGTCTCCGGCAAAGACACCGCCGAGACCTTTTTGCTGCTGAGCACGGGCCGCGCTCAGGCCATGATCTTGGAAGACGTGCAGCTGGCCGGGCTCATCGCGCGCTCTGCCGCACCCACCGACTTCCTGATCTTGGAAGAGCGCCTGCGCGACGAGCCCTACGCCTTCATGCTGCGCAAGGGCGACACCGCCTTCAAGGCCCTGGTGGACGAGACCCTGACCCGCGTCTTCAAAAACGGCGAGGCCGCCGAGCTGTACGCCAAGTGGTTCACCCGCCCGGTGCCGCCCAGTGGCGTGAACCTGGCTTACCCCATGCCGGCTGCCCTCAAGGCGGCATTGGCCAACCCGGCGGCCAAGGGCATTTGAAGGGCCCTGGGCTCAGCCCCCGCGCCAACGCCCACACGGGCTAGACCGGAAAGCGCTGCACCGGTAAGCGCCACACCGCCAAGGGCTGACCCGCCGCCCGGCAGCAAATTTATGCAATGATCTCTACAACTTTGTAGAGATCACTATGCAAACCTGGCTCGTCCTGGTCACCAGCCTGCCCACGGAGAACGCCACCGCCCGCATGCGGGCCTGGCGGGCGCTCAAGGCCTGCGGCGCGGCCGTGTTGCGCGACGGGGTCTACCTGCTGCCGGCCCAGGCCGCTTGCCGCGAGGCCCTGGCCCCGGTGGCGGCCGACGTGTCCGCCCATGGCGGCAGCGCCTGGCTGCTGGAGGCGCCCACGCCTGAAGGCGCGGACTTCACCCCCCTGTTTGACCGCACCCCCGACTGGGCCACCCTGCAGGCCGAGTGGCAGGCCGAACTGGGCACGGTGGACGCGGCCGCCGCCGCCACGGCACCGGGTGCGGCGGCGCTGCAGCGCCAGCTGCGCAAGCTGCGCCGCCGGCTGCAGGCGCTGCAGGCGGTGGACTTCTTTCCCGGCCCGGCCCAGGCCCAGGCGCTGCAGCATTGGCACGCGCTGGAGCAGGCCTGCGCCCGCGCACTGCACCCCGGCGAGCCCGCGCCCGCCGACACCGCCCTGCAGGCCCTGGACCGGGCCGACTTTCAGGGCCGCACCTGGGCCACGCGCCGCCGCCCCTGGGTGGACCGGCTGGCCAGTGCCTGGCTGATTGGCCGCTTCATTGACGCGCAGCCCACCTTGTTGTGGTTGGCCGCGCCGCAAGACCTGCCCGCCGGCGCGCTGGGCTATGACTTTGACGGCGCCCGCTTCAGCCACACCGCCCAGCGCGTCACCTTTGAGGTGCTGGTGGCCAGCTTTGGCCTGGACCACCCCGGCCTGCCCGCCCTGTGCCGCCTGGTGCATGCGCTGGACGTGGGCGGCCCGCGTCCGCCCGAAGCCACCGGCGTGGAACGGGTGCTGGCCGGCCTGCGCACCGCCCTGAGCGATGACAACGCCCTGCTGGCCGCCGCCAGCCCGGTGTTTGACGGCCTGCTGCAGGCCGGTGCCGAGGCGGCAGAAGACGCCGCCTGAATCCGCCCCGGGGGCCGCGGCCCCTGCCCCGCATTTCCTGACCCCACACGCCCCACCATGACCCCACCGGCCCCATCCACAGCACCCGACGACGCCACCGCCGCGCCGCCGCCCGTCAGCTTCTGGCAGGCCTTCGCCTTCTGGCTCAAGCTGGGTTTCATCAGCTTTGGCGGCCCGGCCGGGCAGATCGCCATCATGCACACCGAGCTGGTGGAGCGCCGGCGCTGGATTTCAGAGAAGCGCTTTCTGCATGCGCTGAACTACTGCATGGTGCTGCCCGGGCCCGAGGCGCAGCAGCTGGCCACCTACATCGGCTGGCTGATGCACCGCACCGCCGGCGGCATCGTGGCCGGGGCGCTGTTTGTGCTGCCCTCGCTGGCCATCCTCATCGGCCTGTCCTGGGTCTACATCGCCTGGGGCGAGCAGCCGCTGGTGGCCGGCCTGTTCTACGGCATCAAGCCGGCGGTGACGGCCATCGTGGTGCAGGCGGCCCACCGCATTGGCTCGCGGGCCCTCAAGAACAACACGCTCTGGGGCATTGCCGCAGCGGCGTTTGTGGCCATCTTTGCGCTGGGCGTGCCCTTCCCGGCCATCGTGCTGGCGGCGGCCCTGATCGGCTATGTGGGCGGGCGCGTCGCGCCGGCCCAGTTCCAGGCCGGTGGCGGCCACGGCAAGGCCAAGGCCTCGTTTGGCCCGGCGCTGATTGACGATGCCACGCCCACCCCGGCCCATGCCCGCTTTGCCTGGGGCCGGCTGGCCGCCGTGCTGGCCGCCGGGGCCGTGCTGTGGGTGCTGCCCATGGGCCTGCTCACCGCCAGCCTGGGCTGGAACCACACCCTCACCCAGATGGGCTGGTTCTTCACCAAGGCCGCGCTGCTGACCTTTGGCGGTGCCTACGCGGTGCTGCCCTATGTTTACCAGGGCGCCGTGGGCCACTACGGCTGGCTCACCCCCACGCAGATGATCGACGGCCTGGCCCTGGGCGAGACCACACCCGGCCCGCTCATCATGGTGGTGGCCTTTGTGGGCTTTGTGGGCGGCTACGTCAAGGCGCTGTTCGGGCCCGAGTCGCTGTTCCTGGCCGGCGCCGTGGCCGCCTGCCTGGTGACCTGGTTCACCTTCCTGCCGTCTTTCGTCTTCATCCTGGCCGGCGGCCCGCTGGTGGAGTCCACCCACAACGACCTGAAGTTCACCGCCCCACTCACCGCCATCACCGCCGCCGTGGTGGGCGTGGTGCTCAACCTGGCGCTGTTCTTCGGCTACCACGTACTGTGGCCCCAAGGCTTTGCCGGCACGCTGGAATGGCCCTCAGCGCTCATCGCCGTGGCCGCCGCCCTGGCCCTGCTGCGCTTCAAGCGCGGCGTGATCGAGGTAATCGCCGCCAGCGCCGTGCTGGGCCTGGTGGTGCACCTGCTGAGGGGCTGAGCAGGGGCATCATGAGGAAGCGCTGGGCCGCCCCCTGTTTCCTCACCCCCCGCATGGAAGCTGTGCCTAGACTGGGCTGGTCTGGGGGCTGCTGTGCCAACGCAGAGCCGCAAGGGCCCCGGGTGACTCAGCCCAGGGCGAGCCAGACCCGTCCGTTCTCGATGCGCACGGGGTAGCTGACGACCGGCTCGGTCACCGGGGCACAGGTGGGCGCACCGGTTCGCACATCGAACTTGCCCTGGTGAAGCGGGCACTCGATCTCGTGGCCATCGAGGAACCCATCACACAGGCGGGCGTTGCCGTGCGAGCACAGGTTGTCGGTGGCGTAGACGGCCTCGCCCACGGTGTACAGGGCAATGTCGCGTCCTGCCACCTCGACGCCGATCACGTCATCGGCGGGCAACTCGCTGGCGGCGAGCACATCGGTCCATTCGGCTTGACTCATGCTCACCTCAGATCGGGTAAATGATGGAGTTGGGGATCATCTCGCTGTCGTAAATGCACTGGCGCGAGGCGAACTTCAGACCGTCGGGCGTGCGGACCACCGTGTCGATGTAGCGCCCGACGTTGAAGACGGTGGACTCCTGCGACAGCTTGGTGCGGAACACCGCATAGTTGGCCTCACTCTCGATGCGCCCATCGACCACTGCACGCACCCGCGGTGCGCCCACGACATGGCGCTGGTAGTACGGGTCGTGGAAGATGGTCTCGGTGATGCCGTAGACGCGGTCCTTCAGCATGCCTTTGCTGGTGAAGGCCAGCGTGGCCAGCGGGAAGCCTCGATCGAAGTTCTCGCGCGGCTGAAGACGGTAGACGCAGTCTTCGGTGAAGAACTCCGGCCACAGGGCCCAGTCGCCCGAATCGACGGCGGCGGCGTAGTCGGCATAGAGCTGGTTCAGTTCCAGCCAGTCTTGAAAGCTCAGTGGGGTATGCATGGCTTGATCCTTGTGCCTCAGGCTTCCATCACGTCGCGCCAGTAGCGGTACATGCCGCGAATCAGCGTCTCGGTGACCATGTGCTCGGTGTCCTCCACCCCCTTGCCGCCCAGTTCGGCCACGGCGCGGTGGAAGGGCTTGCTCTCGAAACCTTCCTGAGAAAACTCGATCACCTCCCCGTCGTCCGCCGACACAAAGCCGGCCGGGCCGAACAGGTTGGCCTGGCGCAGCCGGCGCTGGGTCATCTCTTCGCTGTCGTCCTCAAAGCCGAAGTGCGTCCAGACGAAGTCGAAGCTGCCGTTGCCATTGGGCTGGATGTGGCGGGTGGACACGCTGTTGACCTGCTGCTGCAGGATCACCGACGGGAAGATGGTGGTCATCACCGCCGTGGGCCCTTGCCACCACGCCTCGGGCACGATGTCCAGGAAGCTCGGGTCGTTGAGCTTCATGCTCTCCTTGAAGGAGGACACGCTGGTGACCTGGTCGGACTTGCCGCCCTGGCCGCGCGTGCTGATCATCGCGGCGTGGCGGTGCTTGTCGTCCATGCGCAGCTGCGACTTGTTGTCCGCACGCCAGAGACCAAAGGTGACGAACCAGGTGTGCAGCAGGCCCGGGTGGTACGGGTCCTTGATGTTCTCCTGCATCAGCTTCCAGTTGCCGGGGATGCGCTGGCGGTTGTAGCCCAGCACCTTGAGCTTGCGACCGTTGAACAGGCGATCGAAGTAGCCCAGGATCGTCGGGCCGAGATAGTCCTCGAACGACTCCACCTCATGGTCGAAGGAGGCAAAAACCACCCCACCGCGAGCGGCCACCTTCAGCTTGGTCAAGCCGTGGTCCTCGGTGCGGAAGTCGCCGGGCATGCCGCCATGTACCTGGCCGTCCTGCTTGACGCCGCGACGAAACGGCACGCCTTGGAGGTCGCCCTTGAGGGTGTAGCTCCACTGGTGGTAGGGGCAGACCAGGTCCTTGCGGTTGCCGTGGCGTTCGCGGCAGAAGCGCATGCCGCGGTGGGCACAGACGTTCTCGACCACGTTGATCTGACCATCGGCATCCCGCACCATCACGACCGAACGCTCGCCCACCACGGTGCGCTTGAAATCGCCCGGGTTAGGCACCTCGGCCTCCAGGCCCACGTAGCACCAGTGGCCCTTGTAGAAGAAGCGCTCCAGTTCGCGCTGGTACACCTGCTCATCGGTGTAGGCGGCAAAGGGAATGCGGTGGGTGCCGTCAGTTTCCCACTGGGGCTTTTCGGGGAAGACGGTCAATGTCTCGCTCATGGAAGTCTCCTGGATGGAACTGTTCTTGGTCAGGTGCCTTGGCTGTAGAAGGCGTCGGCGTAGACATGGTCGGGGGCCATACCGCGCTGGCGGGCCAGCTGCGTGGCGGCCTCGACCATTGGCGGGGAGCCGCACAAGTAGGCGCGCCACCCCGTCAGGTCCGGGTGGTCTGCTTCGATGGCCTGGGTGACCAGGCCGCAGCGGTGCAGCTTGGGGTCACCGCCGGAGCTGACCACGACGTGCACGCGAAGCCTCGGGTTCTGGGCCTGCAGCGCTTGGAGCCACGTCAGGCCGTAGAGGTCGCGCGGCGAGCGGACGCCCAAGTAGCAATGGATGTCGCTCTGCAGATTCTCCGCAGCGATGCCCCGAAGGATGGACAGGATCGGCGCCAGTCCGGTGCCGCCGGCCACACACAACAGGGGCCCTTCATGCTTGCGGCGCAGGTAGGCCGACCCGAGCGGACCGCTGACCTTGACGGCGTCCCCCACCTTCAATTGCTCGGCGATGTAGCCCGTCACACGGCCACCGGGCACCAGGCGGACATGGAACTCGAAGAGCGCGTCACTGGCCAGGCCGGCCATGGAGTAGGGGCGACTCAGCTCCGGCCCGAACTGAAGCTGCACATACTGACCCGGCGAGAACTCGATCGGCTTGGCCGGCTTGAGCAGGAGTCGCTTGATGTCGTGCGTCAGGTCCTCGATGGCCACGACGCTGGCCTTGACGATCTTGGCGGGGTGCACCACCACCTCGTCCGGCTCCGGAATCCGGATGGTGCACGGCTCGGTGACATAGGTCTGGCAGGCCAGCACCTCGGTGTCCTGCGCGTCCAGCGGGCGCTGCTCCAGGCCACCACTGGCCAGCACGTCGCCCTCGACCACCCGGCAGCGGCAGGTGCCGCACCGGCCCGACATGCAGGAGTAGGACATTGGCACCTGGGCCCGCAAAAGGACCTCGAGCAGGTTGGCGCCAGGCTCGGCCTGGAGGATGCGGTTGAGCGGTTGTACGAGGATGTCCATGTCGGGGCTTGGTGGCTGCCGGCATCATTCCTCGGCCCGTTCATTCGGCAAATAGAATCACGTGAATGTGATTTATCACTGTGCGTGATAGAGGTGCCATGGAACTGACCGACATTGACCTGAACCAGTTGGTGCTTTTTCAGCAGCTGATGGTGGAGCGGCGCGTCTCAAAAGTGGCCGAGAACCTGGGCCTGACCCAACCGGCGGTCAGCAACACGCTGGCCAAGCTGCGACGCCAGTTCGGCGACGACCTGTTTGTGCGCACCGCTGCGGGCATGGTGCCCACCCCCTTTGCCGAACAGCTGGCCGAACCGATCGGCTATGCCCTGGGCATGATCCACAGCGGGTTGAACCAGCACAGCCGCTTTGAGCCCGCCAGCGTGAAGCGCACGCTCACCGTGGGCATGACCGACATCGGCGAGATCGTCTTCCTGCCCGCCTTGGTCGAACGCCTGCGCCAAGAGGCACCGGGCATCACCCTGGCCACGGTGCGCACCACAGCGACCACACTGCGCGACGACATGGAGGCCGGCAAGGTCGATCTGGCCATCGGCCCGCTGCCGCAGTTGAAGGCTGGCTTCTTCCAGCGGCGCCTGTTCCGCCAGCGCTATGTGTGCCTGTTCCGCAAAGGCCATGCGCTGGACCGCGCGAGCCTGTCACTGGCCGACTTCAAAGCTGCCGAACACCTGGTGATCGTGTCGGCCGGCACCGGCCATGGCCGGGTGGACGAGCTGATCCAGCGTGCCGGCATTGAGCGCAGCACGCGCCTGACCGTGCCGCACTTTGTCAGCGTGGGCCACATCCTGCAGCGCTCAGACATGGTGGCCACGGTCACCGAACGGCTGGCCCAGAGCCTGGCCCAGCCCTTTGACCTGAGTTTCCGTGCCCATCCGGTCGATTTGCCCGAGGTGGCGATCAATGTGTTTTGGCATGGCAAGGTGCATCGCTCACCGGTACACCAATGGCTGCGGGGGATCGTGTTCGAGCTGTTTGGAGAAGACGCGTCAAAGGCGGTGGAATGAGCGGAGCGCCCCCCGAGCCCCCTCAGGTCAACACCGGTGCCCGCGCCGCAGAGGGCACATACTCCAGCTCCAGCCGGTAGGCCAGGGCCACAAACAGCGCTTGGGCCAGGCCCATGCTGGCGGTGAGGGCGCGAAAGCCCAGGGTGGCGCTGTCCTGCACGATGAGGGCAGCCTCGGCATCGCGGGCCAAGGGGCTCATGCGGCTGTCGGTGATGGCGATGACGCGCGCGCCCTGCTGCACGGCACGCTGGCTCACCTCCACCGTCTCCTCGGCATAGGGCGCAAAAGAGATGCTGATGAGCACGTCACCCGGGCGGATGGAGCGGGTCTGGCCGGTCTGCATGCTGCCCAGGCCGCTGAACAGGCCGATGCGCTTGTCGGTGTGCTGCAGCGCGTAGTCCAGGTACGCGGCCACGGGGAAGGAGCGGCGCGAGCCGGCGATCCAGATGGCGGTGGTGTCGGCCAGCAGGTCCACGGCGCGGGTGAAGGCGGCCTGGTCCAGGCCGTGGCGCAGCTCCTGCATGCCGGCGATGCTGCCCCCCAGGAACTCGTCAGCGATCTGCGTGGGCTGCAAAGCGCTGCTGCCCGACTCGATCACCTCTCGCACCCGCAGGTGGTAGGAACGGCCGGGGGCGATCTGCTGCGACAGGCCGGCGCGGAACACCTTCTGCATCTCCGAGAAGCCGGAGAACCCGAAGTGCTTGGCAAAGCGCACCACGGCCGAGGGCTGCACGCCGCACTGCTCGGCCACGGTCTGGATGCCGTCCAGGCCCAGGTGGTCGCGGTGCGCCTCCACATGCCGGGCGATGACCTTGAGCTGCTTGCTCAGGTCTTCGTACTGCTGGGAGATGGCCTGCAGAAAAGCGTCAACGGTGGCGGGCGGCTGGGGAGCGGCATTCATGGCGGAGCGACGGCGGGGGGACTCTGGCATGGTGGCCGCAAGCGGGGGCACTCTCGCCTAAGGATTTCCCGAATAGAACGGCTTGGAAATGAATTTCCAAGCCGGCCGATGATGCCATGCCCCCGTGGGCATGGGTGGGCGGGCGGAGTTTCGACCGCCGCTCAATCGACGCAAGCGGCCCGCGCACCCGAGTAGGCCTGGTCAAAGGTGGCGCCAGCGCGCACCGCGTCAAGCACGGCCTGTACACCCTCTGGCCCTGTGCAGCGCAGGAAGCCGCGCACCTCGTGGCCGGCGGTGGTGTAGACCCGCCGCAGGTTGTCGGGGACGTCGCCTGACGTCTCGCCATACCGGCGCAAGGCGGTGCCCCAGTCACTGAAGGATCGCAGTTCGTCCAGCGTCGGGGTGGGCAGGCCGCGGCCCTGGATCGCGCGCCAGTTGTCTTCCGAATGACGGGGCTCGTCGGCCACCACCACCGCCACCCCTTCATCGAACCACCGCGGAATCTGGCGGGCGTGCCACCAGCCGCCAGCTCGGCGATACAGCTCGGCATGCGACCACTCGTGGGCGATCAGCGGCGCGACCCGGCCCCTGTAGGAGAGCCGGATCGCCATGTCGCCATAGGCCGCCGCTGGCTGGCCATAGGAGCCGAAGCGGTGGTCGCAGGCGCTGGTGAGGCAGGCCACGACGTAGGGCTGTGACGTGAGTTCACCGTAGAAGGCAGCCACGACGGCGCGGCCCTGCTCGATCTGCCGCTGAAGTTCCTGCCGCTGCTCGGCCGTCATGGCCGGCTCCACGTAAAGCCGGGGGTTGACGGCCTCCAGGCCCGAAGCCTGCGGGAACCAGATGCGCGCGCTGTCGATCACACCACAGCCGCTCAGGCCGCAGGCGGCAGCCAGCGCCAGCCCGGCAAGGCACCGACGTGCTGGGTCGTGCGAAGGGTAGCGAGGTGTGTGGCGCGGGTGAACGGGCAGCTTGGGCATTGGACGCAGCCTGGCGGCGGGCATAGGCGCCAACATAGCAGACTGGCCGTCACCCGCCAGAGCGGGCCAGAGCGGCAGCGCCGATCAGCGGTAGCTGCCGCTGTAGCGCTCCACCTTATCCAGGTTGAGACGAGTGACAAAGCCGGGGCCGGACTGGATGTCGCGGCCGTTGGAGGGCTTGAGCTCGATGCCGTAGCGGCCCATGCGCTGGTGCAGCGGGTACAGGGTGTAGAGCTGGTACTTGGGCGTGTTGATGTTGGCCGGGCGGCCCATGCGCAGGTACTCGGCCAGGTAGGCCACCGAGAGGTAGCCCTGGGCGTAGGGCTGCTGGTCGATGGCAAAGCCCACCAAGCCTTTGCGGATGCCCTCGGTGATCTCGGCGGAGAGGTCGAAGGTGTAGAGCATGGGCACGGCCTGCCCGGCTGGCAGGGCGCGCAGTGCGGCCATGGCCGGCAGGGCGGAGGTGGTGCCCAGCGCCAGCAAGGCGGTGGGCACGTTGCTGCCCTGCAGCAGGGCGTCGATGGTGCTGCGCATGGCCTCCGGCGAGCCGTCCAGGACCAGCTCCTGCACGCCACTGTCCTGCCCGGTCAGGCCCTTGTGGAAGCCGGCGCAGCGCTCATGCGAGGCCTGCACGCTGGAGAAGTGGTTCAGGCAGACGAACTTCTTGTGCCCGGCCTTGGCGGCGCGCTGGCCGGCCTGCAGGCCGGCCAGGTATTCGGGCTGACCGATGTGCAGCAGGGCCTTGACGGCCACGCTGTCGTCGGTGGTGCCGGAGTTGACGGTGACCAGCGGCAGGCCGCGGGCGGCCAGCGCCGAGAGCGGGCCCTTGAGCTTGCCCAGGTCGGCCACGGTGGCGGCCACGGCGTCGTAGCGGTCGGGGCCGAGCTTGCTGATGATCTCGGCCATGGCGTCGATGCTGCCGTCGGCCGGGTTGAGGTAGTCCACCTGGGCGTTGAAGTCGGCCGCGCCGTCCTTCAGGGCGTTGCGGATGACGTTCCACCAGGTGTCGCTGTTGGGGGCATGGCTGACGAAGGCGATGCGCAGCGGGCGGGCACCGGCCGCGGCGGCGGTGGGCTGCCCCGGGGTGGCGGCGGCCTGCGCGGGGCCCGGGCTCCAGGCCAGGACGGCGGCCGCAACGGCCGCACCGATCAGGCAGATGACCCGACGGGCGGCCTGCGGCCACCCCATCAGGCCGGTGGCAGGGCGATGAGCGCGGCGCATGGCGGACTCCTCGTGGTGGCGGTGGCAGGGTCGGCGGCAGTGCCCGGGGGCATTGCGGCTCAACGGCCCTTGTTGCGCTGGCGGTACTGGTCGGCCACCACGGCGGCCACGATGATGGCGCCCTTGACCATCTCCTGGTAGTACGCGTCGATGCGGATGAAGGTGAAGCCCGAGGTCATGACACCCAGGATGAGCACGCCGATGACGGTGCCGGTGACGCGGCCCAGGCCCCCGTTGAGCGAGGTGCCACCGATGACCACCGCGGCAATGGCGTCCAACTCGTACATCACGCCCATGCCGCTCTGGCCGGAGATGGCACGCGAGGCGGTGACGGTGCCGGCGATGCCCGCCAGCAGGCCGGCGATGGTGTAGACCCAGATCAGGTGGCGGTTGACGTTGATGCCCGAGACGATGGCCGCCTGGCGGTTGGCGCCGATGGCGTAGGTGAACTTGCCAAAGCGGGTGTAGCGCAGCACCACATGGAAGATGGCGGCGATCACCAGGAAGATGATGACCGGGTTGGCCCCGGAGCCGATCCAGGCGAAGTCATCGGTGAGCATGGACACCGGCATGCCGTTGGTGAACCACTTGGCAAAGCCGCGGGCGGCCACCATGGTGCCCAGCGTGGCGATGAAGGGCGGGATGGCGGTGAAGGCGATGAGTGAGCCATTGACCAGGCCCACCAGCAAGCCCACCACCGCCCCGGCCAGCACCGGCCAGATGATGGGCAGGTCGGTCAGTTGCGGAAAGACGGCGCGGGGGAAGTCCGAGACCTGCGCCAGGCTGGCCGAGACCACCGCCGCCGCCGCCACCACCGAGCCCGAGGACAGGTCGATGCCACTGGTGATGATCACCAGGTTGACGCCCACGGCGATGATGCCGATGACGGCCATCTGCAGGATGATGATCTGCAGGCGGTCGACGTTGAAGAGGAAGCTCTGGCCGTTGACCCACCAGCCCAGGGCCTCGAACAGCAGGCTGATGCCCACCAGCACGGCAAAGATGCTGGCCTCGGGCGGGAGCTTGCGCCGCGGGGGCTTGAAGGTCATGGACTCGGCGCCCAGGGTCTGGTTGAAGAGGGACATCGCTGCGGTCTCCGTGTCGTCTTGTTCGGGGTTGTCTGTCTGTGTCGGGTGGGCGGGCCTCAGCGTGAGGCCAGCTCCATCACGCGGACCTGGTCGGCCTCGCTGCGGTCGAGGATGCCGGTCATGTGGCCCTCGTGCATCACCATCACGCGGTCGCTCATGCCCAGCACCTCGGGCATTTCCGAGCTGATCATCAGCACGGCCACGCCCTCGCCGGCCAGGCGGCTGACCAGGCGGTGGATCTCGGCCTTGGCGCCCACGTCAATGCCGCGGGTGGGCTCGTCCAGGATGAGGATGCGGGGTTTGGTGAGCAGCCAGCGGCCGATCAGCACCTTCTGCTGGTTGCCGCCGGAGAGGTTCTGGATCACCTCGTCCAGGCCCGGGGTCTTGACGCGCAGGGTGCGCGACATGGCCTCGCAGTCAGCCTGCAGCTGCTTCTGCTGGACAAAGCCCCAGCGCACGTAGCGGTCGTGCAGCACGGCGGTCTCCATGTTGGAGAGGATGTCCAGGATGAGGAAACAGCCGGTGTCCTTGCGGTCTTCGGTGAGGAAGGCCATGCCGTGGCGCAGGGCGTCGGCCGGCTGGCGGATGTGCACCACCTCGCCGTTCAGGCGGATCTCGCCCTGGGTGGCGGGCACCACGCCAAACAGTGCCTCGGCCACGTTGGAGCGGCCAGAGCCCACCAGGCCGGCCAGGCCCAGGATCTCGCCGGCGCGCAGCTCAAAGCTCACGCCGCTGAACACGCCCTCCACGCCCAGGTCCTGGACCGAGAGCACCACGTCGCCGATGGGCACGGTCTCCTTGGGGAACATCTGGGTGATTTCGCGGCCCACCATCATGCGGATGATGTCGTCGCGGGTCACGTCTTGAGAGGCGTGGGTGCCGATGTACTTGCCGTCGCGGAACACCGAGAACTCGTCGGCGATCTCGAACAGCTCGTTCATCTTGTGGGTGATGTAGACGATGCCTTTGCCCTGCTCGCGCAGCTGCCGGATGATGCGGAACAGGTGGGCCACCTCGCGCTCGGTCAGCGCCGAGGTGGGCTCGTCCATGATGAGCACGTCCGAGTCGAAGGAGACGGCCTTGGCGATCTCCACCATCTGACGGTTGGCCACCGACAGGTAGCGCACCTCGGTCTCGGGGTCGATGTCGATGGACAGGCGGTTGAACAGGCGCTGGGTGCGCAGGCGCAGCTCGGCGTGGTCCACCAAGCCGAAGCGGTTCTTGGGCTCGCGGCGGATCCAGATGTTCTCGGCCACGGTCATGAAAGGCATCAGGTTGAGCTCCTGATGGATCATGGCAATGCCGTGGTTGAGGGCGTCGAGCGGGCCGTGGAGGGTGACGGGCTCGCCCTTGAGGCGGATCTCCCCGGCATCGGGGGTGTAGACGCCGGCGATGATCTTCATCAGCGTGGACTTGCCGGCGCCGTTCTCGCCCATCAGGGCGTGCACCGTGCCCGCACGCAGCGCAAAGCGCACGTTGTCCAGGGCCACCACGCCGGGAAAGGCCTTGCGGATGCCTTCGATCTCCAGCAAGGGCGCGGGGGCGGTGGCGCTGGCCAGAGGGCCGCGCTCGGCGGTGAGGGTGTCGGACATGGATCGCTCGCGGAAGGAATGCGTCGGGTCGCCACCCAAGGCGGCCCGAAGGCCGGGGGCATGCCAGGCACGCCCCCGCTCAGAGAAGCCGGGAATCAGTTCTTGCCGGCGTACTTGCTCAGGTTCTCCGGGGTGACCAGCTCGAAGGGCACGTTGACGAAACGGTCCACCGGCTGCTTCTTGATCAGCTTGATGGCCGCCTCCACCGAGCCCGCGCCCTGGCCGGCGGCGTTCTGGAACACCGTGACCTTCAGGTCACCGGCCTTCATGGAGGCCAGGGCGTCGGGGGTGGCGTCGATGCCGCCGACGATGGAGGCCGGGGTCCACTTCTTGGCGGCCTTCAGGGCATTGATGGCGCCCAGGGCCATCTCGTCGTTGTTGGCGATGATGGCGTCGAACTTCACACCCGAGGTCAGCCAGTTGGTGGTGATGTCCTGTGCGTTGGTGCGGCTCCACTTGCCCTCGCGCTTGTCGACGATCTTCATGCCCGAGCATTCCTTGGTGGCCACCACGTCCTCGATGTCCTTGGTGCGGGTGCGCGCGGCCTCGTTGGAGAGCTCGCCCATCAGCACCAGGATGTTGCCCTTGCCCTTGAGCAGCTTGCAGATGTGCTGGGTCTGCAGGGTGCCCGAGACCTTCTCGTCAGAGGCCACGAAGGCCACACCCGCCGGCAGCTGGGCAAAGTCCGTGGGCTTGCGGTTCACATAGACCAGCGGGATGCCCGCGGCGGCCACCATCTTGGTGATCTTGGGGGTCACGTCGGTATCCACCGGGTTGACGATGATCGCGTCCACCTTCTGGGCGATCATGTTCTGGACCTGGCTGAGCTGGGTGCCCACGTCGTTGCGGCCATCCTCGATCTGCACGGTGGCGCCGGCCTTCTTGCCGGCCTCGGTGATGCCATTGCGCAGGATGGTCAGGAAGGTGTCGTCGAACAGCGCCATGGACACGCCGATCTTCTGCGCATGGGCGGGCATGGCGCCCAGGGTGGCGGCGGCAGCGGCGGCCAACAGCAGCTTCTTCATCATGGTCCTTGTCTCCTACGTGGTCTGTGGTGGATGTCCGGTGGAATCACTCGCGCCGCGGCCCCTGCTGAAGGCGGGACGTTCTCTGCGGCACGGCGCCACTGTAGCCAGCGGGCCCGAATTTTTGGAAAAAACTTTCTAGGTAAATGCACCTAGAGAAAGTCAGTTTCCAAATTCCTAGACTGCACGCCATGCCGACAACCGCGGCCGATGGGGAGCGACGCCCCCCCACGCTGGCCCGGCTCCCCCCCACACAGAAACCTGAACGGGGGCGTCTGACGCCCCTGACACCGGATGACCACACTCTCGATTCCCACCGGCCGCCGCTTCGACCTGGCCTGCCTGGGCCGCCTGGCGGTGGACCTCTACGCCCAGCAGGTGGGCTCGCGCCTGGAAGACGTGGCCAGCTTTGCCAAGTACCTGGGCGGCAGCTCGGCCAACATCGCCTTTGGCGCGGCCCGCCTGGGCCTGCGCGCCGCCATGATCTCCCGTGTGGGCGATGAGCAGATGGGCCGCTTCCTGGTGGAGACGCTGCAGCGCGAAGGCTGCGACACCACCCAGGTGCAGACCGATCCGCAGCGCCTGACCGGCCTGGTATTGCTGGGCCTGAAGGACCGCGACACCTTCCCGCTGCTGTTCTACCGCGAGAACTGCGCCGACATGGCGCTGGACGCCGCCGGCATCGACCCGGCCTTCATTGCCGACTGCCGCGCCCTGCTCATCACCGGCACCCACCTCTCCACCGACGGCACCCGGGCCGCCTCGCTGGCCGCCTTGAAGGCCGCCGGTGAGGCCGGCACCCTGCGCGTGCTGGACATCGACTACCGCCCCGTGCTGTGGGGCCTGACCGCCCGCGGCGAAGGCGCCAACCGCTACGTGCCCGACGCCGCCGTCAGCCAGCGCCTGCAGGCCGTGCTGCCGCAGTTTGACCTGCTGATCGGCACCGAGGAGGAGTTCCTCATCGCCGGCGGCGTGGCGCATGACCTGCCGGGCTCACTGCGTGCGGTGCGCGCCGTCACCCCGGCGGCGCTGGTGGTCAAGCTGGGCGCCAAGGGCTGCTGCTTCATTGCCGCCGGCCAGCCCATCCCGGCCGATCTGAGCCAGGCGCCCACCGCGCAGGGCGAGCGGGTGGAGGTGCTCAACGTGCTGGGCGCGGGTGACGCCTTCGCCTCGGGCCTGCTCACCGGCTTTCTCACCGGCAAGGACTTCCACGGCGCAGCGGCCATTGCCAACGCCTGCGGGGCCATCGTGGTGTCGCGCCACGCCTGCGCGCCGGCCATGCCCACGCCGGCTGAGCTGGCCCACTGGTTCAGCGGCCACCGCCACCCCAAACCCGATGCCGACCCCACGCTCAACCACCTGCACCGCGCCAGTGCAGCGCGTGTGCAGTGGCCGGAGCTGAACGTCATCGCCTTTGACCACCGCGCCCAGTTCTACGACCTGTGCCGCCAGGCCGGCGCGCCGGAGACCCGCATCCCCGCCCTGAAAAAGCTGCTGGTGCGTGCCGCCGAGCAGGTGGAGGCCGCGCGCGACCTGCAAGGCCGCACCGGCGTGCTGATTGACGGCGGCGGCTACGGCCACGACGCCCTGTGCGACGCCACCGGCCGCGGCTGGTGGGTGGGCCGCCCCATCGAGCTGCCCAGCTCGCGCCCGCTGCGCTTTGACCAGACCCAGTCCGTGGGCAGCGCGCTGCTGAGCTGGCCGCGCGAGCAGGTGGTCAAGTGCCTGGTGCACTACCACCCCGACGACCGCGCCGACCTGCGCCTGGAACAGGAACAACGCCTGATGGAGCTGTGGGAGGCCACCCGCACCAGCGGCCATGAGCTGCTGCTGGAGGTGATCCCGCCCAAGGCCGTGACCCCCGCCGGCACCGAGGACGAGGCCGTGCTGCGCAGCGTCAAGCGCCTCTACAACCTGGGCCTCAAGCCCGAGTGGTGGAAGCTCTCGCCCATGCAGGCCGAGGGCTGGCAGGCCCTGGCCGAGCTGGTGGCCGAGCGTGACCCCTGGTGCCGTGGCGCCGTCATCCTGGGCCTGAGCCAGCCGATGGCCGTGCTGGCCGAAGGCTTCAAGCAAGCCACGCACCCCATCGTCAAGGGCTTCATGGTGGGCCGCACCCTCTGGGCCGAGCCCAGCCTGGCCTGGCTGCAAGGCCGGCTGGACGACGCCGGCCTGGTGGCCACCGTGGCCGGCAACTTCAGCACCCTGGTGGATGCCTGGCGTGCCAGCCGCCGCTGAGCCCCGGCCCCACCTCCTGACCCCAGACACCTCTGACCCCCTCTGACATGAGCCCAACAACGATCCGCCTGACGATGGCGCAAGCCCTGGTGCGCTACCTGGCCGCGCTGCGCATCGAACTCGACGACGGCCGCGTGGTGCCCTACTGCGCCGGCGTGTGGAGCATCTTTGGCCACGGCAACGTGGCCGGCCTGGGCGAAGCCCTCTGGGCCGAGCGCGAGGCGCTGCCGACCTACCGCGCCCACAACGAGCAGGGCATGGCCCTGGCCGCCGTGGCCTACGCCAAGGCCAACTTCCGCCAACGCATCATGGCGGTGACCACCAGCATCGGCCCCGGCGCCACCAATGTGGTCACGGCCGCCGCCATGGCGCATGTGAACCGCCTGCCGGTGCTGATCCTGCCGGGCGACATCTTCGCCACCCGCGCCCCGGACCCGGTGCTGCAGCAGATCGAGAGTTTTGAGGCCGGCGACGTCTCGGCCAACGACTGCTTCCGCCCGGTGGTGCGCTACTTTGACCGCCTCACCCGCCCCGAGCAGCTGCTGTATGCCCTGCCACGCGCCATCCAGGTGATGACCGACCCGGCCACCTGCGGCCCGGCCTGCCTGGCGCTGCCGCAAGACGTGCAGGCCGAGGCCTTTGACTACCCCGAAGAATTTTTCCAGCCCGCCGTGCTGCGCATCCGCCGCCCGGCACCGGACGAGCGCGAGCTGGCCGACGCCCTGGCCTTGCTGAAGACCGCCCGCCAACCGCTGATCGTGGCCGGCGGCGGCGTGCTGTACGCCGGCGCGTCCCAGGCCCTGGCCGCCTTTGCCAGCACCCACGGCATCCCGGTGGTGGAAACCCAAGGTGGCAAGAGCGCGCTGGCCTGGGACCACGCCCTCAACCTGGGCGCCATCGGCGTGTGCGGCTCACCCGGCGCCAACGCCATGGCGCGCGAGGCCGATGTGATCCTGGCCGTGGGCACCCGCCTGCAGGACTTCAACACCGCCTCGCACGCCCTCTACGGCCAGGCCCGGCTGCTGGGCCTGAACGTGCAGGCCTTTGACGCCCACAAATGGCACGGCCAGGCCCTGGTGGCCGACGCCCGCCTGGGCCTGGAGCGCTTGAGCCAAGGCCTGGGCCCGGGCGCCGCCCACTGGGCCGCCGACACCGCCTGGACCCAGCAGGCCCGGCAGCACGCCCAGGCCTGGCGCGAGCGCGTGACCGCGCTGACCACCACCGCCACCCCGGCCGGCGCCTTGCCCTATGACGCCGAAGTGATTGGCGCGGTGCGCGACTCGGCCCCGGACTCCCCGGCCTCGGACGTGGTGGTCTGTGCCGCCGGCACCCTGCCGGCCGAGCTGCACAAGCTCTGGCGCAGCAGCCAGCCGGGCAACTACCACATGGACTACGGCTACTCGTGCATGGGCTACGAGATCGCCGGCGCGCTGGGCGCCAAGTTCGCCCGGCCTGAGGCCGAGGTCATCGTGATGGTGGGCGACGGCTCCTACCTGATGATGAACTCCGAGCTGGCCACCTCGGTGATGCTGGGGAAGAAGATCATCGTCGTGGTGCTGGACAACCGGGGCTATGGCTGCATCGAGCGCCTGCAGGTCAAGAGCGGTGGCGCCAGCTTCAACAACATGCTGGCCGACTGCATTCCCGAGGGCGGCGAACCCTCGCGCGTGGACTTTGTGCTGCACGCCCGTGGCCTGGGTGCCGACGCCGTCAAGGCCGCCAACGTGACCGAGCTCAAGGCCGCCATGCAGGCCGCCCGCGCCGCTCGGCGCAGCCAGGTGGTGGTGATCGACACCACCCACCACCGCACCACCGGCGACGGTGGCGCCTGGTGGGAAGTGGCCATCCCCGAAGTGAGCCAACGCCCTGAAGTACGCGCCGCCCACGCCCACTACCTCGACCAGAAGGGGCGCCAGCGCCTGTGAGGCGCGGCGGCCCCACCCCTCCTCTTCCATTTCTAGAAAGACCTCAACATGACCTGGAACGTCCGCATCGGCATCAACCCCCTGTCCTGGATGAACGACGACCTGCCTTCCCTGGGGGGCGAGACCCCGCTGGAGAAGGCCCTGGCCGAAGGCAAGGAGATCGGCTACGAAGGCTTTGAGCTGGGCAACAAGTTCCCCAAGGACGGCCCGGGCCTGAAAGCCAAGCTCGACGAATTCGGCCTGGCCTGCGTGTCAGGCTGGTATTCCGGCTTCCTGGCCGAAGGCACGCTGGAAGACGAGATCGAGCGCTGCCACGACCACATGGCCAAGCTGCAGTACAACGGCGTGAAGGTGGTGGTGTACGGCGAGTGCGCCGGCACCGTGCAGGGCCAGATGGACACCCCCGTCTCGCGCCGCCCCAAGTTTGCCGATGAGGCCGCCTGGCAAGGCTACGCCCAGCGCCTGAACGCTTTTGGCGAGCACCTGCTGGCCCGGTACGGCATCCAACTGGCCTACCACCACCACATGGGCGCCTACGTGGAGTCGCCCGAGGACGTGGACAAGCTGATGGCCCTGACGAACCCCGCCTATGTGGGCCTGCTGTTTGACACCGGCCACGCCTACTTTGGTGGCGCCGCCGACCCGGTGGCCCTGCTCAAGAAGCATGTGACGCGGGTGGTGCATGTGCACTGCAAGGACGTTCGCACCGCCGTCATCGCCACCGCCCGCAACGACGCGTGGAGTTTCTTGAAGGGCGTGCTGGCCGGCACCTTCACCGTGCCCGGTGACGGCGCCCTGAACTACGACGAGGTGCTCAGCACCCTGCATGCCGCCGGCTACCAGGGCTGGCTGGTGGTGGAGGCCGAGCAAGACCCGGCCGTGGCCCCCAGCTACGAGTACGCCCAGAAGGGCTACCGCACCCTGCGCGCCATCGTGGACCGCCTGAGCGCCCAGTAAGACTTGCGCCCATCGCGCTGACCCGGCTTCACGCCCTACCCTTCGCCCCACCCCACCATGCCCAGTCCCCTCCTCGTCAAGGCCAGCGCTGGCCGCGAGATCTGTGACGTCACCCCCGAGCGCGCCGGCTGGCAGCACGTGGGCTTTCGCGCCCTGCGCCTGGCCGCTGGCGAGCTGGAAACCCTAGCCACTGGCGCCCTGGAACTGTGCCTGGTGGTCCTCACCGGCACCGTGCGGGTGAGTGCCCAGCCTGACGGCGAAGGCCCGGCTGCCGAGTGGTTTGGCCTGGGCCAGCGCGACAGCGTCTTTGACAACCTGCCGCCGGCCGCCGTGTACGTGCCCCCCGGCCACCAGCTCAGCATCACCGCCGAGCGCGACGCCGAGGTGGCCCTGTGCACCGCACCGGGCCACGGCCAGCAGCACCCGCTGCGCGCCATCGATCCCGCCACCATGCGCCGCAGCGTGCGTGGCCAGGGCGCCAACACCCGCCACGTCTGCGACATCCTGCCGCACGACGACCCGCAGGCCGCCAGCCTGCTGGTGGTGGAGGTCATCACCCCCGCCGGCCACAGCAGCAGCTACCCGCCGCACAAGCACGACCAGCAGACCCCGCCCACCGAAACCCTGCTGGAGGAAACCTACTACCACCGCCTGAACCCACCGCAAGGTTTTGCCTTCCAGCGCGTCTACACCGACGACCGCAGCCTGGACGAAGCCTGCGCCGTGGAAGACCACGACGTGGTGATGGTGCCGCGCGGCTACCACCCGGTGGTGGCCCCGCACGGCTACGACCTGTACTACCTCAACGTCATGGCCGGCCCGCAGCGGCTGTGGGTGTTCAAGAACGACCCGCAGCACGAGTGGATGCTGCACAACCCGCCCGCGCCCCTGAAGCGCTGACCGCCCCGCCGGCCCTCCACCCCTTCCCCTTTCCCATGGCTGCCGCCGGCGGCCAGGGAGAACCCACGGCGACAGCCCGCTGCTGCCGCCCTCGCCCAGCCGGGCCATGACCCGGCGTTCATCACCCTAGGAGACTCTGCATGACCCGTCC
>NZ_JAAGOH010000013.1 GCF_010499455.1 Ideonella livida | reverse complement strand
GTCCTGGCCCTGGCCAGCCTGGGTCTGCTGGCCCTGGCCGCCGCCGGCGCGGGCCTGCGTCCGCCGGCCGCGGTGGAGACTGCCGCCCAGACGGCCCGCCGCCCCAACACCGGGCTGGGGGCCGCCTGCGACCAGTCCGCCCCCTACCGCCCGCTGCCCGCCTGCGACCAGCCCGGGCCGGGCGGTGCTCCGCCGGCCACGCTGGTGTGGGGGGACTCCTTGGCCATGCACCTGGTGCCTGGCTTGGCCCGGCGCCTGCCCGGTGGCCTGCGGCAGGCCACCCAGTCCAGCTGCGGCCCGCTGCTGGGCCTGGCGCCGCTCAGCGACGCGGGCCACACCCCCGCCTGGGCCCGGCAGTGCCAGGCCTTCAACGAGGGGGTGCTGGCCCACTTGGCGACCCGGCCCGACCTGCGCCGGGTGGTGCTGGCCAGCGCCTACCGCCAGTACCTGGTGCCGCAGGACCTGGGCCGGCACTGGACGCAGTGGCGACGCGGGCCGCAGGGCGACGAGCACACCGGCCCGGTGGACCCTGCCGCGGCGGTGGACGCCCTGGTGGCCACCGTGCAGGCGGTGCAGGCCCTGGGGCGCGAGGTGGTGGTGGTGGCGCCGCCACCGCTGGCCGAGGTCGACACCGGCCGCTGCCTGGCCCGCCAGGAGGCCGGCCGTTGGACCCTGGGCCTGCAGGCGGGTGAACCTTGCGCGGTGGACCTGGCGGCCGATGCCCGTCTGCAGGCGCCGGTGCGCGCCCTGCTGGATGGCCTGCGCGCCCGGCTGCCGCAGGTGCAGGTGGTGGACCTGCGAGCGGCGGGCTGTCCGCCCGGTAGCGCGGCCTGCCCGGCCCGGCTGCCGTCCGGCACGCCGCTCTACCGCGATGCGCGTCACCTCTCGGTGGAGGGCTCGCAGGCGCTGGCGGCGGCCCAGCGTTGGGAGCGCTGGGCGGCGCCCTGAACCCCGCGGTCGGTCGCCCTGCCGGCAGTCTGTCGCCGATTTCGGCGTTCCAGCCCCCCGGGGTGGCGGCCCATCGCCAGGTGCTGGAGGGGCCCGCGCCCCCTGCCTACAGTCACTTCCATCGACACCGCCTCCCCCACCGCCCCGTCGCCAGGAAGCCCACCATGACCCCCACCGCCTGCCCCGCCGCCCCGATCCAACCGTCCTGGGCCGCCACCCCCGCTGCCCGTGCGCCCCGCGCTGTCGCCCTGGGGCTGGCCTTGGTCCTCACCGCCGGCGTGCTGGCCAGCCTGGACCGCACCGCCGAGCGCCAATACCTCAGCGCCCAGGCGGCCGCCTGCGCCCACCCGGTGCTGGCCCAGTCGGACGCCATGGCCCCCCGCAGCTGAGCGATCCGCCTGCTCGGCCTCCCCCCCGTCCTGGGGGAGTGGTCGCACAGGGGGTGGGTGTCTAATGCCTTGAGTCAGGGGTAGAGCCCCTGCCGGCAACCGCCCACCCACCGAGAGGATTTCCCATGCAAAAGCTGATCGCCGCCGTCTCCCTGTCCCTGCTGGCCCTGGCCGGTGCCGCCCACGCCGCCGACCCGGCCCCGGCCGACAAGGGCCCGAACTGCATGGAGCAGGTCAAGGCCCAGGGCCTCAAGGGCGATGAGGCCAAGAAGGCCTTGGAAACCTGCCGCGCCGAGCGCAAGAAGCACCAGGAGGCCGCCAAGGCCAAGCGCGAGGCCTGCCGCGCCGAGCTCAAGGGCCAGAAGCTGGGCAAGGAAGAGCACAAGAAGGCGATGGAAGCCTGCGTGGCCAAGTAAGCCCGCCGTCGGCGCCCTGCAGTGCAGCACCTGCCGCAGCGGCTCCAGACACCCCTCACGGCCCGGATTTCCGGGCCGTTTTCATGGGCGGCCCGCCGCAGGGGGCTCAGGCCGCTGCTGTCAGGCTGGCATGGGGCCAGCCCATCGGGCCGCCCTGGCCCGCGGCGGTGGCGCGGCCCAGGTCCCAAGCGTGCTGCCAGGCGGGCAAGGTGTGCACGGGCTCCTCACCCAGGCCGCGCACGATGCAGCCGCCCTGCGCGCCGCTGGCGGCGATCTGGCTGAGTTGCGTTGGCGCCAGCACGCCACCAATGCCCACCGCCGGCGCCGGCGCCATGCGCGCCCAGAAGCCCAGGTTGTCCAGGCCCTGCGGCACCCAGGGCATGTCCTTGGTGGTGGTGGGCCAGACGGGGCCGCAGGCGATGTAGGCCGGCTGCCAGGCGGCGGCGCGGCACAGCTCCCACAGGGTGTGGCTGCTCAGGCCCAGTTTCAGGCCGCTGGCCTGGGCGCTGCGCAGGCGCTGCTGTTCGGCCGGGCTCAGGGCCAGCAGGTCTTCCTGGCCCAGGTGCAGGGCCTGGGCGCCCAGGTCCAGCGCCAGTTGCCAGTGGTCGTTGATGTAGAGCGTAGCGTCGGCCTCACCGGCGGCGGCCAGGCCCTGGGCCAGGTCGGCGCGCAGGCGGGCCAGCCAGGCGGCGTCGTCGGGCGCAGTGCCGGCGGGGCGCTTGATGCGCAGTTGCAGCGTGGGCAGCGGCAGACCCAACCGGTGGGCGGCGGCCAGCACGGCTTGCACCCGCTCGGCCCGGTCCACGATGGCGTAAAGGCCGGTGGCGTGCTGCACCGCGCCGCGTGGTGGCCACACCGCTTCGGCCCCCCCTGGCTGCACCGGCAGCACCGGCAGCGCCGGGCCGGGCGTGAGCCAGGGCAGGGTGGAGGGGTCGGTGATGAACCCGGCATCGGCCCACACCGGGCCGGCGCCGGCGCCGCGGGGGCGGGCGGCGCGCAAGGCCGCGGTGGTGGCCATCTTGGCCAGCACGGCCGCGTCGGCCGGCACAAAACCCCGGGCCAGCGCGGCGGCCAGGGTGCTGGCAAAGGTGCAGCCGGTGCCGTGGTGGTGGGCGGTGGGCACCCGCGGGGCGCTGAGCCAGCCGGTGATGGGGGTGCCGTCGGGCATGGCGCTGGCCAGCCAGTCGTGCGCGGCCGGGCGGCCACCGGCCGCAGCGTCAGCCTCGGCGCTGTCGCCGCCGGTGGCCACCACGGTGTGCACACCCAGGGCGCGCAGGGCTTCGGCCTGGGCCGGCAGGTCTTCGGCCCGCGCTTCGGGCTGGCCCAGCAGGCGGGCGGCCTCGCGCCGGTTGGGCGTCAGCACGGTGGTGCGCGGCAGCAGCAGCTCGCGGTAGGCGGCCAGGGTGGCGTCGTCGGCAAAGCCGGTTCCCGCGCCTTGGCTGACCGTGGCGCGCAGCACCGGGTCCACCACCAGGGCCACGGGGCCGCGCTGGCGCAGGGCGTCCACGGTGCGGGCCACGGCCTGCACGGCGGCGGCGCTGCCCAGCAGGCCGGTTTTGATGACACGCGGCGGCATGTCAGCGGCCAGGGCGTCCAGCTGGGCTTGCAACAGCTCAGCGGGCACGGGGTGCACGGCGCTGACGGCCACGCTGTTTTGCGCGGTGACGGCGGCCACCACCGGGCACAGATCCACGCCGCAGGCTTCGGCGGCGCGCTGGTCGGCGGCCAGGCCGGCGCCACCGCCGCTGTCGGTGCCGGCAATGCTCCAGATCAGCGGGCGCTGGGCGTTTTGAGGCATGGCCATCACCCGATCAAGAACGGCCGGCCGCCCACCGGGGTGGTGGCCACGGCCATGGCCTGCGGGGCCATGGCGCCGGCTTCATAACCCAGGCGGCCAGCGGCCACGGCGTGGCCAAAGGCGGCGGCCATGCGCACCGGCTCGCGGGCCTGGGCCACGGCGGAGTTGAGCAGCACGCCGTCCAGCCCCAGGGCCAGGGCCTGCACCGCATGGGCGGGCTCGCCAATGCCGGCGTCCACGATCAGCGGCACGCCGGGCAGGCGTTCGCGCAGGGTCTTGAGCGCAAAGGGGTTGATCAGGCCCTGACCCGAGCCGATGGGCGCGCCCCAGGGCATCAGCACCTGGCAGCCCACGTCCAGCAGGCGCTGGCAGGTCACCAGGTCGTCGGTGCAGTAGGGAAAGACGTGGAAGCCGTCCTTCACCAGCCGTTCGGCGGCGCTCACCAGTTCCCAGGGGTCGGGCTGCAGGGTGAACTCGTCGCCCACCACCTCCAGCTTGATCCAGGGCGTGTCGTACAGCTCACGCGCCATGTGCGAGAGGGTGATGGCCTCTTGCGCGGTGCGGCAGCCGGCGGTGTTGGGCAGCAGCCGGGCGCCGCGTTCACGCAGCGGGCCCAGCAGGCCGGCGATGAAGCCGTTGTCGCCACCGGCGGCCAGGGTGCGCTTCAGGCCCACGGTGACCACCTGGGTGCCGCTGGCGCGGATGGCCTCGTCCAGCACGGCGGGCGAGGGGTAGCCGGCCGTGCCCAGCAGCAGGCGGCTGTGCAGGGTGACGCCGTAGAGCGTCCAGGGGCTGGAGGAGAGGGGCGTGTGGGCAAGCATGGCGGGCGTGGCGGTGGGGGCGTGGGATCAGCCGCCCACGATGGCGGCAAAGGTGGTGAGCGCGTCACCGGCCTGCAGCACGGTGGACTCGCGCAGCGCGCGGGGCACGAACTGGGCGTTCACGGCGGTGGCCACGCGGGTCACGCCGTCCTGTTCCAGGCCGGCGGCGGCCAGGGCCTGGGCCACGGTCAGGCCGGGCGCCCAGGCCTGGGGTTCGCCATTGAGGGTGATGGGGGCGAGGGTCGGGGTCATCGGGCGGCATTTTCCGCGCTCAGGCGTGGGTGGGCTGCAGGTCGTGATGGAGCCCGGCCTGCGCCAGCGCGTCGCGCAGCAGCGCGGGTGAGAGCAGCCAACCGTGGCGGTACAGGCCGTTCAGGCGCAGCAGGCAGTGGCCTTGGTCATCGTGCTCCACGGTGCAGCGCGGGCCGTTGTCCGGCAGGGCAGGGCGCAGGTTGGTCTCCAGGTGCAGGATGCGGGCCTCGGCCAGGCCGGGCAGCACGCTGTGGGCGGCGGCCATCAACTCCACGGCGCTGCGCAGGCTCACGGGCGAGCGGTCTTCGCTTTCCACCTCGCTGGCGCCGATGACGATGCGCTCGCCCGGCCGGGGCACGATGTAGACGCGGTGGCGGGCGTGCATCAGCCGCACCGGGCGGCGCAGCACCACGCCGGGGGCGTGCAGCGTGACCACCTCGCCGCGCACGCCGCGCAGGGTTTCGGTGAAGGGGGCGTCGACCGTGCGGGGCTGGGCGCTGGCGGCTTGGCGGGCGCCCAGGCCACGCAGGTCCAGCACCCAGTCGGCGCGGTGGACCTGCGGGGCGCCGCCGTGGGTGGTGTGCAGCTCGCCCGGCGTCACCTGGGTGACGGTGTGGCCCCAGTGCCAGGCCACGCCCGGGGCTTCGGCGGCCAGGGCTTCCAGGGTGTCGGCGGGCAAGAGCTGGCCTTCGCCGGGCAGGTGCCAGGCGCGCAGGCCGGGCAGCAGGTCGGGCTCCAGCGCGGCCAGTTCGGGCCGGCTCAGGGCCTGGGGCGCGGGCAGGGTGGCGTGCAGCTGGGGGGCGGCGCGCACGCGGGCCAGCACCCGCTCGGCCGCGCCAGCGTCGGGCCCGTGGGCCAGCAGCAGGCTGCCGTGGCGGCGCACCAGCGGTGCGCCGTCTTCGCCCCGGGCGGCCAGCCGGGCGGCCACGCCGTCCCACAGGGCCAGGCCCTCCCAGCCGGCCAGGGCGATGGCGGCTTCGGCATGGTCCAGCTCGGCCAGGGGGCTGAGCATGCCGGCGGCGGTGAAGCCGGCCGGTCCCCGGCCGTCGCTGCGGGCTTGCGGGCCCGGGGCGGGGTCGAACACGCTGACGCGGTGGCCGGCACGGGCCAGGGCCCAGGCGGCCAGGCGGCCCAGCACGCCGGCGCCGGCGATGAGGAGATGCAGACGGGGGGAAGCGGTGGCGGTCATGGGTCAGAAGAGAGGTCAGGGTCGTCGGCTTCACAGGGGATCCAGCGCATGGCCGAGTCGCCCCCGGACCACAGGCCCATCCCACAAGCGTTGGCGGGCAACTGCGCGGCGAGCCGGCCGTCTGGCTGGATCACCACGCTGCGCCCCAGCACCGTGTCGGCGTGGGGTGTGTTCAGGCTGTACGGCCAGTTGGATTGGACCAGGGTGGTGCCCAGTGCCTGCGCCATGGCCTGGGCCTGGCGGACATGGCGGGGCAGGCCGTCGGCGGAGTCGTCCGGCACGGGGCTCATCAGCCCGGGCCACAGCAGCAGCTGGGTGCCCTGGCCGGCGAGCTGGGCGCTGACCTGGGGCAGGTCCTCAATCTCCCGGCAGAGCACGGCCGACACCCGCAGGCCGGCCAGCGCCACCACGGGACGGCAGTCGCCTGGCACGAAAAAGGTGGCTTCCGAGGGCGTCAGGCCATTTTTGGGGATCACCCCTGCCACCTCGCCAGAGGCGTCGATGAGCACCAGGCTGTTGTGCCAGCCCCCGGCCGCTGCGGGACTGGGCGCGCCCACCGCGAGGGCCAGCCCCAGCTGGCCGGCCGTGGCCTGCAGCTGGGCCAGGCCGGCGGCCACCCGGCCTGGCGCAGCCTCTTGGGCAATCTGCCGGTGAAATCCGGTCAGTGCCAGCTCAGGGCACAGGCACAGCGTCGCCCCTGCTTGCCGCGCCCGCGTCAGTGCACGGACCAGGGCAGCGACGTTGTCCTCCAGCCGCCAGTGCATGGCGGGCTGGATCAGGGCCAGCACGGGCGGTGGCGAGGCGGGGGCGACGGGCGACATGGCCGCAGTGTCAGGCCTGACCGGCCGGCTGGATGGGGATGTAGAACTCCCCGCCCTGCGCCTTGAACTCGGCGGACTTCTGGGCCATGCCCTGTTCGGCGTAGTCGCGCACGTCCTGCGTGATCTTCATGCTGCAGAACTTCGGGCCGCACATGCTGCAGAAGTGCGCTTCCTTGGACGAGTCCTTGGGCAAGGTTTCGTCGTGGTAGGCCTCGGCGGTTTGCGGGTCCAGGCCCAGGGCGAACTGGTCGCGCCAGCGGAACTCGAAGCGCGCCTTGCTCATCGCGTCGTCGCGGGCCCGCTGGCCAGGGTGGCCCTTGGCCACATCGGCGGCGTGGGCGGCGATCTTGTAGGCAATGATCCCCTGCTTCACGTCGTCGCGGTCGGGCAGGCCCAGATGCTCCTTGGGCGTGACGTAGCACAGCATCGCCGTGCCCATCCAGCCGATCATGGCCGCGCCGATGGCCGAGGCGATGTGGTCGTAGCCGGGGGCGATGTCGATGGTCAGCGGGCCCAGGGTGTAGAAGGGCGCTTCCTTGCAGTGCTTGAGCTGCTCGTCCATGTTGGCCTGGATCATGTGCATGGGCACGTGGCCGGGGCCTTCGATCATGGTCTGCACGTCGTGCTTCCAGGCGATTTGCGTCAGCTCGCCCAGGGTGCGCAGTTCGGCAAACTGCGCCTCGTCGTTGGCGTCGGCGCCCGAGCCCGGGCGCAGGCCGTCACCCAGCGAGAAGGTCACGTCGTAGGCCTTCATGATTTCGCAGATTTCCTCAAAGTGCGTGTAGAGGAAGTTCTCCTTGTGGTGCGTGATCATCCACTTGGCCAGGATGGAGCCGCCCCGGCTGACGATGCCGGTGCGGCGCTTGGTCGTCATCGGCACAAAAGGCAGGCGCACGCCGGCGTGGATGGTGAAGTAGTCCACCCCCTGCTCGGCTTGTTCGATCAGCGTGTCGCGGAAGATTTCCCAGGTGAGGTCTTCGGCAATGCCCCCCACCTTTTCCAGCGCCTGGTAGATCGGTACCGTGCCGATGGGCACGGGTGAGTTGCGCAGGATCCAGTCACGCGTGGTGTGGATGTTCTTGCCGGTGGACAAGTCCATCACCGTGTCACCGCCCCAGCGGATCGACCACACCAGCTTTTCCACTTCCTCTTCAATGGAAGAGGTGACGGCCGAGTTGCCGATGTTGGCGTTGATCTTCACCAGGAAGTTGCGGCCGATGATCATCGGCTCCACCTCGGGGTGGTTGATGTTGGCCGGGATCACGGCGCGGCCGCGCGCCACCTCGTCGCGCACAAACTCGGGCGTGATGAGGTCGGGAATGCGGGCACCCATGGCGTTGCCCTTCAGGCGGGCTTCGCGCTCGGCGTCTTGCAGGTATTCACGCATCCACTCGCGCTTGCCGTTCTCGCGGATGGCGATGTATTCCATCTCGGGCGTGACGATGCCTTGGCGGGCGTAGTGCATTTGGCTGACGTTGGCGCCCGCCTTGGCGCGGCGCGGGGTGCGCTGTAGGCCGGCGGCCTCGGCGCGCAGGGCCTCGATGCGCCCGCCGTCACGCTCCTCGTGCTTGCCGCCGTCGTCCAGCGCCACGCGCTGGCGGCCGCTGTAGGTCTCGGTGTCGGCGCGGTCGGCAATCCAGCCGGCGCGCACCGGGGCCAGGCCCTGGCGCACGTCGATGGCCACGGTCGGGTCGGTGTACGGGCCGGAGGTGTCGTACACGGTGACGCGCTCACCGTTGGTCAGCGCAATCTCGCGCATGGGCACGCGCAGGTCCGCGCGGCTGCCCTGGGCATGCACCTTGGTGGAGGCGGGAAAGGGCTCGCGGGTGAGCGTGAGCAGCTGCTGCAGTTTCTCGGGGGCGTTCATGGCGGCGGGGTCTCCTGGAGGCGGTGTGGTGGGCTGCTCCAGGGTGCCCGGGGGTGGCGCGCAGGGCCCACCTTGCAAAGGGGGCACGCAGGCGACGGGCCGCGGGGCCAGGCTCTTCTTACGCCGGTACGAACCGGATCAAGTACAGCGGGTTCGGCCATGCGGTTGGCCGTCTCAGCACCCCCAGGCCCGCCGCTTGAGTCTTGTTCAAGCCGCCGGCCCCGGTGCACCCCGGAGCATGGGGCAGATTGTGCGTGGGGCTGGGGAAGGGGGTCAAGGTGAGGGACATCGGCCCGCGACGCGCCACCGGGCACGGCAGCGGCGGCCTCACCCCTCAGTTCTGGCGACCACGGTGCGGCTCGGGCCGGCAGCATCCAGGCTGCGCCGTGCCGGGCGCCTTCATTGCCTGCCTGCCGTCATGCGCCTGTCGTCCGCCCTCCTGTCCCAGTCCATGGCCCTGGCCCTGCTGGTGCCCGTCAGCCTGCTGGCTCCCGCGGCCGACCGCACCTTCCACGCCGAAGGTGCCGACACCGGCGCCGGGGTGGGCCCGCGCCACATCGCCCAAGGCGGCGCCGGACAGGCCAGCAGTGACGACGTGGTCGCGCTGTACTTCAACCCCGCCGGCCTGCTGGGCCTGCCACGCTGGGAAGCCAGCGTGGCACGGCAGACGAATGCGCAGTTCCATCGTCTCAACTTCCTGGGCGTCGGCGGGCCGTTGCCGGCCGCCTGGACGCCCGGCTGGCGCCTGGCCCTGGCGGCGGGCTACTACCCCCGCGTGCACGGCAAGGCCCACGGCGCCTATGGCGAAGACGACTTTGAAAGCACCTTCCTGCGCTACTTGCTGCCCGGCATGTCCGGCACTTTTGACGGCGACATCGAGAGCAAGACCAAGGAATACCGGCTGGCGCTGGGCCTGGCACCCGAGGGCAGCGCCTGGTCCTTCGGGCTGTATGTGGACCGCATCGACTGCAAGTCCCACTTCTGCGGGGTGACGGCGCGCAGCCAGGGCTACACCGTGCATTCCAGCGGCGCCACCGCGGTGGGCGTGGGCGCCGGCCTGCGTTGGCAGGCCCGGCCGGACCTGGTCCTGGGTGTGCACCTGAGTGACCTGGACACCCGCCTGACCGTGCGCAGCACCATCACCGACGACGCCGGCACCCGCGACG
Source organism: Ideonella livida (assembly GCF_010499455.1). Classification (GTDB taxonomy): domain Bacteria; phylum Pseudomonadota; class Gammaproteobacteria; order Burkholderiales; family Burkholderiaceae_C; genus Ideonella; species Ideonella livida. Next base: position 133,480 of record NZ_JAAGOH010000013.1, on the reverse strand, counting down.
AACGCAACACCGCGCAGTTCCCGCGCAAGCTTTCTGCCGGGCTGGCCTGGCAATGGCGCGGTCCCGACCGCCTGGCCGCCGACTACGAGGTGATGAAAGGCCGCTACGGCCAGAGCGCCGTGGACATGCAGTTGCTGCGCCTGGGCCACGAATGGCCGCGCGGAGACTGGGCCTGGCGCGCCGGCGCGCTGGTGCCCTTGCGGGTGTACAGCAGCACCGGTGGGCGCATGCGGCCCGCCTTCCCCATTTCACCCACCGCCGGCCTGGGCTGGCAGACCGGGCCGTGGCGGCTGGACGCCGCGGTGTATGCCCACGCGGTGATGAGCCTGCACCGGGACGGCGTGGCGCCGGCGGCGGATGTGAGTGTGAGTGTGGGGTTTTGAGGCGGACGCGGCCGGCGATGGTTTCACCGCAGGCTGAACGCCTGGGTGGTCAGCGGGCCGGTCAGGTCTTCCAGCAGCGGGATCAGCGGCTTGAGCGGCGTGTAGCGGTGCGCCACCTTCACGGCGTAGTGGAAGAAGCGCGGCAAGTCCTGGGCGTACTTGGCCTTGCCGTCGCGGTGCTTGAGGCGGCAGAAGATGCCCAGCACCTTGAGGTGGCGCTGCAGGCCCATCCATTCGGTCTGGCGCCAGAACTCGCCAAAGTCCTCGTCCACCGGCAGGCCGGCCTTGCGGGCGCCTTGCCAGAAGCGCACCGCCCAGTCCAGCTCGCGTTCCTCGTCCCATGACAGGAAGGCGTCGCGCAGCAGGGAGGCCAGGTCGTAGGTGATGGGGCCACGCACCGCGTCCTGAAAGTCCAGGATGCCGGGGTTGGGCGTGGCCACCATCAGGTTGCGCGGCATCCAGTCGCGGTGCACGGCCACGGTGGGTTGGGCCAGGGCGCTTTTGACCAGGGCGTCGCAGACGCGGTCCCACAGGCCTTGCTGGACCGGGCTCCAGGTCTTGCCAAATTCGCGCTGCACGCACCACTCCGGGAAGAGGGCCAGTTCGCGGCGCAGCAGGGCGTCGTCGTAGGGGGGCAGGGCACTGGCGTCCACCTTGAGTTGCCACTGCACCAGGGCGGCCACGGCCTCGCGCATCAGGCGCTCGGACTGGGCGCCGCCGTCGGCTTGCACGGCGTCGAGGTAGAGCGACTGACCCAGGTCGGCCAGCAGCAGGAACCCCCGCGCCTCGTCGGCGGCCAGCACTTCGGGGGCGTGCAGGCCGGCGGCATGGATCAGGCCGGCCACCTGGAGGAAGGGGCGCACGTCCTCTTGCGGGGGCGGGGCGTCCATGACGATGACGCTGCGCGTGCCGTCGTGGCTGCGTAGGCGGAAATAGCGGCGGAAGCTGGCGTCGGCGGAGGCCGGGGCCAGGCTGGAGCCGTCCAGGCCGTGGGTGGCCAGCAGCGGCTGCAGCCAGGCGTGGAAGGCGGCTTGGCGGGCCGGGTCGGTCCAGACGATGGGGGCGGAGGTGGGGGCGTCGGCAGGCATGTGGGGCGGGGGGCGCGGGCGGGTGGCGGGCCAGGCCCGGGCCGGCGGCCGCCGGGGGGGCTCATGGATAATCCACATTCTAAGAATGCCCTGCCCGTGCCCGGCGCAGCCTTGGTCGCCGCCCGCCCGGGTGGCTGGCCGCGGCGCCGGGGCGCGGTGGTGTCTGCCCCGCCTCGCCTGTGCCTGACTGCCTCTCCTTCACCTTACTGGCCCGCTTGAATGTCCGGCGGCCGGCTGCTCCGCTGCTGGCCGGCTGGGCGCTGGCGTGGCTGGCCGCGGGCGCGGCGTCGGCCCAGGGGGCGTCCGAGCTGCCGGTGGCTGAGCCTGCGGCCACCGCGCCCACGCCGGTGGCCTTGGCCAGCGCGGCCAGTTGCACCGCGGTGGCAGGCGCCCGGCGTCGGCCCACGGCCGCGGCGCCCGCGCCCACCGGGCCGGTGGACCTGAGCGCCGCCCGCCTGCGCAGCGAGGGGGGCGCCCAGACGGTGGCCGAGGGCGAGGTGGTGCTGCGCCGCGCGGGCATGCAGCTCAGTGCCGACCTGCTGCGCTATCTGCATGCCGACGAGACCGCCATTGCCGAGGGTGAGGTCCGGCTGAGCCGGGGCGAGGACCGATTTGTGGGCAGCCGTGCCGAGCTCAACCTGCGCACCGAGGCCGGTGTGGTGGAGCAGCCACGCTTTCATGTGGCGCGGGCGGGGGCCGGGGGTCAGGCGCGCCGCATCGAATTCCAGGGCGGTCGGCAGCTCTCGGCCCAGCAGGCGGCCTACAGCAGCTGCGATCTGGACGCGCCGGGTGGCCCCGACTGGGTGCTGACCATGGACCGCCTGGACCTGGACTTCGAGCGCAATGAGGGCCTGGCCCGCGGTGCGGTGCTGCGGTTCATGGATGTGCCGCTGCTGGCCATCCCGACCCTGAGCTTTCCGGCGACCGACCAGCCCAAGTCCGGCTGGCTGCCGCCGACCATCGATTTCGACTCGCGCGCTGGCGTGGTCATCAGCGAGGCCTATTACTGGCGCCTGGCGCCCAACCGGGACGCCACGCTGATGCCGGTCATCTCCAGCCGGCGCGGGGTGGGCCTGCGGGGCGACTACCGCTACCTGCTGCCCAGTGACACCGGGCAGCTGGCCTTCCATGCCCTGCCCAGTGACCGGGTGGCCGGCCGCGAGCGCTACAGCCTGGAGTTCTCGCACGAGGGCGAGGTCTCGGGCGGGCTGCGTTACCAGCTGACGGGCCAGCGCGCCTCGGACGATGCCTACTGGAAGGACCACGCCAAGATCCTGAGCAGCTGGACACCGCGGCTGCTGCCGCGCAGTGCCGAGGCGCTGCAACCCGGACGCTGGGGCGGGCTGGAGTGGGAGGCCTATACCGGGGTGCAGGGCTGGCAGGTGCTGCAGCAGTCTGACGCCGCGATCTCGCCGCCCTATGAGCGTGTGCCGCAGCTGGGCCTGCGCGGGCGCTGGGGCGGTGCCACCGGCCTGCAGCTGGACTTCACCACCGAATACAACGCCTTCCGGCGTGCACGCTCCAGCCTGGCGCCCACGCCGGCGCTGACCGAGCCCACCGAGGGCCAACGCCTGCAGGCCCGCCCCTCCCTGGCCTGGACCTGGGATGCGGGCTGGGGCTGGCTGACCCCGCGCGCCACGGTGCTCGCCAGCGCGTACGACTACCCTGCCTGGGTGAGCGACAGTGGCGGCACCCTGACCGGCCAGACCGAGAACGCACACCGCAGCAGCGTGGTGCCCACCTTCAGCCTGGACATGGGCCTGCGCTTCGAGCGTCCCCTCTCCAGCCTGGGCGCCGACCTGCTGCAGACCCTGGAGCCGCGTCTGCACTATGTGCGCACGCCGCTGCGTGCCGCGCAGGCCAGCCTGCCGCTGTTTGACACGGCGGCCTCCGACTTCAACGCCTACTCGATCTACGCCGACAACGCCTACACCGGCGGCGACCGGGTGTCGGATGCCAACCAGATCACCTTTGGGGCGACTTCGCGCTTTCTGTCGCGGGACAACGGCACCGAGCGGCTGCGCCTGGGCTTTGCCCAGCGCTACCAGTTCAGCGAGCAGCAGCTGGGGCCGGACGTGAGTTCCGGCAGCAGCCGCTTCTCCGACCTGATGCTGTTCGGCTCCGGCCAGCTCCACGAGCGCTGGCATGCCGATGCCACCCTGCAGTACAACGTGGACCTGGCCCGCCCGGCGCGCACGGTGGGCACCCTGCGCTACCAGCCGGGCCCCTTCCGCACCCTCTCGGGCACCTACATCTACACCCGCGGGCAGAGCGAGCAGTACGGCCTGGGCTGGCAGTGGCCCCTCTACCAGCGCGAGGCCTCGGGCTCCGGCCAGTGCCAGGGCACCTTCTACGGCGTGGGCCGCGGGCTCTACAGCAAGACCGACGGCCGCCTGACCGATGCCTTGGCGGGGGTGGAATACGACTCCGGCTGCTGGGTCTTCCGCGTGGTGGCCGAGCGCACCGCCATCGGGCAGGCCACGGCCAGCACCCATTTCATGGTCCAGCTGGAGCTGGTCGGCCTGTCCCGTCTGGGCAGCAACCCGCTCAAGACCCTCAAGGACCAAATTCCAGGCTACCGCCTGCTGCGTGAGGACTGATGCTCCCCATGAACCTGAAGCGCAAGGGCCCTGCGGCCGTTCTGGCCCTGCTGGCCACCCTCCTGGGCCCGGGGGTGTCGGCGCCCGCCATCGCCCAGGCGACCGCCCTCACCACCAAGGCGGCCGACTACATCGTGGCCATCGTCAACAACGAGCTGGTCACCCAGTCCGAGCTGGACCAGCGCCTGGCCCGTGCCCGCATCGAGTTGCAGCGCAACCCGGGTGGCGCCCCGGCAGAGGCCGAGCTGCGCCGCCAGGTGCTGGAGGCCTTGATTGACGAGCGGGTGCTGATTACCTTTGCCCGCGACGCGGGCGGGCGCATCGAGGACCACGAGCTGGACCGGGCCATCGCCAACATCGCCACCGTCAACCAGCTCACCCAGGACCAGCTGCGCGAGCGGCTGCGGGCCGAGGGCACCGACTTCACCCGTTTCAGGGCCAATATCCGCGACCAGATGCTGGCCGAGCGCGCCCGCGAGCGCGAGGTGGGGGGACGCATCCGGGTGACCGAGCTGGAGATCGAGGCCCTGCTGGCCGAGGAGCGCGCCAAGCGCGCCGGCGACGTGCAGCTCAACCTGGCCCAGATCATGATCACCGTGCCTGAAGGCGCCAGCCCCGCGGTGCTGGCCGAGCGCCAGGCGTTGCTGCGCCAGGCCCAGCAGCGCCTGGCCGCGGGTGAGCCCTTCGAGGCCGTCGCCCGTTCGGTCTCCGAAGACCCCAACCGCCAGCGGGGTGGCGAGATCGGCCTGCGGCCGGCCGCCCGCCTGCCCGACCTCTTCACCGAGGCGGTCAAGGGCCTGGAGGTGGGCGGCGTGACGCCCGAGGCCGTGCGCAGCGGTGCGGGCTTTCACCTGCTCAAGGTGGTGGACCGCCTGGGTGGCGAGGCCGGCATGGTGGTGCAGACCCGCGCCCGCCACATCCTGCTGCGGCCGTCCGCCCGCCTGACCCCCGAGGCCGCCAGCCAGCGCCTGTCCGAGATGCGCGAGCAGGTCCTCTCCGGCCAGCGCAAGTTCGAGGACCTGGCCCGCCAGTACTCCGAAGACGGCAGCGCCGGTGCCGGCGGCGACCTGGGCTGGGCCGGTCCCGGCCAGTTCGTGCCCGAGTTTGAGCAGGCCATGAACGGCCTGGCCCCCCTGGGCATCTCCCAGCCGCTGGTCTCGCGCTTTGGCGTGCACCTGATCCAGGTGCTGGAGCGCCGGCAGGCCAAGCAGGACCCCCGACAGGCGCGCGAACAGGCGCGCAACATCCTGCGCGAGCGCAAGTACGAGCAGGCCTACACCGAGTGGATGGAGGAGCTGCGTTCGCGCGCCTACATCGAGATGCGGGAGCCGCCGCTGTGAACCGACCTTCCCGACCCGCCGGCCGCAGCAGCGGCCACGCCGGCACCAGCCACCACGCCCGAAAGCGTTTTGGCCAGCACTTCCTGACCGACGGCGCCATCATCGACGGCATCGTCCGCGCCATCGACCCGCAGCCCGGCGAGGTGGTGGTGGAGATCGGCCCCGGCCTGGGGGCGCTCACCGGCCCGCTCAAGGCCTGCTGCGACCCCGCGCTGACCGTGGTGGAGCTGGACCGCGACCTGGCCGCCCGGCTGCGGCGCGACCCGCAGCTGCAGGTCATCGAGTCCGATGTGCTCAAGGTGGATTTCCGTGCCCTGGCCCTGGAGCGCGGCACCCGGCTGCGTGTGGCGGGCAACCTGCCGTACAACATCTCCAGCCCCATCCTCTTTCACCTGCTGCCCGCGGCCGATCAGGTGGTGGACCAGCACTTCATGCTGCAGAAGGAAGTGGTCGACCGCATGGCCGCCGGTCCGGGCAGCAAGGTCTATGGCCGGCTGTCGGTGATGCTGCAGTGGCGCTACCACATCGAGGCGCTGTTCGACGTGCCGCCCGACTGCTTCGACCCGCCGCCGCAGGTCGACTCGGCCGTGGTGCGCATGGTGCCCTGGCCGGCGCCGGTGGTGCTGGATCCGGCCCGTTTCGAATCCATGATGGCAGCGGCCTTCTCCCAGCGCCGCAAATTGCTGCGCCACAGCCTGGGGCCCTGGTTGGAGGCGCAGGGCTTTGGCGGCAGTTTCGACCTGCAGCGCCGTGCCGAAGAGGTGCCGGTGGCCGAGTTCACCGCACTGGCGGCCGCCCTGCCGCCGGTGCCGACCGCCGCCGACTGAGTCGCCGGCGTCCCGGCCGCCACGCCGCTGGCGGCGGGACAGCCCCAAAAACAAGAGCCCGCCGGAGGGCGGGCTGTGGGTGGCAAGGTCCCGTGACAGGACGGGGCGATGACCGGCCGCGCAAGGGCGGCGCCGCCTCAGGCGGCGCTCAACCACATGGCCGTGTCGAAGGCGGACGACATCATCGGCATGTTCATGCCGAAGTTGGGGTTCACGCCGTTCTTGAGTGCGGTCTTGGAGACCGGCTTTTCGGGGGCCGTTTCAGCAGCCCGCTCCCATGACCCGTTTTCTTGGGAGCGGGCTACTGAAAAGAATAGAAGCACCTGAAGGGTATCTTGCGCTCGCCCCAGTAGTCGGCGGCATCGCGGAAGACGTCGAGCAGCTGCTCACGGGCCTCACGGTCGAACTTGGCGTTGTCGGGGATCTGCTCCAGCACCACCACGAAGCCCGGCTGCGGACCCGACTTGTGGACAATGTCGGTCATGCAGTCGTAGAGCGCGTCCAGGTTCTTGCCGAAATGGGCAGGAAACAGGAACGAGGTGGCGATCCCTTCCAGCACATCCTGCTTGGTCTGGGCGTCGATCAGATTGGCGAACAGGAAATGCTGGCCGGCCTCCTGGGCCGAGCGCATCAGATCGTCCACCCGGTAGGCGCGGATCGCCTGCACGATATTGGGTCGGACGGAGTGCAGAAGCATGGTCACGATCCTCCAGTGTTCAACAAAGCGAGTGTCTGGGGCCAGACGTTCTCAGCGCTGGATGCGCCGGAAGCTGGCATAGTGGTCTTCGGTGTAGAAGCACGCTTCGGGTTCCCGGGGGACCTCGCCACCGCACACGATCCGGCGCGCGCCACGGTTCTTGGCGCCGGGGGTCCTCACGGTGTACTCCCGGTAGAACCCACGCGACTTGCGCGGCAGCAAACGTTCCCGGTTGCCGAAGACGGTGCCATCTTTCTCATAAGGAAAGGGGCCGCCTGCCTGGATCAGCTTGTCGGTTTCCCGGGCTTCGGGCGGAAGCTCGGCCAGCTGGACCACGGGCAGGCTGTCCTCGGCCTGCGTGCGGGCGACCGCTTCGGTCAACCCCGCGGGGTTCAGGAGCACGGTTCCTGCCAGCCACAGGGCCGCAGCGGTCGATCTCAGCGCCTGCCGAGCCGGTCCCACTGCCTGTGAGAAGTCAAGGAGCACGGGTTTACCCTGAAGACGTAAACCATGATCCTAGCCGATCGGCCTCTTTACCACAAGTCGAAGCCCCAGTACGCGAGCGCGCCCTGGGGTCTGGAGTGGCTGCAAACTTCACATCAATCCCTTGGACGCGCCAGGGATTGATGTGGATCAACGTGCGGCGTTGGCGTCGGCGACGGTCAGCGCCGTCATGTTGACCACCCGACGCACGGTGGCCGAGGGCGTCAGGATGTGCACCGGTTTGGCCGCACCCAGCAGCACGGGGCCGATGGCGATGCCACCGCCGGCGGCGGTCTTGAGCAGGTTGTAGCTGATGTTGGCGGCGTCGATGTTGGGCAGCACCAGCAGGTTGGCTTCGCCCGACAGGGTGCTGCGGGGCATCAGCTCCTTGCGGTAGGCCGCATCCAGGGCGGTGTCGCCGTGCATCTCGCCGTCGATCTCCAGCCACGGGGCCATCTCGCGGACCAGGGCCAGGGTCTGGCGCATCTTGACGGCGCTGGGTTGGTCGCTGGAGCCGAAGTTGCTGTGCGAGAGCAGGGCCGCCTTGGGCTGGATGCCAAAGCGCAGCATCTCCTCGGCCGCCAGCAGGGTGATTTCGGCCAGCTGCTCGGCGCTGGGGTCGTAGTTGACGTGCGTGTCCACCAGGAAGACCTGCCGGCCCGGCAGCATCAGGCCGTTCATGCAGGCATAGGTCTTGACGCCCGGGCGCTTGCCGATGACGGCGTCGATGTGGTGAATGTGCAGCGCGGTGGTGCCCCAGGTGCCGCAGATCATGCCGTCCACGTAGCCCTTGTGCAGCAGCATGCTGCTGATGAGGGTGAGGCGGCGGCGCATTTCGATCTTGGCGAACTGCTCGGTCACGCCGCGGCGGTCCATCATCTGGTGGTAGGTCTGCCAGAAGTCGCGGTAGCGAGCATCGTCGTCGATGCTGACGATCTCGTAGTCGCGGCCTTCCTGCAGACGCAGGCCCAACTTGTCGATGCGCGAGGTGATGACCTCGCGGCGGCCCACCAGCACGGGGCGCGCCAGGTTCTCGTCGACCACGATCTGCAGGGCCTGCAGCACCCGGCGGTCTTCTCCCTCGGCGTAGGCCACGCGTTTGGCCTTGGCACGCTTGGCCACCGCGAAGATGGGCTTCATGATGGTGCCCGACGCGTACACGAAGGTGTGCAGCTTGTCGCGGTAGGCGTCCAGGTCGGCGATGGGCCGGGTGGCCACGCCGCAGTCGGCGGCAGCGCGCGCCACGGCCGGCGCGATCTGCATCATCAGGCGCGGATCGAAGGGCTTGGGGATCAGGTACTCGGGCCCGAAGCTCAGGTTCTGCCCGGCGTAGGCGGCGGCCACCACGTCGTTCTGCTCGGCCTGGGCCAGCTCGGCGATGGCATGCACCGCGGCGATCTCCATCTCATCGGTGATGGTGGTCGCCCCGCAATCCAGCGCGCCGCGGAAGATGTACGGGAAGCACAGGACGTTGTTGACCTGGTTGGGGTAGTCGGTGCGGCCCGTGGCCATGATGGCGTCGTCCCGCACCGCCTTGACCTCCTCGGGCATGATCTCCGGCGTGGGGTTGGCCAGGGCGAAGATCAGCGGGTTGGCGGCCATGCTGGCCACCATGTCGGCCTTGAGCACGCCGCCGGCGGACAGGCCCAGGAAGATGTCGGCGCCGGCGATGGCCTCGCGCAGCGTGCGGTGGGGCGTGGGCTGGGCGAACTCGGCCTTGTCCGGGTCCATCAGCTCCACCCGGCCTTCATAGACCACGCCGGCCAGGTCGGTCACCAGGATGTTCTCGCGCGGCAAGCCCAGCTTGACCAGCAGGTTCAGGCAGGCCAGGGCGGCGGCGCCCGCGCCCGAGGACACCAGGCGCACCTGCTTGATGTCCTTGCCCACGACCTTCAGGCCGTTGAGCAGGGCGGCGCCCACCACGATGGCAGTGCCGTGCTGGTCGTCGTGGAAGACGGGGATGGACAGGCGCTCGCGCAGCTTGCGCTCGACGTAGAAGCAGTCGGGCGCCTTGATGTCCTCGAGGTTGATGCCACCAAAGGTGGGCTCCAGCGCGGCGATGATGTCGACGAGCTTGTCGAGGTCCTTCTCGTTGATCTCGAGGTCGAAGACGTCGATGCCGGCGAACTTCTTGAACAGGACGCCCTTGCCTTCCATCACCGGCTTGGAGGCCAGCGGGCCGATGTCGCCCAGGCCGAGCACGGCGGTGCCGTTGGTCACCACGGCCACCAGGTTGCCGCGGCTGGTGTAGCGGAAGGCGTTGGCGGGGTCCTCGACGATCTCCTCGCAGGCGGCGGCTACGCCGGGGGAGTAGGCCAGGGCCAGGTCACGCTGGTTCACCAGCTGCTTGGTCGCGTTGACCGCGATCTTGCCGGGGGTCGGAAACTCGTGGTACTCCAGCGCGGCACGGCGCAGTTCGGCACGTTTTTCTTCGGGAGTGGTCATGGCGTAGGGGAGAGGGCGGAGCCCTGGCGTCACAGGGGTTGACGGGCCGCGGATTCTAGGAGCCGGGGCAAGCCACGGAGGCCACAGGGTTGCCGCGGCCGGGCCGCACCGGCGCCGGTGCGGCCTGTCGCCAGTGTGACGCCGTCGCGCCGGCCTGGCATGCGCGGAATTGCTTAGCGGAGCCGCCGGTGCGCGGCCGATACTGGCGCCGTCCATGGAACCTGTGCCTGCACCACCGCCCCAGGCGGCCCCCTTGTCTGCCGATCCTCCCCGTTCCCGCCGCGGCGGCCGTTGGTTGCTGTGGGGCGCGCTGGTCGGCCTGATCGTGGTGGCCCAGTCGGCGCTGGTGTGGCTGACGCTGAGCTACGAGGCCTCACGGGCGCAGGATCTGGCGGATTCGGCGGCGGCCACCGGTGCTTCGGAGATGCGCCGGCAGATGCAGCGCGCCCAGCAAAGCGTGCAGTCGCTGCTGTGGAGCGATCCGGGCCTGCCACAGTGGCGCTTTGATGCGCAGGAGATGATGCGCCAGCGCCGCGAGCTGCTGCGCCTGGAGCGCCGCGATGCCGGCCTGGCCCTGCAGCTGGGCATGGATTCGCCCCTGGGCGCGCCGCTGTTCAACGTGATCGCCCGCCGTGAGCTGGAGGTGGAGACGCTGGCGGCCTGCGCCAACGCCGTGCGTGGCGCCAGCCCGGTGTTCTCGCGTTCCTACTTTGTGCCGCAGAACGGCGGGCTGGGCCTGGAGGTGGTGGACTTGTGCGTGCCCGAGGCCCGCGCCGGCCAGGTGACCGGCGCCTTGGTGGCCACCTTCAGCCTGACCACGCTGCTGGAGGAGACGTTGCGCAATGCCGAGCTGCGCCGCCACGAGTTCTCTCTGGTGGAGGCCGATGGCACCCGGCTGGTGCGCTCGGGCGCGGCCCGCGGCGCCGGCGTCTACCACGCGACTCGACTGGTGGAGCTGCCGGGGCAGTCGCTGCAGCTGCGCGCCGATGCGGTGGAGGGCCGACCGGGCCTGATTCCCAACCTGGCCATCGCCCTGGTGCTGGGCATGTCCCTGGCCCTGCTGCTGGTGGTGGCCCTGTTGGCGCGCGACATGCGGCGCCGTGCGCAGGTGGAGCAGGCCCTGGCCGAGGCCCTGGCCCTGCGCCGGGCGATGGAGGATTCCCTGGTCACGGGCCTGCGGGCGCGTGACGTGCATGGCCGCATCACCTACGTCAACCCGGCCTTCTGCGACATGGTGGGCTACAGCGCCCCGGAGCTGGTGGGCTGCTGGCCGCCGCCCTACTGGCCGCCCGAGCAGGTGGAGGAATACACCCGCCGCCAGCAGGACCGGCTGAGCCGGGTCGACGACAGCCAGACCCAGCGCGAGGGCTTCGAGACCCAGTTCATGCGGCGCAGTGGCGAGCGCTTCCCGGTGATGATCTACGAGGCGCCGCTGTTTGACCGGGTGGGCCACCACGCGGGCTGGATGAGTGCGGTGCTGGACGTCTCGGCCGAGCGCCGCATGGAGGAGCTCTCGCGCCAGCAGCAGGAGCGGCTGCAGGCCAGCGCCCGCCTGGCCACCGTGGGCGAGATGGCCTCGCTGCTCAGCCATGAGCTCAATCAGCCCCTGGCGGCCATCGCCAGCTACGCCACCGGTTCGCTCAACCTGATGGCCGAGCCCGAACCCGACACCCTGGCCCTGGTGCGCCAGGCCATGGAGCGCATTGCCGAGCAGGCGGAGCGTGCCGGTCGGGTCATCAAGAGCGTGCACGGCTTCGTGCGGCGGCGCGAACAGGCCCGCGAGGTGGTGGGGGCCGACCAGCTGATCGAATCGGTGCTGCCGCTGGTGCGGCTGCAGGCGCGCAAGAGCGGCGCCCGCATCGAGGTGCGCATCCCCCGCCCGGTGCCCCGGGTGGTGGCCGACCGCACCATGGTCGAGCAGGTGCTGCTCAACCTCACCCGCAACGGCATCCAGGCCATGGAGACGACCACCCCGTTGGCGAGGCGGGTGCTGGTGCTGGAGGTCAGCCAGGCCCATCCGCGCTGGGTGCGTTTTGCGGTGATCGATGCCGGGCAGGGCATTGCCCCGGAGGTGGCCGCCAAGCTGTTCACGCCCTTCTTCACCACCCGCAGCGAAGGCATGGGCCTGGGCCTGAGCCTGTGCCGCACCGTCATCGAGCAGCACGGCGGGGCGCTGGACCATGGCCTGCCCGAGTCCGTGCCCGGGGTCGAGCCCGATCCCGCCTGCCCCGGGACTGAATTCCGGTTTACCCTTCCAGCCCCGGAGCCCGTGCGCCGACCTGGCGCGCCGGGCTCCGTCGCCTGACGGACCCTGCCGCCGGGGCCCCTCCGTGGGCCCTGGCGCCGCTGTGTGGTCCGCCGCTCTTCTTCCAGCCTCCGCTTTGCCGCCGCCATGACCGCCCACTCCCAACATTTCGGCCTGCCCATGGTCTACCTGGTGGACGACGAGGACGTGGTGCGCGACGCCCTGGCCTGGCTGCTGCGTTCGCGCCGCCTGCTCTCCGAAGGCTTTGCCAGTGCCGAGGCCTTCGAGCAGATGCTGGCCAGCCGCTGGGCGCCGGGCGAGCAGCGCTGGCCCACCGCCCCGAGCTGCCTGTTGCTGGATGTGCGCATGCCCGGGCAGAGCGGGCTGGCCCTGTTCGAGACCCTGGTCGAGCGCGGCTTGCAGACCCTCATGCCGGTGATCTTCCTCACCGGCCATGGCGATGTGCCCACCGCCGTGGCGGCCGTCAAGCGCGGCGCCTTCGACTTTGTGGAGAAGCCCTTCTCCGACAACGCCTTGGTGGACCGCGTGTTGCTGGCCCTGCAGCGCAGCGAGGAGGCCCTGCAGGCCCGCGCCGGGCGCCAGGAGGTGCAACGCGCCCTGGACGAGCTCACCGAGCGCGAGCGCGACGTGATGCGCCTGGTGGTCGAGGGCAAGCCCAACAAGTTGATTGCCGATGCGCTCGACATCAGCGTGCGCACGGTGGAGGTCCACCGCGCCCGCGTGTTCGAGAAGATGAACGTCCGCTCCGCCGTGGAGCTGGCCAACCTGCTGCGCGCCGGCTGAACGGCGCCACAAGGACAAGGACCCCCCCATGGGTGAATTCGACCTGATCGACCGCTACTTCAAGCGCCCGGCCCGCCGCGTGGCCCTGGGCGTGGGAGACGACTGCGCCTTGCTGGCGCCGGGGCCCGGCATGCAGCTGGCCGTGTCCACCGACATGCTGGTGGAGGGGCGGCATTTCCTGTCCACCGTGGACCCGGCGCGCCTGGGCCACAAGGCCCTGGCCGTCAACCTCTCCGACCTGGCCGCCTGCGGTGCCCGCCCCCTGGCCTTCTTGCTCACGCTGACCCTGCCCCAGGCCAATGCCGCCTTCCTGGGTGCCTTTGCCCAGGGGCTGTGGGCCTTGGCCGACGCCCACGACATCGACCTGGTGGGCGGGGACACCACCAGCGGCCCGCTCAGTGTGGGCGTCACGGTGATGGGCGAGGTGCCCACCGGCCTGGCCCTGCTGCGCTCCGGGGCGCAGGTGGGCGACGAGCTCTGGGTCAGCGGACACCTGGGCGAGGCGCGGCTGGCGCTGGAGGCCTTCCGCGGCCGCTTGTCGCTGCCGGAGTCGGGCTTTGCCGCCGCTCGCCGGGCCTTGGAGTTGCCGGAGCCGCGCGTGGCCCTGGGCCAGGCGCTGCGGGGCTTGGCCACCTCGGCCATTGACCTGTCCGACGGCCTGCTGGGCGATCTGGGCCATGTGCTCACCCTGTCCGACGTGGGGGCGGTGGTGGAGCTGGGGCGCCTGCCGCGCTCGCCGCTGATGTCGGTGCAGACCGCCCCGGTGCAGCGCCAGTGCCTGCTGGCCGGTGGCGATGACTACGAGCTGCTCTTCACCGCCGCGCCGCAACGCGCCGAGGCCGTCAGCGCCGTGGGCCGCACCCTGGGCCTGCGCCTGACCCGCATCGGCCGCATCACTGGCGCCGACCAGGGGCTGCAGGTGCTGGACGACGCGGGCCGGCCCATCGACCAGGGCGACTTCACCGGTTTTGACCACTTCAAGCGGGGCGTGGCGTGAACGCGTCGGCGCCCAGCCGGCCCCACTGGCGCCTGCTGCTGGCCTCCCCGCTGCACTGGGTCAGCCTGGGTGGGGGCAGCGGCCTGAGCCCGGTGGCGCCGGGCACGGTGGGCACGCTCTGGGCCTGGGTGGTCTTTGCGATCCTGGACCCTTGGGTGGGCCCATGGGCCGGCGGGTGGGGCTGGGGCGTGGTGCTGGCCGTGGGCCTGGCGCTGGGCTGGTGGGCCTGCACCCGCACCGCCCAGGCCCTGGGTACCGGCGACCCCGGGGCCATCGTCTGGGACGAGGTCCTGGCCATGTGGCTGATCCTGTGGATCATCGCCCCGGCGGGCTGGGGCCTGCAGCTGGGGGCCTTCGCCCTGTTCCGGTTCTTTGACGCGGCCAAGCCGGGCCCCGTGCGCTGGGCCGACCAGCGTTTCAAGGGCCGGCCGGGCCAGGCGCCCGGCTGGACCCAGGGCGCGGGCATCCTGCTGGATGACCTGGTGGCCGCCTTCTGCACCCTGCTGGTGCTGGCCTTGTGGGTGCGCTGGTGAGCACCGCCCAGCCTGAGGCCGCCGCCGGGGCCTGGCGCCTGCTGGACCCCGAGGCCCTGGGCGCGACTGCCGCGCTGGACCGGCTGGCCCAGGCGCTGCGCGCCCGTGGCGGGCGGCTGGCCACGGCCGAGAGCTGCACCGGGGGGCTGATCGCCGCGCTGTGCACCGCGGTGGCCGGCTCCAGCGACTGGTTTGACCGGGGCTTCGTCACTTACAGCAACGAGGCCAAGCAGGACCTGCTGGGCGTGCCCGCCGCGCTGCTGCAGGCCCACGGCGCGGTCAGCGAGCCGGTGGCCCTGGCCATGGCCGAGGGCGTCCTGGCCCGCTGCCCGGCCGAGGTGGCGCTGGCGGTGACCGGCATCGCCGGCCCCGGTGGTGCGGTGCCGGGCAAGCCGGTGGGCACCGTCTGGCTGGCCTGGGCGCTGCGCGGGCAGCCGGCGCAGGCCCGGCGGCTGGACCTGCCGGGGGACCGCACGGCGGTCCGCTCGGCCACTGTGCAGCTGGCGCTGCAGGTGCTGGGGGCGCTGCTGGAGTCGGCAGCGGCGCCTTGAGCCGGCGGAGCGCCTGCGGCGGCGCTGGCGGCCTCCACCCCGTCGGGCCAGGCGCGCCAGCCGCGGCCCTGCTCCTGCTGCCCGCCCTGCTGGAAGTAGGGCTCAGACTTGCAGGGTCAGGGGGGTGGGGGCAGGGCCCCGGCCCGGGCGGGCCAGGGTGACGGCGTCCAGCATCATCAGCACCAGCCGGCGCAGGCCATCGTGCGGGTCTTGGGGCCAATCGGGAAACCGCAGGCCCTTGAGGCTGCCGTCGCACTGCGAGGCGGCGCGCAGCAGGCCCTGCAGACGGTGCTCGTCCAGGGCGGGCAAGAGCCGCTCGAAGGCCCGCTCGCGCTCGCCCCATACCCGGGCCTCGCGCAGCGCCACCGGCATGGGCTGGCCGGCGGCCAGCACGTCCGCACAGCGCTTGAGGGCCCGGACATCCTCGGCCAGCGTCCAGTGGATGAGCACCGGCGCCTCACCCTCGGCCAGCAGGCCGTCGAGCACACGCAGCGCCCGGCCGGCGGCGCCGGCCAGCACCGCGGCGCTGAGCTGGGGCACGGAATAGCGCGCCACGTTCAGCACGGCGGCCTCGATCTGGGCAAAGCTCAGCTCGCCCGCAGGGTGCAGCAGGGCGAGTTTCTGCAGCTCCTGGTGGGCGGCCAGCAGATGGCCCTCCACCCGGTCGGCGAAGAAGGCCAGGGCGTGCTGCCCCTCCTCCCCCGCGGGCAGGCGCTGGCCCTGGGCCGCCAGGCGTTGGGCGATCCAGGCGGGCAGCTGGTGGCGCTCCACCGGGTCCACCCGCACGGCCACGCCGGCGCGCTCCAGGGCGGTGAACCAGGCGCTCTGCTGCTGCTGGCGGTCCAGCCGCGGCAGGTGCAGCAGCACCAGCACCTCGGCGTCCAGCCGCTCGGCCAGGGCCTGCAGCGCCGCCCCGCCTTCCTTGCCGGGCTTACCCGAGGGGATGCGGATCTCCATGAGCAGCCGGTCGCCGAACAGGCCCATCGACTGGGCGGCGCCCAGCAGGCTGCTCCAGTCGAAGTGGGCCCCGCTGACGGTGAAGACCTGGCGGTCGGTGTAGCCGGCCTGCCGGCCCGCAGCGCGCAGCAGGTCACCGGCTTCCTGCGCCAGCAGCGGCTCGTCGCCGTGGATCAGGTACAGGCCCTTGAGCCCCTGGCGCTGCAGGTGGGGGGCCAGCTGGTCGGCGCGCAGTTGCATGGTGGGGGCGTCCTGTTCAGGCGGGGGCGGAGGCCGCGGCCGGGCGAGCCGCCACGGTGGCCATGACGCGCAGCAGCTGGCCGGCGATCTCGTGGCGCATCTCCCGCAGCAGCTGCGCCTCCTCTTGGGACTTGGCCAGCGCGCTGTCTTCGGTGTAGCTCAGGCTGCGGGTCTGGCTCAGGGTGGTCTCTTCCACCAGCACCTCCTGGCCAGGCCGGCTGAGGCGGTAGCGCAGGGTGGTGGTGAGGGTGAGCTCCCGCACCTGGCCACTGGCGGTGGTGGCGGCCACGGTGCGGGTGAAGCGGTCTTCGAGCGCCGTCACCAGCAGCTGGGCCTGCGCGGGCCCCACCACCTGCACCCGCTCGGGCAGGCTGCGCCGCAGGGCCTCGGCCATGGGCGAGCGGGGCGTGAAACCGGCCAGCGCGATACGCGAGAAGCCCGGGTCGACCGGCCCGCGCAGCTGAAAGCCGCAGGCGCCCAGCAGCGCCGCCGCCAGGCCCAGCAGCAGCCCGGCGCCCAGGCGGCGGGAGAGCAGGGAGGCGGACATGCCCCGCTCAGACCACCACGTTGACCAGGCGGCCCGGCACCACGACCACCTTCTTGGGCGGCTTGCCCTCGGTGAACTTGGCCAGTTCCGGGTCGACCAGCAGGGCGATGGCGGCGGCCTCGATCGCGGCCTTGTCGGCCTGGGCCGGCACCTTGACGGCGCCGCGCAGCTTGCCGTTAATCTGCAGCACCAGCTCGATCTCGTCCTGCACCAGCGCGGCCTCGTCCACGGCGGGCCAGGGCGCGTCCAGCAGGTCACCCAGCGCGGCGGCGTAGCCCAGCTCGGCCCACAGGCCGTGGGTGATGTGCGGGCAGGCGGGGTACAGGGCGCGCAGCAGCACCGAATAGCCTTCGCGCAGCACGGCAGCGTCACCGGCGGCCGTGGCGGCGTCGGCGCCGGCCTTGAAGCCCTCCAGCGCGTTGAGCAGCTTCATGCAGCCCGAGACCACGGTGTTGTACTGCATGCGCTCGTAGTCCGACGTCACCTGGCGCAGCACCAGATGCACCTCGCGGCGCAGCGCCTTGGCCGGGGCCGACAGGGCGGAGAAGTCGCCGCCGCCGGCCTGCAGGGTGGCGGCGTTCTTGCTGGCGAAGCCCCAGACGCGCTTGAGGAAGCGGTGCGCGCCCTCCACGGCGGCGTCGTTCCACTCCAGGGTCTGCTCGGGCGGGCTGGCGAACATCACGAACAGGCGCGCGGTGTCGGCGCCGTAGGTGTTGATCAACTCCTGCGGGTCGATGCCGTTGTTCTTCGACTTGGACATCGTGCCGATGCCCTGGTAGTCGATGGCGGTGCCCGCCGGCAGCTCGCCCTTGGCTTCCTTGAGCCGGGCACCCGTGATCTTGCCGGCGTCGTCGAAGGTGTGTTCCACCTCGTGCGGCCAGAAGTACTCGATGCCGCCCTTGTCGGTCTTGCGGCTGTAGATGTGGTTGAGCACCATGCCCTGGGTGAGCAGCTTCTTGAAGGGCTCGCTCACCGTGACCAGGCCCAGGTCACGCATCACCTTGGTCCAGAAACGGGCGTACAGCAGGTGCAGGATGGCGTGCTCGATGCCGCCGATGTACTGGTCCATGCCGCCACCCGCCATCCAGTACTGCGTGCCGCCGGCCACCATCGCCTCGGGGTTGGTGGGGTCGCAGTAGCGCATGTAGTACCAGGACGAATCGATGAAGGTGTCCATCGTGTCCGTCTCGCGCCGGGCCGGCTTGCCGCAGCAGGGGCAGGGCACGTTCAGGAAGCCCTCGCACTTGTTCAGCGGGTTGCCCGAGCCATCCGGAATCAGGTCTTCCGGCAGCACCACCGGCAGGTCCTTCTCCGGCACCGGCACGGCACCACAGCTGTCGCAGTGGATGATGGGGATCGGCGTGCCCCAGTAGCGCTGGCGGCTGATGCCCCAGTCGCGCAGGCGCCAGGTGGTCTTCTTCTCGCCCAGACCCTTGGCCGCGACGAGTTCAGCCACCTGGTCCACGGCGGCCTTGTGGCTCAGGCCGTCCAGCGCGCCGGAGTTGACGCACACGCACTTCTGCTTGTCGCCGTACCACTCGGCCCAGGCGTCGGGGCTGAAGGTCTCGCCTTCGACGGCGACGACCTGCTGGATCGACAGGCCGTACTTCTTGGCAAAGGCAAAGTCGCGCTCATCGTGCGCCGGCACGCCCATCACCGCGCCGTCGCCGTAGCTCATCAGCACGTAGTTGCCGATCCACACCTCAACCTGCGCACCGGTGAGCGGATGCGTGACGAACAGGCCGGTGGCCATGCCCTTCTTCTCTTGGGTGGCGAGTTCGGCCTCGGTGGTGCCGCCCTTCTTGCACTCTTCGATGAAGGCGGCGAGGTCCGGGCGGCTGGCCGCGGCGTGTGTGGCCAGCGGGTGCTCCGGCGCCACGGCGCAGAAGGTCACCCCCATGATGGTGTCAGCCCGGGTGGTGAAGACGTAGAGCTTGCCGCCCTGGATCAGCGCGCCGTCGGCGCCGGTGATCTCATGCGGGAAGGCGAAACGCACGCCGGCACTCTTGCCGATCCAGTTCTCCTGCATCAGGCGCACGCGCTCAGGCCAGCCGGCCAGGTAGTTCGGGTCCTCGGGGTTGGCCACCGCGCCCAGCAGCTCCTCGGCGTACTTGACGATGTTGAGGTAGTAGCCCGGGATCTCGCGCTTCTCCACCGGCGCGCCCGAGCGCCAGCCCTTGCCATCGATGACCTGTTCGTTGGCCAGCACGGTCTGGTCCACCGGGTCCCAGTTCACCACCTGGGTGCGGCGCTCGGCGATGCCGGCTTCCAGCATCTTCAGGAACAGCCACTGGTTCCACTTGTAGTAGGTCGGCTGGCAGGTGGCAACCTCACGGCTCCAGTCAATGGCCAGACCCATGGCCTGCATCTGGCCCTTCATGTAGGCGATGTTGGAGTAGGTCCACGCAGCCGGGGGCGTCTTGCCCTTCATGGCCGCGTTCTCCGCCGGCAGGCCGAAGGCGTCCCAGCCCATGGGCATGAGGACGTTGTAGCCCTTCATGCGCAGCTGGCGCGTCAGCATGTCGTTGATGGTGTAGTTGCGCACATGCCCCATGTGCAGTTTGCCGCTGGGGTAGGGCAGCATGGAGCAGGCGTAGAACTTCGGCTTGCTGGCGTCTTCGGTGACGCGGTAGGCATCGCGCGCGTTCCAGTGGGCTTGCGCGGCCGACTCCACCTCGGCGGGGGTGTACTTTTCGTTCATGTCAGGAATTGTAGAAGGGGGCTTCTGCCCGCGGCCGGGCAGCCGGCCACGGGCAGGCACGGCCGGTGCGCCCGGCCGCGGCGTTCAGCGTGGCGCCGCGGGGGCGGCGGTCGGGGTGTCGGTGGCGGCGCGGGTGGTGACGAAGCCGATCCGCGACAGGCCGGCCTCCTGCAGCAGGCCGATCAGCTCGGCGACCTGGCCGTAGGGCACCTTCTCGTCGGCGCGCAGGTGCACTTCGGCGGTGGGGTCCTGCCGGGCCCGCTGGCGGGCACTGTGCTGCAGGGACTCCCTCGAGACCGCGGCGTCCTCCAGGTAAAGCCGGCCCTGGGCGTCCAGGGCCACCGCCAGCGCCACTGGCGCCGCCCCGGCGGGCGCACCGCTGACCTTGGGCAGGTCGAGCTTGAGGCTGGAGGTCATCAGCGGCGCGGTGATGATGAAGATCACCAGCAGCACCAGCATCACGTCGATGAGCGGCGTCATGTTGATGTCGCTCATCGGGGAGCCTGCGCGGGAGCGGTCCAGTCGTCCGAAGGCCATGGTGTCGGGCGTGCCTTGCGGCTCAGGACAGGGTGCCGGCGTCGGCTTCGGCCACCGGATGGCCCAGCACCAGCTCGCGCAGGTCGTGGGCCAGGCCTTCGAGGTCCGCCTCCAGGGCCCCCAGCCACTTGCTGAAGAGGTTGTAGGCCAGCACCGCGGGGATGGCCACGGCCAGGCCGGCCGCGGTCATGATCAGCGCTTCGCCCACCGGTCCGGCCACGCGCTCAATGTTCAGGCTGCCGGCGGTGGCCATGCCCAGCAGGGCGTGGTAGATGCCCCACACCGTGCCGAACAGGCCGATGAACGGCGAGGTGGCCCCCACCGAGGCCAGCAGCACTTGGCCGGCCTGCAGCCGGCCCAGGCCGTCGTGCAGGGCGTCGCGCAGCCGGCGGGTGAGCTGGGCACCTCGGTCGGCCTGGCCCTGCAGCGAGGCGGGATTGGGTGTCTCGAAGGCCGCGGCCACCAGGCCGCCGGCGATGCCCTCCCGGTCCAGGGCGGCCAGGCGCTCGCGCCCAGCGTCCAGTCCGGGAGCTTCCCAGAACGCGCGCACGGCGCGCGGCAGGTCGCGCCGCACGCGGTGCAGCAGCCAGCCCCGCCACAACAGCGTGACCCAGGTGGTGACGGACAGGCCCAGCAGGACCAGGGCCACGGCGCGGCCGATCGTGTCGCTCTGCGCCCAGAAGTCGGCTAATCCACCCATGTCGCGGTCGGTCCCGTAGGCAAGGGGCGGCCCCTGGCAGGCCGCCGGAGGTCAGGAGGTCGGCAAGCCCAGCACGTCGTCCATGCCGTAGAGGCCGGGCGCGCGGCCGGCCAGGAAGCGGGCCGCCCGCAGGCTGCCCTGGGCATAGGTCACGCGGCTGGAGGACTTGTGGCTGATCTCGATGCGCTCGCCGGTGCCGGCGAACAGCACGGTGTGGTCGCCCACGATGTCGCCGCCGCGCACGGTGGCAAAGCCGATGGTGGACGGGTCGCGCTCGCCGGTGTGGCCCTCGCGGCCGTAGACGGCGCAGGCCTTGAGGTCGCGGCCCAGGGCCGCCGCCACCGTCTCACCCATGGCCAGCGCGGTGCCGCTGGGCGCGTCCACCTTGTGGCGGTGGTGGGCTTCGATGATCTCGATGTCGTAGCCCTCGGCCAGCGCGCGTGCGGCCATGTCCAGCAGGCGCAGCACCACGTTGACGCCCACGCTCATGTTGGGGGCCATGACGATGCCGATGTCGCGGGCGCCTTCGGCCAGCTCGGCCTTCTGCGCCTCGTTGAAGCCGGTGGTGCCGATGACCATGGCCACGCCGTGGCGGCGGCAGGCCACCAGGTGGTCCAGCGTGCCTTCAGGGCGGGTGAAGTCGATCAGCACCTGGGCCTGGGCCAAGCCCGTGTCTAGGTCGTCGCTGATGGCCACGCCGCAGGTCTTGCCCAGCCAGGCGGTGGCGTCGGCGCCCAGGGCAGGCGAATCCGGCCGATCGAGTGCGCCAGCCAGCACGCAGTCGGCGGACTGGGTCACGGCTTCGATCAGCATGCGGCCCATGCGGCCGCTGGCGCCGGCGATGGCGATGCGCAGAGGAGTGGCGGAGGTCACTGAGGTTCCAGAGGGGGGTAGCGTCGGGTGGGAAAGGCCGGGGCGGCCGGTGCCGAGGCGGCCACCGGGGCCACGCGCGGCAGCGCGGCCCGTTCGGCCTCGGTCAGGCTGAGCTTGGGTGGCACGGCCTCCGGCTTGCCCTGGGGGGCGATGGAGGCGACGAATTCGCGCTCGCTGGGCACTTCGGGGGCGTCGACCTGTCGGACCACGTCGCCCTCGAACCACACGACCAGGCTGCGCTGCTGCACCACCACGCCATTGCGCCTCAGGGTGAACACGTAGTCCCAGCGCTGGGCATGGAACACGTCGGTCAGCAGGGGGGAACCCAACAGTTCACGCACCTCGTCGCGGCTGCGTCCGGGCTTGACCTGGGCCAGCTGCTCACGGGTGATCACATTGCCCTGCACCACATCGGCCTTGTAGGGCGGCAGCACCAGGGTGATGACGGCAAGGGCCGAGTCCGACAGGGTGTTGCAACCGGCCAGCGGCAGGCAGGCCAGCAGTGCGGCCACCACCGCCCGGGGGCGGGCGCGGCGTGCCGGACGGGGGGATGAGGGGGTCAGGCGCAGCAAGACGTGGGACACGCGGCGGAGGGGGGCTGGGCGGACGGGCCGCAGGGGCATGACCCCGGCGGGCAGCAGCGCCAGCGGGCGCTGGCTATCATTGGAGGATTCTAGCGGGCCCCTCTGGTCCGCCTGGATGAGGAAGACAGCATGACCCAGGTCGAAGAACTCAAGAGCAGCGGCCTCAAGGCCACGCTGCCGCGCATCCGGATTCTGGAGGTCTTCCAGAAGGCCAGCCTGCGGCACATGACGGCCGAAGACGTCTTCAAGGCCCTTCTGGCCGACGGTTCGGACATCGGTCTGGCCACGGTCTACCGGGTGCTGATGCAGTTTGAGCAGGCCGGCATCCTTACCCGCAGCCATTTCGAGTCGGGCAAGTCGGTGTTTGAGCTCAATGAGGGCCACCACCATGACCACCTGGTCTGCATGAGCTGCGGGCGGGTCGAGGAGTTCTTCGATCCCGAGATCGAGGCGCGTCAGCGCGCCATTGCCCAGGACAAGGGCTTCACCTTGCGCGACCATGCGCTGGCGCTCTATGCCCAGTGCATCAAGCCCGACTGCGAGCACCGCGGCAACGGCCCCGGCGGGGTCAGGACTCCCGGCCAGACTCCATGGCCGCCTGGTGGCGGGCAATGAACTCCTGGTAGGTGTCGATGCCGCGCAACTGCAGGATGGTGTTGCGCACCGCGGCTTCCACCAGCACCGCCAGGTTGCGGCCGGCGTCCACCGCAATGACGACCTTGCGTACCGGGATGCCCAGGATTTCCTCGTAGAGGGGCTCGTAGGGCAGGCGCTCGAAGTCGCGCTCCATCGTCTCCTTGCGCACCAGATGGACGATGAGCTTCAGGCGCATCTTGCGGCGCACCGCGGTCTCGCCAAAGATGGCCTTGATGTCCAGCAGGCCGATACCGCGCACTTCCAGCAGGTTGAGCAGCAATTCCGGGCAACGGCCCTCCAGCGTGCTCTGCGAGACGCGGTAGAGGTCCACCGCGTCGTCGGCCACCAGGCCGTGGCCACGTGAGATCAGCTCCAGGCCCAGTTCGCTCTTGCCCAGGCCGGACTCGCCGGTGAGCATGACGCCCAGCCCCAGGATGTCCATGAAGACGCCATGGCGGGTGGTGCGCTCGGCAAAGAGTTGGCCCAGGTAGGAGCGCACCACGTCGATGACGTGGCCCGCGGAGTGGGTGGTGGTGAACAGCGGGATCTCGGCCCGGTCGCACATGGCCACCAGCCGCTCAGGCGGGCGCTGGTCGTCGGCCACGATGATGACCGGTGGCTCCAGGGTGACGATGCGCTGGATGCGCCGCTCCTGGACCTCGGGGGCCACGCTGGCGTTGAGGTAATCCACCTCCCGCCGTCCCACCAGCTGCACCCGATAGGGGTGGATGTAGTTGAGGTAGCCCACCAGGTCGGCCGCGGAGCGGGCGTCGCGCACCGCCGCTTCGTCGAAGCGGCGCTCAGGATGGCCGTGGCCGGCGATCCACTCCCAGCGCAGCGCGGGCTGGTGTTCCTCGAACAGCGCTTCGGCGCTGATGGAGCTGGGTTTCACGCCACCGACTTCAAGGGTTCCCAGCCTTCGATCAGCCGGTGCACGGCGGCGGCGTCGGACTCGGTTTTGAGTTTTTCGCGCAGCTCGCGGTCGGACAGCAGCTCGGCGATCTCGGAGAGGATCTCCAAGTGGCGCTGCGTGGCCGCCTCGGGCACCAGCAGGAAGATCAGCAGGCTGACGGCCTCGTCGTCCGGGGCGTCAAAAGGGATGGGGTTCTGCAGTCGCACCACCGCGGCCAGCGGATTCTTCAGGCCCTTGACTCGACCGTGCGGCACGGCCACGCCGTGACCCAGGCCGGTGGAGCCCAGGCGTTCACGGGCGAACAGGTTGTCCGTCACCGTGGCACGTGCGATGGCGTGCTGGTTCTCGAAGAGCAGGCCAGCCTGCTCGAACACCCGTTTCTTGCTGGTCGCATCCACGTTCACCAGCACATTGGCGGCTGGCAGGATGGTGGCGAGGCGGTTCATGGCAAGCGATCTCCGACATCAAGCCCGGCAGGGACCGGGCACAAGCGCCTGGACAACGGCCGACAGGGAGGCGGATTATAGGAATCGGCGCCAAGCCCCGTGCGGACCTCTCTCCACCGCGCAGTCGCCGACGGGACGGCTTTGTCTCCCCAGGACAACGACCGGGGGCCATGAACGAGATCGGCGGCCCAGGGGCCGCCGATGCAGGTCAGCAGGCCTGCCGGCCCACCGGGGGGCACACGTCAGAGTGCGGCGCCCATCTCCTGGCGCTTGACCGCCTCGTGGTGATGGTCCTGCAGACGGTCCTTGTGGCGCACCACCTGGCGGTCCAGCTTGTCCATGAGCTGGTCGATGGCCGCGTACAGGTCCTCATGGGACTGTTCCACGAAGATGTCCTTGCCCTTCATGTGCAACGTCACTTCAGCCTTCTGGCGTCGTTCCTTCTCCTTGAGCTTCTCCACCGTCAGCAGGACGTTGACATCCACCACTTGATCGAAATGCCGGGTGACGCGCTCCAGCTTGTTGCGAACGTGTTCGCGCAGGGCCGGGGTCACTTCCAGGTGATGTCCGCTGATCGTCAGGTTCATCGAGCGCTCCTATCAGTCAAGGGTACTTCGGCGGGCGCCGGGGCCCGCCCGGCCCGGGGTGTGAAGTCGCCGCCGGGTTGATTCCAGTGTGCACAGCCGTCCTGGCTTTGACAAGCATGTTCACCAGCCCATTCCCGGTCTAGACTTCACGGATTGCCCGGACCCTGCGCACAAGCATGAAAGGGGTGTGACAACTGCCGCAAACCACGTTGGCGGGTCTGTTTGCCCCGGGTACTCCCTGATTCAAGCCGCCGAATGTCCTGGCGGCGCATGCGGGCTTTCAGGGCATTCCACCGCCAGGGTCTGGCGCCAGGTCACACCTGCTCACCTTGAGACGAGCCGGCCCAGCCGCGTGCAGGGTTTTCAAGGGGTCGGGCTTCAGGATCGCGTGAATCCGCCGATACCGTGCAAGAGCGAAGAGTCCTTCAGGCGCCGCGGGGCGGCGACGGTGGACCTGCGCGGTGCGGGAGACACGGAGCATGAACGCGAGCCTATCGGAGCTGCTGGAGAACCTCAGGCAAGGCCTGCTGTGGGTGGGCAAGGACGGCCTGGTGCGCCACCTCAACAGCCAGGCGGGCCAACTCACCGGGCTGGCCGTGGGGCGGCGGGTGTTCGATCCCGACCTGGCGCGCACCATTGCCGAGGTGGTCAGCCGCCAGGCGCCCAAACTGGTGAATTCGGTCGGGGTGGCTGCGGTGGCCGGCCAGGCGCCCCTGGAGCTGGCCTGCCGGGTCATTCCCGGGCTGACCAAGGACGACGCCTTTGTGCTGATCCGCGGCGGCGAGGACGATGCCGAGGGGGGGGCCGCCTTTGACAACCTGATGATGGTCATCAAGGAGGACCTGCGCGATCCCTTGCGGGAGGCGCAGCTCAGCCTGGGGGTGGCGGTGGACCAGGGGGACCGCGTGGCCATGGCCACGCTGGCTGACCGGCTGGAGAGCACCCTGCGCACCTTGGACAAGCTGGTGGACCTGGCCTCGATCTGGGGCTCCGAGGCCCTGCTGTCCACCGATCGCATCGAGCTGTGGCCGCTGCTGCAGAAGGTCTGGGGTGAGGTGGAGCCGCTGGCGCTGGACCGCGGCATCACCGCCCGCTTCCGCGCCCAGGGCGGGGTGCAGAGCCTGTCCACCCTGTATGGCAGCGAGATGTGGCTGGGCCGCGTCTTCCGCGAGTGCCTGGAGTCTGCGGTGCGTGGTGCCCCCAAGGGGGCGCAGTTGGAGATCGAGCATCGCCAGATGGGCCCGCGGGCGCTGATCATCTTCCGCGACTGCGGGGTGTTTGCCCGCAAGCCGGTGGATGCCGTGCCCATGGGGGCGGCGCCGGTGGCCGCCGCTGCCGCACGCCCCGGGGCGCCGCGGCCTGCCGCCACGCCCCCCGCGGCCCCGGCACCCCGGCGCCATGCGCGCGAGGAGATCGGCCTCAAGCTCTGCCAGCACATCATCGCCCTGCACGGCGGCCAGCTGCGCGAGGAGGACGAGGACGGCCTGCGCAACTTCCTCATCGACCTGCCCACGGGCGCGCCGTTCCGCACCGACACCAGCCAGCTCGACATTGCCCAGGCCCAGCAGTACGCCAAGGACCTGGCCGCGCTGATGGCCCGCTCCCGCAAGCGCGCCGCCGCCAGCACCTGATGAGTCCGGCGGGCGCAGGCGCGTCCGCCGCCAACCCCGACCTGAACCCGAGACCCTGGGAGACCGCAGATGAAACGCATCCTGATCGTCGAAGACCAGCCTGACATCCGCAAGCTGATCCGCATGACGCTGGAGTTCGAGAACTACGAGATCCACGAGGCGGCTGACGGCGCCTTCGGCCTGCGCATGGCCAGCGCCATCCAGCCCGACCTGATGCTGCTGGACGTGATGATGCCCGGCGAGCTCGATGGCCTGCAGGTCTGCCAGCGCATCAAGAACGACCCGGCGCTCAAGTCCGTCAAGATCGTGCTGCTGACCGCCCGCGGGCAGCAGAAGGACCGCGAAGCCGGTGCCGCCGCCGGTGCTGACGAGTACCTGGTCAAGCCCTTCAGCCCACTGCAGCTCATTGAGACGCTGGAGCGGCTGGTGGACACCCCCGTCTGAGCGCGGACCGTCCGACCGTGGACACCCGACTGGCGTTGCGCCGCGCGCTTTGGCCGGCGCGCCTGCCCGACCAGATGATGGCCGCCCTGGTCCTGGTGGGGCTGGTGTCGGTGCTGCTGCTCTACGCCTTCTCGGCCTGGCGGTTGGAACGCGAGGCTGAGGAGCGTGGCTCCACCCTGGCCCGTGAGCGGCTCCAGACCCTGGTCCAGCGCAGCCAGTTTGACCTGCGCGCGGGCCAGTTGGAGGCGGTGGCGGCGCGCCTGGCGGAGCAGGCCCAGGCGCCGGGGGTGGTGCGGCTGGACGTCTGGGACGCCCAGGGGCGGCCCTGGATGAGCTTCATGCCGGCGGGCGACCAGGTGCAGGTGGTCAGTCGGCCGCAGCATCTGGAGACCGTGCCTGCCGGGGAGGCGCAAGGTGTGCGCCGCGACGCCTCCGGCCACTACCAAGCCTGGACGGTGCTGGCCTCGGACGGCCGTGGTGGCGCCGGCCTGCGCCTGTCCCTGCATCTGGATGCCTCACCGCACCTCGAGCCGCTGGACCGGTTGCGGGACCATATTTTCTTCGCCCTGGTGCTGGTTTCGGGTCTGGCCGCCGTGTGGCTGGGGGGCTGGCTGCACCTGCTGGTGCGGCCCCTGCACCGGCTGGTGCAGACGGCCACCGCCCCGGGCGAGGATGCCGCCCAGGGGCCGCCGGCCGATTCCGGCTGTGCCGAGGTCGACGAGCTGGCCCGCGCGCTGCGGGGCCGGCTGGACACCCTGCACCGCCAGCACGAGGCCCTGCAGCAGGCCGAGGCCCGCACCTCGCTGGTGATCCACGCCGCACCCGACGCGCTCATGGGGTTGGACGACCGCGGGGCGGTCACGCTGGTCAACCACGCCGTCACGTCGGTCTTCGGCTGCACCGAGGAGCAGATCGTCGGTCAGCCCCTGGCCCGCCTGCTGCCCGGCATGGATGCCGCCGAGATCGAGCGCGTCACCCTGGGCGGCCTGTTCATGCGGTCCAGCCAGTCGCATCTGGCGCGGCTGGAGTTGACGGCCCGTCGCCATGACGGCACCGAGTTCCCGGCCGAGGCCTCGCTCTCCCGGGTGGTCACGCCCGAAGGGCCGCGCTATGCCTGCGTGGTGCGCGACCTGACCGAGCAGCGCATGACCATGGGCATGCTGGAGCTCTACAACCGGGCGCTGGAGTGCACCACCAACGGCATCGTCATCTCCGACATGTCGCTGCCGGGCGAGCCCATCTTCTACGCCAACCCGGCTTTCACCCGCATCACCGGCTACCAGCCCTGGGAGGCCATCGGCAAGAAGTGCGGCGACCTGCTGCTGGCGCAGGACCGCCAGCAACCCGAGATCGAACAGGTGCGCCGAGCCCTGGCCGCCCAGGAGGCGGTGACCGTGGTGCTGCGCAACTACCGCAAGGACGGCAGCCTGTTCTTCAACGAGCTGGCCCTGGCGCCGGTGCGTGCCTCCGATGGCTCCGTGCGCCACTATGTCGGCATCCAGACCGATGTCAGCGAGCGGGAGCGGTCCCGGCTGGCGCTGGCTGAGCGCAACGCCCGGCTCAATGCGGTCTTCGACCTCAGCCCGGACGGCTATGCGGTGTTCGACCGTGAGGGGCAGCTGGTGTTTGCCAACCAGGCCCTGCTGCGCATGACCGGCTGGGAGCCCCACACGGTGGCTGCTGGCATGAGCCTGGCCGAGTTCGACGCCCGTTTCGGGGCACAGTGCGACCCGGCCCGCCCCTGGCGCCCGCTGGCCGGCCTGCTGACCTGCGGGGTGGGCAGTTACGACACCGACGACCTGGTGGAGGTGCAGAGCCCGCAACGCCTGACCCTCACCCGCCTGGCGCGGCTGAACATCGACGGCCGCGGCGAGTCCATCCTCTACTTCCGCGACGTGACCCGCGAGATGGAGGTCGACCGCATGAAGAGCGAGTTCCTGACCACCGCGGCGCATGAGCTGCGCACCCCCATGGTCAGCGTGTTCGGCTTTACCGAGTTGCTGCTCAACCGGCCGGTGCCGGAGGCGCGCCGGCGCGATGTGCTGGAGACCATCCACCGCCAGGCCTCGCTGCTCATCAGCATGGTCAATGAGCTGCTGGACCTGGCCCGCATCGAGGCCCGCCAGGGCAAGGACCTCAAGCGCGAGCCCTTGCGCCTGGCCCCGGTGCTGGAGCAGGCGGTGCAGAGCTTCATGGTCCACGGGGATCCCCGCAAGGTGGTGATGGAGGTGCGCCACCCCGAGGCCTTGCTGCTGCTGGACCCGGAGAAGACCCACCGGGCGTTGACCAATGTGGTCAGCAATGCCTTCAAGTACTCGCCGCAAGGCGGTGAGATCCGCCTGAGTACGCTCGACGGCGAGGTCCAAGGCGAGCCCGCCGTCGGCGTGCGCGTGTCAGACCAGGGCATTGGCATGACACCGGCGCAGCTGGCCCGGGTGTTCGAGCGCTTCTACCGTGCCGACCCTTCGGGCAACATCCCCGGCACCGGATTGGGCATGTCCCTGGTCAAGGAGATCACCGAGCTGCAGGGCGGCCGGGTTGAGGTGCAGAGCGCGCCCGGTGTGGGCACCGAGGTGACGCTGTGGTTTCCGCTGATGGGTCAGGACGCGGCGGCCCGCACCGCCGCGCTGGGTTGAGCCGGCGGCCAAAGGCCCGCCGCCAGGGCGGAGCCTGGGCGATAATCCGCGGGTTGGAACTGCTTGTGAGTCAAGCCTTGGACACGTCGCCTAGTCGGTGACCGTCCCGACCCCAACCAAGCCTCCAGGCGACCCCGGCCCCGGCCGGACAGCGGTCGCCCCAGACGCCCCCGGTCCCAGGCCGCGGCGGCGGGGTACGGTGTGGAGCGGGACGGTCACGCCCTCCCGCCCTTTTCGCCCGCCCCGTTTGCGGCGCCAGCACTTTGCTTGGTGCTGCGCGCCCCGTTGCCCCGCGCGTCATGCTCAACGTCTTCACCCTCGACAAGGGCCGCCTCAGCGGCCGGCTGATCCAGCACGAGATCGATCAACCCGCCGAACTGGCCGGCCTGCAGCCGGTATGGGTGGACCTGGAGTCCCCCAGCCCCGAAGAGATCGGCTGGATCGCCTCGCGCTTTGGCCTGCTGATCCCCAACGACATCGTCGACGAGGACCTGGAGGAATCCGCCCGGTTCTACGAGGAGGACAACGGCGAGCTGCACATCCGCTCGGACTTCCTGATCGACGACGACGTCACCCCGCGCAACGTGCGCGTGGCCTTCATCCTGTTCAACAACGTCCTGTTCTCGGTGCACGGGGAGGACCTGCCGGTGTTCCGCCTGCTGCGCCTGCGCGCCCGGCGCATCCCTGCGCTGATCGAGGACGCCAAGGACGTGCTGCTCAAGCTCTACGACGCCGATGCCGAGTACTCCGCCGACGCGCTGGAGGGCATCTACGACGCGCTGGAGAAGGTCTCGGCCCGGGTGCTCAAGCATGACGTGGACGACACCGCCGCGGCCGAGGCCCTGTCGGCCATCGCCAAGGAGGAAGACCTGAACGGCCGCATCCGCCGCAACGTGATGGACACGCGCCGCGCGGTCAGCTTCATGATGCGCAGTCGCATGCTGAGTGCCGACCAGTTTGAGGAGGCGCGGCAGATCCTGCGCGACATCGACTCGCTCGACAGCCACACGGCCTTCCTCTTTGACAAGATCAACTTCCTGATGGACGCCACCGTGGGCTTCATCAACATCAACCAGAACAAGATCATCAAGATCTTCTCGGTGGCGTCGGTGGCGCTGCTGCCGCCCACGCTGATCGCCAGCGTCTACGGCATGAACTTCCAGCACATGCCCGAGCTCAGCCAGACCTGGGGCTACCCCTTCGCCCTGGGCCTGATGGCCGCCTCGGTGGCAGCGCCGCTGTATTACTTCCGTCGCAAGGGCTGGATGAAATGAGCGCCCTGGCCGGACTGCGCGCGGTGCGCGCCCTCACCCTGGACCTGGACGACACCCTGTGGCCGGTCTGGCCGGCCATCGACCGGGCCGAGGTCGTGCTGCACGACTGGCTGCGCACCCATGCGCCGGCCACCGCCGCCGCCTTTGACGGCCCGCCGGCGTTGCGCGCCGTGCGTGAGCAGGTGGGGCGCGATCACCCTGAGCACGCGCACGACCTGTCGTGGCTGCGGCTGGAGAGTATCCGCCGGGCGCTGGCCCGGGCCGGGGACGACCCGGCCCTGGCCGCGCCGGCCTTCGCGCTGTTCATGGACCACCGCCAGCGCGTGGACCTGTACCCCGATGTGCCCGCCGCGCTGGCCGCGCTGTCGGCGCGATTCCCCATCCTGGCGCTGACCAACGGCAACGCCGATCTGGTCCGCATCGGCCTGGGGGCGCACTTCGTGGGCAGCCTGGGCGCCCGGGACTTTGGCGTGGGCAAGCCCGATCCGCGCTTCTTTGCCGCCGCCTGCACCCGCCTGGGCTGCGCGCCTCAGGAAGTGCTGCACATCGGCGACGACTGGCGCCTGGATGTGGAAGGTGCCCGCGCCGCCGGCCTGTTCACCGCCTGGGTGCGCCGTCCCGGCCACCCGGACCGGCCGTCAGATGCCGCGCCCGCGGACCTGGAAATGGGCACGCTGGAGGCCCTGGTGCAGGCGCTGGACGCCGTGCGCGCCGCCTGAGCCCGGCCGACAGGCCTCAGCTCGCCAGGCGGCGCTGCAGCCAGCGCATCAGGCCGCCCAGCAGCGGCAGCTTGGCGTACAGCTCCTCGGCGGCGTCCCAGTAGTCGCGGTGCAGGTCGGCCCGGCCGTCGGCGGCCAGGTGCACATGGCTGGCACCGCGGAGGGTGAACGCCCGCCCGCGCAGGCGGAAGTGGAAGTGCCACAGCAGGCAGGTGTCCAGCCCCTGGGGCGGCAGCGGCAGCGCCACCTGCGCCGGAATGCGCTGGTGCACCTCAAAGCGCGGCGACTCCAGCCCCTCGAACATGTGGGCAAAGATGCGGCGGATGGCCGCCACGCCCTGTACCTCGTTGAACGGGTCCTTGAAGCGCGCCTCGGGCGTGTAGACCGTCTCCAGCCGGTCCAGGTCGGCGGGGGTCAGGCCGGTATAGAACGCGGCCAGCCGGGCCAGGGGGTCTTTCTCGTCGGCCATGGGGAGTCCGTCGGGGGCGGGGGAAGTGGGCCTCACAGCCCGGTGGCACCGCGCACCAGGCGCTCGTACCAGGGCGTCGGCAACAACGACAGGGCCTTGAGCCCCAGGGTGAAGCGTCGCGGGAATTGGATCTCGAAGTCCCCGCGCGCCCAGCCCGCCAGGATGGCCTGGGCCGCCTGCTCCGGGGTCAGCAGCGCCGGCATGTGGAAACCGTTCTGTGCCGTCAGCGGCGTGGCCACAAAGCCCGGGTTGATGAGCGAGACGCCCAGGCCCAACGGCGCCAAGTCCAGGTGCAGGCCCTGGGCCAGGTGGATCAGCGCTGCCTTGGTGGGGCCATAGGCCAGGGCCTGCGGCAGGGCCCGGTAGCCGGCCACGCTGGCCACCAGGCCCAGGTGGGCGGGCTGGCCGGCTTGGGCCTGGCGCCGCAGCGCCGGCAGCACCGCATCGATCAGGTGCAGGGCGCCGGTCTGGTTGACCGTCTGGTGGCGCAGCATCACCCCCAGGTCCCAGGCGGTGGCGCGCAGCGGCTGGTAGGTGCCGGCGCAGTACAGCACCAGGTCCAGGCGCCCCAGACGGTCCAGCACCCGGGCGGCGGCCTGGCGGCAATCGGCCAGCGAGGTGGCGTCCAGCGGCAGCGCCCAGGCCTGCGGCAGGCGCCGGGCCACGGCGTCCAGTGCGGGCGAGGGGCGGGCCGAGACCACCACCCAGGCACCGCGCGCATGCAGGGCCTCGGCCAGGGCGCGGCCGATGCCGGTGGAGGCGCCCACCAGCCAGACCACGCGGCCGCGCCAGTCCCGGATCGGAGGGTTCATGGGCATGGGATGCTCCCAGGTTGCGGGGCTTGGGTGGCGGGTCAGGGCTTGTGGAAGGCCAGCGTGACCTCCCCCAGGCGCAGCCCGAACTTGCTCATCACCGCCTTGTTGAGCATCACCTGGCGGTCCATCAGGTACATCCAGTCGTCGAACTGCACCTCCCAGACCCGGCCGTCGACCGGCAGGGCCAGGGTGTAGCGCCAGTTCAGGGCGTTGCCGGCGGCCTGGCCCTGGGCGGTGCCCACCACGTCGTCGGCCGTGCCGGTGTAGCGGCCGTCCGGGCCGCGCACCAGGCGCCAGACGCGGCGCTGGCGTTCGCCGTCGCTGTAGAGGAAGTCCTCCTCCAGCACGCCCTGGTCGCCCTGCCAGCGGCCCACCATGTCGACCCGGAAGCGGCGCACCACGCGGCCGCTGCGGTCGGTGAACACGCCGTGGGCCACCAGCGGGCCGTTGAAGTACTCGCGCAGGTCCAACGCGGGCGTTTGGCCGGCGTAGTCGGCCGGGGTGGGGCCGGCGCAGCCAGCCAGGCCGGCGGCCAGGGCCAGCGCCGCCCCCAGGCGCAGCAATTGGGTGCGGCGACCGTACAAGGGGCGGCCGACCAGGCCGGGCGCGGAGGACTCGGGCGCGGGCCGTGAGGGCCCTGTGAGGCGGGGGCGGCGTGGGGTCATGGGGTCACCGGCGGGGGAGGTGGGAGGGTGGGGACGGCGGGCGGGCGGGGCTCGGGGCCCAGCCAGTGCGGCAGGGCCAGGGCCAAGGCGGCCTTGAGGGCGCAGGGCAGACCGGCATAGGCCAGCAGCAGAGGGCTCCAGGGCTGGGTGTCGGGCTGACCTGGCTGGTAGCCGCCGGCCTCCAGCAGGGGCAGCGCCAGCCCGGCGGCCAGGGCCAGGTTGAGTTTCGTGACCAGGGCCCACCAGCCCAGGGCGGTGCCGGCGTCCAGCGCCGACCGGCCCGGCCCCGGCGGGGCCTGCACCCAACCGGCCAGCAGGGCCGGCGGCGCGGCCAGGTCCGCCCCCAGGGCGGCGCCGGTGGCCAAGCAGACGGCGGCAAAGGCCGCCACATCGCCCTGGCCCAGGCCCAGGGTGCCCAGGAAGGCGGCCACCGCCAGGCCCATGCCCGCGCGCCAGACCGGCACCAGACCCCAGCGCGCCACCGCCCGCACCCACAGCGGCAGGGAGACGGCGGCGGCCAGGAAGTAGGCGCCCAGCAGCGCCGGGGCGGCGGCCGGGGCCTGCAGCCGGTCGTTGACGAAGAACAGGAACAGCGTGGCCGGGATGGCGCTGGCCACGCCGTTGACGGCGTAGGCGGCCAGCAGGCGCCGGAAGCCGCGGCCCGCGGGCAGGCTCCAGCGCCAGCCGTGGGCCGCGGCCTCCCCGGCGGGCAGGACGCGTGACGGCATGGAAGGCAGGGGCCGCGGGGCGCCCACCCGTGCCGCCCACAAGGCCAGGGCCAGACCCGACGCCAGGACGACCAGGGTGACCGGCCAGCCGGCCAGGGCAGGCAAGAGGCTGGCGGTCAGCACGCCGGCCAGGGCCAGGCCCTCGCGCCAGGCCACCCAGCGGGCGCGGGTGGCCTCATCGCCGGGCAGGCGGGCGCCCCAGGCCTGGTGCAGCAGGGTCAGGCCGCTGTAGCCGACGGTGCAGGCGGCCAGGGCCAGGGCGGTGGCCACCACGGTGGCCCAGGGGCCGCCCCAGGCGCCGGCGGGGGGCAGGAACAGCGCGGCCAGCCCGCCCAGCAGCAGGGCGGTGCCCGCGCCCACCGGTGCCTGCAGCGGGCGCAGCGCGCGGGGGCCGGCGGGGTGGTGCAGGGCGGCGTCCAGCCGCCGGCCCAGCCAGCGGCCCAGGGCGGGGTCCACCACCGCATCGGCCAGGCGCAACAGCAGCAGCAGCACGCCCAGGCTGGCCAGGGACAGTCCGTGCACCCGGGCATGGTGCTCGGGCAGCTGCACGTACAGCGGCAGGGCGACGAAGGCCAGGGGGGCGCCCAGGGCGCCATAGGCCAGGCCAGCGCGCCAGTGGGCCGTGGGGGGCGGCGGCAGGTTCACGCCCCGGCTCCCAGCAGCTGGCGCCGCAGCTCGGGCGCGCTGGTGTGCGGGGCCAGCCAGATGCCGAAGAAGCGGGCGGCGCCCTCGGCGTCAGGCCAGTCGGCCGTGGGGCGGCCGTTGTGCCAGAAGCGCGCGCCCTGGCCCGGCAGGTGCAGGCCGGTCAGGCGGTCGCCCTCGGCCACGTCGGGCAGGGCACGCACCAGGGCCTGGCGCCAGCGTGCCGTGAGTTCGGGGGGCATGGGGCCGCCGCGGGCCATCTCGTCGAGCGAGCGCTCGGCGATGCGCACGCCGGAGAGCGCACGTTGGTAGCGCAGGGCCAGCGCCAGGGGCTGACGCAGCGCGGCCTCGGCGGCCACGGGCTGGGGGGCCCAGAGTTCAATGTCATAGATCGCCAGGCCCAGCCAGCGAAAGCGGGCCTGGGACAGCCGCCGCGCCGACTGGGGCCAGGCGCCGGCCAGTTCGGGCCAGGGGGCGCCGGCCTCGGCGGTCCCGGAGGCGCTGACGGGCTGGGCGCGTGCGCTGCGGACCGGCCCCAGTGCGCCCAGGCCGGCCAGGGGGGCGCCGCCCAGCAGGGCGAGCAGGCGCCGGCGGTCGGCCTGGAGCACCGGGAGCGCACGGGCGGCGGCAGGGGTGGCGCGGGTCATGGGAGGGGATCCGGCTCAGTCGCGCACCAGGGTGAACTGCATGACGTTGCAGCTGCCTTCGTCAAACGCGGCCTCGCAGTAGGCCAGGTAGAACTCCCACAGCCGCAGGAAGCGCTCGTCGTAGCCCTGCTGGCGCACCTGCGCCTCCTGGGTGAGGAAGGCGTGGCGCCAGCGGCGCAGGGTCTCGGCGTAGTCGGGGCCGAAGGCCAGGCTGCGCTCCAGCCGCAAGCCGGCGCGCCGCGCGGCGGCCTCGAAGGCCGTCGGCGTGGGCAGCATGCCGCCGGGAAAGACGTACTGCTGGATGAAGTCGGTGCTGCGGCGGTAGCGGTCGAACAGGTCCTCGCGCAGGGTGATGCTCTGGATGCAGGCGCGGCCACCGGGCTTGAGGCAGCGCTGCAGGGTGGCGAAGTAGCCGGGCCAGTAGGCCTCGCCCACGGCCTCGAACATCTCGATGGAGACCAGGCCGTCAAAGCCCTGCTCGGGAATGTCGCGGTAGTCCTGCAGCCGCAGGTCGGCCTGGGCGGCCAGGCCTTGGCGGGCCAGGCGCTCCTGGGCAAAGGCCAGTTGTTCGGTGGACAGGGTGAGGCCGGTGAGGTGCAGGCCGCGGTCGCGGGTGGCGCACTCGGCCACGGCGCCCCAGCCGCAGCCGATCTCCAGCACCCGCTGGCCGGGCTGCAGCCGGCATTCGTCCAGCGCCCGGCGCATCTTGGCCTCCTGGGCCTGCTGCAGCGGCTGGCCCAGGTCCCCCTGGAACCAGGCGCTGGAGTAGTTCATCGACGGGTCCAGCCACAGGCGGTAGAAGGGGTTGCCCAGGTCATAGTGGGCCTGGATGTTGCGCCGGCTGCCGCGTTTGCTGTTGCGGTTGAGCCAGTGGCGCAGGCGGTGCAGCAGGCCGGCCCAGGGGCTGCCGTAGACGGCGCGCTCCAGCACGGTGCGGTTGGCCAGGGCCACGCGCAGCAGGGCCGCCAGGTCCGGGCTGCTCCAGCGGCCGGCCATGTAGGCCTCGCCAAAGCCCACGTCCCCGTGGCGCAGCACGTCCACGCAGACGCCCCAGTCCTTCAGGCGCAAGGCGGCCCGCGGGCCGGGCTGCGCGCCGGCGAAGTGCAGCTGGGTGCCGTCGGGGGCCTGCAGGTCCAGGCTGCCCACCTGCAGGCGGGCCAGCAGGGACAGCAGCGTGCGGGCGGTGGCCGGGGTGCCGGCGGGCAGGGCCAGGGCGGCGTGGGCGGGGTTCAACACGGTGGGCATGGCGGACGCTTTCAGGAAAGACGGGGCCGGCAAGGACGTGCGGCTCAGGGGCTGGCCGGTCGGCCGGGGGTGAGGGCCTGCGGCGGGGGCGCCGGCTTGCGGAAGAAGGGGACCCGCGAGCACCACAGCCGCAAGGCCTGCCAATGGATGCGGGCCACCACGCCCAGGGTCATCAGCGGCATGCGCCGCCAGACCTCCCGCTGGGCGGCGGCGCTCAGGGGCTGGAGCCGCCCGCTGACGCTGGTCAGCAGCAGCGGGCCCTGCTCGTCGTCGTGCTCGATGCGCACCACCGTGCGTGGCGCGGCGTCGGCGTGCAGGTCGGTGCGCAGGAAGCGGAAACGGTAGCCGCCGGCGACCCGGCAGAACGGCGAGACGTGGAAAACCTTCTGCGCCACCAGCTCGCGGCCCCAGGTCAGGGGGGCCTGCGGCGTGCCGGTCAGCAGGTAGCAGTGGCGCTCACCAAAGGTGTTGTTGACCTCGGCCACCACGGCGGCCAGGCTGCCGTCGGCCCGGTGGCAGTACCAGAAGGACACGGGCTTGAAGGTGTGGCCCAGCACCCGCGGGTAGCAGTGCAGCCAGATCTCGCCGTCGGCGTCGTGCACGCCTTCACGCGCCAGCAGGGCCTCCATCCAGGCCAGGGCGTCGGGGCCGCCGTCGCCATGGTCGGCGTCATGGAAGGCGATGGGCGCCCAGCGGTTGCGCGCCAGCGCCGGCCAGGGCTGGGCGCGCAGCCGCCGCAGCGGCAACAGCAGGAAGAAGGTGGGGTAGGCAAAGGCGTTGCGCACCGGCCGCAGCCGGGTGTGCCGGACCTCGCCCAGCCCCAGCAGCGGCGTGGGCGCGCTGAGCGCGGAAGAGGGGGCGGACGCGGGGCGCATGGGCCAACCTCGACGTCAGGCCGCCAGGGACAGGTGCGGGGCCGCGGCCCCGACACGCCACGCGCCGCGCAGGCCGTCCACCACCGCCTGGCCGGCCCGCAGCCCATCCTCATGGAAGCCGTAGCCGGTCCAGGCGCCGCAGAACCACACCTGGCGCTGCCCCTGGATCTCGTGCAGCCGGCGCTGGGCGGCCACCGCCGCCAGGTCAAAGACCGGGTGGGCGTAGGAGAACTCGGCATGCACCTGCGCCGGGTCCAGCGGCCGCACGGGGTTGAGCGAGACGATGACCGGCCGTGTCCAGGGCAGGGGCTGCAGGCGGTTGAGGAGGTAGTGCAGGCAGACGCGGGCCTGTTCGTCCTCGGCCCGGCTGGCACGCTCGTAGTTCCAGGCGGCCCAGGCCAGCGGGCGGCTGGGCAGCACCGAGGCGTCGGTGTGCAGCACCGCGCGGTTGGGCTGGGTGCGCAGCGCGCCCAGGATCTCGCGCTCGGCCGTGGTCGGGCGCTCCAGCAGGGCCAGGGCCTGGGGGCTGTGGCAGGCCAGCACCACCGCGTCGAAGCGCTCGCGTCCGTGGTCGGTCACCACCCACACGCCGCGGTCGGTGCTGTCGGGGGTGGGGGGTTGCACCGCCCGCACCGGTGTGGCCAGCCGGGCATCGGGCAGGCTGGCGAGCATGCGGCGCACATACTCGCGCGAGCCGCCGGCCACCGTGCGCCACTGCGGGCGGTCCTGCACCTGCAGCAGCCCGTGGTTGTGGCAGAAGCGGATCAGCGTGCCCACCGGGAACTGCAGCATCTGCTCCAGCGGGCAGGACCAGATGCAGGCGATCATGGGCAGCAGGTAGCCCTGCCGGAAGGCAGTGCCGAAACGGTGCCGGTCCAGGAACTCCTGCATGGGCTCGGCCAGCGCGGCATCCTCCCCGGCCAGGGCCAGGGCCGTGGTGAGCCGGTTGAAGCGCAGGATGTCGGCCAGCATGCCCCAGAAACGTGGCCGCAGCAGGTTGCCGCGCTGGGCAAAGACGGTGTTGAGGTCCGAGCCGCTCCACTCCAGCCCCTCGGCCGGTGCCTGCACCGAGAAGGACATGTCGGAGTCGGCCGTGGGCACCTGCAGCTGCTCGAACAGCCGGATCAGGCCTGGGTAGGTCCGCTGGTTGAAAACCAGGAAGCCGGTGTCCACGCCGTGGGTGACGCCGTCGAGCGTCAGGTCCACGGTGTTGGCATGGCCGCCGAAGTGGTGGCCGGCCTCCAGCAGGGTGACGTGGGTCTGGGGTTGCTCACGGCGCAGGTGCCAGGCGGCGCTCAGGCCGCTGATGCCGGCTCCCACCACGGCCACGCGGCGCGGCGGCTGGAAGGGGGCGTTCATGCGGTTGTCCTCCGGGGCGTGCGGCGCAGGCCGGAAGCCAGGCGCGGGGCGGAGGTGTCTGCGGAGCGGGGGGAAAAAAAGGAGGTCGCGCAGCGCCCTGAGGCCAACCAGGGAGGGAGGGAGGAGGAGGAAACAGACCTCCAGGGCTTGCCCGACAGTGCCGGGCGGCTGCGCGACCTTGAGAAGACGGTTCCGGTTGTCGCCCAACTGGAACCGGGGCAGGTGTCAAAACACCTGTACCCAACCCACGCTGGTAAGAGCGCCTGCGAAGCCAAGGGTTCCATGGGGTTCATGCTCCAGTTGTAACCATTCGTCTGCGGGTGGCATGCGGGCGATGCCGTGCGTGGAACAGTTCGGTGTCTTGACGATACTGAACAGTAGCGTAAATATACCGACGAATCCTAATTTCCTCCTGCAGAGCAGGGAAAAGCGCGTCGCAGGGAGGGCGCCGCCGGTCGGCCCCGGTGGGCGGGCGTGAAAAAGCGCACGCCCGGTGGCCGAGGCGGGCTCGGGCACCGGGCGTGGGCGGAGTATCGGAAGGGGCGGGCCCGGGGGTGGCCCGGCTGTGGCCCGCGTGGCGGTCAGCGCTGGCGGGCCAGGAAGGCGGCCTGGGCGGTCTTGCGGTCCGCGGCCACCGTCACGGCGCTCGGGCGCTGGCCCACGCGCTGGATGTAGGGCTTCCAGTCCACGCCGCCGGCGGCCAGCAGGTCAGTGCCCAGCACCGCCTTGCTGGCCATGGCCACCAGCGGCAGGCTGACCCAGGCGGCACAGTCGGCGCTGGTGAAGGTCGGGCCGGCGATCCAGGGGGACTGCGGGGAGAGCAGGCGGGCCAGGCCGGCCACATTCTTCTCCAGCTGCCGGCGCACCCGGTTCTGCGTGCCTTCGCTGACCGTGCCACCAAAGAAGGCCTGGGCGTACAGCTCCCGGGCCACCAGCTCCAGGTGCAGCTCAACGAAGGTGGTGAGCTCACGCACCTTGGCGCGCTGCCACGGATCGGCCGGCAGCAGGGCGGGGTGGTCGGGGTACGCGTCCTCCAGGTACTGCACGATCACCTCGCTCTCGCACAGCGTGCCCTGCGGGGTGCGCAGGAAGGGGATCTTGCCCAGCGGGCTGGCGCTGAGCACGGGCTCGTCGGTGCGGCCGGTGGTCACCTCCTCCTCGGCGAAGGGGATGCCCTTCTCCAGCAGGACCATCTTGACCTTGTTGTAGTAGTTGGAGACGGCAAAGCCGCACAGCGTGATCATCGGGACACTCCTCGGGGGGGCCCCGGGCAGCGGGGCGGAGCCCCGACTCTAGGCAGGGCCCGGTCGTGGGGGTGATGCCCGCGCGACAGGCGCGGGGTGGCCGACCTCAGGGTTTGCGCGGGGCGCGCTGCACCAGGGCCAGGCCGGCCACCACCGCCGCCAGTGCGATGCCCAGCCGCAGGGTGAGCGGCTCATCCAGCAGGGCCACGCCGGCGGCCAGGCCGAACACCGGCGTGAGCAGGGTGAAGGCCGAGATCTGCGTGGCCGGGTAGCGGGCCATGAGCCAGAACCACAGCAGGTAGCTGGCAAAGGTGACCACCACCGTCTGGAAGGCCAGCGAGCCCCAGGCCAGCGTGCTGACCTGGGCGGGCAGGGACTCGCCGACGGCGACTGAGGCCAGGCCCAGCAGCACGGCCGAGACCAGCAGCTGGTACATCAGCGTGCGCTCGGCCGGGGCGCTGGACAGGGTGCTGGCCCGGATGGTGAGGGTGGTGGCCGCCCACAGTGCGGCCCCACCCACGCCCAGCGCGTCGCCCCACCAGGCCTGGCCGTTCGGGGCCGCCGATCCGCCGCCCAGGTGCTCGGAGAAGGCCAGCACCACGCCCGAGAAGGCCAGCCCCAGGCCGGCCAGCTGCGGGAGGCCCAGGCGCTCGCCTGGCTGGATGAAGGGCATGCCCAGGGCCACGAAGAAGGGCGCCAGGTAGATGTAGACCACCATGCGCGAGGCGGTGGTGTACTGCAGGCCGACAAAGATGGCCCCGAACTCGATGGCAAAGAGCAGGCCGGCCAGCAGGCCCGCGCGCCAGGTGGCCGCGCCCAGGGCGAGCCGGCCGCCGCGTGCCCAGGTCCAGAGCGCCAGCAGCAGGGCGGCACCGGCGGAGCGGGCCGCTGCCTGGCCCAGAGGCGGGATCTCGGCCACGGCCAGCTTGGTGGCGCTCTGGTTGAGGCCCCACAGGGCGGCACAGCCCACCAGGCAGACGATGGCGAAGGGGTCGAGCTGGAGGCGGCGGGCGGTCATGGGCGCGTTCGGGAAGGGGGGGCGGTGCGGGCGCGGGACCAGGCCAGCGCCAGGGCGCTGCACGCCACGCCGGCCAGGGCGCCGCTGAGGTGGGCCCCCGGCGCCAAGGCGAAGTCCAGCCCGGGCTCGGTCTGGGTGGGGGCACGCCAGGCGCCTTCCAGGGCGAGTTTGGCGAACAGGCCGGCCAGCAGGGCCAGGCCCACGGTGCGCGGGCGGCCGCGTCGCGGCAGTAACTGCACGGCGCCCACGGCCACGCCCGCATGCAGCACGCCGGACAGGCCGCTGTAGTGCAGCAGGGCCGGCTGCAGCAGCAGGCCCAGGTGGGTGAGTGGCCAGGCCAGGGCCCAGGCCGCGGCGGCGCCGGCGGGCAGGCGGGCACGGGCACCCCACCAGGCCAGGGCCGCGAGGGCCAGCAGGTTCATGGCCAGGTGCTGGGGGCTGAGGTGGACCAGGGCGGCACTCCACCAGCGCCAGGGCTGGGCCAGGGCCCGGCCGGGCTCCCAGTCCAGGGTGTGGGGTGGCAGCAGGGGGCCCAGCAGGGTGGCGGTGGCCAGCAGGGCGCACAGCGCCCACCAGGCGCGGCGCCCGGGGCGGGCGGAGGCAGGGGTCATGGACAGGAGCGGCTCAGGCGCCGGGCAGCGTGGGGCCAAAGACTTCGCGCCAGAGCTGGCGCACGGCCTCGCGCTCGGCCGCCATCTGGCCGGCCGGCAGCACGGCGGGCTGCTCGTTCAGGCGGGCGTGGTGCTGCGCGCGCCGCAGTTCGCGGTAGGCGCTGGCGGCGGCCTGGCCCACGCCGGGGGGCAGCAGGCTGGCGGCCTCGGCCCGCTGCAGCAGGGCGATGTTGCCGGCGTTGTCCTGCAGTGCGGGGTTGGGGCAGGCGTGGGCCAGCACCAGGTACTGCACGGCGAACTCCACGTCCATCATGCCGCCTTCGCTGAGCTTGACGTCATAGCGGTCGGCCCGGACCGGCTTGGCTTGCGAGACCTTCTGGCGCATGCCGGCGACCTCGCCGGCCAGGGCCGCCAGGTCGCGCGGGGCGCACAGCACGGCGCGCCGGGTGGCCTCGAAGCGCTCGCCCAGCGCGGCCGAGCCGGCGCAGAAGCGGGCCCGGGTGATGGCCTGGTGCTCCCAGGTCCAGGCGGTGTTGCTGCCGCGCCCGCGCTGGTAGTTGTCGAAGCTGGTGATGCTGGTCACCAGCAGGCCGGAGTTGCCGTTGGGGCGCAGCGCGGTGTCGATGTCGAACAGTTCGCCGGCGGCGGTGCGCAGGGTCAGCCAGGCGATGAGCTTGCGCACGAAGGCGGTGTAGACCTCCTGCGCCTGGTAGGGGTCGGCCTCGTCGGCGTCGTCGTACAGGAACACCACGTCCAGGTCGCTGCCGTAGCCCAGCTCCAGGCCGCCGAGCTTGCCGTAGGCGATGACGGCGAACTGCGGCTCAGGGCGGTGA
This sequence comes from Ideonella livida, assembly GCF_010499455.1. Classification (GTDB taxonomy): domain Bacteria; phylum Pseudomonadota; class Gammaproteobacteria; order Burkholderiales; family Burkholderiaceae_C; genus Ideonella; species Ideonella livida. The sequence goes on along the minus strand of NZ_JAAGOH010000013.1, from coordinate 90,911 downwards.
CGCTGGCGCAGGTGGGCCCAGGCCCAGCGCAGGGTGCAGGCCAGCACCGCGTCGGCCAGGGCGGAGAGGTCGTCGGCCACCTGCTCCACGCTGATGCGGCCCTCCACGTCGCGCACCAGGATGCGGAAGATCTCGGCGTGGTGGGCGCGGCGCAGCGTGTCCAGCAGCGAGCCCTCGTCGGCCTCGCCCGAGCGCATCCAAGCGGCGTGGCGCTCCTCCAAGTCGGCCTCAAAGGCCGCACGGTCAAAGCGGTCGGCCATCTGGCGCTCGTCGGCCAGCTCGTCGATCACGCCGGGGTGCTGCAGCAGGTAGCGCATGGGCCAGCGCGCCAGGCCCAGCAGGCGCAGCAGGCGCTGCTGCACAGCGGGGCGCTCGGCCAGCAGGGTGAGGTAGCTGTCGCGGCGCAGCAGGGGTTCGAGCCAGTCGACAAAGCGCTGGGCCGCCTCTTCGCTGCAGTGGCCGTCGCGCAGGGTCTGGCCGGCGCGCTGCAGCAGCTGCCCCAGGCGCAGCTTGGCGTCGTCCTTCAGGGCCTGCACCTTGGGGCTGGCGGCAAAGGGCCGCACGCGCTGCAGCAGGGCCTCGGGCAGTTTCTCCAGCAGGGCGTCGGCGTCCACCGGCAGCGGGCCGCCGCAGTTGCGGCAACCACCGACGGCCCCCGGCCGCGGTGGACGTCGGTCGTGCAGCAGAGCGTCGAACTCGGTGGCCACCAGCTCGCGCACGGCGCAGAGCTTGTCCAGCAGCTCGCAGGTGTCGGCGCTGCAGACCATGTCCATGCTGGCGGCGATCCAACCCAGGTCGCGGTCCTCGGTGGGCAGCAGGTGGGTCTGCTGGTCGTCCAGGAACTGGATGCGGTGCTCCACCTGGCGCAGGAAGACATAGGCCTCGCCCAGGGCCTGCGCGGTCTCGGGCTTCATCAGGCCGCCGGCCGCCAGCTTGTCCAGGGCCTTGAGGGTGGAGCGGGTACGGATCTCGGGGAACTGCCCGCCGCGCGCCACCTGCAGCAGCTGCACGATGAACTCGATCTCGCGAATGCCGCCGCGCGAGAGCTTGACGTCATTGGCGCGCTCGGGCCGGCCGGCGGCGCGGCGCGTGGCCTCCTCGCGGATCTTGCGGTGCAGGTTGCGCAGGCCCTCGAACACCGAGTAGTCGAGGTACTTGCGGTACACGAAGGGCGTGACCAGGGCGCTGAGCTGGCGCGCCCGGCCGCTGGTGACGCTTTCGCGCGGGGCCAGCACCCGGCTCTTGAGCCAGGCAAAGCGCTCCCATTCGCGCCCGGCCACCAGGAAGTACTCCTCCAACATGGCCAGGCTCACCACCGCCGGGCCGGAGTTGCCGTTGGGCCGCAGCGCCAGGTCCACGCGGAAGACGAAACCATCCTCGGTCACGTCGCCGATCAGGGCGTACAGGCGCTTGGCCACCCCGGCGAAGTACTCGTGCGCGGTGATCTTCTGCGGGCCGGTGGTCTCGCCCTCTTCCTCGTAGACGTAGATCAGGTCGATGTCGGAGGAGACGTTGAGCTCCCGGGCGCCGGCCTTGCCCATGCCGATGATCCAGAAGTCGATGCGCTGGCCCTGTTCGTTGAGGGGGGCGCCGTAACGGGCATCGGCCTCACGGCACGCCTCGGCCAGGGCCAGCTCCAGTGTGGCCTCGGCCAGGGCCGTCATGGGATGGGTGACGTCGGTGAGCGGCACGCGCTGCTCCACGTCCAGCACCGCCAGGCGCTCCATCACCAGCTGCCGCGCCACCCGCAGCGCCGAGGCCAAGGCCCGGCCGCCGGCCTGCAGCGTGGCCACCAGGGCCGTGATGACCGCCGCATCGGGCACGCCAGGCGGCAGCAGCGCCAGCTCGGCGGGGTAGCGTCGGCGCACGCGCTGGACAAAGCGGCTGTGGTCGGCCTGGGCGGGCAGGTGCGGGGTGGAGGCGGGAGACGACATGGGCGTGGGAGGGGCGTTGCCGTGGCGCAGGGGCGGGACGTCGGGTCAGGAACGGGGACGGACTCAGGCGTGACGGCTTGTTTCACGCGGGCAGCGGCGCGGCGACAATGCCCCGCAGCACTGCAACCTGCGGAATGGGCATGCCGAAACGGCCCGAGTCGTCTTCTCGTTCACTGATGGCCTTGTCTGCAATCAGGCAATGGATGTCGCACGGCTGGCGTGGGCGTGGGCTGCGGGCGCTCTGGGCGCTGCTGGGCGTGTCGGCCAGTCTGGTGCTGATCGCATGGTTGATTCTTCTGTGGGGGATTCTGCCCCGCCTGGACCACTGGCGTGAACCCGTGCAGGCCCAGGTGTCGGCCGCGTTGGGACAGCCCGTGCACCTGGGCCGGCTGCAGGGTGACGCCCCAGATGGCATGCCCCGGGTGCAGGTCCAGGGCCTGCGCCTGGATGGGCCCGATGGGCAGCCCGCGCTGCAGATCGACCGGCTGGAGCTGGCCCTGTCCTGGCGCAGCCTGTGGCAGGGCGAGCCGGTGCTGCAGGCCCTGCGGGTGCAAGGCGGGCGGGTGGCGGTGCGGCGTGATGCCGGTGGTCGCTGGTGGTGGGCCGGCCATGCGCTGGCCGAACGGGCCGCCGAGGCCCCGGCCACCTCCGATGAGCTGCCGGCCTGGCTGACCTGGCTGGTGGGCCAGACGGAGCTGGACGTGGAAGACCTGTGGCTGGAGGGGCGCGATGAGGCCTTGCCGGGCCCGGGCCTGCGCCTGGGCCCGGCCCGCCTGCATTGGCGCCGTGGCCTGCGCCAGCATCAGCTGGCGCTGGACGTGCCGCCGCCGGCGGGCTGGGGGCAGCCCCTGCGCCTGCGGGCCGAACTGGGTCATCCCTTGTGGGCGCGTGCCGCCGACTGGCGCCGCTGGCAGGGCGAGCTGCGCCTGGACCTGCCGGACCAGACTTGGCCCGCGCTGCATGAGCACCTGAGCCTGCCCTGGCGCTGGGAAGCCCTGCAGGGCAGCCTGCAGCTGCAGGCGCGCCTGGCGGGGGGGCATTGGCAGCAGGTGCGCACCACCCTGGCCCTGGACCGCGCAGGCTGGCGCTTCTCGCCCACGCAGCCCGCCCTGGGCCTGCAGGCCTGGCGCCTGCAGGCCCAGCTGGACGCCCCGCCACGGGCCCATCCGCAGGCCCGCACCGCCTCGGGCTGGCGGCTGAGCCTGCCGGTGCTGGAGGGGCAGGTGGAGGGCGTGGGGCGGTGGCCGGTGCAAGGCCTGGCCCTGGCCTGGCGTCTGCCCGGCGGCGAGGGGTCGGGTGCCGCGTCGGCGCCCGCCGCCCCCCACACCGGCGCCGACCTGCCGGCCGGCCCCGGACTGGCCTGGCAGCTGCACGCGGATCAGGTGGACGTGGCCGGCCTGGCCGCCCTGGCCCAGCGCCTACCGCTGACGGCGGCCTGGCGCAGCCGTCTGGCCGACTGGGCGCCGCAAGGCCGGCTGCAGGCGCTGTCGGCCCAGGGCCTGGAGCCCGTCGCCACGGCCACCGCGGCCACCCCCGCGACCGCCCCGCCGGACAGCGCACGGCGCTTTCGCCTGACCCTGAAGGCCCAGGACCTGGCCTGGGCGGCGGGCCCTACCCCCGATCCCACCCAGGGCCTGCAGGCCGGGCGGCCGGGCGCCCAGGGCCTGGAGCTGCAGCTCCAGGCCGATGAGACCGGCGGGCAGCTGCAGTGGCGCCTGGCCCCGGGGGGCGGCAGTCTGAGTTTTCCTGGCGTCTTCAGCCAGCCCCGGCTGGCGCTGGACCGGCTGGAGGGCCGGGCCCTCTGGCGCGTGGGCGCCGGCGCGGGGGCGCCCGCCCTGAGCGTGGACCTGCAGGACCTGCAGCTGGCCCATGCCGATGCCCAGGGCCGCTTCAAGGGCCGCTGGCGTAGCGGCACCGCGCAGGAGGGGCCTGCCGGCTGGCTGGAGCTGCAGGGCCAGCTCACCCAGGCCCGGCCGGAAAAGGTACCGCGCTACCTGCCGCTGTCGGTGCCGGCCGAGGTGCGGCATTACCTGTCCCAGGCCCTGGTGGGCGGGCGCATTCCGCGGGCCGACCTGCTGCTGCGCGGCCCCCTGGCGGCCTTCCCCTACGCCCAGGGGGGCGGGGAGTTCCTGGTGCAGGCCCAGGTGGAGCAGCTGACCCTGGACTACCTGCCGCCGGGCTGGGTGGGCGAGCGTGGCTGGCCGGCGCTCAGCGAGCTCAGCGGCGAGCTGGTCTTCCACCGTCAGGGCCTGGAGCTGCGGCAGGCCCAGGGCCGCATGGCCGGCTGGCAGTGGCCGCGCCTGGCCGCGCGCATCCCCGACCTCTCCCAGGCCCGGCTGGCGGTGGAGGCCGAGGGGCGCGGCCCGCTGGAGGGCGCCCAGGCCTACCTGCAGGCCACCCCCATCGCCGGCTGGCTGGGCCATGGCCTGGACCCGCTGCAGGCCGAGGGGCTCGCCACCCTGAACCTCACCTTGGACATTCCGCTGCTGGCCGCGGCCGGCACCCGCGTGGCCGGCACGCTGCAGTGGCACGGCGCCACCGCCCGCTGGGGGGCACAGGGCGAGCCCCTGCAGGCCGCGCGCGGCCGGCTGGACTTCCAGGAAAACGGGGCCAACCTGACGCTGGCCGGGCAGGCCCTGGGGGGCGAGGCCGAGGCCGACCTGCGCTGGCCCGCCGGTGGGCCGGTGCGCCTGGCGGTGCAGGGCCGCGCCACGCTGGAGGCCCTGCGCGAGGCCTTGGCGCACGACCGGCTGCCCCTGCCACCAGCGGCGCTGCAGGCGCTGGCTTCGGCCCGGCCGCTGCTGGCCCGCCTGTCGGGCCAACTGCCCTTCCAGCTGCAGGCCGGCAGCTCGGCCCACGGCGGCTGGGACCTGGCCTTGACCAGCCCGCTCAGTGGCCTGGGGGTGGACCTGCCCGCGCCGCTGGACAAGCCCGCCGAGGCCGTCTGGCCGCTGCGCCTGCAGTGGCAGACGCTGGCGGCCGGGGCCGCCTTGCGGGCCAGCCTGGGTGAGCGGCTGCAGGCCGAGCTGGAGTTGGCCGCGGGACCCGGTGACGGGGCCGCGGCCGGGACGGCGCCGGCCTGGCGCCTGCGCACCGTCAGCGCCGCCCTGGGCAGCGCGGCATTGCCCGCCTGGCAGCCGGGCCGGGGCCAGCTGGAGGCCCAGCTGGAGCGCCTGGACCTGCAGGCCTGGCGGCAGGTGCTCGCGCCCTGGTGGTCGCCACCGGCCGGGCCTTCGGCGTCCGCCACCCCCTCCGCCCCCGATCCCGCGGTGGCCGGCGCCACGCTGCCCTGGGCCCTGCTGCCGCCCGAAGGCCTGCGCCTGCGTCTGCGCACCGCCTGGCTGGGCCTGCCCGGGGCCCCCTCGCCCTGGCGGGACCTGCAGGGCGAGGCCTGGTGGTCCCCCGCCAGCGCCGCGGCCGATGCTGCGGCCGCCCCTCCTGCGGGCCTTGAGGCCGGCGCCGGCGCGGACAACGCCCCGGCACCCGGCGGGCAGGCGGGCCTGCGGCTCAAGGCCCAGGGCCTGCGCGGCCAGGCCGTGGCGGGCCTGTCGGCGCAGGGCCGGCCCCTGCGCCTGGATGTGGACATGGACCAGCTGCACTGGCCGCCGGAGCCTCTGCCCGAGCCGGCCTCGGCCCTGGTCGAACCCCAGCACTCCCCGTCCTCTGAGGGGGACCACGCCCCCGCGCCGACGGTCGCCGTGGCGTCCCCGGCCGACCTGCCGGCCCTGTCGGTGCGGGTGCGCGACCTGGCCTGGGCCGGGCGGTCCCTGGGCACGCTGGCGGTGGACGGCCGGCCCGACGCCCAGGGATGGGGGCTGCAGCGCCTGGAGCTGCACCATCCGCACGCCCTTCTGAGCGGCCAGGGCCGCTGGCAGGCGCCCGCCCCGGGACAGGACCCGGCCGGCGCCGCCCAGCTCGCGCTGGGGCTCACGCTGGAGGACGCCGGCGCCCTGCTCGACGGCCTGGGCCTGGGCCGGGTGGCCCGCGGCGGCCAGGGCCAGGCCCAGCTGCAGCTGCGCTGGCCGGGCCCGCTGTGGGCCCCGGCCCTGGCCCGGCTGGAGGGTGAGGGCGCACTGGAGCTGGTGGGCGGCCAGATCCTGCAGATCGAGCCCGGGGCGGGCCGCCTGCTGGGGGTGCTCAACCTGCAGGCCTTGCCGCGGCGCTTCCTGTTGGACTTCCGCGACGTGGTCGGCCAGGGCTTTGCGGTGGACCGCATCGACGCCCGGCTGACGCTGTCCCAGGGGGTGGCCCGCACCTCCCACCTGCGGGTGCGCGGGGCCGCCGCCCTGGTGCTGGTGGCCGGGCAGACCGACCTGCGTCGAGAGACCCTGGACCTCAATGCAGTGGTGGTGCCCGAGCTCAGCACCGGCACTGCCTCCCTGGCCTATGTGGCCATCAACCCGGCCATCGGCCTGGGCACCTGGCTGGCCCAGAACCTCTGGCGCAAGCAGCTGCTGCAGGCCGGCGCCAGCGAATACCACCTGGGCGGCACCTGGACCGTACCCACCGTGGACAAGCTGGCCCGCGCGCTGGACGCGCCCCTGCCCGCGGGCGCCGAGCCCACCGGCGTGCTGCCCGGCTTGCTGGGGCCGCTGCTGCCGGTGCTGGGCGGTCCTTGATCCCGACGGCAGGGCCGGGCGCTATGCTCGCGCCCATGCAAGTCGCCGCTCTCCAGATGGTGTCCACCCCCGATGTGGACCGCAACCTCGCCACCGCCGCCCGCCTGGTGGCCCAGGCCGCCGATGCCGGCGCCCGCCTGCTCGCCCTGCCCGAGTACTTCTGCCTGATGGGCCGGCGCGACGAGGACAAGCTCGCCATCGCCGAGGCCGACGGGGCCGGCCCTCTGCAGGACGCCCTGGCCGGCCTGGCCCGGCGCCATGGCGTCTGGCTCGTCGGCGGCACCCTGCCGCTGCACGCCCGGCAGCCCGGCCGCGTGCGCAACGCCTGCTGCGTGTGGGGCCCGGACGGCCGGCGGGTGGCCCGCTACGACAAGGTCCACCTGTTCGCCTTCGACAACGGCCGCGAATCCTATGACGAGGCCCGGGTGCTGGAGGCGGGCGAGGCGCCCGTGACCTTCGAGGCCGACGGCCTGCGCGTGGGCCTGGCCATCTGCTACGACCTGCGCTTTCCGGAGCACTTCCGCGCCATGATGCAGCCGCCCTGCGACCTGCTGGTGGTGCCGGCGGCCTTCACCTACACCACCGGCCAGGCCCACTGGGACCTGCTGCTGCGCGCCCGTGCGGTGGAGAACCAGTGCCATGTGCTGGCCAGCGCCCAGGGCGGCACCCACGAGAACGGCCGCAGCACCTGGGGCCGCAGCCAGCTCATCGACCCCTGGGGCCAGGTGCTGGCCTGCGTGGACCAGGGTGAGGGCGTGGCCCAGGCCGAACTGGACACGGCCCGCCGCGACGCCGTGCGCCTGCAGCTGCCGGCCCTGGCCCACCGCCGCCTCTAAAGCCCGCCGCAGCGCGGTCTTCTTGATCCAGCGCAGGCTCGCGGGCGCCGGCGGCGCGGTGGCAACAGGGTGGCGTCAGCCTGCGCTTCCCACAATGGCGGGCTGACACCAACGCCGGGACACGCCCTTGCCTTCCGCCTTCAATTTCGGCATCTCGCCCTTTGACTGCCTGACGGCCGACGAGCGCCAGCGGGTGCGCGAGCACCTGGACATCGCCTACTTCCGTGAGGGCGACGTGGTGCTGGAGCCCGGCGTGGCGCCCACCCACCTGTTTGTGGTGATCAAGGGTTTTGTGCGCCAGCTCGACGGCGAGGAGCTGGCGGCCACCTTCGGCCCGGAAGACGTCTTCGACGGCCGCTCCCTGGTGGCCGGCAAGGTCAGCAGCCGCTTTGTGGCCGCCGAGGAGGTGCTGGCCTACCAGCTGGCGCGCGAGGCGGTCAACGACCTGATCTCCAGCAACGCCACCTTTGGCGCGCTGCTGTTCGCCGACCTGTCCAACAAGCTCAGTGCCCTGTCGCAGCGTGGCAGCCACCACGAGATGCAGTCGCTGACCATGGCGCGGGTGGGCGAGGCCGCGGTGCGGCCGGTGCGTGAGGTGGACGCGGCCACCGACATCGTCAGCGTGGTGCGCATCTTCACCGCCCAGCGCACCGACAACGTGCTGGTGCGCGACCCCCACAGCCAGCCGCCGCGCCTGGGCATCTTCACCACCACTGGCCTGCAGAAGGCCATCCTGCACGGCACGCCGCTGGAGCGCCTGGCCGTGGGTGAGCTGGCGACCTTCAACCTCGTCACCGTCACGCCGCAGGCCTATCTGTTCGACGCGCTGGCGGTGATGATCCGCCACAAGGTGCGCCGCGTGGTGGTGGAGGACGAGGGGCGCATCCTGGGCACGCTGGACCAGCTGGACCTGCTGAGCTTTCTCTCCAACCACTCCTACCTGATCACGCGCCAGATCCTGGAGGCCACCGACCTGGCCGGCGTCAAGGCCGCGGCCGCCCAGATCAACGGCCTGATCGCGCTGCTGCACCGCGGCGGCACGCCGGTGAAGATGGTGGCCCGCCTGGTGCAGGAGCTCAACGCCCAGTGCTTCGAGCGCGCCTGGCAGCTCATCGCCCCGCCCGACCTGGTGGCCCACAGCTGCCTCTTCGTCATGGGCAGCGAGGGCCGGGGCGAGCAGCTGCTCAAGACCGACCAGGACAACGGCCTGATCTGGCGCGACGGCTACACCCCGCCGGCGGACCTGGACCAGATCTGCCAGCGCTTCTCAGACGCCCTGGCCGAGTTCGGCTACCCGGAGTGCCCCGGCGGCATCATGGTGCGCAACCCCGAGTGGCGCCGCCCGGCCGCGGAGTTTGCGCAGACCGTGCGCAGCTGGCTGATCCTGCCCTCGCCGGAGAGCCTCATGGCCCTGGCCATCTTCATCGACGCCCATGCGGTGTGCGGCGACGCCAGCCTGCTGGAGGAGGTGCGCGCCGAGGTGTTCAAGCTGGTCAACGACAACGACGCCCTGATGGCACGCTTTGCCGCTGCGATCAATGCCTTTGACGGCGGCAGCGGCTGGTGGAACCGCATCCTGTCGCTGGGCGAGGACAAAGACCTGCTGGACCTCAAAAAGGCTGGCACCTTCCCGCTGGTCCACGGTGTGCGCAGCCTGGCGCTGGCCCACCGCATCGCGGCCACCAGCACAGTGGCCCGCATCGAGGCGCTGGCGGCCGACCAGCGCCTGCCGGCCGACCTGGCCGCCGCCCTTGTCGACAGCCTGCATTTCTTCATGGGCCTGAAACTCAAGGTGGGGCTGGAGGCCCTGCAGACCGGCCGGCCCGGCGCCGGCATCGCGCTGGACAAGCTCAGCAGCCTGGACCGCGACCTGCTCAAGGACGCGCTGGGCGTGGTCAAACGCTTCAAGACGGTGCTGTTCCAGCGTTTCCGCCTGGACATGCTGTGAGCCCCGCGCCATGACCCACGCGCCCAGCACCGCCCTGCCGCAGCCGCCCTCGCTCTGGTCCGCCCCTTGGCATGCCCTCAAGCGCGAGTGGATGCTCTACCACCTGGGCGACCAGCGCTTCCGCTTCCTCTACGACCAAGCGCCCGAGGACGAGTGGGTGTCCCTGGACTGCGAGACCACCGGCCTGAACCCGCGCACCGACGACATCATCGCCATCGGCGCGGTGCGCATCCGGGGCAACCGGGTGCTCACCAGCCAAACGCTGCGCCTGCTGGTCAAGCCCCGCAAGGCGGTGTCGGCCGAGGCGATCAAGGTGCATGGCCTGCGCGAGCGTGATGTGGCTGGCGGGCTGGACATCGACGAGGCCATCCAGCAGCTGCTGCACTTCATCGGCCCGCGACCGCTGGTCGGCTACTACCTGGAGTTCGATGTCGCCCTGATCAACCGGGCGCTGTTCCCGATCCTGGGCGTGCACCTGCCGCAACCCAAGGTGGAGATCTCGGCGCTCTACTACGACTGGAAGCAGCGCCACCTGCCGCCCTACCAGCACGGCGCCAGCATCGACCTGCGGCTGGCCACGCTGATGGCCGACCTGGCCCTGCCCACCCGGCAGGCGCATGACGCGGTCAACGACGCCATCATGGCCGCGCTGGCCTTCCTCAAGCTCAAGCGCCTGCTGGGCGAGCCCGCCCCCCCGCGTGCCTGAGTGGCGGGCGGCGTCTGCCGCCGGCGCTCAGGGCGCCTGCAGGCCGGCCAGGCGCTCCACCGTGCCCACGTCGGTCCAGGGGCCGTCCCAGCGCTCGGCGCCCAGCCGGCCCCCGGCCATGGCCCGCTCCAGCACCGGGCGCAGGGCCAGGCGGGTGCCCGGCGACACGTCGGCGAACAGCCCTGGGCGGAACAGCCCCACGCTGGCCCAGGTGAGCTTCTCCGGGGCCTCGGGCAGCGCCAGGCCCTGCGGGCTCAGTCCAAAGTCGCCCCGCGGGTGGTGCGGGGCGTTGGGCACCAGCCACAGGTGCGCCCATTCGGGGCTGGCGGCAAAGCGCGCCACGGCCGCCGGGTCAAAGGCAAAACCGGGCAGGAACACATCGCCCGAGACCACCCAGAAGGGCTCCTCCCCCGTGGGCGCCAGCCAGGCCAGGGCCTTGGCAATGCCGCCGGCCGTCTCCAGCGCACCGCCGTGGTCGCGGCCCTCCATCGAGTACTGCAGCCGCAGGCCCCATCGGCTGCCGTCGCCCAGTGCGGCCGGAAACTGCTCTTCCAGCCAGGCGGTGTTGATGACCACGTCCCGCACGCCGGCCGCGGCCAGGGCGCGCAGGTGGTATTCGATCAGCGGCACCCCGTTGACGGTCAGCAGTGGTTTGGGGGTGGCGTCGGTCAGCGGGCGCATGCGCTCGCCGCGGCCGGCGGCCAGGATCAGGGCACGGGGGATCATGGGGCAGGGTGAGGAAGAGCAGGGCCGCCAAGCCTAGCAGCACCTCATGGCCGCCCTGCGCCAGCTGGCCGGCGTCCCCTTGTTGCAGGGAGGTCCGGCCTGCGGCTCAGGCGATACTCAGGCCATGCGCCGCGGGGCCCCCCCCTTGTTCCCGCCCTCAGGCGGCGCCAGGAGCGACAGACGATGCAAGTGCAGACCACGGCCATCGAGGGCGTGCTGATCTTCGAACCCCGGGTCTTCGGTGATGCCCGAGGCTTCTTCATGGAAAGCTTCAACCAGCGGACCTTTGAAGACGCGGTGGGCGCCCCGACGCCGTTCGTGCAGGACAACCACTCCCGCTCGGCCAAGGGCGTGCTGCGTGGCCTGCACTTCCAGAAGGCGCCGCATGCCCAGGGCAAGCTGGTGCGGGTGGCCGCAGGCGCGGTCTTCGACGTGGCGGTGGACATCCGGCCGGGCAGCGCCACCTACGGCCGCTGGGTGGGCGTGGAGCTGAGCGCCGACAACCATCGCCAGCTCTGGATCCCCCCCGGCCTGGCCCACGGCTTCCTGGTGCTCAGCGACAGCGCCGACTTCCTCTACAAGACCACCGACTACTACGCGCCCCAGGCCGAAGGGGCGGTGCGCTGGGACGATCCCGACGTGGCCATCGCCTGGCCCGACGTGGGCATGCCCCCCCAGCTCTCGGGCAAGGACGCCGCGGCGCCCTTCCTGCGCGACCTGGCCTGAGCGCCTTCCTCTTCTTCCTGCAGCCTTCCCCGCACGATGAGCACTCCCCTCTCCGTCCTGCCCGTGATCATGGCCGGTGGCAGCGGCACGCGCCTGTGGCCGCTGTCGCGTTCGGGCTTTCCCAAGCAGTTCCTGGTGCTGTCGGGTGACGACAGCCTGTTCCAGCAGGCCACCCGTCGCCTGATGGGCCTGGCGGCCGCGGACATCCATGTGCAGGCCCCCCTGGTGGTGGGCAATGCCGAACACCGGTTCATGGCCCTGGAGCAGCTGCGCGAGATCCGCGTGGAGCCCGCCGCGGTGGTGTTGGAGCCCAGCGGCCGCAACACCGCGCCCGCCCTGACCCTGGCCGCCCTGGCGGCCGAGGACACCGACCCAGTGCTGGTGGTCAGTCCCGCCGACCAGACCGTGGCCGACGGCCCGGCCTTCACCGCCGCACTGCAGCAGGCGGTGCGTGCGGCGGCCCAGGGCGCCATCGTCATCCTGGGTGTCACCCCCGACCGGCCCGAGACCGGCTACGGCTACATCCGTTCCACGGCCAGCGCCAGCGGTCCGGCCCAGGTGGCGCAGTTCGTCGAGAAGCCCGACCTGGCCACCGCCCAGCGCTACCTGGCCGAGGGTTGCTACACCTGGAACAGCGGCATGTTCGTGCTGCGCGCCTCGGTCTGGCTCCAGGCCCTGGCCCAGTTCCGTCCCGACATCGCGGCGGCCACCCGTGCGGCCTGGGCGGTGCGCGCCACCGATGCCCGCTTCATCCGTCCGGGCCTGGCTGAGTTCAATGCCGTGCCGGCCGAGTCCGTGGACTACGCGGTGATGGAGCGCTGCCCCGGCAGCGCCTTCGACATCCGCATGGTGCCCCTGGCCGCCGGCTGGAACGACCTGGGCGCCTGGGACGCCGTCTGGCAGGCCACCAACCGTGATGCCCAAGGCAACAGCGCCACCGGCGACGTGATCCAGCAGGATTGCCGCAACACCCTGGTGCATGCCACCAGCCGCCTGGTGACCACCCTGGGCACCGCCGATGTGGTGGTGGTCGAGACGCCGGACGCCGTGCTGGTGGCCGACCGCGAGCGCAGCCAAGACGTCAAGAAGATCGTGCAGCGCCTGCAGGCCGAGGGCCGCGGCGAGCAGAACCTGCACCGCAAGGTGCACCGCCCCTGGGGCTGGTACGACAGCATCGATGCGGGCCCGCGCTTCCAGGTCAAGCGCATCATGGTGCGCCCGGGCGCCAGCCTGAGCCTGCAGATGCACCACCACCGCGCCGAGCACTGGATCGTGGTCACCGGCACGGCCGAGGTCACCTGCGGCGAGCGCAAGATCCTGCTCACCGAGAACCAGAGCACCTACATCCCCCTGGGTGAGGTGCACCGCCTGGCCAACCCGGGCAAGGTGGATCTGGAGATCATCGAGGTGCAGTCCGGCAGTTACCTGGGCGAAGACGACATCGTCCGTTTCGAGGACACCTACGGCCGTACCTCCTGAGGCGGACCGTCCATTGAGCGCCGACTTTCCGCATGTTTGACGACCGCAGCGCACGCAAGCAGTTCCTCAGTGCGCCCCCCAGCGTGCCGGCCGTGGTGGCCGCCGTGCTGGAGCCGGCGCTGGCCGCCCTGACCCTGCTGGCCTGCCACCGCTGGTATGGCATGCCCCTGGGCGGGCCAGCCATGGCCCTCGTCATCCTGCTGGTGGTGCTGATGTTCCCCGGGCCCAACCGCTTCGGGCGCACCGGGGTGGGGGTGGGCATCGACATCGTGCTGTCCTGGGTCAGCGTGCTGGGCGTGCTGCTGCTGCTGGGCTATGCCAGCGGCAGCCTGGAGCAGTTCGACCGCCGGGTGGTCTATGCCTGGGCGGTGGTGACCCCACCGGTGCAGTGGGCCGCAGCCCTGGTCGGCGGCTGGTGGCTGCGTCGCCAGGCGGCCCAACCCGAGGCGCGCCGCCCGGCGGTCATCATCGGTGCCAACTCCATGGGCCTGCGGGTGGCGCAGATGCTGCACCTGCGGCGCAGCTACGGCCATGACCTGGTGGGCTTCTTTGACGACCGCTCGGTCGAGCGCACCGGGCTGCCGCCCGAGCACGCCATGCTGGGCACGCTGCGTGACCTGCCGGCCTACATCGAGCAGCACGGCATCCGGGATGTGTTCATCACCCTGCCGCTGTCCTCGCAGCCGCGCATCCTCAACCTGATGGCCACCCTGCAGAACACCACCGCCTCGGTGTTCTATGTGCCCGACGTGTTCGGTGTCAGCGTGATCCAGGGCCGGCTGGAGGACTGGAGCGGGGTGCCGGTGGTGGGCCTGCTGGTCACGCCCTTCACCGGCATCAACGGGGTGATCAAGCGGGCCAGCGACATCGTGCTGTCCTCGCTCATCCTGCTGCTGATCTCGCCGCTGTTGCTGGCCGTGGCGGTGGGTGTCAGGCTCAGCTCGCCGGGGCCGGTGATCTTCCGCCAGCGCCGCACCGGCCTGGACGGCGAGCTCATCGAGGTCTACAAGTTCCGCTCCATGCGGGCCATGGACAACGGCCCGGTGGTGCAGCAGGCCACGCGCAACGACCCGCGCATCACGCCCTTTGGCGCTTTCATCCGCAAGACTTCGCTTGACGAGCTGCCGCAGTTCATCAACGTGCTGCAGGGTCGCATGAGCATCGTCGGCCCGCGGCCGCATGCGGTGGCGCACAACGAGCAGTACCGCAAGATCGTCAAGGCCTACATGGCCCGCCACAAGGTCAAGCCCGGCATCACCGGCTGGGCGCAGGTCAACGGCCTGCGCGGCGAGACCGACACCGTGGACAAGATGGCACGCCGGGTCGAGTACGACCTGGAATACCTGCGCAACTGGAGCCTGGGCCTGGACCTGCTGATCATCGCGCGCACGGTCAAGCTGATCTTCAAGGACTCCACGGCTTTCTGAGTCCGACGTGGCCCCGGTCGCCTGCGGCCGGCCTCAAGCGCTCCACAGGTCCAGCAACTGCTGTGCCGCCGGCCAGCGTGCCAGCTGCGGCAGCATTGCCGGCAGCTCCGCCTCCGGCACGCCCAGCCAGCGGCCCAGCGTGGCGATGAAGGGCTCCAGCCCCAGCGAGGGGATCATGACGCCACCGCGCCACAGGTCCTCGCTGTCGAAGTCGCCGCTGGCCAGTGGCAGGCCGTAGCGGGGGAAGCGGCCGTGAATCTCGCCGCCACGAACCGATCCGCCCATCACCAGGGCATGTCCGCCCCAGCCGTGGTCGGTGCCGTTGCCGTTGCTGGCCAGGGTGCGGCCAAAGTCGCTGGCGGTGAAGGTGGTCACCTGGCGGTCCACCCCCATGGCCTGCAGGGTGCGGTCCAGATAGGCCAGGGCGTGGTCCAACTGGGCCAGCAGGTCGGCATGGCGCTCAGCCTGCTGGGCGTGGGTGTCAAAGCCGTTGAGGCCGACAAAGAACACCTGCCGACCCACGCCCAGCGTCTGGCGGGCGGCGATGAAGCGGGCCACGGTCTGCAATTGCGCTGCAATCGGATTGGTGGCCACGGTGCCGCTGACCGGGCTGGTCCAGCGCAGCAGGGGGTCGGGGCGGCCGGTGGCCACGCTGCCCCAGGGGCCCGCGTCGGGGGCGGGCAGGGCCTGGCGCAGCCAGGCCTCAGCGCGCAGCGAGCGGTCGGCCACGGCGGCGTGCTCCTGCTCGATCAGGTGACCGCTGCGGCTGCGGCGCATCAGCTCCTGCAGCGTCTGCTGGGCAGCCGCCGAGCCCAGCAGGCGCCCGCCGCTGCCCACGGCCACCGGGGTGGCGCCGGGCATCTGGTAGCCGGTGACGCTGTCGCCCTGTGTCCAGGCCCAGCGGCCGGCGGTGGACACCGCGGCCAGGGCATGCACGCCGGCGCCGGCGCGCTCCACCAGGCGGCCGCCCCAGCCAGGCTGTGCGCCCTCGGGAGCCAAGGTCTGCCAGAAGGCTTGCTGGTCGTTGTGCGAGAACAGGCGCGGCGGGCGCGGCACCCGCCCGGCCAGCCAGTCGGCCTTGGAGGTGGGGCCCACCACCGCGCCCAAGTTGGCCACGATGCCCAGCCGGCCTTGTTGGAACAGGCTGGCGGCCTCGCGCAGGCAGGGGTGCAGGGCAAAGTTGCGCCCGGTGTGGGCGGTGCGCGGGCGGATGGGCAGCACACCACCCAGGCGGGCGTGCAGGCTGGCCGCCCCGGTCTGCGGGGCCTGGCCCGGCGCCAGCAGGCGTACATCGCCCTCGCTGGCCGCGCGGGCGGTCTGGTAGGCCTGCCAGGACGGGGCGTCGGTGGCCAGCACGGTGTTGAAAGCGTCGTTGCCGCCCTGCAGGAAGATGCAGATCAGGGCGCGGTAGTCGTCGGTGCCGCTGGCGCGTGCGCGCTGGGACAGGCCCAGCGTCAGCGGCAGCAGGCCCAGGGCGCCGGCGGCGTGCAGCCAGTCACGGCGGCGCAGTGGCAGGGAGTGGTCGGCGGTCATGGCGGTCCTCGGGCGGGCGGTCACTTCTGGACGATGAATTCCGGGCTGGCCAGCAGCAGCAGCTGGGCCAGCTGCACCCGGCGCAGCCGGGCGGCCTCCACCGTGGCGCGGTTGCTGCCATCGCGGGCCAGGGCCGGCAGGCGCACGCTCTGCAGGGCCTGCACCACCGGCTCGCGCAGGCCGCTGGGCGGGGCGGCGCCCAGCAGCACCTGGCCCAGGGCGTCCACCAGGGCGCCGGGATCGGTTGCCAGGGCCCCCCAGGGCGCGACGGGCAGCTGGATGGTCCGCTGGCCATCGGTCCCCACCGGGCCCAGGCCGCTGGCCACCAGGTCGCTCATGTAGTTCACGTAGCCGGCCACGCTGGCCTCGTCGGTGAGCTGCATCTCGGGCAGGTGCTGGCCGCGCTGCTGCGCCTCACCGCCGGGGGGCACGTAGTGCGGCCGCCAGTAGTTGAAGACGGTGGCGGCGCGCAACGGGGTCTGGCCCAGGCCGCGCAGCGGCGAGTCGGTGATGCCGATGTCCCAACGGCCGCTGCGGCTGGTGGCGCCCAGGCCGCGCAGGGCGGCGGTCAGGCGCAGCACGGGCTCGCGCACCTTGCCCTGGGTGCGGTCCTGGGCGCGGCTGGCGCTGCGGGCATCGGGGTCCAGCAGGATGGCGCGCACCGTGGCGCCCAGGTCACCGCGCACGCCCTGGCCGTTGTCGGCGAAGACGGCGGCCACCCGGGCCACGTAGGCCGGACTGGGGTGGCTGGTCACCAGGCGCTGGATGAGCTGGCGGCTGATGAAGGGGCCCACGTTGGGGTGCTGGAACAGCATGTCCAGCGCGCGGTCCACCTCCACCTGCACCTGGCGTCCGCCGGCCGGGCCCACGCGCTGGCCCAGCAGGCGCTTTTCGGCGGTGCTGTGCAGGCCGGGGTAGGCCTGCATGGGCAGGTGCAGCTTGCCCGGCAGGTAGCGGTGGCCGGGGTCTGAGGGGCGGCGGGCGCTGGGCTGGGTGCCGGCAAAGCCATAGCCGGTCATGACCCGGGACAGGCCGACGATGTCGTCCACGTCATAGGTCTCCACCGCCTGGCCTTCCGCATCCAGGCGCGGGCTGCCGTCGGGCTGCAGCTCCACCAGGCCGATGGTGAAGAGCTGCATCAGCTCGCGGGCGAAGTTCTGGTCCGGGGCGCGCCCGGAGGCGCTGTTCTCGCCCCGGTTGTCCAGATGCGAGAGGTAGCGGCCCATGGCCGGGTGCCGGGTCACCTCGCCCAGCAGCTGCCGGAAGTTGCCCAGGGCGTTGCGGGTCAGCATGTCCTGCCAGCCGGCCACGGCCTCGGTCCACTCGTTGTGCATCTCGGTGGTGGAGACCACCAGGATCTGCGAGAGCGCGAAGGCCACGCGCTGGCGCAACTGGTCCTCGCCGGTCAGCGCCTCTTCATAGAAAGAGGCCAGCAGGTGGGGCACATCCGCCGAGGCGCGCGGGTTGATGGCCTTGACCGCGGCGTCGTCGGCCAGCCAGCGGGCCAAGTGAACCTCGCGCACCGGCAGGGCGCGCTGCGCCTGGATCCAGGCCGCCGGCCCCAGGGCCATGACCTGCTGAATCTCCGCTTCGGTGGGGCCGAAGCTGGCCTGGGTGAGCAGACGCCAGGCGTCTTCCCGGCTGGTGGGGTTGACGCTGTCGCCGCTGGTGGCCGCGGCCAGGGCGCGGGCCCGGAGGGCTGCGGCCTGCTGGGTCGTGTCCGTGGCGCCGGCTGCGGGATCGGCCTCGCCGCCGCCGCAGGCCACCAGCAGGGTGACGGTGCCCAGGCTCAGGCCGGCGAGCAGGTGGCGCCAGGCGATGCGGTCGGGCCACCAGCGGTGGGGGCGGGGCGGGGGCAGGGGTCTCATGGGCGGCACTCCGTGCAGCCCATGGGCCAAAAGGGGGAACGCGCCGTGCGCGTGCTCTGGGGCTGCTGCCGGGCTATCGGCCCGGCCGCCCGCCGACTTGAGGGGCCTGCAGGGGGCGCGGCCGGACCGCGCCCCGGTCCGGTGTCAGCGGAAGGGGAAGAACACCGGGATGGCCACCAGGGCCACGGCGTTGAACACCAGCGCGATGGGCAGGCCGGTGCGCACGAAGTCGCCCAGGGTGTAGCGGCCCGGGGCCTGGATCATGAGGTTGGTCTGGTAGCCGTAGGGCGTGATGAAGCTGCAGCTGGCCCCGTAGAGCACGGCCATGATGAAGGGCATGGGCGAGAGCCCGAGCTGGTCGGCCACCCCCAGGGCCACCGGGAAGGCCAGGGCCGCCGCGGCGTTGTTGCTCATCAGCTCGGTCAGGATCCAGGTGACCAGCAGCAGGATGGCCAGGGCGCCGTAGGGGCCGAACTGCTCGGCCCCGCCCAGCAGGCCGCTGGCCATGAGCTTGGCCACCCCGGTGTTGATCATGACCTCGGAGATCACCAGCGAGGAGGCGATGATCATGATCAGTTCCCAAGGCACGTTGCGTCGCAGGTCGGCCACCCGGGCCAGGCCGGTGGCCAGGAAGATGGCCAGCAGCAGCATCATGCCCTTGAGGAAGTCCACCACCTCGAAGGCCGACAGGGCGATGACAGCGATGAAGCCCAGCATCGAGTACAGGCCTTTGCGCGGGTTGACGAACTTCTGCACCTCCCGCCGGCTGACGATGACGAAGTTGCGGCTGAGGTTGTTGCGCTTCTCGAAGTCCTGGCCCACCACCAGCACCAGGGCGTCTCCCACCTCCAGGCGGGTGTTGCCGATGGAGCCGCCCAGGCGCTGGGCGCCCCGGCGCACGGCGATGACGGCAGCGTCAAAGTGCGAGCGGAAGTCCACCTCGCGGATGGTGCGGCGCGCCAGCGAGGAGCCCGCGGCGATGACCACCTCCACCAGGTTGTCCATGGGCAGTTCGTCATGGTGCGCATGGATCTTCAGCCCGGCAAAGCGGGCCAGCAGGTCCACCCGCGTGACGTCGCCGGAGAAGACCAGGATGTCGCCGGCGTTGACGAAGCGGTCGGGCTCCACCGGCGCGATGACGTAGTCGCCGCGCACCACTTCGGTCAGGAACAGGTGGCCCAGGTTGCGCAGGCCCACTTCTTCGATGGTCTTGCCGATCAGGGGGCAGTCGGGCTGGACGTGCGCCTCCAGGAAGTAGTCGCTCACCGCTTCCTCGGCCGGCGGCTGGGCCTTGAGCAGCCGGGGGTACAGCAGCACCATCACCGCGCCGCAGGCCAGCACGATCAGGATGCCCACTGGGAAGAGGTCGAACAGTTGCAGTTCAGGCATCTTGCGCCCTGCCAGCAGGCTGTTGACCAGCAGGTTGGTGCTGGTGCCCACCAGGGTCAGGATGCCGCCCAGCGAGGCGGCAAAGCACATGGGCATGAGCAGGCGCGAGGCGCTGTGCTCGCGGTTGCCCTTGAGCGGCCCGATCAGCGAGGCCACCACCGCCGTGTTGTTGAGAAAGGCCGAGTACAGCGCGGTGGCGCCATAGAGCTTGATCAGCGCCCAGCGGTAGGGGCCGCGCACCAGCTTGTCGGCCATCAGCTCCAGCATGCGGGACTTGTCCAGCACGATGGTCAGCAGCAGCAACACGACCACCGTGATCAGCCCGTTGTTGGTGAACTGCCGCAGTGCGTCCTTCATGCTGATGTAGTCCAGCATGAGGTACAGGAAGGCCACGCCGGCGAACAGCGCGCCGGGTGACCGCTTGTCGCGGATGAGTTCGACGATCAGCCAGGCCAGGCTGGCGAACACGATGATCTGGGCCAGTGTCATGGGGTCGTGGGGTGGGCGTGAGGAAGGGGCGTCGGTCGTGGCCGGGAGGCCGCGCGGCCGGCACATGGACGACGGGGTCCGCAAGCGGACCCCGTCAGGCACATCGGCAGGCACCGGCGCGGGGTGAGCCGGCCGGCGGCCGGCTTCAGTCGATCATGCCCAGCTGGCGCAGCTTGGCGATGACCTCGTCGGCGGCCTGGTCCGCCGAGCAGGTCGTGGTGTTCACGCGCAGCTCCGGGGCCTCGGGCGCCTCGTAGGGGCTGGAGATGCCGGTGAAGTTGGCGATCTCGCCGCGGCGCGCCTTCTTGTAGAGGCCCTTGACGTCGCGGTCCTCGGCCACTTCCAGCGGGGTGTCCACATGCACCTCGATGAATTCACCCTCGGCCATCAGGCTGCGGGCCATGGCGCGCTCGGAGCGGAACGGGCTGATGAAGGCGGTGATGACCAGCAGGCCGGCATCCACCATCAGGCGTGCCACCTCGGCCACGCGGCGGATGTTCTCCACGCGGTCGGCCTCGGTGAAGCCCAGGTCCTTGTTCAGGCCGTGGCGCACGTTGTCGCCATCGAGCAGGTAGGTGTGGCGGCCCAGCGCGTGCAGCTTCTTCTCGACCAGGTTGGCGATGGTGGACTTGCCCGCGCCCGACAGGCCGGTGAACCACAGCACGCCCGGCTTCTGGCCCTTGGCCAGGGCGCGGGCCTGCTTGTTCACATCCACATGCTGCAGGTGGATGTTGTGCGAGCGGCGCAGGGCGAAGTGCATCATGCCCGCGCCCACCGTGTTGTTGGTCAGGCGGTTGATGAGGATGAAGCCGCCGGTGTCACGGTTGACGTTGTAGGGGTCAAAGGCGATGGGACGGTCCAGGGCCAGGTTGACCACGCCGATCTCGTTCATCTCCAGCTGCTTGGCTGCAAGATGCTCCATCGTGTTGACGTTGACCTTGTACTTGGGCTCGGTCACCGTGGCCGAGACGGTCTGGGTGCCGATCTTGAGCAGGTAGGGCCGGCCCGGCAGCATGGGCTCGTCGGTCATCCAGACCACGGTGGCCTCGAACTGGTCGGCCACTTCGGCCGGGCTGTCGGCCGTGGAGATGACGTTGCCGCGCGAGATGTCGATCTCGTCGGCCAGCGTGATGGTCACGCTCTGGCCGGCCACCGCCTGCTCCAGGTCGCCCCGCATGTCCACGATGCGGGTGACGGTGCTTTCCTGGCCCGAGGGCTGGGCACGGATGCGGTCGCCCGGCTTGATGGAGCCGCTGGCGATCTGGCCGCAGAAGCCGCGGAAGTCCAGGTTCGGGCGGTTGACCCACTGCACCGGCAGGCGGAAGGGCAGGCCCTGCAGACGGGTCTCGTCGATCTCGCAGGTTTCCAGGAATCCCATCAGCGTCGGGCCGTGGTACCACGGGGTGTTGACGCTGGGCTCGGTCATGTTGTCGCCCTTGAGGCCCGACAGCGGGATGGAGGTGATGTCCTCCAGGCCGATCTGCTTGGCAAAGGCGCGGTATTCCTCGTTGATCTTGTTGAACGTCTCCTGCGAGAAGTTCACCAGGTCCATCTTGTTGATGGCCAGCACCACCTTGCGGATGCCGATCAGGCTCACCAGGTAGCTGTGGCGGCGGGTCTGGGTCAGCACGCCCTTGCGCGCGTCGATCAGGATCACGGCCACATCGGCGGTGGAGGCGCCGGTGATCATGTTGCGCGTGTACTGCTCGTGGCCCGGGGTGTCGGCCACGATGAACTTGCGGCGGTCGGTGCTGAAGAAGCGGTAGGCCACATCGATGGTGATGCCCTGCTCGCGCTCGGCCGCCAGGCCGTCCACCAGCAGCGCGAAGTCGATGTCACCGCCCTGGGTGCCCCACTTCTTGGAGTCGTTCTCGATGGCGGCCAGCTGGTCCTCGAAGAGCATCTTCGATTCGTACAGCAGGCGGCCGATGACGGTGGACTTGCCGTCGTCCACCGAACCGCAGGTGATGAAGCGCAGCAGGCTCTTCTTCTCGTGCTGCTTGAGGTACTGCTCGATGTCGGTGGAAATCAGGTCCGAAACGTGGGCCATGTTGATTCCTTAGGAATTGGGGTGTTCAGTCAAGTGGCGTGCGCGGATCCGGCTTTGCCGGTCCGCTGCGCGAGCCCCCTCGGGGGGCAGCGACCGGCAGGGAGCGTGGGGGCCGTCAGAAATAGCCCTCTTGCTTCTTCTTCTCCATGGAGGCGGCGCTGTCGTGGTCGATCATGCGGCCCTGGCGCTCGGAGGTCTTGGTCAGCAGCATCTCCTGGATGATGTCCTTGAGGGTGCTGGCCGTGGACTCCACGGCGCCAGACAGCGGGTAGCAGCCCAGGGTGCGGAAGCGCACGCTCTTCATCATCGGCACTTCACCCTGGCGCAGCGGGAAGCGCTCGTCGTCCACCATGATCAGCGTGCCGTCGCGGTCCACCACCGGGCGCTCTGCCGCCATGTACAGCGGCACGATGGGGATGTTCTCCAGGTAGATGTATTGCCAGATGTCCAGCTCAGTCCAGTTGGAGATCGGGAAGCAGCGGATCGACTCGCCCTTCTGCTTGCGGCCGTTGTAGAGCTTCCACAGCTCCGGGCGCTGGTTCTTCGGGTCCCAGCGGTGCTGCGCGCTGCGGAACGAGAAGATGCGCTCCTTGGCGCGGCTCTTCTCCTCGTCGCGGCGGGCGCCGCCGAAGGCCACGTCAAAGTTGTACTTGTCCAGCGCCTGCTTCAGGCCCTGGGTCTTCCACATGTCGGTGTGGATCTGCGAGCCGTGGTCGAA
This sequence comes from Ideonella livida, assembly GCF_010499455.1. Lineage (GTDB taxonomy): Bacteria > Pseudomonadota > Gammaproteobacteria > Burkholderiales > Burkholderiaceae_C > Ideonella > Ideonella livida. The sequence goes on along the minus strand of NZ_JAAGOH010000013.1, from coordinate 68,463 downwards.
GGGGTTGATGCCCATCTCCTGGGCTTCCGGGTTGTGATAGACCAGCAGGTCCATCCCGATCTCCTTGGCCATGCGGTCGCGCATCTCGTACATCGCCCGGAACTTCCAGGTGGTGTCCACGTGCAGCAGGGGGAAGGGCGGCGGGGCCGGGTAGAAGGCCTTGCGCGCCAGGTGCAGCATCACCGCCGAATCCTTGCCGATGGAGTACAGCATCACCGGGTTGTCGGCCTCGGCGACGACCTCGCGCATGATGTGGATGCTCTCGGCTTCCAGCCGCTGCAGGTGGGTGAGGTTCATGGGGATGTCCGTTCTGGGGTGAAGGAAGGGGTGAGAGAGGGAGACCGGAGCCTGCGCTGGGCGGGCGGCGGGCGGAGCGCCGGCAGGCGCGGACGCGGCGCCGGCCGCCGGCGCACGCAGAGACGGTGGCGCCGCCGCGGTGGCGGCCGCCGGCGAAGGGTTTGCCGTCGCGCCCGCCGCGGTGGCGGGCGGCGTCGGGCGCGGCTCTGGCGCCATGCGGCGTGCCGGCGCCACCGGACCGGGGCGGCACTGCAATTGCGGATGGGCCTGCAGCCACTGCATCATGGCCGGCACGCGGCTGAAGTCGGGGCCATGCAGGTGCAGCCGCAGCGGCTGTTCCGGGTGGTCGGCCAGCAGCCGGCCCAGGAAAGCCTGGTAGCCCTCCACCTGCTGCAGCGAGGCCACCGGCCACCAGGCCACCGAGCCACGGGCATTGACGGCCACCAGCACCCCCGCAGGGGCTGGACGGTCCGGATGGGGCAGGGCGCCGGCCCACAAATGCAGGGGCGCCGCCTTGCCCGAGGCTTCTGGTGCCTGCCACGCCTGCGCCAACCAGGCCGCACCGGCGCCATGGCGGCTGGCCAGGGTGCGCAGCGGCTGCAGCGCCATGCCCCAACGCTCCAGCAGGCGGGCGGCAGCCCGCGGCTCCAGCGCGGTTTGCCAGCGGCGCTGCGCCAGGTCCTGCAGGGTGGCGGCGCGCCACAGGCCGCGCGGGCCGTCGACCGCTCCTGCCGGGTCCAGGGCCAAGTCCCGCAGCACCACCTCCTGCGCCAGCGCCAGGGCGCGACCCTGGCCCCTGGGCCGGCCGCGGCCGGCCACCTCGATGGCGCCCCAGCCGCCGGTTTCGAAGGCTTCTACGGCCTTCAGGATGGTGGGCACGCTCAGGCCGGTCTGGCGGTGGATCTGACTCAGGCTCATCCCATCCACCCGCAACTGCACCGCCCGCCGACGGCGGGCGTTGAGCTCTTCCACGGTGCGATGGCTCGGGGTGGACAAGTTGAGACAATAAAACTTTTAGGGAGCGAAATTCTGCCACGCGGCTTGCACAATCGCGCATCCCCACCTTGAGAGCCCACCCCGTCATGAGTGCATCCCGTCACGATCTGGCCGAACTGCTTGACGCCCTGGTTCCCCTGATCCGCGAAGCCGGTCAGGTCATCATGGACATCTACGCCACCGACTTCGACGTCACCCGCAAGGGCGACGACTCCCCGGTGACCCAGGCCGACCAGCGCGCCGAGGCCGTCATCCTGGCGGGGCTGGCCCGTCTGGCCCCCGGCATCCCGGTGGTGGCCGAGGAGGCCGTGGCCGCAGGCCAGGTGCCTGAGGTGGCCGACCGCTTCTTCCTGGTGGACCCGTTGGACGGCACCAAGGAGTTCATCAGCCGCAACGGCGAGTTCACCGTCAACATCGCCCTGGTTGAAGGTGGCGTGCCCGTGGCCGGGCTGGTCTACGCCCCTGCCATCGGTCGCCTGTTTGGCGGCGTGCAGGGCCAGGGCGCCTGGCTGGAGGATGCCCAGGGCCGCCGCGCCATCGCCTGCCGCGCTGTTCCGGCCCAAGGCCTGACGGTGGTGGCCAGCCGCTCCCATGGCGACGAGACCGCGCTCGATGCCTTCCTGGCCGGGCGCGCCGTGGCCTCCCGCACCAATGCGGGCTCCTCGCTCAAGCTTTGTCTGGTCGCCGCCGGCGAGGCCGACGTCTACCCCCGCCTGGGCCGCACCATGGAGTGGGACATCGCCGCCGGTGACGCCGTGCTGCGCGCCGCCGGCGGCCGGGTGCAGGTGGTGGCCGACGGCAGCCCCTTGCGCTACGGCAAGCCGGGCTTTGACAACCCCCACTTCGCGGCTTGGGGCCTCTGACCGCTTCTGACCGTCCGTCGACCCGGCCCGCGCTGCGGCCGGCTCGCCCGACGGTGACCTGATCGCGCACCCGCCCCGCATGGACGATCTCTCCCCGGACCTGGCGCTGGCACCCTGGCGCCACGTGGTGGCCCATGGGCAGGGGGTGCGTGACATCGGCGGCCTCTCCACGCTGCTGCAGGGCTACACCCTGCTGCGCCCCGGGCGCACCCGCCAAGCCCAGGCCGTACTGGCCTGGGGCCGCAAGCCCAGCGCCGAGCGCGCCGAGCGCTGGGGCCGTGCGCACGGCCTGCCCCTGCTGCGTCTGGAAGACGCCTTCCTGCGCTCGGTCGGCCTGGGTGACGAGTCACCGCCCCTGGGCCTGGTGCTCGACGACCGCGGCATCTACTACGACGCCGGCCAGCCCAGCCGCCTGGATGCCCTGCTCGACCTGCCCCTCGAGCCGGCCGACCTGGAGCGCGGCCAGCACCTGCTGGAGCGCTGGTGCGCGCTGCGCCTGTCCAAGTACAACCAGGCCCGCGAGCATCCCCGCTGGGCCCGTGCGGGCGATGTGCTGGTGGTCGACCAGACCGCCGGCGACGCCTCCATTGCCTTTGGGCAGGCCGAGGCGGCCAGTTTCCAGCGCATGCTGGAGGCCGCGCTCGACGAGCACCCCGGGCAGCGCGTGCTGCTCAAGGTCCACCCCGACGTATTGGCCGGGCGCAAGTCTGGCCACTTCGATCCCCAACGCCTGCGCTGGCCGGACCGCGTGCACCTGCTGGCCCGGCCCTGCCACCCGCCCTCGCTGCTGCAAAAGGTGGCCGCGGTGTATGTCGTGACCTCCCAGATGGGCTTCGAGGCGCTGCTCTGGGGCCGGCCGGTGCGCTGCTTCGGCATGCCCTTCTACGCCGGCCGCGGCCTGACCGCCGACGACCGGCCTGCGCCGGACTGGCGCCGGCCCGTGCCCCTGCCTGCCCTGGCCCTGGCCGCGCTGGCCCGCTATGCCCGCTACCGCCACCCCGAGACCGGCCAGCGTTGCGAGGTCGAGGCCCTGATGGACTGGATGGGCTGGCAGCGGCAGCAGCGCGAGCGCTTTGCGCCGCGCCTGGTGGCGCTGGGCTTCAGCGGCTGGAAGCGGCCGCTGGTGCGGCAGTTCCTGGCCGGCTCGCAGGTACGCTTCCAGTCGCCCGAAGTGCCGGCCCCTGCGGGCGCCCACCTGGTGCTCTGGGGCCTCCAGCCACTGCCGGACTGGACGCAGGAGCGCCCGCCGGCCAGCGTGCTGCGGCTGGAAGATGGCTTTCTGCGCTCCGTGGGCCTGGGGGCGGACCTGGTGCGCCCGGTGTCCTGGGTGGCCGACCACCACGGCCTGCATTACGACGCCCGCCAGCCCTCTGACCTGGAGCGCCTGCTGCAGACCCACCCCTTCCCGCCAGAGCTGCTGGCCCGCGCCGCCCGCCTGCGCGAGCGCATCCTGGCCCTGCGGCTGACCAAGTACAACGTGGGACAGGGCCGTTGGCGTCGCCCACCGCAGGCCCGCCAGGTGGTGCTGGTCGTCGGACAGGTCGAATCCGATGCCGCCCTGCGTCACGCAGCCCCAGAGGTTTGCACCAACATGGGGCTGCTGCAGGCCGTCCGTGCCGCGCGACCCCAGGCCTGGGTGGTCTACAAACCCCATCCTGACGTGCTGGCCGGCCTGCGTCGCCAGGGCCAGGGCGAAGACGCCGCCACCCGCTGGTGTGACGAGTGCCTGGCCGACGTGCCCATGCCCGACGTGCTGGACCAAGTCGATGAAGTGCATGTGCTCACTTCTTTGGCTGGCTTTGAAGCCCTGATGCGGGGCCGTGCGGTGGTCACCTGGGGCCAGCCCTTTTACGCGGGCTGGGGACTGACCGAGGACCGCTGCCCCGTGGGCCGCCGCCGGCGGCAGCTGCCGCTGGATGCGCTGGTGGCGGCCACCCTGCTGCTCTATCCCACCTACCTGCAGCGCGACAGCGGCCAGTTCTGCCAAGCTGAACGCACCCTGGAAGACCTGGCCGACTGGGCGCGCCATGCCGGCGGGCAGCCCACGCCCTTGTGGCGGCGGGTCTGGCGCCGTGTGCTGCGCTGGGGGGTGGAGCGCCGTCGCAGCCGCTTGGGCTAGCGGTGGCCGCTTGTCCCTTGTCTGGGCGTGGTCGGCCAGACCCTTGACTGAGGGAAGGCCTGTCGGCCGGCAAGGCACTAGACTGGCGTCATACACAACGGATGCCGGGCCGCGCTGGTGAATTCACCGGCGCAAGTCCGTCAGACCACGACGGGGATATTTGGGCGCAGGACTTGCTTGGATCTTGGAGTCCGTCCGCCCGCGGTCCGCGTCGTCTCCCCTCATCGTCCGGCCACATCCCTCCACCGACCGCCATGATCCCGACTTCACTGGACCAATTGCTGGCGCGCAGCTCCACGCTGCTGCTGCAGGGGCCCATGGGGCCGTTCTTCTGGCGCTTGCGCAACACGCTGGTCGACCACGGCCAGCAGGTGCACAAGGTCAACTTCAATGCCGGCGACGACCACTTCTACGACGGCCCGGGTGTCACGCACTTTCGCGACCCGGCTTCCGCCTGGGGGGATTGCCTGGACGAACTGCTGCAGCGCCACGCGGTCGACGCCGTGGTGCTCTTCGGTCAGAACCGCTGGATGCACGAGACCGCCATCCAGCGCGCCCGGGCCCGGCAGGTTGACGTCTTCGTGTTCGAGGAGGGTTACGTCCGTCCCGACTATGTGACCCTGGAGCTGGGCGGCGTCAACGCCGAGTCGCGCATCCCGCGCGATCCGCAGTTCTACCGTGACTGGGTGCCGCAGGTCATCCCCGCCCCGCGTCCCACGCGCCAGCAGTTCAGCGTGGTGGCCGACATCTCCATGACTTACGCCTGGGCGGAGCGTCACGGCCGCAAGGCCTACCCGCACTACAAGCACCACCGGGACCTGGGCCCCGTCAGCGAAGGCCTGCGCTGGGTCCGCGGCGGCTACCGCAAGTGGAAGAACCACTTTGCCGAGGCCGCCATGCTGCCCTACCTGTCGGCGCCCGACCAACACAAGCGCTACTTCCTGGTGCCCCTGCAGGTCTACAACGACAGCCAGATCCGCTGCTACTCGCCGTATGACCATGTGGCCGGGTTCATCGAGCATGTGATGGACTCGTTTGCCGCCCATGCGCCGCAGGACAAACTGCTGGTGCTCAAGCACCATCCCCTGGACCGGCCCTACAACGACTACCGCCAGCTGATCGAGCGCCTGGCTGACCAGCATGGCATCGCCGGGCGGGTGCACTACCTGCACGACCAGCACCTGCCCACGCTGCTGCAGCATGCGGCGGGCGTGGTCACGGTCAACAGCACCACCGGCCTGCAGTCGCTCTACCACCGCACCCCGGTCATCACCCTGGGCGACTCGGTCTATGACGTGCCGGGCCTGGTGCACACCGGCGAGCTGGCCGACTTCTGGCAGGACCCCGGCACGGTGGATGTGGACCTCTTCCACCGTTACCGGGCCTACCTGGTGTGGGAGACCCAGCTCAACGCCAGCTTTTACGGCGAGACGCCCGGCTTGCCCTCGTACACCGAGACCAGCCGGCGTTGGGCCGCCTCCAAGGGCAAGCCCAGCGCCCCGGCCCAGGCGGCCACCTGGCCGTCGTCCACCTTGCCCACATTGAAGTAGACCGCCTGCGGGTGGGCCAGGTAGAAGCCGCTCACGCTGGCGGCCGGCGTCATCGCCCAGCTTTCGGTCAGGCCCATGCCGATGGCCGGTGCGTCCAGCACCTCGAACATGCCGGCCTTCACGCCGTGGTCGGGGCAGGCGGGGTAGCCCGGCGCCGGGCGGATGCCGCGGTACTTCTCGGCGATCAATTCCTCGTTGCCCAGCGCCTCACCCGCGGCATAGCCCCACAGGTCGGTGCGCACACGCTGGTGCAAGCACTCGGCAAAGGCTTCGGCCAGGCGGTCGGCCAGGGCCTTGAGCAAGATGGCCGAATAGTCGTCGTGCGCGGCTTCAAACTCCGCCGCCCGCTTTTCGGCGCCCAGGCCGGCCGTCACGGCGAACAGGCCGATGTAGTCCGGCTGCACGCCCTTGGGGGCGATGAAGTCCGCCAGGCTGCGGTTGGGGCGCGGCACGCTGTCCACCACCGGCCGTTCGTTCTGCTGGCGCAGCGGCGCCCAGCGCAGCAGCACCTGCTCACGGGATTCGTCGGCGTAGACCTCGATCACGTCGTCGTCCACCGTGTTGGCCGGGTGCAGCGCGATCACGCCATTGGCCTGCAGCCAGCGGCCGTCGATGATGCGCTTGAGCATGGCCTGCCCGTCGGCAAACACCTTGCGCGCCGCCTCACCCACCACCGCATCCTGCAGGATGGCCGGGTAGGGGCCGGCCAGGTCCCAGGTCTGGAAGAAGGGGCCCCAGTCGATGTATTTGGCCAGCTCGGCCAGGTCAAAGTTGCGGAACTCGCGCCGGCCGATGAACTTGGGCGCTGCCGGCGTTTCTCGCCAGTCGATCGGCGTCTTGTTGGCGCGGGCCTGGGCCAGCGGGATCAGCGGCGCCACCTTCTTGCCCGCATGCAGGCGGCGCACCTGCTCGTAGTCCGCGCGCAGCTCGTTCAGGTAGCCGGCCGAGCGCTCCTCGCTCAGCAAATCGGAGCACACGCCCACGGCGCGTGAGGCATCGGGCACGTACACCACCGGGCCGCTGAAGTTCGGGGCGATCTTCACCGCCGTGTGCACCCGGCTGCAGGTGGCGCCGCCAATGAGCAGCGGCGTGGCGCGCTCGCGGAACCAGGGGTCGCGCTCCATCTCGGCGGCCACATGCTGCATCTCCTCCAGGCTGGGGGTGATCAGGCCCGACAGGCCGATGATGTCCGCCCCTTCCTCGCGCGCCTTCTTCAAGATGTCCTGACACGGGACCATCACGCCCATGTTGACCACCTCGAAGTTGTTGCACTGCAGGACCACCGTGACGATGTTCTTGCCGATGTCATGCACATCGCCCTTGACGGTGGCGATCACGATCTTGCCCTTGGGCTTCACGTCGCCGCCGGCGGCGGCCATCGCCGCCTTCTCCGCCTCGATGTAGGGCAGCAGGTGGGCGACGGCCTGCTTCATCACGCGGGCGCTCTTGACCACCTGCGGCAGGAACATCTTGCCGGCGCCGAACAGGTCGCCCACCACGTTCATGCCGGCCATCAGCGGGCCTTCAATCACGTGCAGCGGCCGGCCGCCCCGGGCCTGGATGGCCTGCCAGCACTCCTCGGTGTCGGCGTCGATGAAATCGGTGATGCCATGCACCAGCGCGTGCGACAGGCGCTGCTCCACCGGCACCGGCTGCTCGGCCGTGCCGCGCCAGGCCAGCTTGGCGCTGTCATCCTTGGCGGCGCCCTTGGCGCTCTCGGCAATCTCGATCAGGCGCTCGCCTGCGTCTTTGCGGCGGTTGAGCACCACGTCTTCCACCCGCTCGCGCAGCTCGGCCGGCAGGTCGTCATACACGCCCACCATGCCGGCGTTGACGATGCCCATGTCCATGCCCGCCTGGATGGCGTGGTACAGGAACACCGTGTGGATGGCCTCGCGCACCGGCTCGTTGCCGCGGAAGCTGAAGCTCACGTTGGACACCCCGCCGCTCACCTTGGCGCCGGGCAGGTTGGCCTTGATCCAGCGCGTGGCCTCGATGAAGTCCACCGCGTAGTTGTCGTGCTCCTCGATACCGGTGGCGATGGCAAAGATGTTCGGGTCGAAGATGATGTCCTCAGGCGGGAACCCCACCTCGTCCACCAGCACCTTGTAGGCGCGGGCGCAAATCTCGGTCTTGCGGGCGAAGGTGTCGGCCTGGCCTTGCTCGTCAAAGGCCATCACCACCGCGGCCGCACCGTAGCGGCGCACCAGCGTGGCCTGGCGCTTGAACTCCGCCGCGCCCTCCTTGAGCGAGATGGAGTTGACGATGCCCTTGCCCTGGATGCACTTCAGGCCGGCCTCGATCACCTCCCACTTGGAGGAGTCGATCATGATTGGCACCCGGGCGATCTCCGGCTCGCCAGCGATCAGGTTCAGGAAGCGCACCATGGCGGCCTTGCTGTCCAGCATGGCCTCGTCCATGTTGATGTCGATGACCTGGGCGCCGTTCTCCACCTGCTGGCGGGCCACGGCCAAGGCCTTCTCGTACTCGCCGGCCAGGATCATCTTGGCGAACACGCGGGAGCCGGTCACGTTGGTGCGCTCACCCACGTTGACGAACAGGCTGCCGCTGCCGATCTCCACCGGCTCCAGGCCAGACAGGCGCATGGGAGGCGGCAGGACGGGGGCGGGGCGCGAGGAGGCGGTGGCGAGGGTCATGGCAGCGCAGGGCAGGAACGGGACAACAGGCCACAGACCATACGCACCGCGCTTGAGGGCTCACCCGGGGCGGCCGGTCCTCGGCCGGGGTGAGCGCCGTTGAGGCGCGCCGCACGCGACGACGCCGCCCTGTCGAGCCTGGCAACCGGCGGCATGGGCCGCGGCTGTCGCAACGCTCCTCGACGGGGCTGAGCGCATTTTATGGGACGGCAGGGGGCTGCTTTTCCACGCATGGCCAAGACTTCAGCGCCGCCACACTGCCTTACCCGCAGCGCCTGCCCGCGTGATGTGCGACCCACCCGGCCGCGCCCCGGCCGTCGCCCAGTCCGCCAGACCCACCATGAAGCTGATCCCCGTCCCGGCCGACGACGTGGAAGCCGGTCGTCCACTCCCCTTCACCCTGCGTGACCAACACGGCGCGGTCCTCGTGGCCCGTGGCGCCCGGCTGCAGGAAGCCCGGCATCTGGAGCACCTGCAGGCCCACGCCCTGTTTGTCGAGGCCGGTGAACTTGAGCGTGCGCAACGCCTGCTGCAGCGCGAAGTCACCCAGAAGCTGCACCGCGACGACACCACCCTGGCCCACCTGGCGGCGCTCAAGCCCACCTACTCGGCCGACAGCGGCGCCCGTCGCCCCGGAGACCCCGAACCCACCTGGCCCGACCTGCAGGCCCGCGCCCGCATCCTGCTGGCCGACACCAGCCTGCCTGACTGGCAGCCCCGACTGGACGAGCTGCTGGCCGAACTGCTGCAACAGTTCCGCCGCCGCCCCGACGAACTGCTGGCCCGCACCTTCTACGAAGCGGGCACCAGCTTTGAGGACTACGCCACCCACCACGCCCTGCTGGTCATGCTGCTGTGCGACCTGGCCGGGCCCCGTCTGCCCCGCTGGGACCCATCCTGGGAGACGCCGCTGCTCAAGGCCGCCCTGACCATGAACATCGGCATGCACGCCCTGCAGAACCAGCTGGCCCGTGAGGTGAGGCCCCTGTCGGCCCCGCAGCAAGTGCAGGTGCGCGCCCATGCCCAGCTCGGCATGCAGCTGCTGCAGGCCGCCGGCGTCACCGATCCCCTTTGGCTGGAGGCGGTGCGGCTGCACCACGACCAGCCCCAGGGACCGGTCGAAGAGCGTACCCCCGCTGCCCGCCTGGGCGCCCTGATCCAGCGCGCCGACCGCTACGCGGTGCGCATGAGCATCCGGCGCGGACGCCCCGCACTGTCTGCCCGGGTGGCCGCCCAGCAAGCCTTCTTTTCAGAAGGCGGCAGCGCCGACGAGGCCGGGCTGGCCCTGCTGGGGGCGCTGGGGCTCTATCCGCCCGGCACCTGGGTGCGGCTGGCCAGCGGCGAGACCGCCCTGGTCCTCAAGCGCCAGGCAGGCCCTAAGGCCCCGCAGCAGGTGGCGGCCCTGCTCAACCGCGAGGGCCTGCCGCTGGCCGTGCCCGCGCTGCGCATCACCGTGCCGCCCCGTCACGAGGTGGCCGAGGCCCTGCCCTCCAGCGAGGTGCGCATGCGCCCCCACCTGGACCAACTCTTTCGCATGGCCTGAAACGACCGAAGCCTCAGGCCGAAGCGTCTTCCAGCGCCTGGTCGCGGGCCAGCAGGCCGCTGAAGGAGGGGCCGTGCACGCAGCGCGGCTGGTAGCGGCTCACGCCCTCAGCAATGGCGCGGATATGGTCCGGCGTGGTGCCGCAGCAGCCGCCCACGATGTTGACGAAGCCTGAGGCCGCAAACTCCGCCACCAGGCGGCTGGTCACCTCCGGCGTCTCGTCAAAGCCGGTGTCGCTCATCGGGTTGGGCAGGCCGGCGTTGGGGTAGCAGCTGATGAACGTATCCCCGGCCACCCGGCTCAGCTCCTCGATGTAGGGCCGCATCAGCGTGGCGCCCAGGGCGCAGTTCAGGCCCACGGCCAGCGGCCGGGCGTGGCGCACCGAATGCCAGAACGCCCCCACCGTCTGCCCGGAGAGGATGCGGCCCGACGCATCGGTCACCGTGCCGGAGATGATCACCGGCAGCCGCTCGCCCGTCTCCTCCATCAGCTCGTCCAGGGCAAAGATGGCCGCCTTGGCATTGAGCGTGTCAAAGATCGTCTCCACCAGGAACAAGTCGCAGCCACCTTCCATCAGCGCCTGGGCCTGTTCCTTGTAGGCATCCTTGAGCTGGTCAAAACTCACGTTGCGTGCACCCGGGTCGTTCACATCCGGGCTGATGCTGGCGGTGCGCGGCGTGGGGCCAATGGCACCGGCCACAAAGCGCGGCTTGTCCGGCGTGCTGAACTTGTCGCAGGCCGCGCGGGCCAGTCGCGCCGCCGCCACGTTCATCTCACGGGCCAAGTGGCCCAGGTGGTAGTCGTCCTGGGCGATGGAGGTAGCACCAAAGGTGTTGGTCTCGATCAGGTCGGCCCCCGCGGCCAGGTACTGCTCGTGGATCTCGGTGATCACGTCCGGTCGGGTCAGCACCAGCAGGTCGTTATCCCCCTTCAGGTCCACCGGGTGGTCCGCCAGCCCCGCATGCCGGAAGTCCGCCTCACCCAGCTTGTAGCGCTGGATCATGGTGCCCATCGCCCCATCAATGATGACGATGCGCTGGGCGAGCAGGGCGGGGAGGGACTGGGCGCGGGTGAAGGGGCGGGCGGCAGAGGTCATCCGGCGGATTGTAGGACCCGGGGGAATGCCCTTCTGAGTGCCCGGTAGACGGTATCGTCGGCAAATCACGTGGGGATCATGGTGCCCGAGGAAACCGTCTACAAATCCCTCTGGACAATTTCCTGGATCTCAAGCCGTCCAGTGCTCATTTTCAAGAAAATCACGCAGGGCGGCGGAGTTGTTGGGCACCTTGCGGCTCTAATCCTCAAAGATCAATTCAGAGGCGATATTTCTCGACGAATTCCTCAGTTTGATATTTTCTGACACCAATGCCTTGCCAAACATCCATTAAGCTTCCCACGTCAATTGCCATGCCGCCCTGCTTTTCAATGGTCCTGCAGTAGGCCTTCCCGAGGAGGCCTGCGCCCACTAGATAGAGTTCGCCCCTCAGGTCAGTTGACTCCAATTCTTCAGATATTGAAAAGTACCTATCGGGATAGTGGATTTCAGTCAGTTTCCAGCCCACATTAAGTGCCTGATTTGGTATCAGATGGGAGCGGCCCTCCTTGACGCCCCAAGAATTTGCCATGCGGGCAAGAAGGTCGGGGTAGCAGGTGATCACGTTGAGTCGCTGGCATTGCTTGACAACGCTGTCGATCCATTGGGCCAGGAATTTGTGGGCGTACCGGTTCACAAAATGGCGGTTTTCATCGTCAATCCATTCTTGGCCGAAGGCTGAAACAGCATCCCAGACGCCTGCCACCCCCGTCATGCCGCGCACATCCACTTTTTCGGTTGATGCCTTTGAAAGCAGATCTACCGCAGTGGTGAACTGCTTTTTGTTGGGGATGCCCACAAAAGTTGCTTCGCGAGCTGCTGCGACAATTGGTGCTGCGAATTCATCCCAAGAGTTGATTTTTGGCGCCAGCCGACCAAACATTAGGCCCAATATTCTTTCCATGCCGAGACTCGCCAGTGCAGGATAGTCGTGCTGCCGTTTGGACCAAAACAAGACATTTCCCTCTCCGTCGCCGAGCCGGATGAGTGAGAAAGGTTCTGCTGCGCTCACCTTTTTTATGAGAATTTCTTGCAAGTTGGCGTGTTTCGATGGGTCGATAAGATTTCTTGGTCCGACAGCAGATAGGGAGTCTTCAAAGCACTTGTATTCTTGATGCGAGACGTCGTCTTTGGCGAAATTTTCTGCCTGACGGTTGATCTCCATCTCTTTTTGGTTGTCGCTCACTTAACGCCTCTCTGAATTTCAGATGGGCACCTGCGTACGCGTGATTTCGGCGTGCAGATGCTGAAGTGTAGGAGTTTTAATTTATTCGATCTTGGGGATTTTGAAATGCCGGCTCATATCGCGTTTGCTTGGTGGCCTATGCATGTCTCATTTTTGAATGTGCCAATCTTTGTCTGGCGACCAAGCGACGCAGTCCTGCCGCAGATCGCAAATCGTTGCCTGAGGCTGGCCCATTCTGTGAGTTTCTCTCCAGTAATTGGCTCCACCGGAGACACTTTTTGGTTGTCTGAAAAGTCTATGGCGTAGATGTCATACGCGGGGGATTTGTCGAGCAAGTTCATCACCGAAGATAGGAATTTGCTCTCGCTGGCTGAAAGGTCAAATTTTTCGCTGAAGAGCGAGAACTTTGCTGGCTCACTCCAGGTGGAAAAGTGGCTCTTGATCCTACGGAAAGCCGCAGAAAATACCCCATGTGCCGTGCTGCTATGGCTTGACAGTCGGCTCAATTCTTCCGGAGTCAATTGAAATGACTCGAAAATGACGCTTCGGCATTTTTCTAGTGCGACGTATCCCTCTGGCATTTCCGTCACGGCACCGCTGGATTGAAGTGCTTCAATCGGGAAAGCGCCTCTCAGGTCGTGCTTCAGGTGGGCACTTGATGAAACAAAGCCGGCTCCGAGTATCTCGGCTAGTGAGGAATTTTCGGTCAGGCTTGTCGGGGAGGTCTTGCCGTCCTGGGTTGTTGAGTAGTAGTCAAGGAACTTGAACTCGCCCCCGCCGATTTTGTTGGCAATGGTGACCCAAGTGCTCTTTATGCCTAACGCATCCGCAAAAATTAGGCCGTGTAGGCTTGAAGATACAATCGCCTCACACTCGCTCATCTCGGTAAGGAATTTTTCAGGAGAACTGTGAACATCCAACAGGGTGACGCCATCCTTCTTCAGGAACTCCTTGGCGGCAGGGTGCGACCTGTCAGAGTAGTGGGGTACAAATCCGATCTTTCCGGTCTGGGTTGGCCGTCTTTCAAACAAGACGTTTTCCATGTCTGAGACCAGGATTCCAGGGTCTCCGAGTGGTACATCCCTGTCCAACCATCCTTGTGCGCGCAAATGGGCTGCTGAGCTCTTTCCGCGCAGGGCTGATATATGAAAAGGTTTTGTCGCTGGCAGTGAAAACTCTGGCCCCATGACGCCGGTGCCCCACATCACAGAAGCATTGTTCGCGCTGGCCGCGATGCTGCCAAGGCTCAAGAGGTGTGCCTCTTGATTGCCACAAAATCTAATATTCAACCCACTCACTGCACCTGCAATCAGTGGTGTGATCTGATCGCCGATATTTCTAATCTTTCGAAAATATCTGGCGTTAAGTAGGGCCGTGTGCGGTTTGGCTTGAAAATTGTTCATTGGGTCGATCTCACGATATCTTTCCACCCTGGGCCCTAGATGTCAGGTCCCGGATGATTCCTGATCATTTTGAGGAACAAGTGCGAGTGTGAGATGGCTCCATGCCATTCCGTGTGGAAAGCGTCCCCGTCACTGCGCCTGTGCCAATGCAAACGGGCTGGCCGGCAGGTGCTTGAGCTTGGCCATGCGCAGGTAGGCGATGGCGATGAAATTGGTGCTGGTTCTGAAGCTCCGGGCCGCGCGCTTGGCCTGCTGTAGCGGCCCGTTCATGGCCTCGACGAAGGCGTTGCTGCGGTGATCCACCATGCCGCGCACGACAGCGTCCTGGCGCTCGGCGAGCGTGGACGCCAGCTTCTTGAAGGGCTCCAGTCGGCAGCGCCGGGCCCAGCCCAGCCAAGCCTTCAGGTCCTGGTCGGCCTGTTCAGGGTCGTTGTGCGTCCGGGCCTGGGCATAGACCTCGCGCAGTGCCATCTTCAGCCGCCAAGCCCGTGCGCTCTTGAGCCCGGAGCGCTGCAGCCAGTGCATGGTGTCGATCTGCTTGCGGCTCCAGGTGGCCGGGTTGCGCCGCATGCCCCACATCAGCTGGCGCAGCGCCTGTGGCGTTCGCCCGCCCAGGGCTTGCCGCACCTGCGTGGGGTCGTCGGCCATCTCCTGGCGGCGCACCTGGTCCATGGCCTCCATCGCCATGGCCACGACGTGGAAGCGGTCGTAGCTGATCTGCGCCTGCGGCAGCGCCTTGGTCACGCCCAGCGCGTAGGCCGCGCTCATGTCCATGCACACATGCCGCACCTGCGCTGGGTCTCCGCCGTGGGCCCGGAGATCGGCCACGAAGTCCAGCACCGTCTGGTGGCTGCGGCCTTCGGTGGCGAACAGCAGCCGCTTGGCCACCAGATCGTGCACCACGGTGATGTAGTGCTGACCGCGGCGCAGGCTGGTCTCGTCGATGCCCACTACGCTCACGCCGTCCAGGCGCTCCAGCGCCCGAGCCTGCCCGACGTAATGCTCGATGCGCCGCCACAGTTGCTTGTCCCCGCAGCGCAGCAACGCCGCAGCCTGGCGCACCGGCAGGTCACGGCACAGCGTGAGCGCCAGGGCCTCGAAGGCGGCGGTGAAGCCCGAGCCCGGCCGTGCCCAGGGCACCGACATCTGCGTGGTCTTGCCGCAGCCACCGCAGGCCACGCGCGGCACATCGCAATGCAGCCAGGCCTCGAACTGGAAGAAGTCCAGGTGCCGCCACGAGCGGCGCAGCCGGTCATGAACGGGCTGGGCTGCAGCCCCGCAGGCCGGGCAGGACAGGGACACGCCCTGGCAGCCGATCTCGAAGTCGATGCGCCGTTTGGCGGTGTCGAGCTTGACGTCCTCGACCACCCAGGGCAACTGCAATCCCAGTGCGCTGGTGAACAGCGCTTCGACTCCAACGCTCATCGACTCGGTCCTGTCTCAACGCCCCTCAACAGGGGGGGGCCACCGGTGGGCATTCTCAGTGTTGCGTTCCACACGAAACGACGAGGAGCCTTCAGCGCCCAGAGGGCAGTTTCACCAGCGAGTCGTGCAGCGTCACATTCTCAAAATGGGGCTCCACGCTGGATTTGAAGATGGCCCGGATCTTGAAATAAGCGCTGGGATAAAGGTGAACCGACTTTCCCAGCATCGCGGCGCCGATGGCTACGTGTAGCCGGTCCGTGTGCACCACCGCGTACCGGCTCAGGTGTTCAAAGAACGGTGCCACATCGGTGTCATGTTTCCCCTTGTTGCTAAGGTCCAAATTTCCGACGGGCAACGGGCCACGCGCTTGGCTCCGCTCCTTGTCATTGCGAAAGAAATAGCCGTCGCCCTTTCCTTCGATCATCGGCCCGACACGGCCTGCCAATGCAAATGCCATGTCGTGGCAGAAATGAGCTTCCGGCATGAATTGCTGACTTTCAAAACGGTCGCGGACATGAAAGACCACGCCGGGAACCTCATATGTGCTTTCGAAGGTGGATGGCAGAACCACGACGCGGTGTTTGGTCTGTAGTGCCTTGACATGCTCCACGGCATGATTCCAGTACGTGCACCATGCCCCGCTTCCGCCGTAGATCATCAGGCCCTTCTTGGGCTTGACCATGAACTCCCGGCGGGTGAAATGCTCCTCCACCTTGATGCCGTATTGATCAAAGAAGGACAGTGCACCCGCACGGATCAGCCCGTCGCCCCAGTTTCCGGGATTCGGAAAGTAATAGATTGGATCGTCACCGGCCATGGCTTTCAGGCGCGATGCAAGTTCGTCAAATGGCTGGGTCAGACTGAGGGGAAGATTCACGGTGAACGCCAGTTCAAAAAGTGAAGGGGGAATGTGGGGGGGATGGGCGCAATGGGGTCAAGGACGCTGCCAAAGCGTCTCTGCCGCGCGGTGCAAGGCAGGTAGGGGTCCGGATGCTTTGCGGCTGAATAGGGCGTCTCCTATGGCCAGGTGAGCCAGACTTTCCGCTGTAATTCGGCCGGGCGTGCCCATCTTGGTTCGAAGATTGTTCTTCATGTCAATGCCCTCCTTCAGGTCAGGAGGAGCGCTGGCCAAACAAGTTTGAAAGAACGTCTCGTCTGGCAGAAACGTCTGTCCCAACAAGGTTGCGACTTGGCTCACCTGTGGGGAACTCACCAGCCACTCCACCACCTTGCGATGCAGTACCACCCACTGCCGGCCCAAGGTGTACGGATACTGCCGCCAAAAGGCCTGCCGGTCCTGTAACTCCGGTGGCATCAATCCACGCAGCAGCAGTTGTTTGCCGGTGGCAGTGGCCAACTCCGCGCACCAGAGGGAGCGGCGCATTTCGATTTCCGCGACTGGGTTGAAGCGGCCTGCCTCTACCAGCCGCTCCACCGCTAAGTCTCCCACGTAGGGCACCCGGAACAGCTTGGCGACTTTCCCGCTGCCCGGGCCGGCATAAGGAACCCAGACCGGCGCCCGCTTGACCTGAAAGCTGAACACAAAACTGTGCTTTCCCGTTCGCGACTGCAAAGCCCGTAGGCGCTGCGCCATTTGATATGGATCTACCAGTGGGATGCAGCTGCCGCTCAGGTTGATGAACCACTCCCAGCCTGGCACTCCCACCGAATGGGCCATTGCTTCGCGCATTTGCATGACCACGCTGGGGCCGGCCCACACCACGGGCAGACTTTGGCGCACTGTCACGCTTGGCCCCGCGAGTCGAGCCCCGAGCTGGGTTGCCAGCTCGCCAGAACCGTCCAGCGCCACGTCGATTGAGCCTTGCGCGCTGGCAAGTGATTTGGCGAGCCAGTACAGGTGCTCCCAGTTGTCGCCGTGGTGTTGGATGGAAAAGTGAATCATGAAGCCCAATCTATTCAGGTGGGGGACCAGGGAAAGTTCCACTGCCAAGTGGGCGAAAGCCTTTCGGGGGCAGACCTGATTCCAGTCATCAACCAGTGCTTTTCGTCAACAGACAAGTCTCCCGTGATGAGACCATTTGCAATAGTCTGGTTTTTTGATGAAACCCACGTGTGGTGTGCTGCCAGTCGTTCCACAAATTGTGCCCCCCACTCTGGAACCCGGCTCGTGACTTTGTGCATTGCCTCAAGAAGAAGTTCTTCCTGTAGCGGGGGGAAAAACTCTCCAGGCAGAGCGACGCGAAATCTGAAGGCCTGGTCGCGATCGAACCACTCTTTTGCCAACCGCTGGTTTGAGTTTGCGGCCTGTTCTCTCCACTTTTGCGCAAGGTCGGCGGGCATCGGCACTCGCCCCGAAAAATTTTTTCGAGTCTGAGCTGCGGCGTTGAATGCAACATATTCTTTCTTGTGGGCAGGGATGCCTCCGCGAAGAATGTTGCTGACCCGTTTCAATTCGAGAAGCTCGCCGCCGATGGATGAGTTTGCTTCAATTGTGGAATTGAGTGGTATTTCCCGTATTTCTGCCTTGGAAAGGAAATCGCTGACCATATCTCTATCTTTGAGTTGGTCGCGGTCGTAGATTCCTACGCGCAGATTGGCTTTCCCGAACGTCGATTCAAGCCTCTCCAGGTATCGAGCGTAGTTGGCTACTTTGGCCTGACTAGCGAATTGTTCAAGTGACAGGCTGAGTCCAGTGGCGTGAACCCGCTGTTGGTAAGTGGTGATCAAGTATTCGACCTGCTCCCGCAGGTAGACGATCACGGTCGTGTTTTCGGTTGGAAATACGGATGCAAGGATTGTGGGGGGTACGTCCTGCAGCGCCTCGGAACTTATAATGACCGAATGAATGGAGGCTTCTGAAGCCTCAAGGGAAATTCCTGCCTTGAGGTCGGCGATGACCTGATCCCAATGGGTGGCTTCCTTTCCAGTGCTGCGACCTTTGAGTGCGCCCGCCAATTGGTGGTGGGCCACCTTCTTGCCACGCCCTGTTTTCGGATAGGCATAACCGGCTTGGGCGAGCTTTTCCGAATTAGAGTGCAAAAAATGTTGCAGTGCCGAGGTGCCACTCTTGTGGCGCCCGATGTGCAGGATGTAGTGCTTGTCGCTGGAAAGCGGGGTTGAGCTCATCTTGGTGCGGTGTCAGGCGCCCTTGGGGTCTAGCCGTGTTGGGTTCTTAGCTGTTTTCGTCTTCGCCCTGGTCGGGCGCGGGCGCGGGCGCGGGCGAAGTGCGGTTGGTCTTGGGATAGAAGTTGATGCGCCGGCTTTTCCCGCCACCCGTGACGGCCTGGTCGCGCTTAATTGACACAAAGTCTCCTGCTGGAGTCCTCAATTTCCCGGTCGACGCGCGTTCAACCTCGTTCGCAATGGCCGAGAATGTGGCGTAAATGATCTCCCGCACTTCGCTCTTCTTGATTGAAGGATGCTTTGAGGAGATTTCTTCGGTGAGTTGCTTGATGTTCATTTTTGCTGCCGGTGAGGATGATCTTTGAAGGTCCTGTTGCGGTTGGTTTCAGTATCCAAGAATGTGACTGTCTGCGCGGGTGACAAGTAAGGCGCTCGCACGGCACTTGCTTTAAATACGCTGCGGCGGTTCTGTCTTAGGGCAGTGAGAGGACATGGTGAGCCGGCGCTCCCGGTCGAGGATCTGAGTCGTTGGCCAAACACAGTTTCTTTGCTAGTGCAGCAGGGACACGCCGGTATCGATCACGCCGTGATTTTGCTGCATGAGTCCGCCCGATTGCGGACCGCGACGACTGGAGCCCCACGAATCGCGCTGTGGACCTTCGCCGTGGGTGACGCGTCGCCCTGCGCAACGACGATACCGCAGCGCTCAGCTCTCAGGTTTGCCCGGCAAGCTCCGACAACGCTGGAGTCCCCCCACCACGCCAGGAACCTCGCCGTGCCCGCAGACCACGACCTTCCCCACATCGATGTCTCCGCGTTGCGGGTGGGCATGTTCGTGCACCTGGACTTGGGGTGGATGGCGCACCCGTTTCCGCTGTCGAGCTTTCGGCTGACACAGCCTGAGCAGATTGCGGTCATCCGCCATCTGGGCCTGAAGCGGGTGCGCTGGTCGCCGGAGCGCAGCGTGCTGCCCGATGGCGGGCCGTGGCCGGCGGGTGGGGCGGCGGCTGGCGCTGGTGGGGCGGCCGGGGATCAGGCCGCGCCGTCGCCCGGGGCAGCTGGCGAGGCTGCGATGCCGGACGCCACCGAGTCGGCGGCTGCGGCTGCGGCGGCGTCGGCGCCGGGAGCAGGGGCGGTGGCGCCCGATGTGGCCCCCGACCCATGGGCCGAGGAACAGGCGCGCGCCCGCCTGTGCGAGCGCCAGCAGCAGGAGGCCTGCCGCGCTTGGCGCCTGCTCGCCGATCAGGTGCTGGGGCAGCCCGACCAGGCCCGGGAGACGGCGGCCGCGCTCAGCCGCAGCCTGGTGGACAAGCTGCTGCCGGCGGGCGATGTGTGTGTGCGGGTGCTGGCCGAGCCGCGGGGGGACCGTGCCTCGGCGCATGCGCTCAATGTGGCGGTGCTCTCGCTGTTGCTGGGGCGCCAGCTGGGCCTGGCGCCTGACCTGCAGCAGGAGCTGGGTCTGGGCAGCCTGCTGCACGACATTGGCAAGCTCAACCTGCCGGACCGGGTGCGCTGGCCGCGCGAGGACTTCAGCGCGGCCGAGCTGTCCCTCTACCGTGACCATGTGGGCCAGGGTGTGCAGCTGGGCCGGCGCATGTCGCTGCCGCCCGGGGCACTGCTGGTGCTGGGGCAGCACCACGAGACCGCCGACGGTCGTGGCTTTCCGCTGGGGGTCAAGCAGGCGCAGATGAACCGCCTGGCGTCCATCGTGGCGCTGGTCAATGCTTACGACAACCTGTGCAATCCGGCCTCCCTGGCCCGGGCGCTCACCCCGCATGAGGCGCTCTCGCGCCTGTTTTCGCAGCATCGCCGCCAGCATGACGAGGCGGTGATGGGAGGGCTGGTGCGCCTGCTGGGCATCTACCCGCCGGGCACTGTGGTGGAGCTCTCCGACGGCCGTCCCGGCCTGGTGCTGCGTGTCAATGGCCACCACCCTATGCGACCCCAGTTGCGGGTGCACGACCTGTCGCAGCCGGACGGCGGCCTCTGGCTGGACCTGGCCCGGCATCCGGCGCTGAGCGTGCGCGGCAGCCTGCGGCCCGAGCAGCTGGGCCTCCAGGCGCGTCAGGCGCTGGAGCCGCGCCAGCGCACGGCCTACTTCTTTGAGATGGCCGCCCCTGACGAGGCCCTGGCCGAATCGGCCGACGCCCCCACCCCGCAAGGAGCGCGCTGATGCTGCCACGTGAGCCGGGCCTGCAGGCCCTGGTGGAGGCCTCCCGCACGGCCCCGGCGCCTTGCTGGCTGGCGCAGCTGGAGGAGCCGGCCTGGCTGGTGGACCCGTCCAGCGGCTTGGTGCTGCAGTCCAACGCCGCGGCGCAGGACTGGCATGCCCTGCTGCGCCCCGGTGGCGGTGCGGTGCGGGCTGACCTGCTGGGCGGGCTGGAGGATGTGCATTTTTGGGCCGAGCTGACCCAGCCCGCGCCGGCGCTGGCCGGCGCGGACCTGCCGCTGCCCACGCTGTGCTCCGAGACCGAATGGCCGGGCCCCCAGGGCGAGCCGCGCTGGGTGGAGCGGCACATCCGCCCGGTCACGCTGGAAGACGGCCGCACCGTGATGTGGGTGCGTCTGCAGGACCGCACCGCGCAGCGGCGCTGGCTGCAGGAGCGCGACCAGGCGCTGGCCGAGCTGCGCGCCACCCTGGAGGCCACGCCCGACGGTCTGCTGGTGACCAATGCGCAAGGGGCGGTGCAGGCGCTCAACCACCGTTTTGCCTTGCTCTGGGGGCTGCCCTTTGCCAGTCACGACAGTCCCGCCGCCCGGGCCGATGACGGGCGGCTGTGGGCCTGGATGGCGCAGTCCGCCCTGCAGCCGCAGGCGCTGTTGGCCCGCCTGACCCAGTTGCGGGGCCAGTGGCTGGGCCGCACCGAGGACCGCTTTGCCCTGCGCGATGGGCGCTGGCTGGAATGCCGCACCGAGCCGCAGTGGGGTCGGGGCCTGGTGCAGGGACGGGTGTGGGTGTGGCGTGAGGCCCGCCCGAACGCCGGTTGGCGGGCCGCCGGGCGCACCCTGGCCGCGCCGAACCCGACCGAAGGCCTGTCCGAGGCGGACTGGCGCGAGGCGCTGGAGGCCGCCCTGGACGCAGCCGACGCCCAGGGCAGCGACCTGGCCGTGTGCTGCCTGGGGCTGGAGGCCGAGGCCCTTTATGCCCAGGGCGAGCAAGCCGGGGCGGCCACCTTGGCCCGCCTGCGCGGCACCGTGGGGCGTGAGGCCGGCCCCACTGCCCGGGTGGCGGTGCTGGGCCCGGACCAACTGGGCGTGCTGTTGCCCGGGGCCGGCGCGGGCCAGGCCCGCGAGCTGGCCGCCCGCCTGCTGCCGCGCTGCGGGCCCGAGGGGGCGGATGCCCCCGCAGCCAGCCTGGGGGTGGCGCTGTATCCCGAGGCCGGGGTCTCGGCCGACCGGCTGTGGCCGCTGGCGCGCCAGGCCCAGGCCCGCGCGGCCGATCGGGCCCGGGCCGGCCTGTCGGCCTGGGTGCTGGAGGGCGAGGCCCCGGCCACGCCGGTGCGCACGGTCCGCGCCGGCATGCGCCGGCTGGAGCGTCTGGAGGTGCTGCTGCGCTCGGCCGCCGCCGAGCGTGAACTGCTGCTGCACTACCAGCCCCTGGTGGACCTGCCCACCGGGCGGGTGGCCGGGGCCGAGGTGCTGCTGCGCTGGCACGATCCCGACCAGGGCATGCTGGCCCCGGCGCTGTTCTTGCCCCAGGCCCGGCGCGCCGGCCTGATGCCGGCGCTGGACGACTGGGTGCTGGAGCAGGCCCTGCGCCAGGCCTGTGCTTGGCGGCAGGGGGGACGCCCCCTGCTGCTCAACGTCAACCTGAGCGTGCCCACGTTGGATGACCCCGGCCTGCCGCGCCGCCTGGCCGCCCTGCTCAAGGCCAGCGGCTGGCCGCCGGATCAGCTGGCGCTGGATGTGCCCGAGGCGGCACTGGCCTGCGACGTGGAGTCGGCCGTGGTCCGTTTGCAGGCCCTGCACCGCCTGGGCGTGCGGCTGGTGTTGGACGACTACGGCGCCGGACAGGTGCCCCTGGCCGCCCTGCGGCGCCTGCCGCTGGCCGCGGTCAAGCTGGACCCGCAGCTGGTGCGCACCCTGGGTCCGCAGCCCCCCGGTGGCTGGACCGGCGCCTTGCTGGACGTGGCCCGCCATATGCGTTGGCCGCTGTGGGCCGAAGGCGTGGAGACGCTGGCCCAGCGCGAGCAGCTTGGCCGGCTGGGCTGCCAGCAGGCGCAGGGTCACCTGTGGGCGCCCGCCCTGCGGCCCGAGCCCTGGCTGCGGCACGCCGCCGCGGCGGAGGACCGGCGCATGCCGCCCGGCCTGGGGCTGGTGCCGGCGGCCACGTCCTGAACCTGCGCCGTCACCACGGCGCGGCACAATCGGCGCCGCCGGCGGCCCCTGACGGCCCGGTTCCGGCCCGACCATGATCTACAAGTTCAAGAGCAAGGCCGCGGGGGACGTCATCATGATGGGCCCCACCGGCGACCGGGTGCTCGGCCTGATGGGCCGCGAGCCGGCGCCGCGCGGCATCCTGCTGGTGGCCGACATGCCGGCGGCGCTGGCGGCCCTGTCTGAGGCCATTGCCCGCGACGAGGCCCTGCGTGCCGCGGCGGCGCAGCCTGTCCCCCCCGACGAGGCGGCCACCGAGCCTGCCCCGACCCTGGAGCCCATCTCGCTGCGCCAGCGCGCCTGGCCGCTGGTGGAGATGATCAAGCGCTGCCACGCCGAGGACGAGCCCATCGTCTGGGGCGTCTGACCTGGAAACCCCTGCCCATGCCCCTGGCCGAACCCACCCGCATCATCGCCGTGCGCCATGGCGAAACCGCCTGGAACGTCGACACCCGCCTGCAGGGCCAGCTCGACATTCCGCTCAATGACCGTGGCCGCCAGCAGGCCCGGCTGGCGGCCCAGGCCCTGCTGCATGAGGGCCCCACGGTGCTGGTGAGCAGCGACTTGAGCCGCGCGCGGGAAACGGCCCAGGCCGTGGCGGCCGCCACCGGCCTGCCACTGGCGCAGGACCCGGGCTTGCGCGAGCGCCACTTTGGCGCCTGGCAGGGCCACACCTACGCCGAGGTGGAGCAGCGCTGGCCTGAGGCCAGTGCCCGCTGGCGCCGCCGCGAGCCGCACTTCGGCCCGCCCGAGGGCGAGACGCTGCAGGGCTTTTTTGACCGTTGCCTGAGTACCCTGCACCGTCTGGCCGCCGCGCATGCCGGTCAGACCCTGGTGCTGGTGGCCCATGGCGGCGTGCTGGACTGCTTTTACCGCGCGGCCAGCGGGCAGGCCCTGGATGCGCCGCGCACTTGGGAATTGCCCAACACCGGCATCAACCGCCTGCTGCACACCGGCGAGCAGCTCACGCTGGTGGGGTGGGCCGATGTGCACCACCTGGATGAGGCCGCGCGCGACGAGTCTCAAGACCGGGTGGGCCACGCCGCCTGAGGGCCATCGCCCCAGCGGGACGGGCCGCGCCGGCTTCAGGCGGGGTCGAACAGGTCGGCGCCCCCGCGCTGCGGTGGGGTGACGCCCAGGTGGCGCCAGGCCATCAGCGTGGCCACGCGGCCGCGTGGCGTGCGCTGCAGAAAGCCCTGCTGGATCAGGTAGGGCTCGATCACGTCCTCGATGGTGCCGGGCTCTTCGCCAATGGCGGCGGCCACGTTGTCCAGGCCCACCGGCCCCCCGTCAAAGCGCAGCACCACCGCCTCCAGCAGCTTGCGGTCCATCAGGTCAAAGCCCACCGGGTCCACATCCAGCATCTTCAGCGCCGCGTCGGCGATCTTGCGGGTGATGCGGCCATCGCCCTTGACCTCGGCGTAGTCGCGCACCCGGCGCAGCAGGCGGTTGGCGATGCGGGGCGTGCCCCGGCTGCGGCGCGCCACTTCCATGGCCCCGGCCGGGTCGATGGGCGCCCCCAGTAGACCGGCTGAGCGCTTGACGATGCGTGCCAGTTCCTCGGGCGAGTAGAACTCCAGCCGCGCCACGATGCCGAAGCGGTCGCGCAGCGGGTTGGTCAGCATGCCGGCGCGGGTGGTGGCGCCCACCAGGGTGAAGGGCTGCAGGTCCAGCTTGATGCTGCGCGCGGCCGGCCCCTCGCCGATCATGATGTCGATCTGGTAGTCCTCCAGCGCCGGGTAGAGGATTTCCTCGACGATGGGCGAGAGCCGGTGGATCTCGTCGATGAACAGGACGTCGTTCTTCTCCAGATTGGTCAGGATAGCCGCCAGGTCCTTGGGCTTTTCCAGTACCGGGCCACTGGTCTGGCGCAGGTTCACGCCCAGCTCGGCGGCAATGATGTGGCTCAGGGTGGTCTTGCCCAGGCCCGGCGGGCCGAAGAGCAGCACATGGTCCAGCGCCTCAGCGCGCTTGCGGGCCGCGCCGATGAAGATCTCCAGCTGCTCGCGCGCCTTGGCCTGGCCGACGTATTCGTCCAGCAGCTTGGGCCGCAGCGCCCGCTCCAGCGCCTCCTCCTGCGGGGTGGCGTTGGCGGCGCTGACCACCCGCGGGCTGCGGGGCAGGGCACCGGCGAAGTCGTCGGTCTGGATGGACATACAGGCATTATCCGGGGATTGCCCGGCTGCGCGCGGTTCCGGGTCCCCTGGGCTGCACCTTGATCTGGATCAGCCCGACGGTGAACGAAGGTGAAATCTTCCCGGGGCGGCGTTCCTAGAATCCGGCGCTTCCATGTCTTCGCTGCGCCGTTACCTTCAACGTCTGAGCTGGATCGCCTGGTGGGCGATCTTCGGCTTGGCCGTGGCGCCTACCCTGTCGCATGCGCTGGCCCACCAGCTGGCGGGGCAGGGGCGGCTGGTGGAAGTCTGCACCCCGCAGGGCATGAAGGTCGTGCTGCTCGACGAGGCTGGCCAGGCCGTGCCGGGCACCGCCGCCACACTGAACCACTTGGAGCACTGTCCCCTGTGCGGCCTGTCGGCCCAGGCGGCCCCGCCGGCTGCGCCGGTGGCGGTGCCCGCACTGTTGGCTCCCGCGCGGTGGGTTCCGCCGCTCTTCCTGCAGGCGCCCCGCCCGCTGTTCACCTGGGCGCCGGCCCAGCCTCGCGCTCCGCCTGCGGGCGCTTGAGTTTTCTTCTTCGCGACACACCCCTGGGCGTCCGCCTGGCCGTAGGCCAGTGCCGGCGCCAGGGCGGCTTCGCCGTCGCGCCCTGACGCGCTCGCCGCGCCCGGTGACGTCAAGTCCCGCTCGGCCTTCTCCATCCTCTTGCACCGTGCCCACCGGGCCCGGACCCAGGCTGCCTGTGCGCCGCCCTATGCCTCTGGCGTAGCGCCCCCGGGTTGCCCTGGCGTGTCCGTCCGCCGCTGGGCCGTTTCACCCCCAATTCGTCCCATGTTGCCCAACATTCCCCACCTTTTGCCCTCCGGGCTCCTCGCCCTGCTGACCGCCTCCGCGCTGCTGACTGCGTGTGGCGGCGGCGATGACGACACCGAAGAGGCCCCGACCACCCAGGCCGTGAGCATTGAATTCGTCGCCACGGTGGGCGGCACCCCGGTCAGCTGCGCCAGCACCTTGGAAGGGCTAGGCACCACCGGGGCCAAGGCCAAGGTGCAGGACTTGCGCTTTTATGTCTCCAACGTCAAGCTCACCAATGACAAGGGTGAGGAGGTCTTGGTGACGCTGGATGCCAACGATTTCCAGCTCACCAGCGCTGGTCAGACCGTCGCCCTGATCGACCTGGAGGACGGCAGCGGCTTTTGCGCGGGCGACAAGCTGCTCCACGTGGCTGTCACCGGCACGGTGCCTCAGGGCACCTACGCCGGTGTGGAAATGACCCTGGGCGTGCCCGAGGCCCTCAACCACAGCGAGTCCACCGTGGCTGCCGCGCCGCTGGACAACAAGGACATGGCCTGGAGCTGGCAGGCCGGCCGCAAGTTCGTGAAGATCGAGGTGAACCCCGAGAACGCCACCACTGCGGGCACTTTCACGCAGGGCATCAAGAAATTCAATGCCGATGGCAGCGCCACCGGCACCTTCAACAACAGCTTCTATTTCCATCTGGGCAACACCGGCTGTGCGGTGGACAGCACCAAGTCCTGGGGCTACAGCTGCACGTCGGATAACACGCGGACCTTCCACCTCCATGGGTTCGACCCGCAGAAGCAGCGCATCACCGTGGACCTGAAGGCGCTGTTCGCGCTGTCCAACCTGGTGGAGGAGCACGGCGGCGCGGGGGGGTGCATGTCCGGTGGCACCGATCCGGAATGCCAGGCCATGTGGTCGGTGATCGGCAGCTCGTTTGACGCCAGCGGCAACAGCGTGCAGGACAGCGAGAACGAGTTCTTCCACGGCCACACCATCTTCCGGGCACTGGCCAAGTGAGGCGGCGGGACGGCATGAAAGACCTTGCCCTGACCCGCCCCCTGGGCGGCGGGATGGCGTTGGCCGTGCGGCTCGGTGCTGCCCTGCTGGCCCTGGCCGTGACGGGCTGCGGCGGTGCCGGCACCGAGGTGGTGACCACCTCCAGCGCTGACCCCGATTGGGATTGGGCCGCCGACGCGGGTCTGCCGTCCCACTTCCCCGTGCCGGCGGTCCCGGCGGACAACCCCATGTCGCGCGCCAAGGTGGCGCTGGGGCGGCAGCTGTTCTTCGACAAACGGCTGTCGGGCAACGGGCAGCAGGCCTGCGCTGGCTGCCATGTGCAGGCCCTGGGCTTCACCGACGGACGCGCCACGGCCCTGGGATCCACGGGGGAAGCGCATCCGCGCAATGCCCAGGGCCTGGCCAATGTGGCCTTCCATGCCACGCTGACCTGGGCCAATCCGCTGCTGCAGACGCTGGAGCGGCAGATGGAGGTGCCGCTGTTTGGCGAGAACCCGGTCGAGATGGGCATCAACAATGGCAACCAGGACACTGTGCTGGCACGCTTTCGAGGCGATTCGGCCTATCCGGCGCTGTTTGCCGCAGCCTTTCCCGACGAGGCGGGCGAACGCATCACCTTCCGCGCCATCATCAAGGCCATCGCTGCGTTTGAGCGCAGCCTGATCTCCGCCGACAGCCGGTACGACCGTTGGCAGCAAGGGCGGGAGGTGCTGACCGAGCAGGAGTTGCGCGGCATGGCGCTGTTCAACGGCGAGAAGGCGGAGTGCTTTCATTGCCACGCCGAATTCAACTTCAATGACCAAGTGCGGCACGCCGGCAGCCGCACCGTCTCGATCCCTTTCCACAACACCGGTCTCTACAACATAGACGGTGCGGGAGGTTTTCCGTTTCCCAACCGCGGGGTGTTCGAGGTGTCGCAGAAGCCTGCCGACATGGGCATGTTCCGCGCCCCCAGCTTGCGCAACGTGGCTGTCACCGCGCCCTACATGCACGACGGCAGCAAGGCCACGCTGGAGGATGTGCTCGACCACTATGCCAATGGCGGCACCGTCATTGCCACGGGGCCGCACGCGGGGGATGGCCGTGCCAACCCCTACAAGAGCGATCTGGTGTCGCGGATCGATCTGAGTGTGCAGGACAAGGCGGACCTGGTGGCCTTTCTCAAGACGCTGACCGATGAGACCTTTCTGGCCCATGTCCGCCACGCCGATCCCTTTGCCGCCGCCCGCCTGCCGGCGACGGCGGCTCAGGCCGGAGGCCGCCATGCGCGCTGAGGTCCTTCTGTGGCCCGTACGTGGCCTGGTGTGGGCGGCGGCCGTGATGTCGGTCGCTTGGTTGCCGTCGGCCCGTGCGCATGGTGGTACGCAGGCCGTTACCCCGGAAGAGTTGGGCTGGCAGGTTGGGGCTGCCGCGGCTCTGGCCCACACACGGTCCGCTTCGGACTGGCCGGTGGCCCGCCACCCTGGGGTGTTGCTCACCGGCGGTGCCCCTGACAACCAGGCAGGTCGCCTGGTGCTGCAGCAGGCTGAATTGCTCGGTGCCTGGCGTTGGCATGAGTCCTGGGCTGGGGCCTGGTCGCTGGCCGGGCACGATGGAGAGCCCCTTCGCACGGAATCCGCCCTGGTCGAGACCCGGCACCAGATCGCCGGCGCCCAATGGGCGTTGCGGTTGGGCCGGCAGCCCATGGGCCTGGGCGATGTGGTGGACGGCGCCGCACGCCTGCAGGACTATGGGCAGAAGCCCTTGGCGCATCGCGCCGCGCTGGGAGACGCTGAGCCTGAGGACGGCCTGCGTCTGTCGTGGCGGCCGCCACCGGAGGATGGCTGGCAGGCGTTGTCTGTCGGGCTATGGCGAGGACGCGGTTTTCCGGGCAGCCAGGCCGGGGCGTGGGCACCCAGCCTGCTGGCCCAATGGGGACATGGCCATGCGACGCTGCATGGCTTGGCGGCCCACTGGCGTCCGCAGGCGCGAGGCGCCACCGCCCTGATGGCCGATGGCATGCCGGCTCACCACCACGGCGTGCCGGACTGCCGCGACACGACCACTGGGAGGGTCTGCTTCTCGGGTCGCAGTACGGTGCTGGGTGTGTCGGCGGCTGTGGACGGCTGGATGGCAGACCGGCTCCTGCTGCAGGGGGCGTGGCTGTGGCGCCGCGAACGCGGCGCCCTCTATGACGCCACCCGCGAGGCGGAGCTGCGCAGCGACGTGCAGGGCGCCTGGGTCGACCTGCAGTGGCGTTGGGGCGAGGACTGGCGCACAGGCGGGCGCTTGGAGCGACTGGTTCCTCGCAACCGGGTGGCTGGGCGGGCGCCCGCGGAGCTGGCTGCCGCCGCGGGACTGGCTGAGGCAGTGGCCGTGCATCGAGCCACCGCCACCTTGCAGTGGCGCTGGCAGCAGGCGCTGGGCCTGACGTTGGAGGTGGGGCAGGAGCGGGCCTCCGGGCAGTCCCCACAGCCCTGGGGTGCTCTTCGACTGACCTGGGACAGGCCCACGCTTCTCGAAGGACACTGATGACCGACTGCTCATTTCCCGGTGGTGCATGCCTGCTCACCCATCCGTAGGAGACCTCATGTCCTTTTCCTTTTTGCGTGCTGGGCCCACCGTGGTGGCAGACCGTGACCGACGTCGTGCCGCGGGCCTGCTGATGGCCGGTGCGGGCGCCGTCGTGCTGGCCCTGGCCCCCCTGGGCGCCCTGGCCCACGACTACCGCTTTGGCACGCTGGTCGTCGACCACCCCTATGCGCCACCGTCCATCACCGGACAGCCTGACGGCAGCGTCTACATCCGCACCCTGCGCAATGGCGGTGACCAGCCCGAGCGGCTGCTGGGCGCCAGCACCCCCGTGGCCCAGTCGGTGGAGATCCACCAGATGACGCTGGATCCGGCCACCCAGGTCATGCGCATGCGGGCGGTGGAGGCCGTGCCCGTGCCAGCGCAGGGGGAGGTGTCCCTCAAGCATGGCGGCAGCTGGCACTTGATGCTCATCGGGTTGAAGCAGCCGCTCCAGCACGGCGACCGCATTCCGCTGACCCTGCGCTTCGAGCGTGCCGGCACGCAGGAGATCCGGGTCTGGGTCATGCGCCTGCGTGAGGCCGGCAACACCGCGGCCCATCAGCACTGAGGGTGGCGTGATTGATACAGCGCAATGGCCTTGTGGCCCGGAACTCGGTATAAACCCGGGCCTTCGCTTGACCTGAATCAGACTTGGCCGGCGGCCACGTGCCGCACGGCTTTGCAGTACCTCGCCATGACGCCTTCTGCCACGCTTGCCGCTCCCCTCGCCCCCGAACAGGAACTTCAGGTGGGTGAGGTGCTTTTCGAGGCCGGCGGCATGGGCCCGGTGTGGCAGCTCCAGACGGGTGCGTTGCGCCTGGACCGCGTCAGCCGCGAGGGCCCGCGCTTCATGCAGCTGGTGCTGCCGGGCGACCTGCTGGGCCTGGAGCTGCTGGCCGCCTACCCCTATGCCTACACCGCGCGGGCCCTGGTGCCCAGCCGCGCCGTGGCCCGCCAGCCGGTGACCGAGGCCGAACGCCGCCTGATCCTGGTTGAAGGCCTGGCGCAACAGCAGCGGCGCATCGAGGACCTGGTGGCCCTGCGCACCGGACCAGCCCAGGACAGGCTCAAGCACCTGCTGCTGCTGCTGGTGCCGGCCGACATGCCCTGGAGCGGCACCGTGGCCGAGCTGGCCCTGCCCACGCTCAAGGACATGGCCGCCATCCTGGATACCGCGCCCGAAACCGTCTCGCGCATCTTTGCCAACCTGCGCCGTACCCAGATCCTGGACACCCGCCAACGCCAGAGCGCCAGCTTCAGCCTGGCCCGTCTGCGTGAGGTGGAGTGGCCCACCGGCATGACGCGCAGCGATGGCCTGCTGCGCCAGCCCCAGGCGCCCGAGGCGGCCTGACCACCTGCCCATGACCTACAGGACCTGACCATGCGATCCCTGCTGACCACCGCCTGCCTGCTGACCGCGCTGCTCGCCCCGCTGGCCGCCAGTGCCCAGACCACCGTCAAGGATGGCTGGGTCCGGGGCACCGTGGCCCAGCAGAAGGCCACCGGCGCCTTCCTGCAGATCACCTCGGCCCAGGGGGGGCGCCTGGTGTCGGCCGCCTCGCCGGTGGCGGGCGTGGTGGAGATCCACGAGATGAAGATGGAAGGCAACGTCATGCGCATGGCAGCCGTGCCCTTCCTGGAGCTGCCCGCCGGCAAGGCGGTGGAGCTCAAGCCGGGGGGCTTCCACATCATGCTCATGGCCCTCAAGCAGGCCCTGCCCGCCGGGCAGGACGTGCCGCTGACCCTGGTGGTGGAGTCGGGCGGCCGGCAGGAAACCCTGCAGCTGAGCCTGCCGGTGCGCCCGCTGGGCGCGGCGGCGGCGCCGGCGGGTGGCAACGCCCACCACGGGCACTGACGGGCCGGGGAGGCCCGGTCAACCCGTCGCCGGCCTCGGGCGTTGGCCGTGCGGGGCGCCGCGCGGCACAATCCGCGCCCGCTTCCGCCGGCGCCGCGCCGGCCTCAACCTCCCCATGCCTGTGCCGCCGCCCCTGATGCCGCGCCCGCCCGCGCGGCCTCTGCCGCCCCCCTTCATGGTCAGCCTGCTGGCCCTGCTGCTGGGGGGGTGCGCCCTGATCAGCCCGCCTGCCACCCCGACGCCCGAGATGCCGTCGGTGCCGGTGCCCGAAGCCTGGCACCAACCCGACGACGACGAGGGCCTGAGCATCCAGCCGCGCTGGTGGCTGGGCTTTGAGGACCCGGCGCTGGAGCGCTTTGTGGAGCAGGCGCTGCGCAGCAACGTCCGGATGTCGGTGGCGCTGGAGCGCCTGCACCGTGCCCGCCTGGCCCTGCGCCAGGCCTCTGCCAGCCGCTGGCCCAGCGCCAGCGCCGGGGTGGACGTGTCGCTGGACCAGCCTATGCGCCAGGGCGGCGGCACCGCCACCCTGGACCTCTCCGCCGGGCTGAGCTACGAGGTCGACCTGTGGGGCCGCCTGGCCGCTGCCCGCACCGCCGCCGAGTTCGAGGCCCTGGCCACCCAGGAAGACCGCCTGGCCACCGCCCTGGCTCTGGTGGGCGAGGTCACGGCCCAGCACTGGGAGCTGTGCCTGGCCAACGAGCAGCTGGCGCTGCTGGACGCCGAGGTGCGCGATGTCGAGTGGATGCTCACCATCGTGCGGGTGCGCCACAAGGCCGGCGCCGTGCCCGAGACCGACGTGACCGAGATTGAGCAGCTGCTCGACAGCCTGCACCTGCAGCGCCTGGAGCTGCGACGCAACCGCGGCACCGCGCGCCAGGCCCTCTCGCTGCTGCTGGGCGCCTGGCCCGAGCCACCCGCCGGCGAAGGGCTGATGGTGCCCCGCGAAGGCCTGCCGCCCCTGCCGGCGGGGGATCCGGCCGCGGTGGTGGCCCGCCGACCCGACGTGCGCGCGGCCGAGGCGCGGCTGCGCGCCCAATTTCTGGCGGTGGACGAAGCCCGCGCCCGGCTCTACCCCGGCCTGGAGTTGAGTGCCAGCCTGTCGGCCAGCAGCGAACGCTGGCTCAAGATCCTGAGCAATCCCACCCTGAGCCTGGGCAGCGGCCTGCTGTTGCCACTTCTGGAAGGGGAGCGGCGCGCCCTGGACCTGGAGGCCGAGTATTCCCGGGCCGAGGAAGCCGCCCTGCAGTACCGTCATACCGTCATGAGCGCCCTGTCCGAGGTGGAGAACGCCTTGGCGGAGCGCCCCTATCTGGTGGAACGGGTGGCCCGCCTGACCCGCGGCGCCGCGTTGGCCGACCGGGCCGAGCGGGTGGCCAAGGCGCGCTTTGAGGCCGGCCTGAGCAATGCCATGCCCTGGCTGGAGCAGCGCCGCCAGAAGCGCGACAGCGTGCTGGCGCTGGCCAAGGGCCGGCGCGACCTGCTGGGCGCCCAGATGCGGCTGTACCTGGCCCTGGGTGGCGACAGCGGCCTGGCCGATGCGGTGGACCGCCGGCCCGAGGACCCGCTGGCTGGCGTGCCCGGCGCGGCCCCGCTGCGCACCGTCAACCCTTTGCCGGGCGTGGTGGTGCCGGCGCCTCAGCGACCTGCCACCACCCGGCCAGCCTCGGGCGTGCGCGCCAGCGAGGCGGGCGCCGCGGCCAGTCGTGACCCCGGGGCCGATCCCGCGCGGGGTCCTGCTGCTGTTGCCACGGTGCCCGAGGCGGCAGCGCCCGCGGCCAGTGCGCCGGTGGTGCTGCCCCCCCTGCCGGCACCGCCTGTGCTGCCCCCGCTGCCACAGGGCGGCGAGGGGCGCTGAGCGGTCCTCAGCCCAGGGCCTTGAGCGCCAGCTTGATGCCCTCGCTCACCCCCACGCCCAGCGGCAGCTTCTTGAGTGCGGCACTGGCGTCCTTGTCGTTGTAGCCCAGGGCCATCAGCGCCTGCTGGATGTCCAGCTGCACATCGTCCACCGGCCCGGCGGTGCCCGGCAGGCTCAGGTCGGGGCCCAGCTTGCCCTTGAGTTCCAGCAGCAGGCGCTCCGCCGTCTTCTTGCCGATGCCCGGCACCTTCTGCAGGCGTGCGCCCTCCTGCCGGCTCACCGCCCCGGCCAGGTCGGTCACCGACAGGCCTGAGAGGATGGCCAGCGCGGTGCGCGGCCCGATGCCCGAGATCCGCACCAGCTCGCGGAAGGTGGCCCGCTCGGCCACCGTCAGGAAACCGTAGAGCAGGTGCGCGTCCTCGCGCACCACCAGATGGGTCAGCAGCGTGACCTTCTCGCCCAGGCCCGGCAGCACGCAGAACGTGCTCATGGGCACATCCACCTCATAGCCCACGCCCCCCACATCAATCAGCACCAGGGGCGGGGATTTCTCGGCCACCAGGCCGGTCAGACGTCCGATCATGGGGCGGGATCATAGCCAGCGGGCCTGCCGCGATACTGCCGGCATGAACTTGCGAGAAAGACCGGGCGGGAGGGCGCCAGTCTGCCGGTGGGGGCGCCCAGGGCGCTGGTTGGCGGGCTGGGCGCTGGCGTGCGCCGGGCTCGGGCCTGCCGGCGCCCAGGCCCTGCCCGCGGCACCGGACGCAGGGCCGGACCTGCGCCGCTGGGCCGACAGCCCGGCATGGCGCCAGCTGCTGCACTGGGACGAGACCGCCGGCCGCAGCCGCATCCGCAGCCCCGGCTTCTTTGCCAGTCCCCAGGGCGACCAGGACCCGCTGGCCGAGCTGCAGGCCACCCTGCAGCTGCTGGACGGGCCGGTGCCCCCAGGGGCCGGGGCGCCGGCGGCCTGCCGCTGGCCGGCCCGCCGGCTCTGGTTGATGGAGCAGGGTCTGCTGCCATCGGCATCCAGCCCCCTGCCCGCCGGCTGCGCCGCGCTGGCCGCCTGGGCGCGCTGGGACGAACTCACCGGCGTCAGCCTGATCCTGGTCAGCGGCTACCTGGGCAACCCGGCCTCCACCTTCGGCCATGCCCTGTTGCGCCTGGACACCCGCAGCGGCGCCCGCGTGGGCGGGCGCACCGACGTCAGCGTCAACTTCGGGGCCCTCATCCCGCCCGGCGAAGGGGCGCTGCCCTATGTGGTCAAGGGCCTGAGCGGCGGCTATGTGGCCACCTTCTCCGACAAGCCCTTCTATGCCAACGACCTGGTCTATGCCCACACCGAGTTCCGCGACATGTGGGTTTACCGGCTGGCCCTGGACGAGGGGCAGCGGGCGCGGTTGGTGCTCCACCTGTGGGAGCTGCTGGGACAGGCCTACGACTACTACTTCCTGACCCAGAATTGCGGCTGGCGGCTGGCCGAGGTGGTGGCCTGGGCCACCGGGCGCCCGGTGGCCGACGCACCCACCGCCTGGTATGCCCCGGTGGAGCTGTTCCATGCCCTGCACCGCGAGGACCGTCCTGAGGCACCCACGCTGGCCGAGCCACCGCAGTACAAGCCCTCGGCCGACCGGGTGCTGCAGGCCCACTTCGACCGCCTGGCGCCCGAGGCCCAGGCGGCCGCCCGTCGCCTCATGGCCGCCGGCCCGCAGGCCTTGGGCGATGCCCTGGGCCCCGCCCTGCATCCCTTGCCGCTGGCACAGCAGCAAGCCCTGCTGGAGACCCTGCTGGCCTGGGCCGAGGTGCGGCTGGCCGCCCAGTCTCCAGACGTCCAGAGCGAATCCCGGCAGCTCAAGGATCGCCTGCTGCTGGCCCGCTTGCGCCTGCCCGCGCGGGCCCAACCGCCCCTGGAGATGACGCCTCTGCCCTCGCCGGCACTGGGCCATGCGCCCACCCTGATCGGCCTGGGGCTGGGGCGCAGCCGCGGGGCGGCCGGCTGGCATGCGCAAGGGGAGCTGGCGGCGTTCTCCTACGAGCGTGCGGGCCGCCATGGCCTGCCGCAGGGCGAGCTGGTGGCCGGCCACCTGCGCTGGCGCAGCCGCGACCGGCAAGACGCCGGCGGTCCGGTCCGGGTGGAGGCGGCGGACCTGTTCCAGGTTCTCAAGCTGGGGCGCTACAGCGCCCTGGACGGGCCGCTCTCCCGCCTGTCCTGGCACCTGCGTGCGGGGGTCGACCGGCGCACCGTCCCGGTGGCGTCCGGCCGCGCGCCCGCCCCCCTGCGCCTGGCGCTCGAAGGTGGCCTGGGCGCCGCCTCGGCCCCCTGGTCCGGCCTGGACATCTGGCTCATGGGGCAAGCCCGCTGGCGCGAGGGAGAGACCCCCCGGGTGGGGCCCTGGCTGGGCGCGACCTGGCGCCAGGGCGGGGTGGGCGCCTGGGCTGACTGGCAGCACCTGCGTGGCGGCGACGGGACTGTCTGGCGCGGCCAGCGCCTGGGTCTGGTGGCGGACGCGGCGCCCGGGCAGACCTGGCGCGTGAGCCTGGACCGGGAGGGCGCCAGCCCGGCCAGCCTGCAGGTGGGGGTGCAGTTCTTCCGCTGACGGGGGATTTGTTGCGAAATTGCAACTTCCGGCCCTGCCACATGGCTGTACGGCGCGTCAGGGTGAACCCGATGGCAGCCCGTGGCGCCGCCGAGGTGGTGCTCCCTTCGGTCGATTGACGGCCGGAGGCTTCTGGGCTCCACTTTGCTACCGGGCTCCGCCCGGTTGACCACAACAGCCGCGCCGCACAGCCAAGTGCGGCCACCCCACCACTTCCACCAGGGAAATTTCGTGAAACTCAAGCTCACCGCCGCCGCCCTCGTCTGCGCCGCCTCCACCTTCGTCGCGCCGGCCGTGCAGGCCCGTCCGCTGGCTGACGTCTACACGCAGTGCGGCATCGGTGCCATGCTGTTTGCCGACACCAGCTGGGCGGCCGTGACCTCCAACATCCTCTGGGACTGGGGCACCACCGCCATCAGCTCGGATTTGTCCTCCGCCGACAACTGCAAGGGTGGCCAGGCCAAGACCGCCGCCTTCATCTTCCACAGCTATGCCCAGCTGGAGCAGGACCTGGCCCGCGGCGAAGGCGAGCACCTGGATGCGCTGATGGCCACCGCCGGCTGTGCCGCCCCGGCCCAGGGCCAGGTCAAGACCGCCCTGCGTAGCCAGCTGGCCACCCGCGTGGCCAGCCCGGACTATGCCCAGGCCACCCGCCTGGACAACGCCCGCGCCCTGCTCGATACCCTGAACGCCCAGGCTGCCGGCACCTGCACCATCTGAGGCCGCTTCCGGCCTGCGCCCGGCCGCCCCGTGCGGCCTGGCGTCCGACAGCCGCCCACGGGCGGCTTTTTTCATGGGTGGGTGTCGGGGCAGCCCTGCGGCGACAATCCGCGCCCATGCCTTTGCGTCACACCTTCACGCCCCTGGACAACATCCGCCTGGCCCACTTGTGCGGGCCCATGGACGAGCATCTGCGCGCCATCGAGGCGGTGCGGCCGGTCACCATCCACCGCCGTCAGGGCGCCTTCCGCCTGGAGGGCCGCCAACGCGACGCCGAGGCCGTGCTGGAGCTGCTGCAGGCCCTCTACGAGCGGGCGTCCAAGCCGATTGCGCCCGAGCAGCTGCAGCTCATGCTGGACGACCTGCGCCGTGGGCAGGCGGCGCCGCGCGCGGCCACACCCGAGGGTGACATCGTGCTGCACACCCGGCGCGCCGACCTGAGCGGCCGCACGCCCCACCAGGTGCAGTACCTGCGCCAGATCCTCTCGCACGACCTGACCCTGGGCGTGGGCCCGGCCGGCACCGGCAAGACCTTTCTGGCGGTGGCTTGCGCGGTGGATGCGCTGGAGCGCAACCATGTGCAGCGCATCATCCTGACCCGCCCGGCGGTGGAGGCCGGCGAGCGCCTGGGCTTCCTGCCCGGTGACCTGACGCAAAAGGTCGATCCTTACCTGCGGCCGCTCTACGACGCGCTGTACGACCTGATGGGCTTCGACCGCGTCACCAAGGCCTTTGAGAAGGGGCTGCTGGAGATCGCGCCCCTGGCCTTCATGCGCGGGCGCACGCTCAACCACGCCTTCATCATCCTGGACGAGGCGCAGAACACCACCCCCGAGCAGATGAAGATGTTCCTCACCCGCATCGGCTTCGGGGCCAAGGCGGTGGTGACCGGGGACATGAGTCAGATCGACCTGCCGCGCGGCACGCCCAGCGGTTTGGTGGATGCGGTGCGCGTCTTGCAAGGGGTCAAGGGGGTGGCCAGCACGCGCTTCACCTCGGCCGACGTGGTGCGCCACCCGCTGGTGGCCCGCATCGTGGAGGCCTATGACGCGCAGGACCGGCCCGCGCCGGCTGTGGACATCCCGGTGGACAAGCCTGTGCGCCCAAGCCCGCGCAAGTCTGTGGCCAAGCCCGTGGACAAGGCGGTGGGCAAGGCGGTGGACTCCCCCGTGGCGGCCGCGGCACCGGCGCCGGTGGCACCACGGCGCCGGACCCGCGCCACCCCCATCACCTCGGGTTGACCCCGCCCGAGTCCGCCGCCTCCGCCGAAACGCCGGGCCCGTCCCTTCTCCACCGCTTGCCTGCCACGCCATCCCCATGTCCGCCCCCTTGCCTGCGCTGAGCCTGTCCCTGCAGTTCGCCGACCCCCGTCACCGTGCGGTGCTGAGCCGCCACCGCGTGATCCGGGCGCTGCGCCATGCCCTGGCCGCGCCGGGCGAGTTCACCGTCCGGCTGGTGGACGAGGAGGAGGGGCGCGCCCTCAACCAGTCCTACCGCCAGAAGGACTACGCCACCAACGTGCTCACCTTCGACTACGCCGCCGAGCCGGTGGTGGTGGCCGACCTGGTGTTGTGCGCGCCTGTGGTCGAGCGCGAGGCCGCCGAGCTGGGCGTGGACCTGCTGGAGCACTACACCCACCTGCTGGTGCACGGCGCCCTGCACGCCCAGGGCTGGGACCACGAAACTGGCGAGGCCGATGCCGA
This sequence comes from Ideonella livida, assembly GCF_010499455.1. Classification (GTDB taxonomy): domain Bacteria; phylum Pseudomonadota; class Gammaproteobacteria; order Burkholderiales; family Burkholderiaceae_C; genus Ideonella; species Ideonella livida. Next base: position 30,654 of record NZ_JAAGOH010000013.1, on the reverse strand, counting down.
GGCCATGGAGGCCGAGGAGACCGCCATCCTGGCCGGCCTGGGGCTGCCCGACCCCTACCGCCACCGCGCCAAGGGCTGACCCTCGCCGCGCCCGGGAGGGCGGACGGTGGGGCCCTCAAGTCCCCTGCCGTGCAGCCGAAAAACACGGGGCGGGGCATTGCCTGGCCCGTCTGGGCCAGCCTGGAGGCGCCCGGGTCAGCGGTGTAGGTTTTCCCGCCGGCGCCTCCCCCCGCGCCAAGGTCCGGCCTCCTCCCCGCGCCCGGGGACAATCGCCCCATGTCGTTAGGCCGTCACCTCGATCCCATCGTGGCCATCGCCTCCGCCCCCGGGCGTGGGGCGGTGGGCATCGTTCGCGCCTCCGGGCGCGACCTCAGCCCCTTGGTCCAGGCCCTGCTGCGGCGCCCGCTTCGGCCGCGGCATGCCCACTACGGGCCGTTCCACGCCGCCGATGGGGCGGTGCTGGACCAGGGGCTGGCGCTGCACTTTCCTGCCCCCCACAGCTACACCGGCGAAGAGGTGCTCGAGCTGCAGGCCCATGGCGGGCCGGTGCTGCTGCAGCTGCTGCTGGCCCGCTGTCTGGAAGCCGGCGCCGGCATGGGGCTGCGGCTGGCCGAGCCGGGCGAGTTCACCGAACGCGCTTTCCTGCACGACAAGCTGGACCTGGCGCAGGCCGAGGCGGTGGCCGACCTGATCGACGCCAGCACCGAGGCCGCGGCCCGTTCCGCCGGCCGGGCGCTGGCCGGCGAGTTTTCCCGCGAGGTTGGCGGTGTCAGCGAGCGGCTGGTGCGCCTGCGCATGCTGGTGGAGGCCACGCTGGACTTTCCCGAGGAGGAGATCGACTTCCTGGAGAAGGCCGACGCCCGGGGCCAGCTGGCGGGCATCCGGTCGGCGGTGCAGGCGGTGCTGGGCCGCGCCCGCCAGGGCGCGCTGCTTCGCGAGGGCCTGCGCGTGGTACTGGCCGGACAGCCCAACGTGGGCAAGAGCTCCCTGCTCAACGCCCTGGCCGGGGCCGAACTGGCCATCGTCACCCCCATCGCCGGCACCACCCGCGACCGGGTCAGCGAGACCCTGCAGATCGAAGGCGTGCCCATCCACATCACCGACACCGCCGGCCTGCGTGATGAGGCCCAGGCCAGCGACGAGGTCGAGCGAATCGGCATGGCCCGCAGCTGGGAGTCCATCCAGGGGGCGGACGCCATCGTCTTCCTCCATGACCTGACCCGGCTGGACGACCCCGACTACCAGGCGGCCGACCGGCAGATCGCCCAGCGGCTGGCCGCCGCCGATCCCGCACGCCTGCTGCAGGTCTACAACAAGGCCGACGCGCCGGGCGCTGCCGCGCCGCCCCCCGGTCCCCAGGGCGCGGAGCCGTTGTGCCTGTCGGCCCGCACCGGCCAGGGACTGCAGGCCCTGCGCCAGGCCCTGCTGGAGCGGGCCGGCTGGCAGGCGGCGCCCGAGGGCGTCTTCATCGCCCGCACCCGGCATGTGCAGGCCTTGCGCCGCTGCGCCGCCCACCTGGAGCAGGCTGCCGACCTGGCCGCCCAGGCCGACGCGGCCCTGGACCTGCTGGCCGAGGAGCTGCGCCTGGCCCACCAGGCCCTGCAGGCCATCACCGGGCAGTTCAGCGCCGATGACCTGCTGGGCGAGATCTTCAGCCGCTTCTGCATCGGCAAGTGATGGCCATGACCCGTCCCCTGCCGCTGCCGTCGCCGGCGCCCGAGAGGGCGCCTGCCGGGGTGTCTGACGCCCCCCTTGAGGCCCCGCCCGGCGCCCCTGTGGCCTACCTGGCGCCCGAGCTCTATGGCCTGTCGGCCACCTTCGTCTACGAGGAGATCGCGGCGCTGGAGCGTCGTGGCTGGGCCGTGGCCCCCTTCTCGGTGCACCGACCGGCCCAGCCCGCGCGGGGGCAGGAGGCATTGCAGGCCCGCACCCGCGTGCTGTACGACGGGGCGCCCGCCCTGCTGGCTGGCGCCGCCCGTGGCGCCTGGACCGCGTTGCGCCATCCGGTCGCCCTGGCCCGTGCCCTGGGCTGGCTGGTGCAGGACGTGCTGCGGGTCGGCCCGCACCGCCTGGCCGCCTGGAAACTGGTCTGGCAATGGGCGGCCGCCCTGCGCCTGGCCCGCTGGCTGCGTCAGCGTGGCTGTGTGCACCTGCACATCCACTTTGCCCATGTGCCGGCGCAGATCGGCATGTACGCCGCGGCCCTGTCCGGGCTGGGCTTCACCATCACGGCCCACGCCAACGACATCTTCGAGCGCAAGCTGCTGCTGCCCCAGAAGGCCCGCCGCGCCCAGGCCCTGCTGACCATTTCCGACTACAACCGGCGTTATCTGCAGACCCAGGGGGTGCCCGACGCGCGGCTGGCCGTGGTGCGCTGCGGCGTGAGCCTTCAGGCCGGGGCGCCGCGCCCGGCGGCCGCCGCCGGCACGCCGCTGCGCGTGGGCAGCCTGGGCCGCCTGGTCGAGAAGAAGGGCATGGACGTGCTGCTGCGCGCCCTCGCCCAGGCCGTGGCCCAGGGCCAGGACCTGCAGCTCGACATTGCCGGTGACGGCCCCTTGCGCGAGCCGCTGCAGGCGCTGGCCCAGACGCTGGGCGTGGCGCCTCGGGTGCGTTTCCTGGGGGCCATGGGCCATGCCCAGGTGGCGGCTTGGCTGGGCAGCCTGGACGTCTTCGCCCTGGCCTGCCAGGTGGATGCCCAGGGCGACATGGACGGCGTGCCCGTGGCCCTGATGGAGGCCATGTCCCAGGGCGTGCCGGTGCTCTCCACCCGCCTGTCGGGCATCCCCGAGCTGGTGGTGGACGGCCAGACCGGCCTGCTGGCCGAGCCCGGCCACGCCGACAGCCTGGCCGCCCAGCTGATGCGGCTGGCCGGTGACGCCGCGCTGCGGTCGCGGCTGGGGGCAGCCGGTGCCCGCCATGCGCTCGACGAGTTTTCCCAGCAGGTCAACCTGGACCGGTTGACGGCACACTTCCGGCGCGCCCTGGCCGCCGCCGGCCGGACCTGAGCCCGCCGCCCCGCGCCCTGACGACCTTTACCCCACCCACGCGACATGACCTCCCACGCCAAGGCCGCCGACGGCCGCGCCGCCCAGGGCTACCTGCTCATCTCCCCCTGCCGCAACGAGGCCGACTACATGCGCCGCACGCTGGACAGCGTGGTGGCCCAATCGGTGCAGCCGGCCCTGTGGGTGATCGTGGACGACGGCTCCACCGACGCCACCCCCGCCATCCTGCGCGAGTACGCCGAGCGCCACCCCTGGATCCGCATCGTCACCCGCGCCGACCGGGGCCACCGTGCCGTGGGCCCGGGGGTGATCGACGCCTTCTACACCGGCTACGGTGCGGTGGATGTGGACGCCTACGAGTTCCTCTGCAAGCTCGACCTGGACCTGGACCTGCCCCCGCGCTACTTTGAGCGCCTGATGGCGCACATGCGTGAGGACCCGCTGCTGGCCACCTGCAGCGGCAAGGCCTATGTGCGGGATGCCCGGGGCGCGCTGGTGCATGAGCGCCATGGTGACGACACCTCGCTGGGCATGACCAAGTTCTACCGCACCGACCGGTTCAAGGCCATGGGCGGCTTTGTGCGGCAGGTGATGTGGGACGGCATCGACTGCCACCGCTGCCGCATGATGGGCTGGCGGGCCTGCAGCTGGGATGAGCCCGAACTGCGCTTTGAGCACCTGCGTCCCATGGGCAGCAGCCAGACCGGCATCCTCACCGGCCGCATGCGCCACGGCTTTGGCCAGTACTTCATGGGCACGGGTTTCCTGTACCTGCTGGCCAGCGCGCTCTTCCGCCTCAATGAGAAGCCGCTGCTCATCGGCAGCGCGGCCGTGGTGTGGGGTTGGCTGCGTGCGGCCCTGACCGGCCAGGCCCGCTACGAAGACCCGGACTTCCGCCGCTTTCTGCGCGCCTACCAAGGGGACGTGCTGCGTCTGGGCAAGGCCCGTGCCCTGGCACGGGCCGAGGCCCGCGGCCGGGCGGCCGGCCGCTGAGCGCCGGGGCGGGACGGAAGTCCCCCCGGCTGCCGTGCTGTTTCCGCCGGTAAGCGCTGCGAGGCCATGTTGTCACCGCCGACGGGCGGAGAGCCTGCGCCGATGGGCGCGCCGGGCTGCCTTGGACTTCAGGGGGGTGGACTTTCCATAATCCCCCCACTTTGTCAGTGCCTGACCTGGATCAAGGTCAGGCGTCCCGGAGGCAACATGGTCATCGACAGACTGGTCCAAGCCGTGCAGACCCTGGGGTTGGAAGAGGGGTTCCACGCGCGTTTCGACCACCAACAGTGGGGCGTGCTGGCGCACTACCTCCAGCCCGAACTCGTGCCGCGCGGCACCATCCTCATCCACTACGGCGAGCAGGGCCACAGCATGTTCCTGCTGGAGTCCGGCACGCTGCAGGCCTATGTGCCGGACGCCACCAAGGGGCGCCGGCGCATCTCCATCCTGCGCCCGGGGGCCGTCTGCGGCGAGCTCAGCCTGTTTGGCAGCGCGCCGCGCATGGCCCAGGTCGAGGCCATGTCCGCCTGTTCGGTCTGGTGCCTGACGCGCGCCCGCTTTGAGGAGCTGACCCAGCGCCAGCCCACGCTGGCCATGGAGCTGATGCGGGCAGCCGGCGGCGTGGCGGCGCGCCGGGTGCGCCTGCACCACGAGCGCGGTGTGCCGCTGCCCTGCTGAGCCGGCGGCTGAGGGCCGCGGCGCCGGGGGCTCAATGCCCCTCGAAGTCCACCAGCGTGTAGAGGGGCAGGCCGGCGGCATGCAGCTTGGCCGAGCCGCCCAGCTCGGGCAGGTCGACGATGGCGGCCCCTTCGATCACGGTGGCCCCCAGCTTCTCCAGCAGACGCTTGCCGGCCATCATCGTGCCGCCGGTGGCGATCAGGTCGTCGATCAGCAGCACCCGGTCGCCCGGCTTGACGGCGTCGGTGTGCAGCTCCACGGTGGCGCTGCCGTATTCCAGTTCGTAGGTCTCCTCCACCGTGGTGAAGGGCAGCTTGCCTTTCTTGCGGATCGGCACAAAACCCACGTTGAGCTCGTAGGCCAACACCGAGCCGATGATGAAGCCGCGCGCGTCCAGCCCGGCCACCACGTCGGGCCGCATGTCGAAGTAGCGGTGCACGAACTGGTCGATCAGCACCCGGAACACCCGCGGGTTCTGCAGCAGCGGCGTGATGTCGCGGAACTGCACCCCGGCCGCCGGCCAGTCCGGCACGGTGCGGATGTGTTCGCGGATGTAGTCCTGGGGGCGCAGGCTCAGCAGGTCGGTGGCGGAGGTCATGTCGGCAAGAGGCATCACTAGAGGGCAGCGCGGGGCTGCCAGGGGGCCGGCATTGTCGCCGCCTTGACCGGCTTCAGACGGGCTTGAACTCGTAGCCTTCGCCCTCGGCCACCATGCGGCCCAGCGCCGGGAAGGGGAAGTGGAAGCCGCCCACCAGATGGCCTTCGCTGACGACCTTCTGGAACACCTGGCGGCGCACCTGCCGTGCCGCCTCGGCGTCCATGTCGAACTGCACCGCCCAGTCCGGGCTGCGGGCGAACAGCGAGGGGATGTTGGTCAGGTCGGCCAGGTACAGGAAGCGCTCGCGCACGCCGCCATCGAACTCGAACAGGGTGTGGCCGGGCGTGTGACCGTAGGCGGCCATGCTGCGCACGCCCGGCAGCAGTTCCGTGCCCGGCTCGAAGCGCTGCAGGCGCTCGGCCGGCAGCCCGCCGAAGACCCGCCGCGCGTTCTGGAAGCCGCCCTTCATGGCCGCCGGGGCCGCCTCCATGCGGGCGTCGTCCATCCAGAAGCCGTATTCCGGCGCGGGCACCCAGATCTGCGCATTCGGGAAGGTCCAGGTGCCGGCCTTGTGGCGCAGGCCGTTGATGTGGTCGCCGTGGAAGTGGCTGACCAGCACGGTGTCGATGTCCCCGGCCTGCAGGCCGGCCGCTTGCAACTGCGCCAGCAATTTGCCGGTGGTCGGGCCGCCCAGGTCGCCCAGGCCGCTGTCGATCAGGATGCGGCGCCCGCCGGCCACCACCACGAAGGGGGTGAACGGGATGTCGATGTAGTCGGTGGGCAGGCCTTGCAGGGCCAGCAGCGCGCGGACCTTGTTGAGCGGGGCGTTGCGGACGAACTCCTCGCCCAGCGGGCGTCGGGCTGCGCCATCGTTCAGGGCCAGGATTTCCAGGTGGCCCAGACGGTGGCGGCGAAAGCCCGGTGCGGGCAGGGTGGGGTTGCCCAGGTCGGTGTTCTGGGCCCAGGTCGGCACCAGGGCGCCGGCGGCAAAGGCGCCCGCCAGCGTGGCGGACTGGGTGACGAACTGGCGGCGTGAGAGGGCCATGGAGTCTCCTGTCTGAAAGGGGCGGCAAGGGCTGGCGGTGCTGGGGCAGGCCACTGGACCATGCCGGAGGTGCCCACCAGGACGCGCCATGGTCGTGACATGCGTCACGGCTTGCAGCATGACCCGCCCATGCCCGCGTGGGCATCCGGGCTTTCCTGCGCCGCCGCCCGGCCGCGCGCGCTCAGCCTGTCAGCAGGCGGGCCTCGGCCAGGGCCAGGGTCTCGGGAAGGCCGGCCAGCACCAGGGTGTCGCCCCCGGTGAGCTGCAGGGCTTCGCTGGGGCTGACCACCCGTCCGTCGGCCCGGCGCACCGACACCACGTTGACGCCCATGCCGTGCAGGGCTTGGTCGGCCAGGGTGCGGCCCACACATGCCGCACCCGGAGGCAGGGTGACCGAGCGCAGGCGCTCTTGCGCCCGCTCGTCGGCGGTGTCGTCGTCGGCACCGTGGAAGTAGCCGCGCAGCAGGCCGTAGCGGGCATCCCGGGCGTCCCGGGTGATGCGGATGACCCGGCGCATGGGCACGCCCACCAGGGCCAGGGCGTGGCTGGCCAGCATCAGCGAGCCCTCCACCGCCTCGGGCACCACCTCGGTGGCGCCAGCAGCACGCAGCTTCTCCAGGTCGGTGTCGTCCAGGGTGCGCACCACCACCGGCACCTGTGGGGCGTGCTCGCGCACCAGCTGCAGGATGCGCAGAGCCGACGGGGTGTCGTGGTAGCTCACCACCACCGCACTGGCCCGGGCCAGGCCGGCGGCCATCAGGCTCTGCAGGCGGGCGGCGTCACCAAAGACCACGCTCTGGCCGGCGGCGGCGGCCTGGCGTACCCGGTCCGGGTCCAGGTCCAGGGCCATGTAAGGAATGCTCTCCTGGGTGAGCAGGCGCGCCAGGTTCTGGCCGCTGCGGCCGTAGCCGCAGATGATGATGTGGGCCTCGGTGCGGATGGACTTCTTGGCGATGGTGGTCAGCTGCACCGACTGCATCAGCCAGTCGCTGGCCGCCAGCCGCATGACCACGGCGTTGGCATGCTGGATCACGAAGGGCGTGGCCAGCATCGAGATCACCATGGACGCCAGCACCGGGCTGAGCCAGTGGGCCGCGATGAGGTGCTGCTCGGCCCCCAGCGTGAGCAGCACGAAGCCGAACTCGCCTGCCTGGGCCAGGTACAGGCCGGTGCGCAGCGCCACCCCCGGTGCGGCGCGAAAGGCCCAGGCCAGCCCCGCCACCAGCGCCGCCTTGGCCATCAGGGGGACGGTGGTGAGCAGCAGCACCAGGAACCATTGGTCCCACACGGGCCGCCAGTCCAGCTTCATGCCGATGGTGATGAAGAACAGGCCCAGCAGCACATCGTGGAAGGGCCGGATGTCGGTTTCCACCTGATGCTTGAACTCGGTTTCGGCCACCAGCATGCCCGCCACGAAGGCACCCAGGGCCATGCTCAGGCCCGCGTGCTCGGTGATCCAGGACAAGCCCAGGGTGATGAGCAGCAGGTTGAGCACGAACAGCTCATCGCTCTTGCGCTTGACCACCAGCGTCAGCCACCAACGCATCAGGCGCTGTCCGCCCACCAGCAGCACCGTGAGCAGCACCGTCGCCTTGACCACCGCCAGTGCCAGTGCCCAGGCCAGATCGGCCGGGCTGGAGCCCAGCGCCGGGATGAGCACCAGCAGCGGCACCACCGCCAGATCCTGGAACAGCAGCACGCCGATGACCCGCTTGCCGTGCTCGCTCTCCAGCTCCAGCCGCTCGGCCAGCAGCTTGACCACGATGGCGGTGGAGGACATGGCCATGGCGCTGCCCAGCACCAGCGCGCCGCCCCAACCCAGCTCCCAGGGGCGGGCCGTGAAACTGAACAGCAGCGTCAGCAGCGCATTGCCGGCCATGGCCCCCAGCGTGGTCAGCGCCACCTGGCTCAGGCCCAGGCCAAACACCAGGGTGCGCATGCTGCGCAGCTTGGGCAAGTTGAACTCCAACCCGATGACGAACATCAGGAAGACCACGCCGAACTCGGCCAGGTACTTCACGCCCGCGGAATCCTTGGCCAGGGCCAGCGCGTTGGGCCCGATGACCACGCCCACCACCAGATAGCCCAGCATGGGGGGCAGCTTCAGGCTGCGGCATGCCACCACCCCGGCCACCGCGGCCACCAGATACAAGAGGACGACTTCGAGCGTGCTGACCATGGGCGGGGGAGGGGCCTGCGGGCGAGGGAATGCGGCCGCCGCAGGGGCGGCCACCTAGAATTCACCCCGATTCTGGACCAGGTGCCTGCCTTGAACTTCTCCACCGACTTCGATTCCGAACGCGCCCTGCGATTGGCGCGCGAAACCCTGCGCATCGAGGCCGAGGCCTTGGCCCACCTGCGTGACCAGCTCGACGCCTCGTTCATCGCGGCGGTGCAGGCCATCCTGGTGGCCCGCGGGCGGGTCATCGTCATGGGCATGGGCAAGAGCGGCCATGTGGGCCGCAAGATCGCCGCCACCCTGGCCTCCACTGGCACGCCGGCCTTCTTTGTCCACCCGGGTGAAGCCGCCCACGGCGACCTGGGCATGGTGACTGAGGCCGATGTGGTGTTGGCCCTGTCCAACTCCGGTGAGAGTGATGAGATCAACGCCATCCTGCCGGCCATGCGCCGGCTGGGCATCGTGCTCATCGGCATGACCAGCCGCGCCGAGTCCACCCTGGCCCGTCATGCCGATGTCGTGCTGCTGACCCATATCACCCAGGAGGCCTGCCCGCTCAACCTGGCCCCCACTGCCAGCACCACGGCCCAGATCGCCCTGGGCGACGCCTTGGCCGTGGCCTTGCTGGACGCCCGGGGCTTCCGTGAGCACGACTTCGCCCGCTCCCATCCGGGGGGGGCCCTGGGCCGCAAGTTGCTGATGCATGTGCGTGACCTGATGCGCACTGGTGAGGCCCTGCCCTGCATCACGCCCGACACCGGTTTCTTGGACATGATGCATGTCATGAGCGGCAAGGGCCTGGGCTTTGCCGTCGTGCTGCAGGACCAGCGGCCCGCCGGCATCTTCACCGACGGCGACCTGCGGCGCCTGATCGAGACCGGGGCCGACCTGCGCGCCCTGCGGGCCGGTGAGGTGATGAACCCGCACCCCAAGCTGATTCGCGCCGACGCCCTGGCGGTGGATGCGGCCGAGATGATGGAGCAGCACCGCATCACCAGCGTGCTGGCGGTGGATGCCGAGGGGCGCCTGGCCGGCGCACTCAACACCAACGACCTGATGCGCGCCAAGGTGATCTGAGATGCGACCTGTCGACTTGACCCAGCCGGTCCTGAACTTCGCCCCCGAGCTGCTGTTGCGCGCCCAGGGCACCGGCGCCGGCATGAAAGCCGCCCTGTTCGACGTGGACGGCGTGCTCACCGATGGCCGCCTGTTCATCGGCGCGGAGGGCGAGACGCTCAAGGGCTTCTCGGTGCTGGACGGCCACGGCCTGAAGTCGCTGCAGCAGTGCGGCATCACCCCGGTGATCATCACCGGCCGTGACTCGCCGGCGGTGCGTCGGCGTGTGGCCGACCTGGGCCTGGCGCATGCCGTCTACGGCGTGGGCGACAAGCTCGCCGCCGCCACCCCGCTGTTGGCCCAGCTGGGCGTGGACTGGCCCGAGGTGGCCGCCATGGGCGATGACTGGCCTGACCTGCCCCTGCTGACGCGTGCCGGACTGGCCTGTGCGCCGCCCAATGCCCATGCCGAAGTGCTGGCCCGGGTGCACCACATCACCCGGCAGCGCGGCGGCGAGGGCGCCGCCCGCGAGTTCTGCGACCTGCTGCTGGTGGCGGCCGGGCGCTATGCCCCGCTGCTGCGCGGGCAGCTGGCGACGCTGGACGGCCGCTGAGACCGCCGCCCGTGGCCGAACCCGCCGCCGCCCCTCTGCCGCCGCCCGCCCCCGACGAGCGCGGTGCGGGCCGTCTGGGCGCCGCTGCGCGGCGCTGGCCCAGCCTGCTGCGCGAGCTTTGGGGGGCGTCACTGCCCTTGCTGTTGATGGCCGTGCTGGCTGCGGGCAGTTGGTGGGCGGTGCGCGTGGCCCCCAAGCAGGAGCGCCTGGCCGCGCCTACCCCGGACGCGACCGAGCCGGACTATGCGCTGGAGTCCTTCACCCTCTGGCGTTATGCCCCTGACGGAGCCTTTGTCGCCGAGATCCGTGGCGAGCAGCTGCGCCACCGGCCGGTGGGCGACACCTTGGAGGTGGACGTGCTGCGGCTGGACCACCGTGGCGCCGATGGCCGGCGCACCCTGGCTTCGGCCCGCCAGGGTTGGGTGGGCAAGGGCGCGGAGGTGGTGGAGCTGCGGGGTGGGGCCCACCTCAGCAGCGCCTTGGCCGGCGCCGAGCCCGTGTTCTTCCAGGGGGAGCATTTCCGCTACGACAGCCGCGTGCAGCGGCTCAGCGGCGACCAGCCCATCCTGGCCCGTCAGGGGCGCAGCGAGTTCCGTGCGCAGGCCCTGGAGTACGACGGCCTGGCCCAACGGCTGACGCTTAAGGGGCCAGCGCGTGTGGTGCTGATGCCGGAGACCGCCGCCCCCGCCCGCTGACGCGGGGCGACCGGCACGCTGAGGCGGGCCGCCGGCATCGGCGCGGGCCCCAAAGCGAACGGGGCGCCCCAAGGCGCCCCGTGTCAGGATCGGTGATCCGCATGGCATCCGGCCGTGCCGGCCGGATGGGCAGGATCAGTAGCCGCCGCGGCCACCGCCGCCGTAGCCGTCGTCACCGCCGCGGCCGCCACGGCCACCGCCGTAGCCGCCGTCGTCGCGGCCGCCACGGCCACCACGGTAGCCACCGTCGTCACCGCCACGGTTACCGCCGAAGTCGCTGCGGCCGCCACGGTTGTTGTTGTTGCCGTAGTTGCCACGGCCACCGTAGCTGTCACCGCTGCCGCCGGCAGGCGCGCCGCCGCCGGAGAAGCCGCCGCCACCGTAGCCGCTGCTTTCGGTGCTGCCGCCGCCTTCAGCGCCACGGCCGCCACCAAAGCCACCGCGGCCACCGCCGCCGTAGGGGCTGCGGCCACCGCCGCCGTAGGGGCTGCGGCCACCGCCGCCATAGCCACCACCGCCGCCGCCGTAACCGCCACCACCGTAGCCGCCGCCGCCACCGCCGCCGAAGCCGCCACGGTTGCCGCCGCCAAAGCCACCCGGACGCTCCTCGCGCGGACGGGCCTCGTTGACGACGATGGCGCGGCCTTCCAGTTGCTGGCCGTTCATGCCTTCGATGGCGGCCTGGGCTTCGGCGTCCGAGCCCATCTCAACGAAACCAAAGCCCTTGGAGCGGCCGGTTTCACGGTCCATCATCACCTTGGCCGACGTGACGGCGCCAAACTCGGAGAAGGCTTGATGGAGGGAGTCGTCACGCACGCTGTAGGACAGGTTGCCGACGTAAAGCTTGTTTCCCATGGGGGAAGCTCCTGATTTCATTCACCAAAAGACTATGTGGAGCTTCAACCCAGCGTGAACCCATCAAGCAAAGGTGCCGCGTCCATACACAGCAATACCAGAGCATGCAAGACATGCTCCAAGACATTATGGGCTTTTTTTTTCTGGAATCACAAAGCCCGTGCCAAGAACTTGTCGTTTTTCTGCTGTGAATCAGGGACTTGGCGGCAGTTTGCACTGGAACGGTGCCAGTTGTGCCCTCGCGCCAGGCGCCGCCACGCGCCAGAATCGCCCATGGACCTCCTCAAGCCCCTGATCGCGCTGCTGGCCATCGTCAACCCGATCGGCGTGGTGCCCTTCTTCATCCACTTCACCCAGGCCTTCACGCCGGCGCAGCGGCGACACACCATCCGGGTGAGCGCCCTGACCGCTTTCGCCGTCATTGCCATCAGCGGCTTGGCCGGGCTCAAGATCATCGAGTTCTTCGGCATCTCCATCGCCTCCTTCCAGGTGGGGGGCGGCATGCTGCTGCTGGTGAGCTCATTGAACATGCTCAACGCCCAGCCAGCCGAAACCCGCCAGGACGACGTGGACCAGGGCCAGGCCAAGGCCGACGCGGGCTCCTCCATCGCCGTGGTGCCCTTGACGGTGCCGCTGCTCACCGGGCCGGCCACCATCTCCACCATGGTGATCTATGCCGAGAAGACCCGTACCTTCTGGGAGCATGCGGTGCTGGTGGGATACGGGGTGGTGATCGCCCTGGCCACCTTCGTGGCTTTCTCGGCCTCAGGGCGCATCGCCAAGGTGCTGGGCCAGACGGGCATCAACGTGATGACCCGGCTCATGGGCCTGATCCTGGCGGCCATGGCGGTGGAGCTGCTGGCCGATGGGCTGGTCAAGCTCTTCCCCATCCTGGCGGCGCACGCCGTCTCCTGAGCCCGGCGCAGGCCCCACCTGTCAGGGGCCGGGTGTGGGGCCCCAGACGGCAGCGGCCACCTCGAACAGCGCGTCGCGGGTGACCGGGTCCGGGCTGTCGCGCCGCGCCACCAGCCACAAGGCGGTGTCCAGCGCATGGGCGCGCGAGACCGCCAAGCCGGACTGGTCGGCCTCGCGCAGCGCCACCGCTTCGCGCGCCAGGCTCAGGCCGAAGCCGGCGCGCACCAGGTCGATCATCGAGGCCTCCTGGTCGACCCGGGCCACCGTGTGGCGCCGTCCCTTCACGCGCTGCAGCAGGGGCTGCAGCAGCTGGTGGTGCACCGATTCGCGCGGGGTGTCGATCCAGGGCAGGGCGGCCAGTTCGGCCCAGCTGCGGCCCTGCAGCCGGGCCTGCCAGCCGCGCGGGGCCACCACCACGTAGCGCACCGGCGCCAGGCGCAGGGTCAGGAAACGGTCGGCGTCGGGCTGCCCCAGGCAGAAGCCCAGGTCCAGCCGGCCGCGCGCCAGCTCCTGCAGCACCCAACCGGACACACCGTGGCGCAGCTCCGGATGCCAGTGCGGGCCCCGTTGGCGCGCCGCGCGCAGGAACTCGCCCAGGCGCAGCGCCGCGGGATCGAGGATGGTGCCCAGCACCACGGGTGTGGGTGCTGGCGCGTCCGCCGCGGCCATGCCGTCGGCCCGGGCCTGGGTGGCGCAATGGTCAGCCAGCTGGGTCAGGCGCGCCATGGCGGCCACCGCTTCGCGGGCGGCCGGCAGAAGCTGTTCGCCCTCGGCGGTGAGGGCCAGGCCGCGCCCGGTGCGGCGCAGCAGCGCCAGACCCAGGCGCTGCTGCAGGGCGGCCAGCTGCATGGACAGGGCCGAGGGGCTGGCGTGCAGGGCGTCGGCGGCACGGCCCAGGGTGCCGTGACGGGCCACGGCCACCAGCGCCTGCAGCTGCCTCAAATCAGGACTCATGGGATTTCAGGATGCCTGAAATCAGAAGAGCGTGCAAAGTGTGCACACCGCGCCGGGGGCGGCCTACAGTGCCGCCAGCTCCCCACCCCGAACGCCCCGCCAGGAGACCGCATTCCGTGAGCGCCACCGCCCAGGCCGACCTTCCGACCTACACCCACATCGTCGTGGGCGCCGGCACCGCCGGCTGCCTGCTGGCCAACCGCCTCTCGGCCCATCCTGATTTCCGCGTGCTGCTCATCGAGGCTGGCGGGCATGACGATTACCACTGGATCCACATTCCGGTGGGCTACCTGCACTGCATCGGCAATCCCCGCACCGACTGGCTGTACCAGACCGATGCAGACCCCGGCCTCAATGGCCGGCGCCTGCGCTACCCCCGGGGCCGGGTGCTGGGCGGCTGCTCCAGCATCAACGGCATGATCTACATGCGGGGCCAGAGCCGTGACTACGACCAGTGGGCACAGCATTGCGGCGACGCCAACTGGCGCTGGGAGCACTGCCTGCCCTTCTTCAAGGCCCATGAGGACCACTGGCGGGGGGGCGATGCGCTGCACGCCGCGCCGGGCTTTGACCCCAGCGGTCAGCGGGCCGGCGGCGAGTGGCGGGTGGAACGCCAGCGGCTGTCCTGGGAGATCCTGGATGCCTTTGCCGCCGCGGCCCAGGAGGCCGGCATTCCTGCCACCGAGGACTTCAACCGCGGCAGCAACGAAGGGGTGGGCTATTTCGAGGTCAACCAGCGCCGTGGTGTGCGCTGGAACGCCAGCAAGGCCTTTCTGCGGCCGGTGGTGGGTCGGCCCAACCTGCAGGTCTGGACCGGTGCCAAGGTGCAGCGCCTGCTGATGACCCGCGGCGCCGACGGCGGCCTGCGGGCGACAGGTGTGGAGATCCTGCCGGAGCAGGGCGGGGCGCCGGTGCGGGCCCGGGCCACGGCCGAGGTGGTCATGGCCGCCGGGGCGGTGGGCACGCCAGCCATCCTGCAGCGCTCGGGGCTGGGACCGGGCGGGCTGTTGCAGGGTCTGGGCCTGCCGGTGCTGCTGGACCAGCCAGCCATCGGCGGCAACCTGCAGGACCACCTGCAGATCCGCGCGGTGTTCAAGGTGCAGGGCGTGCGCACGCTCAACACCCGGGCGGCCCACTGGTGGGGCAAGGCCGCCATCGGCCTGGAGTACCTGTTTCGGCGCAGCGGGCCCATGAGCATGGCACCCTCGCAGCTGGGCGCCTTCACCCGCAGCTCGCCCGAGCACGCCTGGCCCAATGTGCAGTACCACGTGCAGCCCTTGTCGCTGGACGCCTTCGGCGAGCCGTTGCATCCCTTCAACGCCTTCACCGCCAGCGTCTGCAACCTCAATCCCAGCTCGCGCGGGCGCATCCACCTCACCGGCCCCTCGGTGGACGATGCGCCGTCCATCCTGGCCAACTACCTGAGCACCGAGGCTGACCGCCGGGTGGCGGCGGACTCGCTGCGCCTGACCCGGCGCATCGCCGCGCAGCCCGCGCTGGCACGCTACCGGCCCGAGGAGGTCAAGCCCGGCGTGCAGTGGCAGCGCGACGAGGACCTGGCGCGCCTGGCCGGCGACATTGGCACCACCATCTTCCATCCGGTGGGCACCTGCGCCATGGGCCGCGACGACGATCCGGCCGCCGTGGTGGACAGCCGCCTGCGGGTGCGCGGCGTGGCCGGGTTGCGCGTGGCCGACGCCAGCGTCATGCCCACCATCACCAGCGGCAACACCAATGCGCCCACGCTGATGATTGCCGAGCGGGCCGCGGCCTGGATCCGTCAGGCCGCGGATGTCCAGGCCTGACTGTCTACGAGGTCACGATGCACCGACATTGGGCAGGGTTGTCACCAATGCAACAGGCCTGAACACGACCTTAAAGTTCGCGCACTTTCAGCGCCGGGCCTGCGGGACCCACAGCTGAAGGAGGCCGAGGAGACAAGCCGGGCCTAGAAACAAAACTCAAGACAGCCCAACCGTCGGGCTCCCCGCCCTACCCGGGCGGCCCCGACCGGTGATGTGACAATGAAAGGGCGCCAGCCAACCGCTGGCGCCCTTTTCATCTTCTGGGGTCCGACGGGCCCGCGGTCAGGCGCCTCAGGGGGCCGCTTCCCGATGCCCGCGTCGGTGGAGGTGCTGCCCCATCCAGAAGGTGGCCGCCCCTCCCCCTGGATGTTTTCCCGCGCATGCTTGAACTCCTGATCGTGGCCGTGGCCTCCGGCCTGGCTGGCTTCGTCGATGCCATCGTGGGCGGCGGCGGGCTGGTGCTGCTGCCGGCCCTGTTCGCCACCTTTCCCACCACCCACCCGGCCACCCTGGCGGGCAGCAACAAGGGGGCGGCGGTGTGGGGCACGGCCTGGGCGGCCCGCCAGTATGCGCGGCGGGTGGAACTGCGTTGGGGGGCCGTGGCGCCGGCGGTGGCCGCCGCCGGCGTGGGCAGTTTTGCCGGGGCCTGGGTGCTCACCCTGGTCAGCCCGGAGGGGCTGCGCAAAGCCCTGCCGGTGGTGCTGCTGGCCATCCTGGCCTACACCCTGGCCAAGAAGGAGCTGGGTCAGCACCATGCGCCGCGCTTTGCCGGCCGGCGCGAGGCGCTGGTGGCTGGTGGCGTGGGCGGGGTGATCGGCTTTTACGACGGCTTCTTCGGGCCGGGCACGGGCAGCTTCCTGGTGTTCCTGTTCGTGCGGCTGCTGGGCTATGACTTCCTCAATGCCTCGGCCTCGGCCAAGTTGGTCAATCTGGCCACCAACCTGGCGGCGCTGGCCCTGCTGGCCAGCCGCGGGCACATCTGGTGGCAGGTGGCCGCGGTGATGGCGGTGACCAATGTGCTGGGCAGCCTGCTGGGCACGCGCTTGGCGCTGCGCCATGGCGCGGGCTTTGTGCGGTGGGTGTTCATCGTGGTGGTCAGCGCGCTCATCCTCAAGACCGGCTACGACGCCTACCTGCGCTGAGGCGCCGGGCCGCCTCAGCCCCGCGGTGTCCAGCCCCGCGGCACCGCGCCGATGAGGCGGCGGGTGTAGTCCTGCTGCGGCCGCAGCAGGATGTCCTCGGCGCTGGCCTGCTCCACCGCCTCACCCTGGTGCATCACCAGCACCTCGTCGCTGATGAAGCGCACCACCGCCAGGTCGTGGCTGATGAACAGGTAGGACAGGCCGAGCTCGTCTTGCAGGTCGCGCAGCAGGTTCAGCACCTGGGCCTGCACGCTCACGTCCAGTGCGCTCACCGCCTCGTCCAGCACCAGCACCTCGGGCTCCAGGGTCAGGCAGCGGGCGATGGCGATGCGCTGGCGCTGGCCGCCGGAGAACTCATGCGGGTACTTGCCCAGGGCCGAGGCGTCCAGCCCCACCCGGCGCAGCAGGGCTACGGCCCGCGCCTCGCGCTCGGCCTCGCTGCCGCCCAGGCGGTGGATACGCAGCGGCTCCATCAGGGTCTGGCCGATGGCAAAGCGCGGGTTGAGGCTGGCGTAGGGGTTCTGGAAGACGATCTGCAGGCGGCGGCGCATGGCCTGCCGCTCGGCGTCGGGCAGGCGCAGCAGCTCGCGCCCGCCAAACCACACCTCGCCGCCGGTGGGCTCGTGCAGACGCAGCAGGGTCAGGCCCAGGGTGCTCTTGCCTGAGCCGCTTTCGCCCACGATGCCCAGGGTCTGCCCGCGACGCAGGCGGAAGCTCACCCCCTTCAAGGCCGGGTAGGCCCGCCGTCCGAACAGGCCTTCGCGCAGGGGGAAGTGCTTGGTCAGGCCGCGCACCTCCAGCACCACGGGGGCTTCGGGGTCGCGGGGGCGCTGCGGCGCAGGAGGCGGGGCGGTGATGGCGGTGGCCACGGCGGTTTCGCGCGCCATGTGCTCGTCAATCACCGGCAGCCGCAGCGGCTGGCCTTGCAGGCTGGGCCGGCAGGCCAGCAGGGCGCGGGTGTAGGGGTCTTGCGGGGCGCTGAAGATCCGGTCCACCGGCCCCTGCTCCCGCACCTGGCCATGGCGCATCACCACCACCTCGTCGGCGATCTCGCCCACCAGCGCCAGGTCGTGGCTGATGAACAGCAGCGACAGGCCCAGCTTGTCCTTCAGGCGGGCCAGCAGTTCCAGGATCTGGCGCTGGATGGTCACGTCCAGCGCCGTGGTGGGCTCGTCGGCGATCAGCAGCCGGGGCTCGCAGGCCAGGCCCATGGCGATCATCACCCGCTGCTGCTGGCCGCCCGAGAGCTCGTGCGGATAGGCCCGCAGGCGCTGTCGGGGCTCGGGCAGGCCGACCTCTTCCAGCCAATGCTCGGCCCGCTCGGTGGCCTGGCGTGCCGACAGGCCCAGGTGCAGGCGCAGGGGCTCGGCCAGCTGTTGGCCGATGGTGTGCACCGGGTTGAGGGAGGACATGGGGTCCTGGAACACGCAGGCGATCTGCCGGCCGCGCAGGGCCCGCAGCGTGGCCGCCGGGGCGCCCAGCAGGGGCTGGCCCTGCCAGCGCACCTGCCCCTGGCAGTCGGCGTTGTCGGGCAGCAGGCCCACCACCGCCATGGCGGTCACGCTCTTGCCCGAGCCGCTCTCGCCCACCAGGGCCACCGTGCGGTGGGCCGGCACGTCGAAGGACACGCCCTGGCCGTGGCGGCCCACGGCCGGGGCCCAGACGGGGGCCTCGGTCCGGCGGCCCAGACGAAAACGCACCTGCAGGTCCTGCACCTGCAGCAGCGGGGCCTCAGAAAGAGGAGGGGTCATGGGTCAGGCTCCCTGCAGCTTGGGGTCCAGGGCGTCGCGCCAGGCGTCGGCCATGAGGGAGAAGGCGGTGACGAACACCGCCATGAAGGCGGTGGCCGCGGCCAGCTGCCACCAGTAACCCAGGATCAGCTCGCCCTGGGCCTCGGCCAGCATGGTGCCCCAGCTCACCTGGTCCACCGGCACGCCCAGGCCCAGGTAGGACAGGATCACCTCGGCCTTGATGAAGCCCACCACCAGCAGGCTCATGCGCACCAGGATGACGTGGCTGACGTTGGGCAGGATGTGGCGGAACATGCGCGCCCCCGCGCTGGCCCCGATGGCCTCGGCCGCCCGCACGTACTCGCGGCTGCGGTGCTTCATGAACTCCGCGCGCACCTGGCGGTACAGCCCCGTCCAGCCCACCAGGCCCAGGATCAGCACCACCGTGTCCAGGCCGCGGCCCAGCACGGCGGCAAAGGCGAAGATCAGCAGGATGTCGGGGATGGCCGTGAACACGTTGTAAAGCCACTCCAGCAGGTCGTCCACCCAGCGGCCGAAGAAGCCCGCCAGTGCGCCCAGCGTGGTGCCCACGGCGGTGGCCAGCAGCGCCGCCAGCACGCCCACGAAGACCGAGACCTGCGTGCCCTGGATGGCCTTGGCCAGCACGTCGCGGCCCAGGCGGTCGCCGCCCAGCGGCAGGGTCTGGGCGCGTGGGCTCGTCTGGGTGGCATAGGCCTTGGCCCGCTCGGCGATCTCGGCATAACGCGGGGCCAGCGGGTCCAGGTCGCTCAGGTCCACCGGAGGGCCGTCCGGCGAGGCCAGCGCCGCCGTGGGTTCGGGCGGCAGTGGCCCGACCAGGGTGGGGGCGGCATGGGGCACGCCCACCTCGCGCTGCCAGTCCCCGGCCACCAGGCCGGCCGCCGACAGGGCGATCAGGGCCAAAAAGGCCAGCACCACCCCCAGGCTGGCCAGGCCCACCCGGTCGGTGCGGAAGCGTCGCCAGGCCGCCTGCCACACCCCCTGCGGGCGTGCGGCCGGCGGCGGGGCGGGCGTGGCGTCATGCGTGGTCAGGGGATACATCGCGGGGTCCTCCTCAGCGCAGCACCACGCGCGGGTCCACCGCCTTGTAGAGCAGGTCCGTGGCCAGGTTGATCAGCATGGTCAGCAGCGCCAGGTAGATGGTGACCGCCTGGATGACCGGGTAGTCACTGCGGTTGACCGCCAGCAGCACCTCGCGGCCCAGGCCGGGGATGGAGAAGAACACCTCGATCAGGAAGGAGCCCACGAAGATGCCCGGCAGGGCCAGCGCCACATTGGTCAGGATGGGGATCATGGCGTTGCGCAGCACATGGCCAAACAGCACCCGGCCCTCGGGCAGGCCCTTGGCGCGGGCGGTGCGCACATAGTCCTGCCCCAGCTCGTCCAGGAAGAAGCTGCGGTAGAGCCGGGTCTGGGGCGACACCCCCACCAGCACCGCCAGCAGCGCCGGCAACGGCACATAGGTGGTCAAGTTGGTCCAGGTGGAGTCGCTCCAGCCCTGCACCGGGAACCAGCCCAGCTGGAAGCCGAACAGGTACTGGCCCACGATCACATAGACCAGGAAGGAGATGGACAGCGCCACGGTGGTCACCACCATCAGCACCCGGTCGGTGAGCGAGCCGCGCACATAGGCCACGCCCAGGGCGATGGGAATGGCCAGCAGCGTGTCCAGCAGCAGGATGGGGGCCATGACCGTCAGGGTGGCGGGCAGGCGGCTGGCAAAGAGCTGGCTCACCGGCTCCTGCGTGGCCCAGCTGCGGCCCCAGTCGAAGGTGGCGATCTGCTGCAGAAAGATGCCCAGCTGCACCCACCAGGGCTCGTTCAGGCCGAGCTGGTCGCGGATGGCCTCGATCTGCGCCGGGGTGGCGTTGAGGCCGCCCATGATCTCGGCCGGGTCGCCGCCAAAGAACTTGAAGAGCGCGAACACCAGCAGCACGACCCCCAGCAGGGTGGGGACCATCTGCCACAGGCGCCGCAGTAAATAGGCCGCCATGGAGAGACCTTGGTTCAGGAGTGCAGGAAGGCCGGGGCGCGCCCCGGCGGGTGCGCCGCAGTGTAGGGGCCGGGCCGTTGGCGGGTGGAGCGGGATGACCACGGGCGCGGTGAGGGCCCGCATGGACTATCGTCGGCGGCCTCTATGCTTGCTGGCGGCCGCTGCCGTCCTGTCGCACCGTCTTTGCCATGCTGGTCTTTCCGTTGCTTCCCCCCCTTATCCGCCGGCCCGCGGGGCGCGCCAGCGCGCTGGCCCGGGTGGTCTGCGGGGCCGCCTGCCTGGTGCTGTCCGCTCTGCCGGGCGCCAGCGCGGCCACCGCGCCGTCCACCGCTGCGCCTGTCGCCGCCTCGGCCCCCTCAGCGGCTGCGCCCGCTCCCCGGGTGCTGCGTTACGCCTTTCCCACCGCCGAAACCGGTTTTGACCCGGCGCAGATCTCTGACCTGTACTCGCGCACCATCGCCGCGCACATCTTCGAGGCACCGCTCACCTACGACTACCTGGCCCGTCCCGCGCGCCTGCGTCCCCAGACCGCCGCAGCCCTGCCCGAGGCCTCGGCCGACTTCCGCACCTGGACCTTCCGCCTGCGCCCGGGCATCTACTTTGCCGACGACCCGGCCTTTGGCGGTCGGCGCCGCGAGCTGGTGGCCGAGGACTACGTCTACAGCATCAAGCGCCTGTACGACCCGCGCTGGAAGAGCCCCACCTTGGGCCTGCTGGAGGGCAGCCGCATCCTGGGCCTGTCTGAGCTGCGCCAGCAGGCGATCCAGGGCCAGCGACCCTTTGACTACGACGCCCCGGTGGAGGGGCTGCGCGTGCTGGACCGCTACACCTTCCAGCTGCGCCTGGCCGAGCCCGCACCCCGCATCCACTACTACTTTGCCGATGGCGCCATGCTGGGCGCGGTGGCCCGCGAGGTGGTGGAGCACTACGGCGACGAGATCATGGCCCACCCGGTGGGCACCGGCCCCTTCTTGTTGGCGCAGTGGCGGCGCTCCTCGCGCATCGTGCTGGCACGCAACCCCGGCTTCCGAGAAGAGCGCTTTGACGCCGAGCCGCCGGCGGACGACCCCGTCTCGCAGGCCATCGCCCAGCGGCTGCGGGGCCGGCGCCTGCCCCTGCTGGACCGGGTCGAGGTGAGCATCGTCGAGGAGTCCCAGCCCCGGCTGTTGGGCTTTCTCAATGCCGAGCACGACCTGCTGGACCGCCTGCCGCCCGAGCTCTCGCCCCCCATCCTGCCTCATGGCCAGCTGGCACCGCACCTCCAGAAAAAGGGCGTGCAGCTTGAACGTGTGGCGGGCGTGGACATCACCTACGCCTACTTCGGCATGGAGAACCCGGTGGTGGGCGGCTACGGCCCGGCCCAGGTGGCCCTGCGCCGAGCCATTGCCTTGGCCTATGACGCCCAAGCCGAGCGGCAGCAAATGCGCAAGGGCCAGATGCTGCCGGCCCAGTCCATCGTGCCGCCGGGGGTCTCGGGCTTCCAGGCCGGCCTGCGCACCGAGATGAGCCAGCAGGACCTGCCCCGCGCCCTGGCCCTGCTGGACCTCTATGGCTTTGCCGACCGCGACGGCGACGGCTGGCGCGAGCGGCCCGACGGCGGCCCGCTGCACATCGAGTTCTCGTCGCAGACGGACCAGATCTCGCGGCAGCAGCAGGAGCTGTGGAAAAAGGCCTTTGACGCCCTGGGCCTGCAGGCGACGTTCCGCATCGCCAAGTGGCCCGAGCAGCTCAAGGCCTCGCGCGCGGGCAAGCTCATGATGTGGAGCGTGTCCTGGAGTGCGGCCACCCCGGACGGCGCCTACTTTCTGGACCTGATGTACGGGCCCAACAAGGGTCAGGCCAACCATGCGCGCTTTGACTTGCCCGAGTACAACCGGCTCTACCGCCAGCAGTCCTCGCTGCCCGACGGGCCGCAGCGCGAGGCGGTGATCCTGCAGATGAAGAAGCTGGGCGTGGCCTACATGCCCTACAAGGTGGTGGGCCACCGCATGATCAACGACCTGATGCACCCCTGGGTGATCGGCTACCGCCGCCACCCCTTCCTGCGCGAGAACTGGCGCTACGTGGACGTGGACCCCGAGGCGCAGGCCCGCGCGGGCGTGGCGCGATAAGCCGTCGTGCCCCCCATGCCGCACCGAACCCGCCCTGAGGACCCCGCCCGGCGGCACCTGGTGGCCCAGGCAGGCAGCTTGGCCGCGGGCGTCGCGGTCGGCGGTCTGCTGCCGTCACCGGCGGCCGGCGCAGCCTCCGCGCCGCCCGAGGTCGCCGGGCGCCGGGTGCTGCGCTATGCCTTTCCGGCTGCCGAGACCAGCCTGGACCCCGTCAAGCTCAGCGACCTGTACTCCCGCACCCTGACCGCCCACATTTTTGAGGCGCTCTACACCTACGACCACCTGGCCCGGCCGGCCCGCGTCAAGCCCCTCACCGCCGCGGCCCTGCCCGAGCACACCGACGACTACCGGGTGTGGACGGTGCAGTTGCGTCCGGGCATCTTCTTTGCCGATGACCCGGCCTTTGGCGGACGCCGGCGCGAGCTGGTGGCCGCCGACTATGTGTACGCCCTCGAACGCTTCGCTGACCCCGCCCTCAAGAGCCCGGTCTGGAGTTTTGTGGACAGCTATGGCTTGGAGGGACTGGCCGCCAAGCGCCAACGTGCGATCGAGCGCCGCCAGCCCTATGACTACGCCGCCCCGGTGGCCGGCCTGCGGGCTCTGGACCGCCATACCTTGCAGTTCCGCCTGCAGGCCCCCCGGCCGCGTTTCATCGAGTTCCTGGCCGAGAGCGACCTCTTTGGCGCCGTGGCCCGTGAGGTGGTGGACCACTACGGCCCGGCCATCGATGCCCATCCTGTGGGCACCGGCCCCTTCAAACTGGCGCAGTGGCGGCGGGGATCGCTCATCCGCCTGGTGCGCAACCCGGGCTACCGCGAGCGACGCTACGACGCCGAACCCGCCCCGGACGATGCCCAGGGCCAGGCCATACTGGCCCGGCTGCGCGGCCGCCTGCTGCCCCTGGTCGATGAGGTCGAGGTGGCCATCGTCGAGGAGGCGCAGCCCCGCTGGCTGGCCTTTCTCAACGGCCAGCATGACCTCATCGAGAACGTGCCTGCCGACTTCGTGGCCCTGGCCATGCCCCATGGCCGCCTGGCGCCTCATCTGGCGCACCAGGGCGTGCAGGGCCAGCGCAACCTGCGGGCCGACTGCACCGTCACCGTCTTCAACATGGCCGACCCGGTGGTGGGCGGGCTGGACACCGCCCAGGTGGCGCTGCGCCGCGCCCTCTCACTGGGACTGGACGTGGCCCGGGAGATCCAACTCGTCTACCGCGGCCAGGCCGTGCCGGCCCAGGCCAGCGTGGCGCCCCACACCCGCGCCTACGACCCCCGGTTCCGCTCCGAGATGAGCCACCACGACCCCGCCCGCGCACGGGCCCTGCTGGACCTGCACGGCTTTGTGGACCGCGACGGCGACGGCTGGCGCGAGCGCCCCGACGGCAGCCCCCTGCGCCTGGAGTGGACCACCGAGACCACGCAGCGCGCCCGCCAGCAGGCCGAACTGTGGCAGCGCGACCTCACCGCCCTGGGCGTGCAGGTCCAGTTCCGCTTTGGCAGCTTCCAGGAGAACCTCAAGGCCGCGCGGGCTGGCCGCTTCATGGTCTGGGGCGTGGGCGGCCTGTCCGCCTCGCCCGACAGCCAGGGCGCCCTGCAGCGCTATGACGGCACCCAGATAGGCGGCCAGAACCTGGCGCGTTTTGACCATCCGGAGGTCACCGCCCTGTACCAGCGCCTGAGCGGCCTGCCCGACGGACCGCAGCGCGACGCCGTCTTCAGAGAGGTCTGGCGCCACGGGGCCGTGTGGATGCCCTACCGCGCCCGCCTGCACACCCTGGTGACCGACCTGCAACACCGCCAGGTCACCGGCTACCGCCGGCCGCTGTTCTGGCAGGAGTGGTGGCACATGGTGGACGTGGCGCCGCAAGCCTGAGCCTTGGCGCGCGCGGCGGCGGCGGCTGGGCTCAGTCCGGCCGCCACCAGCCCAGCTGGCCGCGGCCCCCGTCCTCCAGCGCCCTGCGCAGGGCCGGTGCCGCGTCTTCGGGCAGGGCAAAGCGCAGCCGCACCAGCGCCCCGTGGTCCACCGCCTGCAGCGTGGCGCCATGGGTGTCCAGCTGGCGGCGCAGCCAGCCCTCCAGGGCATAGGGCACCTCGCAACCCAGGGTGACCAGGCGCTGGCGCGGCACCCGCACGGCGCCCTGCAGGGCGGTGGCCACCGCGTCGGTGTAGGCCCGCACCAGGCCACCCGCGCCCAGCTTCACACCGCCAAAGTAGCGCACCACCGTGGCCAGCACGCCGTCCAGGTCCTGGTGGCGCAGCACGTTGAGCATGGGCAGGCCGGCGGTGCCACCGGGCTCGCCGTCGTCCACCGCCGCGCTCTGGCCGCCGGCCAGCAGCGCCCAGCACACATGGGCCGCGCCGGGGTGCTCGGCCCGCAGGGCGGCCACCACCGCCTGCGCCTCGGCGCGGTCGGCCACCGGCCGCACGCAGCCAATAAAACGGCTCTTCTTGATCACCAGCTCGGCCTGGGCCGGCCCGTTCAGGCTGTGGGACATGGGCAGGACTCCCGGCTTCTCAGGGCGCCGGCACGGCGGGGTTGAACTTGGCGCGCTTCAAGGCAAAGAAGCTCTTGACGTTGCGCACATTGGCATCTTGGGTGAACAACCGCTGCGTCACCGCCAGGTAGGCCGGCATGTCGGCGGCCCACACCACCAGCACAAAGTCGGGCCCGGGCGAGACGCGCCAGACCTGCTGCACCGCCGCCTCGGCCACCGCGCGGGCCTCAAACGCATCCAGCGCCTCGGCGCCCTGGCGGTCCAGCGTCACTTCGCACAGCGCCTGCAGGCCACGACCGGCAAAGGCCGGCGCCAGCAGGGTGGTGAAGCGCTCGATCACCCCTTCTTCGCGCAGGCGCTTGACGCGGCGCAGCGCGGTGGCGGGCGAGACATGTGCCGCCTCGGCCAGCGCCTGGTTGGTCAGGCTGGCGTCGGCCTGCAACAGGCCCAGCAGACGCCAGTCAATGGCGTCCAGTTCCACATCAACACCGGTGGGAAGTTCCATGCAGGCATCTTGCATGAAATTTCCTGCCGAGCCCGGCCGGCGCAGGCCGGCCGCAACGCGGGACCCCGGGCGAAAAGCCCCTTGCCGCTCAATACGTCTTGTAGGGCAGGAACTTGCCGCTCATGGTGATGCTCACCCGGTCGCCCTTGGGGTCGGGCTCGCGCTGCAGGTCCATCTTGAAGTCGATGGCGCTCATGATGCCGTCGCCAAACTCCTCATGAATCAGCGCCTTGAAGGTGCTGCCGTACACGCTGACCAGCTCATAAAAGCGGTAGATCAACGGATCGGTGGGCACGGCGGTGGGCAGGCTGCCCTTGTAGGGCACCACCTGCAGCCACTTCTGATCCTCAGCGCTCAGCCCAAAAATCTCGCCCACGATGGCGGCCTGCCGGGCATCCAGCGTCATCTGCCCCAGGCAGGCGGCCGTCACCCACTCTTTGCTCAGGCCCACCTGCGTGGCCACATCGGCCCACTTCAGGCCCTTGGACACCTTGGCGGTGATGATCTTCTCGGTCACGTCCAGCCGGCTCATGCGTGTGTTCTCCATTCAGGGTGAGACAGGGCGGCCGCGCCAGCCCTGGCGCCCCAGGCCGGGGCGCAGGCGGGGTGGGTGCAAGAGCCAGTCCAGGGGACGAGGCGCCGGCTGTGGATGGAATATTTCTTGTATGTGTATTTGATGACTAAAAATTTCCCATCTGATTTTGATGGGTGATTTGTTTCATATGAGGCCTTCATATGAAAGCAAACGTCTTTCTCTCCAGCCTACGATGAGCGCATCTTCAGGAGAACCGCAACATGTGTGGCATCGTCGGCGCCGTCAGCACCCGCAACATCGTCCCCATCCTGGTGCAGGGCCTGCAAAGGCTGGAATACCGGGGTTATGACAGCTGCGGCGTGGCGGTGCACCAAGGCGGCGCCCTGCGCCGCAGCCGCTCCACCGCCCGCGTGGCCGAGCTGCGCCAGCAAATTGACGCCGACGGCGTGGCCAGCGGCACCGGCATTGCCCACACCCGCTGGGCCACCCACGGCGCG
This sequence comes from Ideonella livida, assembly GCF_010499455.1. Taxonomy (GTDB): domain Bacteria; phylum Pseudomonadota; class Gammaproteobacteria; order Burkholderiales; family Burkholderiaceae_C; genus Ideonella; species Ideonella livida. Next base: position 4,217 of record NZ_JAAGOH010000013.1, on the reverse strand, counting down.
CCGGTGGTGCACAACGCCCACCCGCACTTCTCGGGCGGCAAGATCGCCCTGGTGCACAACGGCATCATCGAGAACCACGACGAGCTGCGCGCCGAACTGCAGGCCAAGGGCTATGTGTTCGAGAGCCAGACCGACACCGAGGTCATCGCCCACCTGGTGGCCCACCTCTATGACGGTGACCTGTTTGACACCGTGCAACGCGCCGTGGCCCGCCTGCACGGCGCCTACGCCATCGCCGTGTTCTGTCGTGACGAGCCGCACCGCGTGGTGGGCGCCCGCTACGGCTCGCCCCTGGTGCTGGGCCTGGGGGATGACGCGGACCCCGAAGCCCGCTACCTGGCCTCAGACGCCATGGCCCTGGCCGGCGTGACCGACCGCATCGTCTACCTCGAAGAAGGCGACGTGGTGGACCTGCAACTGGGCAAGCACTGGATCTCCGAGCGCCTGGCCGACGACAACTTCGCCCCCGTGCTGCGCGACGTGAAGATCGTGCACGCCCACACCGGCGCCGCCGAGCTGGGCCCCTACCGCCACTACATGCAGAAGGAAATCTTCGAGCAGCCGCGCGCCATTGCCGACACCCTGGAAGGCGTGGAAGGCATCACCCCCGAGCTGTTTGGCGACGGCGCCTACCGCGTGTTCAAAGCCATTGACCGCGTGCTGATCCTGGCCTGCGGCACCAGCTACTACTCAGGCTCCACCGCCAAATACTGGCTGGAAAGCATCGCCCGCATCCCCACCAGCGTGGAAATTGCCAGCGAATACCGCTACCGCGACAGCGTGCCTGACCCGCGCACCCTGGTCGTCACCATCAGCCAAAGCGGTGAGACGGCTGACACCCTGGCCGCGCTCAAGCACGCCCGCAGCTTGGGTATGCCGCACACCCTGACCATCTGCAACGTGGCCACCAGCGCCATGGTGCGCGAGTGCGAGCTGGCCTACATCACCCGCGCCGGCGTGGAAGTGGGCGTGGCCAGCACCAAGGCCTTCACCACCCAGCTGGCCGGCCTGTTCCTGCTCACCCTGGCCCTGGCCCAAGTGCGCGGCACCACCACGCCCGAGCAAGAGGCCGTCCACCTCAAAGCCATGCGCCACCTGCCCGTGGCCCTGCAAGCCGTGCTGGCGCTGGAGCCCCAGGTGGTGGCCTGGGCCGAAGCCTTTGCCCGCAAAGAAAACGCCCTCTTCCTGGGCCGCGGCCTGCACTACCCCATCGCCCTGGAAGGTGCGCTCAAACTCAAGGAAATCAGCTACATCCACGCCGAGGCCTACCCGGCCGGTGAACTCAAACACGGCCCCCTGGCCCTGGTGACCAGCGCCATGCCCGTGGTGACCGTGGCCCCCAACGACGCCCTGCTGGAAAAGCTCAAAAGCAACCTGCAAGAAGTGCGCGCCCGAGGCGGTGAACTCTTCGTGTTCGCCGACGCCGACACCCGCATCGAAAACGCCGAAGGCCTGCACGTCATCCGCATGCCCGAACACTACGGCGCCCTCTCCCCCATCCTGCACGTGGTGCCGCTGCAGCTGCTGGCGTATCACACGGCGTGTGCGCGGGGGACGGATGTGGACAAGCCGCGGAACCTGGCGAAGTCGGTGACGGTGGAGTGAGGGGGAAATCGTTGACTGGAGCAAATCAAGTCGGCCGACGGTCTTGGTAGCGAGGCGGCAAACGGAGTGTGGCAAATAAAGGTCGTCGAAGCTGCGAGTCCGAAGTAGTAACGCGGCTTTGCAGAGCAGCCGCCACCGGCGCATGAGCCCAGCACAGGAGTGCCGGCTGGTCAAACAAAGAAAACACCGCTCTTCAGGGTCTCGTCAAACGCGTCGTACGTGTTGCTTCGGTGAAGAAGACGAACTTGCCAAAGGAAGAACGAACGAATCACCTGCCCTTCAGCGGCAGGGAACTCGCGATATGTAGTTCCGCGAGAGACCAAGGCAGCACCGCAGACCCCGCTCAATGGCCCTGGCCTTACCGGCCCCCAGCCGGCATTCCAGTGAACGTAATCCGCAACCACTTGTTCATTCCCCCAAACCTCGAGCATGGTGCCCGCTGGGCGCACTTCTGTCCGAACAGTCCCCAGGAGCGTCGGCACAAACAATCTGGATGGGTAGAGATCCAATTGCAGGTATCCCATGCGATCAAAGTCCATCAACCCGGCCAAAGGCAAGGACCCAGACGGAGCGTCTAACAGTTGTTCTATGGGCAGCGCTTCCAACCAAGTCGACCTGTCAAGCGGAGCGGTTGGATTGCTTGGGGGTGTCGGCATGTTGCGCCAGAAGAAATCGAGATACGCAGCTAAATCCGCGTCTGCTACTTCGCTGTCGTCGATTCGCAGCCAGCGCACCAGCGACACCTCCACGCAGCGCCCCATAGTCATCTCGACGGGCGTGCTGAGCGCGATCAGCTCATCACCGGGCCGCTCGGCTGCGACGCGATCGACAACACCTCGCAGGACGCCTTCGATTGCATCTGCATCCCCGCTGAAGTCCTCTCGCACCGGCACCCATGCCGGACGTGATGGTCTCAGCGCAGCCAGCGTTGGATGAATAGGCAATGCTCTGAGCGCCAAGTAGCGAGCGACGTCAGACGGCAGCCCCCACAACCGTTCCGCTACAACCAGCGTGCGCAGGTAAGCTGAGATTGCACGAAGGGCGGCACGTGCAGAGTACGAGCCTACGAAACCCTCACCCAGCGGTCGCGCAAAGTGTCCGAGGTCGCCTTGAAAGGGCGCTTCGGGGTAGGCCATCCGATTCTGAGCCCACTCGAACGCCATCTGGCGAATCAGGGGGAGCCCGGTTGGAAGTTCCAGCCTGTTCAGCGCAGTCCTGAAGACTCGGGCTACCTCTCCTCCCTGAACCCCATCGAAGTCGCTGGGTGTTTCGAAGTTCTGCGGTGCCGCTTCAAAGTCAGCATGTGTGGCCTGCGCAGTGAACCCGAGCGCCTCTAGGAACAGATGAGACAACAGTGACGGTTTTGGCGTGTGGGCTGGGAGTTCAGCGCTTGGTGTGTAGCCATGCGTACTCGCGGCCATCCAGAAAATGCAAAGCACCTCAACAACTTCCGCTTCGAGCTTGCGCGAGTGCAGCAGTTTCAGCAGCGCTGCCTCAGTCGCGGTCGTTGTCGCGGGATCGCCCAGTCTTGCAGCAAGCGCCTGAATGCTCCACCACCGACTGGCTGGAGTCGGCCAGCCAAGACGAGCGATCAGAATTCGAAGATCGTCCATCAAACCTCCGGCGCATCAAGAGCAGCCAACTCGGCTCTCCAGCGAGGCACAGCCAAAGGAAGGGTTCGGGTGTCTTCGCGTACGCAATCGACCATGACCTGCGCGAATGCAATTGCCGCGTCAATCCGCCCCTGCTTGACATAGAAATACACCATCGCCTCGCCCGGTGCCAATCGCGGTCGCTTTGGTTCACCGAACATGGCATAGGCCGTCTCGATCACGAAATCATCGCAAGACTTCGGGTAGTGCTGGACTACCAAGTCGAGCCGGGCAAGCGTTTTCTCTTCACTCTCCACGTAGCCGACCCATGCGCCGCTGTTGATCTGCGCGCTAACAAGGTATTTCCAAGCAGCTTTCAACCCGCTCAACTTGCGTCGGGTGTGAAAGGCAGGGGTGGAAAGGTGAAGCAGGTTACGCCCTCGGCCAGCTAGGAGCGGCTTCTCAAGCGCGTCAAGAATCCGCTTTCCTTGGCCTTGCTTCTCCCAGTACCGATACCAGGCCAGAAGCGCCGCTTCGTCGTCGTAACCACCACCCGATAGACGATCGAGCAAGGCCTGCAACTGCTCGGGTTCGAAGGTGGAAACGTCACCGTCGAAGGGTTTCCCTTTCATATCGGAGCTTGTATGTTCTTCTCGCTCCAGCACGCCGATGTCCCACCCACCGTGAGTGTTGAGCTCGTGCAGTCGCTCTGCGGCACCGGCGACGCCCTCTTTGGCAAGACGTTGCAGCACATCGCCAATTTCTGGATGAAGGCCTGTGCGCATTAACGCTGCCAGCGGCCAACCAGCCTTCACACCTTGCTCGACGTACGCCCTCAGGCTGTTTTCAGCCTGATGCCACTCCCCAGCGTCGACATGCTCCTCGTACTTAGCTGTCAGGTCCCGGACGAATACCTTCTAAAAAGTAGACGTCCGTTGCTGCTGGGGCGGGCCGTGTTGGCTGAGGTCGTGGCAGCATGGAAGGGCCGGAGGCCGACATGCTGATCAAGTTGCACAAGAA